>NZ_JBLFFI010000001.1:0-1796353 GCF_051400595.1 Sphingomonas larreae
ATGTTTGCGGGATTGTCGAACCACGCCCGGCTGCGCAGCGCCGGCGTCTCATTGCTCTGGGTCATCGGTCGCTCCGGAGGATCACGAGTTTAAGTCAGACAAGTAGAACGGTAGGATGTTACGTCAACGTTGTAGCTGCGACCGGGATCGCCTCGCCGATTACGCGATAGCCGGTCGCATTGGGGTGAAGGCCATCGCCGCTATCGTAACGCGGATCGAGATAGGTCGGCCGTGCGGGGTCGCGCAACAGACGGTCCAGATCAATCACGCTGTCGACGTTGCCAGGCGTGCGGATCCACGCGTTGATCGCCGCTCGATCGGCCTCGGACGCGGCGCCAGGATGATAATAAGCGCTGCCCGCGAAGGGCAGGATCGTCGCAGCATGGACCGCAATGCCGTGCGCGTGCGCGCGGGCGACGATCTGCGCGAAGGCGCCCGTGACGCCCTCGACCAATGCCTGATGTGCCGCCGCGCTGGCCGGCGCGTCGCGGGTGAGCACGCCGATGTCGTTGACGCCCTCAAACAGAATGAGGTGGCGCACGCCCGACTGGCCGAAGACGTCGCGGTCGAGCCGCGCCAGCGCACTCGGCCCCAGACCATCGAGCAGCACGCGGTTGCCGCCGATCCCGGCGTTGAGCACTGCCACGCGCCCGCCGAGCCGGCGCGCCAGCACATCGGTCCAGCGAGTATAGCTGTTGGGTTTCACGCCATAGCCATCGGTGATCGAGTCGCCCAGCGTCACCACCCCACCCGGCGCGGCGCAGCGTTCCACCTCGACCCCGGCGAGCATATACCAGCGATCGACCGTGCGCGCGCCCGTCAACGCGATCGCGCCGGTCCGCTCGCCCGGGACCAGATAGGAGGTCGCGCGGCTGCCGGGATGCGCGGTCTGCCCGTCGGGCTCGTTCGCCAGGTGGAGCGACACCGCAAGATCATCGAAGGCGCGGAGCGGCAGCTCGACCGAGTCGCTGACCCACTCGGCGCCGGCGGGGATCGTGACCGCGGCTCGGCGAGCGAAACGGAGCGGACGAAGCGTGGCAGAATCCAGCGTGCCACCGGTGGCCGCCGCGGCGCGCGCGACACTGGCGGCGTCGATCGTCAGCGGAGCGCGACCAAAGGCATTGGAGAAGCGGATGCGAACTCGTTGGCCGGCGAGGCTCGGGCGGACGATCTGGCGCAGCGTGGCATCGCGCAACGCCCCCGGCTCAAGTTGCGCGTCAGCCGCGGGCGACAGCTGCGACGACGACCATGCCGCCTGCCATGTGCACGTGCGCGTCGCCGCGGTTGCGGGAGCGACCGGGAGCAATGCAGCGACGGCGAGTGCGAGCGGAGCGGCACGACGGGCCGGACGCAGGTGGCGACGATCAGCGACCGGCAACGGCCCTCTCCTCTATCGTGCTGAGGTCCGCACTCTCATCGGCGGTCTCTCACGTCCAAATCTGTTAGCGCTATCAACCTATGGCGAACCGGCTATATCGTCAAGCGGGATACCCAGGCTCTAGGACCATACCGGCGCGAAGCCGCCGAAAGGTGACGTAGCCGGTGAGCCGCCGATGCTCATTCCGATAAGGTCACGGCGCGATAGCGCGGGTTGAGCCAGTGGAAGACGAGAAGCGCCACCAGATAGGCGACGCCACAGGCCACGAAGAACGGCCCGTAGCTGCCCACCGTGTCGAGCAGCACACCGAGCGACTTTGACGCGATGAACCCGCCCACCGCGCCGGCGAAGCCGCCCAGTCCGATCAGCGTGCCCTGCGCATAGCGTGGAAACAGGTCACCCGGCAGCGCGAACAGATTGGTGGAGAAGCCCTGGTGCGCCGCGCACGCCAGACCAATCGCGAGCACCGCCAGCCAGATGCTGCTCGCCTGCGCCGCGAACATGACCGGGAGAGCGAACAGCGCGCAGGCGAACATCGCGCGTTTGCGTGCCCGGCCCGCCTCGACGCCGCGACGCAACAGGTGCGAGGAATACCAGCCACCCGCGATCGCACCGAAGTCGGCCAAGATGTAAATCGCGACGAGCGGCGGCCCGAAGCTCTTCAGATCGTAGCCATATTGTTTGTTGAAGAAGTCCGGCAGCCAGAACAGGAAGGTCCACCAGACCGGATCGATCAGAAAGCGTCCCGCCATATAGGACCAGGCTTCGCGCCGCCGCAGTACGGTGAGGAAGCCCGCACGCCCTGAGTCGATCGCGGGCTCGGCCTCGATCCAGCCGCGCTCCTCCGTGCTGAGCCGCGGGTGGTCGGCGGGCTTGTGATAGAAGCGCCACCAGGCGGCCAGCCAGACGAGATTGAACAGCCCGGTGATGATGAAGGCCCAGCGCCAATCGAGCGCGAGCCCAGCGACGAGAAAGCCGATCAGCAAAGGGGTGACGATCGCGCCGACGTTCGCACCGGCGTTGAAGATGCCGATCGCGAGCGCGCGCTCCTTCTTCGGGAACCATTGCGACGCGGCGGCGAGCGCCGACGGATAGGTCCCGGCCTCGCCGAAGGCGAGCGGAATGCGCGCGATCACGAAGCCGCTGGTCGAGGTGACGAGCGTCTGCGCGAAATGCCCCAGCGTCCAGCTGCTCATCGCGATGAGATAGCCGAGCTTGGGGCCGAGCCGATCGATCAGCCAGCCGAACAGCAGGAAGCCGATGCCGTAGAAGACCTGAAAATAGCCGGTGACGTCGCCGTAGCCGGTGTTGGTCCAGCCATAGAGCGCGGCGAGCTGCGGCTTGAGCACGCCGAGCACCAGCCGATCGATATAGGACAGCACCACGGCGGCGAAGAGCAGCCCGCAGATCAGCCAGCGCACCCGCCCGCGCGGGCGCGCCACCGCGTGGGCGGCGGTGTCGGGCGCCTCGCGCGCGGCATCGGTGAAGTCGCTCATGTCAGAATGATTCCCATTGCGCGCGCGAGCAACTCGCGTTCGGCGATGTTCGTCCGCGACACGCCGTTGGTCATCCCGGCCGTGACGAGCGATTCGCCGCGCCGCGCATATCTCGGCAGATGCTCTCGCGACGACTTGGATCGCGCCCCAAGCCGGGAATGTCGGTCGTGATCGACCTCGCTCCGATACCGCCACGAGCCGCACCAGAAAGAGGCCGCGGTGTGTCGCGCAATGCCGATCGGCCCCACCCTCACCAACTCCACAGCGTCCCGTCCTCGAGCCGGTTCACCGGCAGATAAGCGCGCTTATAGTCGTAGCCGGCGGCCAGCTCCTCGTCGATGTCGACGCCGAGCCCCGGTGCGTCGCCCGGGTGCATCATCCCGTCCTGAAAGCGATAAGCATGCGGGAAGACCGCATCCGTCTCGTCGGTGTGCGGCATATGCTCCTGCACGCCGAAGTTCGGCACAGACAGGCCGAAGTGGAGCGCCGCCGCCATCGTCACCGGCGAGAGGTCGGTCGCGCCGTGACAGCCGGTGCGCACCTGATAGAGGTCCGCCAAGGCGGCGATACGGCGCAAGTGGGTGATGCCGCCGGCATGGACGATCGTGGCGCGAACATAGTCGATCAGCTGCTGCTCGATCAGCGTCTTGCAGTCCCAGATCGAATTGAACACCTCACCCACCGCGATCGGCGTGGTGGTGTGCTGGCGGATGAGGCGAAAGCCTTCCTGCTGCTCCGCCGGGGTGGGGTCCTCGATCCAGAACGGACGATAGGGCTCGAGGTCGCGCCCAAGCCGTCCCGCCTCGATTGGGGTAAGGCGGTGATGAACGTCATGGAGCAGGTGAATGTCCGGCCCGAGCGCCTCGCGCGCCGCCGCGAACAGCTCCGGCACGACACGGAGGTACTTCTCGGTCGACCACACCGCCTCGCTCGGCAGCGCGGCGTCGGCCGGCTCGTAGCGTTGCCCCGGCTTGGCGACGCCATAGGTGGAGGCGAGCCCGGGCACGCCGCATTGCAGCCGGATCGCGCGATAGCCCTCGTCACGATGCGCGAGCGCGACGTTGATCGTGTCGTCGATCGTGGTCCCGTTGGCATGGCAATAGACCAGGCATGCCTCGCGGCTCGCCCCGCCGAGCAACTGATACAGCGGGAGACCAGCGATCTTTCCCTTGATGTCCCACAAGGCCACGTCCACCGCGGCGATAGCGGTCATCGTCACCGGTCCGCGGCGCCAATACGCTCCCTTGTAGAGATACTGCCAGATGTCCTCGATGCGATGCGCGTCGCGCCCGATGAGACAAGGGACGACATGATCGGCGAGATAGCTGGCCACGGCCAGCTCGCGGCCGTTGAGCGTGGCGTCGCCGACGCCGGTGGTGCCATCGTCGCAGAAGATCTTGAGCGTGACGAAATTGCGGCCGGGCGAGGTGATGATGACCCGCGCGTCGGTGATCTTGGGCATAAAGGTAATGAGCTCCTCAGGCGATCCCGGCGGCGACCGGCGGCGTGTCGCGGCGTCGATGCACCATCGGCACCCTGACGCTGGAAGAGTAACGCGACGCATCGATGGAAGATAGCCGATGACCGGCATGCGGACGGATCACGCGAACTCCTCTCCCGCCGGCGCCTCTGCTGTTCGCCACGCGATCGCTTGCCAATATGGCTGATAGCGGTAACATGCCGACAAGAACGCGGCGGTGTCAATGCCGTACGAAGGCAATTGGAGAGGCAGATGACGGGTCGTGGCACGACAATGAGGACGATCGCGGCGGCGATCGCGCTACTGCTCGCCGGCACCGCCCCGGCGCGGGCGGACGATGGCTACCGGTTGTGGCTGCGGGGAGAATCGACGGTCGGTCCGAGTGCCCGCGTCGTCCTGAGAAACGAAACCCCTACCTTTCGCCTCGCCGGCGAGGAGTTGACCCGTGCGCTGCCGGCAGGGGTCGGCGATGTCACACTGGCGCTCGCCACCGATCCCGAGGTCGCCGCGCTGCGGCTCGCCACCGCGTCGCTGGGTGACGAGGGCTATGTCGTCCGTCGCGTCCGGCTCAGCGCGCGCGACACGCTGCTGGTCGCCGGCAACAGCGACCGCGGCGTGCTCTATGGCAGTTTCGCGCTGCTCCGCCACCTCGCCACGGGGGGCAGCGCCGCCACGGTGGCGCTCACTTCGGCGCCGCGGGTCAAGCTGCGCGTGCTCAATCATTGGGACAATCTCGATGGCTCGGTCGAGCGCGGCTATGCCGGCCAGTCGCTATGGGACTGGTGGACCCTCCCCGACTTCAAGGACCCGCGCTACACGGATTATGCGCGCGCCAACGCCTCATTGGGGATCAACGGCACCGTCCTCAACAACGTCAACGCCAAGGCGGACAGCCTGACGCCGCGCTACATCGCCAAGGCCGCCGCGCTGGCGGACGTGTTCCGGCCATGGGGGATCAAGGTCTATCTGTCGGCGCGCTTCTCCGCGCCGATCGAGCTCGGCGGGCTCAAGACCGCAGACCCGCGCGATCCCGCGGTCGCGGCGTGGTGGAAGGCGAAGGCGGACGAGATCTATCGCGCCATTCCCGATTTCGGCGGCTTCCTCGTCAAGGCCAACAGCGAGGGCCAGCCCGGCCCGCGTGACTATGGCGCCAGCCATGCGGACGGCGCCAACATGCTCGCCGCCGCGGTGCGCCCGCACGGCGGCATCGTGATGTGGCGCGCCTTCGTCTACGCCGACACCGATCCCGAGGACCGGGCCAAGCAGGCATATAGCGAGTTCAAGCCGCTCGACGGCACGTTCGCGAACAATGTGCTCGTCCAGGTGAAGAACGGCGCGATCGACTTCCAGCCGCGCGAGCCGTTCCATCCCTTGTTCGGCGCGATGCCCAAGACTCCGCTGCTGCTCGAGTTCCAGATCACCAAAGAGTATCTCGGCTTCGCCACCCACCTCGCCTATCTCGGCCCGCTCTTCACCGAAACGCTCGACGCCCGCACCGGGCGCGGCAGCGAGACGGTGGCGGACGTGGTCGACGGTCAGGCGGAGCGTCATGCGCTGAGTGGCATGGCTGGCGTCGCCAATATCGGCCGCGACCGCGACTGGTCGGGTTCCACCTTCAACCAGGCGAACTGGTACGCTTTCGGCCGGCTCGCCTGGGACCCGACGCTCGACGCCGCCGCGATCGCACGCGAATGGGCGCAACAGACGTTCGGGACCGATCCGCGCGTGGTCGATCCGGTGGTCGGCATGATGATGGCGTCGCGCGAGGCGGCGGTGGACTACACCGGGGCGCTCGGTCTCGCGCATGTGATGGCGACCGGGCATCATTACGGCCCCGGCCCCTGGGTGAGCGACCTCAAGCGGCCGGAATGGAACCCGGTCTATTATCATCGTGCCGATCGTGCCGGCATCGGATTCGACCGCACGCGCACGGGCAGCGACGCGGTGGCACAATATGCCCCCGCCGTCGCCAAGCGCCTTGCCGATCCGGCGACCACGCCCGAGCGCGACCTGCTGTGGTTCCATCACGTCAGCTGGGATCGCCGTCTCGCCTCGGGCCGGACGCTCTGGGAAGAGTTGGTCACGCACTACGACCGTGGCGTCGCGGCGGTCGCCACGATGCGCCAGACTTGGGACGGGCTGCGCGATAAGGTCGACGCGGAGCGCTGGGGCAAGACCGCGACCTATCTCGCGACCCAGCAGCGCGAGGCACGCTGGTGGCGCGATGCCAGCCTCGCTTACTGGATGTCGGTCAACGGCCGCGCGCTGCCGTCCGGCGTGGCCGCCCCCGAGCACGATCTGGCCTGGTACAAGGCGCAACAATTCCCCTATGCGCCCGGCCATCCGGAATGAGCTTGCGGTCTTCCTGTTCGCCACCGTAACGTTCGCGGCGAAAGGACATCGATGAAGGATAGCCGCGGCTCGCGTCGTCAGCGCAACGCCCCCACGATCAGCGACGTCGCGCAGCATGCGGGCGTGTCCCCGATGACGGTGAGCCGCGTCATCAATGCCGAGAGCAATGTGCGCGAGGAGACGCGGCGGCGGGTGCAGGAGGCGATCGCCGCGCTCCATTACGCCCCCTCGGCCGCGGCGCGCACGCTGGCGGGCGGCGAGGAATTCCGCCTCGGCGTGCTTCACACCAACACCAGCCTCTTCTACTTCAGCGAGTTCCTGGTCGGCTGCCTCGATCAGGGCAGCCGCCAGAACTGCACGGTGGTGATCGAGAAGTGCGAGGAAGGCACCGAGCTCGCCGCAATCGAGCATCTGCTGCGCGGGCGTGTCGACGGCGTGCTGCTGCCGCCCCCGCTGGGCGATTCCGCGGTGGCGTTGGAAGCGCTGCGAACGCGCGACGTTCCGGTGGTGGCAGTATCGACCGGGCGCGCGCCGGAATGGGCGCTGTCGGTCAGTATCGACGATCGCAAGGCGGCCTATGAGATGACGCGGCATCTCGGCACGCTGGGACATCGCCGCATCGGCTTCATCACCGGTGCGGCGAACCAGACCGCGAGCGCCGAGCGGCTCGCCGGCTATCGCGACGCGCTCGCCGATATGGCGCTGGCCGCGGATGAGGATCTGGTGGCGGAGGGGTGGTTCACCTATCGCTCCGGGCTCGACGCGGCCGAGCAGTTGCTGGCGCTGCCCGAGGCGCCGAGCGCGATCTTCGCCGCCAACGACGACATGGCCGCCGCGACGGTGGCGATCGCGCATCGCCACGGGCTCGACGTGCCGGGCGATCTCACCGTCTGCGGCTTCGACGATTCCGCGCTCGCGACGACGATCTGGCCTGAGCTGACTACGATCCGCCAGCCGGTCAGCAGCATGGCCCGCACCGCAGTGGACCTGCTCGCGCGCGAGATCCGCGCGCGCAAGACGAGCGACGCGGGGATCGACCACCCTCACCTGCTCGCCGACTATCAATTGATCCGCCGCCAGTCCGACGCGGCTCCGCGGCGGCGGCCGGCAGCCACGCCGCGGCGCGCGCCGGCGGACGCGGTCTAGGCGGGCTGGCGCGCGTCTGCGAGCCGCCGCTCGTTCGCGAGAACCCGTCCCGACTTCGCTGACCTCATCGCGGACCAGGTCCGGGCTGGGGACAAATCATGTCAGTAACGGATGACATGAAAACGGCCGGTCGCCCCCGGGCGACCGGCCGTCCCTGCGACATCGGCCCCGCTCACCAGAGCGGGGCCGCGTTCCTCAGCCCACCATGTCCTCGAGCTCGCGCCCGCGCGTCTCGTGCACCATCGCACGCACGAAGAAGAAGGAGATCGCCGCGAAGAAGGCGTAACCGGTGTAGGTCACCGCCAGCCCCGGCGACACCGCCAGCGCGGGGAAGCTCACCGAGATCACCGCATTGGCGATCCACTGCGCGAAGCCCGACACCGCCAGACCGGAGCCGCGGATCTGGTTGGGGAACATCTCGCCCAGCATGACCCACATCACAGGGCCCCAGCTGGCGTTGAAGAAGATCACATAAAGGTTCGCCGCCACGAGCGCGATCACGCCATTGTTGCCCGGCAGGCTCACCGCCCCGGCTGCATCGGTCACCGCAGTCGAGAACGCCCAGGCCACCACCGCGAGCGTCACCGCCATGCCGGCCGAGCCGACCAGCAGCAGCGGCTTGCGCCCGATCCTGTCGACCGTGAAAATCGTGAACACGCATGCGCCGATCGACAGCACACCCGACAGGATGTTGGTCTGAAGCGCATAGTCCTCGGAAAAGCCGACCGCTTCCCACAACGTCGCGCCGTAATAGAAAACGACGTTGATGCCGACGAGCTGCTGGAACACCGCCAGGCCGATGCCAGCCCAGACGATCGGGCGGACCTTGCCCAAGCTGCGATCGATCAGATCGGACAGCTTGGGGCGATGGTGATCGCTCGCGAGGCTGCCGCGGATCTCGCCGACCTTGCGGTCCGCCTCGGCGCGACCGAACAGCCGGGTGAGCACCGCATGGGCGCGATCCTCATGCCCCTTTGCCACGAGATAGCGCGGACTCTCCGGGATGATCAGCAGCGCGAGCAGATAGACCAGAGCCGGGATCGCCTGGAGCCAGAACATCCAGCGCCAAGCGGAGAAGCCGAGCCAGAAGTCGGCGGTCGAGCCGCCGGCGTAACGGGCGAGCGCGAAATTGGCGACGAAGGCGCCGGTAAGCCCGGTGATGATCATCACCTGCTGCACGCTCGAGAGCCGTCCGCGCACCGCCGCCGGCGTTACCTCGGCGATATAGACGGGCGAGATCACGCTCGCCGCGCCGACGCCGAGACCACCGATGATGCGCGCAAAGATGAAGATCACCGACGTCGAGGCCGCACCCGCCAGCAGCGCGCTGACGAGGAACAGCGCCGCCGACAGCATCATTACGCTGCGACGCCCGATCCGATCGGCCAGACGACCGGCGCCGAACGCACCGATCGACGAGCCGATCAGGATCGCGCCGACGTTGACGCCGATCCCCAGCTTGCCGAGATCGAACGCGCTTTCCAGCCCCTTCTGGGTGCCGTTGATCACGCCCGAGTCATAACCGAACATGAAGCCGCCGATCGTCGCCACCGCGACGATTGCGGCGATGAAGCCCATGTTGACGCGCGATGCGCCGCCCTCATCCACCAATGCCATCGTGACCCGCTCCCACTCGATATCGTTTCTTTATACGGCGGCGTCGGCCACCGCGATGCCCGCGACCCCCGGATCGAATGCGAACAGGTCACCCGCCAGCGGCTGCGCGTCGAGCGCCGCCGCGTCGAGCCCCTTGCGCGCGGTGGTCGCATAAGCGGTGCGCAGACCGCCGCCGCCGAACGCAATCTTGGTGACGTTCGCACAGGGGAAGTCCACCGTCGCGACCAGCGCGCCCGCCGCGTCGTAGCGCCGCACGCCCCAGCCGCCGAACAACCCGACCCACAGACAACCCTCGGCGTCGAGCACCGAACCGTCAGGATAGCCAGCGCCCTCCTCGATCACGATGTGGCGCTCGGGGGTACCAAGCGTGCCGTCGTCGTGAAGCGCGATCCGCCAGATCGTCTTGCCGAGCGTGTCGGTGTGATAGAGCGTGGTCGCGTCCGCGCTGATCGCGGGGCCGTTGGTGATCACCACCGGCGCCACGCCGCTGTCCACGCACGCGCCATCGGCATGGCGATACAAGCGCCCGGTCGCCGCCGCCTCGGCATCGTCCATGCTGCCGAACCACAGCCGCCCGCGCGAGTCGGTCGCGGCGTCGTTGAGCCGATTGCCCGGCAGGTCAGGCTCCGGCGCATGGAACGACGTGAACGCGCCGCTCGCGGGATCGAACCGGTGCAACCCGGTCTTCACGCCTGCGATCAGGTCGCCGCGCGCGCTCGGCAGGATCCAGCCGACCTGATCGGGCGCGGTCCAGCGATCGTGCGCGCCGGTCGCGGGATCGAAGCGATGAACGTGATGCTGCTTGATGTCGACGAACCACAGCGCCCCGCGCGCCCAGACCGGCCCCTCGCCGAGCGTCGCGCCGACCGACAGGACCGAGCGCGGCACCATCTCAGCGCCACCCGGCATCGACGAAATAATCGTGTCCGGTGCACATCCGCGCGTCGTCCGACGCGAGGAACAGCGCCAGCGCGGCGACGTCGGCGGGCTGGATCCGCCCGTCGAGGCACTGTGCGGCGACGATCTCGGCCTCGCCCTCGGGCGTGTACCATTTCTCCTGGCGCGGGGTCTGGACGTTGCCCGGCACGATCGTGGTGACGCGGATGTTGTCGCGTCCGAGGTCGCGCGCCATGCTGCGCGTCATCCCCTCGATCGCGGCCTTGGCGGTCTGGTAGAGCACCAGCTCGGGCAGGCCGAGATGCCAGCTGATCGAGCCGAAGTTGACGATCGCGCCGCCGCCCGCCTGCTTCATGTGCGCCGCCGCGGCCTGCGCGACGAAGAACAAGTGGCGCAGGTTGACCGCCATCCGCTCGTCCCAATAAGCGGGCGTCACCTCGGCGATCGTGTGACGATCGTCGTTGGCGGCATTGTTGATCAGCACGTCGATCCCGCCGAGCGCCGACGCAATGCCGTCGACCATCGCCGGCAGCGCGGCGACGTCGGTGAGGTCGCAAATGCGGAACAGCGGCGCATTGTCGAGCCGCGCCGCGAGCGCCTCGCCTGCCGCGGCGTTGACGTCGACGAAGGCCACCTTGGCGCCCTGGCGCGCGAATGCCTCGACCAGCCCCGCCCCAATCCCGGTCGCGCCGCCGGTGATCAGCACCTTCTTGTTACGCAACGACGGATAGATCGCGCGCTCGCTCACGCGGCGCTCCCCAGCAGGCCGCGCGTGGCGAGATTTTGGATCAGGCTGCCGATGCCGAACTCCCATGGCGCCGCGTCCTTGGAGGTGACGACGCGATTGGTCAGCCGCCCGAGCCGCTCGCTCTCGATCGCCACGCGATCGCCGACCTTGTGGGTGAAGCCGCGGCCGGGATCGTCCCGATCCTGTACCGGCGCGAACAGCGTGCCGAGGAACAGCACGAAGCCGTCGGGATATTGATGCTCGGACAGCGTCTGGCGCACCAGGTCGAGCGGATCGCGGCTGATCTCGGCCATGTTGCTCTTGCCGTCGAGCACATAGCCGTCCTCGCCCTCAATGCGCAGCCGCACCTCGGCGCCGCGCACGTCGTCGATCGTGAAGCCGTCGTCGAACAGGCGCACCAGCGGACCCAGCGAGCAGGATGCGTTATTGTCCTTCGCCTTGCCGAGCAGCAGCGCGGAGCGGCCCTCGAAATCGCGCAGGTTGACGTCGTTTCCGAGCGTCGCGCCGATCGCGGTGCCGCGGCTGTCGACCAGGAGCGCCACCTCAGGCTCGGGGTTGTTCCAGCTTGAGTCGGAGCGGATGCCGATGTCAGCGTCCGGGCCGACGGTGGCGAGCACGGGCGCCTTGGTGAACACTTCCGCGTCCGGTCCGATCGCCACCTCGAGATATTGCGACCACAGTTCGTCCTCGATCAGCGCCGCCTTGAGCGCCGCCGCTTCGGCGGTCCCCGGCACGACCGAGCGGATCGATCCCCCGACGCGCGCCTCGAGCCGCTCACGGATCGCCGCCGCCGCGGACCAGTCGCCGCGCGCGCGCTCCTCGATCACGCGCTCGATCGCGGAGACCGCGAAGGTGACGCCGCATGCCTTGACGCATTGCAGATCGACCGGGCTGATCAGCGTGAGACCGGCAGCGTCGAGCGCGCCAAGCGAACGCCCGCCTCTGCCTGAGAGATCGCCGCTCTCGACGAGCATCGCCATGGTCGGCGCCACTGCCGACATGTCGAACGCCTCTCCCGCAATGACCAGCAGCGGGATCGGTCCTTCGGCGGTGAGCGCGCGACCGATGAAGCGTCCCTGCTCCCAGTCACGCGGCAAAGCCGACGCGGTCGCGTCCTGTTCGAGCGCCATCACCCCTCCTACTTCACCGGCAGTCTTGATAGCGCTAACAGCACGGTTACGAGAGGCGTGTCAAGACGAGCCAAAAGACGCGTCATGCCGCCGTGGCATGACGCTAGTCGATCATTCCCGCATAAGCGACCGACCGCAAGACGCTTTCGACCCGCTCGGGCCGGCCCAGCAGATAGCCTTGCACCTGCGGGAACGACCAGCGACGCAGCAACGCGAGCTGCTCCTCGGTCTCCACGCCCTCGGCAGTGACCGGGACGCCGAGGCTCTCCCCGAGCGCCGCGATGCTGCGCACGATCGAGGCCGACGGCGCATGGGTGAGCATGGCGGAGACGAAGCTGCGGTCCACCTTCAGTTTGTCGAAGCGGAAGTCGCGGAGGTTGCCGAGCGACGAATAGCCTGTCCCGAAATCGTCCATGACGATCCGCGCGCCGCGATCCTGCAGCGTCCGCAGCGCCTCCAGCACCGCGTCGCGGCGATGGCCGAGCAAGGTCGCACTTTCGGTCACCTCAAACTCGAGCCGCTCCGGCGCAATGTCGTGACGCTCGGCAAGCGCGAGCAGTTCGTCCACCAGCTCGGTCCTGCGGAACTGCACCGGCGACAGGTTCAGCGCGAGGATGGTGTGATCCGGCCATTCGCGCGCCGCCGCCATCGCCCGGTCCGCTACCCACAGCCCCATCGCGTCGATCCGTCCGCTCGACTCGGCGAGCGGAATGAACTGGTCCGGCGGCACGTCGCCGAGTTCGGGATGATGCCAGCGCAGCAGCGCCTCGTAGCCGATCACTGCCAAGGTCCGCGCATCCGCCATCGGCTGGAAGACCAGCGACAGCTCGCCGCGTTCGATCGCCCCCTCGAGGTCGCGTGACAGGCGCCAGCGCAGCCGCGTCTCCTCCTTGAGTGCGTCGTCGAAGAAGCGCGCGGTGTGGCGCCCTTCCGACTTGGCGCGGTACATCGCCATGTCCGCGAGGTTGTACAGCTCCTCGCGAGCCTGCTCGCCGCCGGAGAGCGCGACTCCGACGCTCAGCTGCACCGGCACTTCATCCTCGGCGGTGGCGTCACAGGCGCGAAAGATCCGCATCAGCAACGCTTCCGCCGCGCGCGGCTGGTCGGCGGCGACCTGGATGATCGCGAACTCGTCGCCGCCGAGCCGCGCGACCAGGTCGTCGGCGCGGACGCAGCCGGCGAGCAGCTGCGCCGCGCCGATCAGCGCACGATCACCGCCGGCATGGCCGAAGCGATCGTTGACCGATTTGAAATCGTCGAGATCGATCGCGAACACCGCCACCCGCTCGCCACTGCGCGTTGCCCGCGCCAGATCGTGCGTCAGGCGCTCCTCGAAGAGCAGCCGGTTGGGCAGACCGGTGAGCATGTCGTGATGCGCGAGGAATTCGATGCGCTTTTCGGCGCGACGCCGCTGCTCGACCGCGTCGCGATACTCGCTGAGCCCGCGCGCGAGATCGCCGATCTCGTCAGCACGGTCTCGCCCCGCCACGCGGATCTCGGCCGCGCCACTGTTGAACTGACGCAGCTGGTCGGCAATCGCGACGATCGGGTGCAGCACCTGTCGGCGCAGCCACAGGAAGGAAGCCAGCAGCAAGAGCAGCACGCCGAGCACGCCGAACACGATGCGCGAAATGCTGGCATAGAGATCGCGCGAGCTCTGCCGCACCGCGGCGTCGATGCGGTTGACCAGCGTCATCCGCGCGAGCGCGCGCTCCCGCTCGAGCACGCGCAATATGGCGAGGAACTGCGGCATGTCGCGCGCGATCGCACGCGATTGTGTGCGCGCGTCCGCGATGAGCGTCTCGGCCAGGCGCGCGAAATCGCGTGCCGCGCGGTCGCGGGTCGATTGCGTCCGCGGTTCGCCATGAGTGGCACGAAAGGCCGCGAGCGCCTGCTCGACCCGCGCCCATTGCGACCGCGCGATCGCCCGCGGCTGCTCCGCCGCGCGGGTGACCTCGCCGATCGCGAGCCGCAGCTCCTGCTGCGCGCGGTCCTGCGCATCCTCGACGCGCAGCCGTTCGCTTAGCCGCCGCACCGCCTGATTCGCGTGACGCACGTCGCCGGCCACCATCCAGCCCGATGCCAGCAGCAGCAGGAGTACCGCCACGACCGTGGCGAAGGCGGCAATCACACGGGTCGAGATCGAGGTTGGCAGCACGGCTCCTCCGGCGACGAGTGTATTATACGGAAAGGCTTACTTAAAGATGAGCGGCTGCGGCACCCTTGCCTCCGCCGGCCTGCCCCGGCACAGGTCGGCAGTCGAGGGAGAAATCATTGATGAACAGGCGAGATTTCATCGGCGGCGCAACGGCCGGCGCAGCCGTTGCGGCGCTGCCTGCCAGCGCGACGACGGCGCGGAACGGCGACGCCGCACTGCGTGCGATGCTCGACCGCTTCTTCTACGCGCGGCTGGAGGAGAGCCCGGAACAGGCCACGCGGCTGGGGCTCGATACGGGCGCGCGCGCGGCGCTCAAGCGCCGGCTCGACGACGGTTCGGCGGCCGCCGAGGCGCGCGCGCTCGCGCGCGCGAAGCGGGAGCTGGCCGAGCTGCGCCACGTCGATCGCGCCTCACTGTCCGCCGCGGCGCGGCTCGATTATGATGTCGTCGCCTATCAGCTCACCCACGCGATCGCGGGCAGCGAGCGCTTTCGCTACGGCGCGACGATGGGGCGCTTCGCCCCCTACGTGCTGAGCCAGCTCACCGGCGCCTATCGCAATGTGCCCGACTTCCTTGAGTCGCAGCACCGCGTCCGCGATGCCGCCGAAGCCGACGCCTATCTCGCGCGGGTCGAAGCGCTCGCCGGAGCGATCGACGCCGACACCGCGCGGCAGCGCGCTGATGCGGCACGCGGCGTGTTCGCGCCCGATTACATCCTCGACACCACGCTCAAGCAGCTCGCCGCCTTCCGCGACCAGCCCGCTGAACGCACCGTCATCGTGGCCTCGCTCGCCCCCAAGCTGGCCGCGGCCGGCCTGTCTGCCGATCGCGCGGCGCAGGCACGCGCGCTGGTTGAGGGCAAGGTCTTCCCCGCGCTCGACCGCCAACGCGCGCTCGTCACCGAGTTGCGGGCACGCGCGACGCATGACGCCGGCTGCTGGCGGCTGCCCGACGGCGCGGCTTATTACGCCGCCGCGGCCGAGGCGGCGACGACGGTGGCGATGACCGGCGACGAGATCCACCGGCTCGGGCTCGCGCAGGTCGCCGAGATCGGCGCGCAGATCGACACGATCCTCAAGGCACAGGGCATGACTCAGGGCAGCGTCGGCGCGCGGCTCGTCGCGCTCAACCAGCGCCCGGACCAGCTCTATCCCAATACCGATCCGGGCCGCGAGGCGCTGCTCGCGCAGCTCACGCGGCAGATCGCGGCGATGCAGCGGCGGCTGCCCGAGGCGTTCGGGTCACTGCCCAAGGCGCCGGTCGAGGTGCGACGCGTGCCACCGTCGATCCAGGCGGGCGCCCCCGGCGGCTATTACCAGAATGCCTCGCTCGACGGGTCACGCCCCGCAATCTACTATATCAACCTGCGTGACACGTTCGATCGCCCCAAGTTCGGGCTGGCGACTCTGACGCATCACGAGGCGGTGCCCGGCCACCATCTCCAGGTCACGCTGGCGCTGGAGAGCGAGGAGATCCCACTGATCCGTCGTCGCGGCTTCTTCTCCGGCTATTCCGAGGGATGGGCGCTCTACGCCGAGCAGCTAGCGGACGAGATGGGGATGTATGAGGGCGATCCGCTCGGCCAGGTCGGCTATCTCCAGTCGCTGCTGTTCCGTGCCACCCGGCTGGTGGTGGACAGCGGCATGCACGCCAAGCGCTGGAGCCGCGAACAGGCGACCGACTACCTCATCGCCACGACCGGGATTGCGCGCGGACGCAGCCAGGGCGAGATCGACCGCTACACCGTCTGGCCCGGCCAGGCGTGCAGCTACAAGATCGGCCACACCGTCTGGACCCGGCTGCGCGATGAGGCCAAGGCGCGGCCGGGGTTCGATCTGAAGCGGTTCCACGAGGTGCTCAAGCTGGGCGCGATGCCGCTGACGGTGCTCGAGCAGGTGGTACGCGAACGCCTCGTGTAACTCACTGGCGTCCTCCCGGACCCGATCCGGGATTCACCGTGCTGCAAGCCCGGCCGCCTTGGCTCTCGCGGCACGGTGGATCCTCAAACCAGCTTAGGATGACGCCTTGGGTAGGGCATCTCGCTTCATGCCGCCCCCGCCGCGGTCACCCGGCCGCTGCGCTCCAGCTTGCCCCAGCCGACCAGCCAGCCGCCGATCGCCGCCGCGATCGCACGCAGCACCACCCAATACATGATCTGCCGATAGACAAGCCGCTGCGCCACCAGCAGGTGCGCGGGGTAGCGCGCGCGATGGCCGTCGAGGCGATAGGCGAGCCAGCCGCACAGCACGTCGATGGCGGTGAACGCCACCCAATAGACTCCCATTCGCGCGACGTCGCCGCTGGTCTGGGCCCAGCCGTGCTGCACGACACGCAGTGCGGTCCCAGCAATGGACACGAGCAGCGCCAAGTCGATCAGCGGCGAAATCGCAGCGAAAGCGATCTGGAACAGCCATGCCTGCGGCAGCCCCACCAGCGCCAGCCCTGAGGGCTTGCGCGTGCGCAGGATCGCACGATGCTTCCACAGGCATTGCAGCGTGCCGAAGGCCCAGCGGAAGCGCTGCTTGGCCAGCGCGCGGAAGCTCTCCGGCGCCTCGGTCCAGGCCACCGCGCTGGGGTCGTAGGTCACGCGCCAGCCGGCGCGCTGGATCGCGATGGTGAGATCCTGGTCCTCCGCCAGCGTGTCCTCGGGATAGCCACCCACCGCGTCGAGCGCGGCGCGGCGCCACGCCCCGACCGCGCCGGGCACCACCGTCATCGCGTCGAACCCGGCAAGCGCGCGGCGCTCGAGGTTCTGCGCGGTGATATACTCCACCGCCTGCCAGCGCGTGACGAGGTTGACCCGATTGCCGACGCGCGCGTCGCCCGCCACGGCGCCGATCCGCGCGTCGGCGAACCAGCGCGCGAGGCGCCGGATCGTGGCCGGCTCGAACTGCGTGTCGGCGTCGAGCGCGATCACCACCTCGCCGGTCGCGACCAGCAGCGCGCGGTTGAGCGCCGCCGCCTTGCCGCCGTTGATCAAGGTGAGCAGCCGCACCCGCGGATCGTCGGCGAAAGCGGCCTGCACTACCGCGCTGGTGCCATCCTTGGAGCCGTCATCGGCGACGATGACCTCGAGCTGGGGATAGTCGCTCGCCAGCACGCGCTGGATCGACGAGACGATCACGCGCTCCTCGTTGTACGCCGGGATCACCACCGAGACGCTTGGGGTGAACACCGGCGGCTCCGGGCGCCGCCGGCGCGCCTGCACCCAGGCCAGTCCCGCCATCAGCACAGCGCGGGCGATGCCGAGCGAAATGGCGAGATAGAAGAGCCAGGCCAGCGCGCCTGCCAGCGCGGCAAGGACGACGAACACCGCCACGTCGGTCCGTACCGCCCAGAGGTCTTCCTCCGCGACCGGCGGCATCGCCTGCGCCGGGCTGGCGCCGACCAGCTGCGACGCGGTGACGAAGGAATAGCCCTCCGCGCGCAGCTGGCGGATGATGCGCGGCAGCGCCGCCACCGTCTCGGACCGATCGCCGCCACCATCGTGGAGGAGGATGACGTTGCCCGACTTCTCCGGCGTGGCCGAGTGAACCTGATCGAGCACCTGCTGCACGATCGCCTCCTCGCCCGGCCGCTGCCAGTCGTTCGGGTCGACATGGAGACCAACCACCGTATAGCCCGCTCGCTGCGCCTGCAGCGCTGGCTCGAGTTCGTCGGTGGTGGTCGGCTCGGCGTCGCCGAAATAGGGCGCGCGGAACAGCGTCATCGAATGGCCGGTATAGGCCTGCACCAGCCGCTGCGTGGCGTTGAGCTCCAGCGCGGTCTCGCGCGGGCCCAGCCGCGCCATGTTGGGGTGCGTGTAGCTGTGGTTGCCGATCTCGTCGCCATCGCGGACGATGCGGTTGAGCAGCGCAGGATGTTCGAGCGCGTTGCCGCCGATCACGAAGAAGGTGGCGGGCGCGTGCGCCGCCTCGAGGACGTCGAGGATGCGCGGCGTCCAGGTCGCGTCGGGGCCGTCGTCGAAGGTGAGCGCAAGCTTCTTGGGATCGGCCGCGCCGGCGCGACGCACCACATAAGGGGTCGGCAGCGCATCGTAGCGCTCGCGACGGATCAGCCCCTGCTTGTCCGCGAGCAGCGTACGCTGTCCCGGCGTCGGGGTCGCGGTGATGCGCAGGATCTCGCCCGAGCCCTCGATATCGGTGTTGAGCAGCGAGGTCGGGCGGCGCAGGTCGGGCCGCCCGCCGGTGCGCATCGCCACGAGATCGGCCCAGAAGCCCTGGTCTTCGCTGCCCAGCCGCCACAGCGCCACCCCGCCGATACCGAGCTGGCGCAGCACCTGCATCTCGTTCCAGCTGGTTACGGCGTCCATCATCCAGATCGTGTGGCGCTGCCCGTCCTCGTCATAGGCGAAGGTGGCGTTGCCACTGGCGGGGTCGAAACTGATCGGGGCCTCGCTGTCGTGCGCGGCGAGCCACGCCTCCTCGATCGACAGCGCGTCCGTTTCATCGCCGTGCCAGTCGTAGGCGTAGCTGCCAAGCGCGACGACGAGCTTGTCGGCCGGGACCACCCGGCGCGCTGCCTCGACTTCGCGGATGAACCAGTCCTGTGCCGCAATCGGGCCGGGCGTACCACCCTCCCAATGCTGGTCATAGGCCATGAAGATCACCTTGTCGGTCGCCTGCGCGATCGCGGCGAGCGGCCAATTGTCATCCTCCGCCGGCGCGGTGACCGCCAGCGTGGTGCCGTGTGGCATCGCCGCATGGAGCGCGCGCAGAAACAGCAGGTACGGCCGCATCGCCGAGGCCGGCAGCGCCTCGAAGTCCATCACCAGCCCGGCGAGATGGCGTTGCGCGACATAGGTTGCGAGCCGGTTCGCCAGATCCGTGCGCGCGCGCGGATCGGCGAACAGGGCCGCGCTGCCCTTTCCGTCCCACTCGCTATCGCCGAAGTTCTGCACCATCGGCAGCACCTTGGGCGCGTGCGGCAGCGCCGCCAGCGTGCGGTCGAAGCCGTTGTCGCGCTCCACCGTGACGCGATGCTGCGGTCCGGCGACGCTGACGAGCGCGGGCACCACCCAATCAAGCGCGTTGGCGTTGCGGCGGAACGAGGCCAGGCTGTCGTCATTGCCCGGCACGTAGAAGGCGATGCTGAGCGCGGTCTTCGACGCGGGCGCGCTGCGGTGCGGGAGCCATGCGGCAAGACCGTGCCGGCGCTGCTCGCCGCGCGCGGCCGCCGCATGCGGGCGCGACAGCGGCAGCCGCAGATCGCCGCCGCGCGGCACCGCCACCAGCGTCGTTGCGAAGGCGATTGCCGCGAGCACCACCGTGACCAGCAGTGCGGCGATGACGCGCTTCGAGTCGCGGCTGCGACGCCCGGTGGGATCGAAGAAGACGGGGGCGGACATGGGCAGGCCTTGCACTGACGCGCGACGCGCGGGATGGTCCCTCCTCTAGTCCCGCCAGAATATTGCTAGCGTGGGCCGAGGCTTACAAGTTCGTCATAATCAGGCGAGGCGTTGGTGCGTACCGCAGCACGCGCCGATGCGATCGCGCCGGCCCGTCCCGGCGTGCCGCCATCGATGCGCGTCCCTCGCCGATCTCAGCCGAGCACCCCCGAACGGTACCAGCGGCGGATCGCAGGCAAGCGGGTCAACTCGCACCCGCAGCGGCGGCAGCGCGCGTGCGCCACCCCGCTCGCGTCGACGGTCACGCGGCGGCCGGCGACGTGACGTCCGGCGTCGCAGCCGGTCAGGATCGGCGATGCCAGCGACGCCGCGCGTTCGTCGGCCATCGGCTGCCTCACGACGACGCCAGGTTCAGCAAGGTGTCGACCGGGCGTGGCGACGGAACCTGGAAGCGCGCGATCATGCTGCCGCGCACCGGGCCGCTCGCCGCGGGAGCCTTGCCCACCAGCAGCGAGAGGTCCCGCAGCGCCTTGATCATCGCCAGACCGCGGGGTGCCGCGATATAGCGCGGCTCCCACTCTGGGGCGAACTTCTCCTTGTAGGTACGCAGACCGCGAAAGCCGTAGAAGCGCTCACCGTGGTGGAAGATCAGCGCCGCCGCCCGTGCCCAGGCAGGCGCCAGCCGCCGTCCCGCAATCCCCGACAGAGGCGCGATTCCCAGCGAGAAGCGACGATAGCCGCGCTCCTTGGCCCATTCGATCAGGCGGACGAACAGGAAGTCCATCGTGCCCGACGGCATGTCGTCGCGATGGCGCATCAGATCGACCGACGCCTCGTTGCGCCCGTCGGTCAGCCACAGGTTGGCGAAGGCGACAATCCGCCCCTCCACCAACACCAGCGCCATGTCGAAATGCCCGAGATAGGTGCGATCGAACCGGCCAAGGCTGAAGCCCTTTTCGGCATGTCCCTTGGCGCGCATCCACTCGTCCGAGATGGCGGCGAGCTCGTCGATGATCACCGGCACCGCCGCGGCGGGCACGATGCGGAACTCCGCGCCTTTGCGTGCGGCAGCACGCTCCGCCTTGCGAACCGAGCGGAGCCGCGGGAGGTCGAGCCGGAAGTCGGCGAGGTCGACGATCGCCTCCTCACCATATTTGACGATCTGGAGCCCCATGCCGAGCGCGAGGTCAAGCACCAGGCCGGTGACCTGGTACAGCAGCAACCGACCCTGCGCGCGATCGGCGAGATCGCGGATCCGCCACAGCAGCTCGCCCCACACGTCGGTCGGGCCAATCGGATCGCCCATGATGATCCAGCTGGTGCCGCGCACCTGATACATCAGCATCGCGCGGCCATCCTCTGACAGCAGGAAGCGCTTGTCGCCGGTGAGCGCGAGCATCGCGTCGGTACGCTCCGCGGTGGCGAGCACGCGTGCCACCGCCTCCGGATCGGCGGGAATGTCGGGCACGTGACGCGCAGGGCCGAGCAATCGCCACAGCGCCACCGCCGCGAGCATCACCGCCACCGCCAGCGTCGCGCGCAGGAAGCGCGGTGCGTCGCCGTGGAGCGCGAAGCGCCACCACAGATCGTCATCATAGGGAACGTGGCGGTACGCGAGCAGCCCGGCCCAGGCTGCCAATCCGACCGCCGCGGCAACCGCCACCAGCCAGGCACCCGAGAGCGGCGCCTGGGTCAGCGCGGTACGGCGGTAGAAAGCGCCGCGAGTCCATTGCAGCAACGCCGCGAGGGCGAGGCAGACCGCCGCCTCTTCATAATCGATGCCCTTGGCGAGCGAGAAGGCCGCGCCCGCGAGAAGGAGCGCACGCGTGGCGACAAAGGCACCGTCCAGCCGGCGGTACAATCCCGGCGCCAGCAGCAGCAGCCCGGTGCCGACCAGGCTCGCCGCGACATGGCTCGCCTCGATGAACGGCAAGGGAAGCAGCGCATGGAGCGCGCCGATGCGCGGCGCGAGCGCGGGCAGCGAGCCCGACAGCAGCAGCATCGCGCCGCCGGTGAAGCTCGCCGCGGCAAGCAGCAGCGGCGCGACCTCGCCCGCCAGCGCGCCCGAGTCGCGCAGCAGCCGCGGCAATCGGTGCTGCCGGCGGCCCTCATGCCAGGCGAGCAGCGCCACCCCAAGCGCGAGCGGCAGCACGTAATAGATCATGCGATAGGCGATCAGCGCCGCCACCATCGCAGCGCGGTCGCCCGGCACCACCGCCAGCACCACCGCTTCGAACACCCCGATTCCGCCCGGCACATGCGTCACCAGCGCGACGACGATGCCGAGTGCATAGGCCAGCACGAAGGCGGGCAGCAGCGCTAGCGGTGCGTCGGGGATCAGCACGAACAGCGCGGCCGCGGCGGCGCCGGTATCGAGCAGCGCGATCGCGATCTGCGCCAGCGCCTGTGGTGCGCTCGGCAGCGGCAGGGTGAAGCGCCACACTCGCAGCGGCCCGCGCGCGAGCCCACAGGCGATCACGCAACCCGCCACCGCTGCCAGGACCGCCGCGCCGGTCCAGCGCGCCGCGCTCGCGGCGAGTGTCACGTCGGCGAGCGTGATCGTGTCGTCGCGCAGCACCAGCGCGGCACCCGCAACCGTGATCACGCCGAACCAGAAGGTGGCGCTGGCAATCCCGACCACACGAGCCACGTCCGGGCCATCAAGGCCGGCGGCGGTGTAGACGCGATATCGCGCCGATCCCCCGGTGAGCAGCGCCAGGCCGAGATTGTGCGACAGCGTGTAGCTGGTGAACGAGCCGAGCGCGGCGACGCGCCACGGCAGCGGTCGCCCGACCACACGCAGCGCCATCAGGTCGTACAGCGTCAGCGCGAGATAGCTGAGCGCGGTGAAGCCGAGCGCCGCGGCGATCTGCGCACCCGACAGGCCGTGGGCCGCCGCGCGCACGTCGTCGAAACGAATTTCGCGGGTGAGCCGCTCGATCGCGGCGAAAACGAGCCCGAGCAGCACGAGCACCGCGACCATGGTCGCCGGGGTGCGATAACGCTCGAGCCGGGCGCGACGGTCAGGCATGGGGCGGCTGCGCGATCCGGTGCCACAATTGCGAACGGCACACGAGACCGTGAAGGATGCAGCCCTTCACGCGCAACCCGTCGCTGCCCACCGGCTCGATCCGAGAATAAAAGCGACGGCCCATGTCGGGCACGAACACCGTGCCGGCCCAGCCGGCGGAGTCAGGGCGATAATTTTCGAGCAGCTCGGTGCCGATCAGCCCGGGGGCGCCACCGTCCCGCGCGTCCGCCAGCGCCTCAGCACTCGCCCAGACGATCCAGCCGCACAGCCGATCACCGCACGACCCGGTGCGTACCGCCACTGTCCCGTGCGGGTTGAGCCACGTGCCCAGCGGGCTACCGCGCTCGGCCGCGCTCGCCGCGCCGGGCAACACCAGCGCCACCGTCGCGATCATGGCCGTCAACGGCCTGCGCAAGCTTCTCACTTCGTCCCACTCCCCTGCTTGACGATGGGCGGGATGTAGGACGGCGCGCATTGCGGTTCGCTCGGCGCAGACTGAACAATCGGTAATGTGCCGGATCAGCTGCCCAGGCGGATCGCCTGCCACAGCGTGGCGAACAGCCGATCCGGGTTATGGTGCAGATAGTGATCTCCCGGCAGCGTGACGACACGCACGTTGCCCTGGCGCCAGATCGGGCACAGACTGTTCGCTTCTTCCGCGCCGTGCACGCACAGCACCGGCGCCCAGTCGATCTGGCGCGCACTGGGCAGCGCGGCGCGATCGGGCGGGCCGTCAAAGATGCCGTTGGGGCTGGCGCGGAACAGCAGCGTGTCGCCCGGCACCGCGAGGAGCAGTTGCGGCACATGGGCGCGCAGTGCGACCGGCAGCATGCTCGCGCCATATTGCAACATGTCCGCCCCGAACGACTGGCCGATCAGCACCACGCGCCGCGCGCCCGGGATCGTGAGCGCGCGCCGGGTCGCCTCCGCGACCAGCGCCGCGGTCCCATCCGGCGTGCGCCCGTCGCGAAAGGCGGTGAGCGAGTTGATCTCGAGCACGGGCACACCTTGGGCCGCCAGCGCGCGACCGATATGAGGGGTCATGCCGGCGTTGAAACCAGAGTCGCCCGAGAACATCACCGCGACAAGGCCGCGCTGCGCCGGCGCCGGCCGCACCACCGCCGGCAACAGCCGATAGATCGGGCCACCGTAATAGCCGAGGAAGCCCAGATAGCCGAGCAGCAGCAGCAGCACCGCGACGAGCACGGCGAGCACCACGCCGCCAGGATTGCGGCGCCGCGGCGGGGCGGCGGTGATCTCGGTCATGGCTCAGGCACTCAACGCATAAGTGATGACGAAGCACGCCGCGGTGAGCAGCAGCATGGCGAGGATGAAGCACGCGTCCGCGAGTTGCTCCATCAGATGAAGTCGGCGGTGGGATGCCACGCGCAGCGCGACATAGGAGGCGAGCGTGGCGACCAAGAAAAGCAACGAATCGATCGCAAGCAGATCGTCCGCCACTCCGGCGCGGCGACCGCCTGTCACGCCGAGATGAAGCAGCCCGATCCCGGTGAGACACACGCCCACCATCGCCGAGGCGATCGGGCAGATCAGCCGGCAGATGCGTTCATCAAGCGCCACGCGCAAAGGAGGCGTCGGCTCCATCGCGCTTTCCTGCCTACCCAAACCTACCCAGGCGCTGACAAAAACATTAGCGATTCGTCATCTTACGCTCATCGCGCGAACAGCCGCGCGGCGGCAAAAGGGTATGGCGGGTCGTGTCGAGCCGCCGTCGGAGCCCCGCCGCATGGACTGTCCGTCCCGCCCCTCGTCCAGACGGCACCTGCCCCGGCGCTGCCGCGAGGATCGTCGCGCATGACCGCGCTCCAGCCGCTCGACCGCGCGGTGCTCGCCTCGGCTGTGCTCGCTGCGCTCGGTTCGGCCATCGCCTTACACGCCTTGCACCAGCTTCACCAGCCACGCGCCGATCGCGTCGGCGCGACCCTCGTCGCTACGGCGCCGGCACGGGGCGTGCTGCCGATGATCACCAGCCTCCGCGCGGGCGGTCCGGCCGAGCGTGCCGGGCTGTGCGTCGGCGATCTGATCGAGCGGGTCGACGGTCGCGCGCCCGCGACGCTTGCCGAAGTGCAGTATGAGGTGGCAACACACCCGCTGGTACGGCTGATCGTGCGGCGCGGCGCGCGTGACCTGCCGATCGTGGTCAAAGCGCGGTGAGGATGACGGATTGGCGCAGAAGATCCTGCTGATCGAAGACGATGCGACGACGGCCGAGTTCGTCGCCAAGGGGCTGAGCGAGGAAGGCTTCGTGGTTGACCGCGCCGATAACGGTCGCGACGGGCTCTTCCACGCCACCGACGGCAGCTATGACTGTATCGTGCTCGACCGCATGCTTCCGGGGATCGACGGCATGGCGGTGCTCGCCGCGATGCGGGGGGCGGGTATCGAAACGCCGGTCATCGTCCTTTCCGCTCTCGGATCGCCCGAGGACCGGGTAAAGGGCCTGACCAACGGATCGGACGATTATTTGGTGAAGCCGTTCGCCTTCGCGGAACTGCTCGCGCGCATCCGGCTGCTGCTGCGACGCGGCCGCTCGTCGCCGACGGTCGAGACGGTGCTGCACTGCGACGATCTCGAAATCGACCTGCTGGCGAGGCGGGTCAAGCGGGCCGGACGGACGATCGAGCTGCAACCGCGCGAGTTCCGCCTGCTCGAGTTCATGCTGCGCCACGCCGAGCAGGTCGTCACCCGCACCATGTTGCTCGAAGGCGTATGGGACTATCACTTCGATCCTGGAACGAACGTGATCGACGTGCATCTCAGCCGGCTGCGCAAGAAGGTCGACGAGGGCTTCGCGCGACCATTGCTCCATACCGTCCGCGGCTCCGGGTACCGGCTCGGCGTCAATCCCTGACGTGCACTGGCGCTCGACCACCGCGCGCTTCGCCGCGCTCGTGTTCCTGCTGCAGGTCGCTGCCGCCGCCACCCTGTTGCTGACCTTGCGCGCGATCGTGCGCGGTCAGGTGTACGACCGCGCGCTCGCCACCGAGGAGGTCCTGCGGCAGGATCTGCTCGCGATCCGCGCCGACGCGGGGACCGCCGGCATGGCGCGCGCGATCGGGCTGCGCGGCGAACGTCCCGCCCGCGCGCCGCGCGCCGGGGCGGTTGTGCTGCTCGCCGACCCCAGCGGCCACCCCCTCGCCGGCAATCTCTCCGCCTGGCCGCCCAACGTCGCACCGGATAACGGCACCGTTGCGGTGGAGCTCTACCGTCGTCGCCACGATGCGCCGGAGGCGATGCTGGTGCGCGCGACGCGGCTGCCCGACGGAGCACGGCTGCTGACCGGGAGCGTGGTGGAGGGCGAGCGCCGTACGGTACGGCTGCTCGAGGCGGCGATGCTGGTCGCGCTCTCGCTGGCGGTGGCGTTTGCCGCGCTCGCCGCCTGGCTGGCCGCGCGGATGATCGTCACCCGGCTGGACGACACGGTGGCGACGCTGCGCGCGGTACGCGGCGGCGATCTTTCCCGCCGGGTCGCCGACGACCGCAGCGGCGACGCCTTTGCCTTGCTTGCCAGTGCGGTCAATGCGACGCTCGCGCGCGTCGAGGCGCTCGTCAGCGAGCTGACGATCGCTACCGACACGCTCGCGCATGATCTCAAGTCACCGCTGACGCGGCTGCGCTCCGCTTTGGAGCGCGCCACCGCGCAGGTGAGCGAGCCCGCCGCGCAGGAAGCGGTGGACCGCGCATGGGCGGAGGGCGAACGCGTCCTCGCTTTGGTCGAAACCGCGCTGCGCATCACCCGCGCCGAGGCCGGGATCGGGCGCGAGACCTTCGCACCGGTCGATCTCGCCAACGAGCTCGAACAACTCGCCGAAATCTACGGCCCGATCGCGGAGGACGCCGGGCGTGCGATCCGAGTCGTCGCGCCGCCTGCGCTGATGCTGCCACTGCATCGCGAGCTGATCGCGCAGGCGCTCGGCAATCTCATCGACAATGCGCTGAAATACGGCGCCGGCACGATCACGCTAGGTCTGACGCTTGCCGCCGACGCCGCCACGGTGAGCGTCGCGGACGAGGGCAGCGGCATCGCACCGGAGCACCGCGCGGTGGCACTCAGCCGATTCGGCCGGGTCGACGAGGCACGCGGCGGCAACGGCGCCGGGCTCGGCCTGTCGCTGGTGGCGGCAGTGGCGCGACTGCACGGCGGCAGAGTCACGCTCGACGACGCGCTGCCGGGGCTCGTGGTGGCGCTGCGGCTGCCGCTGCGGTCATGAGAAGCGCGCCTCGGCGAGCGATCCGTCCTCTCCCGCCGCTACCGACGCGGCCAAGCCTGTCAAAATGACCGACGAGGAAGAACACTCCGGCCCTGTGCAGAAGCTGTTCTGCAGAAGGGCCGAGCCGGCGCCGGTTCAACCCCGGATCGGCTCGCGACCTCAGCCCTGCCCGGACGTGATTTTCGCGATCTCGCGCGCCACCATCTGCTCGACCAGCCGCGGCAGGTTGTGATCCAGCCACTCGCTTAGCATCGGCCGCAGCATGTCGCGAACCAATCCCTCGAGCGTGCCGTCGCTGTCAGGCTCGGGCTTGACCACCAGGCGCGACAGCGCGCCGAGCGCGCCACGGGTCGCCTCCACCGTAGCGGGCGACACCGCGGGGCTGGGCTCCGCCGCCGCCGCGCTGGCTGCAGGAGCCGAGGCCGGGGTGGGGAACGGCGCGGGTGTCGGCGCAGCAAAGCTCGTCTCGGGTGCGGTGAAGCTCGGCGCCGGAGGCTCGGCCGCCCGCGCGGGCTCGGGCGAAGGCGCCGGCGCAGCAAGCGAATCGTTGAGCTCGAGCACCGGGTCGCGATCATGTCCGCCGAGAGGACGCGGCGCGGGACGACGCGCCGGCTGGGTCTCCCCTTCCTTGATCACGCGCTTGATGGATGCGAGGATGTCCTCCATCGACGGTTCGGCGTTCAGATCCGCCATCACTTGGTCCCCACAGCCGTGTTTTCCGCGCTAGATCAAGGGCGCGGTCGATCCACACCTGTCGTCAACGCGGGCGTTCTGTCAACATTGCTCTCGAGCAGAGGATCCAGCGGGCGCGTCACGGTCGCGTCCTGCGCGCGCACGTCGGCGGTGCTGGCGGCGACGGGCTCAGCCGCGCGGGTACGGGCAAAATCGTTGAAGCGGCCACGCGTCGCGCGATAATTGACCGTCGGATCGTAGAGCGCGCCGCCATCCAGTCCGAGATCGTCTGCCTCGGCATGCCCCATCGCCGCCAGCAGCGAAAAGCCCGCGACATAAGCGTCGCGCCGCGCCGTGACGAGCGTCACCTGGCTGTTGAGCAGTTCCTGTTCGGCGTTGAGGATGTCGAGGATGGTGCGCGTGCCGACGCTGTTCTCGGCGCGGACGCCCTCTAGGCTGAGCTTGTTGGCGTTGACCGCCGCCTCCGCCGAGGCGATCACCTCCAGCGACGAGCGCCACACCGCATAGGCTGAGCGCGCCTGCGCGATCACCTGGCGCTCCGCTGCGGTCGCCTGCTCGATCGCCTGGCCGCGCAGCTCCTGCGCCTGGCGCAGCTGCGCCGCCGGCCGACCGCCCTGAAAGATCGGCAGGTTGACCGACGCGCCGATCGCAGTGGAGGTGCCGGTCTGCCCGACTCCCAGCCCGGCCGCGTTGCCGCGCCCGAGCGTGCCAAGATAGTTGAAGTAGTTCTGCGAGACGGTGGCACCGAGCTGGGGCAGACGGTTGGCGCGCGCCACTTTCACGTCATAGTCGGTCGCCTCGCGCACCTTGCGGGCGGCGAGCAGGTTGGGATTGTCCTGCACCGCGATCTCCACCGCGGCATCGGCGCTGTCGGGCAGCTTGGGGAGTTCGGGCGGCGGCTCCAGCGTGCCCGGCGGCGTGCCGACCAGCCGGACGTAATTCTCGCGGCTCGAGATCAGCGTCGCCTGCGCCGACTGAAGCTGGGCGCGCGCAAGACTGAGCCGCGCCTGCGACTGGGCCACGTCGGTGCGGGTGAGATCACCCACCTCGAACCGATCGCGGGAGGCGCGCAAGTTGGTGTCGAGCACGCGCACGTTCTGCGCGTTGAGCGCGACGATCGCCTCGTCGCGGATGACGTTGTTATAAGCGCCGACCACGTCGGTGAAGGTGCTTGCCTCGACGCCGCGCAGGTTGGCCAGCCCCGCCTCGACGCGCACCTCCGCGGCGCGCACGCCGTTTTTGACGCGTCCGCCCTGGTAGATCGGCAGCGTCACCCCCGCGGAGGCGCTGAGCTGGCGCTCGGGCGTGGTGAAGCTGTTGCCGCCACGCAGGAAGTTCTCGTTCACTCCGGTCGAGGTCGACAGCACCGGCCGGCCGCCCGCGCGTGCGATCGGCACGTTCTCGTCATTGGCGCGCTGCGCCGCCCGTTGCGCGGTCAGCGTCGGGTTGTCGCGATAGGCCTGGGCCAATGCGTCGCGCAGCGTCTCGGCGGAGAGCGGTGCACTCGCCAACGCGAGCAGCGGGAGCAGCGGCAGCGAAGATCGGCGCAAGCGGATACCTCGATCAGAAAGTGAAGCTGCGCGGTTTGGCGAAGCCGGGCAGCCGGACGGAGTCGATGTCGGCGAAGGGCGTGAGCGCGGTCGCGGCGCCGCGATGCGCGCCCGCGGCGAGGCGGAACACGCCGCGATCGATCAGCCCGGTGGCGATCCGGCCGCCATCGACCACTTGGGACAGCAGCGTCGACGACAGTTCTTCCACCGCGCCATCCACGAGCAGCACGTCATAGGGTGCGCGCTCCGGGTGGCCGTGCGCGAGCGGTGCTTCGACCAGCGTCACCCTCGCCTCGCCGGCGAGCGCCGCGCGCGCGTGCGCCGCGAGCGTGGGATCCTCCTCGACCGCGACCACTTCCTGGACGATGCGCGCCAGCACCGCGGCGGTGTAGCCCGCGGCGGCACCGATCAGCAGCACGCGGTCGGTCGGGGTCAGCCGCGCCTCCACCAGCAGCCGCGCGGTGGCGAGCGGCGTGTTGAGCGCGCGCCCCTGCCCCAGCGCGATCGCGGTGTCGCGATACGCCATGGCGCTCGAGTCCGCGGGCACGAAGCGCTCGCGCGGCACTTCCGCCATCGCCGCCACCACGCGCGGGTCGGTCACCGCAACGGTGCGCAGCTGGCTCGCCACCATCGCCTGGCGCATCGCGGTGAAGTCGTCGTCACGAAGGGTGGCAGCGGAGGCGGTCATCGGACGTTCCTGTGACATAGCTGTTTTAGTAATGCAACACACGTTGCGCGTGGCGGGTTTGTATCGCGCGCGCGCGGCTTCGCCAATACTTTGCCGCGCGGCAGCGCTTGACAGGCGACGCCGCTGCCCGCAGATGCGCGCCTCCACCGCATCGAGGCGCGATGGCGGAGTGGTGACGCAGAGGACTGCAAATCCTTGCACCCGGGTTCGATTCCCGGTCGCGCCTCCAATGATGCGGTTGATTGCTTGCCGCAGGGTTCCTGACCAGCATGCTGAAACAGCAGGTGCTGGGCACCCTGCCGTGTGCTCGCACCGCCATTGACAAACAATTTGATTTATCGGCCTAATCATCATCGTAGCACGGCAGCAGCGGATTGCCGGGCACGACGGGAGAGGCACGATGCGGCGAGCGACGACTTGGGCGGGCGCGGTGGCGCTCGCGGCGCTGACGGCGAGCGGTGGCTACGGCCAACAGGCGAGCTCCTCGGGTGTCGACCTCGCCGACCCGCGCGTCGGCACCGCACCGCTCGACCGCCCCGAGCTGATCGGCAACGCGCCGCCGCCGGGCGAGCCGACCTATTCGGGCATCACCTCGCCAGGCGCGCGGCTGCCGCACAGCGCGGTCGAGGCGGCGCCGGTCAACGTCAACGTGCCGCTCAGCTACCCCACTGGCGTGGCGACGCCCTATTACTATAGCAACCCGGCGATGATCGGCTTCACCGCGGGCGGCGGGCCGACCTATGGCGGGCGCGCACAGCCCTTCGTCATGCCTGTGGTCGGCGACTGGACCGTGCCGCCGGCCTCGACCCAGGCCTACTACGACAAGGCCAAAGAGGTGGCGTCGCCGGGCTATTACGCCGCCGATCTCACCAGCATCGGCGTCAAGGCCGAGCTGACCGCGACTCGCGCCACCGGGCTGATGCGCTTCACCTTTCCCGCGACCGAACGCGCCCATCTGATCCTCAATCTCAATCGCCGCGGCGGCGCGATCGAGGTGGTCAACGACCGGACCGTGCGCGGCGCCGCCACCGCCAACGACGATCATGACGCGCGCGACGGCCGCTATTTCGTCGCGGTCTTCTCCAAGCCGTTCAAGCGCTTCGGCACGTTCCGCAAGTCACCCGGCGACGGTCAGGGCTATGGCATCGGCGGCGCGGACGTGATGCCCGACGCGCGCGCGATCGAGGGCGGGTTCGCCGGCGCCTACGCCGACTTCACCACCCGCGCGGGCGAGCAGGTGCTCGTCAAGATCGCGCACGGGGCGAGTTACGCCGACGCCGAGGCGCGGCTGCGCGCCGAGAGCCCGGGCTGGGACTTCGACGGCATCCGCGGCGCGGCGCGCGCGGCCTGGTCGGCGCTGCTCGACCGGGTGCAGGTGAGCGGCGGCAGCGAGAAGCAGCGGCGGCTGTTCTACTCCACCCTCTTCCAGTCCTTCGCCAGCCCGCGGCTGATCGCGCGCAAGGGCGAGCGCTTCGCCGACAGCAACGGCAAGGTGCAGACCGCGACGCACGACCGCTACGGCCCGGTGCCGTTCTGGGATACGGGGCGCAACCAGATCGTGCTGCTCGAGCTGCTCGAACCCCATGTCGTGCAGGACATCATGGCGTCCGAGCTCGACATGGCGCGCGAGCGCGGCTTCATGAACACCTCGTTCCATGGCGACAATGCGGTGTTCCTGTATCTCGGCGCGATGCGGCGCGGTATCCCGTTCGACTATGCGGCGGCCTACGAGTACATGCGCAAGAACGCGACCGACCCCGCCGGTCCGCGCGGTTATCTCGCCGAGTACATGCGTCGCGGCTGGATCTCGGACGAGGTGCCCGCGGGCAACCCGAGCCCGCCCTATGCGGGCGGCAAGGCGGGCGCGGCGACCACGCTCGAATATGCCTGGGACGACCACGCCTTGGCCGAGCTGGCCGAGCGGCTCGGGCGCCGCGACGATGCCGCCATGTTCCGCCGCCGCGCCGCCAACTGGCGCAACGTGTTCGACAAGCGCACCGGCTTCATCCGCGGCCGCACCGAGGACGGCAAGTGGATCGCGCCGTTCGACCCGCAGGAGCCCTATTACAACTTCATGATGAAGGAGGCGTCGGGCTGGTCGACCTTGTGGCTGGTGCCGCACGACGTCGGCGGGCTCGCCGGCGCGCTCGGCGGGCGTGCGGCGTTCAACGCCAAGCTCGACCGCTTCTTCGCTACGCCCTACACGCCCAAGGGGATCTGCCGCGACTGTACCGGGATGGTCGGCCAGTATGTCCAGGGCAACCAGCCCGACCAGCACGCGCCCTTCCTCTACGCCTGGGGCGGGCAGCCGTGGAAGACGCAGGCGCTGACCCGCCGCATCCTCGACACGCTCTACGGCAGCGACGCCTCGGGCTTCGGCTATCCCGGCATGGACGACCAGGGCGCGACCTCGTCGTGGTACGCGCTGACGGCGCTGGGCTTCTACCCGGTCGATCCGTCAAGCGACGTCTATATGCTGGCGAGCCCGGTGTTCGATCGCGCCGCGGTGACGCTCGGCAACGGCAAATTTCTGGAGATCGTGGCGAAGAACAACGGCGCCGCGAACCCGTACATCCAATCGGCGACGCTCAACGGGCGGCCCTGGACCAAGGCGTGGTTCCGCCACGACGACGTGAAGGAGGGCGCGCGGTTCGAGCTGGTCATGGGGCCGACGCCCAACAAGGCCTGGGGCAGCGCGCCAAGCGACCTGCCGCCGTCGCTCACGCCGATGCCGCGCTAGCAGCGGGATAGCCGGCAGCGACGGCGCGCCGCCGTTGCTGACCGCCTCCTTCGGCGGTCACGGCAAGCGGCTGATCGAGCGAGCTTGCAGCGCAGGACCCTACGCTATGATTACCTCCGCAGGTCCGGGACGATAAATTCCGCGCCGCCGGCGGTCACCCCCATCTCCACCTTTACGCCATAGGTGGCCGCGATAGTTTCCGGGTTCATCACTGCCGCCGTTGCTCCCGCAGCAAGCACCTGACCGTCGCGCAGCAGCACGACCCGGTCGGCAAGCCGCATCGCCAGGTTAAGGTCGTGCACCACCAGCACCACCCCCGCGCCCGCCGACGCCACCGCGCGCAGCCGCGCCCCGACGTCGAGCTGATGCGCCGGGTCGAGGCTGGCGAGCGGCTCGTCCGCCAGCAGCCACTCGGGCTCCCCCGCCAGCACCCGCGCCAGCAGCACGCGCGCGCGCTCGCCACCGGAAAGCTGCTCGACCGGGCGGGCGGCCAGCGATGCGGTGGCGGTCGCCTCCAGCGCACGCGTCACCGCCGCACGGTCCGCCGCTTTTTCCCCGCCAGCGCCGCGCCACGGCAGCCGGCCGAGCGCCACCAGCGTTCGCACATCGACGTCCCAGTGAACGTCGGCCTGTTGCGGCAGGAAGCCGATGCGGCGCGCGCGCGCGCGCGGTGCCAGCGCGTGCACGTCCGTGCCGTCGAGCGTCGCCACGCCCCCATCCGGACGGCGCAGCGCGGCGAGGCAGGCCAGGAGGCTGCTCTTGCCCGCGCCGTTCGGACCGAGCAGCGCGGTCACCTGTCCGGGCGCCAGCGCGAGCGTGATCGAGTCGAGCACGCGCCGGCCGCCCAGCGTCAGCGTGAGGTCGCGCGTCGCCAGCCCGCTCATGCCAACCGCCGGCGCATACGCAGCAGCAGATAGAGGAAGAACGGCGCCCCCAGCAGGGACATGGCGATACCGAGGCGGAGCTCGCTCGCGCTCGGCACCAATCGCACCAGCGTGTCGGCGACGGTCACCAGCAGCGCACCCGCCATCGCGCTCGGCAGCAGCGTCGCGCCGGGGCGATGCCGCGCCAGCGGGCGGACAAGATGCGGTACCATCAGCCCAACGAAGCCGATCACTCCCGCGGTCGCCACCGTCGCGCCCACCGTAAGCGCGACCCCGAGCACGATCATGCGTTGCAGCCGCCGCGGCTCCACCCCGAGCGAGCGCGCCGCCGGTTCGCCGAGCGTAAGCGCGTCGAGTGCAGGGCCGGTGCGCGCCAGCACCACCGCTCCCAGCGCGACGAGCGGCAGCGCGAGCGCAACGTCGTTCCAGCTGCGGTCGGTCAGCGCGCCCATCAGCCAGGTCACGATCGCGGACGCCGCGAAGGGCGTCGGCGCGAGACTGATCGCCAGAGCGGTGAGCGAACCGGCGAGGCTGGTCAGCACCATGCCCGCCAGCGTGAACACCACCAGGCTGCCCGACCGTCCGGCGATCAGCGCCAGCAGCGCCATCGTCGTCGCCGCACCTGCGAGCGCGAACAGCGGCAGCAGCCAGGTCTGTGCCGCATAACCGAAGAACAAAGCGCAGACCGCGCCCAGTGCGGCACCGGAGGACACGCCGAAGAGGCCGGGATCGGCGAGGGGATTGCGCAAATACCCTTGCATCGCGGCCCCTGAGATGCCGAGCGCCGCTCCGACGGCAAGCGCGAGCACGGTGCGCGGCAGCCGCAGCTCGACGATGATGATCGAGCGCGGGTCCGCGGCGGTCCAGGCGTCGAGCGGCAGCCACACCTTGCCCGCGGCGAGCGATCCTGCCGCGGCGAGCAGGAGCGCCAGCAGCAACCAGGCATGAGCGCGCGTCACCGCTTCTCCTCCAATCCGGCGCGAGTCGCCCGCAGGAGCGTCATCGCCTCGATGATCGTCGGCCCGCCACAATTCAGCAGTCGCGCCGGAAACGGCACCACGCGCAGCCGCGGCGCGAGCCGCCGCAGCGCGGGGTGCTGCTCGGCACGCTCACCGCCGCCCTGTGCCGCGGCAACCGAGAACAGCACGCGGGGCGGCGCGGCGACGAGATATTCGAGCGGCAGCACGTCCCAGCGCGCAAGGCCGTAATCCGCGCTGGCGTTGCGAAAGCCCGCGCGGCCGAGCAGGTCGTCCGGCAAGGTGCCCGCCCCCGGCACCAATCCGCCCGCGCCGACGATCAGCGCGGGCACACGCGCGGCCCCCGTCGGCCGAGCCGCCGCCTCGATGCGGGCCGCGAGCGCGGCCCCGCGCTGCGCATGCCCGGCGCGCGCCGCCAGCTCGCGCACCTGCGCCGCACTCTCCGCCACCGTGGCGGGCACCGCGAACTGCGCCAGCGGCACGTGCAACCGTGCCAAGGCGGACACCGTCGCGGGCGCGACGTGCCCGCCCGCGACCACCAGGTCGGGGCGCAGCCCAACGACCTCCTCCGCGGTGCCGCTGTTGGCGGCGAAGCGGCGTGCCAGCGCAAGCGGGATCGAGCTCGCCCGCGCGTCGTGCGAATAGACGCTGATCGAGGCGATCTGCGCCGCGTCCGCGACGCGCACCAGCACCGCGTCCAGACAGGGATTGATCGAGACGATGCGCGGCCGACGCGGGGCCGTCGCGGAGAGCAGCGCCGGCGCCGCGAGGCCGAGGAGGAGCGCGCCGCGGTTCACGTCAGTAGCGCAGCCGCACCCCGCCATAAGCGGCGCGCCCCGGGTTGCCATAGTCCACTGCCACGACATAGCGCTGATCGAACGCATTCTCGAGCCGCGCATAGAGTTCGACGTGATCGGTCAGCGGGAACGCCGCGCGCAGGTCGGCGAGCACATAGCCGTCGGTGCGAACATAGCCGACGTCGAACGCGTCGCCCGTCAGGGTCAGCGTCGTCCCGATCGAGAGCCCGAAGGGCCAGCGATAGTCGGCGTTGACCGCGACGCTGTGCCGCGGTCGGCGCAGCAGCGGCCCGCCACGGTTCACGCCCGCGGAACGATCCTCCGCGTCGAGCATGGTGTAAGCGGTGGCGACGGTAAACGCCTCCACCGGGCGCAGCGTCAGTGCGAATTCCACTCCTTGCGCACGGGTGCGCGCGACATTGTCGTAGACGAAGCCGTATACGAGGCGCGAGCAGAGGTCGCCGTCGGTCGCGGGGTCGCAGGCGCGGGTGCTGATGAGATCGCGCGAAACGCGGCGGAACCAGGTCGCGCTGGCTTCCACCGCCCCATCCAGCGCGCGCTGCGTCACGCCGGCGTCCCACCCGTTCGAGCGCTCCGGCCGCAGCGCCGGATTGCCGCTGTCGCCGCCGAGCTGGTACAAGGTCGGTGCCTTGAACCCCTGCGACCAGCTGCCGCGCAGCAGCGTTCTGCCCTGATTCGGCGACCAGGCGAGGCTCGCCGCACCGACGGTGGCGCCACCGAAGCGGTCATGATCGTCGTGCCGGACGCCCGCGGTCGCGGTGACACCGTGGAGGGGCGTGAGCGCGAGCTGGCCATAAAGACTGAACAGCCGCGCGCGCCCCCGCGCCGTGTCGCCATAGCCGCGCGTGAACAGGCGTGACACCTCGCGCTCCGCACCGAAGGTGGTCCGCGCGATCATGCCCAGCTCGGCGACGCCCTGATAATCGACTCGGTAATTCTGTCCCTGCGAGCGATAGGTCTCGCTCGGCGTCGCCGCGCGGTCATAGCTGGTGCGCGCGATGTCGGTCCGCGCGTATCCGAACCGGTTGCGCAGCGCGCCGTCGAACAGCGCGACATTGACGCCGCCGTACCCTACCCATTGTTCCGCGTCGCTATACTCGGTCGTATCCGCGAAGCTGTAGTTCGGCGGTGGAAAACCGTCGAACTCGGTGCGGCCATTGGCGTAGAAGCCGCGCAGGTCGATCGAGACCGCCGGCGTGAGCGTCGCGGTGACGCTGGCGTTCCCGCCATAGTGCCGGAAGCCGTCGCGCTCGCTGCCCGGCGCGTATGAGGAGATGCCGTCGGTGGTGTAATAGCCCGCGCCGACGCTGGCTGCGAGCGCGCCGGCACGACCCGACACGTTGGCGAAGGCCTGGCCGGTGCCCATCGCCCCACCCTCGGCGCGCGCGTTGACGCTCAATCGGTCGGTCGGCTGGCGCGTGATCATGTTGACCACGCCGCCGATCGCCTGGCTGCCCCACAGCACCGAGGAGGCGCCGCGCAGCACCTCGACCCGGGCGATATTGCCGACCAGCAACTCGCCGAAGTTGAACCCGCCGCCGGGCGCGGACGGGTCGTTGATCTTCACCCCATCGATCAGCGCAGCGGTCTGATCGCTCTCCGCGCCACGGATGAACACCGAGGTGACACCGCCCACCCCGCCGCTGCGCGCGACCGCCACGCCGGGCAGCTGCCGCAGCAGATCGGAGAGGATCGCGGTCTGCCGCTGTTCGATCGTGCGCGTGTCGAGCACGCTCACCGCCTGCGCGACGCTCGTCACTGGCGCGGCGACGCGATCCGCTGTCACGATCACGTCCTCGTCGGCGCGGGTCGCCTGCTCGAGCGCCTCGGTCGATTGCGCGCTTTGCGCCTGCGCAGTCGCGCTCGCGAAGAGCAGCGGCAGGGCCGCCAGGATGCGGCGACAAGTCTTGGTCACGTCTTCCCCCATGGTCGCGGACGCGCCGGCGCATGGGCTGATGCCGCAGCGCCGCCGTCCGTTCGTCGTCACGCGAGGACAAGACCTCGAACGCGCGGCACACCCCGGCCGCACGAAGGACAACCACGACAGGCAGGTCTCCTGGCTCCCGGGTCAGCGCCCCGGCTCCGACCTTCCCGGACCGGTGGTCCAGTGGCACTTGCGGGAGGAGGCTCGCCGGTCACAGTTGCGGGGGCAGCGCCGGATCGCTGTTACGCTACCGGCTTCCCTCTTGCTTCCCCTTGCGGGGAACCTGTCGCGCCGGCGCCCCTAAGCCACTGCGCCGCCGCGGGCAAGCGAGTCACGCAGCACCGCGAGCAGCGGCGCGTCGACCGGCGGCATCGGCAGCCCGGCAAGCGCGTCGGGAACGTCCCAGCGCAAGGCCGCCGCGGCGAGCGGTTGCGGCTCTCCCGTCCAGGTGCGCGCGACGTAGAGCAGCATCACCAATGGCGGCGCGCCGTCCGCGGCATCGCTCGCGAACGACAAGGGCACGAGTGTCTCGGGCGGGACGCAGATGGCGAGTTCCTCCGCAAGTTCGCGCACCAGCGCCGCTGCCGGCGCCTCGCCGGGCTCGACCTTGCCGCCGGGGAACTCCCACAGACCGGCGTGGCGCTTGCCCGTGGGACGCTGCTGCATCAGGCAACGTCCCGCCGGGTCGAGCAGCGCCGCGGCGACCACCAACATCGTCATCGACCCTTCCTTAACTCCCGTGGCGCTATGATGCGGCTATGGCACGTCCTCGCACCCGACGCTTGTTCCTCGCCCGCCTGGGCCGCGACGATCGCGGCGCGACTGCTGTGGAATATACGCTGATCCTCGCCGTCATCGCGCTGACGATGGCGGGATCGCTCGGGCGGGTCTCGGGCGCGCTGGGCGAGGTATTTACGACCGTGTCGACCAACCTGCTCGTCGGTCGCTGAGAAGCATCGCGAAGAGTGCGACCTAAAGTCCTGGAAACCGAACGGAGTAGCTTAAGCCTTTATCAACCGAGCCGAGACTAAAAACAAGTCGTCGGAGCCTCCAAGGCTCTTCGGCCGGGTTACTGAAGCCAAATTGTCTCGGAGATCGACATGCAGAAGATTCGCGCTTTCCTGAAGAACAGCAAGGGTGCCACCGCGATCGAGTACGGCCTGATCGCCGCCCTCATCGCCGTCGCCGCGATCACCGCGATGAGGAACATCGGCGGTCAGCTGAACAACACCTTCACCACCGTTCAGACCAAGATGCAGGGCTGATCCGCTCGCGCATTGGTATCGAGGGGGCGGCGGGACTTCGGTCACGCCGCCCTTTTTCTTGTGAAGGCACAGGCGCCGTACTGCTCGCTCGCGGGAATCGTTCGACGTCTCACGTGCCGAACCCCCGTATGCCATCCTGAATCAATTCTGGCATCAACCGCCCCGCCAACAGGCGTCTCGCCGCCTGTGCGGCAGGCGCGATCCTGCAACGGCGTTAAGATGGTGGTGCGACGCCGCAAACCTTCGGTTCGCGCGCGAGCGGGCGCGGCTTCAGCTCAGCCGGCCCATTTGCAGGAACTTGTCGCGCCGGTCCTGCCGCAACGCGTCGGCGGCGAGCGGCACCAGTTCGCCGAGCGCATGCTCGATCGAGTCGCCAAGCGCACGGATCGCGCCGGCGGGGTCGCGGTGCGCGCCGCCGAGCGGCTCGGGCACGATCGCGTCGATCACGCCCAGCGTCTTCAGATCCTGGGCGGTCACCTTCATCGCCTCGGCGGCGTCGGGCGCGCGATCGGCAGTGCGCCACAGGATCGAGGCGCAGCCTTCGGGCGAGATCACCGAATAGACCGCATGCTCGAACATCAGCACGCGGTTGCCACTGGCCAGGGCAATCGCGCCGCCGGAGCCACCCTCGCCGACGATCGACGCGATCAGTGGGACGCCGAGCGCGAGGCACGCCTCGGTGGAGCGCGCGATCGCCTCGGCCTGCCCGCGCTCCTCTGCCTGGATGCCGGGAAAGGCGCCCGAGGTATCGACCAACGTCACCACCGGAAGAGCGAAGCGGTCGGCCAGCTCCATCAGCCGGATCGCCTTGCGATAGCCCTCCGGCTTGCCCATGCCGAAATTGTGCCGAAGCCGGCTGGCGGTGTCATCGCCCTTCTCGTGCCCCAGCACCATCACGCGGCGCCCGCGGAAGGTAGCGAAGCCGCCAAGGATCGCCTGGTCGTCGCCGAACGCGCGGTCGCCCGCAAGCGGCACGAACTCGTCGAACAGCCCGGCGACATAGTGGCGAAAGTGCGGCCGCTCGGGATGGCGCGCGACCTGCGTCTTCTGCCACGGCGTCAGCTTGGCAAACGTGTCCTTGAGCAGCTTGTCCGACTTCGCCTGGAGCCTAGCGATTTCGGCGGAAATGTCGATCGCGCCCTCGGCACCGGTATCGCGCAGCTCGTCGATGCGCGCCTGCAGCTCGGCGATGGGCTTCTCAAAGTCGAGGAAACTAGGCATCGGCCGCAGCTAGGCGCGGTGACGCAACGCGTCAACGAGCGGGTGGCGCTCGTTGACCAGCTCGACCAACCGACGGCTGTCGACATGCGTGTAAATCTCGGTGGTGGCGATATCGGCGTGACCGAGCATCGTCTGCAGCGCGCGCAGATCGGCACCGCCCTCCAGCAGATGAGTCGCAAAGGCGTGCCGCAGCACGTGCGGACTGATTCGGTCGGGCGGGATCCCGGCCTCGGCGGCGAGCGCGCGCACCAGCTGGAATAGCCGTACGCGCGAGATATGCGTGCCGCCCGAAGGGAACAGGAATGCGCGATCTGTCGCGACATGCGCGCGCCAAGCCGCCACGGCGGCGCGGGCACGGTCGGAGATCGGCACCAGCCGCTCCTTGCCCCCCTTTCCGCGCAGGATCAGGAAGGGGCGATCGGGATGGACCGCGTTGCGCGGCAGCGACACCAGCTCGGTCGCGCGCAGCCCGGAGCCGTAAAGCAATTCGATCAACGCAGCGAGCCGCAGGTCGGTGGGGATGACCGGCTCGCGAGCGAGTCGCTCCGCGATGGCGGCGAACAGCCGATCGATGTCGGCGTGGCTGAGCGTACGCGGCAGCGCGCGACGCGTGGTGGGCCGCGGCAGCGCGGCCGAGGGATCGTCCGCGCGCGCGCCCTCCTCCGCAAGAAAGGCGAAGAAGCGGCGCAATGCCGACGCCTTGCGCGCCACGCTCGCACTCGCCAGCGCGCCCCACCCGTCCGCCAGCTGCGCCAGCTTGGCCTCGTCCGCCGCCGCCAGTCCACCGTCGAGCGCCGCCGAGGCGAGCGCGAGGTCGCGGCGGTAGGCCGCCAGCGTGTTCGTCGCCGCCCCCGCCTGTGCCGCCAACATCTCGAGGAATCGTTCGATCGCGCGTCGATCGTCGTCGGACGCACCAGCGCTCGGCGCGGCTGGGCGCATCAGAGCCGCGCGATCGCCTCGGCCGCGATCATCCGCGCCTCGCCATCGAGACCAACCGCACGCAGTGCCGCGATCACCCGGTACAGCGCCGCCGGCGGGACCGTTTCCCAGCCGTGCGCCTGCAGCCCGACTGCGGCGAGCAGCAGCACGCTACCCTGCTGACGCGTCGCGACCGCGCGATCGAGCGCGCGCGTCCAGCTGTTCTCGGCAGCGACCGGCACCCCGAATCGCTCGCCCTCGTCCGCCAGTTCGCGCGCGGGCACGTCGCCGAGGCCCGCCAGCGCGGCGAAGAACAACTGCTTCTTGCGCTCCGCGTTCGCGCCGCCCGGCGCATAGTCGCGTGCGCTGACGCCGCGAGCGGCGCCATCCGGATCGGCGAGGACCAGCATCGCCCAGGCGTCGCCGCCCGCGCGCACATGGCCGCGCCAGCGCTGCGCGGTGCGATCGAGCCCGGCGCTCAGCATCGAGGCGACCAGCCGGTCGGCCTGCTCCACCTCATCCGCCGGGCGCAGGCGCGCCGCGGCGCGTGCGGTCAGGATCATCCGGCCGTAGCGCGCCGCCGGTGTTTCCGCGGCATCCCACAGCCGGGTCATCGCGCCGACGCGGGTATCGAGGCTGTCCCCGACATAAGCATCGCGCAGGTCGTTGGCGGTGCGCGCGAGGGGTGCGGGCACGTCGTCACCGTCGGCCAGCGCCGAATAGAGGTCGACCAAAGCCGCGCTCGACAGCGCCCCCATCGCGGCGGCCTGATCGGCGACTACGGCGCGCTGCGCGAGCGGGATCGCAGGTGCCAGCGCACGCCATGCGGTCACCTGCGCGCCAACCGTCGCGTAGAGTTCGGGCGGAACCGTCACGCCGGTCGCGGTGGCAAGCCCGAAGCGCCATGCGGTCAGCTCGGTCACCGGCGCCCATTCGATCGTGATCGCCTGGCGGCTGTCGAGCCCGGCGCCCATCACCTTCTGCGCGAGCTGGAGATCGATCCCGCTCGCGACGCGGCGGCGCCGGATCTCGGCGATCAGCGGCTGGGTCTTGGCGGTACCGGTCAGCCCGGCGCAGATCGCGCGCGCGACGACCCAGCCACGCTCGCTGTCCCCGGCCCCGGCGGCAAGCGGGCACAAAGCAGCGGGGTCGGCGGTCGCGAGCGCGGTCTGCATCCACACCTGCCGCAGCTTGGGCGTCACCCGATCGGAATCGACCGCCTGCGCCACCGCACGCGCCGTCACCGATTCGCCCATGCGCAGCAGAAGCCAGGCACGCTCCGCGGCGAAATCGGCGCCATTGACCTGCGCGGGGGTGATCAGCTGCGCGGCAAGCAACCGGCGTAGCGCGATGGACAGCCAGCGCGACGGCAGCGGCGCGGACAGGCTGCGCATCAGCCGCTCGACATAACGGCCGTCGGCGCCGGCGAACGCGTCCGCGGCGAAACTGTCGCTGGCGCCGACCTGGGCAAGCGAGCGCCGCGCGAACGCCGGCAGTTCATAACGCGGCGCCGCCGGCGTCGGCGTCGCGGTCGGCGACGGCATCACCAATGGTGGGAGCGGCGGCAACGGTCCGGCCGGCGTGGTCGCCGTGACGCGCGGCGCAGTCGCCGGCGCGACACCGGGCGACGCATTGCCGCCGCTCGCAGGTGCGGTCGCCGCCGGGGATGGCGTCGGTGCCGGCGTCGTATCGCTGAAGCCGGGCGGGAGCAGCGATTCGGGCCGCTGCTGCGCCGCGGCGGCGGCACCGATCGCAAGCGCCGCGGCCCCCGCGATGAGCGCGCGCCTAGTTCGCGAGGTTGCCAAGCTCGACCGCCTTCTCGACCCGCGCCGTCGGCTGCTCGGTTGCGCGCCCGGAAAGGAAGAACAAGGCGCCGAGCACGATCACCAGCAACACCACCACAGAGACGATCAACCGAGACATGGATACCCCATCGCGCACGCGCCCATTCGCCCCGGACTGGCGCGCGGCGCGCACGCTGTTGCCGGGACCCGAAGGCGCTGTATAGCCCTGCCGACGATGTTGCAAAGCCCGCCTGCCCCACGCGAACGAGGAGCCGCCTGGATCGGCCAGCCGATCGTGCTGGTCGGGCTGATGGGCGCGGGCAAGTCCACGGTGGGGCGCCGGCTGGCGACGCGATTGGGACTGCCCTTCGTCGATGCCGACAGCGAGATCGAGGCCGCCGCGGGCATGTCGATCAGCGACATATTCGCGCAGTTCGGCGAGGACTATTTTCGCGACGGCGAGCGCCGCGTGATCCAGCGGCTGGTGGACGGCCGACCCAAGGTGATCGCGACCGGCGGCGGCGCCTTCGTCAACGAGGAGACGCGCGCGCTCATTCTGGCGGAGGCGCTAGCGATCTGGCTCGACGCGCCGGTGGAGGTGCTGGCCGAGCGCGTACGTCGCCGCGACACGCGCCCGCTGCTGCGCGGACGCGATCCCGCGGCAGTGCTGCGGGACCTCGCCGCTGTGCGCAATCCCCTGTACGCGCTGGCGCATCTCCGTGTCGTCAGCGCCAATGCGCCACACGAGCAGACGGTGCGCGCGATCCTGGAGGCCCTTGGCAGATGACCATCGATCAGACCGGCGCGCGCGCCACCGTCGCTGTGAGACTGGGCGAGCGCAGCTACGACGTGGTGATCGAGCCGGGACTGCTGGCGCGCGCGGGTGAGCTGCTGGCGCCGCTCGCGGGCAAGCGCCCGCTGGTGATCGTCGCCGACGTCAACGTCGCCGACCATCTCGCCGCGCTTGGCGCCGCGCTCGATGCCGCCGGCGTGGGTCATCGCTCGATCGTGCTGCCCGCGGGCGAGGCGTCGAAGAGCTGGTCGACGCTCGAGAAGCTGACCGATCAGTTGCTCGCGCTCGGCGTCGAGCGCGGCGATCACGTGGTCGCGCTGGGCGGCGGCGTGATTGGGGACCTGGTCGGCTTCGCCAGCGCAATTCTCAAGCGCGGCTGCCGCTTCGTCCAGATCCCGACGACGTTGTTGGCGCAGGTCGATTCGTCGGTCGGCGGCAAGACCGGGATCAATGCGCGCGCAGGCAAGAACCTCATCGGCGCCTTCCACCAGCCGCGGCTGGTGCTGATCGACCCCGACGTGCTCGACACGCTCCCAGCACGCCAGGTCCGCGCCGGCTATGCCGAGGTGGTCAAATACGGACTGATCGACGACGCCGACTTTTTCACCTGGTGCGAACGAAACGGCGCCGCGCTGCTCTCCGGCGATCCGGGAGCACGTACTTACGCGATCGCACACGCGGTCGCCGCCAAGGCGCGGATCGTCGCCGAGGACGAGCACGAGACCAACGGGCGCCGCGCCCTGCTCAACCTCGGCCATACCTTCGGGCATGCGCTTGAGGCGGAGGCGGGCTTCTCCGACCGGCTGCTGCACGGCGAAGCGGTCGCGGCGGGCTGCGCGCTTGCTTTCGCCTTCTCCGCCGCGACCGGCCGCTGTGCGGTCGCCGAGGCGGAGCGCGTCGCCGCGCACTGGCGCGCGAGCGGCCTGCCCGACGGGCTCGCCGCCGCCGGAATCGCCGCCCCGGCCGCGCGGTTGATCGAGCATATGCGGCACGACAAGAAGATGGAGGCTGGCACCCTCCCCTTCCTGCTCGCCCATGGGATCGGCCGTACCTACCTCGACCGTGAGGTGGCTCTTGGCGAGGTGGAGTCCTTCCTCGCAGCGCAGCCGCACGCTGGGCCAGTCGCCCCCGCCGACGCGATCGGTTGAGCGGAACGGCACCGCGGGGCGGAAGTTAACGTGGCTTAGCTTCCGAGGACCATGCCCCATGCCCTATATCAAGACACGCGACGGTACCGATCTGTACGTCAAGGACTGGGGCACGGGTCGTCCGGTCGTCCTACTGCACGGCTGGCCGCTGTCGTCGGACAGCTGGGACCCGCAGATGAAAGCGCTGGCCGACAACGGCTTTCGCGCGATCGCCTACGACCGCCGCGGATTCGGTCGCTCGGGCCAGCCGTGGCACGGCTACGATTATAACACGCTGACTGACGACCTCCACGACGTGCTCGAGGCGGCGGGCGCGACGCAGGACGTAACGCTGGTCGGTTTCTCAATGGGCGGCGGCGAGGTGGCGCGCTATCAATCGCGCTATGATGGCAAGGGCGTGGTGTCGGCGGCGCTCATCAGCTCGGTCGTGCCCTATATGGTCAAGACCGACGATAATCCCGGTGGCGTCGCCGAGGAGACGCTGCAGGGTATTGCCGATGGCATCCTGAAGGATCGACCCAACTTCTTCCGCTCGTTCTTCAAGGACTTCTTCGGCGTGGGCTATGTCACCAGCCCGGTCAGCGAGGCAACGCTCGACTGGGCGTGGCGGCTGGCGATGCAGGCGGGGCTGCAGCCGACGCTGAAATGTGCCGAAAGCTTCGGCTACACCGACTTTCGGCCCGACCTTCCGGCGTTTCGTGTCCCTACGCTGGTGCTCCACGGCACCAGCGACAAGACCGTGCCAATCGATCCGAGCGGCCGTCAGGCGGCGCGCGGTATTCAGGATGCGCAGCTCGTGGAATATGACGGCGCGCCGCACGGCCTGTTCGCCACCGAAAGCGACCGGCTGACGCGCGACCTGCTGACCTTCCTGGGACGGTGATCGGGGGGGGGGGGAACCGAACGATCGCTCTTGGTGCAATGCCACATACCCTAGGCAATTGTCGCCGCCCCGGCGAAAGCCGGGGTCCAGTTGGGTGACCGGAGTGGGTCCCTTGACCGCCTTCCCAACTGGACCCCGGCTTTTGCCGGAAGCTCGGTTCTTTTTGGCGAGTGTAGGTCCACACTCAGGCCGCGCCCCTCATTTCAGCGGGACGATCACCTCGTCGGGGTGCGCAACGTTGAGTTCCTTGCGCACCAGCTCGTCGACCATGTCAGGGTTCGCATGGCGCGGATCAAGCAGCGCCACTCGGTTGCGCAGCATCTCGCGCCGCGTGTCGAGCGTCGCGAACTGGCGCTCACGCAGCGCCAGCTGACGCTTATAATCCCCTAGCGCGAGCACACCATTGGGGCCCAGCACGGCATAAGCGCCGAAGAACAGCATGATCGTAACCGCCAGCGCGGGCAGCGCGGCGGAACGGAGCGTGGTCCGGAGACGATCGGGTTTGCGGGCGGGCATGGCGGCGCGATTCTCGCGCGCCGCCATGCCCTTGGCAAGCCCCCTTAGCGCGTGCGCAGCACGTCGCGTCCGGCATAGCGCGCCACGGCGCCCAGCTCCTCCTCGATGCGGATCAGCTGGTTGTACTTGGCGAGCCGGTCCGAGCGGGCCAGGCTGCCCGTCTTGATCTGCCCGCAGTTGGTCGCGACTGCCAGGTCCGCGATCGTCGAGTCCTCGGTCTCGCCCGAGCGATGCGACATCACCGCGGTATAACCGGCGCGCTCGGCGACGCGGATTGCCTCGAGCGTCTCGCTCAGCGTGCCGATCTGATTGACCTTGACCAGCAGCGAGTTGGCCAGGCCCTGCCCGATGCCGTCGCGCAGGCGCTTGGGGTTGGTGACGAACAGGTCGTCACCGACCAGTTGCACCTTCTTGCCGATTGCATCGGTGAGCGCCTTCCACCCTTCGAAGTCGTCCTCGGCCATGCCGTCCTCGATCGAGAAGATCGGGTAACGCGCGGCGAGATCGGCGAGATAATCCGCCATCGCTCCCGGCTCGAGTGTGAGGTTCTCACCCGAGATGACGTACTTGCCTTCCTTGAAGAACTCGGTCGCGGCGCAGTCGAGCGCCAGCATCACATCGTCGCCCGGCGTGTAGCCGGCGCGCTCGATCGAGGTCATGATGAAGTCGAGCGCGTCGGTGGTGCTGGCGAGGTTGGGCGCAAAGCCGCCCTCGTCGCCCACCGCGGTGGCGAGACCCTTTTCGCTCAGCCCCTTCTTGAGCGTGTGGAAGATTTCCGAGCCGCAGCGCACCGCCTCGGCGATCGACTCCGCGCCCACCGGCACGACCATGAACTCCTGGAAGTCAATCGGATTGTCGGCATGCTCGCCGCCGTTGATGATGTTCATCATCGGCACCGGCAGGACATGTGCCGCGACCCCGCCGACATAGCGGTAGAGCGGCAGCCCGCGCGCGTCCGCCGCGGCCTTGGCGACCGCAAGGCTGACGCCGAGGATCGCGTTGGCGCCGAGCCGGCTTTTGTTCTCGGTCCCGTCCAGCTCGATCATCGCCTGGTCGATCTCGAGCTGGTCCTCGGCGTCGAGACCGACGATCGCCTCCGCGATCTCGTCGTTGACCGCCTCGATCGCGCGATCGACGCCCTTGCCCGACCAGCGCGCCTTGTCGCCGTCGCGCTTCTCCACCGCCTCGTGCGCGCCGGTGGAGGCGCCCGACGGCACCGCCGCGCGGCCGAAGCTGCCGTCGTCGAGCAGGACGTCGACTTCGACGGTGGGATTGCCGCGGCTGTCGATGATCTGGCGGCCGTGCAGGTCGATAATTGCGGTCACGTAACGATCCTCTTAGCTTGCTGCCTATCGGCGACGCCGCCGCGTGTAGCGATCACCGCAGCGCGCTGCAACGCGAGGGAACCGTGGCCCGCCGCGCCGGTTGTTCGACTTCGACCAGGGAAGGATGAAACATGGCCGACCAGCAGGACCGCGACATCGCGCAGCCGATCACCGCGGAGGACATCACGCCGCCGCCCGCGGACGCAAGCTTCACCCCCGCCGCGCCGCTCAAGGACGCCGGCGTAGAGTTCTCGCCCGCGGACGAACCGGGTGGTGAGGCAGCTTCAAGTGGCAGCACGATCGAGGGCGCCAAGCAGACGCTGCGCGACAATGTCGCCAGAGGTCGTGAGCAGGCGGTCGACAAGGCACGCCTTTATGCCGAGGACGGCAAGACCAAGGCGACCGACGCGCTCGGTCAGCTGTCGCAACTGTTGCGCGACGCGGCGCAGCAGGTCGACGGCAAGCTCGGCGAGCAATACGGCCAGTATGCGCGCGGCGCGGCTGACCGCGTCGAGGGGTTCACCAGCGCGATCGACGAGAAGAGCGTTGACGACCTGCTCGCCGACGCGCGCGAACTGGTGCGCAAGAGCCCAACCGTGGCTGTCGGCGTTGCGGCGGGCATCGGCTTCGTCGTGGCGCGACTGCTGAGCTCGGGCCTCGACCAGCGCGACGCCTGACGCGATGGACCTCCGCGAACCAGTGCTCGGGGAACCCAGCATTCCCCATCTCGTCGCGCGGCTCACGCATGACGCGCGCGACGTGGCGCGCGCCGAGATCGCGCTGGCCAAGGCCAAGGCGAGCGCCGCCGCGACGCGCTATCAGCGCGCCGCGGTGCTGTTCGCCAGCGCGGGAGTGCTCGCGCTGGCCGCGCTGATCACGCTGCTGGTCGGGCTTGTGTTCACATTGGCGACGCTGATCGGCCCCGGGCTGGCCACCGCCGCGGTGGTGGGCGTGGTGCTGCTCGTCGCGCTGGTGCTCGCGCTTGCGGGTCGTGCGCGCCTGTCGGCGAGGCCGGGCCAGTGAGCGGCGCGGATCTGTCGGTCGCAGAGGCTCGCGCGGCCGAAGCGCGGGCGCGGCTCAACGGCACCGTCGAGGCCCTGCAGGCCGAGCTCGAGCCGCGCCGTCTGGTGAGCGTCGCCAAGGCCGAGGTGCTCGGCGGCGGCAATCGCGCCGCCCGCAAGAGCCTCGAAGCCGCTCGCCGCAATCCGGCGACCGCGCTCGGCGCGGGTGCGCTGCTGCTCGCTTTTCTGGCGCGCAAGCGGATCGCGCGCGTGCTCAGCAAGACCAAACACTGACATCAACTTCGCCTACTCGGCCGAGAGGATAAGACCATGACCGACCAACATCATGATGCCGACACCCACGGCCGCCTGCGCGACGGCGTAGACACCGCCCGCGACAAGGCGTCGCACGCTTATGAGAGCGCCCGTCACCGCGCCAGCGACGCGGCGCATGCCACCGCCGAGACGATCGAGGCCAACCCGCTGGGGCTGGTCGTGGGCGGGCTGGCGCTCGGCGCGCTGGTGGCGGCGGTGATCCCGCGCAGTCAGCGCGAGAAGGACCTGCTGGCGCCGGTGGGCAGGAAGGTGAGCGCCGCCGCGCTGGCCGCGGTCGCCGCCGCCAAGGAGGCGGGCCGCGGTGAGATCGAGCAGCTGGGGCTGACCCCCAACGGCGCACGCGACCAGGCGAAGTCGCTGTTCCAGGGTGTGGTCAAGGCAGCAGCCAACGCGGGCGCGGCGGCCGCCAGGGCGGGCAAGGAGCAGGTGAAGACCGCGAGCTGACCCCTTCAATCACGCGACGGGTGGCGCTAAGGCCGATTTCACAACAGGTGGTCGGCACCGCGGCACCGATTTCGTATGGGCATCAGGAGAGCGGTCACGCGCGCGTCGGCCGCTCTCGCCTGTTCGGGTCAGTCAGTGGTCGCCGGGCGCCGCTCACCCTCTCAGGAGCCGCCCCATGAGCAAGCTGCACCTCGTCTTCGGTGGACGCGTAAGCGATCCACGCACGCTCGACTTCGCCGACCTCACGTCAATCGACATCGTCGGCGTGTTCCCCGATTACGCGAGCGCCGAGAAAGCATGGCGCGCGGCAGCGCAGCGCACGGTGGACGATGCCGAGATGAAATATGTCGTGGTGCACCTGCACCGCCTGCTGGAGCCCGATCTGGCGGCGTGATGCGGCGATGGCGGCGTATAGCGGGTTACAACCGAGCCGCCGCCATGCCTCGGCGCCTTCAAAATTTGCCCAACAATAATGGTCGCATCGTAGCTGCGGCCACGCCATGGATCTCCGCTCACGTCCGGCCTCGCGGCAGGCTGGGGGAAGTCGCAAGAGGCGTTAGCGCCGTCGGCAGGCGACGCCTCTGCCGTTTGGATCCACGCTCGATCTGGTACGGGCGGTCGGACTCGAACCGACATGTATTGCTACGGCGGATTTTGAGTCCGCTGCGTCTACCATTCCGCCACGCCCGCGTGACCCGGTCCCCTTGGCACGATCAATGCCTGGGCGTCCAGTGGCTCAGTGATGAAGGAGGGCGGCCGGGTCGATCAGTTCGTCGAAGGCAATCCCGGCGCGACGCTCGATCTGCCACGCAATCCGTCCCGCAACCCAGCCGAGCCCCGCGAGTTCGATCTCAACCGCACTGTCCGGCACCATCGGATGGGGCAGCTCCGCCATCAGCCCGCCCGCGGACACGTTGCGCACGCTCACGTCGAAACCGTCCACCTGGCCGGCCAGGCGCAAGCGCGCCGACATCGCGACATCATCACGACCACGCAAGTCGCGGCGCTTGTCAGCCTGTGCACCCGGTGCGCGGCTCTCGTCGTCATGCCCGCTCATGCTGCCGCCCACCGTCGTCAACTGTCCGAAAGACCCCATCCCGTCCACCGCCTGCTTGCTCTCGGCAAATCTACCGGCAAAAGCGTTAAGCGGCCGTTAGCGCGTGCCGCCCTCAGCCGATCCGCGATCAATCGTCGCGCGATACCTTCTCGTTGCGCTCGTGCCGCTCCTGCGCCTCGACCGTCATTGTTGCGATCGGGCGCGCCTCGAGCCGGCCGAGGCTGATCGGCTCACCGGTCACCTCGCAATAGCCGTACTCACCCTCGTCGATCCGCCGCAGCGCCGCCTCGATCTTGGAGATCAGCTTGCGTTGCCGGTCGCGGGTGCGCAGCTCAAGCGACCAGTCGGTCTCGCTCGCGGCGCGGTCAGTAAGATCGGCCTCGCGCAGCGAGTCGACTTGCAGCTGCGATAGCGTACCCTGCGACTCTCGCAGGATCGCGTCCTTCCAGTCGAGCAGCTTGCGGCGGAAGTACGCTTGCTGGCGCGGGTTCATGAAGGGTTCGTCCGGACTCGGCCGATACCCGTCGCGCCCGCCTTGGTCGTTGGCCGCCGCCAATGTGCCGGGTTCGTCACCGAAACGATTAATCGCCGTCGCCATCGACTTACTCCCGCTGCGCCCAGGATGTCGTTAGCACCGCCGAGCGCCCCCTTTGGGGCGCCTATAGTCGCGTGGCCCCGCCACCACAAGCGAACACGCACGACGGCCAACGCCGCCCTGCTCAGGCGATGAGCAGAGCGGCGCCGGCTTCGTCCGGGGATGGGACAGGCGCCCGTGGCGCCCGCGTCGGTCAGGCGGAGAGCAGCGCCTGCTCGATATCGGGAATGGTGTGACCGGTCAGGTCCTTGCTGAGCTCGCCCGTGAGCCGCTGGCTGACCTCCTTGTGATAATGTTTCCGCAGTTCACCCAATGTACGCGGCGGCGCCACGACAATCAGCGACTCGAAGTCATTGGAAAGCGCCCGGCGCTTGAGCAGGTCGGCGGCCTCGGCGGCGAAACGGTCCTCCTCCAGCTGGTGGAAGTCGGTCTCGTCCATGCTGCCACGCGATGGGGCGAATTGCGCGCCGCCGCCCTGCGCATGCATCGAGCCGCCCTGCGCCACGTTGGGGGCGCCAGCGCCGCTTTGCGTCGACGAGGCGCCGCCGGCCGCATCGGTCTTCTGGTCGCGGTCGGCGGGGTTCGGCCGCTCTTCGGCGTGCTCGACCGTGAGGTTGGGGTGAACGTCGTCACCCTCGTTGCGCAGGAACAGCAGCTTGCGCCCGTCGGCCACCAGCACCACCGAGTTATGGGGTACCTGCATCGCTCATTCTCCTCTGTCTGTGCGGGTGTGCTCGGGTGAACGCCGCGGCGGTGCGCCGGGTTGCCTCGCCGCGGCGGCTTGGCCATAGCGCCGCGCATGCACGACATCCGCTTGATCCGCGACGACCCCGACGCTTTCGACGCTGCTCTGGCCCGGCGCGGCGTCGCCCCCTCGGCCGCAGCGATCGTCGCGCTGGATCGGGAACGGCGCGAGCTGATCACCGAGGCGCAGGCGGCGCAGGCGCGGCGCAACGAGGCGTCCAAGGCGATCGGGGCGGCGAAGGCAGCGCGCGACGAAGCGACAGCGGCTGCGCTGATGGCCGAGGTGGCCGCGCTCAAGCAGCGGCTGCCCGAGCTGGAGGCCGACGAGGCGCGGCTCGGCGCCGAGCTCGACACCTTGCTCGCGGCGCTGCCGAACCTGCCCTACGCGGACGTGCCCGACGGCGCCGACGAGGAGGACAACCAGCTGGTCCACGAGCGTGGCACGCCTCCTGACCTCGGCTTCGCGGCGCGCGAGCATGACTCGATCGGCCCGGCACTCGGACTCGACTTCGAGACCGGCGCGGCGATCGCGGGCTCGCGCTTCACTTTGGTGCGCGGCCCAGCCGCGCGGCTGCAACGCGCGCTCGGGCAGTTCATGCTCGACCGCCTGACGCATGAGCACGGCTATGAGGAAGTCGCGCCGCCGCTGCTGGTGCGCGACGAGGCGGTGTTCGGCACCGGGCAATTGCCCAAGTTCGCCGAGGACCTGTTCCGCACCACCGACGGGCGCTGGCTGATCCCCACCGCAGAGGTGTCGCTGACCAATATCGTCCGCGAGAAGATCCTGAGCCACGACATACTGCCGCTGCGCTTCGCCGCGCTCACGCCGTGCTTCCGCTCCGAGGCGGGCGCGGCGGGGCGCGACACGCGTGGCTACATCCGCCAGCATCAGTTCGATAAGGTCGAGATGGTGTCGATCGTCGCGCCCGAGGCGAGCGAGGCCGAGCACGAGCGGATGACCGCTTGTGCCGAGGGAGTGCTCGACGCGCTCGGCCTCGCCTACCGTCGGATGAAATTGTGCGCGGGCGACATGGGCTTCACTGCGGCGCGGACGTATGACCTGGAGGTGTGGCTGCCGGGCCAGGCGCGCTACCGCGAGATCTCGAGCTGCTCGACCTGCACCGACTTCCAGGCGCGGCGGATGAACGCGCGCTATCGGCCGGAAGGCGAGAAGGCGACGCGCTTCGTCCACACGCTTAACGGCTCGGGGCTGGCGGTCGGACGGACGCTGGTGGCGGTGCTGGAGAATTACCAGCAGGAGAGCGGCGCGGTGGCGGTTCCCGAGGTGCTGCGGCCGTATCTCGGCGGGCTGACGCTGCTGGAGCCGATGGCGTGAGAGTCGCGATTGGTAAACTCCTCCCCGGCACGGGGAGGATCTGAGCTGATGCGCATCCTCCTCAGCAACGACGACGGCTATCACGCCCCCGGCCTCGCCGTGCTCGAGCGCATCGCCGCGCGGCTCTCCGACGACGTTTGGGTCTGCGCCCCCGCCGACGAACAGTCCGGCACCGGCCGCTCGCTCTCGCTTACCAAGCCGCTGCGCGTGCGGCGCTTCGACGCGCGCCGCTACGCCGTCGGCGGCACGCCGACCGATGCGGTAATGTTCGCCTTGGCCGAGGTGATGCGCGAGACGCCGCCCGACCTCATCCTCTCGGGCGTCAACCGCGGCGGCAATCTCGCCGAGGACGTGATGTACTCGGGCACCGTCGCGGCGGCGATGGAGGGCGCGCTGGCGGGGATCCGCTCGATCGCGCTGAGCCAGAAGTACGGCGCGCGCGCGCCGGGCGAGGACGTCTCCTTCGCGCCGGCGGAGGCTTGGGGCGAGCGCGTGCTGAAACCGCTGCTCGAAAGCGACTGGGCACCGCGCTCAATGGTCAACGTCAACTTTCCGGCGCCGGACGTCGGTCCAGTACGCGGCATCCGCGTCGTGCCGCAGGGCCTACGCGATTACGGCCGCGCGCGGTTCGAGACGCGCACCGACCCGCGCGGCCACGACTATCATTGGCTCGCGCTTGGCAAGGTCGCCGCGGCGGCGCCGGGGGAGAGCGATCTCGCCTCGGCGGCGGAAGGTTGGATCACGGTGACGCCGCTCCAGCTCGATCTCACGCGCCACGCCTCGCTCGAGCCGCTCTCGCGTGCTTATGGCTGAACCGGGTGCGTGAGGCGGGCGTGAGACGCGCGGCGGCGCTGGCGCTGCTGCTGACGGGGTGCATCCCCGCCGCCGAACGCCCCGCGCCCGCGCCGCCGATCGACGCACAGGCCGCTGAGGCCGCCGGCCAGACCGGCGGGCAAGAGGCAGCGACGACGACGGAGGAGCAGGCGGCGCCCGCCCCCGTCCGCGCTCTCGGTGACCGCCGCGACGTCGCGCAGCTTCCCGCGCCGCGTCCCGCCTGGGAGGCACGCCCCGTCGCACCCGACGCGCGCACGGTCGCGGCGCAGCGCTACACCGTCCGTCCCGGCGACACGCTCGGCGCGATCGCGGCGCGCACCGGCGCGGGGGTCGACGCGATCGCGCGCGCCAACGCGCTAAGCCCGCCCTACCCCGTCCGCGCCGGCCAGACGCTCGCCATTCCCGGCGGCCGCTACCACCTCGTCCGCGCCGGCCAGACCGGTATCGCCATCGCGCGCGCCTATGGCGTGCCGTGGCGCGAGGTGATCGCCGCCAACGCGCTCGACGAGCCCTATCTGCTCCGCGCCGGCCAGCGCGTGCTGATCCCGCGCGCGCCGGGCGATCCGGTCAGCGCGGCCGAGCGCGCCGCCGCCTTCACGCTTGACGTCGACACGATCCTCACCGGAGGCGAGCCCGCGGTGGTGGCGGGTCAGGCACCGGCGACGCCGGTGGCGAGCGCGCGCCGCGTGCTCGCGCCGAGCGCCGCGACGGTGGCGCCCGCGGCGCTGCCCGGCCGCTTCGTCTGGCCGGTCGATGGCACGATCGTGCGCCGCTTCGGCCCCGGCGCGACCGGCGAGCGCAACGACGGCATCAAGATCGCGATCCCGCTCGACACACCGGTGCGCGCGATCGCCGACGGCACGGTCGCCTATGTCGGCTCGGAAGTGCCCGCGCTCGGCGGGCTGGTGATCGTGCGCCACGGCGGCGGCTGGACCTCGGTCTACGGCCATGCCGGCACGTTGCTGGTGCAGCGCGGCCAGTCGGTGAAGAAAGGTCAGGTGATCGCGCACAGCGGCGAGAGCGGCTTTGCCGATCGACCCGAGCTTCACTTCGAACTGCGCCGCGGCCGCACGCCGGTGGATCCGACGACGCAATTGCCGCACCGCTGACGCGCGTGTAACGCCCGCGGCATCATGACCGACTATCAGTCCGACCTGCTCCGCCTGCTCTCCGCGCGCGGCTACGTCCACCAGATCACCGACGCCGCCGCGCTCGACGCACTGGCGCAGCGTGCGGTGGTGCCGGGCTATATCGGCTTCGACCCGACCGCACCCTCGCTCCACGTCGGCAGCCTGGTGCAGATCATGCTGCTGCGTCGGCTCCAGCAGAGCGGGCACAAGCCGGTGGTGCTGATGGGCGGCGGCACCGGCAAGATTGGCGACCCCAGCTTCAAGGACGAGGCACGCAAGCTCGCCAGCGACGAGGTGATCGCCGCCAATAGCGCGGGCATTCAGCGCATCTTCGAACGCTTCCTCACCTTCGGCGATGGCCCGACCGACGCGGTGATGGTGAACAACGCCGAGTGGCTCGACCGGCTCGAATATATCCCTTTCCTGCGCCAGGTGGGGCAGCATTTCAGCGTCAACCGCATGCTCAGCTTCGACTCGGTCAAGCTGCGGCTGGATCGCGAGCAGTCGCTCAGCTTCCTCGAGTTCAACTACATGATCCTGCAGGGCTATGACTTCCGCGAGCTGGCGCGGCGGCAGGGCGTCCGGCTGCAGATGGGCGGCAGCGATCAATGGGGCAATATCGTCAACGGCGTCGAGCTGGCGCGGCGGATGGACGGCACCGAGGTCTACGGCGTGACCACGCCGCTGCTCACCACCGCCGACGGGCAGAAGATGGGCAAGACCGTCGCGGGCGCGGTGTGGCTCCACGAGGACCAGCTGCCGCATTTCAATTACTGGCAGTTCTGGCGCAACACCGACGACCGCGACGTCGGGCGCTTCCTGCGGCTGTTCACCGATCTGCCGCTCGGGGAGATCGCGCGGCTGGAGGCGCTGCAGGGCGCCGAGATCAACGAGGCCAAGAAGGTGCTCGCCAACGAGGCCACCGCGATGTGCCGCGGCCGCGCCGCCGCGGACGAGGCCGCCGAGACCGCGCGCCGCACCTTCGAGGAGGGCGCGAGCGGCGCGGCGCTGCCGTCGATCAGCGCGAGCGGCGGGCTGCCGCTGGTCGACGCGCTGGTGGCGCTGGGGTTCGCGACATCGAAGGGCGAAGCGCGGCGGCTGATCAAGGGCGGCGGCGCGCGCGTCGACGGCGAGAAGGTCAGCGACGAGGCCGCGGTGATCGCGCTGGCCGGCGCGCCGGTGCGCGTCTCGGCCGGCAAGAAGCACCATGGCATGGTGAACCCGGGTTAAGCACGAACCGTCAGCGCGTGCTCATTCGGCGTTAACCCGCCCTGCCCTATACCGCGGGACTTGGTAGCGGGAGAAGACCCATGGTCGCGCGTACTGCGATGATGGCGTATGAGGATCGCGTCGAGCCTCGCGACGAGACATTGTGCCGTACCTGGCTGTTCGATCCCGCCGGGGCGCGTCACACCGTCACCGTCGTCAACCTCTCGCTCAACGGCTTCATGGCGCGTACCGAGGCACCGCTCGCGGTGGGCGAGCGCGTGGTGCTCACATTGCCGGTCGTCGGCGATCGTACCGCCGAAATCCGCTGGTCGCTCGGCGGACGCGTCGGCGGCAAGTTCGCGCAGGAACTGCCCGCGGCGCTTTATCCTTGCGCGCTCGGCGAGATGCGCTGAGGGGCGTCAGCCGCCCCGCATCAGCACCGCACTGACGAGCACCAGCGCCAGCCCGCCGACCCGCGCGGTGATAAAGGCTGCTGGGGTGGGCTGAGCCTGCTGCAACCGTTTGCGAAAGCGCAGTGATGTGCTGGCTGGACTGCGAGCGTGAGCGTCACCGCTCGCCTGCACCGCGGCGTCGCGAACGCCAGCGCGGCAACGAACGCCGCGCCATAGAGCCCGGCGAACCAGCCGCATCGCGACCCGGATCAGAGCGCCGGCAGCGACATGCGTTCTGCTGCGCCCCACACCGCCAGCAACACGGCCATATCGGTCGCGAACGACTCGCGCTCGGCGAGCACACGAACCCACTCGTCTTGGTTGAAGCGGGGTTGGTCGGTGGCGGCAGCGCGATGCGGATGCCGGCGAGGATGATGAGGAGCAGCTGCAGGAGCCTGGCCATGGCGTCCTCGCGATCGATAAGGGTCAGCTTCTACCCCCACGGGCAACGCCGTACGGCGCCCGGGTCGCACGAAGAACGTCACAGTTGTCCCGACAACCAAAGGCGATCGTTTCTGTAAATCAACATCTTACTCGCCAAAACTTGCAACCGTTCTCAATTCTGCCTGCGGTTTATTCTATGACCTTCCCTTATTTGGGTCATTGAGCACCACAGATTATCTTCCCGGTTTCTATAAGGCGAAGGCTGGAAACCATCACCCAAAGGGAAGAATATGCACGACAAGGTGGATTGTTCGCGACGCGTCCGCGCCCGCGCCCTGCAAACGACAGCACTCGCGCTCGCGGTGCTCGTCAACGCCTCGGCAGCAAGCGCTCGCCCGGCGAGTGACGGAACCACGGCTGCGACGGCGTTGCCACCAGTATCGATCGAGGAAAGCAACCCGATAAATTGGTCGAACAATGACACGATCGGCGCCGATCCGAAAACGGGGTTGGCTGTCGACCTGTGGACGACCGCCGGGAGCGTCATGGCGACCAATAATGGAGCCATTCTCGGCGAGACGAACGTCAGCGGGAACAATCGCGACGCGGCAGCGAAGGGGCCGCTAACATTCAGCCTCGTCAACTCCGGCTCGATCGTCGGGCTCGCGGCGCTCCAGGCGACTGACGCAAAGGGAGCCGACGCGACCTTCACACTCGACAACAGTCAGTCGATCGTCAACAGCTTGCCCTTCTCGTCGGGCACTCTGGCAGCAGTCCTGATCAGGCGGGACGTCAAGAGTGGTGTAACTCCCGGGTCCACGTCTTTCCAAGTTCACAATAGCGGGACCATCGCGGCTGAGGTTGATCCGGCCGCCAATCCGAAGGTGCTCAGCTTTGGGATCGTGGCGAACGATCCGGCGGGATTGGCAACGGCCACGATCACCAATGATGCCGGCGGCGTCATATCGGCCAAGGGTGGAGACGCCGACGCGATCATCTACTTTGGCCGGGATCTCAACTTATCCAACGCCGGAACCATCTCGGCCGTCGCGATCGCTGATCATGAACATTTTGCCATTCAGAAAGTCGGCAGCGGCGATAGCCACATCAACAACACCGGCAAGATCATCGGCGACATCGCACTTGGCAGCGGGGAAAATATTGTCAGCAACTGGGGGTCGATCGACGGCAACGTCAGGCTTGGTGACGGGGACAACATCTTCGTCGAGGGCGAAGGCAGCAGCGTCACCGGGACAGTTTTAGCTGGTACCGGCATAGACGCCTATTATCATGCACGAAACACCTCCGGCACGATCGCTCTCGATGGCGGCTTGCCACCTTCGTTCGAACTGGAAGGTGTTCGGGCGGTAGGCGCCAATACGACGGTGACGATCAGCGCCGCAGCGCCAATCGATCATCCCCTGATCGTCAACGGCGACGGCAGCATCATCAACACGGCGGAGATCAATGGTGTCGTAGCCGCCGCGCGCCCGATCGACTTACCCGAGGGTTCCATCCTCACCGCCTTCAACAACTTGGGTACGCTGAACGGCGGCTTTTATGGCAGCGTCGCGCGCTTCGACAATGCCGGTCAGATTACCGCCAAGGACATCAGCGCTGTTCATATCGAAGCCCGCGGGTCTCTCGCCTTCAACAATAGCGGGGTTATCACGCACGGCGCCGACACATCAGATGCGGTGAACCTCTTTGCCTTCTCTGGCGCGATCACCGCAACGAACAGCGGACAAGTGAACGGTTCTACGTTGCTGCTCGCGAGCAACAACGTGCCAGATACGACCGCCACGCCGCTCGCCGCTTCGTTGACCAACAGCGGCACTTTTGTCTCAACCGATCCTCGGGAGTCTGCCACTGCCATCGTCCAGTCGTTCGATCACAAAGGTGCCGCAGCCACCGTATCGGTGGTCAACAGCGGCACGATCCAGCGTATCGGAGGCGGCATTGGCCTCTTGGTATCAGCGGACAGCGACGCGGCTCCGTTGAACGGTGCCGTCCGCTCCATCACTGTCAACAACGACGGCTTGATCGCGAGCGACGGAGCGTCGGCCGCTGACAAGAGCTCTGCTTCGAGCAATTATGCAATTGTCGCCGAGGGCGCGAATGGCAGCGTAGCAACGATCAACAATAGCAGCGCTGGCCGTATAATCGCCACCGGCGATGCCCCCACCACCATCGCAAGCGACAACACCGCACTGAACCTCAACAATGCAGGCTTTATTCAGGCGTCATCGACCGATGCGTCTGATTATCAAGCGATCGCCATCCTGGCGTCGGACGAGGCAAACACGATCGTCAACACCGGCAATATCGTCGGTGCCGTCGTGCTCGGCGGCGGTAAAGACACGATCATCAATAGCGGCTCGATTGACGGCGACGTCAGCATGGGAAGCGGTGACGACGTCTTCATCGAGGGCGAGGGCAGCAGCGTGACCGGCGTCGTCGATGGCGGTGACGGGACTGACCGCTATTATCACGCGCGCAAGACCTCGGGCACGGTAACGCTGGGCGCCGACCTGCCGACCAACTTCGAATATGAGGGTGTCCGCGCGCTCGGCGCCAACACCACCGTGACAATCGGCGCGGCCGCGCCGATCGATCGCGAACTGATCGTCAACGGCGACGGCAACATCGTCAACACCGCGCAGATCAACGGCGCGGTCGGTACGGGGTATGCGGAAGACCTGCCCGCTGACACCGTGCTTGCGAGCTTCGTGAACGACGGTACGTTGCGTGGCGGATTCCTCGGCAGTGTGAAGCGCTTTGAAAATAACGGCAGCATCACCGCCGCGGAGACCAGCGCGGTCAACATTGAACTCGACGACGACCTCGTCTTCGTCAACAATGGCACGATCACGCACGCGCCCGAGCGGGCTGACGCGGTGGAACTGCACACCGCGGGCGACATCATCGCCAGCAACAGCGGCACGATCGAAGGCAGCACGCTGCTGCTCGCCCGCAACAGCTTGACCGACGGCAAGCCGATCTCGGCGTCGCTGAGCAACACGGGCACGTTGGTCTCAAGCGATCCGCTGGCGTCCGCGACGGCGACCGTTCAGTCGTCCGATCATCGAGGCGCCACCACCTCGGTGCGGGTCAGCAACAGCGGCACAATCCAGCGGCAGGGGGGTGGTATCGCGCTGCTCGCCCTCGCCGACAGCGATGCGCCGCCGCGTGACGGCACCGTCCACTCGATCACCGTCACCAACGACGGCCTGATCGCAAGTAGCACCGCCTCGAGCGACGACGCTTCGGACCCGGCGGCGAGCACCTACGCGATTCTTGCGGAGGGCGCTGATGGCAGCGTCGCGACGATCACCAACAACAGCGCGGGCAGCATCAACGCCACCGGCCTCGCGCCCGTTGCGATCGCCGCCGACGGCATCAAGCTTAACGTCAGCAACGCCGGTCTCATTCAGGCGGCGCTGACCGACACCTCGGACTCCCGCCCGATTGCGATCCTCGCCTCCGACGCGGACAACACGATCGTCAATAAGGGCAAGATCGTCGGCGATATCGTGCTCGGTGCGGGCAACGACACGATCACCAACAGCGGCACGATCGACGGCGACGTGATCCTCGGCGACGGCGACAATCTGTTCACCGCCGCCGGCGGCCTGGTGACAGGCGGCGTCTACGGTGGCGCCGGGCACAATGTGGTCAGCGTGGTTGCCAGCGCCGCTAGCCCGGTGTCCGCCTTCAACACCATCGAGGACGTCGCCTCGCTTCAGGTGAGCGGCGGAAAGGCGACGATTGCCGATCATGCTTGGGTCGGCCAGATCGACCTGACCGGGGGCGCACTCGTCGGTCTCGCCGGTTCGTCGATCGAAACCAGCACGGTGAACGTCGGCAAGAGCGCTACCTTCGGCTCGGCCGGTTCGGTCACGGGTGACGTAATCGTTGCGGGCACGCTGTCGCCGGGTGCCTCGCCCGGCACGATGCACGTGACGGGCAATGTCACGCTCCAGAATGGCTCGCGCTCGCTATTCGAGCTGATGAGCACCTCGCAGGACAAGCTCGTCGTCGACGGTAAGCTGGGCATCGATCCGGGTGCGACGCTCACCTTCGCTTCCGGCTCGGTCGCAAAGCCGGGCACGGCGTACACGCTGATCACCGCTTCGCAGGGGATCACCGGTCGATACACGACGATCGAGACCCCCGACGCACTCGCCTTCTCGATCATCCAGAGCAATGATCAGATCGATGCAATCAGCCTGTTCCGGCGCAGCACGCGTTTCAGCCCGCTCGTCAACGGCTCGATTGACTATGCCAACCAGCGCCTCCTCAGCCAGCCGAGCGCAGCACTCTCTGCGCATTGGTCGGACCTCTACGACGCTGACGGCAACTCGCTGCCGAACGCGTTCGCGCGGCTCACTCCTGAGGCTTATGCGGCCGCCACGCAGATCGGCGTAGACAATGCGCTGACGCTGAGCCAGGCGACCCGCGGATCCGCCTTCGCGCCTTATGCGAAAGACAGCGGGCTGTTCACCTTTGGCCAGGGCCTGGGTGGCTGGCACACGCTGCGCGCCGATCCGACGACCGGCAGTGCACCGGCGATCAGCCGCGCTTATGGTGCGATCGGTGGCATCGGCTTCGCCGACGCGGGCTGGGTTGTTGGTGCCTTTGCCGGCAATCTGACCAACCATCAGCAAGTCCCGGGCCTTGGCAGCGAGACCCGCGTGGGCAGCCTGGTGACCGGCGCACATGGCCGCTACAGCAGCGGCAGCGGGCTCGGCTTCTCCTCGTCGATCACGTTCGACGGTGGGCGCGCCCGCACGCACCGGTGGCTCCCCGACGGGCGCCGCGCCTGGAGCCACTATGACCTGAACAGCATGGTGAGCGACCTCTCGGTGTTCTACGCGCTGGATACCGGCCACGACTGGACGCTCACGCCGCGTGCCGGCCTGACCTACGTCCACACCGTGCGCGGCGGCGCGAAGGAGCAGGGCGGCAGCGTATTCGGGCTCGACGTCAAGTCGGAGCACCATACCGCCGGCTTCGCCGATGGCGCGATCACTCTGGCGCGCAGCGACGCCTCTGCCGAGCCGTGGCGTCCGTATGTGACGCTCGGCGCGCGCTACCAGCTCCAGGGTCAAGGCGTGCGCGCCCTCGCCGGCTATGCCGACGGGCCGCTGACGCTCGCTGGCATCGGTGCCAGCCGCGCCGAACTGGTCGGCACCGCCAGCGCGGGGATCGGCTATCGCCCGAACGACGCGATCGAGATTTTCGCGGGCGCCTCGGCGCAGACCGGCCGCGACGATCATCAGGAGTCGATCACCGCGGGGGTCCGGGCCCGCTTCTGAGCCTTCGCGGGGTGGGCGCGCGCGTAAGCGCGGGCGCCCACCCCATCCCGGCCGAAGTCACGAAGTTACGAAGTTACGAAGCATTTCCCCACTGTTCAGAACGAAGCAGTATCAGCTCGCACCTGGGTCTGCCCGTTGCCGGACACCGGTGCGCTACGAAGTACTTTCCTCGGCGAAGACGGACGACCGGTCTCGATCATACGACCCGGCGCCCTCGCCCTCTCAGCCCGATCGCAGCAGCGCCACCCCGGCATCCCGCTCGAACAGATAGAGCGCCACCCGCGCCGCCTGCCCCCTCGCTCCTTCCAGTCCGCCGTCGCGGTCGAGCAGCAGCCGCGCGTCGTCGGTCGCGGCGGGGAGCAGCTCGCCGAGCAGTTCGGGCGTGGCGAGCCGGAACATTGCCTCGCCCGACTGGCGCGTGCCGAGCAATTCGCCCGCGCCGCGCAGCCGCAGATCCTCCTCGGCGATGCGGAAGCCATCATTGCTCTCGCGCATCAGCGCCAGCCGCGCGCGCGCGGTCTCGCTCAGCGACCCGCCGCGCAGCAGCAGACACACCGACTTGCCTGCACCGCGCCCGACGCGCCCGCGCAGCTGATGGAGCTGCGCCAGCCCGAAGCGGTCGGCATGCTCGATCACGATCAGCGTCGCATTGGGCACGTCGACACCCACCTCGATCACCGTGGTCGCCACCAGCACTCCCGCCTCATTGGCGGTAAAGCGCGCCATCACCGCGTCCTTCTCGGCGCCGCGCATGCGGCCATGGACCAACGCGACGCGGTCGCCGAAGCGGGCCTGCAACGAGGCCGCGCGCGCCTCCGCTGCCTGAAGGTCGCTGGTCTCGCTCTCCTCCACCAGCGGGCAGACCCAATAGGCCTGTTTCCCGTCGGCGAGATGGCGGCCGAGCGCGTTGACCACCTCATCGATGCGCTCCTCCGAGACGACGCGGGTCTCGATCGGCTCGCGACCGGGCGGCATCTCGTCGAGCCGGCTCTGGTCCATCTCACCGTGGAGCGCGAGTGTGAGCGTGCGCGGGATCGGGGTGGCGGTCATCGCCAGCACGTGCGGCGGCGTCTGGCCCTTGGCCTGGAGCAGCATCCGCTCCGCCACGCCGAAGCGATGCTGCTCATCCACCACCACCAGCCCGAGGTCGCGGTAGCGCACCGCCTCCTGGAAGATCGCATGCGTGCCGATCAGCAGCTGGATTGAGCCGCCCGCCAGCCCCATCAGCGTCGCCTCGCGCGCGCGGCCCTTGTCGCGCCCGGTCAGCACCGCGATCTCGACCGGCAGGCCGGCGAGCAGCCGTCGCAGCGTGTCATAGTGTTGGCGCGCTAGGATCTCGGTCGGCGCGAGCAAGGCGCCCTGTGCCCCCGCCTCGATCGCGATCAGCAGCGCCATCGCCGCCACCAGCGTCTTGCCCGCGCCGACATCGCCCTGGAGCAGCCGCAGCATCGGCGCGCTCTGCGCCAGGTCCCCTTCGATCTCCCGCACGCTGCGCGCCTGCGCGCCGGTGAGCTGATAGGGTAGCCGCAGCAGCTCGCGTAGCCGACCGTCGCCCTGCAACGAGCGACCGCGACGCTTGCGCGTGTCGGCGCGCACCAGCGAGAGCGCGAGCTGGTTGGCGAAGATCTCGTCATAGGCGAGGCGAGCGCGCGCCACCGCGTCCGCCGGGTCGGCGTGGATGCGCTCGACCGCCTCGCGCCAGTCGGGCCAGTCGTGGCGCGCCTTGAGGCTTGGCTCGATCCACTCGTCCAGCGCCGGTGCGCGCGCCAGCGCCTGCTCGGTCAAGGCGGCGAGCCGGCGCGACGTCAGCCCCTCGCTCAACGGGTAGATCGCCTCGCGCGCGCGGAAGCCGTCCTCCTCGCCGCCGATCTCGGGGTGGACGATCTGGAGCGTGTCGCCGTAGCGGTCGAGCCGGCCCGAGACTCGCCTGGGCTCGCCGAGCGGCAGCTGCTTGCGCGCCCAGCCCGAGCCGCCGCCAAAAAACACCAGGCTCGCGTAATTGCCCGCCGCGTCACTCGCCTGCACGCGCGTCGGCGCGCGCGGGCTGGAGCCGCTGCGATAGTCGCGCGGGGTGAGCGTGATCGCGATCGTGCGGCCCACGTCGGCCTCGTCGAGTTCGTCGCGCGCCACCCGGTCGACCCAGCCCGAGGGCAGATGGAACAGGAGATCGACCACGCGCGCGATGCCGAGCCGGTCAAGCGGCTTGGCGAGCGCCGGACCGACGCCCTTGAGCGCGGCCACCTCGGCGAACAGCGGATTGAGGATCTCGGGTCGCATGACTATGTAGCGCCCGACTATTCTGCCTCCCGCCGCCGCGCCAGCGAAAGCTTGCGCCCGGCGTCGTGGCAGCGCTCCGCTATGGCATAGACGGGCCGCGTGCGGCCGACGGGAGATCACGTGGATCAGGACATCCGGCTCAAGCGCCTGCGTTTCCGCGCCTGGCATCGCGGCACGCGCGAGGCCGATCTGATGATCGGCGGCTTCTTCGACACCCACGCCGCCAGCTGGACGCCGGATCAGCTCGACTGGTTCGAGCGGCTGCTGGAGGAGCAGGACGTCGACATTATGGGCTGGGCGATCGGCTCGCTGCCCTGCCCGCCCGAGTGGGAGGGCGAGATGATGGAGGTGATGCGGCGGGTGGACTTTGTGACGATCCCGTGAGGTCCGCACAACGTGATGCCGGGCCGACCCGACCTCCTTCCCCCGTCATGCCGGGCTTGACCCGGCATCCATGGCGCCCCGAACACCACGCACGTTGCGCTCGCGGCACCATGAATACCGGCTCAGGGGCCGGGATGACGGTGGAATGTGAGGCGGCCGAAGTCTGAGACGCCGAGACCGCACAACGGAGGCGTAGCCCACCGCCCCGCCCGACCAAGGAACCGAATGCCCGACCTCAGCAAGATCCTTCGCGCCACCACGCCGCTGACGCTCGCGGGCGTGCCCGCCGGCTTCCTGCCCGCGCTGCTCGCCGATCTCGCACGCGCGGCGCCCTTGCGCGCGGTGTTCGTCGCGGCGGACGAGGCGCAGATGCGCGGGCTCGCCGCCACCGCGCCGTTCTTCGCGCCCGAGCTTGAGCTGGTGCAGCTCCCCGCCTGGGACTGCCTGCCCTACGATCGCGCCTCGCCGACGCTGCGCGTCATGGCGGAGCGGATCGGCGCGCTCCACCGTCTCCAGCAGAAGCCGCGCGCCCCGCAGCTGGTGCTCACCACGGTCAACGCGCTGACCCAGCGCACGCTAACCCCCTTCCGCATCCGCCAGCTCGTCGCCGAGCTCAAGCCGGGCGCCCGGATCGACCGCGACCGGCTCGCCGCGCTGCTGCAGGCCAACGGCTATGTCCGCACCGACACGGTCCATGATCAGGGCGAATATGCGGTGCGCGGCGGCATCGTCGATCTCTTCCCCAGCGGCGAGGAGCAGGCGCTGCGACTCGACTTTTTCGGCGACGAGATCGAGAGCGTGCGCAGCTTCGACCCCGCCGATCAGCGCACCACCGGTCGGCTCGACGGCTTCGTGCTGCTCCCCGCCTCAGAGGCCTTGCTCGACGACGACAGCGTCAAACGCTTCCGCACGCGCTACCGCGAGACCTTCGGCGCTACCGCAACCGGCGACCCGCTGTACCAGGCGGTGAGCGAACGCCGCCGTCTCGCGGGGATGGAACATTGGCTGCCGCTGTTCGAGGAAAAGCTGGCGACGGTGTGGGACCATCTCGGTGCCGATGCGGTGGTGGTGCGCGACAGCGGCACGCCCGCCGCGGCCGAGGGCCGACTCGATGCGATCGCGGACTATTATGAGAACCGCAAGCGCGCCGAGGCGGCCGAACCCGGCAGCTATCGCGCGCTGCCCGCCAAGACGCTCTACCTCGATGCCGACGAATGGGCCCGCGAAGTAGCGGAAATGCCGGCGCATCTCGCCACCGTCTTCCACGAGCCCGAGTCCGCCACTGTGCTGGACTTCCAGGTGGACGGCCCGCGTGACTTCGCCCCCGAGCGCGCGGCGCAGGCCAACGTCTATGAGGCGGTGGTGGCGCATATCGCCAAGCTGCGCCGCGACGGGCGCAAGCCGGTGCTCGCCAGCTACTCGGTCGGCGCGCGCGAGCGGCTGCGCTCGCTGCTCGAGGATCACGGCCTCACCGGCGCGCGGCTGACCGAGACGTGGCAGGAGTCGCTCGGCGCGGCTGACCGCGGCGTGGCGATGGCGGTGATCGGGCTCGACCACGGCTTTACCGCGCCCGACGTGGCGGTGCTCACCGAGCAGGACATGCTGGGCGACCGGCTGGTGCGCCGCGCCAAGCGCCGCAAGTCGGCCGACGCCTTCCTGGCGGAGCTGGCGACGCTGTCGCCGGGCGACCTCGTCGTCCACACCGATCACGGCATCGGCCGCTATGTCGGACTGACGCAGGTGCCGGTCGCGCGCGCGCCGCACGACTGCGTCGCGCTCGAATATGCCGGCGGCGACAAGCTCTACATTCCGGTCGAGAATCTCGAGGTGCTGTCGCGCTACGGCTCGTCCGAGGAAGGCGCGGCGCTTGACCGGCTCGGCGGCGAGGCGTGGCAGCGACGCAAGTCGCGGATGAAGGAGCGAATCCGCGAGATCGCGGGTGAACTGATCGCGGTCGCGGCCGAGCGCGCGCTGCGCCCCGGCGAGGTGGCCGAGCCTGACAGCGCGGGCTATCCCGCCTTCGTCGACCGCTTCCCCTATACCGAGACCGACGACCAGGACCGCGCGATTGAGGAGGTGCTGGCCGACCTGTCCGCGGGCAAGCCAATGGACCGGCTGATCGTCGGCGACGTCGGCTTCGGCAAGACCGAGATCGCGCTGCGCGCCGCCTTCGTCGCCGCCATGGCGGGGATGCAGGTCGCGGTGGTCTGTCCGACGACGCTGCTGGCGCGCCAGCATTACAACAACTTCACCTCGCGCTTCGAGGGCTTCCCGATCAACATCGGCCGGCTCTCGCGGCTCGTGCCCGCGGCAGAGGCAAAGCGGGTCAAGGACGGGCTGGCGAGCGGCGGGATCGACGTGGTCGTCGGCACCCACGCACTGCTGGCCAAGACGATCGACTTCAAGCGGCTGGGGCTCGTCATCGTCGACGAGGAGCAGCGCTTCGGCGTGACGCACAAGGAGCGGCTGAAGACGCTGCGCGCCGACGTCCACATGCTCACGCTCACCGCGACGCCGATCCCGCGCACGCTGCAGATGGCGATGAGCGGGCTGCGCGAGCTGTCGGTGATCCAGACCCCGCCGGTCGACCGGCTCGCGGTGCGCACCTATGTCATGCCGTGGGATCCGGTAGTGCTGCGCGAGGCGCTGCTGCGGGAACATTATCGCGGCGGGCAGAGCTTCCTCGTCACCCCGCGTGTCGCCGATCTGCCCGACATCGAGGATTATCTGCGCCGCGAGGTGCCCGAGATCCGCTACGTCGTCGCGCACGGCCAGATGGCGCCGAGCGAGGTGGAGGAGCGGATGAGCGCCTTCTACGACAAGAAGTTCGAGGTGCTCGTCTCGACCACGATCATCGAGAGCGGGATCGACATTCCCTCCGCCAACACGATCATCGTCAACCGCGCCGATCGCTTCGGGTTGGCGCAGCTCTACCAGCTGCGCGGGCGCGTCGGCCGCTCCAAGACGCGCGCCTACGCCTATATGGTCGCGCCGCCCGAGCGGCAGATGACCGATGCCGCGGAGAAGCGCCTCAAGGTGCTGAGCGACCTCGACTCGCTCGGCGCGGGCTTCCAGCTTGCGAGCCACGACCTCGACATCCGCGGCGCGGGCAATCTGCTCGGTGACGAGCAGTCGGGGCATATCAAGGAGGTCGGCTATGAGCTTTACCAGTCGATGCTGGAAGAGGCGATCATGGAGGCCAAGGCCGGCGGCATCCGCGAGCGCCAGCGCGACTTCTCGCCACAGATCAGCGTGGACGCGCCGATCCTTATCCCGGAGGAGTACGTCCCCGATCTCGACCTCCGCATGGGCCTGTACCGCCGCCTCAATGAGATCGACGAGGTAGCCGGGCTGGAGAGCTTCGCCGCCGAGATGATCGACCGGTTCGGCGCCTTGCCCGAGGCGACCGACAATTTGGTCAAGGTCATGGAGATCAAGCTAAACGCGCGCACCGCCTGCGTGGCCAAGCTGGACGTAGGGCCGAAGGGCGCGCTGGTCACCTTCCACGACGACACGCCGCCCAACGTGCCGGGGCTGCTCGCCTATGTCGAGCGGTTGGGGGGCGTGGCCAAGCTGCGGCCCGACAGCAAGCTGGCGCTGTCGCGCGCCTGGAGCGATCCGAAGGCGCGGCTGCACGGCGCGCTGCAATTGTCGAAGGGGCTGGCCAAAGCGGCGGCGTGAGGAGCAGCGGCGCGCTGCCGCTGCTGTGATGGCTCACCCCCAACCCCTGCCTGTCACCCCGGCGGACGCCGGGTCCAGGTGGGAAGGCCGCGGTGAGCCCCTCCATTTCGCTCAATCAGGACCTCGGCGTCGCTCCGCACCCGCCCTCCCACCTTCGTTCCCCGGCGAAGGCCGGGGCCCAGTGGGGAAGGCCTGGTGGGACTCACCGCCGTCCCACCAACTAAACTCCGGCCTTGGCCGGAGAACGTCCTGGGTGAGCGACGTGGAAGTTGTCTCCTTCAACCGCTAGCTGCTCGTTGCTCAGCTGCTGTGATCCGAGATGATGCGCCATCCCTCCTTGCGCCGCTCGAACAGCAAGGTCGTCAGCCCGGTCTGCGGCGTTGCGCCTGCGGTCGGCGTCAGCGTCCAGCGCGCGACATGGAGCAGGTGGACCGCGCTCAGCGGGCGCCACATCACCGATTGGAAGCTCAGCCGCCCGCGCGTGTTGCCGCCGTTCGCGAAACTCTTGGCGTATCGCGCCGCGATCGCGTCCTTGCCGCGCACCACCGCGTCGCCCGCGACATAGACGGCGTCATGCGCATAGATCGCCGTGAAGCCGGTGAGATCGCCCGCGTTCCACCCGGCGGCGCTGTCCGCCATCGCCGCCTCCACCTGCGCCTGCGGCGTCACCCCCGCCGCCGCGGCCGCTACCCAGATCATCGCCGCCGCGCTCATCCTGTCACCTCCACCTCGTTCAACCGCTCATCGGCCAAATCCTCCACGGCGAAGCGCTCGCGCGTCATCACGAACGTGCCGGCATAGCCTGCGAACGACCAGCCGCCGCGTACCTCGGTCCCCTACGGGTCGAACGCGCCGCGATAGTCGACCGCATGGACCAGAACCTCCCCGTCATATTGTTTGACGAAGGTCACCGCCGCGCCGTCGCGCCGCCCGCTCACCACGGCACGCCGCACCGCTTTCCATCCGAGGTCGTCAGGTCCGCTGATCGTGCCGCTTACCTGCCCGTCGCGCTCGCGCAGGCGTGCGATGAAGCTGTTCGATAGCACCCCGCCGCCCTCGTAGCGGCCGTGCCAGGTGCCGCCTAGGTCGCGCGGATCGGTCACGCCGCGAGCCGGGCCTGCAACGCCGCGTCATCGAGCGGCCCGGCGCAGAGAAAGCCCTGGTAGAAGGTGCACCCGCGCTGCGCGAGCAGGTTCCGCTCACGTTCGCTCTCCACCCCTTCCGCAATCGTCTCGAGCCCGAGCCCGGCGGCCATCGCGATCACGCCCTCGACCACGACGCGGTCGCGCGCCTCGCCGGTGATCGTCTGCACCAGGCTGCGGTCGATCTTGAGATAGTCGAGCGGCAGCCGGGTGAGGTACGACAGGCTCGAATAGCCCGTACCGAAGTCGTCGAGCGCCACTTGGCAGCCGGCGGCACGCAGCGCCGTCAGGGTGGTAGCGGCGCCGTCGAGATCGTCGATCAGCCCGGTCTCGGTCACCTCCGCGGTCACGCGACCGTAGGCGATCCCGGAGGCGCGCACCCGCGCGAGGAAATGCTCGACGAACGGCGCGCGCGCCATGTCTGCCGCGGTCACGTTCATCGCGATGCGGAGCGTCGCCAACCGAGCGGGCCAGCGCGCCGCCCGGCCGAGCGCGAGCGCCTGCAGCTGATCGGACAGCGCGACGCCGAGGTCGGCCCGGTGGGCGGCGGCGAGGAGCGTCTCCGCGCCGAGTGCGCCCAGCCGCGGGTGCTGCCACCGCGCCAGCGCCTCGACCCCGGTGATCGCGCCATCTGCGAGGCGCACCTGCGGCTGGAAGTGCACGTCGATCTCGCCGCGCTCGATCGCGCGATGGAGGTCGGCGGCGAGCGCCGCGAGCGGCACGCCCTCGTGCTCGCTGGCGACCCGGGTGGTAGCACCATCGCTGGCGCGCGCGCGTGCCAGCGCCTCGGCGGCGCGGCGAAGCAGATGCTCCGCGGGCTCGTCCTCGGTCATCCGCGCGACGCCGATCCGGGCGCCAACGTGGATCGTTTCGCCGTCGATCACGAACGGTCGCTCCAGCGCGCGCTCGACCAGGCTGACCGCGCGGTCGCCGGTCGCCGGGTCGCCCGCGACCACGATGGTGAAGGTGGCACCGCCGCGCACCGCGGCGATGTCGTGGCCGGCCAGTTCGGCGGCGAGCCGCTCCGCCATGGCCTCGACCAGCCGGTCACCCGCGGCGCGGCCGTAAGCGGTGTTGACGATCTCGAAGCTGGTCGGCGCGGCCACGATGGCGGTGACGCCGCGCGCCGCATGCGCCTCGATCAGCCGAAGCTGCTCGGCGCTGGCCGCGCTCTCTCCCGGGCGCCGCCCGCCCCGCTGCATCGCCCGTGACCGCCGCTCCATCCGCGCTTGGTACGGTGCGCGGTGGCTCACGGCAATGATCTTGCTCTGGCGTGAACGACTCCTTAGCTCTCTCGTTGTGCCAGCCATGGACCCCCTTCTCGCGCCCGCGCCCCTTGTCGACGCGTTCGGCCGCACCATCCGCTATCTGCGCGTCTCGGTGACGGATCGGTGCGATCTGCGCTGTCGCTATTGCATGGCGGAGCACATGACCTTCCTCCCGCGCGAGCAGATCGCGTCGCTGGAAGAGCTGGCGATCATTGCCGAGCGCTTCATCGCGCGCGGCGTGAACAAGATTCGCTTGTCCGGGGGCGAGCCGCTGGTGCGTCGCGACGTCATGTTGCTGGTCGAACGCCTCGGCCGGCATGTCGGTGGTGCGCTCGACGAGTTGACGATGACGACCAATGGCACGCGACTGCGTCGCCATGCCGCGGATCTGGTCGCCGCGGGGATCCGCCGCGTCAACGTCAGCCTCGACGCGCGTGATCCCGAGCGCTTCCGCTACATCACGCGGCACGGCGATGTCGCCGAGGTGCTCGACGGCATCGCCGCCGCGCGCGACGCCGGGCTTGCGGTCAAGATCAACATGGTCGCGCTCAAGGGCCTCAACGAGGACGAGATCGCGCCGATGTTGCGCTGGTGCGTGGCTGAAGGGCATGATCTCACGCTGATCGAAACGATGCCGCTCGGCGCGATCGACGAGGATCGTACCGACCGGTTCTTGCCGCTTACCGTGGTGAAGGAGCAGCTCGACCGCGAGTTCGCGTTGAACCGCGACGCGGCGGGCACCGGCGGGCCGGCGCGTTACTGGCGCGTCGACGGGGGGCGGACCAAGCTGGGGCTGATCTCGCCGCTCACCGCCAATTTTTGCGACGGCTGCAACCGCGTCCGCCTCACAACCGAGGGACGGCTTTACACCTGCCTTGGTCATGACGACCAGCGTGACCTGCGCGCCGCCCTGCGCGAGGGCGGCGTCGCTGCGCTCGATGCCGCGATCGGCGACGCCTTGCTTACCAAGCCGCAACGGCACGATTTCCGGATCGAGCGCGACGCCGCCCCCGCGGTGAGCCGCCATATGAGCGTCACCGGCGGATGAGCCGCTATCCACGGCGAGCGCTGGTCGCCTCGCCCACCAGCCCCGCGCAGGCCGCGCGCGCCGAACTTGCCGACACGTGGGACTGGTGCCCGCTCGAGGAAGCGGACATGGTGGTCGCGCTCGGCGGCGACGGGTTCATGCTGCAGACGCTGCACACGCTGCTGGAACGACGCCGCGCGGTGGTTCCGGTGTTCGGCATGAACCTCGGTACGGTCGGCTTCCTCATGAACGAGTGGCGACGCCATGATCTCGACGGGCGGATCGAGCGTGCGCGCGCCTTCCAGGTCACGCCGCTCACCGCCACCGCCACCGCGGTCGACGGCCGAGTGCATACGCTGCCTGCGATCAACGAAGTGTCGCTGCTGCGCGAAACCCGTCAGACCGCCAAGATCGAGGTCAAGATCAACGACCGGATCGTGATGGATGAATTGTCATGCGACGGCGTGCTGGTCGCCACGCCGGCCGGCTCGACGGCGTACAATCTCTCCGCGCACGGGCCGATCCTACCGCTCGGCTCGCAGATGCTCGCGCTGACGCCGATCAGCGCGTTCCGCCCGCGGCGCTGGCGCGGCGCGATCCTGCCCGACCGGACGCGCGTGTCGCTGCGCGTGCTCGATTCGAACAAGCGCCCGGTTTCGGCGGTGGCCGACCAGCGCGAGGTGCGTGACGTGGCGCAGGTGGACATCGCCATGGATCGTGCGCGCGAGTTGACGCTGCTGTTCGACCCCGAGCACGCGCTCGACGACCGGATCGCGATGGAGCAGTTCGTCGCCTGAGCGCGGAAGCGTCACAAAGGGGATTGCGTCGCGCGAATCCGCGGCTATAGACGCCCTCCACAGCGTTCCCCGATAGCTCAGCGGTAGAGCTCTCGACTGTTAATCGAGCGGCCGTTGGTTCGAATCCAACTCGGGGAGCCACTTCCACATCAGCGATGATCGAGCCGGCAGCCGGTAGGCGCTGTTCGGGCTGGATCTGTGCGCACGCACTCTCCTCGCCTCTCGCGCCGACAAGTTCTGTGTACGTCGGCATTCTGCGCATAGCTGCGCGGAGCGATCGTCGTTAACGCTACCACGGAGCGTTTGGGACAGAAGACCTTACGCGTCTTTGCGCGCGCCACATTCGTGGCCGCAGCACGTCTATCGCTGCCCCGTGCCGTCCGGTCTGCCAACATTTGTAACTCGCCGCCCTCTGCGGTTGAGAAACCGCTTACACTTTGGTGGCCATCCAAGTGTCAGAAGTTTCACATTGATCCGACAAACTGCCGGAGCTACAAGCCTCGTGGTAGCGCTCATCAAGGCGCACCATTGGCCCGGCCGCACAGCGCGGTGGGCGTTGGGGGGGATCATGAAAGATCATCGTCGTTTCGCTGCATCTGTTAACGTTCACCGGCGCGCCATGCGCTCGGGTGCGTCGCTTGCCGCGCTGCTCGCGCTCGGCGTGAGCGGCAGCGCTTGGGCGCAGGCGGAGATTCAGCCGATCGCTCCCGACGCGACGCAGGCCGCCGTTCCGGGCCAGGATCAGGGCGAGCCGGGCGCGAGCGACGCCGGCGACGTGGTCGTCACCGGTCGCCGCGCTGCGCTCCAGGCGGCAGACGACCGCAAGCGCCGCAGCGAGACCATCATCGATTCGGTGGTGGCCGACGACGCCGGCAAGCTGCCCGACAATTCGATCACCGAGGTGTTGCAGCGCGTCTCCGGTGTGTCGATCGTCCGCTTTGCCGCTCTCGGCGATCCCGACCATTATTCGGTCCAGGGGTCGGGCGTGCAGGTGCGCGGTCTCACCGGTGTCGCGTCGCGCCTCAACGGTCGCGAGATCTTCAGCGCCAATAACGGCCGCGCCATCCTGTGGAGCGACGTCACTCCCGAACTGATGGCGGCGGTGGACGTCTACAAGGCGTCGACCGCCGACCTGATCGAGGGCGGCACCGGCGGCCAGATCGATCTGCGCACCAAGATGCCGTTCGACTTCGACGGCGGCTTCCATGTCGCGGGCACCGGCGAGCTCGCGCTGGGCGACATGGCGAACAAGGCCGATCCGACCGGCTCGTTCCTGGTGACCAAGAGCTTCAACACCGGCATCGGCCGCATCGGCGTGCTCGCCGACGTCGCGTTCAGCCAGTTCAGCTCGCTGTCGCAATTCATCCGCACCAGCCCCTATTTCCTGACGCGGCTGAGCGACGGCAGCGACAAATACGTGCCGAGCGGCTTCGCCTACGGCGATGAGGCGTTCCAGTATCGCCGCTACGGCATCTACGGCGCGGTGCAGTGGGCGCCGAGCGACTCGCTCACCTTCACCGGCAGCTTCTTCCAGTCGCGCTACAAGAGCCAGTCGAGCGACTATGGCACGCAGCTCGACTCGCAATCGCTGACCGTCAATCCGGCGACCAGCCGCTTCGACAGCGACGGCCTGCTGCTGTCCACCGACGCGCTGTTCAACCGCAACACCGACACGTTCGCGCCGACCAACGCCGCGATCACCAGCAGCGGCAACAAGGGCTTCGTCCAGAGCAACACGGTGACGCGCGACTATTCGCTGTCGTTCGCCTGGGAACCCGACGGCGGTCCGCTGTCGATCAAGGGCTCGCTGCAGCGCGTCGACTCGCATCAGGTCTATGATCGGATCGACATTTTCCGCGAATTGGGGTTCGGCAACAGCTACGGCATCGACCTGACCGACGACCTGCCCGCGATCAGCGTCGGCGCCGACACGCGCGCGGCCTTCGCGAACCCGGCCAATTATTTCTGGTCGGCGTCCATGCCGCACAACGAGAACAACAAGGGCCGGCTCGACTCCGCGCAGCTCGACGTCGAATATACGTTCGACGACGATTTCTTCCGCTCGGTGAAGTTTGGCGGCCGCGCGGCGGAGCGCAAGGAGCGCGACTTCGCGAACGGTTACAACTGGACCGCGCTCGGCCGCGGCTGGAACGGCGACCCGCAGCTCACCTACGCCAATGCGGCGCCAGGCGATGTTGGCGTTCACACCTTTGACGATTTCTTCCGCGGCCGGACGGTCCTGCCCGGCAACCTGATGTTCGCCTCGCAGGGGCTGGCGTCGCGGTACAACCGCGACCGGACCGGGCTGGTGCAGTCGCCGCCGGCGGGCTTCTGCGGCGCCGCCCCGACGGACGCGCAGCCCAATCCGTTGTTCAACGACTGCTCGGCGGCGGGGCCGCTGCCGGCGGGTAGCGGCTATGGCGGCGCGTCCGGCATCCGCCCGGTGGGCTTTGTGCTGCCCGGCGATCAGGTCGACAACCGCACGCGCAACATCGCCGGCTATGCGCTGCTGCGCTTCGGCCCGCGCGACAACATGCCCGGCGTGTCCGGCAACATCGGCGTGCGCGTCGTCAACATCCAGAACGAGGGCAGCGGCTATATTCAGCAGAACGGCGGCACCGCTTATCTGCGCAACGGCGTGTCGCAGACGCTGGCCAACACCTTCGTTCCGCGCGGCGGCAAAGCGGAGTTTACCCGCGTTCTTCCGTCGGTGAACTTGGAATGGGCCCCCGCGGAGAAGGTGAAACTGCGCGGCAGCTACAACGTGACGCTCGACCTGCCGAGCTTCAACGCGCTGCGTTCGTCGGGCTCGGTCGGCGTGGCGACGAACACCAATCCGGGCGGCACCGCGCTGCAGCCGCTCTTCGCCAACTTCACCGCCGACACCGGCAACCCGCTGCTCAAGCCGACGCTGTCGAACAACTTTGACATCTCGGTGGAATATTATGCGCGCGCCGGCACGTCCTTCCATATCGCGCCGTTCTACAAGCGCCTTACCAACCTGCCGATCTTCTCGATCACCGAGCGGCAGGTGAACGTCATCTTCACCGACGGCAGCAACGAGACCGTTACCGCGACCGCGTCCGACTATATTAACTCGAACAAGGCGGCGACGGTGAAGGGCGTCGAAGTCGGCGGCCGCTTCTTCCTCGATATGCTGCCGGGCTTCCTCAGCGGGTTCGGCTTCGAAGGCAATTACACCTTCATCGAGAGCAGCAACCCGGGCGACCTGTATCGCGACATCCGCGGCCAGCTGCGCAACGACGCCCCACTCGTCGGCCTGTCGAAGCACAATGCGAATGCGACGTTGCTGTACGAGCGCAACCCCTTCTCGCTGCGTGTGGCCTATTCGTGGCGTTCCAAATACCTGCTGTCGACCAACAGCAACGGCACCAACGGCACGTACAATTACTACAGCGCTGCCGGCGTGCTGACCGATCTCGACGGTGGTCCGAACACCAGCACTCAGATCGCGCTGCCGATCTACGGCGGCAATTACGGCTCGCTCGACGCCGGCATCCGCTTCAAGGTGACGGACAATTTCTCCTTCGGCGTGCAGGGCACCAACCTCACTGCAGCGACCCAGCGGACACTGATGGGAGGCTATCCGAACGGCCGCCTCGTCAGCCGCAGCTGGTTCCAGAGCGATCGGCGGATCAGCACGAGCATCAACCTGTCGTTCTGATACAAGGCGCTGCCCCGCCCCGGCAGCGGGGCAGCGAAGGACATGATGATGCGCAAGCGCGTGCTGATTGTGGGCGGGGGCACCGCCGGATGGCTCACCGCCGGCTATCTCGCCAAGCGGCTCGGCGCCGACCTTCGCGACGGCGTTGACATCACCCTCGTCGAGTCGAAGGACATTGGCGTGCTCGGCGTCGGAGAGGGGACCTTTCCCACCATCCGGCGCACGCTGGCGACGATCGGCATCCCGGAGGCCGATCTCATCCGCCGCTGCGGGGCGACGTTCAAACAGGGCGCCAGCTTCGTCCACTGGCGCCACCCGCCCGGCACGGCCGGGCGCGACCACTACATGCACCCGTTCCAGATTGCCGAAGCCCCGGGCGGGCTCGAGCTGCTGCCTTACTGGCTGAGCGGCGCCGCGGGTGCGGTCGAATGGGACGAGATCGCCACGCCGCAGAAAGCCGTCGCCGACGCGGGCCGCGCACCCAAGCTGCCGACTCACCCGGACTATGTCGGCCCGCTTAACTACGCCTTCCATTTCGACGCGGTCGCATTGGCGGGACTGTTGCGCGAGCATGCCATTGCCAACGGCGTGACGCATCTGGTCGACACCGTCACGTCTGTGTCGCTTGACGACTCCGGCGCGATCGAGCGCGTCGAGACCGAGCGCAATGGCGCGCTCACCGCCGATCTTTACATCGACTGCACCGGCTTCCGCGCCGAACTGATCGGCCGTGCCATGGGGGTGCCGTTCCGCTCGTGCCGCGACGTGCTGTTCTGCGACCGCGCCCTCGCCGCGCAGCTACCCTATGCGACGCCGGACGCCCCGATCGCCTCCTACACCATCTCGACCGCCCAGCCCGCGGGCTGGACCTGGGACATCGGGCTCGACCGGCGCCGCGGCATCGGCCACGTCTATTCCTCCGCGCACAGCGACGAGGCCGAGGCGGAGCGCGTGCTGCGCGACTATCTCGGTCCGCGCGGCGCCTCCGCCGAGGTGCGCAGCTTCCGCTTCGAGGCTGGCTTTCGCGAGATCAACTGGCACCGCAACTGCGTCGCGGTGGGCCTGTCGAGTGGCTTCTTCGAGCCGCTCGAGGCGACCGGGATCGCCTTTGCCGAGGTGTCCGCGGCGATGATCGCAAACCTGTTCCCCTGGGGCGGCGACTATGAGGCCTCGGCACGCCAGTTCAATGCCAATCTGCTGCGCCGCTACGAGCGCGCGCTCGACTTCATCAAGCTGCATTATTGCCTCTCCGAGCGACGTGACACTGCCTTCTGGCGCGACAATGTCGCCGACTTGTCGAACACCGACAGTCTTCTCGAACTGCTCGACCGGTGGCGCTATCGCTGGCCCAACGAGCTCGACATCGATCCGCAGGTCGACATCTTCACCGAGGCGAGCTGGCAATATGTCCTCTACGGCATGGGTTGGCACACCGACCTGAGCGCGCGCGCCGGTGCGCTGCGCTACGCCGACGACGCCCGCCGCGCCTTCGCGGAGGTAAAGCGCCAGACCAACGTGGCGCTCGCTCATCTGCCCACCCACCGCACGCTGGTCGACGTCGCGCAGCGGCATGGGCTGGGCAGCGCCGCGGCCTAGGAAGCGATCCGGCGCCCGGCGTGCTTGCCACCTGCTTGGCAAGCGGAGCGTTTCCGTTCATCGCTCGTTCCACTCGCCTCGGCTACACGACGCCAGTCGTGCCGCCCTGGTGCGATTGGAGTGACTCGCCATGTTGAAGAAATGGGGCCGCACCGCCGCTTTGATGGCGCTGGCGGCCAGCACCACGTTGGTCGCGGCGTGCGCGACCGAGACTGCCTACCGCCCGGCGACCGGATCGGGCTTCTATCGCACCGGCTATAGCGACACCCGTATCGAGCCGAACCGGTTCCGCGTCACCTTCGCGGGCAACACGGTCACTGACCGTGACGTCGTCGAGCGTTACCTGCTGTTCCGCTCGGCCGAACTGACGCTGCAGAACGGCTATGATTATTTCGTCATGGCGGATCGCGACACCGACCGTCAGGCCCGTACCTATTCCACGCCGGGCTATGGCGGGTTTGGTCCGGGCTTCGGTGCGTTCGGTGGCGGGCTGTGGGGGCCGCGCTGGGGCTTCTACGGCCGCGGCTTCGGCTATCGCGCCTGGGATCCGTTCTGGGGTGGCCCGTGGGGCGGCTTCGGCGGCGGCGCCGATATTCGCACCGTCGACCGCTACGAGGCGTCCGCCGAGATCGTGATGTTCAAGGGCTCGCCGGAGCCGGGCAACGTCCGCGCCTTCAACGCGCGCCAGGTGGTTGAGACGGTCGGGCCGACGGTCAGGCTCCCCAAGGCGTCCTGATCCGGCATATCGTTGACGAAAGGGGCCGCGCCCGGCTTGGTCGCGGCCCCTTTTCTGTTTCGCATCGTGCGGAACGTAGTTCATGTGCCGTGACGATCGATTGACCTTCGTCATCCCGGTCTTGAGCCGGGATGACGACGCCGCCCCGAGACGAGAACGCCCGTCGTTACGCCGCGCCGTGGCAATGCTTGTACTTGCGACCCGAGCCGCACGGACATGGCGCATTGCGACTCACCTGCCCCTCCCAGCCCGCCGGATCGGCGCCCAGATCGGCCGCCGACGGCTGCGGGATCTGTAATGGCGGCAGCTGGGTCGTCACGAGCCCGAGCGTGCCGGCGTCGATGTCGTTCGAATTGTCCTCACCAGTGAACGGGTCGAAGTGGGTGGTGATGAAGTCGGGCAGCTCGGGCAGCGGCGGCGGCGCCTGCATCCGGAACGAGGCATGCGCGATCGTCTTGGTCACGTCCTCGCGGATCGCATCGAGCATGCGCCGGAAGAGGTTGAAGGCCTCCTGCTTATATTCGTTGATCGGCGTCTTCTGCGCATAGGCGCGCAGGTGCACCACCTGACGCAGCGCGTCGAGCGTGGCGAGATGCTCCTTCCAGTGATGGTCGAGGTTCTGCAACAGGATCGACTTCTCGACCTGGGTCCAGGTCTCGGGCTCGAGGTCGGCCGACTTGCTCGCCACCGCGGCGTCCGCCTCCGCCTGAACGCGCTCGGTGACGATCTCGGGGTCGATCGCGTCCTCCTTGAGCCACTCGTCGATCGGCAGCTCGAGGTTGAGGATATCGGCGAGCCGCGCCTTCATCCCCTCGATATCCCATTGCTCCGGATAGGAGTTGGGCGGGCAGGCCTCGCCGACGATGGCGTTGACCGTTTCGGCGCGCATGTCGCTCACCACCTCGCCGACGGTCTCGGCGTCCATGATGTCGGCGCGCTGCTCGTAGATCACCTTGCGCTGATCGTTCATCACGTCATCATATTCGACGACCTGCTTGCGGATGTCGTAGTTGCGCGCTTCGACCTTCTTCTGCGCGGTCTCGATCGCCTTGGTGAGCCACTTGCTGCCGATCGCCTCGCCATCGGCGATGTTGCTGCGCATCATCTTGGCGAACAGCGTATCGGGCCCGAAGATGCGGAGCAGGTCGTCGTCGAGCGAGAGATAGAAGCGGCTCAGGCCGGGATCGCCCTGGCGCCCCGAGCGGCCGCGCAGCTGGTTGTCGATACGCCGGCTCTCGTGCCGCTCGGTGGCGAGCACGAACAACCCGCCCGCTTCGAGCACCTTCTGCTTCTCCACCGCGATCTCGGCGCGGATCTGCTCGATCGCCGCGTCGCGCTCCGGGCCCTCGGGCATGCCCGCGAGTTCGTCCTCGACGCGCATCTCGAGGTTGCCGCCGAGCTGGATGTCGGTGCCGCGGCCCGCCATGTTGGTGGCGATCGTCACCGCCCCGAGCCTACCCGCCTGTGCCACGATATGCGCCTCGCGCTCGTGGTAGCGCGCGTTAAGGACCGAGTGATCGACCCCTTCCTGCCGCAGGAACTCGCTCAGCAGCTCGGACTTCTCGATCGAGACGGTGCCGACCAGCACCGGCTGGCCGATCTCGGAATGCTCACGGATCTTCTTGGCGATGGCGCGGAACTTGTCCTGTGTGTCCTTGTAGAACTCGTCTTCCTCGTCGACGCGGTGCACCGGCTTGTTGGTCGGGATGGTGACCACGTTCATCTTGTAGATATCGTAGAACTCGGCCGCCTCGGTCGCGGCGGTGCCGGTCATGCCCGCCAGCTTGGGATACATGCGGAAGTAGTTCTGGAAGGTGATCGAGGCCATCGTCTGGTTCTCGGGCTCGATCTGCACGCCCTCCTTGGCTTCGACCGCCTGGTGCAGGCCGTCCGACCAGCGGCGACCGTCCATCATGCGCCCGGTAAACTCGTCAATGATGACGACCTTGCCGTCCTTGACGATGTAATCGGTATCCCGCTTGAACATCACATTGGCGCGCAGCGCCTGGTTGAGGTGGTGCACCACCTGGGTGTTCTCGAAATCGTAGAGGTTGGCGCCCTGGAGCAGCCCGGCGGCCTCGAGCATCCGCTCGGCGCGCTCGGTGCCGTCCTCGGTCAGCACGATCGTCTTCTGCTTCTCGTCCTTCTCGTAATCGTCGGGGACGAGCTGCTTCACGATCGCGTCGACGCTGATGTACAGCTCGGACTTGTCGTCGGTCGGCCCCGAGATGATCAGCGGCGTGCGCGCCTCGTCGATCAGCACCGAGTCGACCTCGTCGACGATCGCCATCGCGAAGGCGCGCTGCACCATCTGCTGGCGCTCATACTTCATGTTGTCGCGCAGATAGTCGAAGCCGAACTCGTTGTTCGTGCCGTAGGTGATGTCCGCGGCATAGGCCGCGCGGCGCTCCTCATCGGTGAGGTTGGGCACGATCACGCCCGTGGTCAGCCCGAGGAAGCGGTAGACGCGACCCATCCAGTCGGCGTCACGGCTGGCGAGATAGTCATTGACGGTGATGACGTGGACGCCGTCGCCCGGCAGCGCGTTAAGGTAGGTGGCGAGCGTGGCGACCAGCGTCTTGCCCTCGCCGGTGCGCATCTCGGCGATCTCGCCGCGATGAAGCACGATGCCGCCGATCATCTGCACGTCATAGTGGCGCTGGCCGAGCACGCGCTTCGCCGCCTCGCGCACCGTGGCGAAGGCCTCGGGAAGAAGCTGGTCGAGCGTCTCGCCGTTCGTAAGCCGCTCGCGGAAACGCACGGTCTGCTGCGCGAGCGTGTCGTCGTCCATCGCCTGCAGCGTCGGCTCGAACGATGCGATCTTGGCGAGGATCGGGTTGAGCGATTTGACGTAGCGGTCGTTGGACGAACCGAAGAGGGTCTTGGCTAGGCCGCCGAACATGGGCTTGATCCTGTATTGGGGAGCGGCGCGGCGTCGATCGTCGACGCGCGCACGCTGATCTAATCGGGAGAGAGCGGAAGCGGCGTGGCGCTATACGCGCCGGCGGCCCGCGAAGATCGGCTCGCGCGGCATGAGCGCAAGGGCGATGACACGCGGCGCAGCGGCGCTCGTGATCAGCACGGCGAGCGCCTGCTCGGGACGCATCGCGACGCGGCGCGCCGCGGAAACGATCGCGGCGGCATGCGTCTGCTGCGCCACAGCCTGCGCCGGCTGCGCCTGACGCGCGCTGGCCCCCACGCCGGTCAGCGCGGAGAGCAGGGCCGAGAGGAGCAGCAACAGATTCACGGACTTGGACATAAGACGAGACGAACCGCCCGTCCACCGGCCGCTCAAACGTCAACCATCAATTTGTCAGCGCTTGCCCTGTCCATCGCGTAACCGCGCGGCGGCGATGATGCTCTTTAAATAGGCATCAATGTCCCGGAGGTCGCGCACCGTCCAGCTGTGCGGCGGGACACGCACATTATTTTCCCGTAGAGTCCGAGGTATCAAGTGACCGCTTGGCTGTAGAATGATAGAAGACACGATGACGCCGGGATAGGTGGCTAGGCGCGTCTTGAAGGCTTTTGTCGTCAGGTCGGGCGTAGGCGGATGGCTCTTGCGCGCCAGCGGCCCCGTGCCACGCGCGTCGGCGCCGTGGCACATGGCGCATCGCTCCGCATAAAGCCGAAGCCCGTTATCGAGCGAAGCGCCGCGGAGAGCGGTGGCGCCCATCAAGGCCCAGCATGTCGCGCGGCGAGTCGCGCTCCTCGCGCTCCGGCGATCCAGCCGGACAGCGAGGAGCGCACGACGAGATGCCTCACCACGGCGCCCCTTTGCCTGTCCCCCCGCCGCGCCTAAGAGAGCGCCATGTCGACGTCCATCTCTCCGCTCGCCACTCCCTTCCCCGATATGGCGACTGTCGCGGGCGTGACGCTGCGCGTCGCGCGCGCGCACTACAAGACGTGGGACCGCACCGATCTCACGCTCGCCGAACTCGCTCCCGGCACCACCGTTGCCGGCGTGCTGACCCGTTCGAAATGCCCTTCGCCCGAGGTGGAATGGTGTCGCGCCGCGCTGGTGCTCGGCCACGCGCGCGCGCTCGTCGTCAATGCCGGCAACTCCAACGCCTTCACCGGACATCGCGGGCGCGCGGCGGTGGAGGCGATCGCGGCGCAGGCGGCGGCGCAGCTCGGCTGCCAGCCGTCCGACGTGTTCGTCGCTTCCACGGGGGTGATCGGCGTGCCGCTTCCGGTCGACAAGGCGCAAGCGGGCGTCGCCGCGGCCTTTGCCGCACCCACGGCGACATGGCGCGAGGCCGCGGAAACGATCGGCACCACCGACACATATCCGAAGGGTGTTAGCGCTACGGCGGTGGTGGACGGGCGCACGATAACGATCGCAGCCATCATCAAGGGCTCGGGCATGATCGCGCCCGACATGGCGACCATGCTCGGCTTCATCTTCACCGACGCCGCGGTGGAGCCGCCCTTCCTCCAGGCCGCGCTCGCCGCGGCGAACGCGCGCACCTTCTCGTGCATCACGGTGGATGGCGACACCTCGACCAGCGACACCATACTCGCTTTCGCCACGGGTGCGGCGGGCAATACACCACTCGCTGATGATGACAGCTCGGGGGCCGACGCCTTCCGCGCCGCGCTCGCGGACGTGTGCCGCCAGCTCGCGCTGCTGGTGGTGCGCGACGGCGAGGGCGCCACCAAGCTGATCGAGGTGACTGTGGAGGGCGCCGAGAGCGGCGCCTCGGCGCATCGCGTGGCGATGTCGATCGCCAACTCGCCACTGGTGAAGACCGCGATCGCGGGCGAGGACGCCAATTGGGGGCGCGTCGTCATGGCGGTGGGCAAGGCGGGGGAGCCGGCCGAGCGCGACCGACTGTCGATCCGCTTCGGCGCCACCCAAGTGGCGCGCGACGGCCTGGCGGTGGAGGGGTATGACGAGGCGCCGGTCGCCGCGCATCTCAAGGGTCAGGAGGTGGAGATCGGTGTCGATCTCGGCCTTGGCGAAGGCCGCGCCACGGTGTGGACCTGTGACCTGACGCACGGCTATATCTCAATCAACGCCGATTATCGCAGCTGACGGTGCGCCCCCTCGGGCGGGCTGGTTGAGAGGCGCGCTCCATCGCATCAACTGCGTTCATCCCGGATTTGGTCCTGGGTTCACCCGTCCACGTACCAGCGGTCGTTAAGTTCGCCGCCTGTGGATCTCGGACGAAGTCCGGGATGACGATAGGAGACTAGCAAGCGCGTGCGACGGACGTAGCAAGGGTATCTATTCGCATGCGCGCCTCCCCTCGCATCCTCATCGCAGCGCCGCCGAGAGATCGCTCTCCTCGTCGATACGCAGCATGCGGATGTCGAGAACCGAGGGCGCGAACCAGGCGCACAATCGGCTGAGGTCCTGCACCGCCAGCACGCAATCCACCGCGTGTGCCGCCTCGCTCACATAGAGGCTCGCGCCATCGCGCTGGTGGAAACCGTGCTGCTGCAGAATGTCACTCACTTCGCGATAGGCATCACGCAGCGAGGGGCTAGGATAGCGGCGCTCGAGGATGGTCGCGTCGAGGTCGAACACGATCGCGTACATTCATCCCCCTGAAATGCCGATGCCCGCGCCTATTCCTAAGCGCGGGCATCGGGCGCGGGGAGACCGCGCTGACCCGATCCGGTGATCGATCGCTCAGGCGAGCTCGCCCTCGAGCCAGGCCTTGATCCGCCCCTTGGGCTCCGCGCCGATCTTGGTGGCGGCAGGCGCACCTGCCTTGAACAGGATCATCGTCGGGATGCCGCGCACGCCATAACGACCGGGCGCGTCGGGATTATCGTCGATGTTAAGCTTGGCGATCGTCACCTGCTCGCCGAGCTCCTCGCTGATCTCCTCCAGCGACGGGCCGATCATCTTGCACGGCCCGCACCACTCCGCCCAGAAATCGACCAGCACCGGCTTGTCCGCCTGGAGCACGTCGCTCTGGAAGCTGGCGTCGGTGATCGTCTTGGTGGCCATGTCTTTTCTCCTTCGTCGTGCCTTAGCTAAGACGCGACACCCGCGCGCTCAACCGTCCAGCCCCAAGCTTTGCTCCGGTCCCGCCAAGCGCCGCTTGACCGGGGCGAGCAGCGCCTCGGGCAAGGTGATCAGCCGCGCTCCCGCGGTGTAAAGCAGCGCCACCTCGACCCGAGCGTCCGGCACGATCACCTCCAGGGCGGCGGCATAGGCCGCCATTTGGCGAAGGTGGTAATCGGGCACGTCGTCGGCGCTGTCGGGAACGACGCGCGACGACTTATAATCAATCACGCGCACCACCCTATCGCCGATCAGCAGCCGGTCGACCGTGCCCGAGATCACGCGTCCAGAGGCCAAGGTGGCGCTGATCGGCGCCTCCGCGAGCGACTCGGGGCCGAACAGCGGCGCCAGCGCGGTATCGTCGAGCACGGCAAGCACCGCGCTCACCAGCGGGGTGGGATCGGCCACGCCGCGCTGGGTCAGCCACGCCGCCGCCGCGTGCGCGCGTCGCTCGGGGGCGAGCGGAGGCAACCGTTCGAACAGCGCATGGAGTAGTCGTCCGCGCTCGGCCGCGGCGCCGTCGCTGGGTGTGGGCGGCGGATCGGCGACCAGATCGTCGCCGATCGAGGATGGCGTGAGCGGGCGCGGCGGCCTGGCGTCCTCCGGCGCCGGGCGTCTCGTCCATGCAGGCAGCGGCGCCGTGGCGGGCGGCTCGACCGCGGCGCGCCTCGCCGCGACCGCCGCCACCGTCGCGTCGCCCACGAAGCTGCGCTCGCCGCCGTCCGCCGCCCGCGCCACGCCGAGCGAGTCGAAGGTCCGCGCTGCCGCGGCGTACCAGCTCGCCGGAGGCGGTTCGCCGCGCCACTTTGCGCTGAGCGAGCCCGCGATCACCAGACGCTCCTCCGCGCGCGTCGCCGCGACGTAGAACAAGCGCCAATGCTCCTCGCGCTCGCGCTGCTCGGCCGCCACGAGCGCTGCGTCGATCGCGCCGGCGCGCTCGGCGGCACGCGGACGAAACACGGGGATCGCCGCATCGAGCCCCTCCGGCTTCCACGAGACGGTGCTGCGCGGCGTCGCGTCCGGATCGGCGGTGGCGTCGGCGAGGATCACCAGCGGCGCCTGCAAGCCCTTGGCGCCGTGGGCGGTCATTACCCGAACCGCGTCGAGCGGCGCGGCGGCGTCGCGCACGATCTCCACTTCATCGCGCTCGAACCAGTCGAGAAAGCGCTGGAGCGAGGGCGTCGTGTCCAGCTCGAAGTCGAGCGCGGCGTTGAGCAGTTCCTCAATCGGATCGCGCGCCTCCTCGCCGAGCCGCGCGAGCAATTTGCGCCGCCCGTCAAGTGGTCCGGAGAGCAGTTGCTCGAGGAAGCGGTACGGCGTGTCGAAGTCCGCGCTCGCCAGCAGCGCTGCGACCGGCGCGACTGCGTCCGCACACGTGCGCCGCAGGTGCCGCCAAAGCCCGCCCTCGCGCGGCACCGCGCGCGCCATCAGCTCGTCCTGCGACCAGCCGATCAGCGGGGAGACGAGCAGGCTGGCGAGGCTGAGATCGTCATCCGGCTGGAGCACGAAGCGGATCGCCGCGAGCAGGTCCTGCACCGCGAGCGGCGCGGAGAGCCGCAATCGGTCAACCCCGGCGACGGGCACGCCCTCGGCGTACAGCCGCGCGACGAGCAGCTGAGCCAGCTCGCCACGGCGCTTGACCAGGATCATCACGTCCTCCGGGCGCAGGCGCCGCCCCTTGCTGCCGAGCAGCAGGCCGCCCTGGTCGACCGGGCGGAGCCACGCGCGCACCTGCCGCGCGATGTTGCTGGCGTTGCGGCGCACCGCATCGTCGGTCCACCCCTCCTCGCCGTCCTCCTCCGCCGCGTCGGTGCCCGCCGCGACTGCGGGCCACAGCGTCACCGCACCGGGCCCGTCAACGCGGCTCGCGTGCGCCGGGATCGTCTGGAGCGACCCCAGCGCCTCGGGCCCGAGCACCTCGATTGCGGCGTCGACGAACGCCAGCACCGGAGCGGTTGAGCGGAACGACTCGGTCAGCGACAGGCGGTCGAACGGCAGGCCGCGCTCGTCGTCGGGCATGTCGTCGTTGCCCGCCACCTCGCCCGCCTTGCGCTCGAAGTGGCGCTCGGCGGCCAGGAACGTCGTCGGGTCGGTGCCCTGAAAGCCGAAGATCGCCTGTTTGTGGTCACCCACGGTGAACAAGGTTCGCACCGAGGGCGCAAACACCCCGCGGCCGACGAAGTACTCGTCTACCAGCGCGCGCACGATCGTCCATTGCGCGACGTTGGTGTCCTGCGCCTCGTCGACCAGGACGTGCTCGGTCTGCTGGTCGAGCTTGTAGCGGATCCACTCGCCGATACCGTCCTGCCGCAGCAGCGCGACCGCCGCGCCGATCAGGTCGTCGAAGTCAACCGCGCCGGCGTGGCGTTTGGCGGCGGCATAGCCACGCGCATAGTCGCGGCCGACCTCCAGCGCGGCGCCGAGCAGATCGGCGTAGGCCGCGCGGGTGCGCAGCGCGAGCAGCTCGCCGCACCAACCGTGGAGCCGCAGCGCATGCTCGGCATAGTCGGCGTGGGTGGGCGCCCGTCCCTTGCCGAACGACTGCGGCTCGCCATCCTTCCGCGCCCATACGAGATGGAGCTGATCCAGCGTCGCGGCCCGGTGCGCGGCGTCGCCGGCGAGCCACGCCCCGATCGCCTCAGCCCGCTCGATGCCGCTCTTGGTGCCCCAGGCGCGGTTCAGCGCGGCGAGTTGGTCGAGCGTGGCACGGTCGATCGCGGCGTCGGCGCACGCGCCATCGACGTGCGCGTCAAGGTCGCCGAGCGGCACGCCCAACGCGGCGCGGACGAATGGACCGATGCCGCTCGGCAGCGCCTCCAGCGCGGAGCCCGCACGCGCGCAGGCGATCAGGAACTGCTCGGCTCCCTGCTCACCCAGGCGGACGCTGAGCCGCCCGATCGTCTCGACCGGCGCCGCACGTCCCGCGCGCTCGGCCCCGACCAGCAGGTCCGACAGCGCCTGCCGCCGCAGCAGCGCTTCCTCGCGCGGCTCGAGCGGGCGGAAGCCGGGCACCAGCCCGGCCTCGATCGGAAAGGATGCGAGCAGTCCCTGGCAGAAGCCATGGATGGTCTGGATGCGCAGCCCGCCGCCGGGCGCGTCGAGCACCTTGGCGAACAAGGTGCGCGCGCGCGCGATCAGCGCTGGCGTGGTGCGCTCGCCGAGCGCCAGCAGATCGGCGGCGAGCTCGGTCTCGGCCATCCGCACCCAGGCGGCAAGCTGGCGGTTGATCCGTCCCGCCATCTCGGCCGCACCTGCCTTGGTGAAGGTGAGGCACAGGATCGCGGACGGATCGACATCGCGCAGCAGCAGCCGGAACACGCGCGCGGCAAGCACCTGTGTCTTGCCCGTCCCGGCCGAGGCCGAGAGCCAGACATGCGCCTCGGGCCGGCTCGCGCGCAGCTGCTCACCGCGCAGCGACGGCAGCGGCCCGACCACGCGCTCAGCCACGCGCCTGCTCCCGGCCGTACCATTCGTCGCGGCGCATCAGCTGGTCGTATTCGGCGTAAGGGGCGAATTCGGGGTGGAGCTTGGCGGTGAAAGCCTCGTCGCCGGTGAGCCAGCGCGCCACCGCCTCGCCGAAGCTGGCGCGCGCCGCAGCGACGAACTCGCCGGTGGGGATCCGCCCTCCCTTGCCGGACGGCTCGACGGGAGAGCTGACCGCCCCGAACGTCTCGCCCTTTTTCGCCAGCGACCAATATTCGAAGCCGGTCGCCGCGCCGCGCACGCCCGCGAACCCGCCATCCTCCGCAATCGCGCCGAGCAGGCCGAGCTGGAGATTGAAGCCGCCGCGCACCGCGGCGACCGATGGCGCCTTGCCGGTCTTGTAGTCGACGATACCGATGCCACCATCGGGCATGCGATCGATCCGGTCGAAGCGGCCGTCGAGTGCGATCCCCGACAGCTCGGCACGCCCGCGCCCCTCAACCGCGAGCACCTCGCGTCCCTCGGCGCGATCGGCCAGCGTGCGCTCAGCGATCCACTCGAACGCCGCGATCAGCCGCGGCTGCCACAAGGCGCGTAGCAGCGGGTGCGCCGCCGGGTCCTCCAGCAGCCGCCGCGCGCGCGGCAGCAGCGCCTCGGGCGCGCAGCGATCGTCGCGCGCCCACGCCTCCAGTACGGCGTGCACCGCGGTACCGCGCCACGCCGCACTCGGATCGGCGTCGACCGGATCGAGCGGCAGCAGCTTGAGGATGCGGCGCGCGTAGAAAGCAAAAGGATCCGCCTTGAGGCGGTCGACCTCGGTCACCGAGATCGCGCGCGGGCGCAGCGCGGGCGGCGGCAGCGGCGCGGGTCGTACTGCCGGGCGCGGCACGCCGCCGTGATCGAGCGCGCGCGCCCAGTCGGCGAGCACATGGGCGCGCGGGAAGCGCTCGCCCGCCATCGCCTCCAGCCGCAGCCAGAAGCGCGAGGCCAGTGCGGGGGAGCGCTGGTCGCGTCGCGCGCGGGTGAGCACCACCTGCGGCGCGCCGAGCGCCTGCGCGAAATCATGCGCGGCGACGCCGATCCCGCGTTCCAGCCCCGGCAGTCCGAGCTCGGCGCGCACCCGCGGCGCGAGCCATGGGTCCGGCGCGGGCAGGCCGGGCCAGACGCCCTCGTTGAGTCCGGCGAGAATCATCAGGTCGGCGGACTGTAGCCGCGCCTCGATCAGGCCGTAGATCGCGAGCCGCGGATGCCGTTCGCGCGGCAGCAGGCGGATCGCGGTCTCGTCCATCAGCAGCCGCAGCATCGTCGCGAAGCTCGCGGGCGTGACTCGCACCGGACCACGCGGCGCCTGTTCCTCCAGCGCGCCGAGCAGGTCCGCCGCCGCGCGCCCGGCCGGCCCGCGCCAGGCCTCGTCGCCCGCCAGCCGCTGCGCCGCCTCGCGCAGTCCCGCCACCAGCGCGGCAAGCGGCCGGTCGCCGTCGCCGAACACCTCCGCCACGGGCACGAGCAGCGCGCGCGCCTCGCTCCACCAGTCCGCCGCAGGTGCCCGGATCGCGCGTTCCCGCTCGCTGCCTCCGGCGAGATGGCGGTCGACCCCGGCGAGGCCCGGCCCCGGCCGCGGTCCGCGCAGCGCGCGATCGAGCCGCCGCACCCCGTCGAGCCACGCGCCACGCTCGCTGCCGGCGCGGACCAGCGGGTGTTTGAGCAGGGTCAGCAGCGCCATCGGCGCGAAGCCCTGCGCCGCCGCTTCGACGATCGCCGCCAGCAACGTGCCGGGCGGCAGGATCGTCAGCGGACGGCCGGCGCTGTCATCCACGTCGATGTTCCAGCGCCGGCAATGCGCGGCGACGCGACGCGCCAGCGCCCGATCGGGCGTGACGAGCGCCGCCGTGCGACCGGGCGTCTCGACCGCCTCGCGCAGCTTGAGCGCGATCGCCTGCGCCTCGTCGGCGGGCGTCGCGAGCTCGACCGCCTCGACCCCGGCGAGCCGCCGGTCGGCGGCGTCGAGCCGCGTCCATTTGGCGGTGAAAGCGGCCGGCGCCAGCGCGTTGGCGATCGCGCGGCCGCGCGCGGCGGTCGCGTCATGTTCGCTCGCGGCACCCCAGCGCGTCACCTCGGCGCGCGCCGCACCGATCCGCTCGAGCAAGAGCTTGAGGTGGAACTGCGGGTGCACCTCGGTCGCGCGGCGGCGGAGACCGGTGACCGGATCGGGCTGGTGCGGACCAAGCGAGTCCCACTCCGCCGCGGGCAGCTGCAGGTCGAGGTCGGCGAACACCACCATGCCCTCGGGCAGGCCCGCGACCACCCGCAGCAGTCGCGCCACTGCGGGGGCCGGGTCGGTGACGCCGGCGGCGCACACGAACGTGGCAGGCGGCGTGTCGCGCCAGCGTGCCGCCTGGCGATCGAGCAACTGCCCTCGCCGCCACGCCGCGTCGACCCGGCCGAGGCGCTCGCGCTCGGCGGGCCAACGGTCGAGCAGTAGCCGGAACAGCCGCAGCGACGCTTCCCAATGGTCCGACAGCCCCTCGCCCGGATCGATCGCGGCCAGCTTCTCGGGCGCGATCTCCTCGACGATCAGCTGGTCGAGCGTACGCGCCAGTTCGCCCGCGAGCCGCACCGCCTCGGCCGCATCGACCGCGCGACCCGCGGCGGCACGCTCCTCGCTCACCAGCCGCGCCAGGATCATGCGACGCTGGAGCGGGTCAATCGCAGGCGGCAACGGCGGCACCGCATCGGCGGGGTCGAGCGCGGCGCCAACCGCCGCCTCCAGATCGTCCCCGCCTAGTGCGACGATGCGGGGCAGCAGCAGCGCACCACCACTGGCGCGCACAAATGCGTCGCTGATCGCCAGACCGGCGCGGTTGTTGGGGACGAGCACCAGCCCGCGCGCCAGCGCCATCCGGTCGCCGCCGTACCGCCGCAGCAGCCCGGCGACGAGCGCGTCGGCGAAGGCACGATGCGCCGGTATCGAGTAGAGCCGCAGGCCGCGCTGATGCGCGGGCGCGTCAGACATCGGCGAGCAGCGCCTCCGTGCGCGCGATCGCGCCCGGCACGTTGACCTCCGACCAGAGCCCCTGGTGGACGAAGCCATAGGCGCGCCCGGCCGCGATCGCGCGATCCCAGAAGAGGTTGGTCGAGAAGGGCCCGTCGGGCCAGTCGCGGATCAGCGCGGGTGCCATGATCTGCACTCCCGTGTAGACGAACGGGGCGACCCGCCCCGGCTTGCGCCGGCCGCTGACGCGCCCGTCCGGCGCCAGGTGGAAGTCGCCCTGCCCGCCGTGGTTGTGCGCGTGCGCGCACGGCACCATCAGCATCAGTGCGTCCATCGCCGCGCCGTCCCAGCGCGCCGCGAGCTGCCGGATCGCGTCGGTTGGACCGTCGAGCCAGAAATTGTCGCTGTTGACGACCAAGAAGGGTTCGTCGCCCAACAGGGCGCGCGCGTGCACCAGCCCGCCGCCCGTCTCCATCAGCCGCGCGCGCTCGTCCGACACGATCACCTCGATGCCGTGGACGCGGTGACGCAGGTGCGCCTCCAGCGCATCCGCGAGATAATGCACGTTGACGACTGCGCGCTCGACACCGGCGGCGCGAAGACGGTCAAACACATGATCGAGCAGCGCCCGACCGGCCACCTCCACCAGAGGCTTCGGCCGCGTTGCGGTGAGCGGACGCATGCGCTTGCCGATTCCCGCCGCCATCACCATCGCGGTGCGCGGCACACGCCCGCCCGGATCGGGGCGGATGTAGTGCGGCCGGGTCATGCGTCGCGTCCGGCCGCGGCGATCAGCATCGGATCGCCGCGCAACTCGGGCGGGAGATTGTCGGCGAACCAGCGCGCCACGGGTGCCAGTACCGGCTGCCCGAGATCGCGCTCCAGATACCCCCATACGCGCGGACACAGCGCGGGGTAGCGCGGCTTGCCGTCGCGCTGCCACAGCCGCGTGAAGATACCGATGATCTTGGCGTTCCGCTGCGCGCCGAGCACGTGATAGGCCCGCATGAACGAGTCTCCCTCGCCGGTGGCGGCGCGATAGCGCGCCAGCATCCGCTCCTCGAGCGCGGGATCGACGTCGCGCCGTGCATCCTGCAACAGCGACACGAGATCATAGGCAGGATGACCCGCAAGCGCGTCCTGGAAATCGAGCAGGCCCAACGCGCGCTCGCGACCGAGCAGCATCAGGTTCTCCGCGTGATAATCGCGCAGCACGGTGACAGGCACCGCCGCCTCGGCGTGGCCGAGCACCTCGTCCCAGGCGGCTCGATAGCCGGCGTCGTCCACCGCGATCCCGATCGCCGGGCAATACCATTCGGTGAGCAACGCCGCCTCGCGCAACAGCTCGGCGCGATCATAGGCGCGTACCGCGGCGGCGGGATGCGCGCGCAGGGCGACGAGCAGGTCGGTCGCCGCCTCGTAGAGCGGCACCGCGGCGACAGGATCGGCGTCGGCGGTCTCGCGCAACCGCTCGTCGCCGAAGTCCTCCAGAAGCACCAGCCCGCGTGCGAGATCGACGGCATGCACCGCGGGCGCGGCAAAACCGCGCTCCGCGAGCCAGTGCGCGATGTCGAGGAACGGGCGCGGGTCCTCATGTGGCGGCGGAGCGTCCATCAGGATGGCACGGCGCTCGCCCGCGACGACGCGGAAGTAGCGTCGGAACGAGGCATCGCCCGCGAGCGGGTCGATGCGCGCCTGGTGCCAGCCGTTGCTGTCGAGAAAAGCCGCGGCGTCCGCCGGCGGCGTCATCGGGGTCGCCATCGCGCTCCCCAAGCGGGGGGCGCCGTCCAAGTCAAGCGCCGCGCGCCGTCCGCCGCGACGACGAAGGCGAGCGCCAATGCATCGGGCCAGCGCTCGGCGCCGGCGCGCTCCGGCCACTCGATCAGCAGCGCCGAGTCGAGCCGCGCCTCATCAAGGCCGAGTTCCTCCACCTCATTTGCGTCGTCGAGCCGATAGAGATCGACGTGGAGGAGCGGCAGCGTCACCTCCGGCGGCGCATAGGGCTGGACGATCGCGAAGGTGGGGCTGGGCGCTTCCTCGGCGAGCCCGAGAGCCGCGAGCACGCCGCGCGCGAAGCTGGTCTTGCCCGCGCCGAGCCCACCTGAGAGCGTCACCACGTCCCCCGCGCGCAGCACCGGCGCCAGCGTGGCACCGAGCGCAAGCGTGGCGGCGGGGTCGGCCAGCCGCACCGTGCCCGTGTCCGCGCTCATCGCCGCGGCAGCTCGACCGTGATCAGCGTGCCCTCGCCCGGTTCGCTTACCAGCGCGATCGTCCCCCCGTGCGCCTCGGCGAACTGCTTGGCGAGCGGCAGCCCGAGCCCGAGCGCGCGCTCGCTGCCCGCCGATACGCCGCTCTGCGCGAAGCGGTCGAAGGCGCGCGCCGCCTGCTCGGGCGACATGCCCGCGCCGTCGTCCGACACGACGATCCGCGCGCTCTTCGCGTTGCCGTCGACGTGGAGCAGCACGCGCCCGTCCGCCGGCGCAGCGCCAACCGCGTGGCGCAGCAGATGCTCGATCACCTCGCGGATGCGGCGCGCGTCCCCGCTCAACCGTCCGGCGGAGCGCTGCACCTCCACCACCAGCTCGACGTGATGCCGCTTGGCCGCGGCGCGCACCGAATCCGCGGCGGCACGCGCGACCGCGGCGAGATCGACGTCGCCGCGCTCCAACGGGCGCGCGCCGGTATCGGTCGAGGTCAGGTCGAGCACGTCGTCAATCAACAGACCGAGCCGATCGACCGAGTCGAGGATCGCGTCAAGGTACGCGGTCGCATCGGGGGTGAGCTCACCGGCATAGCCGCCGTGCAGCATCTCGGCGAACCCGCTGATCGAGGTCAGCGGTGTCCGCAGCTCATAGCTCATGTTGGCGACAAAGGCGGTCTTCACCCGGTCCGCCGCCTCGAGCGCGTCGTTGCGGTCGCGCAGCGCCTGCTCCATCGCGCGACTGTCGGTGACGTCGAGCATCGTGAACAGCGCGTTGCCGTCGGGCAGCGGCACCGCGGCGAACTCGAAGTTGCGACCGTCCGCCAGTGCGATATGCCCGGCGCGCTGCTGCCGCTCCGCCGTGGCGACGCGCACCAGCTCGGCGATCGAGCGCGCCCGGCGCGGATTGGAGAGCTTGGCCGCCACCTTCTCCGCGATCACGTCGACGCGCGGATGGCCGCTGAGAAAGTCCTCCTCGAGGTCCCACAATGCGCGGAAGCGGTTGTTCCACAGCTGAAGCCGTCCGTCCGCCGCGAACACGCCCAGCGCCTCGAACAGATTGTCGAACGTGGCGGTACGGACCCGCAGCAACGTGTCCCGCGCGCTGGCGAGCTGGACCTGCTCGGTGCGATCCTCGAAGATCAGCAGCAGCCCGCCATCGGGCAGCGGCTGCGCGACGACGCGCAAATGCGTGCCACCGGGCAGGTGCCAATTCTCCTCGATCGCGCCCTCGGCGTCGACGAACCAGCCGCGCCGCTCCGCTTTCCACCCCGGAAAGTCGCGCACCTCGGGCACGCGATTGGCCTCGCGCATCCGCTCCAGCACGCGATCGAATTCGGGTCGGTCGGCGAGCCATTCGAGCCGCATCGCGAACAGCCGGCGGAACGGCTGGTTGCAGAACACGAGGCTGCGATCGCGCCCGAACTGCGCCACGCCGGCGGACAGCCGATCGAGCATCGCGCGCTGCGCCTCGGCGAAGCGCCGCTCGCGCGTGTGGCTCTGCTCCAGCTCCTCGATGTCGATCGCATAGCCCGCCACGCCCCCGACGGGCAGCGGCACGTCGTGGATCCGCAGCGACCGTCGCGCGCCGCCGATCGTGGCGGGCAGCACGCGCTGTTGCGGGCGCGCCTCGGTCAGCGCGAGCGCGGCGCCCGCGCTCGGCCCACCCTGCCCCGAGCCGTCCACCAGCTCGAGACCGCGCCCGACCACCTCGGCGGCGTCATTGCCCTCCACCGCGGCGACATAGGCCGAATTGACGATCGCGATGCGCAGGTCGCTGTCACGGTACCACATCGGCAGCGGCGCCGCCTCGACCAGCCCGGTGAGCGCGTCGAACGCGTCGGACAGCTCGGCATATTCGGCGCGGAGCCGGCGGCGCTCGCCTTCGCTGACGGTGGAATCGTAGAACCACAGGATGATCGCGCTGCCGCGCCGCTCGCCCTGCACCGTGAGCGTGCGCTGACCGTCGCGCGCGTGCAGGCTGCGCGTGAACCCCCGGGCGGAGCGCTGACACGCCGCCAACTCGCGCGCCATTGCCTCGGCGTCGCCGGAGTCCATCCCCCAGCCGACCGCCTCGAGTTCCTGAAGATAGCCGGGAACGCCCGACAGGCCGAGCCAGTCGGCGACGCGCCGCGCCATCTCGACGCGACCGTCGGGGTGGATGACGACCGGCTGCATGGGCGCGGCCGACAGCAGCGACTCGAGCGCGTCGCGCCCGCGGATCGCCCCCGACGCCGCCGCGCGCGCCCGCAACCCGACCGCCAGCAGCACCGCACCAGCGATCAGCAGCAGCGCCACGACGACGCCGACGATCACCGCGGTGGCGGGAGCGATCGTGATCATGGGCGCTGCACCATGGTCTGCAGGGACGGCATGTGCCGGATTTTAGCAAGCCCTTCCTGCGCGAAAACCACTTAGGGGAGGAAAAGGAGGACGCCTGCGAGCTTTATTCCGCTATCACCGCGGCTCGCCGATCCTCTACCGCGAGCGCCCCTAGCAGCACCGCGCCGAGCGGCCCGGCGTTACCGCCAAGCGCGGCCGGGACGATGAAGGTGTCGATGTCCGCGACCTCGGGCAGCGCGACATAGCCGTTGAGGCTGGCCGCGGTGGCCGCGCGCAGCCGCGGCAGCAGCCACGGATTGCCGACCATCACGCCGCCGCCGAGCACGATGCGACGCGGCACACCGGTGAGCGTCAGCGTCGCGAACAATGTGGACAGCGCCCCCACCACCGTGTCCCAGACCGGATGATCCGCGCCGAGATCCTCGCCCTTGACACCGGTGCGCGCCGCGATCGCGGGCCCCGCCGCGAGCCCCTCGACGCAGGCGCCGTGAAACGGGCAGGTGCCGATCCAATCGTCCCCGGCGAGGCGCGGCGGGCGAATATGGCCGAATTCGGAATGGGTCAGCCCGTCGACCGGCCGCCCGTGCGCGACCATGCCCGCGCCGACGCCCGTGCCGACCGTGACGTACGCCAGCTCGCCCAGCCCCTTGCCCGCACCCCAGCGCGCCTCGGCAAGCGCCGCGCCAACGACATCGCTATGGAACCCGACCGGCACGCCGTACCGCGCACCCAGCCGCCGCGCGACATCGGTGTTCGCCCAGTGTGGTTTGGGCGTGGAGGTGATCCGGCCGTAATCGCCCGAGTGCGGGTCGATCGAGACCGGGCCGAAGCTCGCCACGCCGATTGCCTCGAAGCCGCGCCACTGATCGAGCGCAGCCTCGAGCGCCGGCAGCGTCTCTTCCGGCCGCGTCGTGGGGACGCGCACCTCCTCCAGGATCGCGTCGGGCCCGCGCGACAGCACCGCAATGCACTTCGTTCCGCCGAGTTCGACGCCCGCGATCAGCGGCAGTTCCGCCATTCAACTTTCCTCTTCGACCGCGGCGTCGATCCGCCGCAGCATGTCCGTGAACTGCTCCAGCTCGGCCGCGGAGAAGCGACCGAAGATGCGCCGTTCGAGCGCCTTGGCCTCCGGCGCGACCTGCGCATACAGCGCCTCGCCCGCCGCGCTCAGCCGCAGATGATGCGAGCGGCGGTCGGTGTCGTTGGGGCTGCGCTCGAGCAGCCCGCGCCCCGTCAGCGCGATCGCGGCGCGGCTCACCGTTACCTTGTCCATGCGGCTGCGCTCGCCGAGCTCCGCCTGCGTGATCGGCGCGTGTTCCGCGATCAGCGTGACCAGGCGCCACTCCGGGATCGATAGGCCGAACAGCGCGTCATAGGCGCGCGCGATCCGATCGCTCACCCGGTTCGAGGTGACCGAAAGAAGGTAGGGCAGGAAGCGATCGAGATGGAGGCGGTCGGCCATGGAAAGGGTGCGCTAACACGGGACAGGCGCCAGCGGAACCGGCGTAGAAATGTTGCATTCACATGACTGCGCTATGACAGCTGTAAGACGGCCCTTAAGAGATGGGCAGGCGGGCGCCACGAGGAGGTGCGCGGGACGGAGCGAGCGATGACCTTGGTGACGGCGAACGGGATCGATATCGACGTGGAGGAGAGCGGCCCGTCCGACGGGCCGGCGCTGTTGCTGGTGATGGGGCTTGGCGCGCAGCTGGTCCGCTGGCCGCCGGCGATGGTCGATGCGCTCGCGAATCGCGGGTATCGCGTGATCCGGTTCGACAATCGCGACGTCGGCCTCTCGGCCAAGTTCGACCATGCCGGCGTGCCGAGCATCGTCTGGACGGTGATGCAGAAGCAGTTCGGGCGCGTTCCCGCGGTGCCCTACACGCTGACCGACATGGCGGCGGACGCGGTGGGCGTGCTCGACGCGCTCGGCGTGGAGCGCGCGCATCTCGTCGGCGCGTCGATGGGCGGGATGATCGCGCAGCTCGTCGCCGCCAGTTGGCCCGATCGCGCGGCGTCGCTCACCTCGATCATGTCGACCACCGGCCATCCCGCCTGCTCGCGCCCGTCGATGCGTGCCACCGCCTTGCTGCTGCGCCATCCGCGCAGCGACGATATCGAGGCGATCGTCGCGCATGGCACGTTGGCCGGGCGCGCCGTGAGCGGGCGGTTTCCGATGGAGGACGCCTTGATGGCGGAGCGGATCCGCGCCGAGACGCTGCGCAACCGCTGCCCGACCGGCTTCCTGCGCCAGATGGCGGCGATCGTAGCCGATGGCGACCGTACCGAGCGACTGCGCGTGATCAAGGCGCCGACGCTGGTGATCCACGGCAGCGACGATCCGCTGGTGCCGCCGGCGGGCGGACGCGAGACCGCGCGCGCCATACCCGGTGCGCGGCTGCTCGAGATCGAGGGCATGGGGCATACGCTGCCTTCGCAACTGATCACCCCGATCGTCGAGGCGATCGACGATCACGTGCGCGTCGGTGCCACGGCGCACGTGGCGCGCGCCGCCTGAGCGTCCGAGGCGGTTGACGGCGCCGGTTCACCCACGTCAAGCCACGGATATGACGCTTACCTTGTCGCAGGCGGAGGCGCGCCGCATCGCGCTGGCGGCGCAGGGGTTCGCGCGACGGCAACCATTTCGCCCCGGCGCGGCAGGGTTGCGCGCCACCGTCGATCGCCTTGGTCTGTTCCAGATCGACAGCGTCAACGTCTTGACGCGCGCGCACTACCTTCCCGCCTTCGCGCGGCTCGGCGGCTATGACCGCGGGCTGCTGGAGCGCGATGCCTGGGGACCGCGACGGCAGCGGCGGCTGTTCGAATATTGGGCGCATGAGGCGTCGCTGCTGCCGCTTGACCTCCATCCGCTGCTGCGCTGGCGCATGGCGCGCGCCGAGCGTGGAGAGACCGGCTATCTGCGACTGCGCCGCTTTGCGAGCGAGGGTCGCGCCCAGGCCATGGCGGTGCTCGAACGGATCGCCGCCGAAGGCCCGCTCACCGCCGCCGACTTCGAGAATGGCGCGAGCCGCAGCGGCTGGTGGGAGTGGAGCGGCACCAAGCACGCGCTCGAATGGCTGTTCTGGTCCGGTCGCATCACCACCGCGACCCGGCGCGGCAGCTTTGCACGGGTCTACGACCTGCCCGAACGCGTCCTGCCCCCGCAGCTTCTGGCGCTGCCGACGCCCTCGCCCGAGGAAGCGCACGTCGGGCTGGTGGACCGCGCCGCTCGCGCGCTGGGTGTCGCCACCGCGGCGGACTTGCGCGACTACTTCCGGCTTCGCCCTGCGGAAGGCGATCACGCCATCACGACGCTGGCCGAGGCCGGCATGCTGCTACCAGCGAGGGTCGAGGGTTGGTCGCAGCGCGCATGGCTCCATCGCGACGCCGCACCACCGCGACGCGTGCGCGGCGCCGCCCTGCTGGCGCCGTTCGACCCCCTGGTGTGGGAGCGCGGGCGGACCGAGCGGCTGTTCGGCTTCCGCTACCGGATCGAGATCTACGTGCCGCAGGAGCGCCGGCAGCACGGTTATTACGTCCTCCCCTTCCTGCTCGAGGAGGCGCTGGTCGCGCGCGTCGACCTCAAGGCCGAACGCGCCGCAGGCGTGCTAGCGGCGCGACGCGTGACGCTAGAGCCGCAGGCGCCTGCGGACACGATGCCGCGCCTCATCGCCGAGCTGGAGCGGATGGCGGCGTGGCTGGGCCTCGAGCGCGTGGTGCTGGGCGAGCTGGTGAGCGGTGACTGAGGCGGTGGTGTGAACGGAACACGCCCCAACCCCTGCGGGTGGTGAGGGCGGGACAGAGCCTCGGCCGGCCGCGCGCTCCGGCGCTTAACGGAGCGGCACGGCGGCGCCTTGCCTCACTCCACCGTGACGCTCTTCGCCAGGTTGCGCGGCTGGTCGACGTCGGTCCCCTTCGCTACCGCGACATGATAGGCGAGCAGCTGCACCGGCACCGCATAGACCAGCGGCGCGATCAACGGGTGAACCTTGGGCATGGTGATGGTCGCGATGCAGCCTTCGCCCGCCGCCTCGACGCCGTCATAGTCGCTGATCAGCAGCACCTTCCCGCCGCGCGCCTGGACCTCCTGCATGTTGCTGACGGTCTTGTCGAACAGCGGCCCAGTCGGCGCGATCACCACCACCGGCACATGCTCGTCGATCAGCGCGATCGGCCCGTGCTTCATCTCGCCCGCGGCATAGCCCTCGGCGTGGATGTAGCTGATCTCCTTGAGCTTCAGCGCGCCCTCCAGGGCCAGCGGATAGTCCGTGCCACGGCCAAGGTAAAGCACGTCCCGCGCGCCGGCGACGGTGCCGGCGATGGCCTCGATCGACTCGTCATAAGCGAGCGCGCCATTGATCGCGGCGGGCGCCTCGGCGAGCTGGCGAACGATGCTGCGCTCCTCCGCCTCGGTCAGCCGGCCCTTAGCCTTGGCGAGGTTGGCGGCAAGCGCGGCGAGTACCGCGAGCTGGCAGGTGAACGCCTTGGTGGAGGCGACGCCGATCTCCGGCCCGGCGTGGGTTGGCAGCAGCAGGTCGGCCTCGCGCGCCATCGTGCTGGTGGGCACGTTGACCACCACCGCGATCGTCTGCTTTTCGGCGCGGGCGTGGCGCAGCGCGGCGAGCGTGTCCGCGGTCTCGCCCGACTGGCTGATGAAGAGCGCTAGGCCGCCCTCCTCCATCACCGGCGCGCGATAGCGGAACTCGCTCGCGACATCGAGGTCGACCGGCACGCGCGCGAACTGCTCGAACCAATATTTGGCGACCATGCCGGCATAGAAGCTGGTGCCGCACGCCACGATCGTGACGCGGCGGATGCCCGACAGGTCGAAGTCGGGGATCGGCAGCACGATCCGCCCTTCGAATCGCTGCAGGTAGCTGCGCAGCGTCTGGGCGACCACGATCGGCTGCTCGTAGATCTCCTTCTGCATGAAATGGCGGTGGTTGCCCTTGTCGATCAGCGCGCCGGTCACGCCCGAGATCGTCACCGGCCGGTCGACCGGCGCGTTGTCCCGATCAAACACCTGCGTGCCGTCGCGCGTGCAGACGACCCAGTCGCCTTCCTCAAGATAGGCGATCCGCTGCGTCAGCGGCGCCAGCGCCAGCGCGTCCGAGCCGAGATAGGTCTCGCCATCGCCATGGCCGACCACCAAAGGCGAGCCGAGCCGCGCGCCGATCAGCAGCTCCGGGTGGCTGCGGAACAGGATCGCCAGCGCGAAAGCGCCGTGGAGCCGCGGCAGCACCTCGCGCACCGCGTCCTGCGGCGCCGCGCCGGCCTCGACCTTCTCGCTGATCAGATGCGCGACGACCTCGGTGTCGGTCTCGCTGGTGAAGACGCGACCGCGCGCGATCAGCTCATCTCGCAACGCCTTGAAATTCTCGATGATACCGTTGTGCACCACCGCCACCTCGCCGGTGGCATGCGGGTGCGCGTTGTTGGTGGTGGGACCTCCGTGCGTGGCCCAGCGGGTATGCGCGATGCCGGTGTGACCGGGCAGCGGATCGGCGGCGAGTTCGCGCTGGAGGTTGATCAGCTTGCCCGAGGCGCGGCGGCGCGCCATCGCGCCACCCACCACGGTAGCGATGCCGGCCGAGTCATAGCCGCGGTATTCGAGACGCTTGAGCCCATCGAGCAGGCGATCCGCCACGTCGTCGTGGCCGAGGATACCGACGATACCGCACATGCTATTGGCCGCCCTTCTTCGCCTTCATCGACGCGCGGAAGCGCGCCGCCCAGCCCGCGCGTTCTTCCTGCCGAGCGCGCCCGAGGGCAAGTGAATCCTCCGTAACATCCCGGACAATAACGGACCCTGCCGCGACGATGGCACCATCTCCGATCGTCACCGGGGCGACCAACGCCGAGTTGGAGCCGATGAACGCGCCAGCCCCGATTATCGTGCGGCTCTTGAGATAGCCGTTGTAGTTGCAGGTGATCGTGCCGGCGCCGATATTGGCCTTGGCGCCGACCTCGGCGTCACCGATGTAGCTGAGATGGTTGGCCTTGGCGCCGGCGTGCAGCACCGCATTCTTCACCTCGACGAAATTGCCGACCTTTGCGCCGGGCTCCAGCAAAGCGCCGGGGCGAAGTCGTGCATAGGGGCCGACCTCGACCCCGCTCGCCACCGTGGCGCCCTCGAGATGGCTGAAGGCGTGTATCGTCGCGCCGTCCGCTACCTCGACGCCGGGGCCGAACACCACGTTCTGCGCGATCGTTACATCTCGGCCGATCACCGTGTCATGCGCGAACCACACCGTCTCAGGCGCGAGTAGCGTCGCCCCTTCGGCCATCGCTTGCGCGCGGCGCGCCTGCTGCCACGTCGCCTCCACCGCGGCGAGCTCGGCGCGGCTGTTGACGCCCGCGACCTCGTCCGCCGCCGCCTCGATCACCGCGGCCTGTCCCGACAGCTCGACCACGTCGGTGAGGTAATATTCGCTCGCGGCATTGGCGTTGCCGAGCCGCGCCAGCAGCGCGAACAGCCGCTCGCCACGCACCGCCATCAGCCCGGTGTTGCACAGGTCGACCGCGCGCTCGGCGGCGCTGGCATCCTTATACTCGACGATCTTCTCGAGCCGATCACCATCGGCTGCGACGATCAGCCGGCCATAGGCTCCGGGGTCGGCGGGGCGGAAGCCGAGCACCACCACCTCGGGCGAGTCGGCGGCGTGGAGCCGGTCGAGCATCGCGCGCATCGTCGCCGCGCTCACCAGTGGCACGTCGCCGTAGAGGATCAGCACGTCACCCGCGAAGCCCGCCAGCGCCGCCTCGGCCTGCATCACCGCGTGGCCGGTGCCGAGCTGCTCGGCCTGGTGCGCGGCCGCCGCGCCGAGCGGCGCCACCGCCGCCTCGACCTGCTCGCGCCCCGCGCCGACCACCACCACGGTGCGCTCGGGCGCCAGCGTCGCCGCGCTGGCGAGCAGATGGAGCAGCATCGGCCGCCCCGCTATGGGGTGCAGCACCTTGTGCAAATCGGACTTCATCCGCGTGCCCTTGCCCGCGGCGAGGACGACGATGGCGACGGGCATGTGGCTCGACATGACCGCGCCCTGCCACCCTTTGCTTGCCAATTCCAGTGCGGCGCGGCAACGCGGGGCGCGCATGACCGCTTTCCCTTTCTCGATCGTCGGGTTCGATCTCGACGGCACCCTGCTCGACACCTCGGGCGACCTCACCGCCGCGGTGAACCACGCGCTCGCCTCGGCCGGCCGCCCGACGCTGACGGTCGAGCAGGTCAAGCCGATGATCGGCGGCGGGGCACGCCATATGCTCGCGCAGGGCATGGCGGCGACCGGTGGTTGCTCGGAGGAGGAGCTGGCGGTGCAGCACCGCCGGCTGCTCGACTTTTATGAGGCGCACCTCACCGTCTACACGCACCCCTATCCGCACGTGATCGAGGCGCTCGACGATCTCGCCGCACGCCATGTGCGCGTCGCGGTGGTGACCAACAAGCTCGAACATCTCGCGCGCCAGGTGCTCGACGCGCTGGCGCTGACCGACCGCTTCGTCACGATCATCGGCGGGGACACGATGGGGCCGGGCAACGGCAAACCGTCGCGGCTGCCGATCGACGCGATGGTGGCGCGCTGCGGCGGCGGGCGCGCCGCCTTCGTGGGCGACTCGATCTACGACATCCAGGCCGCCCATGCCGCCGGCCTCCCCGCGGTGGCGTGCAGCTTTGGCTTTCTGATGCAGCCCGTGGAAACGCTTGGCGCCGACGCGGTCATCCACGGCTTCGACCAACTCCTCCCCACCTTGGAGCGGCTATGACCGACACGACATTGCCGGCGCGGGTGCGCCTGCTGTTCCTGCTCGCGCTGATTGCCGCCACGATCGGGGCGGTGACGCTGGCGCTGATGCCGCATCCGCCCGAGGTCACGCATGTCAGCGACAAGTGGCAGCACATGTTCGCGTTCGGCACGCTGACGATCCTGTCGGCGCTCGCCTTTCCGGCGGCGTCGTTGCTGCGGATCGGCGAGCGGCTGTCATTCCTTGGCGCGATGATCGAGGTGCTCCAGTCGATCCCGTCACTCCACCGCGATTGCGACATCAAGGACTGGATCGCGGATACGATCATCATCGTCGCGGTGCTGCTGGTGGTGGTGGTGGCGCGGCGCAGCGGCGTGGCCGCGACCCCTGCCCAGGCGCGGCCCGATGCGCTACACCGCGGCACGTGATCGACGAGATACCGCTCCGCACCTGGCTGGCGGTCGCGATCGCGGTGGCGACGGCGGCGGTGGTGCTGGTGCTCTCCGGCGGCGACGGCCAGACCGCGCTTGCCGCGCTGGCGGGCGGCGCCGCGCTGGTGGTGATCATCGCCACCATCCCCGAGGAACTCCCCGCCGACGCCGCGCCCGAGCCGACCCGGGCGGAAGTGCCTTATGAGGCGGCGCTCGAGGCGATTGCCGAGCCGGTGCTGGTGCTGCGCGCGGGCCGCGTGGTGGTGGCCAACGCCGCCGCCCGCGCACTGCTTGGGCAACATATCCTGGGCGAGGACGCGCGCGTCGCGATTCGTCACCCCGGCGCCGCGGAGCATCTCGCGGACGGTGCCGAGCACCCGGTCGACCTCGTCGGTATCGGCACGCTCGACCAGCGCTGGCAGATGCGCACCGCTGCGCTCGGCCCCGCGCTGCGGCTCGTCCATCTCGTCGACCAGACCGGGCAATATGCCGCCGAGCGGATGCGGGTCGACTTTGTCGCCAATGCGAGCCACGAGCTGCGCACCCCGCTCGCTTCGATCCTCGGTTATGTCGAGACGCTCGCCGATGCCGCCGGCGAGGATCCCGCGCTGCGCCAGCGCTTCCTCGGCATCGTCTTCGACGAGGCGCGGCGGATGGAGCGGCTGGTCGAGGACCTGATGAGCCTCTCGCGGATCGAGGCGGAGAAGTTCCGCCTGCCGCGTGCGGAGGTCGACGTGGCCGCGCTGGTACGGGACGCCTGCGCGGCGCTGCGGACCACGCACGGCAACCGCGGCGACGATATCCGACTCGATCTCGCCGACGTCGCGCACGTCCTCGGCGATCAGGCGCAGCTCTCGCAGCTGATCCACAATCTCGTCGGCAATGCGATGAAGTACGGCCGCGCCGGCACGCCGGTGGAGGTGTTGCTCAGTGCGGCGGATCGCAACGTCTGCCTCGTCGTGACCGACCAGGGCGAAGGCATCGCGCCCGAGCACCTGCCCCGCCTCACCGAGCGATTTTACCGCGTCGATCCCGGGCGTAGCCGCTCGCTCGGCGGCACGGGGCTGGGGCTCGCGATCGTCAAGCATATCGTCGAACGCCATCGCGGCCGACTCGACATCACCAGCGCGGTCGGGGTCGGCACCCGCGTCGCGGTCACGCTGCCGGCCGCGGCGCCGATGCCACTGTCATGAAGGCGTAACGCACGTGTCACATTGGCGGCGCCACCGGGGCCGCCACATGGGCCGCCCGCTCGGGGGTTTGATGTCGCGCTTCGTCAACGCGCTCGCGGCCAGGATGCCGGCCACGCTGCCGCACGCCGTGCTGGCAGCGACGGCGCTGCTGGCGCTGGGCGGCTGCCTCGACGAAGCGGCTGGCGGCGGCGCGGGATCGCGCGATCAGATCCGTATCGTCGGTTCGTCGACCGTGTATCCGTTCACCACGCTGGTGGCCGAGCAGTTCCTCGCCAACACGCCCGGCGCAAAGCCGCCGGTGATCGAATCGACTGGCACCGGCGCGGGGATGAAGTTGTTCTGCGGCGGCATCGGGGCGGCGCACCCCGATGTGGAGGACGCCTCGCGCCGGATGCGGCGTAGCGAATATGACGCCTGCGCCCGCCACGGCGTCACGGACGTGCTCGAGGTTCAGATCGGCATCGACGGCATCGCCTTGGCGGAGTCGCAGCGCGGCCGTGGCATGACGCTGACCACGAGCGACCTTTATCGTGCGCTCGCGGCCGCGCCGGGCGGGCGTCGCAACACGGCGCGCGTCTGGCGCGACGTCAATCCGGCGCTGCCCGCGACGCCGATCCAGGTCTATGGTCCGCCGGCGACCAGCGGTACCCGCGACTCCTTTGCCGAGCTGATCATGGGCGCGGGCTGCGAAGCGGTCGAGCCCGACACGCGCGTGCTGCGCGATCGCGCGCCCGATCTCTTCGCCGCGCGCTGCCACCGCCTGCGTGACGACGGCCCCTATGTTGACGCTGGCGAGAACGACAATCTGATCGTGCAGAAGCTGCAGGCCAACCCGGATGCGATCGGGATTTTCGGCTATGCCTATCTCGAGGAGAATGCGGGAGCGGTGCGCGGGGTGGCGCTCGGCGGCGTGGCGCCGACCTATGCCACCATCGCGAACGGCAGCTACCCCGGCGCGCGGCCGTTGTTCCTGTATGTCAAAAAGGCGCATCTGCGCGCCATCCCGGGCCTGCATGCCTTTCTGCGCCAATATGCCGCATTGTGGGGGCGGCAGGGCCCATTGGTGCGACGTGGGCTGATCGCCGCGCCCGACGCAGTGCAGCGCCGCGCCACAGCAGTCATCGCGACCGAAGCACCGCTCGATCCGGCGGAGCTCTCCTGATGGCACCGCTCGCGCTCGCCTTCGTGATCGCCGCGCTGGCGCTGATCGGCTGGGTCACCGCGCGCGCGCGCGCCGCGCGCTTCCGCCGCGCGAGCAGGCGTCGGTTCAGCTCGCTGCCGCAGCACCATGGCTGGTTCGTGGCGATGGGCACCTTGTTGCCGGCATTGCTGTTCCTCGCGATCTGGCACGTCACCGCGCCTGCGCTGGTGACCGATGCGGTGCTCGCCATGCCCGCCGCGGTGCAGCTTCCCGCGCCCGGATTCGACCGCGCCTCGATCCTGGCGGAGGCACGCAATCTCGCGGCAGGGCGTTCTTACGGTGCCTTCCACCCGCTGTCCGAACGGCTCGCGCCCGCTTACGCCGCCGCGCAGTCGCGCTACGACTGGATCGCCACCGCGCTGGCGCTGCTGCTCGCCTTCGTCGGTGGCACCTTCGCTTTCCTGCACGTCCGCCCCGACTTTTCGGCGCGCAGCCACGTCGAGCGCGTGATCATGGCGCTGCTGCTCGCCGCCTCGCTGATCGCGATCGTCACCACGTTCGGGATCGTCGCCTCGCTTCTCTTCGAGAGCATGCGCTTCTTTCGCATCGTGCCGATCACCGACTTCCTGTTCGGCACTCACTGGAGCCCGCAGGTGATCGACCCGCGCGACCCCGGCGCGACGCTCGGCGCCGTACCGCTGTTCTGGGGCACGTTCTTCATCGGTGCGGTGATCGCAATGGCGGTGGCAATTCCGCTGGGGCTGATGAGCGCGATCTACCTGACCCAATATGCGCAGCCGCGGACGCGACGCTGGATGAAGCCGCTGCTCGAGATCCTCGCCGGCGTGCCCACCGTGGTCTACGGCTATTTCGCCGCGCTGACGGTCGCGCCAGCGGTGCGCGACCTCGGCGTCGCGCTGGGGGTGAGCTGGGCCTCGTCGGAGAGCGCACTCGCGGCCGGATCGGTCATGGGGGTCATGATCATTCCCTTCGTCTCCTCGATGGCGGACGACTCGCTGTCGGCGGTGCCCGCGTCGATGCGCGACGGCAGCCTGGCGATGGGCGCGACCAGCTCGGAGACGATCAAGCGCGTGCTCGTTCCCGCGGCGCTGCCGGGTGTGGTCGGCGGCGTGCTGCTCGCGGTGAGCCGCGCCATCGGCGAGACGATGATCGTGGTGATGGCGGCCTCGGGCGTGGCGACGTTGACGCTCAATCCGTTCGCCAGCACCACCACCGTCACCAAGCAGATCGTCGACCTGCTCACCGGCGAGGCGGCGTTCGACTCGGCCAAGACGCTCGCGGCGTTCGCGCTGGGCCTCACCCTGTTCGTCATTACGCTGCTGCTCAACGTCGTCGCGCTGATCGTGGTGCGGCGCTACCGCGAAGCCTATGAGTAGGTCACTCGTCCCCGAGGCGCCGGTGAGTGCCGCCGCACCGGCCGAGCGGCGCCCGACCGACTGGCGCACCGCTTCGATGCAGCGGCGCGTGCGTGCGCGCTATGCCGCGGAACGGCGCTTCCGGCTGCTCGGGCTCGGCGCGGTGATCGCGTCGGCGGCCTTCCTGCTGTTCCTGATCGCGTCGATGGTAGCGCAGGGTGCGGGCGGCTTCGTAGAGACGAGGATCGCGCTGCCGCTCGACCTCGGGCGCGCCGGGCTGGCGGTCTCGCCCGCGCAACTGCGCGGCGAGCGTGCCGATCTCGCGCTCGCGGGCGCCGGTCTCGAGGGCGCGGTTGACGCTGCCGCCAACGCGGCCTTTCCCCGCGCGGGTGGCGCCGCGCTCCTGTCCGACGCGGCCTGGCTGTGCGTTCGTGAGGCGGTGAAGCTCGATCCGTCGCTGCTCCACCGGGCCGCGGTGATCCCGGTCCCGGTCGCCTCGCCAATCGACATCGCTTCCAAGGGCGGCGGCACCGCGGCGACGCGCGCCACCGCACGCGCGCTCGCACCCTCGCTGTCGCGTGGGCTCAACCTCGACTTCCTCGGCGGTGCCGATTCGACCGATCCGACTCGCGCGGGCATCTGGGGAGCGTTGAAGGGCTCGCTGCTCACGATGGCGGTGACGCTGTTGCTCGCCTTTCCGATCGGCGTGTTCTCGGCGCTGTACCTCGAAGAATATGCGCCGCGGAACCGCTGGACCGACCTGATCGAGGTGTCGATCAACAACCTGGCCGCGGTGCCCTCGATCATCTTCGGGCTGCTCGGGCTGGCGGTGTTGCTCGGCACCTTCCACATGCCGCGCTCGGCTGCACTGGTCGGCGGGCTGACCCTCGCGCTGATGACCACGCCGGTGATCGTGATCGCCGCGCGCAACGCGATCGGCGCGGTGCCGCCCTCGATCCGCGACGCCGCGCGCGCGCTCGGCGCCTCGCCGGTGCAGGTGGTGTTCCACCACGTCCTGCCGCTGGCGCTGCCCGGCATCCTCACGGGGACGATCATCGGCATGGCGCGCGCACTCGGCGAGACCGCGCCGCTGCTGATGATCGGCATGCGCGCCTTCATCGCCGCCCCGCCCGACCGGCTTACCGATCCGGCGACGGTGCTGCCGGTGCAGATTTTCCTGTGGTCCGACGACGTGCAGGCCGGCTTCGTTGAGAAGACCTCGGCCGCGATCATCGTGCTGCTCGTGTTCCTGCTGGCGATGAACGGCCTCGCCATCTACCTCCGCAACCGCTTCGAGACCCGCTGGTGATGAGCAACGCCCCGCCCAAGATGACCGCGAGCGGCGTCGACGTCTTCTACGGCGCCAAGCAGGCGATCCGCGACGTCAGCATCGACGTGCGCCAGGAGGACGTCACCGCCTTCATCGGCCCGTCGGGCTGCGGCAAGTCGACCTTCCTGCGTACGCTCAACCGCATGAACGACACGATCCCGGGCGCGCGCGTCTCTGGCGACGTGCGGCTCGACGGCGAGGACGTCTACGCCAAGGCGATGGATGTGGTGCAGCTGCGCGCGCGCGTCGGCATGGTCTTCCAGAAGCCCAACCCCTTCCCCAAATCGATCTTCGAGAATGTCGCCTATGGCCCGCGCATTCACGGACTGGCGCGCTCCAAGGCGGATCTCGCGCAGATCGTCGAGCGCTCGCTTACCCGCGCCGGACTGTGGAACGAGGTCAAGGACCGGCTCGGCGACTCGGGCACCGCGCTGTCGGGCGGTCAGCAGCAGCGGCTCTGCATCGCCCGCGCGATCGCGGTCGACCCCGAGGTGATCCTGATGGACGAGCCCTGCTCCGCGCTCGATCCGATCGCCACCGCGCGGATCGAGGAACTGATCCACGAGCTGCGCGGCCGCTACGCGATCGTGATCGTCACCCACAACATGCAGCAGGCGGCGCGAGTGAGCCAGCGCACCGCCTTTTTCCACCTCGGCCAGCTGGTCGAGTATGGCGACACGTCCGACATCTTCACCAATCCGCGCGAGGAACGGACGAAGGATTACATCACCGGGCGCTACGGCTGAGGGACGGGACGAGACGGATGGCGAACAGCCAGGAACATACGGTCAAGGCCTTCGACCAGGACATCGGCCAGCTGCGCGGGCTGATCTCGCAGATGGGCGGGCTGGCGGAGAGCGCGATCGCGGAGGCGATGGTCGCGCTCCAGCGCGGCGACGCCGAACTCGGCGCGCGCGTCGCCGCTGAAGACCGGCGGATCGATGCGCTCGAGGCGGAGGTGGAGCGCACCGCGGTGCGGATCATCGCGTTGCGCGCCCCCATGGCGGACGACCTGCGCGAGGTGGTCGCCGCGCTCAAGATCGCCGGCGTGGTCGAGCGCATCGCCGATTATGCCAAGAACATCGCGCGCCGCGTGCCGCAGATCGAGAGCGAGCACCGCATCGATCCGATCTCCACCCTGCCGGCGATGGCCAAGATGGCCTCCGAGATGGTGCACGAGGTGCTCAACGCCTTCGCCGCGCGCGATCCGGACAAGGCGCTGGCGGTATGCGAAAGCGACCGTGCGCTCGACGATTTCTACGACAGCATCTTCCGTACGCTCGTGACCTACATGGTCGAGAATCCGAAGACGATCAGCCAGTGCGCGCACCTGCTGTTCGTCGCCAAGAACCTGGAGCGGATCGGGGATCACGCCACCAACGTGGCGGAGATGGTCTATTTCGCGGCGACGGGGACGCGATTGACCGAGCGCGACAAGCTTCATCACGGGGGAACCATTTGATGGCCAAGGCCCGCATGCTGCTGGTGGAGGACGACGCCAGCCTCGCCGAACTGCTCGTGTGGCACTTCACGCGCGAGCATTTCACGGTCCAGCACACGATCGACGGCGAGGAAGCCTTGCTGATGGCGAAGGAGACGCCGCCCGACATCGTGCTGCTCGACTGGATGGTCGAGGGGATTTCGGGGATCGAAGTGTGCCGCCGCCTGCGCCGCGCTGCGGAGACGCAGAACGTGCCGATCATCATGCTCACCGCGCGCGGCGAGGAGGAGGATCGCGTTCGCGGGCTGGAAACCGGCGCCGACGATTATGTCACCAAGCCCTTCTCGCCGCGCGAGCTGGTCGCGCGCGTCGGGGCGGTGCTGCGCCGCGTCCGCCCCGCGCTGGCGGGCGAGCAGCTCACTTATGCCGACCTTGAGATGGACACCGTCGGCCACAAGGTGCGCCGCGGCGGCGAGGTGGTCGCGCTCGGGCCGACCGAGTTTCGGCTGCTCAAGCACTTCCTCGAACATCCCGGCCATGTCTTCTCGCGCGAGCGGCTGCTCGACAGCGTCTGGGGGCACGACAGCGACATCGAAAGCCGGACGGTCGACGTCCACATCCGGCGGCTCCGCAAGGCGATCAACGAGGGCGGCCGGCCCGACATCATCCGAACGGTGCGCTCTGCCGGCTATGCGCTCGACACGGGGCATTGATTGTTCGCTCAAAGACTTAGCAGGCTTTCGCCGGCGTAGAGACAGAGGCTGCTCAAGCGTTGCGCTGATCCTTCCGGGTTCCCGCGTTCGTGGGAACCCGAGCGGTCCTCGGATGGAACACCGTCTCCTCTTCGATGCGGCTTCGCAACGATGGACCTTTTCTCATGTCCGGATCGTTGGCCGACCCGCGTGACTTAACGCGTTTCTGTCCGAACGCAGGCAGGAGAGAGAGAATATGAAGACGATCCTTCTGGCAGCAGCCGCCGTCATCGCCATCCCGTCGATGGCGATCGCACAGCAGACCGCGCCGGCCGCTCCCGACGCGACGGCCCCGGCCGATGCGGCGCCCGCCCCATCGGCGGACACCGCGGCCGATCCCACGGCACAGACTCCGCCGTCGACCGGCGACGCGGCAACCCCGCCGTCGGCCAGTCCGGCGTCGCCGCAGCCCGCTGCCGGCGGCGCGGCGGGGACCGAGACCGCCGGCGGCTATCAGCCGTCGCAGCCGGCGCTGTCGGGCACGCCGCAGCCAGGCGCGACCGTGCGCTTCCAGCCGGCGCCCTCGCCCGACCAGGCCTATCCGGCGCCGGCGGCCAAGTCGGAATATCCGATCTGCAAGAAGGGCCAGTATGACGGCTGCATGCAGGCGAGCGACGCCGGCGGCAAGAAGCGCGTGCGCGCACGCCGTCGCTGAGGTGAACGCACGTCAGGCCGCCTGTTTACCGCGCGCGTGACGAGAGGAGGCGCTCCTCGATGCTGAGGAGCGCCTCCTTCCTTTTCGACGCCTGGGCGCCCGTCGCTTCGCCGGCTTTGAGGCCTTATTCCTCGACCAGCTTCATCAGCCGTCGCTCCACGGGCGCGAGCACCGGGCCGAGCTCGTGACCACGCCGGATCACCTGCCCGGCCTCGCCCATCAGCGCCCACATGCCCTGTCGGTGCCGCAGCACGGGACGTTTCTCGATGCGGAACTCGGGCCGCTCGGCGGTGCGGCGGAAGGCGCTGAACACGGCGGCGTCGCGGCCGAGATCGATGGCATAATCGCGCCAATGCCCGGCCGCGACCATCCGTCCGTACAGATCGAGGATGCGATTGAGCTCAAGCCGGCCGAACCCGACCTGGTTCGGCTGCGCGCCGCCGGGGAAAGGCGTGACGATCCCCATCAGGCGCGATCGCGCTCGGGCGGGCGGTCCTGCTCGGCGATTAGCGCGTCCAGACGCTTCTTCATGATCTCGAGTTCGCACCGCAGGATCTCGACCTTCTGGGTCGCGGGATCGAACACGTCGCTGCACGGCGTACCATAAGGCACGAATCGCGGCTCGGGCGCGGCGCCGCCCTCCACCATCGTCGGACGCGCGGGAATACCGACCATCACCGCGCCCGCTGGTACGTCGCGCGTCACCACTGCATTGGCGCCGACACGCGCGCGCGGCCCGACCAGGATGGGACCGAGCACCTGCGCGCCCGAGCCGATGATCGCGCCGTCCGCGATGGTCGGATGCCGTTTCCCCGCCACCCCATTGTCCGGGCTGGTGCCGCCCAGCGTGACGCACTGGTAGATGGTGACGTCGTCGCCGATCTCCGCAGTCTCGCCGATGACGACAAAACCGTGATCGATGAAGAAATTGCGACCGATGCGCGCGCCCGGGTGAATGTCGATCGCGGTGAGCATCCGCGCCACGTGGTTGACGATTCGCGCGCCCAGGAAGAAGCGCGCGCGGTACAGGCGATGCGCGACGCGATGGAAGGCCAGCGCCCACACGCCGGGATAGGTCATGATCTCAAGTCGCGAGTGCGGGGCGGGATCGCGCGCACGGATCGAGTCGAGATAGTCGGTCAGTCGCGCCATTCCTGTCCCCGCCGGCCCCTTGTCGCGCCGGCAGACTCGGCCGGTCGCACGCTTTCGATCGTCTCAGATAAGACGCTCGCGCGATGGTTTCCATAAGCAGCGCTTGGCCGCGCCAAACTCGAATTCTCTACCCGTGTTGTGGACAATGGCTCAACGCCCTAGGATCGTCGCGTTCAGCGGCCGGATCAGGAAGTTACATGCAGGCACTTGCACAGCTGGACATCGCCGGCCTTCTGCCGTTCGTTGCGGTCGGTTTCGGCGCCCAGCTCGTCGACGGTGCGCTCGGCATGGCGTTTGGGGTGATCTGCAACACGCTGTTGGTCGCGGTGATGGGCGTGGCACCGGCGCGCGCCTCGGCCAATGTCCATATCGTCGAGGCCTTCACCACCGCGGTGTCGGGGATCAGCCACGCCCTACACGGCAACATCGATCGGCGATTGTTCCTCCGGCTGCTCATCCCCGGAGTGATCGGCGGAGTCACGGGCGCCTATGTTCTGACCAATATTGACGGCGCCACCGTTAAGCCCTTCGTGCTCGGCTATCTGATCGCGGTCGGCATCTACCTGCTGGTGCGCGGGCTGATGTTCCCGCCGACGGTGAGCAAGCCCAGGGTGGTGGAGCCACTCGGCCTGATCGGCGGCTTCATGGATGCCGCCGGAGGCGGCGGCTGGGGACCGATCGTTACCTCCAACCTGCTCGTACAGGGGGTCGAGCCGCGCAAGGTGGTCGGCACGGTGAGCGCGGTGGAGTTCTTCCTGACCTCGATCGTCTCGGCCACCTTCATCTACCATCTCGGTGTGAAGGATTTTGCCACCGCCACGGTCGGGCTGCTGATCGGCGGGGTGGCGGCGGCGCCGCTCGGTGCGCTGTTCGCCAAGCGCATTCCGATGAAGCTGATGCTGGTCCTGGTCGGCACCGTGCTGACGATCACCAGCACCTACGGCTTCGTACGCGCCGTCCTGATGTGACGGCATGGCGGGGAAGCGGCGCAGCCCGCCCCCCGCACGACGCGATCACGCGCTGACGGCGTGGACCGTGGCGACCGCCTTCATCACCGAGGCGACGCGCACCGACGACTGGATCACCTCGGCGGTGACCCCGGCCTTCTTGAGCACCTGCTCGTGGCTGTCGATACACATGCCGCAGCCGTTCATCGCGCTGACCGCCAGGCTGAACAGCTCGAAATCGACCTTGTCGATCCCGGGCGCCGCAATCACGTTCATGCGCAGCTTGGCCGGCATGCGCTGATACTCGTCGTTACCGGCGAGATGGGTGAAGCGATAATAGACGTTGTTCATCGCCATGACGGCCGCCGCGGCGCGGGCGGCGTTGGCCGCCTCGGGCGAGAGCTTGTCGGCCACTTCGGCCTCGGTCGCCTCGACCAGCGGCTTGTGCCCCGAGCCATGCGCACAGGCGAGCAGCAGCCCGTACTTGCGCTGGTCGTTGAGCACCGTCTCGTTGAGCAAGGAACCGACGTTGAGCCGGATGTCCTTGGCGTAATCGGGCAGCGTGCCCGCGAATTCCTTGAGTGCCATGTCTCTCTCTCGAACGTGAATCGCCCCAGCGCGACCGGCCCTCGCGAGGGCGCGAGGGGTCAGCCGCCGCTGGGGCGACGCGAGGGTGGAGGAGGCGGGACGCGGGGCCCCGCCCCCGGATCGATCAGGCCGCGACCTGGAGGACGTCGTCGCCCTTGTTCCAGTTGCACGGGCACAGCTCGTCGGTCTGCAGCGCGTCGAGCACGCGCAGCGTCTCGGCCGGATTACGGCCGACATTGAGGCCGTTGACCTGCACCGCCTGGATCACGTTGTCCGGATCGACGATGAAGGTGGCGCGGAAGGCGACATGCTCGTTCTTGTCGAGAATGCCGAGCGCCTCGGCCAGCTTGGCGCCGTTGTCCGCCAGCCACGGGAAGTCGGCCGCAGCGAGGTCCGGATCCGACTTGCGCCACGCCAGATGGACGTGCGCGGTGTCGGTCGAGGCGCCGATCAGCACCGCGTCGCGGTCCTCGAAGTCGCCCTTGATCTGGCTGTAGCCGACGATCTCGGTCGGGCACACGAAGGTGAAGTCCTTCGGCCAGTAGAACAGCACCTTCCACTTGCCGGGGTAAGCGGTGGTGAGATCGAGCGTCTCGCCGGCGGGCAGCGCGCTGATGCCCTGCTGGACGGGAACGGTGATGGCGGGAAATTGATCGCCGATGGTCAGCATGGAAGCCTCCTGGAAAGATTGGGGTTTCCAGCCATCCTCTCACTGTCGGGCGGTGTGCCGCCTCTCGCTTGTTCCTTTGATAAGGTGCTTCGCATGATCGATCAAGTCGGTTATTACGCGCCAGCTGATCGAGAGAGGCGATGAATGGCGGCGACCTACCTACCCACGCTCAAGCAGCTGCAATATCTCGTGGCGCTTAAGGACCACGGGCATTTCGGCCGCGCCGCGGAGGCGTGTTTCGTTACCCAGTCGACGCTGTCGGCGGGGCTGCGCGAGTTGGAGACGCTGATCGGTGTCACGTTGGTGGAGCGCACGCGACGAGTGGTACGCTTCACCCCGCTGGGCGAACAGATCGCGAGCAAGGCCCGTACCGTGCTCCGCGAGGCGGAAGAACTGGGCGATATGGCACGCGCCGCGGGACGCCCGCTTTCGGGCGAGATGCGGATGAGCGTGATCCCGACGATCGCGCCCTTCCTGCTGCCGCGGGTGCTCCCGCGACTGCGGCGCGATTATCCCGATCTCAAGCTGTTCCTGCGCGAGGAGCCGAGCGGTCCGGCGTGCGAGGCGCTGCACAACGGGCGAACCGACTGCGTGCTGCTTGCCCTGCCTTATTCCTGCGGTGAGGTGACCACGCTGCGTCTGTTCGACGATCATCTCTTTCTCGCCTTTCCCGAGGGCGAGATGCCCGCCTCCTCGGCGGCGGTGAGCCCGGCCGAGATCGACGAGACACGGTTGCTGCTGCTCGAGGACGGTCACTGCCTCAAGGAACATGCGCTGGCAGCGTGCAACCGCGCTGAACTGCGTGCGGAAGCGACGATGCTGGGCACCTCGCTGCATACGATGGTGCAGATGGTCGACAACGGCCTGGGAGTGACGATGCTCCCCAAGATCGCGCTCGACGCGGGGATCCTCGATCATACCCATGTCGCCGCGCGTCCGCTCGACGCGGCGCACCCGGTCCGCACGCTGGCGCTGGTATGGCGCCGCGCCTCGCCGCGTGAGCGCGACTTCCAGCTGCTCGGGGACGTGCTGAAAGCGGCGGCGTAATGGGGGTGGCCCTTTTTTCCGCTGCGCCGTCCTGAACGTGGTTCAGGATCTGCGATGCCGCTCGCACCGTCCGGCTCGGTGAGCCCCGAGACGCATCCAGCAAGGCGCAGCGCGTCGCCGCACCTGTCCCACTTTGCCGCCAAACCGGGTCGACCCGCGGCTTGACCGCTGTCCGGCCGAGGCGCAGCCTTCTTCGTCCGGAGCTCGCCGATGGTCGGGCAAGATGGCCGCCAGGGCACTCCAGGATGGAGGGTAGTCGCATGGCTTATGCAGACCAGGTCCCCGGTTCGAGACGCCTCACCACCATCGCCGCGGTCGCCGCGATCCATGGCCTGATCGGCTATGTTTTCGTCAGCGGCATGGCGGCCAGCTTCGTGACGACAATCACCACCGAGCTGACCACCCATAACGTGCCGATCGAGACGCCGCCCCCGCCCGATCCCGCGCCAACACCGACGCAGATCGCGCCGAAACAGCAGCCGACCGTGCCGAACATCGTCACCCCCAAGCCGCTGGTGGAGGTGAACGCGACGGAAAAGCCGTTCACGATCGAGCCGGCGCCTCCCATCATTCCGATCACCCCGAACGCCGCCGGTACCGGCGCCGTCGAGATCACCGCTCCGCCGGCACCGGTGAACAAGGCGGTCGGCGTGCGCGCGCGCGGCGATCGCACCCAATGGATATCGACCGACGATTACCCACCTTCCTCGATCCGGGCGGGAGAGCAAGGCGTCGTCGCGATTGCGGTGCAGGTCGATGCCACCGGCAAGGTCAGCGGCTGCAGCGTGACCGCGTCCAGCGGTTATGGCGCGCTCGATCAGGCGACCTGTCGGCTCTACCAGCGCCGCGGCCGCTTCACCGCCGCGCTCGACGCGGCGGGGACGCCGACCGCGGCGACGTTCACCGATCGCGTGCACTGGGTCTTGCCGCGGTGAGCTGAGCAGAGCGCTCGCTTACTTTCTCCTTACCCCGGCGCAGGCCGGGGTCCAGCTGCGGGACGGCGGTGAGTTTCCCTCGACCGCTTCGCAACTGGGCCCCGGCCATCGTCGGGGCGACGATCAGATGGGTGGGCGTCCGCTAGCCCCAGCGCGCCGCTGCGGCATCGTCGCTCCCCCGCGCTTCCACCCAGCGCGCGGTGCCGTCGACCGTCTCGCGCTTCCAGAAGGGCGCATCGGTCTTGAGCCGGTCGATCAGATAAGCGCAGGCTTCCAGCGCGGCGGCGCGATGCGGTGCGCAGGTGCCGACGAACACGATCCGCTCGCCCGGCACCATCGGCCCGACGCGGTGGACGATCGTCGCCGAAGTGAGCGTCCAGCGCGCACAGGCCGCCCTTGCCAGTTGCTCCAGCGCCGCCTCGGTCGCGCCGGGATAATGTTCCAGCTCGAGCGTGGCGACCCCGTCGTCGCCGCGCACCAGCCCGGTGAACGTCGCCACCGCACCGTCGTGCTCGAGCACGACGAACTCGGCGGCGACGTCGATCACCGCGGGCGAGACAACGACGCGGATCATCCGCCCGTCACCGGCGGGAACAGCGCCACCTCGCGCGCGCCCGCGATCGGCGCGTCAAGCGTGACGAACGCCTGGTCGACCGCCGCGCGCAGCCGCTCGGGCGCAGCGAAGGCGGCGGCATGGCGCTCGCTCCCTGCAGCCAGCCACGCGACCAGCTCGGCGACGGTGCGGACCGTGGGTGGAGGCGTCACCTCCTCCTCACCGACACCGATGCGCTCGCGCACCCAGGCGAAATACAACAGCCGCACCGCGCTCAATCCATGTGCCGCAGGCCGACGCGGAGATAATCCCAGCCGGTCACGATGGTCAGCGCCGCCGCCCCCCACAGGCTGGCGAGCCCGATCTGGTGGACCCACACCGCCGCCGGCACGGCGCCGGACAGGATGAGCGCGCCCAGCGACACCAGCTGGAGCGTGGTCTTCCACTTCGCCAGCCGCGACACCGGCAGCGACACCTGCAGCCCGGCGAGGAACTCGCGCAGCCCGCTCACCGCAATCTCGCGCAACAGGATTACCAGCGCGGCGATGATATGGACGCCGGTGATCACCGCAATGTCGTCGTGGCGCGTCCCGACAAGCATGAGGATCACCGCGGCGACCATGATCTTGTCCGCGATCGGATCGAGGAACACGCCCAGCTTGGACACGGTGCCCTGCGCACGCGCCAGATAACCGTCGAAATAATCGGTGATGCCCATCAGGCAGTAGAGGCAGAAGGCGATTGCGAAGCCGGCCTGCCAGCTCGGCCACCACAGCAAGGCGACCAGCAGCGGCACCGCGACGATCCGCGACAGCGTCAGGAGGTTGGGCAGTGACAGCATCGCCTGCCGACGTGGACCGCGGGTCGCGCCGGCGCAAGCACCAGGACGCGAAAAACAGCGTTTGGAACGCGCGCGCCCACCCGCTATGGCCGCGACAAGTACCAACAATCCGAAGGGCCCGGTCCCGCGTCATGATCAATGCCCTCGGGCTGCTCAAGCGGCGGCGCTTCCTGCCGCTGTTCACCACCCAGTTCCTCGGTGCCTTCAACGACAATCTGTTCAAGACCTCGATGGTGCTGTTCGCCACCTATGAGATCTTCGCCGACGAAACGCAGGAGAGCTTCTTCAACGCGCTGAGCGCCGCGCTCTTCATCCTCCCCTTCTTCCTGCTCTCGGCGCTCGCCGGGCAGCTCGCCGACACGATGGACAAGGCGCGGATCATCCGCATCGTCAAGACGGTGGAGATCGCCATCATGGCGGTCGGCACCGCCGGGCTGTTGCTGGCGCGGACCGGCGCGGTGACACTGCCGCTGGTGCTCATGCTCGCCGCGGTGACCGGACTGGGCGTCCATTCCACCTTTTTCGGCCCGATCAAATACGCCATCCTGCCGCAGCACCTCGACGAGGACGACGTGCTCGGCGGCACCGGGCTGGTCGAGGCGGGCACCTATCTCTCCATCCTGCTCGGCACGATCGTGGCGGGGTTCGTCTATCGCTCCACCGCCGTGGTGGCCGGGCTGACGATCGTGGTCGCGCTGCTCGGCTGGCTCACCGCGCGGGCGGTGCCGCCGGCGCCGCGGCTCGGCCCCAAGCTGGCGCTCGACCTCAATCCGCTGCGCGCCTCGTGGCGACTGATCGCAGGGACGATGCACATCCCGCGGCTGTTCCTCGCCATCTGCGCGATCAGCTTTTTCTGGACGATCGGGTCGGTGCTGATCATCGTCTTCCCGCCGCTGGTCAAGAACGTGCTGACCGCCGACGCGAGCGTTGCCAGCCTCGTCCTGGCGGTCTTCTCGGTCGGTGTCGCGATCGGCTCGGTGGTGATCAACCTGCTGCTGCGCGGCCAGATCTCGGCGCGCTACTCGCCGATCTCGGTGATCGCCATGGGCGTCGCGGTGCTGGCGTTCCGCTGGGCCGTGGGGCTGTGGACGCCCGCGCCGGCGGGGCATCGCTTCGACATGATCGGCTTTCTCCACCAGCCGCACGCGTCACTGGTGCTGCTCGCGCTGCTCGGCGTGGCGATCTTCGGCGGCATGTTCGTGGTGCCGCTCTACGCTTTTCTCACCACCACGGTGACAAAGGATCATACCGCGCGCACGGTCGCGGCGAACAACGTCGTCAACGCCGGTGCGATGACGATCGGCTCGATCGTGGTCGCGGCGATCACCGCAGCGGGGGTGACTCCGTCGCAGCTGCTGCTGCTGGTGGCGGGAATGTGCGTCGTCTCGGCCTTGATCGCGCAACGGCTCCACCGCGCCTGCGACTGAGCCGGGCCAGCTCCAACATTCCTTAACATTCGCGGGGCGTGAGGCGGAACCTCGGGTTCGCACCTGAAGTGACTGTAGTCGCTGGGTAAATGCGAGGCGCGGGGCGCTGCCTCGCCGCGCGGCGTGGGTGCGAATGTTGAGAAAGTTGAGGCGCCAGCGCGGTTCGGCCCGCGGGTGCGCCCCGAGGAAATCGTTTGGCCACCGGCGTGTGTCGTTGCGCGCGACCGCCGGCGATGAGAGAGAGCGCCGACCGCAGCGTGGCAGATGACGCGCGTGTAGGACAGCGACGGGTGAGCGGCCGAGCGATCGGCGGGCGCCCGCGCTGCCCCCTCCTGACGTCGACCAGGGCAGCCGAAACGGGCCGCTCGCCCGCCCCGCCGGCTATGCGATCAGCGTATAGAAACAGGTGAAGAAGGCGGAGAAGCTTAGCGCGAACAGCTTCACGTCCTCGCTGCCGCGCCGCGCCGCCGCGGCGACGAGCGGCGCGGGCGGCGGGAGCAGCCGACGGAAGGGGTGGCGTGCGCCTTCATTGGTGAGGACGAGTCTGCGATCCATAGCCATGTCTTAACGCAATCTTTACTTCTTCGACCACGACCATCGTGTCGCGCCGGCTTCCCGCCGCGGGACACGAGCAACAGAAGGGACACGACGATGCCGCTCTACGCCTTCAAGGGACAGCAGCCGACGCTCGCCGAGCGCGCCTGGGTGGCGCCGAGCGCCGATGTGATCGGCGACGTGCAGCTCGGCGAGGATGTCGGCGTGTGGTTCGGCGCGACCATCCGCGGCGACAATACCGCGATCGTGGTCGGCGCGCGCAGCAACGTGCAGGAGGGCTGCACGCTCCACTCCGATCCGGGCGCGCCGCTGACGATCGGCGCGGACTGCACGATCGGGCATCGCGCGATCCTGCATGGCTGCACATTGGGCGATCGCGTGCTGATCGGCATGGGCGCGATCGTGCTCAATCGCGCGGTCATCGGCGAGGACTGCCTCGTCGGCGCGGGCGCGCTGGTGACCGAGGGCAAGACGTTTCCGCCGCGCAGCCTGATCCTGGGCAGCCCCGCGCGGGTGGTGCGCGAACTCGACGAGGCCGCGGTGGCGGCGCTGCGTGCCTCGGCGGCGCATTATGTCGAGAACGCACACGCGGCCGCGGCGACGCTCGCTCCCATCGCCTGACGTCGGACCGGTCGATCGTGGCGCAGATGACAGCGGCGCGGTTGACGTGGCGTCATGCTTGCCAGCGTCCCGATGCCTCCACATAAAAGCGCGCATGTCGATCCCGCCGCTCCTGTCGCGTCTCCGGCTCCCGATCATCGGCTCGCCGATGTTCATCATATCGGGACCGGAGCTGGTGATCGCGCAATGCAAGGCCGGAATCGTCGGCTCCTTCCCGGCGCTCAACGCGCGACCGGAGACGATGCTGGACGAATGGCTGCATCGGATCACCGAGGAGCTGGCAGCGCACAACCGCACGCATCCGGAGCGTCCCGCCGCGCCGTTCGCGGTCAATCAGATCGTTCACCGCTCCAACGACCGGCTCGAGCGTGACCTGGCGGTGTGCGCGAAATGGCAGGTGCCGATCACCATCACCTCGCTGGGCGCGCGCGAGGACCTCAACCATGCGGTCCACGCCTGGGGCGGCATCACGCTGCACGACGTGATCGACGACCGCTACGCACGCAAGGCGATCGAGAAGGGCGCAGACGGGCTGATCGCGGTCGCCGCGGGTGCGGGCGGACATGCCGGGCGGCTCTCACCGTTCGCGCTGGTGCAGGAGATCCGCGCCTGGTTCGACGGCCCGCTCGCGCTGTCCGGCGCGATCGCCACCGGCGGCGCGGTGCTGGCGGCGCAGGCGATGGGCGCGGACTTCGGCTATATCGGCTCCGCCTTCATCGCCACCGCCGAGGCCAATGCCGACGCGCGCTACAAGCAGGGGATCGTCGACGGCGCGGCGGCGGACATCGTCTACACCGACCTGTTCACCGGGGTGCACGGCAATTATCTGCGCGCCTCGATCGTGGCCGCCGGGCTCGATCCGGACGCGCTGCCGCAGGGCGACTATCGCACGATGGACTTCGGCTCGGCGTCGAACAACGCTGGCGGCGCCAAGGCCAAGGCATGGCGGGACATCTGGGGCTCGGGTCAGGGCATCGGCGCGGTCGACCGGATCGAGCCGGTGGCGGAGCGCGTCGCGCGGCTCGAGCGCGAATATGAGGCGGCACGCACTCGGCTGCGGGTGTGAATCGGCGCGGCCCGGCCTGACCGGTCATTTGCTCGAGGGCGTCCGGGACTTCGAGGAACGCGTTCCGTCATCCGTCATCCGTCATCCGTCATCCGTCATCCGTCATCCGTCATCCGTCATCCGTCATCCGTCATCCGTCATCCCGGACCTGTTCCGGGATCCACCGCACCGCAAGAGCAACATTTCGGGCATGCGCGGCACGGTGGATCCCGGACCAAGTCCGGGATGACGGACGAGCTTTGGGGAGAGCCTCGCTCGCAGACGGGAGATCTCACCCGCTACGCCCGAATCACCAACCGGCAGAACAGGAGCGCTATTTCACTCCCCTCCTTGGAAGAGAGGGGTTGGGGGTGGGTCAGCGGGTCTCACGGGGCGGTCCTTCCGAGGTCCGGCCCTTCCAGCGAGGGGAGTTGCCGCCCTCAGAACGCGGTCGCGAGCCGGTCCAGCATCGAGCGCGCCGGGCTCGCCATCGGTGCATCGGCGAGCTGCGCGCGGTCAAGCCGTTCGACGCGGCGGTGCAGCTCGCTGCTCGCCATAATCATCGCGCGCGCGCGCTCGGGCAAGGTCTCGATCTCGCTCGCCGCGGTCGGGGGCGCGGCGCCGAGCCGCCGACCCGGCTCGATCGCCTGCGCCGCGCTCAGCTCGCCCGCGATCACCGCGCGCTGGGTAAGCAGCCAGGCGATCACGTGCATCAGCCGCGTCGTCACCTTGAGCGACTCGCAGCTGAAGGTCACCCGCTCGATCGGGGTGAGCGACTCGCGCTCGGCGCGGCCGCCCTCGTCGAAATAATGCCGCGCCTCGTCGGCCAGTACCATTGCGTCCATATAGACCGTGTCGATCAGCCGGCGCTGCATCTGCTCGGCGTCAAGTAGCTGTGCCATGTCATTGATTCTGCCACGAACCGCTCGGCGGCGCCAAGCGCGTTGACCATCTTTCCCGGGCGCGCGGTCAGGCGATGATGTCGGGGACGATCTGGTCCTCCAGCAGCGCGATCTCGTCACGCAGCCGCAGCTTGCGCTTCTTCAGCCGCATCAGCTGGAGCTGATCGGTGCTGCCGCCCTCACCCAATGCGGCGATCGCATCGTCGAGATCACGGTGCTCGACGCGGAGCATGTTGAGCCGCGCCGCGATCGCCGCCTCATCCGGATCCGCCTGCATCAACCGCCCACCCCTTTTGTCGCGCCGACGGCATAGCAGCGACGCCCGCGGCGCGCTTGGCCGATTTCGCGCGTCGCGCACGAGTCATCGCATCTTTGTCGCGATCGAGCGTCCGCCATCAAATGACACGCGACTTCTTCGCTGTTTCGTGGTTCACTCCCCAGTTCCGTTCAACCAAGATGGAGGCTACTGCCATGCAGACCGCGCACCTCTCGGCCCTGGAAGCGAAGCACGCGACGCTCGAACAGCGCATCGCCAGCGAATCGCAGCGACCGGCGCCGAACACGATCGTGATCGCGGACCTGAAGAAGCAGAAGCTCAGGCTGAAAGAGGAGATCGACTCGTTGCACTGACGCGCGCGTCAGCAGCATGAGCGCGGAGGACCCGGCGGACACGTTCCGCCGGGTCTTTCTGTTACGCGGGAGTGTCAGCGTGACGTCGCGGTCGCGCCCGGCGCGCAGCCGACCAGCCCGGCGAGGGGCACCACCAATGTGTCCTGCCCGGCGCGATCGAGCCGCAGCGTGGCGCTCGGCACCGCGGCGCCGTTGTTGAGATTGGGGCGCGGCTCGATCGTGAGCTGCACCGTCGCGGTGACCTCGCCGCCGCGGTAGACCGTCTCCGCGTTGAAGCCGAGCGACGCATTGCCGGTCGCGCCCGCGCGGGCGAGGTCGCGGGTGGTGCCGTCGAGCACGATCCGCAGCGTCGCCGGGTCGGCGGTGACCATCGCGGCGAGCACGCGCGTCTGTCCGGTCGAGAAGAGATAAGCGGCGCAACCGCGCGCGGGCAATTCCTGCCGCGGCAGCGTGCCGAGCGGCAGGCCGTCGATCGAGTCGGGCGGGGGCGCGGCGGGGGCAGCGGCGACCTGCGCCAGCGCCAGCAGGAGGGCGAACGTCATGGCGCCGAGGCTACCATGACCAGCCAGGCGGGATAAGCCGCGATCGCGAGCAGCGTGCCGAGCGGCAGCGCGTCGTCACGCGCGAGCCCGCGCCCGCGCAGGTACTGGAACGCGACCCAGCCGAGCCCGACCAGCCCCGCCACCAGCACCACCACCGGCAGCAGCCGCCAGCCGAGCCACAGCCCGATTGCGCCGAGCAGCTTCGGGTCGCCCCCGCCCAGACCGTCGCGTCCGCGCCAGGCGCGATAGCCCGCCGCGACGAGCCACAGCAACGCGAAGCCCGCAACGCCGCCGATCGCGCGCTCGGCGAGATCGGGCGGGCACCACCAGGCGGTTACCGCGCCGCCCAGCGCGAGCGCCGCGACGAGCTCGTCGGGCAGCCAGAAGGCGCTCGCGTCGAGGATCGCGAGCACGAGCAGCAGCCAGCCGAACAGCGCCCCCGCCGCACCCTCCCACCCCGGCGCGGCGAGCCCGGCGGCGACGCCGATCGCGACGCAGCCCGCCTCGACGAGCAGGTGCCGCGGGTCGATCGCGGCGCCGCAGCGGCGGCAGCGCCCGCGCGCCACCGCACCGCTGATCAGCGGGACCAGCTCGTGCGCGGCGAGCGTCCGCCCGCACGAGTCGCACGCCGAGCGGCCGGTCAGCACCGAGCGCCCGGCCGGCCAGCGCACCGCGATCGTCGCGAGGAAGCTCCCGACGATGGCGCCGAGCACGCCGAGCAGCGCGGGCCAGACGAGCGCGTCAGCCATGGGGTTGGTGTCGCGGCGTCAGCCGATCCCTGGTCGTCACCCCGGCGAAGGCCGGGGGCCAGTTGGGAGGGCCGTGGCGGCTTATATCCAGCGTTTCCCGCCTGGGCTCCCGCTTCCGCCGGGGGGGCCGCGAAAGTGAGGCAGACTCCCGCGAACCGACGCTCGGCTTCACCACCCTGTCCCACTCGCCCACGATCGCCGCACTGGTCACCCGCGCCGCCTAGCGGTTTGTAAAGCACCCTGCGAGGGCCTAGATGCGGCGCACCATTCGGAACGAGAGGAATCCCGCCATGGCCACCGATCCCGTCGTCATCCTGTCCTACGCGCGCACGCCGATGGGCTCGATGCAGGGCAGCCTGGCGGGGATGAGCGCGAGCGAGCTCGGCGCGGCAGCGGTGAAGGCCGCGGTCGAGCGTGCCGGGGTCGATGCCGCTGTGGTGGAGCGGATTTACATGGGCAACGTGCTCTCGGCCGGCGTCGGCCAGGCACCCGCGCGCCAGGCCGCGATCCGCGCCGGGCTGGGCGAGCATGTCGAGGCGACCACGCTCAACAAGGTGTGCGGCTCGGGCATGCAGGCGGCCATCCTCGGCAGCGATGCGCTCGCCGCCGGCTCAGTCGACCTCGTCGTCGCGGGCGGGATGGAGAGCATGACCAACGCGCCCTATCTCTCCAAGGCGCATCGCGGCGGCGCGCGGATCGGCCACGACCGATTGTTCGACCATATGTTCCTCGACGGGCTCGAGGACGCCTATGAGCCGGGCAAGGCGATGGGCGTGTTCGCCGAGGACACCGCGCAGGAATATCAGTTCACGCGCAAGGCGCAGGACGATTTCGCGATCGCCTCGCTCCAGCGCGCGCAGGCGGCGCAGCAGAGCGGCGCGTTCGATCGCGAGATCGTCAGCGTCGAGGTGGTCGGGCGCAAGGGCACGACGACGGTGAGTGCCGACGAGCAGCCGAGCAAGGGTGACATCACCAAGATCCCGACGCTCAAGCCGGCCTTCGCCAAGGAGGGTACGATCACCGCGGCCAACGCCTCGTCGATCTCGGACGGCGCCGCCGCGCTGGTGCTGACCCGGCTGTCGGTGGCGGAGAGACTGGGGATCAAGCCGGTGGCGCAGATCGTCGCGCACGCCGCGCACGCGCATCGCCCCGCGCGCTTCACCACCGCCCCGGTGCCGGCGATGAAGAAGGTGCTGGAAAAGGCCGGCTGGAGCAAGGACGAGGTCGACCTGTGGGAGGTCAACGAGGCCTTCGCCTGCGTCGCGATGGTGGCGATGCAGGAGCTCGCGCTCGATCACGAGGTGGTGAACGTCAACGGCGGCGCCTGCGCGCTGGGTCACCCGATCGGCGCCTCGGGCGCGCGCATCCTGGCGACGCTGCTGGCCGCGCTGGAGAACCGCGGGGCGAAGCGCGGCGTCGGCTCGCTGTGCATCGGCGGCGGCGAGGCGGTGGCGATGGCGGTCGAGCTGATGAACTGAGGGGGCGGCGAGGAAGACTCGCGCGGCTCAAGGCGCGCGCGCTCCCGCCAGCTTCCGCACCGGCGCACGCCGGGGTCCAGGTGGGGCACGCTTGTGGCCTCACATCGGCCATCCCACCTGGGCCCCGGCGACCGCCGGCGCGGCACGTGTGAGGGGCTAGGCCACTGCTTCCCGCCCCCTCACCTCACGCGCTGAGCACGTCGTACACCGTCACCTTGCGCCACAGCGGCTCGCACGCGGCGACGAAGGCGCGGTGGATCGGGTGGTCCTGATAGGCCTTCTGGTCGGCGACGTTGTCGAAGAACATCAGCTCGGACACGTCCCAGCTCGAGTCGATCACGTCGCGCTGCTCGGTCGGCGCGGGTACGCCGATATGGAGCCCGCGCAGCGCGGGAATGCCCGCCAGCGTGCGCAGCCCCGCGATCAGCTTGGCGCGGTCGGTCGCGTCGCCGGGGTTCTTGAGCCAGAAGAAGACGTGATGGACCACCTTCGCCGGGATCGCGGGGGCGGCCGCCTCTGCCTCGCTCGCCGCGCCGGTCGCGGCGGCCGCACCGGCACCGCCGAGCGCCATCATCATCATCAGGTCCCGCCGGCTGCTCTCCACGCGCTTGCTCCCGTAAGTGTCTTGGAAGGCACCCTTGTCTGGAAGCGAGCGGGGGCAAGTCAAGGTATTTGGATAAGTGACGGTGCGCCATCCAAGCCGTCCACCCCGGCGAAGGCCGGGGTCCAGGTGGGTCGCCCGCCGTGAGACTCACAGGCGTTCCCCGCCTGCCCCCCGGTGTTCACCGGGGTGGAGGGCGGGCAGCGACGGGCGTCACCCACCAGAGCCCCGGCCTTCGCCGGGGCACACTCCCCTATTTCCCCATCAGCTCGCGCCGCAGGAAGGCGTCGAGCAGCGCGGCGCGGTGGGCGTCCTCGGCATGGTCCGCGCCGACGGCATGGCCGCCCTCGAGGTACTCGTGGAAATAGACCGGATTGCCCTTGGCCTTGAGCAGCGCCGCGAGCTTGCGCGCGTGGCCGGGATGGACGCGATCGTCCTTGGTCGAGAGATAGAAGAAGGCGGGCGGGTAGCGCACACCGTCGCGAACGTTCTGATACGGCGAATAGCGGTGGATGAAGGCCCAGTCCGCGGGCTTGTCGGGATCGCCATATTCGTCGATCCACGACGCACCGGCGGACAGGTGCGCGTAGCGCTTCATGTCCTCCAGCGGCGAGCCAGCGATGATCGCGCCGTACAGATCGGGCCGCTGCGTCAGCGCCACGCCCACCAGCAGCCCGCCGTTGGAGCGCCCGGACACCGCAATCTTCTTCTTCGCCGACACGCCCGTGCGGACCAGATCCTCGGCGACGGCGTGGAGATCGTCGTAGACGTTCTGGCGCTTCTCGCGCAGCCCAGCCTGGTGCCAGCGCGGGCCATATTCGCCACCGCCGCGCAGATTGGCGAGCACATAGGCGCCGCCCTGCTCGACCCAGAAGAGCGCCAGCGGCCCGGCGCGATAGGGCTGGCCGGTGAGATAGGTCGGAGTCTGCGCCAGCTTGAACCCGCCATAACTGTGGATCAGCGCGGGCGCGGGTGCCGTCGCTCCCTTCTTGGTGACAAGAAAGTATGGCACGCGCGTGCCGTCGCGCGAGGTGGCGAAGCGCTGCGTCACCGCAAACTGGCTGGCGTCGAAGCGCGCCGGCAGCGACTGGACGACCCGCGGTGCGCCCCGCTCGCCCGCGAGGTACAGCGTCGGCGGCGTCAGCATGCCCTCGACCGAGACGAAGGTCTCGTCGCTGGCCCCGATCTGGGTCGCGAGATGCACCGTGCTGTTGCCCGGCAGCGCCACCGCTTGCTGCACCCATGTGCCATCGCCGCCGCGACGCAGCGCGAGCAGCTTGCCCGAGACGTCGTCGAGCAGCTTGACCCAGAGCACGTGATCGCTCGCGCCCGCCTCCTCGATCGCCTGCCGCTCGGTCGGCGCAACTACCAGCTCGGGCGTCGCGCGGCGACCGGCGGCGATGTCGGCGAGCGACCAGGCGACCAGCGCCCCGGCGGGGAAGCGGAGCGCGGGCTGGCTCAGCCGCGCGACGACGCGGCCGTCGATGACCTCCATCACGTCGGCGTTCTTGGGCAGGCCGAGCGGGACGAAGCGGCCGTCGTCGGTGCCGAGCAGCAGGGCACGGTCGAAGAAGCTGCGCCCGACGCTGATCATCGGCCAGCGGCGCGTCGCGTCGACGAAGGTGAGCGGGGTCACCTCCACCGCGGTGACCGGCGACTCATGCACCAGGCGCGCGTCGGCGAGCGGGGTGCCGCGCTTCCACCGTTTGACGATGCGCGGATAGCCCGACTCGGTCAGCGAGCCCCTGCCCCAGTCGGTCGCGACCAGCAAAGTGTCCCGGTCGATCCAGGTAGCGTCGTTCTTGGCCTCGGGCACGACGAAGCCGCCCTCGACGAAGCGGCCGGTCGCGAGGTCGAACTCGCGCACCACCTGCGCATCGGTGCCACCGTTGCTGAGCCTGACGAGGCAGCGTGTATAGGCCGGCTCCAGGCAGCTCGCGCCGTGCCACACCCAGCTCTTGCCCTCCGCCTTGCCGAGCGCGTCGACGTCGATCAGCGTGCGCCATTGGGGCTTGCCCGCGCGATAGTCGGCGAGCGGCGACACGCGCCACAGCCCGCGCGGGTTGCGCGCGTCGCGCCACAGGTTGGTGACCTGCTGGCCGAGCACCGCGTCGGGGTCGGCGATCTGCGCCTCGTCGTCGACGATCTCGCGCGCGCGGGCGCGGTCCTGCTGGAAGCGCGGATCCCTGGTAAGCGCCGCCTCGGTCTCGGCGTTCCACGCCTTGACCTGGTCGAGCGCGCGCGTGCCCTCGATGTCCTCAAGCCAGCGATAGGGATCGGCAGCGGGTGCGGCGGCGGCAATCAGCGGCAGGAGGGCGAGCGGGAGAAAGGTCTTCATCGCCGCCCTGCGTAACGGCGGCGACGACGGAGGGGAAGCGGCCGGGTGACATGCGATGGTGGAGGAGGAGGGCGGAAGAGGAGTAGCCGCTCTGTACCCTCTTCACCCGATATCAGCCGTCATCCCGGACTTGTTCCGGGATCCACTGTTCCACGCACCCAGGTGCCGGTGAGAACATGGACGGGTGGATCCCGGACCAAGTCCGGGATGACGGAAGGAGGAGAGCAACGGAGGTGGTGGTGCGAGTGGTGAGTCGCCACGCTTTCCTCCTCACCGCCGTCATCCCGGCCTTGAGCCGGGATCCATGTTTCCGCAGGAGCAACGAGCGTGGTGTGCGCCGCGCCCTGGATCCCGGCTCAAGGCCGGGATGACGAAGGAAGATGACCGCGCCCCGGCGCCCTCAATCCCCCGTCACCTTCACCTTGCCGAGGTCGCCCTGCCCCACCGTTGCGCCGGCCAGGCTCATCATCGCGTCGAGGCTCTTCTTGGCCTCGAGCCGCAGCCCCTCCTCGATCTCGATCCGCGGGGTAAGGTCGCGCAGCGCGAGGTACAGCTTCTCCATCGTGTTGAGCGCCATGTACGGGCAGATATTGCAGTTGCAGTTGCCGTCCGCGCCCGGCGCGCCGATGAAGCGCTTGGTCGGAAGCGCCTTCTCCATCTGGTGGATGATATGCGGCTCGGTCGCGACGATCAGCGTGTTGCCCGGCATCGCCATCGCATATTCGAGGATGCCGCGGGTCGAACCAACATAATCGGCATGGTCGAGGATCACCGCGGGGCATTCCGGATGCGCCACCACCGGCGCGCCGGGATGTTCGGCCTTGAGTTTGAGCAACTCGGTCTCGCTGAACGCCTCGTGGACGATGCACACGCCCGGCCACAGAATCAGCTCGCGCCCGGTCTTGCGCGCGAGATAGCCGCCGAGATTGCGATCGGGGCCAAAGATGATCTTCTGCCCGGCCGGGATCTTGGCGAGGATCGTCTCGGCCGAGGAGGAGGTGACGATGACGTCGCTCAGCGCCTTCACCGCGGTTGAGCAGTTGATGTAGGTCAGCGCGATCGCGTCGGGATGCTGCGCGCGGAAGGCGGCGAACTGCTCGGGCGGGCAGCTGTCCTCCAACGAGCAGCCCGCATCCATGTCGGGCAGCACCACGGTCTTCTGCGGCGACAGGATCTTGGCGGTCTCGGCCATGAAGCGCACGCCGCAGAAGGCGATCACGTCGGCGTCGGTCGCCTGCGCCTTGCGGCTGAGATCGAGGCTGTCGCCGACGAAGTCGGCCAGGTCCTGGATCTCGGGCTTCTGGTAATAATGCGCCAGGATCACGGCGTTGCGCTCCTTGCGGAGGCGGTCGATCTCGGCGCGCAGGTCGAGCCCGGCGAGGTTGGTCGGCTGGTCCATGGCTGCGCAGATGGCCCGGCAACGCCGCCGGATCAAGTCAGCTGCTGTTGCCGAGCACTTCCTCGAGCGAGCGGGTCAGGTCCCAGCGCTCGCTGTTACCGTCGCGCGGCTCGCCGGCGAAGCGCACCGTCACGGTTACGGGCAGGCCCGCGGCGTCGAGGCTGCCGGCGAACAGCCGCTCCAGCGCGGCGCGGCCGTTCTCGCGCGCCTTGCGCATGTTCTCGGGCTCGCGCGCCTTGGCGGCGACCACATTCGTCGCCTTGGCCGACACCATCTTCTGCAGCTCCGCCATCGCGCCGCGCGGCGGCAGGAAGCCGGTGGTGGTGTCGAGCGTGACGCGGCTCTCGTCGACGTTGGGATTGCCGACGACGACGTCGGGCACCTCGACCAGCAAGGTGCGCCGGCGCGCGTCATAGCGGAAGTCGCGCGGCGCGAGCGCGCCGAGGTCGACGAAATAGTCGACGTCATACGGCGCCTTGATCAGCCGCACGTAGCGCAGCCAGCCGAACATTCGCGTGGTGGCCGCGGTGGACTGAACCGTGCCCGCGAGATGGCTGACGCGCAGATCGCTGCTGCCGTACAGCCGCCCGGCGACCACGCGCGCCACCGCCACCCCGTCGTCGTCCGTCGAGGCGGTGTAGCGCTCGGTATAGTAACGGTAGCCGACGAAGGTCGCGACCAGGATCGCGGTGGCGATCGCCAGCGACACCAGCAGCTTGCCCAGCCCCGTCAGATGATCCGCCACGCGCCCTCCTCCTGCGCTGCCACGCCGCGCCGCTCCAGATCGATCAGATGCGCCAGCACCGAGCGCGCCGCCGCTCCCGCCAACCCAGCGTCGAGCCCGACGTACATACGCTCGACCAGCGCGGCGACGCTGTGCGGCGCGGTGGTGAGCAGCCGGACGATCTGCCCCTCGCGCTGCTTGCGATGCCCGAGCATGCCGCGCAACAGCCGCCGCGGCCGTGCCACCGCCTCGCCGTGGCCGGGGTAATAGACGCGGTCGTCGCGCGCGAGCAACGTCTCCAGGCTGGCGAGGTACTCGCTCATGTCGCCGTCCGGCGGCGAGATCACGCTGGTGGCCCAGCCCATGACGTGATCGCCCGAGAAGAGCGCCTGGCTCTCCTCCAGCGCATAGGCGAGATGCTGGCTGGTATGGCCCGGCGTGGCGAGCGCGGTGAGCGTCCAGCCGTCGCCGGCGACGCGGTCGCCGTCAGCGAGGACACGATCGGGGGCATAGTCGCGATCGAACGCGGCGTCGACCGCACCGCCCTCGCCCGCCTCGCCGCGGACCGCGGCGGCGGCACCGACGATCGGTGCGCCGGTCGCTCTGGCGAGCGCGCGCGCGGCGGGAGAATGGTCGCGGTGATGGTGGGTGATCAGGATCGCGCGGACCGGGCGTCCGGCAATCGCAACGTCGAGTGCGGCGAGATGCGCGGCGTCGTCGGGCCCAGGATCGATCACCGCGACATCGTCACCCCCGACGATATGGGTCTGCGTGCCCGTGTAGGTATAGGCCGAGGCGTTGGGGGCGAGCACGCGGGTGACGAGCGGCTCGAGCGGCACGGCCACGCCGGTGGGAGGAGGCTTCGCCATCGCGCCACCAGATGGCGGCTGCGCGACGACGAAGCAAGCGGGAGGCGAAGCGAGCGGGGGCGAAGCGAGCGGCGCGGCTCAGTCGTCGTCGCGCTGCGTCATCTCGTCGCGCACCTCGCGCATCGCTTCCTCGACTCCGCGGACGGCGTCGCGTCGCGCCTCGGCGGGCATGTCGCGATTGGCGGCAAGCTGGGCGCGGGTCTGCTCCAGGCTCGCAAGTGCGGTGCGCATCGCAGTGACGCGCTGACCACGCGCCGCCGCCGCCGCGCGGCCGGCCTCGCGTGCGGCACGCTCGACATGATCGGTGCAGATCACCGTGACGCGCTGGCCGCCCTCCGTCGCGTTCATCACGAAGCGCGTCGGCGCGCCGCCGCAGCGGCGGCTGGCCACCGGCGGTACCGGCGGGACCGGGGGGACCGGAGCGAAGGCGGGCTCGGGCGGCAGCGGCGCGAGCGGGGGCAGCGGCGGGGTCGGCACCGGGTGCGCCGCGATATAGTCGGCCGCTTCCTGATCCTCGTAGGTGGCCACCCGACCGTCGTGGACGATCGTCACGCGCTGGCCATGACGGCCGGCTGCTGGTGCGGCGGGCACGCTCGGCACCGCCGGCGCGGCGGGCGGCGCGGGGAAGGACGCCATCAGCGACAGCGCGTCGCCGAAGTCATGCGGGTCGATCCCGACCGCCTCTTCGACCCCGCCGCGCATCCGCTCCGCCGCCTGGGTGCCCGAGGCGGTGAGCCCCAGCGCGCCGAGCGCGATCACGGCGGTGGCGGCGACGCCGAGCGTCGTGCGGGTGCGCGAGGCGCGCGTCCTGCCCAGCATGCGCAATCTCCCTTTCAGGTCCTTGACGGTGTGAAGATGGCAGGTGGCGGTGACGGCGCGGCCGTGCGCCGCCTTGACGATCGCGCAGCCGTAGGCGTGGCGCGATGCGCCGCCGAGCCGCGCGAGCACGCCCGCGTCATTGGCCATCTCCTGGTCGGCGCGGAAGGCGCGGAAGGCGATCCAGGCGAGCGGGTTGAACCAGTGGAGCGCGAGCACCGCCAGCGCCACCCAATTGGCGACGAGATCGCCGCGGCGGTGATGGCCGAGCTCATGCTCAAGCGCCAGCGCGCGCTCCTCGGCGTCGAAGCGGGCGGCGAAGTCGCGCGGGAAGGCGACGACCTTGTCGAACACGCCGAACGCCACCGGACCGCTCGCCGCCTCGCTCTGCACGATCGTAATGCCGCCGATCTGGTCGAGCGCGATACCCTGCCGCAGCAGCCGGTAGCGGAAGCGCCAGTAATCGGCGATCTGCCACAACAGCAGCGCGACCGCGCCCGCAGCCCAGGTGCCGAGCACGATCGCGGGCAGCAGCGACGCCGTCTCGGGCACGAGCGCGGGCAGCGCGGCGACCGGCTCGAGCACCTGCGCGAATGGCTCGGCGGCGGGCAGCGACGAAAGCGTCGGCAGTGCCTCGCCGCGCCACCCCGCGGGCAGCGGCGGCAGCAGCAGCCGCAGCGCCGGGATCGCCCATAGAGCATAAGCAACCGGCGCCCCGAAGGTCCGCCGCACCGGCGCGCGCAGCACCAGCACCGCCAACATCAACAGCGCCGACGCGAGCAGCGCTTCCATGGCCCAGGCGATCATTGCTTCAACTCCCGCAGAAGTGCCTCGATGTCGGTGATGTCCTGCTCGGTGAGCGCGTCGCGCTCGGCGAGGTGCGCGACCAAAGGGGTGAGCCGGCCGCCGAACAGCCGATCGATCAGCCGACGCGACTCGCCCGCGACATAATCCTCGCGCTGCACCGCCGGCGTGTAGAGATAGCGCCGCCCGTCGACCTCGTGGTGCACCGCCTCCTTGGCGAGAAGCCGGCCGAGCAGCGTCTTCACCGTCGCGGCGCTCCAGCCGCGCGCGGGATCGACCCGCTCGGCCACGTCCTGCGCAGTGAGCGGGCTGTCGTCCCACAGCACCTCCATCACCGCATGCTCGGCATCGCTGATCCGCTCGGCCACGACTCGCTCCTCACTGATTACGGCTGTAATCGTTTCGATTACGCTTGTAGTCAATGCCGCTACGCAGTTGAGGAGCGTGGTATTTCTTACACCCGTTTAAGCATGTGCGGCGTGCTCATCCTGCGCGGAGCGCCGGCACGCGGGATCAAGAGCCGCGCGGGTGCGCCACCCGAGAACCGACGCGCGCGGACCAGGCGTGTGTTCGCCGAAATGTAGGAGAGCATGACGCTCCACATATGCGTCACCCCGGCGAAGGCCGGGGTCCAGCTGGGGGACGCACGTGAGACTCACGACGGCCTTCCCATCTCGACTCGGCCTGCACCGGGGTGACAAGAACATGTTCGACGAGGGAGTGTGTGCCCCCCTCCAGTCTGCTACTTCGCCTCGGCCGCCGCGGCGCCGGCGTTCTGGAACAGCTCGGCCAGCTCGCCCGATTCGTACATCTCCATCATGATGTCCGAGCCGCCGACGAACTCGCCGCCGACATAGAGCTGCGGGATCGTCGGCCAGTCCGAATAGCCCTTGATCCCCTGCCGGATCGCCTGATCCTGCAAGACATCGACGCTCTCGAACGTCACGCCGAGCCGCTCCAGGATCGCCACCGCACGGCTGGAGAAACCGCATTGCGGGAACAGCGGCGTACCCTTCATGAACAGCACCACCGGATTGTTCTTCACCACCGCGTCGATGCGGGCGTTCGTGTCGTCGGTCATCGCTTCAACCCTCTTGTACCGCGCTTATTTCGGGACGGCGGTGGTCAACTGCAAGGCGTGCAGCACGCCGCCCATCCGCCCGCCCAGCGCGGCATAGACCGCCTGATGCTGCTTGACCCGCGGCATGCCCGCGAACGACGGCGCCACGACGCGCGCAGACCAATGGTCCCCGTCGCCCGCGAGATCGGTCATCTCCACCTCGGCATCGGGGATGCCTGCCTTGATCAGCGCGGCGATTTCCGCCCCTTCCATCGGCATGTCCGTCTTACTCCGACTGCAGCAGCTGGCGCCGCGCCTCGATCGTCTTCTCCTCGAGCGCGCGGCGTACCGCCGCCTCCTCGACGTCGACGTTGGCGGCGGTGAGGTCACCGTACACCTTGCGCACCACGTCCTCGTCGCCGGCCTCCTCGAAGTCGGCCTGGACGACCGCCTTGGCATAAGCATCGGTCTCGGCGGGGGTGAGCTGCATCAGCTCGGCGGCCCATTGCCCGACGAGGCGGTTGCGGCGCGCGACGATGCGGAACGCCACTTCCTCGTCGCGCGCGAACTTGGCTTCGAACGCGCGCTGGCGGTCCTCGAAAGCGGTCATGCTGGTTCCCCACGGTACATCCGTTCGGGATAGTGCGCGCCGGGGCGCGGCGCAACGGGCCGGCGACCGGGGCACGTGGGAGGTCGAGGCAGTCGCCTGCTTCTTCTTCCGTTATCCCGGACCTGTTCCGGGATCCAACGTGCCGCGTGCCCACCGGGACGTAAGAACGCGGAGCAGCGGATCGCGGAACACGTCCGGGATGACGGATGGGGGCGGTGGTACCTGATCCCCCGAATGATGGCGCCATCCAAAAGGGCCGGTCGGGGCGCACACCGCCGCCGTTGCTCACGACGATACGGGGCACCTGGCGACATGGCTGCGGCGACGGTGCAACCTAAGCGCCCACCCGCACCACCAGCTTGCCGACCGCCTCGCGCGCGGCCAGGCGCGCGATCGCCTCGCCGCCGCGCTCGAACGGGAACACCTCGGTGACGCGCGGCGCGATCCTACCCTCGCCCCACAGCTCGAGCAGGCGAGCGATGTGCGCGCGGTTGCGCTCGGGATGGCGCGCGGCGAACGCACCCCAGAAGACGCCGCGCACGTCGCAGCTCTTCAGCAGCGTCAGGTTGAGCGGCAGCCTAGGAATGCCGGCGGGGAAGCCGACCACGAGGTAGCGCCCCTCCCAGCCGAGCGAGCGCAGTGCCGGCTCGGCATAGTCGCCGCCGACGGGATCGAAGACGAGATCGAAACCGTCCGGCCCCGCCGCCGCTTTCAAGCGGTCCGCCAACGCCCGGCTCTGGTCTTTGTCGAACGGCGCGCGATCGTAGACCAGCACCTCGTCCGCACCGGCCGCGCGCACCGCCGCCGCCTTGGCCTCGCTCGACACCGCGCCGACGACGTGCGCGCCGAGCGCCTTGCCCAGTTCGACCGCGGCGAGCCCGACCCCGCCCGCGGCGCCCAGCACCAGCAGCCGCTCGCCCGCGGCGATCGCGCCGCGATCGACCAGAGCGTGGATCGTCGTCGCATAAGTGAGCAGCAGCGCCGAGGCTTCCTCGAAGCTGCGCCCATCGGGCACGGCGTGGAGCGAGTCCGCGGCGAAGCGCAACCGCTCGCTCAGCCCGCCCATCATCGTGTTACCCATCACGCGGTCACCGACCTGCCAGCGGGTGACGCCCTCCCCGACCGCCTCGACCACGCCGGCGATCTCGCCGCCCGGCGCGAAGGGGCGCGTCGGACGCATCTGGTAGCGGTCCTCGATCACCAGCACGTCGGGATAGTTGATCGCGCAGGCCCTTACGGCGACCACCACCTCGCCCGCACCCGCGATGGGATCGGGCAAATCGCCGATCTCCAGCGTGTCAGGTCCGCCGGGCGCCCTCGACAGCAAGGCCCGCATCATCCGCTCTCCCGCCGATCCAGGGCCGCTCGACGCCGAGCCGCTCCTCGAATTTCGAAATCACGGTATCCTTTGCCAGCGTGAGGCCGACCTCGTCCAGCCCCTCCATCAGACAGCGGCGGCGGAAGGGGTCGAGCTCGAACGTGTAGCGATCCTGGTACGGCGTGGTGACCGTCATCGTCTCGAGGTCGACGGTGACCGGATCGGTCTTCGCCACCTCGACGAGGCGGTCGACCGCGTCCTGCGGCAGCACCACGGTGACGATGCCGTTCTTAAACGCATTGCCCGAAAAAATGTCGGAGAAGCTCGGCGCGATCACCGCGCGCACGCCCATGTCGGCCAGCGCCCAGGCGGCATGCTCGCGGCTCGAGCCGCAGCCGAAATTGTCGCCCGCGATCAGGATCGGCGCGCCGGCGTAGCGCGGGTCGTCGAAGAGGTTGCCGGGCTGCGCGCGCACCGTCTCGAACGCGCCGCGGCCGAGGCCGGAGCGCGTGATCGTCTTGAGCCAGTGCGCCGGGATGATGACGTCGGTGTCGACGTTCTTGGCGCCCCAGGGATAAGCGGTGCCGCTGACGCGGGTGACGGGCTGCATCAGCGCGCCGGGTTGCTCGGCGGGATCGCGGGCTTGGCGATCGCCGCATAGGCCGCCACGCCGCTCAGCACCGAGCCGGCGATCAGGAACATGAGCACTTTCTTCATCACGCAACCCCTTGCTTCTTGTGCGTCAGCCCATCAGCTCGCGGACGTCGGCAAGCCGCCCGGTCACCGCCGCCGCGGCCGCCATCGCCGGTGACAACAGATGGGTACGCGACCCAGGTCCTTGCCTTCCCACGAAGTTTCGGTTCGACGTCGAGGCGCAGCGTTCGCCCGCCGGCACCTTGTCGGGATTCATCGCGAGGCACATGGAGCAGCCCGGTTCGCGCCACTCGAAGCCGGCGGCGGTGAAGATCCGGTCGAGCCCCTCCGCCTCGGCCTGGCGCTTGACCAGCCCCGAGCCGGGCACGACCAAGGCGCGCACGCCATCGGCGACATGACGGCCGTTCGCCACCGAGGCGGCGGCGCGGAGGTCCTCGATCCGGCTGTTGGTGCAGCTGCCGATGAAGACGTGCTGGATCGACACGTCCTGCATCCGCATGCCCGGGGTGAGCCCCATGTAATCGAGCGACTTCTGCGCCGCCGCGCGCTTCGAGGCGTCGGCGAAGCTGTCGGGCGCGGGAACGCTGCCGGTGATCGGCACGACGTCCTCGGGGCTGGTGCCCCAGGTGAGCGCCGGCGCGATGTCGCTCGCCTCCAGCCGCACGACCTTGTCGTAGCGCGCGCCGGCGTCGCTCGGCAGCGTGCGCCACCAGTCGACCGCGCGCACCCAGTCCTCGCCCTGCGGCGCCATCGGGCGGCCCTTGAGATAGGCGAAAGTGGTCTCGTCGGGCGCGATCATGCCCGCGCGCGCGCCGCCCTCGATCGACATATTGGCGATCGTCAGTCGCCCCTCGACCGACAGCGCGCGGATCACCTCGCCGGTGAACTCGATGACATGGCCGGTGCCGCCCGCCGCGCCGATCTTGCCGATGATCGCGAGCACCACGTCCTTGGCGCTGACGCCATAGCCGAGCGTGCCGTCGACGCGCACCTCCATCGTCTTGGAGGGCGAGAGGATCAGCGTCTGCGTCGCCAGCACATGCTCCACCTCGCTGGTACCGATACCGAAGGCGAGCGCGCCCAGCGCGCCATGCGCCGAGGTATGGCTGTCGCCGCACACCATCGTCGTGCCCGGCAGCGTGAAACCCTGCTCGGGGCCGACGACATGGACGATCCCCTGCCGCGCCGACAGCGCATCGATATAGGGTACGCCGAACTCGGCGACGTTGCGGCGCAGCGCGGCGAGCTGCTCGGCGCTCTCGCGGTCGGCGATCGGCAGCTCCTGCCCGACGGCATCGGTGCGCGCGGTGGTGGGCAGGTTGTGGTCGGGCACCGCGAGCGTGAGATCGGGCCGGCGCACGCGACGACCGGCGGCGCGCAGGCCCTCGAACGCCTGCGGGCTGGTCACCTCGTGGAGAAGGTGGCGGTCGATGTAGACCAGGCAGGAACCATCGTCTCGGCGCTCGACTACGTGAGCGTCCCAGACCTTCTCGTACAAGGTGCGCGGACTTGGCATAATCTGCGGCTGTTAACCGAAAAGGTCTGTGCCTCCAAGGCAGAGCGATAGGAAATGTCGCGGGTTTTGGCCGGAGACCGGCAGAATGGGTAAGTGCGTAAGTGGCCCTCTCCAGTGGAATGGGTCTGAAAAGGTCGCCCCCCCCCAACTGGCGTCATCCTGAACTCGTTTCAGGATCCACCGTCCCGCAAGCGTCTCCGCGCCTGAGTACGCCGCACCGTGGATCCTGAAACGAGTTCAGGATGACGCCGCTCGGCGGGGAGCCTTTGCTACAGAACGCCTCGGGTTCCTGCGCACGCAGGAACCCAGCGCCGCGAGCGCCCCGCTCGGTCACCCTGGGCTCCTGCCGGCGCAGGAGCACCGCGGCGCGTTGAAAGAACCCGCTCACGCCGTGGCGCGATGATCCTCGGTCACCTCGCCATACTCGGCCACCTCGGCCTCATGTCCTTCCTCGCGGAAGGTCTCGGCCAAAGCGGCTGCCTCCCACTCGCGCGTCGCCGGCTGCGCCAGCAGCGTCTCGACCCAGCGCGCGCCCGCCGCGCCGACGTCGATCCCCCATGCGCGCACGCGGAACGCCACCGGCGCGTAGAAAGCGTCCACCGCGGTGAAATGCTCGCCTGCCAGCCACGGTCCGCCGAACCGCGCCAGCCCCTCGCCCCACAGCTCGGCGATCCGCGCAACGTCGCGCGCCAACGCGTCCGAGCCGCGCGTCGGTGCGATCCGCTGTCCCACCGTCATCGTCCGCTCGCGCCGCAGCGCGCCGAAGCCGCCGTGCATCTCCGCCACCGCGCAGACCGCCCAGGCGCGCGCCGCCTCGTCTGCGGGCCACACGCCGGGGTGGCGCTCGGCGAGGTAAAGCGCGATGCCGAGCGAGTCCCACACCACGCGCTCCCCGTCGGACAGCACCGGCACCTGCCCGGTCGGCGAGAAGGCACGGAACGCCGCGTAATTGTCCAGCGTCGCGAACGGCTCGAAGCGGTCCTCAAACGCGATTCCGAGCGCGCGCATCAGCAGCCACGGCCGCAGCGACCAGCTCGAGTAGTTCCGGTTGGCGGTGATCAGCGTATACGCCATCGTGTCAGGCCTCGTAGTGCGCGCTCGTTTTGGCGGCGACCTCGTCCGCTGTCACCCCCGGCGCAAGCTCGATGAGCCGGAAGGCGCTGTGATGGTCGGGGCGTTGGAACACCGCCAGATCCGTCACGATCATGTCGACCACATCGCGCCCGGTCAGCGGCAGCGTGCACGACGGGAGGAACTTGGGCGCGCCGTCCTTGGCGACATGCTCCATCACGACGATGATCTTCTTGACCCCGGCGACCAGGTCCATCGCGCCGCCCATGCCCTTGATCATCTTGCCCGGGATCATCCAATTGGCGATGTCGCCGCGCTCGGACACCTCCATCGCGCCGAGCACGGTGAGGTCGATGTGCCCGCCGCGGATCATCGCGAAGCTCTGCTCGCTGCCGAAATAGACCGATTGCGGCAGCTCGCTGATCGTCTGCTTGCCCGCGTTGATCAGATCGGGATCGACCTCGTCGTCATAGGGGAACGGACCGATGCCGAGCATGCCGTTCTCGCTCTGCAGCGTCACGGTGATGCCGTCGGGGATGTTGTTGGCCACCAGCGTCGGGATGCCGATGCCGAGATTGACGTAATAGCCGTCGCGCAGCTCGCGCGCGGCGCGCGCGGCCATGGCGTTGCGATCCCAGCTCATCACTTCGCTCCTTCGGCCGGGGCGTCGCCCCAGCGCTTGTTCTGCGGGAAGGTCTCGTCCCAGTCGGTGCCGAGCCCCGTGCCGTAGACCGGGTTGGGCAGCACGAACCACCCCTGCCCCCAGCGCGCCTGGATCGGCCCCACGCTGGCGAGCGCGCGGCGACCGAGCGCGGGCGCCGGGCCGGGCGGGTTGAACAGGTCGGCGAAATCGCCGAGCTGGTCGCCGACGAGCGCGAGGACGCAATAATGCTTGGCGATCTCGAGCCGTCGCGCGTCCTTGCCCGAGCGACCGTCGACATCGCCCTTCAGGTAGAGCGTGTCGCCGTGGCGAAACTCGCCCAGGCCAGCCGCGCGCAGCGCCGCGGCCGTGGCGTCGGCGTTGTCCGCCGAGCGGTTCGTGTTGATCACCATCGTCACGCCGAGCGCACGTAACTGGCGGAACGCCGCGACCGCGCCGGGCACCGCGACGACCTTGTCGGCGCCGGTCCGCTCCCAGCGATCCCAGCGCTTGGCGTCATAAGCCGCGCCGGTGCGCACGTCATTATATTCATAGCCGAGGTTGAGCACCACGGTCTCGTCCATGTCGAGGACCACCGCAGGCGGCAACCCGCTGCACGGGATCGTCTCGGCGCTGGCCGCGGTTGCGCCCGGCACGAGCACCGCCGATTGCGGCCAGCGCGGCAACGTGCCGGCCCGGCGCTCGCTCGGCAACCGCCCGTGGCGGTCGCGCGAACGCTCGATCATGCCGCGAACATAGGCGGTGAGCGCGTTGAAGGTCTGCTCGCTCAGCGCCGCGGCCTCGGCCGAGCCATAAAGATAGGCCATTGCGCCCGCCGGCAGCGCGGCCGGCGCCGACGCCTCGGTCGCGAGACTCGCGACGGGTGGTGGCGGACGCTCGGGGCGAGCGGTCGCGCAACCGGCGAGCAGCGCCGCCGCCGCGCCCGATACCAGCAGCCGTGACGTCACGCCGCACCGGCCTCCGCGCGCGGGCGCGTCGTGCGGAACTCGATTTTCTTGTCATAGGGTGCGCCGACGATCATCCGCTTCACGTAGATGCCCGGCAGGTGGACGTGGTCGGGATCGAGCGCGCCGACCGGCACCACCTCCTCCACCTCGGCGACGCAGATCCTGCCCGCGGTCGCCATCGGCTGGTTGAAGTTGCGCGCGGTCTTTCGGAACACGAGGTTGCCGCTGGTGTCCGCCTTCCAGCCCTTGATGATCGACAGATCGGCGCGAATACCGCGTTCGAGAATATAATCCTCGCCATCGAAGGACTTCACTTCCTTGCCCTCGGCCACCAACGTGCCGACGCCGGTCTTGGTGTAGAAGCCGGGGATGCCCGCGCCGCCGGCACGGCAGCGCTCCGCCAGCGTCCCCTGCGGGCAGAACTCCACCTCCAGCTCGCCGCTGAGATACTGGCGCTCGAACTCCTTGTTCTCGCCGACGTAGCTCGAGATCATCTTGACGATCTGGCGCGTGCGCAGCAGCTTGCCGAGCCCCTCGCCGTCGATCCCGGCATTGTTGCTGGCGACGGTCAGCCCGGTCACGCCCGCAGCCTGGATCGCGTCGATCAGCCGCTCCGGAATGCCGCACAGACCGAAGCCGCCGGCGCAGATCGTCATGCCGTCGAACAGCAGCCCGTCGAGCGCCGCCGCGGCGCTGTCGTAGAGCTTGTCCACCACCCGCTGTCTCCCTCAGAAATGGCCCGGCGTGACGCCGAGCGCCGCGCACAGATCGTCAAGCGCCTGCCCCTCGCCGGTCACCTTGATCGCTGCCATGCCCAGCGACGCGGCGGCCTTGCAGTTCACCCCGAGATCGTCGAGGTAGACGCACTGGTCGGGGCGCTTGCTGAGCGTCTCGCACATCATAAGATAGATGCGCGGGTCGGGCTTGCGGATGCCGACCTTGCTGCTCTCCACCACGTGATCGAAGCGCGCGAGCACCGCAGCCACCGCGGCGACCGCCTGCGGGTCGCGCGGCGTGTCGCCGGCGGGCACGTTGTTGGTGATGCAGCCGATGTGGAAGCCCGCGCGCTTGAGCCAGTCGAGCGCGTGCACCATGCGCGGGCGGACGTCGCCGGAGAGCAGCGCCAGCACGTCGCGCCCGCGCAGCTCATGGCCGATCGCCTTGGCCTCGGCGGCGAAGTCGCGGTCGAAGGTAGCGGCGTCGATCTCGGCGCGCTCGAAGCGGGCCCAGGCGTTGCTGTCCGGATCGGTGGCGTTGAGGCGGCGGATCAGGTCGACCGGCAGGCCGCGCTCGCGCTCCAGCCGGTTGAACGCCGCGAACGGCGAGGAGGTGATCACCCCGCCGAAGTCGAAGATCACCGTGTCCCGCATGGGCGGGATCCTTAGCGGTCGGCGCGGCGAAGGCAATCGGGTGTGCGATGGGTTTGGTACGGTGGTGAGTGCGCGAGTGAATGGGATCGTCGTCTCCTGCGACGAGAACTTTCCCAAGCCAAGCCGTCATCCCCGACTTGGTCCGGGATCCACCGTGCCGCACGCTTTGAAAGCGTCGCTTTCGCGGAGGAGTGAATCCCGGACCAAGTCCGGGATGACGGAAGGTGAGGAGCGTTCCCGAGTCTCGTAACGGGATCCCGCGAGCGGAAAGGAAGCCGCGTCGCTTGGGAACTAATACCCTCTATCGCGAGGCCCTTCGTCGCGGCTAGGCTCGCCGCATGACCGAACCCCGCACCGGTGGACGCTTGCTCGTCGACCAGCTCGTCGCGCAGGGCTGCGACCGTCTTTTCACCGTGCCGGGGGAGAGCTTCCTCGCGGTGCTCGACGCGCTGCACGACACGCCCGCGATCGAGGTGGTGACGTGTCGGCAGGAGGGCGGCGTCGCGTTCATGGCCTGCGCCGACGGTGCGCTGACCCACCGCCCCGGCATCGCCTTCGTCACGCGCGGCCCCGGCGCGACCAACGCCGCGATCGGCGTCCACGTCGCGATGCAGGACTCGCAGCCGATGATCCTGTTCGTCGGCGACGTCGACCGCTCGACGCGCGACCGTGAGGCGTTCCAGGAGATCGACTTCCAGGCGATGTTTGCGCCGATCGCGAAATGGGTGGCGCGGATCGACGACGCTAAGCGTATCCCCGAATATGTCGCGCGCGCTTATGCCACCGCGATCAACGGCCGGCCCGGCCCGGTGGTGCTGGCGCTGCCCGAGGACATGCTGCTCGACAGCGTGACCGCTCCGGATCGCGCGCGCGTCGAGCGCGTCGCCCAGGCGGTCGACGAGGACTCGATCGAGCATCTGCGCGACCTGCTCGCCACCGCCGAAAACCCGCTCGCGATCGTCGGCGGCGCCGGCTGGGACGTGGCCGCCGCGGCGGCGATGGCGGACTGGGCGACGCGCACCGGCGTGCCGCTCGCCGCCGCCTTCCGCCGCCAGGACGCGATCGCCAACGACTGCCCGGCCTATGCCGGCAACCTCGGCTATGGCCCCAGCCCGGCACTGGTCGAGCGCGTGCGCGGCGCCGACCTGCTGGTCGTCGTCGGCGCGCGGCTCGGCGAGGCGACCACCGACGGTTATCAGCTGGTCACGCCCGATCACCCGGGGCAGCGGCTGGTCCACGTTCATCCCGATCCCGAGGAACTGGGGCGTACCTACGCCACCGACCTCGCAATCTGCGCCGGCATGGCCGAGTTCGCAGAGGCGCTGGTGCCGCTCGACGGCGGCGTTCACCCGCACGCCGCGGAGGCGCGCACCGCCTATGAGGCGTGGAGCACGCCGCGCGCCCGCGACGGCGTCGCGCTCGACCTCGGCCCGTGCGTCGCGACGATGCGCGAGAAGCTGCCGGCTGACACCATCATCTGCAACGGCGCTGGCAATTTTTCGGGCTGGTGGCATCGCTACTGGCGCTACGCCGGACCGGGGACACAGCTGGCGCCGACCGCGGGCGCGATGGGCTATGGCGTGCCCGCTGCGGTCGCCGCGTCGCTGCGGCGGCCGGGGCGCAGCGTGGTCGCGCTGGCGGGCGACGGCGACTTCCTGATGAACGGCCAGGAACTCGCCACCGCGGTCCAGCACGGCGCCGACATGCTCGTGATCCTCGTCGACAACGGCGCGTACGGAACGATCCGGATGCACCAGGAGCGCGCATACCCTGGCCGCCCGTCGGCGACGCGACTGGTCAACCCGGACTTCGCCGCGCTGGCACGCGCTTTCGGCGGCTGGGCGGAGACGGTGGAGCGTACCGAGGATTTCGCCCCCGCGCTCGACCGCGCGCTCGCCGAGCGCGGCGTCCGGCTGCTCCACTGCCGCACCGACGTCGAGCAAATCACCGCAGGGCTGACACTAAGCGCGCTGCGGAAGAATTAAGGCAAGCGGGTCGCCGGGTCGGCGACCGGCTTTCAAACCGACTGGCGTCATCCTGACCTTGTTTCAGGGTCCACGGTTGAGCGCCTTCCGCGCTGCTGGGTCTGCGGCGCGGTGGATCCTGAAACGAGTTCAGGACGACGCCGTGTGACGGGGATCGTCGCCCGCTCAACACCCCAATGAGGAGGGCCGCCGCGGTCTCCCGCGACGGCCCTCGGTCACTCGATTCGAACGATCAGATATCGTCGCCAAGCGCGCCCTTCACCTTGCCGGCGAACTGCTGGCCCTTGCCCTTGGTCTCCTGCGCCGCGCCCTCGGCGGCAAGGCGATCGTCCGCGGCCGTACGATCCGCCGGATCCTTGTCCGCCACCGCCTGCTTGGCCTTGCCGACCAGCTCGTTGACATTGCCTTTGATCTTGTCGGTGAGCTCGCCCATCGTCATTCTCCGTCTGGTGTAACCCGGTGACAGAACAACGGACCCAGAACGGCGATGTTCCGCCGCGTGCTTGACCTACGTCAATTCGCCACGGCTCAGATCAGCCCCGACAGCGGGCTCGACGGGTCGGCGTAGCGGCGCTTGCCCATGCGGCCGGCGCGGTAGCTCATCCGCCCCGCCTCCACCGCAGAGCGCATCGCCGCCGCCATCAGGATCGGGTCCTTCGCCTCGGCGATCGCGGTGTTCATCAGCACGCCGTCGCAGCCGAGTTCCATGGCCACCGCGGCGTCGCTCGCCTGGCCGACGCCGGCATCGACCAGCACCGGCACGCTCGCGCCCTCGACGATCAGCCGGATCGTCACCTGGTTCTGGATGCCCAGCCCCGAGCCGATCGGCGCGCCCAGCGGCATGATCGCGACCGCCCCGGCATCCTCCAGCTGTTTCGCCGCGATCGGATCGTCGGTGCAATAGACCATCGGCTTGAAGCCCTCGCGCACGAGCACTTCGGTGGCCTTCAGCGTCTCGCGCATATTGGGGTAGAGCGTGCGCGCCTCGCCAAGCACCTCGAGCTTGACGAGGTCCCAGCCGCCCGCCTCGCGCGCCAGCCGCAGCGTGCGGATCGCGTCCTCGGCGGTGAAGCAGCCCGCGGTGTTCGGGAGGTAGGTCACGCGCTTGGGATCGATGAAGTCGGTCAGCATCGGCGCGCTGGGATCGCTGACGTTGACGCGGCGCACCGCGACGGTGACGATCTCCGCGCCCGACGCCTCGAGCGCGGCGGCGTTCTGAGCGAAATCCTTGTACTTGCCCGTGCCGACGATCAGCCGCGAACGAAAGGTGCGCCCCGCTACGGTCCAGCTGTCGTCGGTGAGCGGCGCGGCATGGTCGCCGCCGCCGACGAAGTGGACGATCTCCAGCTCGTCGCCATCTTCGACCTGCACCTCGCCCAGCGTCGAGCGCGGCACCACCTCCAGGTTGCGCTCGACCGCGAGCTTCTCGGGCACCAGCCCGAGCGATTCCGCCAAGGCTGCGATCGAGAGCCCGGCAGGAACCCGCTTGTGCTCGCCGTTGAGGGTGATGGTGATGGTGCCGTCGGAATGTGCCATGCGCGCCATCTAGGACCGCACGGCCGCAGGGGCAACGTTGCGCGCGCGCGCCGCGGATGCAATGACGCCTGCACGAAGGGCAGCAGCCCCAGGGAAAAGCATGACCGACATCGTCTTCGTCCTCAACGGCCCCAACCTCAACCTGCTCGGCACGCGCGAGCCGGAAATCTACGGCCATGACACGCTCGACGACATCGCCGGCCAGCTCGAGGATCGCGCCCGCGAGCTCGGGCTGCGGGTCGACCTGCGCCAGTCGAACCATGAGGGGCATCTGGTCGAGTGGCTGCACGAGGCGCAGGCGGTGGACGCGCGCGCGGTGCTGCTCAACGCCGCGGCGTACACGCACACCTCGGTGGCGCTGCACGACGCCATCAAGGCCATCAAAACGCCCGTGATCGAGGTGCACCTGTCCAATCCGCACACGCGCGAGAGCTTCCGCCACGTCTCGCTGGTGGGCAGCGCCGCCAAGGGAACCATCACCGGCTTCGGCGCGATGTCGTACACGCTCGCGCTTGAAGCTGCGGCCCGCTTCTGACAGGGAGCGCGCCCTATCTAGGGGAAACAGGGTTGCATGGCTGACATCTCTCACAACGGCGGCGCGATGCAGGTCGACGTCGATCTGGTCCGCCAGCTCGCCGAGCTGCTCGACACCACCCAGCTGACCGAGATCGAGGTTGAGGACGGCGAGCGCAAGATCCGCGTCGCGCGCAAGGCAGCGGCGGTCAATGCCGCGCCGGCGATGCACTATGCGCCGGCGCCTGCCGCCGCCGCGCCGGGCGCCGGGGCGCCGCCGCAGGTCGACACCGCTGGGCCCTCGGCGCCGTCGCACGCCAATGCGGTGCGCTCGCCGATGGTCGGCACCGTCTATCTCGCCGCCGAGCCGGGTGCCAAGCAGTTCGCCGCGGTGGGTCAGAGCGTCGCTGCGGGCGACACGTTGCTGATCGTAGAGGCGATGAAGGTGATGAACCCGATCACCGCGCCGAGCGCCGGAGTGGTCAAGGCGGTGCTGGTCGAGAACGGCCAGCCGGTCGAGTTCGACCAGCCGCTCGTGGTGGTCGAGTAACGCCCTTGCCCCAGATCAAGAAGCTGCTGATCGCCAATCGCGGCGAGATCGCGCTGCGGATCCACCGCGCGTGCCACGAGATGGGCATCAAGACGGTGGCGGTGCACTCCACCGCCGATGCCGACGCGATGCACGTCCGCCTCGCCGACGAGGCGATCTGCATCGGCCCGCCGGCCGCGACCGACAGCTATCTCAACATTCCCAACATCATCTCCGCCGCGGAGATCTCCGGCGCGGACGCGATCCATCCCGGCTATGGTTTTCTCAGCGAGAACGCCAAGTTCGCCGAGATCGTCGAGCTGCACAACCTGATCTTCGTCGGCCCGAAGCCCGAGCATATCCGGGTGATGGGCGACAAGGTCGAGGCCAAGCGCACCGCGGGCGCGCTGGGGCTGCCGCTGGTGCCGGGCTCGGACGGCGCGATCAGCGACGTGGCCGAGGCGCAGGCGCTGGCCGAGCGGATCGGCTATCCGGTCATCATCAAGGCCGCGAGCGGCGGGGGTGGTCGCGGCATGAAGGTGTGTCAGTCGCCCGATCAGCTCGAGACGCTGATGCAGCAGGCCGGGACCGAGGCAAAGGCGGCGTTCGGCGACGCCACCGTCTACATGGAAAAGTATCTCGGCAATCCGCGCCACATCGAATTCCAGGTGTTCGGCGACGGCAACGGCCAGGCCATCCACCTCGGCGAGCGCGACTGCTCGCTCCAGCGCCGCCACCAGAAGGTGCTGGAGGAGGCGCCCTCTCCCGTGATCTCCGCCGAGGAGCGCGAGCGGATGGGCGGAACCGTCGCCAAGGCGATGGCCGATATGGGCTATCGCGGCGCAGGAACGATCGAGTTCCTGTGGGAGAACGGCGAGTTCTACTTCATCGAGATGAACACCCGACTCCAGGTGGAGCATCCGGTGACTGAGGCGATCACCGGGCTCGACCTGGTGCGCGAGCAGATCCGCGTCGCCGAAGGGCACCCGCTGACGCTGCGCCAGGAGGACGTGGTCTTCCGCGGCCACGCGATCGAGTGCCGCATCAACGCCGAGGACCCGCGCACCTTCGCGCCCTCGCCAGGCCGGGTGACGCAATATCACGCTCCGGGCGGGATGCACGTCCGCGTCGATTCGGGACTGTATGCGGGCTATATGGTGCCGCCTTACTATGACAGCATGATCGCCAAGCTGATCGTCTATGGGACCACCCGGCAGGGCGCGCTGCGTCGCCTGCGCCGCGCGCTGGAGGAGTTCGTGATCGAGGGCATGAAGACCACGATCCCGCTCCATCAGGCGCTGCTCGACGACCCGGAGTTCCAGCAGGGGAGCTACACGATCAAATGGCTGGAGGAGTGGCTGGCGCGCCAGGACGCGTGACGGTGGCGGGGGGCGCGGCGACGATCTACCACAACCCGCGCTGCTCCAAGTCGCGCCAGGCGCTCGCGCTCTTGCAGGAAGCGGGCGCCGACGTGACCGTCATCGAGTATCTCAAGACGCCGCCCTCGCGTGAGACGCTGGCCGCGCTGCTCGCGCGCGGCGGGATCGCACTGCGCGACGCGCTCCGCCGCAACGCACCGCCGGTCGCCGGCGACGCGGCCGCGCTCGACCTGATGGCGCGCGATCCCGCCACGATCGAGCGTCCGCTGGTCGAGACCGACAAGGGCGTCCGGCTCGCGCGACCGCCCGAGCGGGTGTTCGAGATCCTGTGATCCTCCCCGAAAACACGCGCTGGCGCGTCGAGCGCGCCACCCAGGCCGCGGTGGTGATCGACGCGGACGCCTATTTCCGCGCCGCGCGGCAGGCGATGCTGCGCGCCCAGCACCAGATCCTGCTGGTCGGCTGGGATTTCGACGCGCGAATCAATCTCGCCTATGACGACGACCATCCCGAGGCGCCCACCGACGTCGGCGCGTTCATCTCCTGGCTGGTCGACCGCACACCGGGGCTGCAGGTCCATATCCTTCGCTGGGACAAAGGCGCGATCAAGACGCTCGGGCGCGGCAAGACGCTGTGGACCCTGCTCAACTGGCGCTACCGCCAGCCGCGCATCCACCTGCTGCTCGACGGTCATCACCCGGTTGCCGCCTCGCAGCACCAGAAGATCGTGGTAATCGACGATTGCCTCGCCTTTTGCGGCGGGATCGACATGACCGACGAGCGCTGGGACACGCGCGCGCACGTCGATGACGATCCGCGCCGCACCTCCCCCAGCGGCCGCGCGTACAAGCCGTGGCACGATGCGACGACGGCCCTCCAGGGGCCGATCGCAAAAGCGCTGGGCGAGCTGTGCCGCACGCGCTGGGCGATCGCGGGCGGCGCCGAGATCGCGCCGCCGCCGCCGCGCGAGGGCAGCTGCTGGCCCGAGTCGCTCACGCCCGTCTTCGCCGATGTCGACGTGGCGGTGTCGCGCTCGCAGCCCGACTTTGACGGGCAGGACGAGATCCTCGAGATCGAGCGGCTGTACCTCGCGCTGATCGCCTCGGCGAGGAAGCGCATCTACGCCGAGAGCCAATATTTCGCGTCCCGCCGCATCGCCGAGGCGATCGCGGCAAGATTGGTGGAAGACGATCCGCCCGAGATCGTCGTGATCAACCCGGTGACCGCGCAGGGCTGGCTCGAGCCGATCGCGATGGACACGGCACGCGCGCGGCTCGTCACCGAGCTGCGCCGGCGCGACCATCGCGGCCGCTTCCGGATGTATCACCCGATCAACGAGAAGGGCACGCCGATCTACTGCCACGCCAAGGTGACGGTGATCGACGACCAGGCGATCCGGATCGGCTCGTCCAACTTCAACAACCGCTCGCTGCGGCTCGACACCGAGTGCGACGTCACCATTACCGACGGGGCCGCGACGATCACGGCGATTCGTGACGACCTGATCGCAGAGCATCTCGGCGTCGACCCCGCGCTGGTGAGCGAGCGGGTCGCGCGCGACGGGCTGATCGCCACGATCGAGGCGCTGCGCGGCAGCGGCCGGACGCTGGTGCCCTATGAGGTGGACGACCTCAACTCGGTCGAGAAATGGCTGGCGGACAATGAGGTGCTCGATCCCGAGGGACCGGGCGAGATGTTCGAGGCGTTTGAAAAGCGCGGGCTGCTGCGGCGGCTGAGAAGGAAGCGGCGCTAACCCAGCCCCGTCATGCCGGGCTTGACCCGGCATCCATAGCCCCGCGAGCGCCACCCACGTCACGTGCGCGGCACCATGCACCTCGGATCAAGTCCGCAGTGACGAGCGACCGCCGTGCTTCTGCGCACGCAGGAGCCCAGAGCCGCGAGCGTCGCGCCTGATAACCCTGGGCTCCTGCGTGCGCAGGAGCACGGCGGCGCTGATCTCGTCCGGCTTCCCCCCACACCGTCTGGCCACCGCGACACACAGCCGCTATGCGCGCCAGCCATGACCGCCATCACGCCCGAGATCGTCGCCGAGCACGGCCTGTCCCCCGATGAATATGAGCGCGTGCTCAACGCGCTGGGCCGCGAGCCCAACCTCGTCGAGCTCGGCATCTTCTCGGTGATGTGGTCGGAGCATTGCAGCTACAAGTCGAGCCGCATCCACCTCAAGAAGCTGCCGACCGAGGGCCCGCAGGTGATCTGCGGTCCGGGCGAGAACGCGGGCGTGGTCGACATCGGCGACGGTCAGGCGGTCATCTTCAAGATGGAGAGCCACAACCACCCCTCGTACATCGAGCCCTATCAGGGCGCGGCGACGGGCGTCGGCGGCATCCTGCGCGACGTTTTCACCATGGGCGCGCGCCCGGTGGCGAACCTCAACGCGCTGCGCTTCGGCCGGCCCGATCACCCGAAGATGCGGCATCTGATCTCGGGCGTGGTCCACGGCATCGGCGGCTACGGCAATTGCGTCGGCGTGCCGACGGTGGGAGGCGAGGTGAACTTCCACCCCGCCTATGACGGCAACATCCTCGTCAACGCGATGACCGTGGGCGTCGCCGATACCGACAAGATCTTCTACTCGGCCGCCTCGGGCGTGGGCAATCCGATCGTCTATGTCGGCAGCAAGACCGGGCGCGACGGCATCCACGGCGCGACCATGGCCTCCGCTGACTTCGGCGAGGATGCGGACGAGAAGCGCCCCACCGTCCAGGTCGGCGATCCCTTCACCGAGAAACTGCTGATCGAGGCGTGCCTCGAGCTGATGGCCTCGGACGCGATCGTCGCGATCCAGGACATGGGCGCGGCGGGGCTCACCTCCTCCTCGGTCGAGATGGCGAGCAAGGGCGGCGTGGGCATCGAGCTGGTGATGGACGACGTGCCCCAGCGCGAGACCGGCATGACGCCGTACGAGATGATGCTCTCTGAGTCGCAGGAGCGCATGCTGATGGTGCTCAAGCCCGGCCGCGAGGATTTCGCGCGCGCGATTTTCGAGAAGTGGGAGCTCGACTTCGCGGTGATCGGCCATGTCACCGATACCGGCCGGATGGTGCTCAAGTGGCAGGGCGAGACCGTGTGCGACATCCCGCTTGCGCCGCTCGCCGACGACGCCCCGCTGTACGACCGTCCGCACGTCCCCACCCCGACCGCCAAGGCGCTCGTGAACATTCCCGACTGCAAGGATCCTGCGGCCGACCTGCTCGCGCTGATGGGTTCGCCCGACATCGCCAGCCGGCGCTGGATCTGGGAGCAATACGACCACATGGTCGGCGCCGACACGGTGCAGCGCCCCGGCGGCGACGCCGCGGTGGTGCGCGTTCACGGCACCGACAAGGCGCTGGCGATGACGACCGACTGCACCCCGCGCTACTGCTTCGCCGACCCGGTCGAGGGCGGCAAGCAGGCGGTGGCCGAGGCGTGGCGCAACCTCACCGCGGTGGGCGCGACCCCGCTGGCGATCACCAACTGCCTCAACTTCGCCAACCCGCAGCGCCCCGAGATCATGGGCCAGATCACCGGCTGCCTCGACGGCATGGCGCAGGCGTGCCGCGCGCTCGACTTCCCGATCGTGAGCGGCAACGTCAGCCTCTACAATGAGAGCAAGGCGACCGGCGGCGGCTCCGCGATCCTGCCGACCCCCGCGATCGGCGGCGTCGGGCTGCTCAAGGACTGGCAGAAGAGCGCGACGATCGCGTTCAAGCAGACCGGTGACGTCATTGTCGTGGTCGGCACGCGCCGCGGCGATCTCGGCCAGTCGCTGTGGCTGCGCGAGCTGCACGGGCGCGAGGAAGGCCCGCCGCCGCGCGTCGACCTGGAGGCGGAGCGCCGCACCGGCGACTTCATCCGCGCACAGATCGACGCCGGACGCCTCGGCGCCGTGCATGACGTCGCCGATGGCGGCGTTGCGGTGGCGATCGCGGAGATGGCGCTGGCGGGCAACATCGGCGCGATGATCGATCGCGCGCTGCCGTTCGAGACCGCCGCCGCGCTCTTCGCCGAAGAGCAGGGCGTCTATATCGTAACCGTCCACGACCATGCGCTGCTCGACTTCCTCCAGGCCGCGCTCGACGCCGGGGTCGATGCCGACCCGCTCGGCCGCACGATCGGCACGCGCGTGATCTTCGAGCTGCGCGACGGCGACTATTGCGTGCCGCTCGATCAGTTGCGCGCGGCGCATGAGGGCTTCTTCCCGAAGCTGATGGCGGGCGAAGCGGCGATCTAGCGCTGACGGACTCCTCCCTTTCACAGGGAGGAGGACCGCCCGCCATGGCTGGGTGGTTGAGGCGGCTCGCCACACGCGCATCGGCTCGCATGCCGCCATCCCGCTACACGATCGCGCTTTGCGCGATGGTCTGCCTTCCCGTGGCTGGGGAGGATCTCGCCCGTTGCCAGTTCCCGGCTACGCTCCTAGCACGCGTTCGCCATGATCGCCGCCAAACGCCTCGTCGCGCTCGATTTCCTGCGCGGCGTCGCGGTGCTGGGAATCACGCTCGCCAACCTGCCCGGCTTTGCGCTGCCCCAGGCCGCCTACTTCTCGCCGTTAGCCGCGGGCGGTACCACGCCCGCCGACATCACCGCCTGGGCGTTCACCTTCGTCGTGATCGAGGGCAAGATGCGCGGCCTGTTCGCGGCCTTGTTCGGCGCCTCGCTGCTGCTGGTGATCGGACGCGCCGACGCCGCCGGCGAGAATGGCGCGGCGGTGCATCTCCGCCGCATGGGGGTTTTGTACCTGATCGGCGCCGCGCATCTGTACCTGCTGTGGTACGGCGACATCCTCCACCATTATGCGCTGGTCGGCATTGGGGCGCTGCTGTTCGTCCACGCGCCCGTGCGGGTGCTGCTGCTCGCTGCCGCGTCCGCGCTGCTGCTCGCGACGATCGGCGGCATCGCGCTCGTTCAGGCCGCCGTCGCGCCGACGACCCACGCCGCGATCGAGCAGAGCTTCGGACGCCCACCCGCACACCTCCTGCTGGACGAGATCGCCGCGCTGCGCGGCCCGCTCGCGGACGGAATGGTCTGGCGCTGGCGGCACGACGCCGGCGCGGTCGGCGGCTTGCTCGCCAACGGGCCGGAGACGCTCGGCTACATGCTGCTTGGCATGGCCGCGTTTCGCACCGGCTTCGTCACCGGCGCGTGGCCGCGCGCGCGCTATGGCTGGGTCGCCGCGGCGACGCTGCCGCTCGGGCTGGTGCTGGAGGGCGCGCTGGCGGCGCACCTTGTCGCACGCCAATTCGGCACGACAGCAGTGGTCACCGCCTCGTTCGCGCTCGGCCCGCTGATCCACGCGCCGATGGTCGCCGGCTATGCCGCACTGTTGCTCTGGCGCCCGCCGTCGCGGCTGACCGACCGGTTCGCCGCGGTGGGTCAGATGGCGCTGAGCAACTATCTCCTGTCCAGCCTGCTCCTCGCCGCGTTTTTCTACGGCTGGGGCGCGGGTCAGTTCGCGCGCTGGGGTCGCGCCGAGGCCTATGCGGTGCTGCCGCCGCTATGGGGCCTGCTACTGCTCTGGTCGCCCGCCTGGCTCCGGCATTTCCACTATGGCCCGGCCGAGTGGCTTTGGCGCTCGCTGGCACGCGGCGCAGCACAGCCGCTGCGTCGCCGACGCTCGTAGATGCGAACGCGTCGCATTTCCCTTGCGAACGGTTCGCAACGCCGCTACACGACTCGCAGCCGAGAGGGAGGCCACATGGTCGTCTGCGTGTGCAATGCTATCCGTGAATGTCAGGTGCGCGAGGCGGCAAGATCGGGTGCTGCCACCCCCTGCCAGGCGTACCGGTGCCTCGGCCGTTCACCGAAATGCGGCCAATGTGTTCAATATGCTCGCGCAATTATCGATGAGGAACGTGCGGCTGCGTAGCGCTCGCAGCAAGTAACCGACCGACCGCTCGACACTTTATGTCTTTCGCCGGGCTCCGCTCCGGGCTATTCGGCGTGCCGATCTAATCCTTGGAGACCGGCATGAAGGGCGACCCCCAGGTCATCGACTTTCTCAACGAGTCGTTGAAGAACGAGTTGACGGCGATCAATCAATATTGGCTGCATTACCGCCTGTTTGATCATTGGGGCGTGTACAAGCTCGCCGAGTTCGAGCGTCACGAGTCGATCGACGAGATGAAGCACGCCGACTGGCTGGCGGAGCGCATCCTGTTCCTGGACGGACTGCCCAATTTCCAGCTGCTCGGTCGGCTCCGCATCGGCGAAACCGTCGAGGAGGCGCTCAAGGCCGATCTCGCGATGGAGATCGAGGCGGTGGCGCAGCTCAAGGCCGCGGTCGCCTATTGCGAGGAAGTGAAGGACTTCGTCAGCCGCGAGCTGTTCGCGCGCATCCTCGCCAGCGAGGAAGAGCATGTCGACACGCTCGAGCGCCAGTTCGAAATGATCGAGCGCATGGGTATCCACAATTATATCCAGCTCAACTCGGTGAGCGAGCATGACAAGCCCGAGAGCGGCGCCGCCCCCTATCTGAAGGGGTGAGGCTCGCGCCGCTCTCAGCCCGGCCCCGGGATCGATCGTGTTCGCGATCCCGGGACGAGGCGCCAATCCTTCTACAGCCTGCCTCACCCAAGCTGAACCGTGCTCTCGCGCACGCGGGAGCCCAGAGCCACAGCCGGTAACGTTGGTGACCCTGGGCTCAGCGTTCGCCGGAGCACGCTGGCGTTTTCGACGAATGAAATCAGACCCTGGTCACATGCGCTGACACGCCCGAGCCGCACCGGACGATCCCTGCTAAGTGATGGCAACGATCCAGATCGCACGTCTGGAACGACCACCGGCCGGCTGACAAGCCCCTCTCCGGCGAGCCGCCTTCCCGCGCTAGTCCCCCGCCGCGCGCGTGCCCGTCTGCCCTGTCCGCCTGGTCCGCGACCGCTGCGTGATCGTTCCAGCCCTTGTCTGTACGAAGAGGCCGCCGGGGTGAGCCCCGTGGCTGAAGCGAGATCGTCACCAGCCCTTCGCCGCCTGACATGAGCACGTTCATCGTCGTTGATGACGGAGACGCACAGCTGACCTTGCCAAGACGTGTCCGAGGCTGACACGGGCGTGCGTGGCTACGCGAACGAGTTCTGCCGCCGACCTGCTATAAAGCAGCTAGGTGTCCCAACCGCCGCGTCCGCTGGAAAGCATTACCATCGCCGCAGGTCAGGATCGATGCCATCTAGTTATTATGCTTAAATACTTGATAGTAGACGGCGAGATCCAGAGACATGAAGATTTCGGCAAAGCTCTTCTTACTGCTCGGGCTGGCCGTACTAACTCTTTCCAGTCTCAGCGTTTTTACCTTGAGTCGTATCGATACGGTGTATCTGTCCGCCTCCAACGCGAAGAATGTGATTCTTCCGAAAACGACGATGCTCGACGATATCCGGTTCATGCTCTTGCGTTATCATACGACGACGATCCGAAAGATCATCGCCACCGATCCGCTCGAGCAGAGGAGCCTCGACGACGAGTTCGTCGAGATGGACACCTCCTTCCCGACCTTGCTACGATCGTACCGCGCGACGATCCACTCCCCTGTCGAAGCCGCCGCCTTCGCCGCCTTCACCAGCAGCTGGAACAGCTATCTTGCGATACGCGCGACGATCGTCACCGCCCTGTCGCGCGACGAGAAGGCGGCCGCCGTGGCGGCGGTCCCCCGTGCCCGCGACGCATTGGTGGCGGCTTTCGACAAGCTGGGAGCGATCATCCAGATCAAGGATGACGCCGCGGTCGACGATGCTCACCGCGCCGCGGGCGCCTATGACACGGCATGGAGCGTCACCCTGGCGGTGGCCCTCGCGGCGACCGCGGTGATGGTCACCGTGGGGCTCTGGACGCTGCGCAGCATCACGGTGCCGATACAGGCCGAGATTGCGGTGATGGAGCGGCTGGCATTAGGCGATCTCGCGATCAAGGTGGACGGCACCACGCGGCGCGACGAGATCGGCCAACTCGCCAGAGCGTTGAACAGCGTGATCGTCCATCTCAACGCCACCGCCGATATCGCGCGTGCCGTTGCGAGCGGGGACCTGACGATCGCCGCCGTCCCGCGATCGAACCGCGACACGTTGGGGCTGGCCCTGCAAACCATGGTGAGCAAGCTGCGCACCATTGTCACCGATACGATGACGGCGTCTGCTCATGTTGCCGCCGGAAGTCGGCAATTATGGACGGCAGCCCAACAATTGGCGGACGGTTCGAACGAACAGGCCGCGGCCAGCGAGGAAGCCTCGGCGTCGATGGAGCAGATCGCGGCGAACATCAAACAGACCGCAAACAATGCCGGCGAGACGAGGGAGCTCGCCCGTCGCTCGGCCGAGGATGCGACGGCCGGTGGTGCCGCGGTCGCAGCAGCCGTTGACGCTATGACGACGATCGCGCGCGAAGTCTCCGTTGTTCAAGAGATTGCCCAGCAGACCGACCTGTTGGCGATCAACGCCGCCATCGAGGCTGCGCGCGCGGGTGAGCACGGCCGCGGCTTCGCCGTGGTGGCGGCGGAAGTCCGCCAACTCGCCGAGCGCTCGCGAACCGCCGCCGTCGAGATTGGCATCCTGTCGCAGAAGACGGTCACCACCGCGATCGATGCCGGGACGATGCTGGCGAAGGTGGTACCCGACATCGGCCGAACCGCCGAGCTGTTCGACGAGATCACCGCCGCATGCCGCGAACAGGATTTCGGAACCGCGCAGATCAACCAGGCGATCGGACGACTGGATTACGCCGCACAACAGACGGCCGCCGGATCGGAACAAGTTGCTGCGACATCCCGCGCGCTGCTCCGCCAAGCCGAACAGCTGCAAGCCGCCATCGCCTTCTTCAAGGCGGAGACGAACGAGCGCGTGGATGCGCCGGCGCGGAAAGGCTGATCACGTCAGTCGACGCCGCCGGGGCAATAACGCCGCGCAGCGATCGTCATTGTCACGCATCGATTGATCGCGTGCGGGATGGCGGATGCGTTACGCCACCCGCCGTCCAAAGCCCCCCGGCCGCCGCATCGCGACGGGAGTGGCGCCCTCGGCCTCCAGCAGCGCGAGCGTGCGGAGGAAGAGCGGGCGCAGCGCGACCACGTCCTCGATCGCGTCCTGCGGTGACTCATGATGCTCGACGCAGGTCCGCGCGTGATCCTCGATCTTCTCGGCCAAGGCGGCGAGCACGATCGCGCCGAACTGGCGCGCCTCCCCCTTGAGCGTGTGCGCGGGGATGACCATCGCCGCGGCCTGCCCCTGGCGCATCGCTGCCTCGATCGCGCTCAGCGACTTGACGCCGTCCTCACGAAAATAGCCGAGGATGCGGGCGAAACCGGCGCCCAGCTCGGCGCGCGCGCGCGCCAGCGCCGCCCGGTCCACCAGATCCACCGCTCCGTCCGCCACATGCGCCTCCTGTTCGGGCCCAGGGACCTAGCGCCTGAAAGGTAAAAAGGAGGTAAGCGTGACGCGTCAGCTCCCGGCGAACGGATTTTTGGGCGCGCGCAGCATCAGCCGCACCGGCACCGCGCCGAAGCCCAGGTCACGACGGATGCCGTTGATCAGGTAGCGCTGGTAGCTCATCGGCAGCTCGTCCACGCGCGTGCCGAACAGCACGAAGCCGGGTGGCCGTGTCTTCGCCTGGGTGAGATAGCGCAGCTTGATCCGCTTGCCGCCGGGCGCGGGCGGCGGATTGGCCTCGATCGCGCGCTCGAACCAGCGGTTGAGCTCGCCGGTGCCGACGCGGCGCGACCACGCCTCCCGCGTGGCGAACGCCGCGCCGATCAGCTGGTCGATCCCCTTGCCCGTCGCCGCCGAGACCGCGAGCAGCGGCACACCGCGCACCTGCGCCAGCCCTTCGTCCAGCGCGGTGCGCACGCCATTGAACAGCTTGGAGGGGTCTTCGGCGACGTCCCATTTGTTGAGCGCGATCACCAGCGCGCGCCCCTCTTCCAGCACGCGATCGGCGATGCGCAAGTCCTGCGACTCCAGACCTAGCGTCGCGTCGAGCAGCAGCACCACCACCTCGGCGAAGTCGACCGCGTGAAGCGCGTCGGCGACGGAGAGCTTCTCCAGCTTGTCCTGCACCTTGGCGCGCTTGCGCATGCCCGCGGTGTCAATCAGGCGGACGTCGCGTGGGCCGTCGGGGCCGTGCCAGACCCAGTCGATCGCGATCGAGTCGCGCGTGATGCCCGCCTCGGGCCCGGTGATCATCCGGTCCTCGCCGAGAATGCGGTTGACCAGGGTCGACTTGCCCGCGTTCGGGCGACCGACGATGGCGAGCTTGAGCGGCGCGTCGGGGCTCTCGTCGTCCTCTTCCACCTCCTCTGGCTCGAGCGCCTCGAGGTGGGGCAGCAGCGCCTCGAACAGGTCGGCGACGCCCTCCCCATGCTCGGCGGACAGCTGGACCGCGTCACCGAAGCCGAGCGACAGCGCCTCGATCAGCCCGGCCTCGGCGGCACGGCCCTCGGCCTTGTTGCCGACCAGCACGATCGGCGTGGAGGCGCCGCGCAGCCAGCGCGCGATTTCCTCGTCGAGCGGCACGATCCCGGCGCGCGCGTCGATCATGAACAGCGCGACGTCAGCGCTGTCGACCGCGGCCTGGGTCTGGCGCCGCATCCGTCCCGGCAGCGTGTCGGGATCCTCGTCCTCGTAGCCGGCGGTGTCGATCACGCGGAAGTCGAGCCCGAGCAGGTGCGCGTCGCCCTCGCGGCGGTCACGCGTCACGCCGGGGCGGTCGTCCACCAGCGCCAGCCGCTTGCCGACGAGGCGATTAAACAGCGTCGACTTGCCGACATTGGGGCGACCGACGATCGCGACGGTGGGGAGACGAGACATCTGGGTGAGACCTAAGCGCTTCGAGCAAGAGTCCGGCGAGGGGTTTGGGGTAGGGCGCTTCCTCGGGCGATGTGCTCGCGGCACGCCTTACCCCCGACCCCTCCCTTGCAGGGAGGGAAGTTGAGGTCGCTCTACCCGCAATTTCATCGAGGCGATAGCGCCGCCACCGTGTTCCTGCGCACGCAGGAACCCAGGGCCCCGCGCCCTACCGTTCGTGGCCCTAGGCTCCCGCTTACGCGAGACCTTTGCCGAACTGCGTGATCGCCGTCATCCCGGCCCTGAGCCGGGATCCATGGCGCCACTACAACCGCCGCAGCGTACACCGCCCAATAGCTCCCGGGTCAAGTCCGGGACGACGAGGTGGTTCCGCAAAGGTCTCGCCTACGCGAGAGCACGAGTCGTCCGATACCCTCACCGCCAGGCGGTGATCACGCCCTTCTCGTCAAGCGTGTACAGCGTCTGGTTGGCGACGATCGGCGCGAGCGAGAAGCTGTCGCCGGCGCGGATCGTGGTCTGTACCTTGCCGTCGGCGACCGACAGCGCCACCAGCTCGCCGCGCGAGTTGGTCAGCCACAGCCGCTCGCCCGCCAGCACCGGCCCGAACCAATTGTACGGGTCCGAGCGCTTCTCCTCGTTCTTGTAGGCGCGCAGCTGGCTGATCCAGCGGATCTTGCCATTGGCGCGCGACAGGCACACCAGCCGGGCGTCGTCGGTGACGACGAAGATCCACTCGCCCGCGATCCACGGTGTCGAGATGCCGGCCAGGTTCTGCTCCCACAGCCGCTGGCCGGTTGCGAGCTCGAGCGCGATCATGCGACCGCCCTGCCCGATCGAATAAACGCGACCGTCCTCGATCACCGGGTCGGCGTCGATGTCCGCGAGGCTCGACACCGAGGTGGTGATCGAGGTGCGCGACAGCGCGTCCTGCCACAGCGAGCGGCCGTTCTCGTAGCGATAGGCGTTGAGTTCCCCGCTGGAGAAGCCCGCTACCACCGTGCCGGAGCTCGCCGCGGGCGCGGCGACGCCGAATACGCCCTGCGTCTCGAGGCTGGCGGTCTGCGTCCACACCACCTTGCCGTCGGCCTGGTTGAGCGCGACAATCTGATTGTCCTGGCTCAGCACATAGACTTGGCCGTTGGCCACCGTGGGCGCGCCGCGCAGCGGGCCACCCGGCTTCGCCCGCCACAGCACCGCGCCGTCCGCGGCGTTCACCGCCAGCACACCGCCGAGCCCGTCGGTGGCATAGACCTTGCCGTCGTCGTAGCTCGCCCCGCCGCCGAAGCGCGCGGCGCGATTGTCGTCACCCTCGCTGATCGTGCGCGTCCACAGCTTGGCGCCGCGATCGGCGGTGAAGGCGTTGATCACGCCCTGGACGTCAACCACGAAGAGCTTGTTGTCGGCGATCACCGGCATGGCGGCGAGCCGGGCGCGGTTGCTGCCGCCGTCAATCTCCGCGCTCCACGCCTTGGTCGGCGCGGTGGCGAGCAACAGATGGCCCATCGACTTGGCGGCGTTGCCGCCGGGCTGGGTCCAGCTGTCATTGGCGGCTGGGGTCGGCAGCGTCACCTGGACATCGGCGAGCCCCTTGTCGATCTCGGCCGGGTTCTCCGACACCAGGATCGGCACGCGCTGCCCGACCGTCGGAGTTTTCTTGGGCGCGCTCTTGAAGATGCCGCAGCCGCTCAGCCCCACCAGCGCGGCGATCGCCACGCCGGTCGCGAACCTCGTCTTCATCGCTTGCTCACACCTTCATTCTTGCCCGGCGCCGCGACGGGTGCCTTGGTGTCCAGTACGCCCGCCATCTGAACCGCACGTTGACGCAGCGAGCTCGGCACGTCCGGATCCGCCGCGACGCGCGCGAACGTCTGCTGCGCGAGATCGCGCCGCCCCTCACGCAGATAGGCCGCCGCCATCAATTCGCCCGCACTGCCAAGCCAGGCGTTGCCGGTCACCGCGAGCGGGCGCATCCGCTCGACGATCACCGCCGGCTTGAGCTGGTCGAACTCGGCACTGGTCTGACGGATCAGCGCGAGATCGCGGAACGGCTGCGCCAGCGACGCATCCTCCGCGATGCGAGCGAAGGCGGTCGCGGCGCCGCGCAGATCGTCCTTCTGGAGCAGCACGTCCGCCTCGGTGAAGCGCGCCGCGGCGCGATAACCGTCGCGCGATGAGTCGGCGAGTGCGGCGAGCGGCGCCGCGGCGCTTTTGGTATCCTGCGCCGCGAGCGCGTCGAACGCCTGCTGGAGCTGCTCGCCCTCCCGCTCGGCCACCTGCTGCTGGCGATGCTGCCAGAACAGGAACGCGGCCAGCGCGACCAATGCCAGCACCACGGCGGCGATGATCGCGCGCCCGTAGCGTTTCCACACGTTGATCGCCTGGTCACGACGCAATTCGTCGTCGACCTCGCGCAGGAACGCTTCATTGTTTTGCGGCGTAAGAGCCACCGATCACTCCGGGCCTGATGGGGAACCGCAGCGCTGTAGCGGCTCGCCCCGCGAAACGAAAGAGCGGCCGCGACGGGGGTGTCCCGGGTTCGGCGCGCGGCGTCAATCCCGCGGCGCGTACACCTGGTCGGCGGAGGGGAAGGCGCGCGTGCGCACCTCGTCGGCATAGGCGGCGACGCGCTCGGCGACATAGCCGGCCATGTCGCCATAGCGCTTGACGAACCGCGGGGTGCGCTCGAACAGCCCGAGCATGTCCTCGGTGACGAGCACCTGTCCGTCACACTCGGCCGAGGCGCCGATTCCGATCGTGGGCACCGCGATGGTGCGCGTGATCTCCACCGCAATCGGCTCGACCACGCCCTCGATCACCACCGCAAACGCGCCCGCCGCGGCGATGTCGCGTGCGTCGCCGACGATCTTGGCCGCCTCCGCCGCGCTGCGCCCGCGCGCGCCATAGCCGCCCAGCGTGTTGACCGCCTGCGGGGTCAGACCGACATGCCCGACCACCGGCACGCCACGCTCGACGAGGAACGCGACCGATGGCGCCATCGCGGTGCCGCCCTCCAGCTTCACCGCCGCCGCGCCGCTCTTCTTGAGCAGCCGCGCCGCGCTCTCGAACGCCTGTTGCGGCGACGCCTCGTAGCTGCCGAACGGCATGTCGACGACGACGAGCGCGTGATAGCTGCCGCGCACCACCGCAGCGGCGTGCGCCGCCATCATCTCCAGCGTAACCGGCACGGTGGAGGGCAGGCCGTAAATCACCTGCCCCAGACTGTCGCCGACCAGCAGCAGGTCGCAGTGCGCGTCCATCAGCTGCGCCATGCGCACGGTATAGGCGGTGAGCATCACCAGCGGCACGCCTTCCCCCGCCGCGAGCGCCGCCTTGCGTTGGCGGATCGCGGGAACCGTGAGGCGCTTCATCGGCGCGGCAACGGGGGTGGCGCGGCTGGTGGCGGCGTCGATCGTGAAGGTGGTGGACATGCGCCCTGCTACTCCGGCGCGCTCACCCGATCCAGCGGCGTCGCGCGGCCAGGTGGGCGAGCTGGAGCGCGGACGCGCCGACCAGCAGGATCAACAGCGACGCAAACAGCACCCCCGCGCCGCGACGCGCGAGCAGATCGGTGGTGGCGAACAACCAGCCGAACTGGATCAACGCCGCCACCAGCGAGACGGTCAGCGCCGCCACCGCGACGCGGCGCCGCAGCAGCAGTGCCGCCGCGCCGAGCAGCAGGCCGAGGCTCGCCACCGCATAGTCGAGCCAGTACCAGCCCGGCAGCGCGGCGAGCAGCGCCCGGTCGGCCGGGTCGCTCGCCAGCGCCGCGCCCGCGCGCAGCTGGACGATACAGGCATAGCCAGACCAGAACGCCCAGAGCAGCAGCGCGACAACAAGCAGGCAGTACCAGAGCGGCCTCCGCATTACGCTCAACCGAACAACGTTTCATAGCGTTCGGGCTTGAAGCCGACCTCGATACCGTCGTCATGCACCAGCACCGGTCGCTTGATCATCGCCGGCTGCGCCAGCATCAGCGCCGCCGCGCGCGCGCGATCAAGGTCGGCACGATCCGCCTCGGGCAGCTTGCGAAAGGTCGTGCCGGCGCGATTGAGCAACACCTGCCAGCCGAGTCGATCGATCCATCCGTCGAGCAGCGCGGCGTCGAGCCCGTCCTTGCGGAAATCATGAAAGCCATGCGCGACATCATGGCCAGCGAGCCACGCGCGCGCCTTCTTCACCGTGTCGCAGTTCGGGATGCCGTGAAGCGTGATCATGCGCCGCTCCGTGGCAAAGCGCGAGGCGCAAGGGAAGTCCTGCGCGGACGGGGCGGCCGTGCGCAGGACGCGAACCTCCGCCCCCTCCCCCGACACGACGGCTCACCGTGACATACCTCTCCGGCGCGATCCGGCTTGAGCAGCGACTCAGTCAAGCGAATCGAGGTCGTGCACCACACGCTCTGCCTCGTCCGCGGCGTGGGCGGCGCGCGCGCCGGCGTGGAGCCCGGCGGGGCGCACGATCCGCACCGTTCGCCACCCGAGCTGGCGCGGCGCGACAAAGTCTTTCGACGGGTTGTCGGCGACATAGGTGAAATGGGCGCCGCTCAGCCCGAACGCCGCCTCGAGATGGTCGAAGGCACGGCGGCTCGGCTTCCACGCCTCGCGCCCCCAGCGATCGGTGCAGACCGCCTGGCGCACGCCGCGGCGGAACAGGTCGAGCGCGCGCAGCTTGCGGCGCTGCGCGTCGAGGAAGCCGTCGGTGACGATCGCCACCGCGGCGCCCGGGTCGCGCCGGGCGAGGTAGCGCGCAGCGTCGGGCGCCAGCGTGATCCGCGGGCGATGCTGGCGATAGACCGCGAGCAGCCGTGCCACCAGCGCGGGGCTCGCAGGCTGCCCGAGCGCGGTGAGCGCGTCGTCGAAGATCCGCTGGCGCGCGCCCGCCTCGAAGCGCTCCAGCATCAGCGGTCCGAGCCGATCGAGCCCGAGCCGCGCGCGCGCCCAGTCGCCCGCCGCGGTGAGGCCGCTGACGACATAGTCGCGCTCGAGGTAGAGCGTGTCGTCGAGGTCGAACACCACGACCCGCTCGGGCGGGCGTCGCGGTTGGCGCGGCTCAGAGGAAGACGGCATCGTCGAAGCGCAGCATCGTCACGCCCGCGTCAAATGCATCATCCGCGCTCGTCGCGCGACCGAGCCGCTCCTCGAGCAGCCAGCGTGCGAAGGCCGCGCCGGCGCGATGTGCCAGCGGATAGCCACCGCCGAAGCGGGCGTTGATCTCGAACACCGAGGGCGCACCCTCGGCGTCGACGAACGCCTGGAAACACCAGGCGCCGCGCACCCGCCCCTGCACCGCGTCGCCGAGCCGCCGCGCCACCGCGAGCAGCGCGTCGTGGCGCTCGGTCACCCCCTTCTCGACCTCGCCCGCGCGCACCGCGACGCGACGGTGCGGCACCGCGCAGCGCAGCGTACCGGCGGCGTCGAAGAACAGGTTGACGGTATATTCCTGCCCGCCGAGCAGGTGCTGGACGATATAGGGTTCGGGCCGCGGCAGCGCGGCCAGCTCGGCGAGCGAGCCGAGCCGCGCCAGCCCGCGGCTGGAGCTGCCCCCGCGCGGCTTGGCGATCGCGGGCCAGCGCCAGCCGGCGTCGACCGCCTCGGCCGCCGCGGTCGCCGGGGTCGGCACACCGGCGCGATCGAGGAAGCGCGCGGTCTCGAGCTTGTCGCGCGCCATCGCCACCAGCTCGGCGTCCGCCACCGCGACATGCGTGCCGATCGCAGCGAATCGGTCGCGCGCGAGCGCCAGCGCGTGGAGCTCGGTGTCGATCGTCGGCACCAGCAAGTCGATCCGCTCACGCGCGCAGATCGCGAGCGTCGCCTCGACATAGGCCTGGGTCGTCGCCGCCGGCACGGCATGCGCGGCGTCGGCCGAGGCACAGGCGGCGCTCCATTCGGGCGCGAGGTCGGTGGCATGGACCTCGAGCGTCGCGCCCAGCGCCGCGGCCGACTCGCGGAAGCAGCGCAGCAGCGCGACGCGGCGCCCAGCCGAGCCGAGCAGCAGGCGGAGGTCGGCCATCACCCCACCTCGCGGACGAGCACGAACGCCTCGGCGGCGTGACGCCCGACGCACGAGCCGCGCACCATCGCCAGCGCGCGCAGCGTCTCGATCGAACGCTCGTCGGGAAAGGCGTGGCGCTGCGACTCAAAGCAGCGGAAGGCGTCGAGCTTGGCCTCCAGCGTGTCGGCGATGTCGACGAAGACGGTGGGCTGGAACGACGGGGCCAGATAAGGCGCGGCCCAGTTGGTCTCCGACACCGTCTCATAAGCGAGGACGCGCGCGGGATAGTCGCTGCCGCGCGGCCGCGCCGCCACCATCGCCGCGTCGAAGATCAGCTGGTGGTCGCGGTGGAGGTCGCCGACGAAGGGGACGAACAGCGTGTCGGCGCGCGCCGCGACCAGCGCGGCGCGGATCGCAGCGTTGATGTCGGCCTGCGCCACCCGGTCGAGCTCGACCGCGGGCAGGTCGAGGTAGTGCGTCGCCGCCACGCCGAGCAGGGCGTGCGCCGCGGCTGCCTCGCGCCGCACCGCCGCGACCTGCTCGGTGGCGAAGCGCGGCGCGGTGCCGCGCGTCACCACCGCGACCTCGACGTGGCGCCCCAGCGCAGTCAGCCGCGCCATCGTGCCGCCGCAGCCGAGCACCTCGTCGTCGGGATGGGGCGCGAGCACCAGCGCGCGCTCGATCCGGTCCAGCATCGTTCCCCCTCTGCCCACGCCTGTTATCCCAGCCGCACGTGGAGCGGCGGCGCGCCCGGCCGGTCGCGCTGCCACCGCGACACGCGCAGCAGCTCGCCGTCACCGCAGCGCACCGTGAAGCTGGTCTCGTCGCGCGCCACCACCTGCCCGGCGAAGGCGGCGTCGTATCCGCGGCCGGGCCGGCGCTCGGCCGCCAGGATCGTCACCGCGCCGCCCGCCGAGCGCGTGCGCGCGCCCGGATAGGGCTCGCCGCAGGCGCGGATCAGCCGCTCGATCGTCGCCGCGTCGTCGCGCCAGTCGATCTCGGCGTCCTCGGGACGGCGACGCGCGGCATAGGTGGCGTAGCGCTCGTCCTGCGGCGTGCCCGCGGCGTCACCGGCGGCGAGCCGCGTCAGCAGCGGCGGCAGCATCGTGGCGAGCGCGGCCATATGCTTGTCATAGAGCGTCTGCGCGGTCTCGTCGGGCGCGACGTGGAAGAAGTGCTGCGCCAGGATGGGACCGCTGTCGATGCCCGCATCGATGATGAACAGGCTACCCGCGGTGATCGGCTCGTCGAGCAGGATCGTCCACGGAATGACCCCGCGCCCGCGCAGCCGCGGCAGCGGCGCGGGATGGTAGCCGACCGTTCCCATCGGCGCGACGGCTCGGAAATCGGCGCCGCACAGCTGCGACCAGCCGATCACCAGGATAACGTCGGGCGCGAGCGCGCGCAGCCGCTCGAGCACCGCGGGCTCGTTGCAGTTGGCGGCGTGAATCAGCTCGGCGCCGCGCGCGCGCGCCTCCTCCGTCAGGTCAATGAAGTCTGAGTGGCGCGCGCTGAGCTCGGGCGGCAGCGTAACCAGTGCGGCGAGCGTCCAGTCCGGCGCCGCCGCGAGCGCGCGCAGCGCCACGCGCGTGCTCTCAACCGCGCCGACGAGGATCGCCCGCATAGGCACTCCGTATGGCGTCCGCGTTGCGCCGCTCGCCGCCGCCGCCGGCGACGAGCAGGGTGCGGAACAGGATTTCCAGATCGAGCCGCAGCCCGCGATGCTCGATGTACCACAGATCGAGCGCGAGCTTTTCCGCCTCGCTCAGCCGCGTGTTGCCGTTCACCTGCGCCCAGCCGGTCAGCCCCGGGCGCACCCGCGCGCGCGCCGCACCCTGCTCGCCCGCCGCGGCGATCGTCACCGGCAGCAGCGGGCGCGGGCCGATCAGGCTCATCTCGCCGCGGAGCACGTTCCACAGCTGCGGCAGCTCGTCCATGCGCGTGGCGCGGAGAAAGCGCCCGGTCGGCAACAGCCGCTGCGCGTCGGGCAGCAGCGTGCCGGCGATGTCGCGACGATCACTCATCGTGCGGAACTTGCGGAGCCGGAAGGGTCGCTGTGCCAGGCCCGAGCGCGCCTGCACGAACAGGATCGGTCGCCCCGCCACGGCGGCCTGCACCAGCGCGAGCAGCAGCAGCAGTGGCGCGACGAAAACCAGTCCGACCGCCGCTACGACGATGTCCACCGCTCGCCGCGGGGTCACGCTGCGGCCTCCGCCAACACCGGTTCAGCAAGAGGCGCGGTGCCCGAGGAGGCCGGCGACAGCTCCATCGTGTCGAGCAGCAGCCGGTTAACCCGCTCCACGGCATAGCGTTCGGTCGCGACCCGCCGCGCCGTCGCCCCCATCCGCGCCGCCAGCGCGGAATCGGCGCAGAACCGCTCCATCGCGGCAGCGAGCGCGGCGGGGTCGCGCGCCGGCACGATCAGCCCGTTCTCGCCCTGATCGATCGGGTCGCGGCAGCCGGGGCGATCGGTGGTGATCACCGCGCGCCCGCTCGCCATCGCCTCGAGGATCGTGCGCGGCAGCCCCTCGCGGTACCAGCTCGGCAGCACGAACACGCTCGCGCCGGCGAGGAAAGGGCGGACGTCGCGCGTCTCGCCGAGATAGTCGATCACGCCCTCCTCGGCCCAGCGCGCGATCTCGGCGCCTGTCACGCCGTCGGGCCCGGGGTCGGTCGGCCCGAGCAGGTGGAAGCGCGCCTTCGGGAAACGCGCGCGCACCGTGCGCGCCGCGGCGACATAGTCGTCGACGCCCTTGGCACGGAGCAGCCGCGCGATCATCAGGAACACCGGGCCAGGCGCCGGCGGACCGGGTATGAAGCGGGTGACGTCAACGCCCGAACCCGGCACCTGGATCACGCGCGCGCCCGGCGCGACGATGGCATGTCGCAGCATTTCAGCGCGGTCGTCACGGTTGAACACGAACACCGCGCGCGCCTCGCGCACCGCCGCGCGGTAGAGCATCGACACGCCGCGACGCAGCAGCCGCATCCGCGCCGACGCGTCCTCGCCGTAGACGTGGCCGAGGCCGCTCACCATGGCGTAGAAGCGCGTGCGCGTCAGCCGCGCCGCCAAGCCGGCGTAGATGATCGGCTTCTGCGTGTAGGCGAGCACCACGTCGGGTCGCTCGGCGCGGAGCAGCGCGACAAGCGCGCGCAGCGTGCCGAAATCGACCAGCGGATTGAGGCCCACCCGCGCCATCGGCACACGGCGCAGCGCCACGCCCAACGCGGCAAGGCGCGCGCGCACCGGCGGGTCGTCGTCGGGCGCGCAGGCGATCACCTCATGACCGGCCGCGACCATGTCGGCGAGCAGCTGCCCGCGGAAGTTCACCAGCGAGTAGGCAAGGCTCGCCACCACCACGACCCTCACGTTCGCGCCCTCGCCCAGTCGCGCGCGGTCGGGGCGAAGCGCGCCGCGTCGCGGTAGAGCGCGGCATAGCGATCGACGACGTCGCGGATGTCGTGGTGCGCGCGGACGCGCGCGCGCGCGCGCTCACCGAGCGCCTCGCGCCGCTCCGCCGGCAGCGTGCCTAGCCGCACCAGCGCCGCCGCCAGCGCCGCGGCGTCGCGCGGTGGCACCACGGCACCGGTGTCGCCGATCAGCGCGGCCGAGTCGCCCACGTCGGTAGCGACACAGGGCACGCCGGCCAGCATTGCCTCGCCGACCACGTTGGGGAAGCCCTCGCCCCAGGCCGAGGGGAGCGCGAGCAGGTCGAGCCCGCCGAGCCAGTCGGCGACGTCGCCGCGGTGACCGCGCCGGACCACGCTGTCCGCGGGCAGGCCGTAGCTGGCAGGTGCCAGCGCGGGATCCTCGTCCATCCCCTTGCCGACCAGCAGCACGCGCGCGGCGAGCCCCTGCGCGCGCGCGATCGCCACCGCGCGCAGAAGGTTGGGCGCGTCCTTCATCGGCGCGGCGCGCGCCACCATGCCGATTAGCGGACCGCCACCCGCCACGCCGAGCCGCTCGCGCAGCACCGCGCGCGCCGCCTCGCGCGGCACCGGCGCGACCAGGTCGAAGCCGTTGGGTATGACGCGCTGGTCGCGCGCGCGGAAACCGAGCCGGCGGTACTGATCGGCCGCAGCGTGCGCGTTGTAGACGATCGCGCGCGCGCCGCCCGACAGCAGCGCCTGCATGCGCAGCACCAGCCGGGTCAGCGGCTTCTCCTCGGTGAGGTCGGCAATCGAGTGGCGCACGTTCCAGATCACCGGCACGCGCAGCCACGGCCGCGCCAGCGCGGCGGCGAGCGTCGCGGCGAGCTGGGCGTGGTGCATCCAGGCGACGATCACGTCGGGTCGCCGCACCGCGATCGCGCGCGCGAGCGACAGCAGCGCGCGCGGCGACGGCATCCCGGCCGCCATGCCGAGATCCGCCACCGGCGTGCCGGTCGCCGCGACCCGCGCGCCGCCGCGGCCTGGCGGTATCAGGGATATCACCTCGGAGCACAGGTGCGGGTGGCGGCGCCCGTGCTCGAGCAGCCGCGCGAGCATCGTCTCGGCCCCGCCGACGTCCAGCCCGGTGATGACGTGCAGCACCCTCACCGGCCGCACCGCCCGCTTCGTCTTCCCGCCAAGCCGTCACACTCCCCCATATGCCGCGCATCCTAGCCCCGGCGCAGACCGCGGCGCGGTGGCGATTGGGCATATCACTCCTTCGGGGGAGGCACTGGCGATCGGAAGGGCGGCGACGATGCCCCATCGGTCGGCCACGCAGCGCGAAGGGACAGCCGCGCCCGCGCCGGAATCGACGCGCGGCATCGCCCGATGCGCCCCGCCATGCTGCGCCGCACCCGGCTATCCTGCTGCGATCGCGTCCGGCGCTTGGGGGCAGGCAGGGGGAACTTATGCCGCGGATCTTGAACTATCAGCATTACTCCCGGCGCGTGCGTCGCACCGCCAACCAGCTGTTCGACGCGGTGGCGATTGTCGCCTCGCTCGCGCTCGCGCTGCTGCTGCGCATGAGCGGCGCCGTGCCCGCGACGATGTGGGAGGGACTGGCGTGGAGCGCGCCCGTCTTCATCGCGGTGGGGTTCCTGGTGTTCAACGCCACCGGCATCTACCGCCGCGTCTGGCGGCTCGCCTCGCTGCCCGACGCGCTGCTGCTGGTAGGGGCGGCCGCGCTGGCGGTGACGCTCTCGGTCGGGCTGCTCTCGGTCACCGGCCATGCGCTGTGGCTGCCGCTGTCGGTGCCGGTAATCCACTGGTTCGTCCTCTCCGCGATCATGGCCGGCGCGCGGCTGTGGCGCCGTGTCGCCAGCGAGCTGCCGCGTCGCGCCCGCGCCGCCTCGGCCGCGCCGCGCGGCGCCGCGACGATCGTCAGCCAGCAGCGCGCGCTGCTGGTCGGGCGGCCCGAGGACGTCGAGGTGCTGCTGCGTCAGATCGAGCAGGAGGAAAGTCCCGCCTATCTGCCCGTCGGCATCCTCGACCTCGACAGCCACGACGCCACGCTGCGGCTGCGCGGCGTGCCGATCCTCGGCATGGTCGACGCGATCGACCACGCGGTCGACACGCTCACCGCGCGCAACGAACGCCCCAGCGTCGTGATCATCGCCGAGGGGCGCAACGGCAGCGGCGGGCTGCCCGGCGCACGGCGCGTCCAGCTCGTCAACGCGGCGCAGGCGCTGCACCTCTCGGTGCGCAGCGCTACCCCAGACGCCAGCGTGCGCCAGTCGCTCGACGCCGAGTCGATTGACCTCGCCGACCTGCTGGAGCGCCCCGCCACTGACCTGGACGCCGCGGTTGCGGCCCGCGCGATCGAGGGGAAGCGCGTGCTGGTCACCGGCGCGGGCGGCACGATCGGGCGCGAGCTCACCCGCCAGATCGCCGCGATGCGCCCGTCCGACATCGTGCTGGTCGATTGCGGCGAGTACAACCTCTACCTCGTCGAAATGGAGCTGCGCGAGAATTACCCGCAGGTGCCGTGCACCGCGGTGCTGTGCTCGATCCGCCAGCGCCAGCACGTGATGGCGGTGTTCGAGCAATATATGCCCGACTACGTCTTCCACGCCGCCGCGCTGAAGCACGTGCCGCTGGTCGAGCTGAACGTCTGTGCCGGGATCATGACCAACGTGATCGGCACGCGCAACGTCGCCGACGCCGCGCTGCGCTTCGGCGCACGCGCCTTCGTCCAGGTATCGACCGACAAGGCCGTCAATCCCGTCAGCGTGATGGGCGCGACCAAGCGGCTCGGCGAATTGTACGTCCAGGCAATGGACCTGCAGGGCGCGGGTCGTCCTGACAGCACGCGCTTCATGACGGTGCGCTTCGGCAACGTGCTGGGCTCGAGCGGATCGCTGATCCCGCTGTTCCAGCGCCAACTGGCGCGCCGCGCTCCGCTGACCGTGACTCACCCAGAGATCACGCGCTTCTTCATGACCGTACACGAGGCGGTGCAGCTGGTGCTGCACAGCACCGCGCGCACGATGGAGCGCAACGTGCAGCGCGGGCGCATCGTGGTGCTCGACATGGGCGAGCCGATCCGGATTCTCGACATCGCCCGGCGCATGATCAAGCTGGCCGGGCTGGTACCCGACCGCGACGTGCCGATCCATATCGTCGGACTGCGGCCGGGCGAGAAGCTATACGAGGAGCTGTTCGACGCGCGCGAGCAGCGGCTACCCTCCGCCATCGAGGGCGTGTTCGAGGCCGAGCCGATCCCGGTTCCCCTGCCCGCGCTCCAGGCGCAGTTCACGCTTCTGGCCGAGGCGGTCGGCGAGCATGACCAGGACCTCGCGCGCGCTCTGCTGTTCGAGCTGCTCGACCCCGACCGGATCATCGCCGCCAAGGCCGCGGACGAGCATGCCGGCACCGTGGTGCGCTCGCTCCACGGCAATCGCGAGGGGGCGGCCGCATGAGCGCCGCGCTCCACCACGCCGCCGCGGCATCGGCCGCGCTGCTCCCGGCGACATCCGCGGCGCTGCTCCACGCCGTCCCCGCGCCGATCGCGAGCCGCTGGCCACGCTACGAGGCCGACGAGGTCGCCGCGGTCGAGGCGGTGTTGCGCTCGGGCAGGGTCAACGCGCTTCACCACGGCACGCACAATGCGCTGTTGCAGGACGGCTTCGCGGCGCTCTGCGCCATGCCGCACGCGATCGCTCTGGCCAATGGCACGCTCGCGCTGGAGCTCGCGCTGTACGCGCTGAACGTCGGCATGGGCGACGAGGTGATCGTGCCAGCGCGCAGCTTCGTCGCCTCGGCGAGCTGCGTCGTTACGCGCGGCGCCACCCCGGTGTTCGCCGACGTCGACCCGGACACGCAGGCGCTGTCAGCCGAGACGATCGCCGCGCAGCTCACGCGGCGCACCAAGGCGATCATCGTCGTCCATCTCGGTGGTCGGCCGGCGGACATGGCGCCAATCGTGGCGCTGGCACGGGCCCACGGGCTCCTGCTGATCGAGGACTGCGCCCAGGCGCACGGCGCCACGATCGACGGCCGGGCGGTCGGCGGTTTCGGCGACGCCGCCGCCTTCTCCTTCTGCACCGACAAGATCATGTCGACCGGCGGCGAGGGCGGGCTGCTGCTGCTGCGCGACACGGCGGCGTGGCGTCGTGCCTGGTCGATGAAGGACCATGGCAAGGACGTGCGCGACATCGGCGGCGGGGGTGGCAACACGGGCTTTCGCTGGCTGCACCACGAGGTCGGCAGCAACTATCGCCTCACCGAGATGCAGGCGGCCGTCGGCGTCGCGCAGCTCGCCAAGCTGCCGGCGTGGCTCGACGCGCGCCGGCGCAACGCCGCAGCGATCCTCGCCCCGCTCCGCGGGCTCGCCGCCATCCGACTGGTCGAGCCGCCGGCCGAGGTGGGCCACGCTTATTACAAATTCTACGCGTTCGTCCGGCCCGATGCGCTCGCGCCGGGCTGGTCGCGCGACCGGATCGCCGCCGAGGCGGTCGCACGCGGCGTGCCCTGCCTCACGGGCAGCTGCCCCGAGATCTATCGCGAGCGCGCCTTCATCGAGCGGGGGCTCGGCCGCGACACTTCGCTGCCCGTGGCGAAGATGCTCGGCGAGACCAGCCTGATGCTGCCGGTCGACCCCACGCTCGACGGGAACGAATGCCGCTACATGGCCGAAACGTTGCGCGCGATCGCGCTCGAGGCGGTAGGGCCGGCGCATGGTTGAGGGTCTGCCCAGCTTCCTGGTCATCGGCGCGGTCAAGGCCGCGACGACCTGGATCTCGCACCAGCTGCGCTGCCACCCCGATCTGTGGCTGCCCGACGCCGAGCCGCATTTCTTCAGCACCGAATACGAGCGCGGCATCGACCATTACCGCTCGCTGTTCGCGCCCGCGCCGGCGGGGCGGCGGATCGGAGAGAAATCAGCCGATTATCTCGCGCATCCCGAAGCCGCCGCGCGCATCGCGGCGGTGCTGCCCGGCGTGCCGATGGTGGTCCAGCTGCGCGACCCGGTCGAGCGCGCCTATTCGGACTATTGCATGCTCTTCCGGCACGGTCGCGTCGCCGGTGATCCGCGCCGTTACCTCGAGAAGCGCGACCCGGCCGGCGCGCGCTTTCTCGACGGCGGGCTCTACGCCCAGCATCTCGCGCGCTTCCACGCGCATCACGCGCGCGATCGGATCGCGGTGTTCCTCTTCGAGGACGTGATCGAGCAGCCCGAGCGCGTGATCGCGCGCGTGTGCGAGCATATCGGCGTCGTCCCGCACATCGAGCCCGCCGCGGTGGCGAGCCGCCGCAACGACGGCGCCGCGGCGATGCTGCCGCTGCCCGTTCGCCGCGTGCTGCGTCCGATGCGCCCGCTGCTCGACCCGCTGCGGAGCAACCCGCTGCTGGCGCGGCTGCGCGGCACGATGGCGCGACCGGTGCGCTACCCACCGCTGACCGCGGAGCTGCGCGCGCTGCTGCGCGACTATTATCGCGACGATGTGCTGCGCCTGGAGACGATGATCGGGCGCGACCTGTCGCGCTGGCGCGCGGGCGCCGCGGCGGGGGCCAATGACGATCGGGTGACGGCGGCGTCCTGACCGGACAATCGACCGAGTGACGCGTGAGGGGGGATGAAGGATGCGGACGTGGCTGGGGCTGGCAGCGGCTGGGCTGTCGCTGGCGGGATGTGCGAGCGAGTATCGCGGGCTGGCGCCGCTGCCCGAGGTGGCGGCGAGCGACTATCGGCTCGGACCGGGCGACGAGCTGCGCGTCAGCGTTTTCGGGCTCGACGCGGTCAACAACACCTATATCGTGAGTGACACCGGCGCGATCGCGCTGCCGCTGCTCGAGCCGATCGCGGTGAGTGGTGAAACGGTGCGCGAGGCCGAGCGCGCCATCGCCGCCGAGATCAGCCGTCGCCAGCTCGTCAACCAGCCGCGCGTCAGCGCGCAGGTGCAGAGCTATCGCCCCTTCTTCATCACCGGCCAGGTCCAGAAGCCGGGCCAATACGCCTATGTGCCCGGCATGACGCTGATGACCGCGGTGTCGATCGCGGGCGGCTACACCTTCCGCGCCGATACGAACCGCGCGGTCGTGCGCCGTGCCGGCAGCAAGGGCGTGGCGCAGCCCGACGCGCGCATCCTGCCGGGCGATGTCGTCACCGTGGCCGAGAGCACGCTGTGACGGCATCGTGCGGGGCGGGAGCGCCGCCGTGTCGCTGAGGCTGCTGCGCTGCGTGATGCTCACCGCCGGCGGGGCGATGTGCTGCGCGCAATCGCCCGCCGACCCGCAGCGCTCCACCGCCATCGCCGATCTGCCCCGCCCCGGCTACGAGCCGCGCACGCTGACGCTCGGCAGTATCGTGGTGACGCCGCGGGTCGATCTCGGCGCGACCTACAACGACAACATCTTCGCGACACGGACCGGCGAGATCGGCGACGTCGTGTTCAACCTCCAGCCCGCGCTGGAGGGCCGGCGCCAGACGACGAGCAGCGACCTGCGGCTCGCCGCCAACGCCAACCTCATCCGCTACGCTCGCTACGACCGCGAGAACGTCACCACCTTCCGCGGCCTCGCCGACTGGCGCGGCGACGTCGCGCCGCGCCAGTCGATCCGCGCGCGCGCCTCGTTCGACCGCAGCTACCAGCGCCGCAGCGACCCCGAGGCGGACTTCGGTGCCGGCCGTCGGCCGACGCTGATCGACATCGCCGAGGCCGGGCTCGACTATCGCTACACCGGCGCGCGGCTCGGCATGCTCGCGAGCGCGACCGCGACCAACTACAACTTCCTCCCCGCCGCCGACGCCGACCGCGACCTGGCGGTCTATCGCGTCGCGCTGCGCGGCTCCTATGCGGTGAGCGGGCGCACCAGCGTGTATCTGCAGGGCTATGCGGTGCGGCGCGACGCACGGCTGCGCGTGGACCGCTATGGCGTCGACCGCGACGCCGCGACCGCGGGCGCGCTCGCCGGCGTCTCGTTCGACGTCAGCTCGCGCGTGCAGGGCGAGCTCGGGATCGGCGCCTTCCGCTCCGACCCGTCCGACCCGACGCTGCGCGCCTTTTCCGGGCTCGCCGCGAGCGGGCAGCTCACCTGGCAGCCGCGCGTGCGTACCGCAATCACGCTGGACGCCTTCCGCGGCGACGTTGCGACGATCCGCGCAGGCGCGATCGGGCGGGTCGATACCCGGCTCAGCCTCGCAATCGACCAGGAGCTGCGCCACGACATCCTCGCGCGCGCCGCGGTCGGGATCCGCGACATCGCCTATCGCGGCGCGATCGACCGCGACCAGCGCTTCCGCTTCGCCGAGCTCGAGGGTACCTACCTGCTCAACCGTCACCTAGCCGTGCTGGGCAACGGCAGCTTCACCCGGCGCGACGCCGACCAGCCGATCGAGCGGTTCAGCCGCTGGACCGCGACGCTCGGGCTGCGGCTCACCTACTGAGGCGCGCGCGCCGAGCAGCGAGTCGATCAGCGCGCGCCACTCAGCGGTGATCGCGGCGGGGGCGTAGCGCGCCGACGCGGCGCGCGCCGCGACCCCGATCCGCTCGCGCATGGCCGCGTCCGCCACCAACGTCTTCAGGGCGGCGGCGAGCGCGGCGACGTCACCCGTGGGGGCGAGCAGCCCGGTCTCGCCGTGCGCGATCATCTCGTCCGGCCCGAAGGCGCAAGCGAAGGCCGCCGCGGGGATGCCCGCCGCCATCGCCTCGCCGAGCACGTTGGGCATGCCCTCGTAGCGCGACGACAAAGCGAACACTCCCGCCTGGTCGAGCCAGCCGCCCGGTACCGCGCTGTTGCCGGGAAGCGTGACGCGCGCTCCGAGGCCGAGCGAGTCGATGCGCGCGTGGAGCGTCGGCCGCCCGGGCCCCTCGCCCCAGATCACCAGCTTCCATTCGGGATGTGTCGGCGCGAGCCGAGCGAAGGCGTCGATCAGCAGGTCGAAGCCCTTCTGGTGATCGAGCCGGCCGACGCCGACGATCGTCCGACCCGGTCGGCGCTCGCGCGTGGGTACCGCCATCGGATTGCCGATCACGCGCGCGCGGCGCCGCATGCGCGCGTCGAGCAGGCTCAGGCTCGCGCGTGTCTGCATGACGATCGCGTCGGCGCGGGGCAGCAGCGCGCGCAGCATCATGCCCCAAGCGCGGCTCGCCGGCTGCGCACGCGGGTTATTGCGCTCGGACACGATCAGCCGGTGCCGCCGCCCGAGCGAGGCGAGCAGCGCCACCACGTTGATCTTGGTGAGAAACGACACGACCACGTCGGGGCGGAGCTCGCCCAGCGTGCCGCGCAGCGCGGCGACGCGGCGCGCGACCAGCAGCGGCCCCGGCGCCGATCCGGGCGGCAGGTCGAGCCGGACCAGCGGGACGCCCGCAGGGAAAGCGTGGAATACTGGGTCGGCGGGGCGGTCGAAGCTCACCACCGTCACCTCGTCGCCGCCGCGCACCAGGGCGGCGGCGATCAGGCCGACGACGCGCTCGGCGCCGCCGGCACCGAGGCCGGCGAGCACGAAGACGATCGAGCGCGGCTCAGATGATGTGGAAATCGGTCACTCCCAGCACTGGCTTGGTCGACAGCAGCGCGACCTGCACCATCGCCGCCCCGCCGGCGCCGTCCGCGTCATAGTAGAGCGCGCCGGTGGTCTGGTTGTAGACGAGATGCTGGTCGGCGGTGGTCGCCGCGCCGCCGATCGCCAGCTCGGACACCGCGATCGCGCCGGTGCGCCCGGCGAAGGCGGTGAAGACCGCGCCCGCAAGCACCAGTCTGTCCTCGCCCGCCATGAAGTCCTTGATCGTGTCGCGCTCGTTCGCGGCCCCGAGATAGTCGAACACGAAGCGGTCCGCCCCCGCGCCGCCGATCAACTCGTCGCTTCCGGCGCCGCCGACGAGCGTGTCCGCTCCCGCCCCACCCTGGAGATAGTCGCCGCCGGCCTCGCCATAGAGGATATCGCTGCCGTCCATGCCGATCAGCAGGTCGCCCCCGAGCCCGCCGCGGATGACATTGTCGCCCGCGTTGCCCGTCATCGTATTGGCGAAGTCGTTGCCGGTGGCGCTGAGGTTGGCGCTGCCCAGCATGGTAAGCTGCTCGACATTGGCCTCCAGCGTGAAGTCGACGCTGGTGTAGACCAGGTCGGTACCCTCGCCATAATATTCGATCACGCGATCGCCCACGTCGTCGACGTAAAAGGTGTCGGATCCGACCCCGCCGTACAGCAGGTCGGCGCCGCCGGCGCCGTCCAATATGTCGTTGTTGGCGTCGCCGTACAGCACGTCCGAGCTGGCGTTGCCGGTCAGCACGTCGTTCCCGCCGAGCCCGCGGATCGTCCACAGGTCGTTGGTCGGCGCGATGAAGGTGTTGGCGCTGTTGCTGCCGGTGTAGCTTTTCGGCTCGGGCAGGTTGTGGAGCGAGATCGTGAAGCTGGCGTCGAAGGTCGCGCCCGCGGCATCGGTGACGCGCGTCTGGATCAGGTGCGAGGTGGCGGTTTCATAATCGAGCAGCGCGCCGTTCGCGACCGTTACCGCGCCGGTCGTCGCATCGACCGCGAAGCGCCCGCCGGCGTCGTCGAGCAGACGGTAACGCAGCGTCTCGTCGTGATCGACGTCATAGCCGCTGAGCGTGCCGACGACCGTGCCCGTCGCAGCATTCTCGTCGACGCGGGTGCGATCGAGCGTCAGCGCCGAGGGGGCGTCGTTGGCGCCGACGAAGGTGAGCGTAACCGAGGCGGTGGAGGTCGCCCCCGCTCGATCGGCGACGGTATAGGCGAACCGATCCACCACCGTCTCGCCCGCGCGCAGCGCCTGGTAGCTCACTGGCGTCGCCACCTGGATCGTCGTGCCCGCGAGCGTCAGCGCCAGACCATTGGCGGTGGTGCCTGCGACCGAGGCGAGTCGCAGCGTGTCGCCGGGATCGATGTCGCGGTCGTTGGCGAGCAGCGCGGCCGCGGCGATGCTCGTCACGCCCTCGTCGATCGAGAGCGGGTCCGCCACCGCCACCGGCGCGTCGTTGACGTTGGCGACCTGGACGTTGACCCGCCCGATCGCGGTCTCACCCGCGCTGTCGGCGATCGTGTAGGTCAGCAGCGCGGTGCCGGCGAAATTGGCCAGAGGCGTGAAGACGACGTTGCCGTCGGCGTTTATCGTGGCGGTGCCGCCCGACAGCGCCGCCACCCCGGTCAGCGCGAAGGACGCGCCGTTGCGGTTGGTGTCGTTCGCCAGCAGCGCCGCGGCGGTGATGACCGTCGCCTGGTCCTCGGTCGCGGCGACCGTGTCGGCGCGCGCGATCAACACCGGCGGCGTCCCCTGCGAGGCGAGCGGATCGAACAGCCGATTTTTGACCCCGGTCGCCTGATCGTCGCCGCCCTGCCCGCCATAATCGGTCCAGCTCACCAGGAACCCGCCGTCACCGGTGCCGGTGATCGCCGGGTCGACCTGGCTCCCGAGCGTCTGATGGTTGACCAGGAACTCGCCGCCCACCGCGGCGCCGTCGCTGGCGAACACCTGCGCCTTGATCCCGGCGGTGCCGCCCTCGGCGCCGACGCCGCTATAGTCCGCCCAGCTGATCACGAAATTGCCGCCGGCGAGCGCGCTGATGGACGGCGCGAGCTGACCCGCGAGCGTCGTCGTGTTGGCCAGCGTCTCACCGCCAACCCGACCGCCGGCGGCATCGTACAGCTGGAAGCGGATGCCGAAGTAATCGGCGTCGCCGCCGCGCGCGCTGTTGTCGGCCCAGGCGATCGCGAAGCCACCGGTCGACAGCGCCGCCACCACGGGCGCCTGCTGCGAGCCCGCCGTCTCGGTGTTGACCAGGAACTCGCCGCCGATCCTGCTGCCGTCGCTGCCGAACAGCTGCGCCTTCACCGCGTCCTTGCTGGCGTCGCCGCCCTGCAGGCTGCCGTCGCGCCACGTCACGACGAAGCCGCCGCCCTGCAACCCGGTGACCGCGGACGAATCCTGCGCGCCGCCGGTGGCGGTATTGACGAGCAGTTCGCCGCCGGCACGGTTGCCCGCGGCATCGTACACCTGCGCCTTGACGCTGGTGGCGCTGGCATCGCCGCCTTGCAGGCTCGCGTCGGTCCAGGACACGACGAAGCCGCCGTTCGCCAGCGCGGCGATCACCGGCGCCTTCTGCGCGTTGAGCGCGGCGGTGTTGACCAGCAGCTCGCCGCCCACCGCCGCGCCGCTGGCGTCGAACAGCTGCGCCTTGACCGAGCTGGAAGAGCCGTCGCTGCCCGCGTTGGCGTCGCTCCAGGTCACCGCGAAGCCGCCCGAGGCGAGCGCGGTCACCGCGGGCGCATCCTGCGCGTTCAACGTCTGGGCGTTGACGCGGAACTCGCCGCCGATCTTGCTGCCGTCCGCGGCGATGAGCTGCGCCTTGATCCCGAACGAGCTCGAGTCGCCGCCGACGCCGCTGCCGTCGGTCCAGACGATCACCGAGCGACCGTCGGCCAAGGTCGCCACCGCGGGAGCGAGCTGGCTCGCCGCGATGTTGGTGTTGGCCAGCACCTCGGGCGCGCCCGAGTAGCGATATTCGTGGACCGCGTCGGTCAGCCCGAAGGTGAAGGTCTTGTCGAACGTGTCGCCGAACGTGTCGGTGGCGCGCACCGTAATCGACACGACCGGGTTGGTCTCATAGTCGAGCGCGAGGCTGTCCTCGACGATCAGCTTGTTGCCCTCGATCGCGAACGCGCCGCCGGTCGAATCGTCCACGAGGCGGTAGCTGTAGCTCGCGTTGAGTGCGCCCACGCCCGAGAAGACGGCGACGATGCTGTTCTCCACCTCGGTCTCGGAGAGCGCGTTGCGCGACACCTCGATGTCGGTGATCGCCGGCGTCGTCGGCGCGAACAGCCGTGCCTTGAGCCCGCCGTCGACGTCGCCCGAGGCGGTGCTGTAGTCGGTCCAGCCGACCAGCAGCGCGCCCGAGGCGAGCACCGTCACCGCGGGCATCTCCTGATTGCCGCTCACCACCTCGTTCGCCTGGAACTCGCCGCCCATTTTTTGGCCGAGCGAGTCGAACAGCTGAGTCTTGATGCCAAAGCCGCTGGCGTCCGCGGCGATGTTGCTGTTGTCGCGCCAGCTCACCGCGAAGCCGCCGTCGGCGGTGGCCGCGATGCTTGGCTGGTCCTGCGCGTTGAAGGTCGTGGTGTTAACGCGGAATTCGCCCCCCGTCCTCGCCCCGGCGGCATCGTAGATCTGGCCGCGCAGCCCCGAGGCACTGGTATCGCCCGTTCCGCTGCTGTCGCGCCACACGATCGCGAAGCCACCGCCGGCGAGCGCGGTGATCACCGGCTGGTCCTGCGCGCCCAGCGTCGTGCTGTTGACGAGCAGCTCGCCGCCCAGCTTGGCGCCGGTGCTGGAGAAGAGCTGCGCCTTGATCGAGGTGCCGCTCGAGTCGCCGCCCAGCCCGCTATAGTCGATCCAGGTCGAGACGAAGCCGCCCGAGGCCAGCCCGGCGAGCGCCGGTGCGACCTGGCTGCCGGTGATGGTGTTGTTGACCAGGAACTCGCCGCCGATCTTGGTGCCGGTGGAGGAGAACATCTGCGCGCGCACGCCGCTGCCCTTGGCGTCGGGCGCGGTCGCGCTGGCATCGACCCAGCTGACGATGAAATTGCCGCCCGCGAGTGCGGTGATGGTCGAGTCCGACTGACCCGCGACCGTCGTGGTGTTGGCGAGGAACTCGCCGCCGACGCGCGCGCCGGCGGCGTCGTAGATCTGCGCCTTGACCGAGCCGCGGTCGGCGTCACCGCCGAGCCCGCTGGCGTCGCTCCACGTCACGACGAACCCGCCGGTCTTGAGCGCGGTGACGCTGGCGCGATCCTGGTTGTTGCCGGTGGCGCTGTTGATCAGGAACTCGGCCCCGACCGCGACGCCAGTCGAATCGAAGCGCTGCGCCTTCACGCTGGTACCCGACGAGTCGCCGCCGCTGCCGCCCGAGTCGGTCCAGATCGCCACGAAGCCGCCGTCCGCCAGCGCGGCGAAAGACAGGTCGGTCTGCACCCCCGTCCATGTCGGGTTGACACGGAACTCGCTGCCCGCGCTCGTGAACGCGCCGTTCGCCATACGCCCCTCCCCCGAAAAGCGCCGTCCGCCGCAGCGTGACCGGCAACGGGAAGCTAGGTCCGCAGCGGGACGGCCGGTAGTGGGGCATCGGTGAGCGCGGCCACTCGGAAGAGGTAGCCCTTCGACGTCATCAGGCGGCGTTCATGGATCTCAGCTGACCGCCGAGACGTCCGCGCGTAGTTCCCCCGTCATCACGGACTTGTTCCGGGATCCACCGTCCCGCGCTCTCGCCGGAGGTTAAGCTCGCGGCAGGGTGGACCCCGGAACAAGTCCTGGGTGACGGGAGGATGAGGGCTTTGCAGCGGTAGGGCGGAGTGTTGCGACGAACGGCCGCTACCGCACCGTGACCAGCACCGAATCGATCGCGTCGCCGCCGTAGCGGCCGATACAGTCGATCTCATAGGCGCGCGTCGCCTTGACCCTCACGACGCGCGCACCCGTCTCGGCGGCCGCGGCGCCGTCGAGCTTGCATGAGCGGATGTTCTCGCCGCTCCACCGTAGCGTCACCGCGCCGCCCGCTGCGACCTGTGCCGGATCCGCGCTGAGAGCAATCGACGGCAGCGGCCCCGGGTCCGCGATCGCGCGGCCGCAGGCGGGGTGCGGCACCAGCGACGGCTGCACCATGACGGTCGCGCGATCCCCCGCGAGATTGGAGAGATAGGCTTCCAGCTTGGTATAGCCGTCGCCGCCGAGCATGTTGCGATCGTTCGGGTTGGACGGCGACCGGCCGTGCGCGACCTCCCACTCGTCCGCGATGCCGTCGCCGTCGCGGTCGGTCGGCGCGGCGCCGCCGCTCAGCACCGGCCAGCCACCGACCTGCGCCGGGTCGTCGAGCACCGCGCCGCGACATGCGACCAGGCCGGCGACGACGCGCGCGTCGGCAGCGTCACGCCGCGGCCGAGTCGCCCCCACCGCGGCGACGACGCGGCGGTAGGCGGTGCCGGCGTCGTCGATCTCGCTTGCCGCCATCGAAAGCGTGCCGATCGGCGCCGCCGAGACGTAGCGCCGGTCACCGGGCTCGAGCACCAGCCGCTCGTCACCGCGGTCCTCGGGACGGTGGACGTCGAGGTTGCCGCGCAGGTGGATCCGGAATTGCGCCGGATAGTCGCGGAAGTAGTTGAGCAGGTAGAGCTGCGTCGTCGCCTCGGACGAGGGGCCCATGATCGCGCTGTTGCCGATCGCGTTGACGTCGAGGTCGCCAAAGCGCGTGTACAGCTCGGCGTTGTAGCGCGCCGAGTTGAAGATCACGTTGTCGATCATGTCGAACTGCCCGCGCAGGTTGACGAGCGGGTTGCGGCGAACGTTGCTGGCGATAAGATTGTGGTGGAACGTCACCGCGCGCGCGCCATAGCCGAAATAGGTGCCGCGGCTGTGCGGGCCGCGGTTGGCGCGGTTCAACCCCTCGGCCAGGATCGACCATTGCACCGTGACGTTGCGGGTCTGGCCGCAGCGACCGGTGTCATGCCCCGCGCCGACGATGTTGATCCCCTCGTCGGTCGGCCAGGAGGTCGAGAGGTGGTCGAGGATCACGTCGTGCGCGCCCCCGCTGATCTGGATCGTGTCGACGTTGTCCGACGAACGCGGGGAAGCGCCCGGGCGCAGGCGGAAGTGGCGCAGCACCACGTCGTGCGTGCGCACCAGCATCGGCGCATTGCCCGAGGCACCGTTGCGCAGCGCGATCCCGCCCGGCGAGGTCTGCCCGGCGATGGTGAGGAACGGTTGGGTCACCTTGATCCAGTCGCGCAGCACGATCGTGCCGCTGACGCGGAACACGCAGGTACGCGCCCCGCTCGCCTCGGCGCAGTCGCGCAGCGAGCCCGGGCCAGAGTCCGCGAGCGTCGTCACCGCGAACACGCGCCCGCCGCGTCCGCCGCGCGCGTAGCGGCCGAAGCCCTGCGCGCCCGGGAAGGCGGGCAGCGTGTGGGGCGCGTCACTGGTATCGCAGTCGACCGGGAAGCTCTCCTCCGCCGCCGCCGGCACCGCGACCCCGCTCTCGACAGCGGGCAGCAGCAGCGCGCCGAGCAGCAGCAGTGCGGCGACGAGCAGGACGCGCATCCGCGTCATCTCACGCCTCGACGCGGCGCGAAACCAGCGCGCCCAGCACGCGTGGCGTCGGCCGCACCGCACCGCCATGTGCCATCGCCAGCGACAGGATCACCGGCACCGACCAGAGCCGCGCGTACATATGCGGGCTGGCGGCGGAGAAGATCAGGAAGGTCACCAGCACCGCCAGCACCAGCCCGGCGACGTCGCGCTCGCGCCGCAGCGTCGACAGCGCCACCATCACCAGCACCACCAGCATGCCGAACCAACCGAGCAGCGCGACCAGCCCGCCCTCGACCCACACCAGAAGGTACATGTTATGTACCGGCGCCTTCAGCTTGCTGACCACGCGATGCTGGTCGACGCCGACGCCGCCGAACGGATGCTGCGCGATCATCGACCAGGCATCGTCGATCAGCGCGACGCGGCCGGTGAAGGTGCCGGCCTCGCTGATGTCGCCGCTCTCGATCGCGCCGGCGACGCGCTTGTTGAAGGTCTCGGGCAGCATCAGCCCGGTCTGGCTCACCACCAGCGCAGCCGCGAACAGTCCGCCCACCACCCAGCGCGGCAGCCGGATGCCCGCGATCACGCCGAAGATCGCCAGCCCGATCGCGGCGCTGGAGAAAGCGGTGAAGGAGGCGGTCAGCAGCAGCGCGATCAGCAGCACCGCGAAAGCCACCAGCATCGCCGCGGTACGCAGCCGCCCGGCGCGCCACAGGAACAGGACGAAGGGCAAGGTCATCGCGATAGCGGCACCGTTCCAGTTGGCGTCGGTGGCGAAAACGCCGAGCCGGCGATTGCCAGAAAGGAAGTCGAGGCCCAGCACCTTGCGTGCGACCTCGAACGAGGCCTGGAAGCTGACGTAGATGAGGATGCCGAACCCCTCCATCGCCACCATGCCTGCCACCAGCGCGCGCGCCAGCGTGGTCGCATAAGCGCGGCCGTGGCCGGCGATCGCGAACGGCAGCACCGCCCAGGCGAAGGCATATTGCATCGCCACGATCAGCCAGCGCGACGGATCGCGCGCGCCGAGCGAGGCGACAAGCAGCCCCGCCATCATCATCGTGAACGACATCAGCCACGCCGGCTGCAGCGCGCCGAACGGCTGCAGCGGCAGGCGGTGGCGCGAGGCGAGCAGGCCAAGCCCCAGCAGGAACAGCAGATCGCTCAGCGTGAACATGATATCGAGCGAGGGCCGCCACGACAGATAGGAGGACAGCGCCACCGCCAGGATGATCGGCCGCGGCACCTCGGCGGCCGTCACGGCCCGCAACCGCGGCATCGGGAGCGCGGCGGCGGTCACGCGCGCTGCGCTGTCATGGTGGCGTCGGTCGCCGGATCACCACGCGCGATCCGGTCGGCGCGGTAGATACGCTGGCGGAAGAAGCGCTCGTACGGCCAGCGTTCGAGCCAGAGATGGACGACATGGCTCGCCACCAGCGACCCGCCCGCGACCAGCAGCGCGAAGGGCAGCATCGAAAGGAGCCAATCGTCGGTGAACAGGCCGTGGCGCACGAACAGCTTGCGCAGCGCGAGATAGATATAGGGGTGGACCAGGTACAGGCTGTAGCTGATCGTGCCGAGATAGGCGAAGACGCGGTTGCCGAGCAGTCGTTCGGTCCAGCTCTCCGGCGCCACCGCGCAGTAGAAATAAGTCGCGGTCAAGAGGATCAGCGGCACCACCACGGGGTCGCGGAAATCGCGCCACCAATATTCGTAATGCGCGTGGCTCGCCAGCGCGGTCATGCCGGCGAAGGCGAGCAGCTCGACCCAGCGCGTCGCGCGGCTGCCGTCGGGATAGCGCCAGCGCAGCAGCCGGATCGCAACGCCGGCGACGAAATAGAGCGCGATCGGGAAGGCCAGCACGAAGGCCAGCGCCGCCGCCACCGCCAGCGTCCCGGTCAGCCGGTCGCGCCGCTTCACCGCCAAGGTCACCACCGCGCAGGTGAGCGCGTAGAACATCACCTCGTAGCTCAGGCTCCACGCATTGGGGGTGAGCTGGTCGGTGCCGGTGAAGAGGTTGGTGAAGGTGAAGCCCGCGACGACCGCCAGCGGCGTGTTGATCTTGGGATAGGCGTTCGTCACCGCATTGAGCGCGACGAATAGCACCGACAGTACCGCGAACAGCGGGTACAGCCGCAGCCCGCGACGCAGCGCGAACTCGCCCGGCGCGTAGCGCAGCGCGCTCGGCAGGATGACGAAGCCGCTGATGACGAAGAACAGCATGACCCCGAAGGTGGCGAGATGCCAGGGCGCGCGGGTGAGCGCGACATAGGTCGCGTTGTCGGCGTAGACGTGGCGGGCCGGGCCGCCGATGATGTGCGCGAACACCACCATCGCCGAGGCGAGCCCGCGCAGCCCGTGCGCCGCGACGACATGCTCGCCGCGCGCTCCCTTCCCCACGACCGACGCCGACCTCACGCGCGCACTCCTAGCTGACGCCGCGGCTGGGCGCGGCGAGCGACACCGCCGGAGCGTCGTGCGCGCGCGCGGACTGCGAGCGGAAGTGACGATAGGCGTCGAACAGGATGTCGGCATCACGGCGGCTCGGCGACCAATCGAGCGCAGCGCGGGTCGCGGCGGTGTCGAGCACGTAATCCGCGTCGGCGATCGCGAACTGCTCGGGGTAGAGCAGCGGGACACCGGCCCGGTCCATCGTCGCCAGCGTGCGCTGCACCAGCCTCGCCGGGGTCGGCAGCACGACCGAGCGCGAACCCGCGCGCGCGATCAGGGAGCGCAGCAGCTCGCGCACCGTCGGCGGCCCGCTCGAGCCGAGATTGAACGGCCCCGGCGGCAGCCCGCGGTCGGCGGCGCGGATCAGCGCGGCGACGCAATCCTCCACCGCGATCATCTGGTAGCGATTGCGCCCACTGCCGATCATCGGCACCGGTAGCCCCAGCGCGATCAGCCGGAACAGCTTGGCGAGAATGCCCAGCCGCCCCGCCCCCGCGATCAGCCGCGGGCGGAACACGGTAGCGCGCAGACCGAACTCGTTCGCCGCCGCCGCGATCAAATGCTCCGCGTCTACCTTGCTGCGGCCATAGGGTCCGATCGGCACCTGCTGGTGCGACGGCGGCACCGGCGTATGGACCGGCACGCCATAGGTCATGTCGGTCGACACGAAGAGCAGCTGGTGCGCCCCGCCGGCGCGCATGGCCCCCAGCAGCGCGCGCGTGCCCGCGACGTTGACCGCGGCGAACCAGCCGTCGCGGTCGTGCCGCGGCACCGCGCCGTGAAACTGGCGCGCGGCGAGATGATGGACGACGTCGTCGCGGCCGAGCCGCAGCCGCGCGAGGTCGTCGGCCGACGCGACGTCGCCGAGCACCACCTCGCCCACCGCGGTGCGCGGCGCGACCTGGTCGAACACGGTGACGCGCTCGCCGCGCGCCGTCAGCGCGGCGGCGAGCCGCTCGCCGAGGAAGCCGGCACCGCCGGTGATGACGTGGCGGCGGGTCACGCGGTCTTCCCCACGACGAGCACGCCGAGGCAGATCAGCGCGATCCCGGCGGCGCGTGCCGGCCCGACGGTCTCGCTGAGGAACAGCACGCCGAGCACCGCGGCGAGCACATAGCCCATCGACAGCATCGGATAGGCGACGCTCACCTGCGTCCGGCTCAGCACCACCAGCCACAGGCCGATGCTCGCCGCATAGCAGGCCATGCCGGCCCACAGCCACGGGTTGACGACCAGGCTGGTGCCGAGTGCGAGCGGCTCGGACAGCGCTGGCAGCACGCGAAAGGTCATCGCTTTGCGCAGCGCCACCTGGGCGAGCGCGTTGAGCGAGACGCTGACGACGATCAGGGCAAACAGCGCCAACGTCACGCGAAGCGCCCCCCGACCGCGACCAGCCACAGCCCCGCCACCGCGCCGGCGTGCCACCAGCTCACCCGATCGCGCAGCGCGAAGATCACCGGATCGTCGTCGAGCGCGCCGCGGTGCGCCAGCAGCCACACGCGCATGACCCACAGGCAGAGCACCGCCGGGATGACGTACAGCGCGCCGTCGAACGCGTAGAGCCCGCTCGGCATCGCGTCGACCGACATGTACATCACCATCACCAGCACCGACACCACGCCGGCGGCGACGCCGAGCGCGAGCGTCAGCGGCTCGTCGCCCGGCAGATAGCCGCGGCCGTGCACCGGGCGGCCGCTGCGCGCCGCCTGGACCAGCTCGGCCGAGCGCTTCGCCAGCGCGAGCGAGAGGAACAAGGTGGCGGTGAAGGTCGCCAGCCACAGCGAGACCGGGTGGCCGATCACCACCATGCCGGCGACCACGCGCAAGGTAAACAGCGCGGCGATCGCGGCGACGTCGACCAGCGGCTCGCGCTTGAGCCGAAACGAGTAGAGCAGCGTCAGGGCGGCGTAGCAGGACAGCGTCGCCCCGAAGGCCGGGGTGAGCAGCCAGCCGCCGATCAGCCCGGCGCTCAGCAGCGCGGCGGCGAGCGGCGCCGCGATGGCGAGCGGGATCAGCCCCGCGGCGAGCGCGCGATAGCGCTTGCTCGGGTGGCGGCGGTCGGCGGAGAGATCCGCCAGGTCGTTGATCAGATAGGTCGCCGAGGCGACGACGCCGAACAGCACAAAGGCAGCAAGCGCCTGGAGCAGCAGCGCCGGCGCGAGGAACTCGTGGCTCAGCACGATCGGCGCGAGCACGAGCAGGTTCTTGCTCCACTGATGCAGCCGCAGCGCCTTGACCCAGTCGCGCGCGCGGGCCGTGCGGCGCGGCAGCACCTTGGGTGCGATCCCCTCGCGCGCCAGCAGCCGGGCCACGCGGGGTCGCTCGCCGGCGAGCAGCACGCCCGCGGCGCGGCGCCACACCGGCACGTCCGCGACGCTGTCGCCGACATAGTCGAAGCCGTCGGGGAAGCGACGCGCCAGCGCCTCCGCCTTGGCGTCCGCCTTCAGGTTGTCGGCGCCGTCGCTCCCGGTCGCGCTGTCGAACAGGTTGGTGGCGCTGGCGACCCCGTCGGCGATGAGCTGGTCCGCGGCGGTGACGAGATGCACCGCGCCACCCGCGGCCCGCCGCTGCGCGATTGCCTCTACCACCGCCGCGTCGAGCGGCAGCGCCTCGCAGTCGAGCCCGGCCTGGAGCATCGCCGCGCGCTTGAACGCTGCGCGCCCCTGCGCGAGCGCGCCCACCACCACCGGCATGCGCCGCGGATAACGGAACGCCAGCGTCACCAGGCACTCGTGCAGCGTGTCCGTGCGCACCAGGCTGTGATCGAGATCGACGACGAGCGGCCGGCACGATGCCGGCGCATCACCCCGCCCCTCTGTCAGCGCCAGAGTCGTCACGTCGTCCATCCGCTGCCCCCGAACCTTCGGCCCGGGCGAGGATGCGGGATCGCGCCGGCGAAGTCGCACGGTCAGGCGGGTAGCGTGCAGCGCAACCGGGCTAATGCGATCGGCCGCGGCTACCCCCAATGATCGCGCGCCCGCTTCGCCCGCGCGCTTTGTTCCGCGGCGGCATTGGATAGATACGTGGTCGCCACGATCGCTCTCCCGTCAGGCCGGGCCGGACTCGGCAGCCTCGATCGCGCGTGCGGGACGGCTGGCGCGCGGCCGGCGCTCCCGCCGCGGCGGCGGGGTAGACGGCGAGCGCGGGCGACGTGGCCGATGAGGCTGGAAGGGGGGCGGACAATGGCGAGTGTGGCTGCGGCGATAGTACCGGCGCGCGCGGGCGGGACGGCACGGTCGCGCGCGCTGCCCGCCGCCCTGATCGCGCTCGCGCTGGCGCTGGTTGGACTGTTCGGCCGGCTGATGACCTATCAGCTGCGCCACGACGAGCAGATGTACCTGCCGATCGCCACCATGCTGGCACACGGGCGGCTCTACGACGATTATGGCTTCAACAACCTGCCCAACCTGCCGCTGCTGATGCAGGCGGTGTTGCGCGTCACCGGCGCGGAGCAGGTGCTGCTCGCCGGGCGGCTGACGATCTTCGCCGGCTGGCTGGTGGCGGTCGCGGCGATGCTGCTGCTGGTGCGGCGGCTCACCCGTTCCTGGCCGCTCGGCGCGCTCGCCGCGCTGCTGCTGCTGACCCACCCGCTGCTGCTCGGCCCGGCCGGAATGCTGGTGACCAACAACTTCCTGCCGCTCGCCTTCGTGCTGATGGCGACCTATCTGCTGATCGACGGGGCCGATCGCGACACTCCCGCCCCGCTGCTGGTCGCGGCGAGTGGCCTGTGCCTCGGCATCGCGGCGGGCTTCAAGGCCAATTACGTGTTCGCGCTGCCGCCGTTCGCGTTCGCGGCGCTGCTTGCCCCCGCGCGACTGTCGCCCGCGACGCGACGGCGCGGCGTGACCCTGCCCTTCGTCGCGGGCGGGATCGTCGGCGCGCTGCCGCCGCTCGCCTATCTGTTAAGCGATCCGAGCGGCTTCGTCACCCACGTGCTCGGCTATCACAGCGGCCCCCACGTCGCTTACTGGAGCGCCAACGCCGACCTCGACGGCGCCAAGGTCCTCGATCTGCCGGGCAAGCTCGTGCTCGCCGCCAAGGTGTGGCTGATCTCGCCCGCCGGGCTCGTCGCCGCCGCGCTGGCGCTGGCGGCGGTCGCGTCGTGGCGGCTGCGCGATTACGGCGCGGCGCGGATGCGCTGGCCGCACCGGCTGATCGTCGCGCTGCTGCTCGGCGGCGTGCTCGTCTCTTTCGTACCGAGCCCCGCCTTCCCGCAATATTACGCCCCGCCGGTGCCGTTCGCGATCGTGCTGGCCGTGTCGCTGGTGGCGCGCCTGCAGGGCCGCGCGCGCGCCGCCGCACTGCTGCTGCTGCTGAGTGCGCTGCTGCTGTCGGCGCCGCGGCTGGCGCTAGGCTGGCCCGACGCGGTGCGCAGCGCGCGCTGGACCGGCACGATCACGCACGACCAGGGACAGCGCCTCGCCGCGCTGCTGCGGGTCGAGCGCCGCGCCGGCACGGTCGCGACGCTGGCGCCGCTCTACGCAGTCGAGGGCGGGCTGACGGTGCCGGCGGCGCTGGCCACCGGGCCGCTCGTCTACCGCGTCGGCGACTATGTGCCGCTGCGCCAGCGCCGACACTACGCTCATTGGGTATCGCCGACCACGATCGACGCGCTGCTCGCGGCGTCGCCGCCCGCGGCGGTGCTGGTCGGGTTCGAGGGCAAGCTGGACGATCCGCTCGCCTCGTTCGCGCGGTCGCGCAATTACCGCGCGGTGGTGCTGCCGTGGCTGCGCGACCGCTACGGCAGCGGCACGCTCTACCTGGCGCCGACGGCGAGCATCTCGTCGTAGAGCGCCATGATCGCGTCCGCGTGCGCCTGCTCGCCGAACCGCGCGCGCGCGTCCGCCCCGGCGTCGCGCGCGATCCGTGCCGTCAGCGCGGCGTCACAGAGGAGGCGTGCGCAGCCGTTGGCGAGCACGTCTGCATCCTCGGCGGGCACCAGCAGCCCGGTGCGCTCGTGCACGATCGCCTCGACGTTGCCGCCGGAGCGGGTCGCGACCACCGGCGTGCCGACCAGCATCGCCTCCACCAGGGTGCGGCCGAACGGCTCGTCGACCGCGGGCACCATCAGCACGTCGCTCGCCGCCAGCCAGTAACCGCCGGGGGTGCGGTGACCGAGCAGGTGGACCCGCTCAGCGACACCCGACGCTGCCGCCCGCGCGCGCACCTGCTCGCCCATACCGTCGAGCGCCTCGCCGAACATCACGCCGGCGACGTCGAGTTCGGGGTGGCGCGCGTGCAGCGCCGCGATCGCGTCGACGAACAGCAGCGGGCGCTTCCGCTCGATCATCACTCCGGCATAGGCGACGTAGCGGCTCCCCCCGCCGGGCGGCACCAGCGCTGCCAGTGCGGCGCGTGCCGCGGCGCGATCGTGATGCATGTCGTGATCGAACGGGCTGCGGATCACGCGCGTGCGCGTCGCGGCGGAGTATCGCCCCGGCCGCGGCGCCGAGAAGGACGAGACCGACACCACCCGGTCGGCGAGCAGCGGCGCCACGACGCGTAGCCCCATCGCGTCGGGCGCGCCGCGGTGGTGCCACAGCAGCCGCGCGCGCGCGAGCTTGGCGGCCAGTCCCCAGGTGGCGTGGCTGCGCCCGTCGTTGCTGTGGACGATACCGATCCGGCGCGCGCGCAGATAGTCGCGCAGGCGCAGCGAAGTCGCGACCAGCCGCGCGGCGCCGACGGGCGAGACGGCGCGGCCGTGCGCCAGCTCGGGTGACAGCGGGGCGGGCTCGGTCGCGATCCCAGCCTCGGCGAAGAAGCGCGCCATCGCGCCCTCGGGGTGCTGCAGCAGCACGAGCGGCGTGTAGCGGGCGCGGTCAAGCCGGCGGATCAGCCCCGCCGCGGAGACGTGGCTGCCGCCGATCAGGTCACCGACGAACGGGAAACAGACCGTCGCCACTCACGCACACCAGGTCGGCAGCGGCGCCTCCAGCGCGAGCCACTCGGCCTCGGCGCCGCCGTTGAAACGGTCGGCGATCTCGAGCCGCGCGCCGTCGTCGGAGACGCGGAACAACGTCGCGACGTGGCGCCGCTTCAGCGTGCGCGCGAGCAGCAGCCACGCGCCGGGGCCGGACAGGTAGCTCACCGTGTGGGCGATGCCGAGGCGCAGTTGCTCGACGCTGAAATAGCCGGGGTGGAGCAGGTTGGCGACGCGCACCAGGTCGAAGCGGCGGTGATAGGCCACGGTCGGCGCGAAGATGTCGTTGCACTCGATCGTCACCCGCGGGCGCTCGGCCAGCCGCGGGCTGACCAACCGTACGGGGCTCGCCCCCGACGCCCCGGACGCCACGAGCCGGCGCGCGCGCGCGCCCAGCGTCGCGTTGAGCGCGCTGCGGACGCCGCGCATGCCGGTATAGCGGTCGGCACGGCGGAACCACGGGCGTACCGGCAGGCCGAACAGGTCGTGCTGGATGGGCGCTCCGCCGTCGTCGAGCAGCGTGCGCACGCCGGGCAGCACGCGGACGAGATGGCCGCTGACCGAGCGATCGGTCCCGGTCACGCGCGCGTCGATCCCCGCCTCGCGCAGCCGGTCGTAGAGCGCCAGCGTGGTCGTGCCCGACGAGACGCCGACGTCGAGAACCTCGCGGATCGGACGCGCCGACTGGCGCAGCAGCGCCACGCAGGCGGCGTCGAGATCGGCGAAGCGATCGTGCGCGGTCGTCTTGTAGGTCGCGTTGCTGGTGCGCAGCTCGTTGAAGAAGCTGTCCTCCTGCGCGGGCCAGATCTCCTTCGGATCGGCCGCGAAGAATCGCGCTGCGGTCATCGGCATGTTGAATCCCCCGGGTTGGTCGCAATTCTAGCGCAGCCGCCGCGGCGATCGCGCGGCGATTCGGGATTACGCCCGCGGGTCGCCGCCGCGACCGCCCGCTTGCGCTAGAAAGGGCGCACAAGAAGGGGGGATCTGGCGTGAACGGCGAGCGGTTGCGGACGGCGGCGAGACGGGCGCTCACACCGGCGCGGTGGCGCGCGCTGCTGGGCGAGCGGCGGGTGCGCGCGGTCGGTCACCTGCTCACCGGCACCGCGGCGACGGTGGCGATCACGCTTCTCACCGTCGGTCTCGCCGCGCGCGCGCTCGGGCCTGCGGGCTATGGCGTGCTCGCACTGGTGCTGACGCTCGGCCAGGCGTGCGAGCGGCTGCTGAGCTTCCAGTCGTGGCAGCCGCTGATCCGCTACGGCGCCGCGCTCGACGGGCCCGAGCATGAGCGCGACTATCGCAGCCTGCTCAAGTTCGGCCTGCTGCTCGACCTGGCCGGGGGCGCGCTGGCCTGGGCGGTGGCGAGCCTGCTGGTGCTGGCGGGCCGGCTGCTGTTCCACCTCGACGCGAGCACGATGCTGCTCGCGCTGGCGTACATGGTGTCGCTACTGTTCAACCTGAACGGGATCAGCACCGCGATCTTCCGCCTGACCGGCCAGTTCCGGCTGGTCGCGCGCGTGCAGGTGGTCAACGCGCTGGTGCGGCTCGCCTGCGTCGCCGCCGCTTATGGCGCCGGCGCCGGGCTGGCCAGCTTCGTGCTGATCTGGGCAGTGACGCAGGCGCTCGGCTCGCTCACCAACTTCGCGGTGGCGTGGGGAGTGCTGCGGCGGACGGGGCGACACCGGCTGTGGCGCGCCTCGCTGTCCGGCCTGCGCGAGCGCTTCCCGGGACTGTGGCGCTTCGCGCTCGGCTCGAACCTGTCGCTCAGCCTGTGGGCCAGCGCGCAGCAGGTCGATACGTTGCTGGTCGGCTGGCTCGCCGACCCGGTCTCGGCCGGCCTGTTCCACATCGCCAAGCGGATCAGCCGGGTCGTCCAGCAGGTCGGCAGCCAGGTCGAGTCGGTGGTCTACCCCGATCTCAGCCGGCTCGCCGCGGCGGGCGAGCAGCGCCAGTTCAATCGTGTGCTGTGGCAAACCGAGGCGATTCTGGCGGCGTTCGGGGGCGCCTGCTTCCTCGGCGCGCTGCTGCTCGCGCCGACGCTGCTACGGCTCGCCGCCGGGCCGGGCTTCGCCGCCGCGGCGCCGCTGCTGACGGTGCAGATCGTGGCCGTGTCGCTGACGATCAGTGGCGCCGCGAGCCGTGCGGCGCTGCTCGCCAAGGGCGCGCAGTCGGCGGTGCTGCGGGTCGTCGGCGCGGCGACCGCGACCTTCTATCTCACCGCTCCGTTCCTGGTGCTGTGGATCGGCGCGATGGGCGCCAACATCGCGCACGTGTTGTTCGGCACGGTGTGGCTGGCCGGGCTGACGCTAGCGCTCCGCCGCCTGCCGCGCCGCGCGGCGGCAGTCGCCTGAGTGGCCGGGGCGGGTGGAGCTCCCGCCGCGAGCCGGCTACGTTCGTCGTCGAGGCGCTCCTGCCCGGAGCCTCGTCGTCCGGCGTGGCGCCGGGCTCATGGTGCCACCGACGCGCCGGTTGTCGCTGTTGCGGGAGCATGGATCCGGCGCAAGGCCGGAACGACGGGGGTGAGATCCTCTGCGAGCGCACGAAGCGCGACGGCGGGATCGCCGCCCTCCTCCGCATGCAGCAGCCCGACGCCACGCGCACCGACCGATAGCGCCATCGACTCCGGCGTGCGCCGGCGCATGATTACGCTTGACCGGATCACAGGGCTTCCACCCCGGCCGGCTTGGACAGAATGTCCGAGCCTGACGCCCCCTTCGCGAAGGCGACCGGACGATGGCGTCAGGTCGACGCGCCGCGGAGGCTCCCGCGCGAAAGCCCGCTCACCCCCGCGCCGCTCCGCTCAGTTCAGATGCAGCGAGGTCGCCGCGTTGGCCGCGAGGCGGCGCGCGCCGCCGCTCACGCGGCGCCAGCCGCGTCGCGGCATCGCACGATCATAATAGCTCGACGAGCGCGCGACATGGTGGATCATGTCGCCGTAGCGCCGTCCCGCGTGCGCGGCGACGTCGACCATGTTGATCACCGCGCCGGTGATCGAGCGGCCGAACACCTGCACCGCGACCCGCGCCGCTTCGGGATCGGTCTTGCCCCAGCGCAGCACCAGCAATGTCGAGTCCGCCACGTCGGCGAGCATCTTGGCGTCGCGCACCGGCAGGATCGGCGGGGCGTTGAGGATCACGAGGCTGTAATGCTCGCGCAGCTGCGCGATCAGCCGTGGCAGCCGCGGCGAGCTCAGCAGCGCGCCGGGATCGATCGGCGCCTGCCCCGCCCCGAGCGACGCGAACGGCTGGCCGTCGTGCGACACACTGAGCTGGTCGAACGAGGCGTCGCCGGCGAGATACGCCACCACGCCGGTCTGCGGCGCCTCGCCCGGCGCGGCACTGCCGAGCGCGAGTTCGGGACGGCGCAGGTCGAAGTCGACCACCACCACGCGCTGGTCGACGCGCGTCGCGGTCGCGGCCAGGCTCTTCGCGATCGTGTTCTTGCCCTCGGCCTCGAGCGGCGAGGTGATCACCACCACGTGCGATGGGCTGGTGCGGCGCCCCTCCAGCTCGATCAGCAGGTTGCGCATCGACTCGGCAAAGCGCGAGCGCGGCCGCCGGTTGACCAGCTCGTGGCTCGCTGCGCCCGAATCGTCCTCCAGCCGTGTGTCGGGCACCATCGCCAGCGTCCGCACGCCGAGCAAGCGCTCGACCTGCTCGGCGGTGCGCAGCTTGATGTCCATCATCTCGACCACCAGCGCCAGCACGGCGCCGAGCGCGACCGAGGCGAGCAGCGCGATGCCGAGCGCCTGCTTGGGCAGCGGTGAGCTCGGCGTGTCCGGGATCGGCGCGCGCGACACCACCGCGATGTCGGCCTTGGTCTGCGGGTCGAGGCTGAGCTTGCCGTTGAGCAGCGCCGCGACCGAGCTGTAGAGCGCGTTGGCGGTCTCGGCGCGGCGTTCGAGCTCGCGCAGCTGCACCGCGGCGGCGCCCTGCGCCAGCGCGGCGCCGCGGATCCCCGAGGCGCTCGCCGCCATCGCCGCGGCGCGCGCCTGGCTCGCCCCTGCCTGTGCGCTGAGATCGGTGCGGATGCGCGCGCTCTCCTGATCGATGCGCGTGCGCAGTGCAGCGATCTCGGCGTTGACCTTGGCCACCTCGGGATAGCCAGGGCCGTAGAAGCCCGTCAGCTCGCTCTGCCGCCGTGCCAGCGTCGCCTCCTGCTCGCGCAGGCCGGCGAGCAGCGGCGAGCTGGCCGAGTCGCCTGCCTGCGCACGACGCGCCTCGGCGATGCCGTCGGCGCGGGTCTGGCCGACGAGCCCGGCGAGCTGCGACGCGCTCGCCGCCGCGCCCACCTCGGGCTGCGACACGAGCAGGCCGTGCGACCGGCGGAAGGTGGCGACCGCGCGGTCGGCCGCGACCACGGCATCGCGCGACTGCGCCAGCCGCGCACTGAGATCGTCGATCGTGGCGACGCGCGAGTCGGTCGACTCCGCCAGATGCGATCGGATGTAGGTGTCGGCAACGCGGTTGGCGATCAGCGCCGCCTTGCGCGGGTCGGCGGACGAGGCGGTGATGTTGATCATGCTCGAGCGCGCGACGCGGCTGACGTCGAGCCGCTCGATCAGGCGGTCGACCACCGCCTCGTTGCGTGCGCGCTCGACCGCCTGCGGCGTGACCGCGGCGGTGACCGTCGGCGGGTTGATCCAGCCGAGCACGCGGTCGACCAGGCCAGGCCGGGCGTCGCGCGGCGGCGCGAACTCGGGGTCGTCGCCGAGGCGCAGCGTGGCGGCGACCTCGCGCGCGAGATTGCGCGACTGCAGCAGCTCGACCTTGGTCTCGATCGCGGTTTCCTGGCTCGGGCTGACGATCGCGGTGGGCAGCGCGGCGCCGGTGGTATTGGCGTCGTCGGGCTTGACGATGATCGTCGCGGTGGCGCTGTACACCGGCGTGGTGCGCAGCACGACGAAGAGCGCCGCGGCGACGCCGAGCAGCACCACCAGCGCGATCAGCGCCGCGCGCCGATAGAGGATGCGCACGATCGAGGCGAGGTTGAGATAGCCCGACCGTGTCCCCGGGTGCGCCGAGCGGGCGTCGGCCCAGCCCTGCTCACCCGGGTCGATGTCGCCATGCCGCACCACCGCTGGCGCCGCGTTGGGCGTGCTGAGTTCGAGCATCGGAGCCCCCTTCGGCTGCTTAGAGCTGCATCTCGTGCGACGCTGCGCGCTCGCGCCCGTGCGGCTCGGCCGCCGCGGCGACGCGCGGCGACACCGCGCCCTCGTTCGGCTGCGCCAGCCCGCGACTGAGCGCCCAGACCGCCGCCTGCGTGCGGTTGAGCACGTGCAGCTTGCGCAGGATCGACTTGACGTGGACCTTGACGGTCGCCTCGGTGATCGAGAGCCGCCGCGAGATCACCTTGTTGGGCTCGCCCTGGATGAGCCCCTGCAGGATCTCGAGCTCGCGCTCGGACACGTTGACGTCACCCAGGTCGATCTCGGGCTCGGCCGCGCCGGTCTCGAGCCGCAGCGAGGCGAGCTCGTTGACGACCTGCGACGGCACCAGCTTCTCGCCGAGTACGATCAGCTTGAGCATCTCGGTCAGTCCGGCAACCGAGGTCTCGATGCTGAGATAGCCGTCCGCCCCCGCTCGGATCGCCTGGGCGACCGCGGCGCTCTCGCACGCGCGCGCCATCACCGCGAGGCGAACCTGCGGCCAGCGCGCGCGCGCGTCGCGGCACATCCCCGTCGCCTCGCCGGGCGGTGCGCGCAACAGCACCAGATCCGGGACGGGGGCATCGCACGCTGCCGCGCAACTGCGTGCCACCCCGATGACGTCGAACCGCTCACCCCCGAGCAGCCGACGAAGTCCCTCGCCTTCGATCTCATTCGGCGACACAATCAACAGGCCGATCCGTCCGCTCATCTGCTCCCCCTGTGAGCCGATCGTCCGGTGTCTCCGCACCGCCCCCCACGATCGTTTGTACGTAATGTCGCGACCCGCTCTACGTAATATTATTTGATCCTCCTCAAGTGAATGGCGGCAAAATTACAATTGACCCGAATCAGGACATGCGGAGTAATCGAGCGATCTTGACGTAAGCGGTCGGGTATAAGGTCTATCATCGATGTCGGTGAGGACTTGCCGATGCAAATGCTCTCGTCAGTAACATCAGGCACGACTTACGAATTAGTAGTAACCCCAAGGGAGTATCCGCCGCTTCATGATTAGTGGATCGCCCGCGCCTCGCCCCCGCGACGGGCCGGTTTCTCGGCCACCTGTCCGCGCAGCAGCGTCTGCCCGGACTGCGCGAGCCGACAGATGAACCAGCAGCGCGCGTGAAACAGTGTCGCGAACGCCAGGCCTTCGTCGCCCGCGAGGTAGCCGAACGCGTCGGCAATCACCCAGCGCGCGTTGCTCCGGCCCGCCGCCCCCTCGAGCCGGAGGATCGCGATCGTCCATTCCCCCGCGCGGACGACGGTCGTACAGGGATCGCCCTGCGCTGCCGCCGGGAACGGTTCGAAGCTGATGATCATCGCCGCTCGCCAAACCGGTCGACGCAGCGAGCGCGCTGGGCGGTGCCAGTCACGTGGCGCGGTCGCGCGCGCGGCTCGGTCGAGCGTAGATGGTCTGGCGCGCGCATACCCCGCCGCGGTCCGAGGAGATGAAGGCACAGGCTGCGCCGCATGCCGCTGACCGTCAACGGCTACGATCGATTAACCCTTTGGAACGCATTCGTCCGGGAGCGCGGGCATGCTCGATACCGGATCGCCGAACCGCCAGCCCCGGAGGCCGGCAGGGCGTTCCGACGCGGCGAAACGGCGTTGTCATAGCTCGCTCGCCTCGCCATCGGTGCCCGGCCCTTCGCGACACTGAGCCCATGAGCCACGGCTAGGAGCATCGCCATGGAATGATCCGGCTAGCCGGGCCTTGCTGCCGGCATCACGGTGAGTGCTATGTGCTTACTGATCAACAGTGAGCGGGCCATACGGCCCTAGCTATGTGACCTGATTGATTGGTCGGGGCGACAGGATTCGAACCTGCGACCCCCACACCCCCAGTGTGATGCGCTACCAGGCTGCGCTACGCCCCGACCGAGGGGGCGCCTCTACGCGCGGTCTGCAGGCAATGCAAGCGGCTACCCGCAGCCCGTGCAGGACGGACCCGCGCCGCAGCGGGGCGAGCCCGTGTTGCGCCGGGGCGCCGGCGATGATAGCGGCAGCGGCTTCGTGCGGCCGGGCTTCGGCCGCCCCAATGTCATGCACGGAATCCGATGCTCATCTCTCCCGCTTACGCGCAGACGGCCAGCGGCGCCGCCCAAAGCGGCGGCCTCGCCGGCTTCATCAGCCTGGCGCCGCTGCTGCTGGTCTTCGTCGTTTTCTACTTCCTGATGATCCGGCCGCAGCAGAGCCGCATGAAGGCGCTCCAGGGCGCGATCGGCGCGGTAAAGAAGGGCGACTCGGTCGTCACCGCCGGCGGGCTGGTGGGGCGCGTCACCAAGGTGGAGGACGCCTTCGTCGAGGTGGAGATCGCGGCCAACACGCGGGTGCGCGTCGTCAAGGCGACGCTGGCGGAAGTGACGCCGCTCGGCGGCAAGCCGGCGAACGACTGACATGCTCGACTTTCCCCGCTGGAAGGTGATCGGTATCTGGCTCGTGCTGGCGGCGCTGGTGGCGCTGTCGGTGCCGAGCTTCCTGCCCGAGCGGATGACGCAGGGCTGGGGCTTCAAGCCCGCGCGGATCAATCTCGGGCTCGATCTCGCCGGCGGCAGCTATCTGCTGCTCGAGGCCGACACCAACGACGTCGCCGCGACCCGCGTGGAGGCGATGCGCGAGCAGGTCCAGGCCGAGATGCGCCGCCAGACGCCGCGCATCGAGATCGGCGAGATCTCGAGCCGCAACGGCCAGCTCTCGTTCCTGCTGCGTGATCCCAGCCAGGTCGACGCGGCGCGCGAGCGGCTGCTGCAGATCACTGGCACCGGCGCGGGCATGACCGGGCAGCGCCAGTGGGACATCCAGGTGGTCGACACCAGCCGCTTCGTGCTGACGCCGACCGCGGCGGGGCTCGCGCAAGCGGTCGACACCGCGATGGGGGACGCCACCGAGGTGGTGCGTCGCCGCATCGACGAGCTCGGCACGCGCGAGCCGACGATCATCCGCCAGGGCACCAACCGCATCGTCGTCCAGGTGCCGGGTCTACAGAACCCGCAAGCGCTCAAGGACCTGATCGGCAAGACCGCCAAGCTCGAGTTCAAGCTGGTCGACCTTAACGCCGATCCGCAGTCGCTCGCCAAGGGTCAGGCGCCCGCGGGCAGCCAGGTGCTGCCCTATCCGGGCAATCCTGCCGGACTCCCGCTGATCGCGGTGAAGCGCCAGGCGATCCTCACCGGCGACATGCTGACCGACGCGCGCCAGGAGTTCGAGCCGCAGACCAACGCGCCGCAGGTCTCGATCACCTTCGACAGCCAGGGCGGCCGCCGCTTCGCCCGCGTGACGCAGGAGAATGTCGGCAAGCCGTTTGCGATCATCCTCGACAATCAGGTGATCTCGGCGCCCAACATCAACGAGCCGATCATCGGCGGGCGCGCCGCAATCAACGGCGGCTTCACGGTCGACAGCGCCAACCAGCTCGCCATCGCGCTGCGCTCGGGCAAGCTGCCAGTGGCGCTCAAGATCGTCGAGGAATCGACGGTCGGCCCCGACCTCGGCGCCGACTCGATCCATGCCGGCATCCTCGCCTCCGCGGTGGCGGTGGCGCTGGTGGTCGCGTTCATGCTCGTCACCTATGGCCGGTTCGGTTTTTACGCGAACCTCGCCGTGGTCATCAACGTGTTCGTGATCCTCGGCGTGCTCGCGTTGATCGGCGGGACGCTGACCTTGCCCGGCATCGCCGGCTTCGTGCTGACGATCGGCACCGCGGTGGACGCCAACGTGCTGATCAACGAGCGCATCCGCGAGGAGCGGCACCGCGGGCGCGGGGTCGTCCAGGCGGTGGAGCTGGGCTATAAGGAGGCCAGCCGCACGATCTTCGAGGCGAACGTGACCCACGCGATCTCGGGCATCATCATGTTCCTGCTGGGCTCCGGCCCGGTGAAGGGCTTTGCCGTGGTGCTGCTGATCGGCATCGCCACCAGCGTGTTCACCGCGGTGACCTTCACGCGCATGCTCGTCGCCGGCTGGCTGCGCCGCACCAAGCCGAAGACGATCAACATATGACGGCGTCCGGACCGATGACGCCGCGCCCGACCGACACTCGCACGGCACCCGCGCCCCGCGCGGTGACGAGGTAATATGAAACTGCTCAAGCTCGTCCCCGACGACACCAATATCGACTTCGTCCGGCTGCGCGGCGTGGCCTTCGCGCTGACGCTGCTGCTCAGCGTGCTCGCGGTCGGCATCACCGTCTACAAGGGCCTCAACTTCGGCGTCGACTTCGAGGGCGGCCTGATGATCGAGGAGAAGTTCGCGCAGCCGCCCGCGATCGACACCGTCCGCTCGGTGGTCGATGCGCAGGGGCTTGGGGACGCCAACATCCAGCCGGTGGGCGATGGCACGCTGCTGACGATCCGCCTCCCCGTCCAGCGCGGCGGCGACGAGGGCGCGACCAACGCCGCGGTGCGTAAGGTCGAGGGTGCGCTGGCGGCCAAATTCCCCGGCACCACGTTCCTTCGCTACTCCACGGTGTCGGGCAAGGTGTCGAGCGAGCTGATCCGCAACGGCGTCCTCGCGGTGGTGCTGGCGATCCTGGGTATCGGGCTGTTCGCGATCTTCCGCTTCGAATGGCAGTTCGGCGTGTCGACGATCGTCGCGATCGTGCACGACCTGCTGATGACGCTCGGCTTCTTCGCGCTGACGCAGTTCGAGTTCGATCTCAACATCGTCGCGGCGGTGCTCACGATCATCGGCTATTCGATCAACGACAAGATCGTGATCGACGACCGCATCCGCGAGAATATGCGGCGCTACCGCAAGATGGACATGCGCGAGATCATCAACCTGTCGGTCAACGAAACCCTCCCCCGCACGGTGATGACCTCGCTGACGATCCTGCTCGCGCTGCTGGCGCTGCTGTTCCTCGGCGGACACGTGCTGCGCGGCTTCACCGCGGCGATGATCCTCGGCATCGTGGTCGGCACCTATTCGTCGATCTACGTGTCGTCGTCGCTGCTGATCTCGCTCGGGCTGCGCGCCGAGCCCGAAGGCGCCGCAGCGCCCAAGCGCGGCGGGATCGAGAACGCCGAGCGCGTCGGACCGCGCAGCTGATGCGGATGGATCGCGACCGGCCGGCTGCCGGGCCGCTCGTCCGCGGCTTCGGCGCGGGCGGCTATCGCGTCGACGCGCCCGACGGCACGATGGGGGTCTACCCCGCGCTGCTGCTCACCGCGACCCGCGCGGACAATTGGGTGCCGCCCGCGCTCGAGGCGCTCGATGAGGCGACACTGGCGCCACTGCTGGGCGAGCCGCTGGAATTTCTGCTGCTCGGCACCGGCGCGACGCTGCGCCGTGCTCCGCGCGCGCTGGTGGCAGCGCTCGACGCCAAAGGGATCGGCATCGAGGCGATGGACAGCCGCGCCGCCGCGCGCGCCTGGGGCGTGCTCCGCGCCGAGGAGCGCCAGATCGCCGCCGCGCTCTACCCGCTGGATCATTGACCGCTCGCCCGATCGTAGTCGCGACCGACCAGGCTCAAGCGTATAGATCGACCACCTCGCGCCCTGCCGCCGCCTCGCGCAGTAACAGGGTGCGATGACAATGACACGGGTCGCGCTCGAAGCACAGCAGCGCGCTGGGCGTGTCGTCCGCCAGTTCCAGCATCCGCGCCGCCGCCACTTGCGCCTCGGGGAGCGCGAGTTGCGCATCATACACCGCGGTGAGCGTGGCGACGTCGCCCTTCTTCGCCGCGTCACGCCCCGGCTTGGGCGTGCCAAGCGCCTTGAGATGGACATAGTCGATGCCGACCTCCTTCAGCGCCGCGGCGAGCGACGACTTGGAGAAACCTGGACGGCGCGACAGCGGCAGCGCCCGCACGTCGATCACGCGCCGTACGCCGGCGCGCGCGAGCGCGGCCAGGAAGGAGTCGACCGTCGCGCCCTCATAGCCAATGGTGAAGATCGTCATCGCGCCACGCTGGGCGCGCACACCTGACAAGGCAAGCGCGAGCCGCTATCGCGCACCGCATGGAACATGACATTCACGTGATCGGCGGGGGACTTGCCGGGTCCGAGGCGGCGTGGCAGCTCGCCGAGGCGGGGCTCCGCGTCCGCCTGTCCGAGATGCGCGGCGGGGCCGACACCACCCCGGCCCACCACGGCGATCAGCTCGCCGAGCTGGTCTGCTCGAACAGCTTCCGCTCCGACGATGCCGAAAGCAACGCGGTCGGCCTACTCCACCAGGAGATGCGCGCGCTCGGCTCGCTGATCCTGCGCGAGGGCGATCGCCACCGCGTCCCCGCCGGCTCGGCGCTGGCGATGGACCGCGACGGCTTTGCCGCGGGGGTCACCGCCGCGCTGGAAGCCCACCCGAACGTGACGATCGCGCGCGAGCGCGTCGACACTTTGCCCGAGACGCCGGCGATCATCGCCACCGGCCCGCTCACCGCTCCCGCGCTGTCGGAGCAGATCGCGGGCGAGACCGGGCGCGACGCACTCGCCTTCTTCGACGCGATCGCGCCGATCGTCCACCGCGACTCGATCGACCTCGACACCGCCTGGTTCCAGAGCCGGTGGAACAAGGGCGAGGGCACCGATTACATCAATTGCCCGCTCGACCAGGACCAGTATCACGCCTTCGTCGACGCGCTGCTCGCCGGCGAGAAGACCGAATATCGCGAGTGGGAGAACGTGCCCTATTTCGAGGGCTGCATGCCGATCGAGGTGATGGCCGAGCGCGGCCGTGAGACGCTGCGGTTTGGGCCGATGAAGGGTGTCGGGCTCGACGATCCGCGCACGGGACGCTGGCCCTATGCCGCAGTGCAGCTGCGCCAGGACAATGCGCAGGGCACGCTGTGGAACATCGTCGGCTTCCAGACCAAGCTCAAGCACGCCGAGCAGGTGCGGCTGTTCCGCACCATCCCCGGGCTGGAGAATGCCGAATTCGCGCGGCTGGGCGGGCTCCACCGCAACACCTTCATCCGCTCGCCCGAACTGCTCGACCCGCAGTTGCGGCTGCGCTCGCGCCCGCACCTGCGCTTCGCCGGGCAGATCACCGGCTGCGAGGGCTATGTCGAAAGCGCCGCGATCGGGCTGCTGGCGGGGCGCTTCGCCGCAGCCGAGCTGCGCGGCAGGGCGATGACGCCGCCGCCGATCGAGACCGCGCTGGGCGCGCTGCTCGGTCATATCACCAGCGGCGCCGAGGCGGAGAGCTACCAGCCGATGAACGTCAACTTTGGCCTGTTCCCGCCGATCCCCGGCCGTACCAAGAAGGCCGACCGCAAGAAGCTCTACACCGATCGCGCGCGCACCGCGCTGGCGGCGTGGATGGCGGCATAACATAGGGAGCGCGCCCGCTCGGCGGCGCGACGCGGACCGCAACGTCGCAGGTCGTACCGAACATCTACTTCGCGCAGCGCGCGCCTTGCCGATTGGCTCGCGCTTTTGATCGGCTTGTCTGCGTTTCTTCCGAACACGGAGAATGGGCTGGCCAGCGTCGCTACACGCTGCGTCGAACTCGGTCGGGCGGCCGCGCGCGCGAGTGGTTGCGACGTCGCGGATATACCCTGTGCGGCAGGGAAGACGATCGGTGGCCTGCAGCGTCGATACGCCCCAGCGCGCCGCGCATCACTCGTCGTGCGACGGCTCTGCGCAGCGCGACTCGCGGTGCGGCTTGCGCTTGGGTGCGGTGGCGGTGAATTCATGCGGATCGAGCGTGCCGGAATGGTCGCGGTCGGCTGCGGCGAACCGATCTACCGTGCGCGCCGCCCATTCGTCGAACGTCAGCTTGCCGTCGCCGTCGCGGTCCAACTTGGCGAACGCCTTGCGCCGCGGCTCGAGAAATTCGGCGCGGCTCACCTTGCCATCGCGGTCACGATCGAAGCGGGTGAAGCGCGCCTGGGCGCGACGTGCCTCGCCGGCCTCGGGCAGATCGGGCGGCGGCGTCGTGGCGATGGCGGTATCGCTGGCACGCGGGGCGGGCGCAGGTGCGGTGAGCGGTGCGTCCGAACGCGCCTGCCCGCCGACGATCAGCCATCCGCCGCCCACCATTAGCAGCGCCGCCACGCCACCCACCAGATACCGCCACATCCTCGTTCCTCCGCCCGCTCGCGGCGAGGCTATCGAGCGCCGCGGCGGCGGTGCAAGCCCGCGCGCCTATCGTCCTGACAGGCGGTGCCAAAGCAATCGCGCGGCGCGCGCCGGATGGCCGACGGGACGCGGCGCGGGGGCGAGATCGAGTCGCGCGAGTCGCGCCAGCGCGCCCAGCGCGCGCACGGCGACCGGCCAGCGCGTGCGATCGTCGGCGGACAGGCGCGCATGCGCTAGCGTCCGTGCGCGGTCGGCGAGCGCAGCGTCGCTCAGGTGGCGCGCCAAATCGGCCAACGCCCACCCCTCCCCCGCGCGCGCGATCATCGCATCAGGCGCGACGCCGAGCAGCGTTGCCGCGGCGTTGAACAGGCCGGCGCCGCGCGCGGCGGCATGCGTCTCGAGCGAGGCCTCGTCCAGCGGCACGTCGAGCAACGCCTCCCAGCCTTCCACCAGCCGCGCCAGTGTCGCGCCGGGCACGCGCACGATGACGGTCTGCGCGAGCGCGGTGAGCACCGGCTCGGCCGGCGGGGGCGCGTGGTCGAGCGCGGCGAGCGCCTCGTGCCACCAGGTCAGCCGCATCTGCCCGACGAGCGGCTCGCGCGTGGTCCGCAGGATGGCCGCCAGCCGCTCGTCGAGCGCGAAGAGTGCGGCGAGCCCCGCGCGCGCCGCCGCAGCCGCGTAGCCGAGCGCCAGCGCGCGCTCGGGGCCGAACATCGTTGGCGAAATATCAACCTTGGTCACGTTAGCGCGGGCTCCACCCAGTTCGCGGCCGAGCGAGCGAACCGAGAGACACGAGATGCGCAGCCGCTTACGCTTGTTCCCCGGTCCTCGCACGCCCGATCACACCGGGCTACTTCGCGACCGCCGCGGCTCCACCGTCGGGATCATGGCGGCGGCGCTCGTCGTCGGCATCGGATCGCTCGGCAGTGCGATCGACGCGGGGCGGATGTATATCGTCAAGTCGCAGTTGCAGGCCGGCGTGGACGCCGCCGCGCTGGCAGGCGCGCGCGCCTTCGGCGTCACCGACACCAGCGCCAACAGCCGCACCCGGCAGGTCGATTCCTACTTCGACGGCAATTTCCCGCGCTCGCCCGCCTATATGGGCACCACCAATGTCACCGTTGTGCCAACCTTCGCCGTGGTGAACGGCGTCAACGTCACCACCGTCAATGCCGCGGCGACGCTCGACATGTCGTTCATGCGGCTGTTCGGCTTCCGCGAGGTGACGATGCGCGCGGTGGCCAAGGCCGAGCTCCAGCCGCGCTCGCTCGAGGTCATGGTGGTGATGGACAACACCGGCTCGATGAGAGAATATCTGTCGAACGGCAAGACGCGGATCACCGCGCTCAAGGACGCCGCCAACAGCTTCGTCGATATCCTTTTCCAGGGGGGCACCCAGCGCAAGGACCTCGCGCTGGGCTTCGTGCCCTATGACATCACCGTCAACGTCGGCAACCTGCTGGCGGCGCGCCGGCCCGGCGCGGTGGCGCAGGTGAACGGCTTCAACACCACCGTCGAGGCGAACAGCTACGGGACGTGGCCGACCAACCCGTATTACTGGAAGGGTTGCGTGATGGACGACGCGACCGTGCGCGACCTCAGCGCCGACCGTACGGTGTCCGAGCCCGACGCCTGGGACGTGACGCGCACGCTGCCCGGCGAAGGCGGCAACAAGCCGGTGATGCCGTTTTTCGTCCCGCCAATGTATGTGCCCGCGCTGGTCAAAAGCAACGCGACCATCGCTGAAAAGGCCAACAAGGCCGGCGAGTTCTACAATGTCTACGGCGGTGAGCCGAGCAACAATCTGTACCGGCTCGACACCACCTCGTACGGCGACGCAGGCGCGGATTATCTGGCGAACAGCACCGCCTATCGGTCCTGGCTGTACGATTATTATATCGGGCTCAACAACGGCAGCGCGACCAGCGACGACGACGTGGTCCGGCTCAGCAGCCCGAAGAACGGCTATTACGACCCGACCACGGGCGACCGCACGTCCGCCAACTGGTACATCGACTGGAAGCAGATCCCGAATTATTATGCCAAATGGGCGATGAAGCCGGGCACCTCGAGGGTGAACCCGAACGGCGGCATTACCGACAACGGTGGGCAAAACACCACGCCGGGCAAAAGCCCCAACTGGCAATGCCCTGAAGAGGCGATGCTGCCGCTCTACGACCGGCACAAGGCCGACTATGCCGCATATATCCGCGATTCGAATGCGGCGATCTATCCGGCCAACGGCACTATTCACCACGCCGGCCTGCTCTGGGCCTATCGGCTGATGGTGCGTGACGACGTGTTCCTGCGCCCACGCCCGCCCGGGCTGACGGCGGAGAAGCCGCGCCGCGCGATCGTCTTCATGACGGACGGGATCAACGAGGTCGGGCACAACCAGAACGGCTATATCGATCGCACCTTCACCTGGTATGGCCGCTGGTCCGACAAGACCTTGTCCTCGTCGGACGACGCCGGCGTCGTCAAGACGCAGATGCTGCGGCGCTTCGCCAAGACCTGCGCCAATATCCAGCGCGAGGACAATGCTCCGCAGGTCTATATCATCGCGCTGGTGGCCAACAGCGCCGATATCAGCTCCGCGTTCGATGCCTGTGCGCCCGGCCGCGTGTATCGCACAACCAACGCCATCCAGCTCAATGCCGCGTTCCAGAACGTCGCCGCGGAGCTCGTCGATCTGCATCTGACGCAATGACGCGCGCGCCCACCTTGCTCCGCGATCGGCGCGGCGCCACCGTAATCGAGTTCGCGCTGGTCCTGCCGGTGCTGCTCACCGCCATCTGCGGCACGATCGAGCTGGGCCACCTGCTCATCGCGCGTCTGGTGCTCGACGGCGCGGTGGTGGAGGCGGCGCGGATCGCCACTGCTACGATCGACAACAGCCAGAGCGCGCGGGACACGGTGATGCGGCAGAGCATCACCGCCGCGATGGGCAGCTTTCCGCTCGCCACCGGCCAGCAGATCAGCATCACCACGCGCGTCTTCGCCGACTTCAGCACGGCCTATCCCGAGGTATACACCGACGCCAATCGCAACGGAAAGTACGACCTGGGCGAGACCTTCGTGGATCGCAATCGCAACGGGCAATGGGATCCGGCGACCCCGATCACGGGCACGATGGGCGGCGCGGGCGACGTGCTCAGCATCACGGTGCGTTATCCCAAGCAGGTCTTGTTCGGCTTTCTCGGCACGCAATGGGCCATGGGGTCGCTGGTCAACCTGTCCGCCACCACGGTGGTGCGCAACGAAGCCGTGAGCCGCAGCTCGTGAGCGCGCGCACGATCTGGTCGCGCCTGTGGCGCGAGCGCCGCGCCATCGCCATGCTCGAGCTCGCGTTGTCGCTGCCGCTGTTCCTCGGCTTCGTGCTCGCTGGGCTTGAGTTCGCCAATTGGGTGATGGCGAACAATCGCACGCAGCGGCTGGCGTCGATGACTGCCGACCTCGTGGCGCAGAGCGGGGTCGGTCTGGTCGGCGCAAGCGAGAAACAGATCTATGACCTGTTCAGCGCGATCGACATCACCGCCCAGCCATACGACCTGCGCAACTTCGGCCGCGTGGTGATCAGCAGCGTCAAGGGCACCGATGACGACGTCGACGGCGTAATCGAGAACCGCTTCCTGTGGCAGCGCTTCGACGGCAATTACATCGCCGCGCCGCCGCTGCTCGGCTGCGCGCGGACCAACCCGCTGGCGCTGCTGCCCGCAGGGCGCGTGCTGCCGCTGGACGAGATCCTGTTTCACGTCCAGGTGACGTACGACTATCAGCCACTGTTCAGCCGCCGTCCATTCGGCTGGCTCAACCTGTCGACCGCGATCACGCGCAACGCGACCTATCGCGCACGCAGCACGCAATTTCAGACGCCCTCGCCGGTTGCTCAATTTCCCGCCAAGAGCAAGTGCACCACGGTGGACGGTTTGTAGGAGAGCCGCAGCCGCCCCCCGTACGGACTAGCTGACGAGAGCGGCGCCTGCCCGAAACACGGCGTCATCCCCGACTTGGTCCGGGATCACCGTTCTGCGTCAGCAACGCCCCTGGCGTATGCGGCACCGTGATCCCCCGATCACGTCCGGGATGACGGGCATGTACGATGGTGAGCGCCAACTCCGGCCATCGCGAACGTCGTCGCGAACTGCCTCTCCGTGAGGCGCCCCTCTCCCCGCGCGGGGAGAGGGAGCGGCCGCTTACTTGCGGTAAGTCACCTTCTTCACCGCGGCGACGATCTTGTCCGCGGAGATCAGCGCCAGTTTCTCGAGGTTGGCGGCATAGGGCAGCGGCACGTCCTCGTTGGTGACGCGCAGCACCGGCGCGTCGAGGTCGTCGAAGCCCTGCTCCATCACCACCGCGGCGATCTCCGACGCGATCGAGCAGGTCGGCCAGCCCTCTTCCACCACCACCAGGCGGTTGGTCTTGGCGAGGCTCTTGAGCACCGTCTGGGTGTCGAGCGGGCGCAAGGTGCGCAGGTCGATCACCTCGGCGTCGACGCCCTCGCCCGCCAGCTTCTCGGCCGCCTCGAGCGCGAGCCCGACGCCGATCGAGTAGCTCACGATCGTCACGTCCTTGCCCTGTCGCATCACGCGCGCCTTGCCGATCGGCAGCACCCAGTCGTCCAGCTTGGGCACCTCGAACGAGCGGCCGTAGAGCAGCTCGTTCTCGAGGAAAACCACCGGGTCCTGGCTGCGGATCGCCGCCTTGAGCAGGCCCTTGGCGTCGGCCGCATCATAGGGCGCGATCACGATCAGGCCGGGGACGCTGGCGTACCACGGGCCATAGTTCTGCGAATGCTGCGCGCCGACGCGGCTCGCCGCGCCGTTCGGGCCGCGGAACACGATCGGGCAGCGCATCTGGCCGCCGGACATGTAGTTGGTCTTGGCGGCCGAGTTGATGATGTGGTCGATCGCCTGCATGGCGAAGTTGAACGTCATGAACTCGACGATCGGCTTCAGCCCGCCCATCGCCGCGCCGGTGCCGACGCCGGCGAAGCCATATTCGGTGATCGGGGTGTCGATCACGCGCTTGTCGCCGAACTCGTCGAGCAGGCCCTGGGTCACCTTATAGGCGCCCTGATATTGCGCGACCTCCTCGCCCATCACGAAGACGCGCGCGTCGGCGCGCATCTCCTCGGCCATGGCGTCGCGCAGCGCCTCGCGGACGGTCTGCTTCACCATCTCGGTGCCCTCAGGCACGGCCGGATCGCTCACCTCGGACGTGTGCGACGCGGCCTCGAACAGCTGCCGCGCTCCGGTGTCGACCTTCTCCTGCGCGGGGTGCGCCGAATCCTCGACCGTGTCGGGCTTCTTCTGCTCGTCGGCCTGCGCGTCGCCGCGCGGCGAATCGTCCTTGGTCGCGGCGGCGCCGGCCGAGTCCGCCGAGCCCGCCTCCTCGCCCTCGCCGGCGAGTTGCAGGATCACGGTACCGACCTTCACCCCGTCAGTGCCCTCGGCCACCAGGATCTTGGAGACGGTACCCTCGTCGACCGCCTCGAACTCCATCGTCGCCTTGTCGGTCTCGATCTCGGCCATGATATCGCCGGACTTCACCGTGTCGCCTTCCTTGACGAGCCACTTGGCGAGCGTGCCCTCCTCCATCGTCGGGGACAGCGCCGGCATCTTGATGTCGATCGCCATCTCAATACTTCTCCACCAGGACGTCGGTATACAGTTCGGCCGGATCCGGCTCGGGGGTGCTCTCGGCGAAATCGGCCGACTCGTTGACCTGCTTGCGGATGCGCTGCTCGATCACCTTGAAATCGTCTTCCTTGGCGCCGTGCGTCTCGGTCAGCACGCGCTTCACCGCCTCGATCGGGTCGGACTTGTCGCGCACCGCCTGGACCTCGTCGCGCGAGCGATACTTGGCCGGATCGGACATCGAGTGGCCGCGATAGCGATAGGTCTTCATCTCTAGGATGATCGGCCCCTTGCCTGCGCGCACCCAGGCGAGCGCCTCTTCCGCCGCGCCGCGCGCCGCCAGCACGTCCATGCCGTCGATTTGCAGGCCCGGGATGCGGAAGCTCTCGCCGCGCTTGTACAGCTGGTCCTCGGACGAGGCGCGGTTGACGCTGGTGCCCATGGCGTATTGGTTGTTCTCGATCACGAAGATGATCGGGAGCTTCCACAACTCGGCCATGTTGAAGGCCTCGTACACCTGGCCCTGATTGGCCGCGCCGTCGCCGAAATAGGCGAGGCAGACGCCGCCGTCCTCGCTGTACTTGTGCTTGAACGCGAGACCGGCGCCGAGCGACACCTGTGCGCCGACGATCCCGTGGCCGCCGTAGAACTTATGCTCGACGCTGAACATGTGCATCGAGCCGCCCTTGCCCTTGGAGATGCCGGCCTGACGCCCGGTCAGCTCCGCCATCACGTCCTTGGGCGGGATCCCGCACAGCAGCATATGGCCGTGGTCGCGATAGCCGGTGATCACCGAGTCGGCATCGGTCAGCGCCGACTGGAGCCCGACCGCGACCGCTTCCTGGCCGATATAGAGGTGGCAGAAGCCGCCAATCAGCCCGAGCCCATAAAGCTGCCCGGCCTTCTCCTCGAAGCGGCGGATCAGCAGCATGTCCTCGTAGAACTTCAGCAGCTCTTCTTTGCTCGCCTCATACGGACGCGGGTCCGACGGGCGCTCGCGATTCGTCTTCATCGGGTCGGCGGGGGGCGTATCGCCGGCGATTGCCGGGCTGCGTGCTGGGGCTTTTGCCACGATGGACAGGACCTCATTCCTTGGGGAGATGGGGGCCTATAGGCGCGGGTCGCGTCGGACTGCAAACCCCACCGGGTTGCAAGGGTTTCAGTGCGGGTCTACGCCGCTGCTCCGATGCCCGCCCCGATCGACCCGCCGGCCGCGCCGCGCCACCCGTTACGCATCGCCAACTTCCGCGCTTACTGGCTGGCGCGCTTCGCGGGCACGATCGCGATCAGCGCGCAGGCGATCATCATCGGCTGGCAGGTCTACAGCCTCGCGCGCCAGACCATGGACATCCGCGACGCCGCCTTTCTCCTGGGCATGATCGGGCTGGTGCAGTTCATTCCCTTGTTCCTGCTGACCCCCGTCGTCGGCTTGGTGGCGGACACGGTCGACCGGCGCTGGATCGTGCGCGGTACCACCGCACTGCTGGTGCTCAACGCCGCCACGCTCGGTCTGCTGACCTGGTCGGGCCAGCTCGGCCTTCCGTATCTTTTCGTGTCCGCGGTGCTGATCGGTATCGCGCGTGCCTTTTCGGGACCGGCCTATTCCGCTTTGGCGCCGAATCTCGTCCCCAAGGAGAGCCTGCCGACCGCGATCGCGATCTCCTCGATCGCGTGGCAGTTCGGGACGATCGCGGGGCCGAGTGTCGGCGGGCTGCTCTTCGCGATCCACCCGGACGTGGCCTATGGCGTGATCTCAGGCCTGCTGCTGCTCGCGCTCGGACTGATGTTCCTGATCGGCAAGGTGCCGCAGCCGCCGGCGCAGAAGGATCGCCGCCCGCTCCAGCGCATCCTCGACGGTTTCTCCTATGTCCGCCGCAACCGCCTGGTGCTTGCGGCGATCACGCTTGACCTGTTCGCGGTGCTGCTGGCGGGCGCGACCGCGCTGCTGCCGATCTTCGCGCGCGACATCCTCCACGTCGGCGCTTCGGGGCTGGGCGTGCTGGCGGCGGGCATGGGGATCGGCGCGGCGAGCACCGCGATCTGGTTCTCGTTCCGCCCGATGAAGCGCAACGTGGGCGTGAAGATGCTGACGTCGGTGATCGTCTTCGGGCTCGGCATTCTCACTTTCGGCGTGGCGACCCAGGTCACCGACGCGCTCGGCATCACCCATGTCGCGCTCGGCGCGGGGCGGCCGGTGCTCCAGACCGACTTCCTGCTCAGCCTCGCCGGGCTGATCATCGCCGGCGGCGCGGACATGGTGTCGGTCTATGTCCGCACCTCGCTGATCCAGCTGCACACGCCCGATTCGATGCGCGGGCGCGTCAGCGCGGTGTCGCAGCTCACCATCTCGGCCTCGAACGAGCTCGGCGAGGCGGAGAGCGGATTGATGGCGTCGCTGCTCGGGCCCGTGGGCGCGGTGGTGTTCGGCGGCGTCGGCGCGATCGCGATCACGCTGCTATGGTCGCGGCTCTTCCCGGAACTCAAGAACGCGCGGACCTTTGACCCGCCCGAGATGCTAGAGACCGAACCCCAGCACGGAGTAGCGCAGCCATGAAGGCCCAGACCATCCTGGAGACGATCGGCAACACGCCGCATATCCGAGTCCGCAAGCTTTTTCCGGGCTCGGAAGTATGGATCAAGTCCGAGCGGTCGAACCCCGGCGGCTCGATCAAGGACCGCATCGCGCTGGCGATGATCGAGGCAGCCGAGGCGTCGGGCGCGCTCCGGCCCGGTGGCACGATCGTCGAGCCGACCAGCGGCAATACCGGGATCGGCCTCGCCATGGTCGCCGCGGTGAAAGGCTATAAGCTGATCCTGGTCATGCCCGAGAGCATGAGCCTCGAGCGCCGCCGGCTGATGCTCGCCTATGGCGCGCAGTTCGACCTCACCCCGCGCGAGAAGGGGATGAAGGGCGCGATCGAGCGCGCGCTCGAATTGGTGGAGCAGACGCCGGGCGCGTGGATGCCGCAGCAGTTCGAGAACCCCGCCAACGTCGACGTCCATGTCCGCACCACCGCGCAGGAGATCCTGAACGATTTCCGCGACTCCCCGATCGACGTCATCATCACCGGCGTCGGCACCGGCGGGCACATCACCGGCGTGGCCGAGACGCTGAAGAAGGAGTGGCCAAACCTCAAGGTCTTCGCGGTCGAGCCCCAGGCCTCGCCGGTGATCTCGGGCGGTCAGGCCGGGCCACACCCGATCCAGGGCATCGGCGCCGGCTTCATCCCCGCCAACCTCCACACCCAGGCGCTTGACGGCGTGATCGAGGTCGACGCCGCGGTGGCCAAGGACATGGCGCGGCGCGCCGCGCGTGAGGAAGGCATGCTGGTCGGCATCTCCTCGGGCGCGACGCTCGCCGCCATCCTGCAGAAACTGCCCGACCTGCCCGACGACGTGCGCGTGCTCGGCTTCAACTACGACACCGGCGAGCGCTACCTCTCGGTGCCGGACTTCCTGCCGGAGAATTGAGCTGAGCGGCATCAGCGCGCGGTTGGGCGCGATCCTCGGCGGCATTGCGCTGCTGGCGATCGCGGGACCGTTGGTGGTGATCCAGCGCACCCCGGCGGTGCCGCGCGCGATCGCGGCCAAGGTACGACCGCCGCAGCGGGTCGCACCGCCGACCGAGCTGCCCGAGGTTGAGCCGGTCGAGCTGCAGGACCTCACCGCCGAGGAGGCGCGCGCCTATAACGCGGGCATCCCGTTCGTGCGCGGGCCCAGGCCGGCGGCGCAGCCGTTCCGCTTCGTCGGCGACGCGGCGGCGCTGGCGCGCGCGACCGACTGCCTCGCCGCCGCGGCCTGGTACGAGGCGGGAGATGATCCCTCCGGGCAGCGTGCGGTGGTGCAGGTGGTGCTCAACCGGCTGCGCCATCCCGCGTTTCCCAAAACCGTGTGCGGGGTGGTGTTCCAGGGGTCGGAGCGCAGCACCGGCTGCCAGTTCACCTTCACCTGCGACGGCGCGCTGGCGCGTCATCCCGGCGCACCCGCGTGGGATCGCGCGCGCAAGGTCGCGGCGGACGCGCTGGCGGGCAAGGTCGAGAAGAAGATCGGCTACGCCACCCACTATCACACCGATTGGGTGGTGCCCTATTGGAGCTCCAGCCTCGACAAGATCGCCGAGGTCCACACCCATCTGTTCTTCCGCTGGACGGGATGGTGGGGCACGCCGCCCGCCTTCCGCCGCACGGTATCGAGCGCCGAGCCGGTGATCGCCGCGCTCGCCGCGGTGTCGCCGGCACACCAGCTGGGCGGCGCGCTGGCCGAGGCGGACGCCGCCACCGCGGCGGCGGCGCCGCTGCTGGCGGGCGCGCCCGCTCCGGCCCCGGCGGCGACACCGCTGCCCGGCGATGACGACGCCTTTGCGATGGTGCTGGGCGGCGACTCGCCCGAGCGCTACGTCGACGCCGCGCGCGCGGCGTGCGGCGAGCGCGCGCGGTGCAAGTTCATGGGCTGGACCGACCGCGCGCAGCTGCCGGGATCGGCGACGATGACGCCGCAGCAGATCGCGGCGATGTCGTTCAGCTATCTCCGTAACAAGGATGCGGGCATCGAGCGGATGCTGTGGAACTGCAAGGAGTTCCCGCGCACCGGCCCGGGGCTGTGCATGCGCCGCCAGCCGATTCCGCAGCTCGCGCCGCCGTCCGGCGCGCTCCCGGCGGGGCCGGAGCCGCTCGACGGCGTGCGGCGGCGCGAGGGAGCGGGTGGAAGAAGCCTCTCCTCACCAGGAGCGACAGGTGAACTGCGCCCCGCGCCGTCGCGGTCTGACCGACCGGAAGCTGGCGGCCCCACGAACGCCGCCGTCACGGCGAAGCTCCACCCTCAACCCCTCCCCTAAAGACGTCGCTGCTCGACACCTTGCTGCGCTCCTGCGCACGCAGGAGCCTAGAGGCACATGCACCAGCAGGACTTGCTCTGCTTGGCTCTGGGTTCCGGCGTTCGCCGGAACACGGGTACACAACACGCGAGTTCGGCGACTTCGCAACGATCCGCCGCAGGGTCAGGGAAAGATGCGCGCCAATCCTCCCCGCCCGCGGCGAGGGGGACCGCGCCCGCAGGGCGTGGTGGAGGGGGCTCACCCCGAACGCACCGGCCCGCGAGCGGAGCCCCCCCTCCGTCAGCGCTGACGCGCTGCCAGTGCGGGCGAGATGGTGTCCCCCGGGCACCATCTTGGCTTGCCCGGGGGCACGCCAAAGCCGCACTCCCGGTGCCGGGGGGTATCTGAGAGCCGCACCCTCACGCCGCCGCGAACATCTCCGGCGGCAGTGCCATGATCGCCTCGGCGCCGCCCTCGATCTTGCGGCGCAGCGCGCCGGCCTCGGGCAGCACGCGCTCGGCGAAGAAGCGCGCGGTCACCAGCTTGGCGTCGAGGAAGGCGACGTCACCCGATCCCTCCGCCTTCAGCCGGGCCGCCGCCCCCGCCATGCGCAGCCACATCAGCCCGACCGCGACCACGCCGACGAGGTGCATGTACGGCACCGCCCCGGCGCCGACATTGTTGGGATCCTTCATCCCGTTGGCCAGGAACCACATGGTCGCCGCCTGCAGCTCGCCCGCGGCCTTCTCCAGCCGCACGGCGAGATCGGCGGTGGCGGGCTCGGACTTGCCCGCCGCGATCTCCTCCATCACCAGCTTGCCGAACGCCTGCACCGCGCGGCCGCCGTTCTGCGCCAGCTTGCGCCCGACCAGATCCATCGCCTGCACGCCGTTGGTGCCCTCGTAGATCATCGCGATCCGCGCATCGCGGACATACTGCTCCATGCCCCATTCGGCGATATAGCCGTGGCCGCCATAGACCTGCTGTGCGTTGGTCGCGATCTCATAGCCACGATCGGTGCCGACGCCCTTGATCACCGGCGTGAGCAGCCCGAGCAGGTCACCCGCGAGCTGGCGATCCGCCTCGTCAGGAGCGTAATGCTCGAGATCGGCCTGGAGCGCGCCCCACAGGCACAGAGCGCGCAGCCCCTCGGTCCAGGCCTTGCCCTCCATCAGCATGCGCCGCACATCGGGGTGGACGAACAACGTGTCGGCCTTCTCGCCCGGCTCGGCCGGGCCGGTGAGCGCGCGACCCTGCCGCCGGTCCTTCGCGTACTGCACCGCGTTCTGATACGCCGTTTCCGCGACGCCGAGCCCCTGCAGCCCGACGCCGAGCCGCGCCGCGTTCATCATGATGAACATCGCGGCGAGCCCCTTCATCTCCTCGCCGACGAGCCAGCCGGTGGCGCCGTCATAGTTCATCACGCAGGTCGAATTGGCGTGGATGCCCATCTTGTGCTCGATCGAGCCGCACGTCACCGCGTTGCGCGCGCCGAGCGAGCCGTCGTCCTCGACCAGCACCTTGGGCACCACGAACAGCGAGATGCCCTTGGAGCTGTCGGGCGCGCCCGGCGTCTTGGCCAGCACGAGGTGGATGATATTGTCGGTCAGGTCATGCTCGCCCGCCGAGATGAAGATCTTGGTGCCGGTGATCTTGTAGCTGCCGTCGGCCTGCGGCTCGGCGCGGGTGCGGATCAGGCCAAGGTCGGTGCCGCACTGCGGCTCGGTGAGGTTCATCGTGCCGCCCCACTCGCCCGACACCATCTTGGGCAGGTACTTCTGCTGCTGCTCGGGGCTGCCCTTCACCACCAGCGCCGCGATCGCGCCGTGCGCGAGGCCGGGGTACATCGCGAACGCCATGTTCGCCGAGATCATATATTCCTGGAAGGCTGTGGAGACGACGTGCGGCATCCCCTGCCCGCCGAACGCCTCGGGCGCGCTCAGCGTGCCCCAGCCCGACTCGACGAACTGCCGGTACGCCTCCTTGAACCCCTTGGGGGTGGTGACGCTGCCGTCGGCGTGGCGGGTGCAGCCCTCCTGATCGCCCGACTGGTTGAGCGGGAACAGCACCTCGGCGACGAAGCGCCCGCCCTCCTCCAGCACCGCCTCGACCGTGTCGGGCGTGGCGGCGGCGAAGCCGGGGACGTTGGCGTAGCGATCGAGCCCGATTACCTGCTCGAGGACGAAGCGGGTGTCGCGCACGGGGGGAGTATATTGCGGCATCGTCTCAGCTTTCCTTCGCTTTGCCACCCTCGACCACCGTCAGGAACTCGGCCAGCTCGGTGATCGCGGCGTCGATATCGTGCTTCTGTTGCTGGAGCGCGGCGATGCGCTCGCGGCAGCGCTCGATCGCCACCGCGCGCTGCTTCTGCCGCCCGTCCCCGACGTCGTAGAGGTCGATCATCTCGCGGATGTCGGCGAGGCTGAACCCCACGCGCTTGCCGCGCAGGATCCACGCCAGCCGCGCGCGGTCACGGTGCGAGTAGATGCGGACCGTTCCGCGCCGCTCGGGCGCGATCAGCCCCTCGTCCTCGTAGAAGCGCAGCGCGCGCGGCGTGACGCCGAACTCGGCCGAGAGATCCGTGATGGTGAAATGATCGCGGTCCACGCGCGGCGGAACGACGGCATAAGCGGCAGACGCGTCGGCAAGGTCGCTCATGACGAGCGAGGTAGCTTCCCTTTACGTGAACGTCAACCGGGCGGCGAGCGGACGGGCGCCCGATCAGGGATGCGACGACGTGTTGAGCCGCTCGCCCTATTCGTTTCCGCACAGCAGCCGCCCGTCGGCGCCGCGGGTGCGGGTCGCCTCCGCGGCCGAGTCGCTCCATCGCTCCAGCCGCAGCCCCGCGAGCGCGGCACGCCCCGAGCAGCGTGAGTCGCACCCCGTCGGCAGGGTCGTCGGGACCAGCAGCGAATCGCCGTCGAACGCCAACGTCACCGTGCAGCCGGCGCCGAGATCCGCGGTCAGCGCCGCGCCGACCCGGCCGATCCCGCGCGCGACGCAGCGCTGCCCCGCGCCATAATCGACGCTTGCGCCAACCCGGACCGACCCGTCCGGGCGCGGGGCGAGACAGAGCCGTGCCGCCTCCGCGGCGAAGAGGCCGACCGGACGCGACTGCGCCGAGGCGGCCACCAGCCCGGCGCTGGCCGCGGCGCGCTCCAGCGCGGCGCCGGCGGGGGGAGACGGGGGCGTCGGCGTCGCGCGCTCGCAGCCGGCGAGCAGCAGCGTCACAAGTGCGAGCGCGCGCCGGCTCACGCCACCGGGCTCAGCGCGCCCTCTCCGCCTTCGTCGCCGAGCGCGACCTCGCGGTAGAAACAGCTGCGCGCGCCGGTGTGGCAGGCCGGCCCCGCGGGATCGACGATGAGCCACAAGGCGTCCTGGTCGCAATCGACCCGCAGCGCGACGACGCGCAGCACGTTGCCCGAGGTCTCCCCCTTCTTCCACAGCCGCTTGCGGCTGCGCGAGTAGAAGGTGGCTTCGCCGGTGGCGCGCGTGGCGGCGATCGCCGCCGCGTTCATATGGGCCACCATCAGCAGCTCGCCGCTGGTCCGGTCGGTCACCACCGCGGTGACCAGGCCGGCGGAGTCGAACTTGGGCAGGAAGTCGCTGCCGGTCTCGCGCGTGTCGCTCATGTGGAACCGCGTAGAGCGGGACGCGCCCGGTTTGAAGCAGCGATGTGCATCCTGGGTCGTGCTTGGTGCCCCGGCGGAAGCGGGCGTCCAGGGGGGAAGGTCTTTGTGAGTGGTAGGACCGGCTCTTCCCGCCAGCGGTTTTCTGCAAGGGTTTGTTGCCGCTCGCCTCTCCGCTGTTTTCCCGCGGACGCGGGATCCCAGGGCCAAGCAGACAACCGCACGCGGCGTTCCGGACTCCTGGGCTCCGGCGTGCGCGGGAGCACAAGGCGTTTGCGGAGCAATCCTGCCAGCTCGCGTGGCGAGCCACCCGTTCAAGCCACCTAGGCGTTTTCACCTGAACCCCGATCTTCACCGGGACACGAGCCATGCAGGCGCCGAGCTCCACCGCCCAACCTGGATCAGGAACCAGCCTCCGCCCTGGAACGTAACCCTCGCGATGACCGACCTTTTATGGCTGCGCCAGGATCTCCGCCTCCACGATCAGCCCGCGCTGGTCGCTGCTGCGCACAGCGGTGCGGTGATCCCCGTCTATGTGCTCGACGACGAGGCGCCCGGTGCGTGGAAGATCGGCGGGGCGCAGCGCTGGTGGCTGCACCACAGCCTCGCCGCGCTCGCGGGTTCGCTCGAGGACAAGGGCAGCCGGCTGATCCTGCGCCGCGGCAGGGCCGCCGCTGTGCTGCCGGCGCTGCTCGACGAGACCGGCGGCGAGCGCGTCCACGCCGTTCGTCACTATGAGCCTTGGTGGCGTGATGCCGAGGCAGCGCTCGGCGACCGGCTCTGCCTGTATGACGGCAATCACCTCACGCGCATCGAGGAGGTCACCACCGGCAGCGGCGCACCCTACCGCATCTATTCCTCGTTCTGGAAAGGGCTACAGCCCCAGCTGCCGCCGGAACGGCCGCTCGCCGCACCGGACACCATCCCCGCGCCAGCCGTTTGGCCGAAAAGCGACTCGCTCGCCGACTGGGCGTTGCTGCCGACCACGCCCGACTGGTCGGGCGGGTTCGACTGGACGCCCGGCGAGGCGGAAGCGCTCCGCAAAGTTCAGCAGCTCGCCCTCAACGGCTACGAGGAGCGCCGCAACCTGCCGGGCGAGGAAGGGACGTCGCGGCTCTCGCCGCACCTCCACTTCGGCGAGGTGTCGCCACGCACGGTCTGGCACGCCACCGAGGGCGCCGACATCACGTTTCGCAAGGAACTGGCGTGGCGCGACTTCACCGATGGCGTGGTGAGCGCGCTGCCCGATTACGCCGATGTCAACGGTCGCCGCCGCTACGATACGCTGCCGTGGCGCCGCGGCGAGGCGGCGCAGCGCGACCTGCGCGCCTGGCAGCGCGGGCGCACCGGCTATCCGATCGTCGACGCCGGCATGCGCCAGCTGTGGCAGAGCGGCTGGATGCACAATCGCGTGCGGATGATCACCGCCTCGTTCCTGGTGAAGCACCTGCTGATCGACTGGCGCGAGGGCGAGCGCTGGTTCTGGGACTGCCTCGTCGACGCCGATTACGGCAACAATTCGGTCAACTGGCAGTGGATCGCGGGCACGGGGGTGGACGCCAACATGTTCGGGCGGATCATGGCGCCGATCGGCCAGTCCGAGAAGTTCGGCGCGGGCGACTATATCCGCCGCTGGGTGCCCGAACTGGAGCACCTGCCCGACGCCGCGATCCACGATCCCGAAGCGGCGGGCTGTCGGCCGAGCGATTATCCGGCGATGCTGATCGGGCATCGCGAGGCGCGCGAACGCGCGCTGGCGGCGGGAAAGAAGGTGCGATAGGCGGCGCGGCATGGACGCCGCGACGACCCGCCCTCCCCCCGCCGATCTCGGCACCCGGATCCTGTCGCCGCTGTTCCACCGCATCCTCGACCGAGTCGACCGCGGGCTCGTGACGGGGGCGATCGAGGCCGAGCTGCCCGACGGCACGCGGCGGCTGCTCGGCGGGCAGGAGCCCGGCCCCTTCGCCGCGGTGCGGGTGGTGCGCTGGCGCGCCTTGTGGCGGCTGGTCAGCGCGGGCTCGATCGGCTGGTATGAGGGCTGGGAGGCCGGCGACTGGACCAGCCCCGATCCCGTTCCCGTGTTCGACCTGTTCATGCGCAACCGCGCCGCGCTGGGCGATGTCGCGCGCGCCAAGCGTGGGGCGAAGCTGGCGGCACGGCTGTTCCACCGCTTGCGCCGCAACGATCGCGGCGGCGCGCGGCGCAACGTGGCGGCGCATTACGATCTCGGCAACGACTTCTATCGCGAGTGGCTCGACGAAACGCTGACCTATTCGAGCGCGCGCTACGACGCGCCGGACGAGCCGCTGGCCGCGGCGCAACGGCGAAAGCTGGCGGCGATCCTCGCGCGCACGGGGGCGGCCGCGGGCCAGCAGGTGCTCGAGATCGGCTGCGGCTGGGGCTCGTTCGCGGCGACCGCGGCGGCAGCGGGCGTCGGCGTCCACGCGCTGACGCTCTCGACCGAGCAGCGCGACCATGTCGCCGCGCGCGGGCTGCCCGGCGTCAGCGTGGCGCTGTGCGACTATCGCGACGTCACCGGCGTGTACGACGGGGTCGCGTCGATCGAGATGGTCGAGGCGGTCGGTCCGGATTACTGGCCGGCCTATTGCGCGACGCTCGCGCGCGTGCTGCGCCCGGGTGGCCGCGTCGCGCTCCAGCTGATCGCGATCGCGGACGACGTGTGGGACGCTTATGCCGGCGGGGTCGACTTCATCCAGCGCTACATCTTCCCCGGCGGGTCGCTGGTGTCGGTCAGCCGCTTCAAGGCGATCGCCGCGGCGCACGGGCTGGCGTGGCAGGACGAGGAGCGGTTCGGGCCCGACTATGCCGAGACGCTGCTCGAGTGGCGCCGCCGCTTCGACGGCGCCGCCGCCGAGGGTCGGCTGCCGGCGCGGTTCGACGCGCGGTTTCAGCGGCTGTGGCGCTATTATCTGATGTATTGCGAGGGCGGCTTCCGTGGCGGCGGCATCGACGTGCTGCAGGTCACGCTGGTTAGAAACTAGTGCGGCGGCAGCCTTTCCCCGTCACCCCGGATTTGTTCCGGAGCCTATTTATCCGCGCGCCCCACGCTCGTGAGATCGGCGGTCGGGTGGATCCCGGAACAAGTCCGGGATGACGGAAGAGTGTTGCGGCGGGGCTAACCTGAAGATCACCCCACCCGCTCGCGATGGTTCGCCGCAAACCCGTCGATCGCCAGCGCCGCGATCCGCGCCGCGACCGCCTCGGGCGGCTTGACCGAGGCGGGGTCCTCGCCCGGATAGGCGCGCGCGCGCATCTTGGTCCGTGTCGCGCCGGGATCGAGCACCGCGACGCGTACCTTGCTCACCTCGGCCATCTCGTCGCCATAAGCCTCGAGCAGCGTCTCGAACGCCGCCTTGGACGCGCCATACGCGCCCCAAAAGGCCCGCGGCGTGCGCCCCACCGATGAGGTCACCCCGATCAACCGCGCGCCCGCGGAACGCCGCAGCATCGGATCGAACGCCTGGATCATCGCCACTTGTGCGGAGACGTTGAGCGTCAGCACCTGCGCCAGTTCCTTGGCGTCGATTGCGGGCACCGCGGCGAGCGAGCCGAGCATCGCGGCATTGAGCACCAGCACGTCGAGCGCCACCCAGCGCTCGCCGATCGCAGTGGCGAGCCGCGCGATCGAGTCGCTCTGCGCGAGGTCGAGCGGCGCGATCGTCGCCGAGCCGCCGGCGTCGAAGATCGCCTGCTCGACCTCCTCCAGCCCCGCCGCGGTGCGCGCGGTGAGCACGACATGCGCCCCCTCCGCGGCGAGCGCGATCGCGGTGGCGGCGCCGATGCCGCGGCTCGCGCCGGTGACCAGCGCGAGCTTGTCCGTCAGTGGCTTGCTCACGATGCTCAGTTCACCCGCTCGGCCAGCATCGCGAACTGGTCGACCGCGCTGCTCTCGTCATGGTCGGTCAGCGTGGTGGGATAGTCGCCAGTGAAGCAGGCGTCGCAATATTTCGGGCGGATATCGGCGCGGTGGCTCTCGCCCAGCGCCTTGTAGAGCCCGTCGATCGAGACGAAGGCCAGGCTGTCGGCATGGATGAAGTCGGTCATCCCGCTGAGGTCGTGCTTGGCCGCGAGCAGCTTGGCGCGCTCGGGCGTGTCGACGCCGTAGAAGCAGCTGTGCCGCGTCGGTGGCGAGGCGATGCGCATGTGCACCTCCGCCGCGCCGGCCTCGCGCATCATCTGGACGATTTTGAGGCTGGTGGTGCCGCGCACGATCGAATCGTCGATCAGCACGATCTTCTTGCCCTTGATCAGCGCGCGATTGGCATTGTGCTTCAGCTTGACGCCGAGGTGGCGGACCTTGTCCCCCGGCTGGATGAAGGTGCGCCCGACATAATGCGAGCGGATGATGCCGAGCTCGAACGGGATGCCCGACTGTTGCGCATAGCCGATCGCGGCGGGGACGCCCGAATCGGGCACGGGGATCACCAGATCGGCGTCCACCGGCGACTCAATCGCGAGCTGCGCGCCGATCTCCTTGCGCACCGAGTAGATCGAATGATCGTCGACGATCGAATCGGGGCGCGAGAAATACACCCATTCAAAGATGCACGGTCGCGCCGCCAGCTTGGCGAAGGGACGGATCGAGCGCACCTGACCGTTCTGCACGATCACCAGCTCGCCCGGCTCGACCGAGCGCTCGAACTCGGCGCCGACCACGTCGAGCGCGACCGTCTCCGAAGCGAAGATCACCGCGTCGCCGAGCCGGCCCATCACCAGCGGGCGGATGCCGAGCGGGTCGCGGCACGCGATCATGCCCTCGGGCGTCATCACGATAAGCGAATAGGCGCCCTCGATCTGCTTGAGCGCGTCGATGAACTTGTCGAGCAGCGTGCGATACTGGCTGGTCGCGACGAGGTGGATGATCGTCTCAGTGTCCGAGGTCGACTGGAAGATCGAGCCGCGCCGCACCAGCTCGCGCCGCAGCCGCATCGCGTTGGAGATGTTGCCGTTGTGCGCGATGGCGAAGCCGCCCGACTGGAGCTCGGCGTAGAGTGGCTGGACGTTGCGCAGCGCGGTCTCGCCGGTGGTCGAGTAGCGCACGTGGCCGCAGGCGACCTCGCCCGCGAGCGCGCGGATGATGTCGTCGCGGTCGAAATTGCCCGCGACATGACCCATCGCGCGATGCGTGTGGAAGTCATGGCCGTCGAAGCTGGTGATGCCCGCGGCCTCCTGGCCGCGGTGCTGCAGCGCGTGCAGCCCCAGCGCCACCAGCGCCGCGGCGCCCTCGGAGCCGGAGGCGCCGAAGATGCCGCACTCCTCGTGCAGATGGTCGTCGTCGAACGGGTTCGTGGTCAGCATGTGCGGAGGCTCGCCTGGTGCGCGGCCGCATATAGCGACTGTCGCGCGAATGTCATCCGGCTGTGGGCGCTTGCGGCGGAACCAAGTGGTATTTCGGGCGTGCGTGGGCACCGACCGATCCCCGATCGCGTCAGAACCCCTGCCTACCCCTCTCCGTCATCCCGGACCTGTTCCGGAATCCAGGGTGGCGCGTACAGCGACGCCGCCGCTCTCGCGGGAGGGTGGATCCCGGACCAAGTCCGGGATGACGGAGGATGGCGAGGCATACGGGCGACCAGTATCGGGTCTTCCCGCCGCGAGTGACCCGGCTCCCTCATAAACCGCCGCCAGCCGCTCGATTACCGCGACGTGGCGGCGCGCGATCGCCATCACGTCATCGCCGTAGCCGCCGCCCACCGTGCTCGCCAGCGGCACGCCGCGCGCCAGCGCCAGCCCCGCCACCAGCCGGTCGCGCCGCGCCAGCCCCGCGTCGCTCAGCGCGAGCCGACCGAGCCGGTCGCCGGCAAAAGGGTCCACCCCGCCCTGGTACAGGATCAGGTCGGGCCGTACCTCGTCGAGCAGCGGCACCAGCGTCTCCTCCAGCCGCGCCAGATAATCGTCGTCGCCCACCGCGTCGGGCAGCGCCACATCCACCGTCGAGCACGCCTTGCGCACCGGGAAGTTCTTCTCGGCGTGAATCGAATAGGTCGCGATCCCGGCATGACCGGCGGTGAGCGCGGCGGTGCCGTCGCCCTGGTGAACGTCGACGTCGACGATCAGGATCCGCTCCGCCGCGCGCTCGGCGGCGAGCCGCACCGCTGCCACCGCGAGATCGTTGAACACGCAATAGCCCGCCCCCGTCGTCGCGAGCGCGTGATGGCTGCCGCCCGCGGTGTTGGCGGCGAAGCCGTGCGCCAGCGCCAGCCGCGCCGCCAGATAGGTGCCGCCCGGCACCAGCGCGGCGCGGCGCGCCACCACCGCCGTCACCGGAAAGCCGATGCGTCGCTCTTTCTCGCGCGGCACCGCGGCGGCGAGCACCTCCGCGACATAGTCGGGATCGTGCGTCGCCTCGAGCCAGTCGCGCGGCATCGCCGCTGGTTCATGCCACGCTACCGCGGCGCCGCGCTCCAGCAGCAGGTCGCGGATCGCGCCGTTCTTGCCCCAGCGGTAGGTGCTGCGCGCGGGCGCCTCGGTGACATAGGCAGGATGGTGGACGACCCGGATCATCCGCCTAAGATAAGGCGAGGATCGCGGCGCGCCATCGCGCCCGCGGAAGGAACGCACATGATCGATCGACCTGCCCCGGCCACCGAAGGCGCGCCGTTCGTCCGCCCCGACGTGGCGGCTTTCCTGGCCTATCTGAACAACGTCCCGGGTCCGAAAATGCACGAGCTGCCGCCCGCCGAGGCACGCGCGATGATGGTGGCGATGAAGGACGTCGCCGACCTGCCGCGTGGCGAGCTGGCGGTGGTGCGCGACCTTACCTTTCCGGGCCCCGCCGGCATGGTTCGCGCCCGGCTGTTCGATGCGTGCGCGACGCGCGCGCCGGGGCCGGCGGTGGTGTTCTACCATGGCGGCGGCTGGGTGATCGGCGACCTCGACACTTATGCCAGCTTCGCCGCGGAGATGGCGCGCCAGCTCGACCTGCCGGTGATCTCGGTCGATTACCGCCTCGCGCCCGAGGCGCGCTGGCCCGCCGCGCCGGACGACGCCGAGGCGGCGGCGCGCTGGGTCGCGTCCGCGCCGGAAGCGCTCGGCCGCGGCGTCACCGCGCTGGTGCTGGCGGGCGACAGCGCGGGCGGCAATCTCGCGATCATCGTCGCGGCAGCGCTGCGCGACGCGCCCGCGGCGGTGCCGGTGATCGTACAGGCGCCGATCTACCCTGCCACGGACGCGAGCCGGCCCTATCCCTCGTTCGATGCCTTTGCCGAGGGCTATCTGCTCACCCGCGCGAGCATGATCTGGTTCAACGATCATTATGCCGGCGACCCGACGCACCCGCGCTTCTCGCCACTGCTGGCTGACGTGGCGGGGCTGCCGCGTGCAGTGATCGTCACCGCCGGGCTCGACCCGATCCGTGACCAGGGCCGCGCCTATGCCGCCGCACTGGCGCAGGCCGGAGTCGCGGTGACCTTCCGCGAGGCGCAGGGCATGATCCACGGCTTCATCACCTTGCGCCGCGCCATCCCCTCGTCGCAGGGCGACGTTGCCGGCTTCCTCGCCGCGGTGCGCGCCGCGATCACCGAGGCGGAAGGCGAGCGCGTGCTGCGCCAGGCGGCAGGATAAGAGGCGGCGGGTGCCGCCCCTGCTTCGCTCCCCCTTCAACGAGCAGACTCCACGTACATCCTCGCCGTCGCTGCCGCCGCCCGACCACGCAGCCGAGTGTCGGGTCAGCCTGTCCTACGCGACGTTCGCGTGCCATGCCGGCCACGCTCTGTCTCACCGTCAACCAACAACTCCGCGCCGTGTTCAAGCGACGTGGCGCCTGATGACGCGCCATCGCTCCAACATCCCTCAACATTCGCGCCGCGCCCGCGTCGCGGCGCTCCAACATTCCTCAACATTCGGCAGCGCCGTCATCGCGCCTCAACCCATCAAATCGCGGCGGCGCCGTGCGTCAAGCAACTGCTTCCGCGACGATTTTCGCATGGCTCCGCGCTCGCGCCGCCACGCCGTCGCTCCAGCGCGAACCCGCGCCGCACCTCAACATTCTCAACATTCGCGCCGCGCACGCGCGCTTCAACCCGCGCCCGCGCCGCGCTACAGCGGATCGCATGACCGATCCCACCGACCTCCCTTACCGTCCCTGTGCGGGCGTGATGCTGCTCAACCGCGAGGGCCGCGTCTTCGTCGGCCAGCGGCTCGATAACGTGCTGGAAGCATGGCAGATGCCCCAGGGCGGGATCGATCCGGGCGAGGACGCGCGGGAGGCCGCCGTGCGCGAATTGTGGGAGGAGACCGGCGTCACCGCGGACAAGGTGACGCTCGTCGCCGAGGCGCCGGACGAGCTCTTCTACGACATCCCGCCCGAGATGATCGGCAAGGTGTGGAAAGGCAAATACCGCGGCCAGCGCCAGCGCTGGTTCCTGTTCCGCTTCGAGGGCGAGGATACGGACATCCGCATCGATACGCCGCACCCCGAGTTCCGCGCCTGGCGCTGGGCCGACCCGGCCGACCTCCCCGAGCTGATCGTCCCGTTCAAGCGGCAGCTGTACCGCGAGGTGCTCGACGCCTTCGCTGCGCATCTCGATCTGCCCGCCGGCTGACTGGCCAGGCGCGGCCGACCCGGCTAGGCTGCGCGTCATGGGGGAATTGTCGAGAGCGGAACGCGGCGCCACCGAGCGGCTCGACGCGGCGCGGATGCTGGCGCGGGTCGAGAGCTGGGCGGCAATCAACAGCGGCACGCGCAACCTGGCGGGTTGCGCCGCGATGGCCGACGCGCTCGCGGACGCCTTCGCCGCGCTGCCCGGCGCGGTCGCATTGGTCGAACCGGGCGCGGCGGAGAGCGTCGCCGCGGACGGCAGCGTCACCGCCTTGGAGCATGGTCGCCACCTGCGCGTGACGGTGCGGCCCGACGCACCCGTCCAGCTGCTGCTCACCGGGCACCTCGACACCGTCTATCCGGTCGACCATCCGTTCCAGTCGCTGGCGTGGCGCGAGCCGGGCGTGCTCAACGGTCCGGGCGTCGCCGACATGAAGGGCGGGCTCGCGCTGATGCTGGAAGCGCTGCTCGCGGTCGAGGCGGAGGGCGCGCGCTTCGGCTATGAGGTCGTGATCAATGCGGATGAGGAAACCGGATCCTTGTCCTCCGCCGCGTTGCTGGCAGAGGCGGCGCGCGGCAAGGTCGCGGCGCTCACCTTTGAGCCCGCGCTGCCCGACGGGACGCTGGCGGGCGCGCGCGGCGGCACCGGCAATTTTTCGATCGTGGTGCGCGGGCGCGCCGCGCATGCCGGGCGCAACCCCGCCGACGGGCGCAACGCAGTGGTGGCGGCGAGCGCGCTGGCGCTGCGGCTCCACGCGGAGCGCTCGCCGCGGCTGGCGGTCAACCCGGCGCGGATCGACGGCGGCGGCCCCAACAACGTCGTCCCCGATCTGGCGGTGCTGCGCGTCAACTTCCGCCCCGCCGGCGCCGGCGAGATCGCCCGCGCCCAGGCCCTGGTCGAGCGTGCCGCCGCCGAGGTCGCCGCGGTGCACGAGGTGAGCGTCGCGGTGCACGGCGCGTTCAATCGCCCGCCCAAGCCGATCGACGCGGGCGCGGCGCGGTTGTTCGAGCTGGTGCGCGCGAGCGGCGCCGACCTCGGCCAGGCGATCGCATGGCGCGACACCGGCGGGGTGTGCGACGGCAACAACATCGCCGCGTGCGGGGTGCCCGTGGTCGACACGATGGGCGCGCGCGGCGGCGCGATCCACTCGGCGGAGGAATATCTGATCGTCGACAGTCTGGGAGAGCGCGCGGCGCTGTCTGCGGTGACGATGCTGCGGATTGCGGAAGGGGCGCTGGCATGAGCTTCGTGATCCGCGCCGCGCGCGCGGGCGACCTGCGGCACCTGTACGAGATGGCGAAGCTGACCGGCGGCGGCTTCACCAACCTGCCGCCCGACCGCACCGCGCTCGGCGCCAAGCTGGCGCGCTGCGCCGAGGCGTTCGGCCGCGACGACGCCACGCTGCGCGACGAATTGTTCGTGCTGATGCTCGAGAACACCGCCACCGGCGAGGTCCGCGGGACGTGTCAGCTGATCACCCACGTCGGCCAGAAGCACCCGTTCTACAGCTATCGCATCGGCACGCTGACCCAGCACAGCCGCGAGCTGGAACGCACCTTCCGCGCCGAGATGCTGACGCTCGCCACCGACCTGGAGGGGGCGAGCGAGGTCGGCGGTCTGTTCCTTCACCCCGGCGAGCGCGCCGGCGGGCTCGGTCTGCTGCTGGCGCGCAGCCGCTACCTCTTCATCCGCGCGCACCGCCAGCGCTTCGCCGAGCGCACCCTCGCTGAGCTGCGCGGGGTGATCGACGAGGCGGGCGGCTCGCCGTTCTGGGACGGACTGGCCGGGCGCTTTTTCGGGATGAGCTTCCAGCAGGCCGACGAGTTCAACGCCATCAACGGCCACCAGTTCATCGCCGATCTCATGCCCAAACACCCGATCTACACCGCGATGCTGACCGAGGGCGCGCGCGCCGCGATCGGGCTGCCGCACCCGTCCGGCCGCGCGGCGATGCGGATGCTGGAGCATGAAGGATTCGCCTTCGAGAATTACGTCGACATCTTCGACGGCGGTCCGACCATGACCGCGCGCACCGACCAGATCCGCACCGTGCGCGACGCACGCGACGCGACCGTGGTGGCGATCGCCGAGAGCGATGGCGGGGTGGAGGCACTGGTCGCCTCCGCGCGGCTGGGCGACTTCCGCTGCGCTTATGGCGCGGTGCGCGAGGTCGATGGCGGAGTTGCGCTCGATCCTGCCTGCGCCGCCGCGCTGGGGGTCACCACCGGCGCCACGGTCAGCTGGAGCCGGCGGATATGACGATGGTGCGCGAGATCAACTTCGACGGGATCGTCGGCCCGAGCCACAATTACGCCGGACTCAGCCCGGGCAATCTCGCCGCCACCGCCAACGCGGGTGCGGTGGCACATCCGCGTGCCGCGGCGCTGCAGGGCCTGGCCAAGATGCGCGCCAACCTCGCGCTCGGGCTGGTGCAGGGTGTGCTGCTCCCGCATCCGCGCCCCGATCACGTCTGGCTGGAGGCGCTCCACACCGATTACGCGTCCGCCGCGCCGTTCCTCCGGGCGCGCTCGCTGTCCGCTTCGGCGATGTGGGCGGCCAACGCCGCCACCGTCTCGCCCGCCGCGGACGCGGCGGACGGCCGCTGTCATCTCACCGTCGCGAACCTGTTGACGATGCCGCATCGCAGCCACGAGTGGCCGGCGACACTGGCACAGCTCCGCCTCGCCTTCGCGCATCCCGCCTTCGTGGTCCATCCGCCCATTCCCGCCCCCTTCGGCGACGAGGGCGCCGCCAACCATATGCGGCTGGGCGTCCGACACGATGCCGCCGCGATCGAGGTGTTCGTCTACGGCTCGGCGGGGGGCGCCTTTCCTGCGCGCCAGCACCTCGAGGCGAGCCGTGCGGTGGCGCGCGCGCACCAGCTTGATCCGGCGCGCACGCTGTTTGTGGAACAGGCCGAGGCCGCGATCGCCGCGGGCGCGTTCCACAACGACGTCGTCGCGGTGGCGAACGAGCGCGTGCTGCTGGCGCACGAACAGGCGTTCGCCGACGGTGCGGGTGTCTATGATGCGCTGCGTACGCTGCTGCCCGATGTCGAGATCGTCGAGGTGCCCGCCGCCGAGGTGAGCCTGGCAGACGCCATCGGCTCCTATCTGTTCAACGCTCAACTCGTCACCCCGCCGGACGGTACGACGACGCTGATCGTGCCGGAAGAAGCGCGCGCCAACCCGCGCGTGTGGCGCTGGATCCAGCGCCACCTCGCCGGCAATAGCGCGATCCGGCGCGTGACGGTGGTGGACGTGCGCGAGTCGATGGCGAACGGCGGCGGCCCCGCGTGCCTGCGGCTGCGCGTCGTCTGCGATCCCGCCACGGTCGACCCGCGCTTCCTGGTCGATGCGGCGCGGCTCGACGCGCTTGCCGCGGTGATCGAGCGTCATTGGCCCGACTCGATCGCCCCCGACGCCATCGGCGACCCGCAGTTGCTGGCGCGCATCGAGACGGCACGGCGCGCGCTGCTGGATCTTCTGGGGCTGGACGAGTTGGGATAAGCGCGCCGGAGCACGTCGGGGCGAACGATCGCATCCGCAACGCTGCTGACGTTGCAAGCTTGTTCAGCACTGGGACGTAGGACGGAGCGGTGACTCGCGAAACAACACCCCTCCGCCGCCGATCGGGCCGCGTCCTCGGTACGTGGCGCCGGTTCAAGCGGCTCTTCGCGGTCAAGACGAAGTTCGAGGCCTTCCTCGTCATCTACGCTCTGGCGACGGGGGCGACCGAACGCGGGCTCGGTTATGTCCATCGGCTGCCCGGAGCAAGCGGGTGGCTCATGTTCGCCGCGTGCACCGGAGTGGTCTTCATCGCGGGAGGCAAGATCATCGACGCGGTGGATCGTGACGAACACGACCGCGATGCCGGCGTTGGTGAGGTATGACAGCGCCAGAGCGACAGCTCCGGTCGACGTCGTTCGTGCTGCACGTCACCCGGCTCGCAGCTGATAGGGACGATCTGCGCGCCAGGCGCATTTCGATAACTCACCCCCATCATCGCCGCCATCCCGGCGCAGGCTGGGGCTCCGCTGGGAAGGCGCCGTGACGGTCACGTACGCTTCCACCTGGGCCCCGGCCTGCGCCGTTCGCGGGAGCCTCGACAGCTCCCGTCGCGATCAGAACTTGATCGTCGTGGCGATCGCGATGTTGCGGCCCAGCGAGTCGTAGCGCTGCGGGATCGTGTTGCTACGCGCCAGGCTGATATTGTACGAGTCCGGCACGATCGGCGCCGCCTTGTCGAGCAGATTGTTGGCGATCAGACGCAGCGAGAACTGCTTCGACACGGCGAAATTCAGCGCCAGATCGAAATAGTCGGCCGGGTCGACACGATAATAGTTGGTCAGCGCGCGCTCGGGCGTGCCACCGATCGCCGCGTCGCCCGAGTTGTTGGCGTTGGTCAGCGAGCCGACATGGCGCCAGTTGAGCGACGCGCCGAACTTCTGGTCCGGGGTGGTATAGGTGCCGCGCAGGCCGTGGCTCCACTTCGGGATCAGCTGACCGCAGCCGTTGCCATAATAGCCGGCGCAATTGCGCTCGGGCTGCACCGGCGAGTCCTGCCCGCCGGCGAAGGTGCTGAGCGAGCCGTTGAACGACATGTCGAACCGGCCGATCGTCTCCAGGTTGACCGTATATTGCGCCTGGAAGTCCCAGCCGCGCGCGATCGAGGAGTAATAATTGGTCGTACCCTGACGGATGTAGCCGGTGTCTGGCCCTGCCGCCGAGAACAACGTTCCATTGGGATTGCGCACGATGCCCTGACAGAAGAACTGGTCGCCGCCCGAGCGCAGGCAGCCGTCGGTGTAATAGCTGTAGTCGTTGTAGCCCAGCGAGTTGTCGATCTTGATGCGGTAACGATCGACCGAGAAGATGAAGCGCTTCAGGAAGCGCGGCTTCACCACGAGCCCGTACGTCTGGGTGTAAGCGGTCTCCGGATCGGCGGTGAAGCCGCCCGAGCGAACCGAGCAGGCGGCGGTACCGTTGGGCGTGCTGCCGTTGCTGCACAACAAGGTCTGGCTGCCGTAAAGCGCGTCGGACAGCCCGGTGGCGCGGCACACCTCGCGCGAGGCGATCGGCGCGCCATAAGAAACGCCGTTCGCGCCATTGGTGACGGTGGGCGCGCAGAAGTCGTTGAACGTGCCGCTGCCGCCCGAGGCGAACTCAATGTTGGTGGCCTGGCGGATCTCCACCACGGTCGGCGCGCGCTGCGCCTTGTTGAACGAGGCGCGGAAGGTCAGGTCGCTGATCGGCGCGTAGACGCCCTCCACCTTCCAGGTGTTGAAGGTCTTGGGATTGCTGCTGTACTTGGAGACGCGGAAACCGCCGTTGAGCTGCACCAGATCGGCAAAGGGTTTGTGCTCGACGAGCGGCGCCTGCACCTCGATATTGGCTTCCCAGACGTCCTGGCTGAGATAGGTGTCATTGCCGCCGAGCACGGCGCGATAAGCGCCGTCCGCGGTCGATTTGAGCGTATCCTTGCGATATTCGGTGCCCAGCGCGATCGCCAGTCCCTGCTCGGCGAACGGCGAGGTGATGCCGTACTTGCCCAGGTCGCCGGTCATATTGGCCTGGATGTCGTACAGCGTCCCGGTGGTCGCCGACGTGCCCGTGCCGAACAGATAGTTGATCAGCGCGGGATCGCTGTTGCCGGGGCTGAAGATGTCGAACGGCACGCAGCCCGCCGCCCCGCTCGCGCAGGTCGGCGAAGCGGCCGTCCCAGCGACGTTCACCGCATCCTGCAGCCGCCCAGGGATGGTGAAGCTGGGCGTATAATCCTGATGGTTGCGCGCGTAGACGCCGCCGATGTCATAGGTCCAGGCGTCGCCCACCTTGCCGCGCACGCCGCCGGTCAGCCGCAGGCCGGTATTGATATAGGTGTCCGGCCGGTCGCTGTTCTCGCCAAGACGATAGCGCAGATCGATCGGCACGCTGGTCAAGCCCGCGCCACAGCCGATCACGCCGGCCTGCGCCGCCGAGAGATACGGATTGGTGCAATTGACGTTGACCGTGCCGCCCGCGATCGTCGGATAATTGTTGTACGACTTGTCGCGGAACCAGATCGCGGAGGTGTAGAGTTCGGTATCAGAGCCGAGGTCGAGGCTCGCGAAGCCGCCCGCGTTCACCCGCTCCGACGGCCGCTGATAAGCGTAGCCGCTGAAGTAATTGGAGGCGTTGCCCTGGCCCGTGCCGAACGGCACGAAGGTACGGCTGCCATCGGGGTTGTTGACGAACTGCGCGCCCTTGTTGGCGCCCGCTCCCGGGGTGATCAGGCCGCTGGTTGAGCTGCTTGGCGTCAGCCCGCACGAGAGCGGGCCGTTGAGCGTGAGCTGGGTGAGATAGCAGCCCGCGTTCGAGCGCGACGTCATCGCGATCTCGTCAGTGTGGCGATAATTGACGAAGCCGCTCACGCGCAGCGCGCCGTCAAACAGCTTCTTGCCCGCGGTGAGCGTGACGTCGGCGCGACCGCCATCGTTGGTGAGCCCGCGCGGGCTGCTGAACCCGGCCGCACGCGCCAGCGGCGACACGATCGTGTTCTTATTCTGGTGATTGTAGAAATTGTAGTTGGCGTCGAGCTGCAGGCCTTCAAAGTCCTTGCGCAGGATGAAGTTGACCACGCCCGCGACCGCGTCCGAGCCGTAGACCGACGAGGCACCGCCGGTCAGCACGTCGACGCGCTCGAGCAGCGAGGTCGGGATGATGCCGGTATCCTGGCCGTTCTGCGTGCCGAGCCGCTTGCCGTCGATCAGCACCAGCGTGCGCTCGAAGCCGAGGCTGCGCAGCTTGATCCGCTGGCGCCCGTCGGAGTCGTTGTACGTCTGCTGGCTGTCCGGCGCGATCTGCGGGAGCCGGTTGAGCACGTCCTCGACGTTCACCGGCGCCTGCGCGCGGATGTCCTGCGTGGTCACCGAGGTGATCGGCGCGGCGGAGGTGACATTCGGTCGCTGGATGCGCGTGCCGGTGACCACCACGTCGCCCGGTGCGCTGGCGGCAGCGGCCTGGCCCTGCTCGCCCGCGATCGCGTCGGCCCGGTCGGCGGTCGCCTGCCCCGCGGTCTGCGTGCTCTCCGTCGGCGTGGTCGCCTGCTGGGCGGCGACCGGCGACGCCGCCAGCAGGGCCGCGGCGAGCGCCGCAAGGGAGACATGGTGCTGCGGCGTCATTGGAAGCCCTCTAATTTGTTTTCATTGGTAAAGTTCGCTTTTGCTGACGTTCATCATTCTGACACAAAGGTCAATACCTGACCGTACCACTGACCTGACCAATGTCGGCACAGGTTGCCAATCGCGACCGATCCGTGCTTGTCCTGCGGCCGGCCGCATGGAAGCGCGCCGAGGGGAAGCCATGACCACGAGACGATCCCTGCTGGCGACGCTGGGCGCGCTGGGTAGCGCACTGCCGCTGGCGCGCGCGGTCGCGGCCGAGCGGCGCGCCACCGACGTGCGCGTGCTCTCCACCTGGGACTTCGGCGCAGCGGCCAACGACGCCACCTTCGCCCGCTTGCGCGCGGGCGGCTCGTTGCTCGACGCGGTGGAAGCCGGAGCGCGCGTCCCCGAGGCGGATCCCAGCAACCACTCGGTCGGCTATGGCGGCTATCCCGACCGCGACGGTCACGTCACGCTCGACGCCGTGATCATGGACGACGCCGGCGGGGTCGGCGCGGTCGCCGCACTGGAAGACACGGTGCACGCGATCTCGGTGGCGCGACGCGTCCTCGACAAGACGCCGCACACGCTGCTGGTCGGAGAGGGAGCCACGCGGTTCGCGCGCGACGAGGGGTTCGAGCGGGTGAACCTGCTTACCCCTGAGGCCGAGCAGGCATGGCGAGAATGGCTCAGGACCGCGACATACCAGCCGATCGCCAACAGCGAGACGGGCACCTATGGCGCCGGCGCGCGCCATCGCACGCCCGGCGGCGCGCTCGATCACGACACCATCGGGCTGCTCGCTCGCACCGCCGACGGACGGATGGCGGGCGCCTGCACCACGTCCGGGATGGCCTTTAAGATGCGCGGGCGGGTCGGTGATTCGCCGCAGGTCGGCGCCGGGCTGTACGTCGAGCGTGGCGTGGGCGGCGCCACCTCCACCGGAGTCGGCGAGGAAGTCACGCGCGTCGCGGGCAGTGCGCGCGTGGTCGCCTCGATGCGCGCGGGCCGCTCGGCGCAAGCGGCGTGCGAAGAGGTCGTTCGTCACATCGCGACGTTGCGCGGCGACGCGATTAAGGGCGTGCAGGTCGGCTTTCTCGCGCTCGGCGCGCGTGGCGACGTGGGCGCCTTCTGCCTGCTGCCCGGCTTCACCTATGCGGTGACCGACGCGCGCGGCAGGACCCAGGTCCACACCGCCCCCGCGTTGTTCCCGGCCTGATGCGGCGGCTGCTCGAGGTCTGCGTCGAGGACGCACGCGGCATCGCCGCGGCCGTGGCGGGCGGCGCCGACCGGATCGAGCTGTGCGCCGCGCTCGATGTTGGCGGACTTTCGCCACCGCCCTCGCTCATCCGCGCCGCCGCGGCCGCGCCGTTGCCGGTTCATCTGCTGGCCCGTCCGCGTGCCGGCGACTTCGTCTATGATGGGGGCGAGCGGTGGCTGGTGGAGGAAGACATCCGTGCCGCGGCGGGCGCGGGGCTCGCGGGCGTGGTGATCGGCGCCAGCACGCGCGACGGCGAGCTAGACACCGAGTGCCTTGCCCGCTGGGCGGCGGTGGCGCGCGAACACGCGCTGTCGCTGACCCTCCACCGCGCCTTCGACCTGACCCCCGACCCGCTCGCCGCGCTCGAACAGGCGGTGGCGCTCGGTTTCGATCGCGTGCTCACCTCGGGCGGCGCGCCGCGCGCGATCGACGCGGTGGACATGCTCGCCCGGCTCGTCACCGCCGCGGGCGAGCGGATCATCATACTGGTCGGCAGCGGCGTATCGCCCGCGACCTTGCCTGCGCTGCTCACTACCGGCGCACGGGAAGTGCATGCGTCGTGCCGCGTGACGCTCGCGACGGAAGGGAGCGACACGCTGCGCCGCTTCGGCTTCGCCGCGGAGACGCGCTACGTCACGGACCAGGCGACGGTTGCCAACCTCGCCACCATGCTGCGTGATCATGCAACTTGAACAATACCAATATATAACTTAACCTTCTCGAAATTGCCGCCGCGCGCTCTGCGCGGCCGGGGAGCCCAGCCATGACCGCCACGACCGATCAGACCCAGGCGAAAGACGCGGCCGCGACGCTGATGCACGCGGAAGCCGCGGAAGCGAGCGCTGCGGTCGCCCGCATGCTTGAGGCCAATCGGGCCACGCTGCTCGCGCTCGGCGAGCGACTGCGCACCGCTCCGCCCGCGGTCGTCGTCACCTGCGCGCGCGGCTCGTCCGACCATGCCGCCACCTACGGCAAATATCTCGTCGAGACGCTGGTCGGCGTACCCGTCGCCTCGGCGGCGCCATCGGTCGCCTCGGTCTATGCCGCCGATGTCGCGCCATCCCGCGCCTTGTGTATTGCGATTTCGCAGAGCGGGCGCAGCCCCGACCTGCTCGCCAGCGTCGCCGCGCAGAAGGCGGCGGGCGCGCATATCGTGGCGCTGGTCAACGACACCACCTCGCCGCTCGCCGACACCGCGGACACTTTGGTGCCGCTGATGGCAGGGCCCGAGCGCTCGGTCGCCGCGACCAAATCATACATCGCCGCGCTCGCGGCGCTGGCGTTGCTCACTGCCGCGTGGAGCGAGGATGCGGCGCTCACCGAGGCGCTCGATCGCCTGCCCGAGCGGCTCGCCGCGGCCTGGGCGCTCGACTGGAGCGGCGTGGTCGCGCTGCTGCAGGACGCCAGCAACCTGTTCGTGATCGGCCGGGGTTTTGGCTTCGGCATCGCACAGGAGGCGGCGCTCAAGCTCAAGGAGACCTGCGCGCTCCATGCCGAGGCGTTCAGCAGCGCAGAGGTCCGCCACGGCCCGATGGCGATCGTCAACGCCGGCTTCCCGCTGATCGCCTTCGCCACCTCCGACCAGGCGGGCGACGGCGTGCGCGAGGCGGCAGCGGAATTCACCGCGCGTGACGCGCGCGTCGCGCTCGCCGATGCCGCCGCCGACGGCGCGACCAGCCCCGCTGCGCTGCGCGACCACCCAGCGCTCGAGCCGGTGCTGATGATCCAGAGCTTCTACCGCATGGCCAACGCGCTGTCGGTCTCCCGCGGGCTCGACCCCGACTCCCCGCGCCATCTCAGCAAGGTCACCAAGACGCTATGACGACGCACAGCTTCCGCAACGGCCGGATCGCGACGCGCGACGGCGTGCTCGACGCGGCGACGATCGAGGTCGGCGACGACGGCATGATCACCGCGCTGCGCGCAAGCGCCGAGCGCGACGCGGTCGACCTCGCGGGCGGCTGGGTGATGCCCGGCTTCATCGATACGCAGGTCAATGGCGGCGGTGGCGTGCTGTTCAACGATACGCCAACCGTCGACGGCATCGCGGCGATCGGCGCGGCGCACCGCCCTTATGGCACCACCGGCTTCATGCCGACACTGATCAGCGACCGCCCGGCGGTGATCGCGCGAGGGCTCGACGCCACTGACGAGGCGATCGCCGCGGGTGTGCCGGGCGTGCTCGGGACGCATGTCGAGGGACCGGTGCTGAGCCTCGCGCGCAAAGGCATCCACGATCCCGCGCGCTTCCAGCCGCTTGACGATGAGCTGATGGCGCTGCTGCTCCGCCCGCGCCGCGGCGTGGTGATGGTGACGCTGGCGCCCGAGCGCGTCAGCGCCGACCAGATCGCGACGCTGGCGCGGGCGGGCGTGCGCGTCTGCCTCGGCCATACCGACGCCGATTACGCCACCGCCACCGCCGCCTTCGCCGCGGGTGCGACCGGCGTGACCCACCTGTTCAACGCGATGTCGCCGCTGGTGCATCGCGCGCCCGGCGTGGTGGGCGCGTCGCTGGACGATCAGCGCGCGTGGTGCGGTATCATCGTCGACGGCTTCCATGTCGACGATGCCGCGCTGCGCATCGCGCTGCGCGCGCGCCCGGTCGACCGCTTCATGCTGGTGTCGGACGCGATGCCCTGCGTCGGCGCGGCGCAGAAGGATTTCGTGCTTCAGGGCCAGCCGATCCATGTCGAGGGCGGCCGTTGCGTCGGCGCCGACGGCACGCTTGCCGGCTCGGACCTCGACATGGCCGGCGCGATGCGCAACGCCGTGGTCCGGCTCGGCGTGACGCCGGCAGTGGCCGCGGCAATGGCTGCGACCAGCCCTGCCGCCTTCCTCGGCCTGAGTGACACATACGGCGCGCTTGCCGTGGGACTGCGCGGCGACTGGGTGCGGCTTGACGCCGACCTGCAGCCGCTCGGGACCTGGATCGGCGGCGAGGAGAGCATCGCGATCCCGCAGCCCGCGCCCGGCGAGACCGTCGCCTGATCTTTCCTTCTTCGCCGTCCGGAGCATCCATGGCCACCATCTCGCTGACCGCACCGTTGGAAGGATGGGCCAGTCCGCTCGACGACGTCGTCGACGCGGTCTTTGCGGAGCGGATGCTGGGTGACGGTATCGCGATCGACCCGACCGGCGACACGTTGGTGGCGCCGTGCGACGCGCGCGTGCTGGTGGTGCAGCCGACGAGCCACGCGATCACGCTGGAGACGCCCGAGGGCGCGCAGCTGCTGATCCATCTCGGCATCGACACGGTGGCGCTCGGCGGCCGCGGCTTCGAGCCGCTGGTCGCGGCGGGGGCGACGGTGACGCGCGGCCAGCCGCTGATCCGCTTCGACCTCGACCTGATCGTGCGCGAGGCACAGGCGGCGATCACGCCAGTGATCGTCACCAACGGTGAGCAGTTCGCCATCGCCGGGCGCGCCGAAGCGGGCGCGATCGGATTAGGCGCGCCGCTGCTGACGCTGGTGGCGCGGGAGGCCGCGGCAGCCGAGACGACGAGCAACGGGCCGGTCGCGACGCGTACCCTGAAGGTAGCGCTCGCGCATGGCGTTCACGCGCGTCCGGCGGCGAAGATCGCCGCCGCTGCCAAGACCTTAGCCGCCGACGTGACGATCACCAAGAACGAGCGCAGTGCCAGCGCGCGCAGTCCGGTAGGGTTGCTGTCGCTGATCGTCGCGCATCAGGACGAAGTGACGATCGAGGCGCGCGGTGCGGACGCCGAGCAGGCGGTCGCTGCCGTGGCGGAACTGCTCGCCACCGACCATGACGAGGGTGCACCCGCTGACCGCTCCGCTTACGCCGCGGTCACGCCCCGCACGGTGCCGGCAGGCGCCATCGCTGGCGTCACCGCTTCCCCTGGTTTAGCGATCGGCGCCATTGTGCGCTGGCAGGTGCGCGACCTCGACGTCCCCGCCACAGGCGCCGGCATCGCCGCCGAGGAGGCGTGTTTCGAGTCCGCGCGCGCTGCGCTCGCCAGCGACCTCGCCACGCGCTCGGCGGGTGCGACCGGCGCGGCGCGCGCGATCTTCCAGGCGCACGCCGACATGCTCGCCGACCCGGCGCTGATCGACGCCGCCCACCGCTCGATCGCGGGCGGCGCGAGTGCCGCGACGGCGTGGCGCGATGCGCTGCGTCCGCTGGCCGAGGCGTTGCGCGCCGGCGGCGACCCGCGGCTGGCCGAGCGCGCGGATGACATGCGCGACCTCGAGCGCCAGCTGATCGCGCGGCTGATGGGGGTGGAGCAAGAGGTGGCGACGCTGCCCGACGGTGCGATCCTGCTCGCCGACGACCTGCTGCCGTCGCAGCTGATGGCGCTCGACCTGGACCGCGTCGCGGGGCTGGCAATCGAGCGCGGTGGCCCGACCTCGCACGTAGCGATCCTCGCCGCCTCGCGCGGCCTGCCCGCGCTGGTGGCACTCGGTGCGCCAGCGCGTGACCTGGCCGAGGGGGCACGGGTCGTGCTCGACGCGAGTGAGGGGCTGCTCCACGTCGCGCCGTCGCCCGAGCTGGTCGCTGACGCGGAGGCGCGCCTCGCGGTGGTCGCCCAGCGCCGCGCCGCCGCGCACGCGCGCGCCGCCGAGGAATGCCGCACCGCGGATGGCACGCGAATCGAGGTGGTCGCCAATTGCGGCTCGGCCGAGGACGCGCGCGTCGCCGCCGCCAACGGTGCCGAGGGCTGCGGTCTACTGCGCACCGAATTGCTATTTCTCGACCGCGCCACCGCCCCCGACGTCGCCGAGCAGACCGCGGCCTATCAGGCGGTCGCCGACGCGCTCGCGGGCAAGCCGGTGATCGTGCGACTGCTCGACGTCGGCGGCGACAAGCCCGCGCCCTATCTACCGATCGGGCCGGAGGAGAATCCGGCGCTCGGCCTGCGCGGCATCCGCGTCGGGCTGGCGCACCCCGATATCCTCGACGACCAGCTGCGCGCGATCCTCGCGGTCCGGCCCGCCGGCCAGTGCCGCATCATGATACCGATGGTGGTGGGGCTCGACGAGCTGCGCCAGGTGCGCGCCGCGCTCGATCGCGTCGGTGGTGGTGACGGGGTCGAGCTCGGCATCATGGTCGAGACTCCAGCCGCCGCGGTCACCGCTTCGCAGCTCGCGCGCGAGGCCGACTTCCTGTCGATCGGCACCAACGACCTCACCCAATACGCGCTGGCGATGGACCGCGGCAACGCGGCGGTGGCGGGCGCGCTCGACGGGCTGCATCCCGCGGTGCTGCGCCTGATCGAGCAGACTGTCACCGGCGGTGCGCGCCACGCGCGCTGGACCGGCGTGTGCGGCGGGCTCGCGTCCGACCCGCTTGCGGTGCCGATCCTGATTGGGCTCGGCGTCACCGAATTGTCGGTCGCGCCGGCCGCGGTCGCCGACATCAAGGCGCTGGTGCGCGACCTCGACATGATCCGCGCGCGCGATCATGCCCGCGCGGCGCTCGATTGCGCCGGCGCCGCCGAGGTCCGCCAGCTCGCACGGGAGTTCGCTCGATGAAGTCGATCCTGGGAACGCTCCAGCCGCTCGGCCGCGCGCTGATGCTGCCGATCGCGGTGTTGCCCATTGCAGGCCTGCTGTTGCGGCTCGGCCAGCCCGATCTGCTGAACATCGCCTTCGTCAGCGCGGCGGGTGACGCGATTTTTAATCATCTCGGCCTACTGTTCGCGATCGGCGTGTCCACCGGCTTCGCGCGCGACGGCAACGGTGCTGCCTGCCTCGCCGGCATGGTGTGCTTCCTCGTCGCCACCGAGGCGTCCAAGGTGCTGCTGACCGTGCCGCCCGAGGTCACCGCCGGACTGAGCGGGGCGAGCGTCGATCTCGCGGTCGCGGCGTGGAAGGCCAAGGCGATCGCCCGTCTCGACGTGCCGATCGGGATCATCTCGGGGCTGGTCGGAGGCGGCTTCTACAACCGCTTCTCGACCGTAAAGCTGCCCGAATATCTCGCCTTCTTCGGCGGGCGGCGGTTCGTGCCGATCGTCAGCGGCGTCGCCGGCCTGCTGCTCGCGGTCGCGGTGGGGCTCGGCTTCGCTGGGATCAGCAGCGGGATCGACCAGCTGAGCTACGCGATCACCGGCGCGGGCAGCGTCGGGCTGTTCCTGTTCGGCTTGCTCAACCGGCTGCTGCTCGTCACCGGATTGCACCATTTGATCAACAACATCGCCTGGTTCGTGATGGGCGACTATCACGGCGCCAACGGCGACCTGCGGCGCTTCTTCGCGGGCGACCCGAGCGCGGGAGCGTTCATGGCGGGCTTCTTCCCGATCATGATGTTCGGCCTGCCCGCCGCATGCCTAGCGATGTACCACGCCGCCCCGCCGACACGACGCAAGGAGATCGGCGGCATGCTGTTCAGCCTTGCGCTCACCTCGGCGCTGACCGGGGTGACCGAGCCGATCGAGTTCAGCTTCATGTTCCTCGCGCCCGTGCTTTACGCGGTGCACGCGGTGCTGACCGGGCTGTCGATGGCATTGATGGCGGCGCTGGGGGTGAAGCTTGGGTTCGGCTTCTCCGCGGGCTTGCTCGACTATGTGCTGAACTTCTCGAAAGCGACTCGGCCGCTGCTGCTGCTGCCGGTCGGCGCGGTGTATTTTGCGCTCTATTACGGGCTGTTCCGCTTCTTCATCGCCAAGCTCGACCTCAAGACGCCGGGCCGCGACGACGCTCCCGTCACGGCCGCCGCGCCGATCGTGGCGGGCGAGCGCGGCGCCGCCTTTGCGCGCGCGCTGGGCGGCGGCGCGAACCTCACCAACGTCGGCGCCTGCACGACGCGGCTGCGGCTGGGGGTGCGCGACCAGGAAGCGGTCGACGAGGCGGCGCTCAAGGCGCTCGGCGCGCGCGGGGTGATCCGCCCCTCACCGACCGCGTTGCAGGTAGTGCTGGGACCGATCGCGGACAGTGTCGCAGTCGAGATCCGCGACGCGCTCGCGGCTGGCGGCGACACGGTCGTCGTGACGGCGAAAGACGCCGCGGTGCCGCACGCGGCCGTGACGCTGGCGCCGGCGCTGGTTGCGGCGCTGGGTGGCGCGGCGAACGTGCGGGGCGCGAGCGTCCATGCCGGGCGCGTGCGCGTCGAGCTGGGCGGCGGCGCGATCGATGAGGCGGGGCTGCGGGAGGCGGGCGTGCGGCAGGTAGCACGGCCGGGCGCGGGCGTGGTCCACCTGTTGGCGCGTGCGCCGGAAACCTTGCTGGGCTGATCGAGAGGCGCGCGAGACCGTCGCGGCGCCGCGGCCTCTACCCGCTGCGGCCGTGATCCTGACCTTCTTCCAGGATATACCGTAGCGCCGGTGCCTCACGCTGCGGCTGCACGGCCCGGTGCACCTTGCAGCGAGTTCAGGCTGACGGAGAGGCAAGGCAGAGGTACCGCGCTGTAAGGGCACGTGACCTACTCCGCCGCCAGGGTCACCTTGCCGGCGATCCCGGCGGGCGTGTCGTCGCCCTCGACCAGTAACAGCACGATGCGTTCTCCCGCCCCGGGGGGCACGCGCGCCTCGATCGGACCGGCGGCAGCGTCGCGCTTGGTGGCGATCGCGCGGCCGTCGACGCGCAGCTCGGCGCGACCGACCACACGGTCGAACCGGATCACGCCGCCTTCGGCGCCGACGTGCCGCCACGGCCGCACCACCGCGCGCCACGCGCGCCAGCGGCCACCAGCCTCCGCGCCGACGAGCGCGCCGGCGCGGACGAACGCCCAGCTGTTGTTATCACCGTCGGGCGGCGCCGCATCGGCCGCCGGCCGCGCGCGCAGCGCGGGGGAGCGGCGCCACTCGGCGAGCGGCTGTGCGCGGCGCTGCTCGGGCCAGTTCGCGGGCGGCGTGATGCCACGTCGCGCCACGCTCGTCCTCGCTGCGCGCAGCCCCTGCGACGTTGCCGTCAGCGTCACCGCCCCGTCCCCCGCGAGCGTGCGCACGATCACCTGCGCGAGCCCGTTGAACAGACGACGGGCATTGCCCTTCTCCGGCTCGTGGCTGTTGGGGTCGCCATTGCCGAGACCGATGATCTCGGCGCCCCGGACCGCGAATGTCACCGGGAGGTTGGCGATCGGAACATGCCGCCCACGCGCGTCAATCGCGTCCACCGTCACCGGCTGCGCATCCTCGCCGTCGCCGAGCATCGTCCGTCGTGCCGGCGTCAGCCGCAGCGCCACCGGCGCGCCCGCGGTCTCGTGGGCCGCGTGCGCGACCGTGCGGCCGGCGCGCCGCGCCACGGCCTCCAGCCGTCCGGGCGCGTAAGGCACCTGCCATTCATTGCCCATGATCCGGTCGACCCGCTGCGTGCCGAGCGAGCGGCCGTTGAGCGACAGCGTCACCTCCTCCGCGTTGCTCATCACCAGCACGCGGATCGCCTGCCCCTCGCGTCCCGGCCAAGTCCAATGCGGCGCGATCGCCACCACCGCAGCGTCGTCGACCCAATGCGCGCGATGCACGTCATAAGCGGTCTTGGGGAAGCCGCAGAGGTCCATAATGCCGAAGAAGCTCGAGACCGTCGGCCAGGCATAGGGAGTCGGTTCGCCGTGATAGTCGAAGCCGGTCCAGGTGAACCCGCCCGCCACGAAGCGCCGCTCGGCGATCGCCCGCCACGTCTTGCGATGCGTGTCGCCCCAGCTCGCCGCCTCGTCGTCGTAGGAGGAGAGGATGTGGCGCGACGGATCGCTGGCGAAGGCGCCTCGCGTCTCGAACGCGCTGGTATCCTCCGAGCTGGTCATCGCGCGCGTCGGGAACAGCCGGTGGAAGCGGTCGTAATCGCCCTGATAGTAATTGAACCCGGTGACATCGACCACGCTGGAGACGCTGGCCGGCTCGAAGAAGGCGCCGTTCATCGCCGCGGTGACGGGACGGCTGTCGTCGAGCGCGCGCACCGCGTGCGCCATCCGCCGCACCATCTCGACGCCGGCCGGCGTGCCCTGCATTGGCTCCTCGTTGAACACCGACCAGAGGATCACCGACGGGTGGTTGCGGTCACGCCGTACCAGCCAGCGCAGCTGCGCCATATAGTCGGGCGCCGGGTTGAACTGGCGGTTCTCGTCCATGACCACAAAGCCGAGCTCGTCGCATAGATCGAGGAACTCCGCCGCCGGCGCATTGTGCGAGCAGCGGATCGCGTTGCAGCCGATTGCCTTGAGCCGCTCGAGCCGCCAGCGGTGCAGCGCATCGGGCATGGCGACGCCGACGCCCGCATGGTCCTGGTGGAGGCACACGCCCTTGAGCTTGACGGGACGGTCGTTGAGGAAAAAGCCCTGTTCGGCGTCGAAGCGCGCGCTGCGGAAGCCGACGCGGACGCGGCGCTCGTCCGCGATCCCCTCGTCCGAAATGCGCACGACGACGGTATAGAGCGTCGGACGCTCGACCGACCACAAGGCCGGCGTGGCGGGGGCGAGCGTCAATCGCGCCTCCGTCTCGTCGAGCGCGGTGACATGCGCCTCCGTCGCGGCGCGCGCCACCTCGCGTCCGTTCGGATCAAGGAGCAGCGCCGCGACACTCAGCGCGCGATCTCCGTCTGCCACGCTGGTCAGCGTCACCGCGACTGGCACATGCCAAGCGCCGTCGTCGCCGCGCCGCGGATCGCAGTGGATGCCGTCGCTCGCGATCGACACGGGCGGTCGGCGCACCAGCCAAGCGTGACGATAGAGGCCGGCACCCTCGTACCACCAACCCTCCATCGCGTTCGCGTCGACGCGGATCGCGACGATGTTGAGCTCGTCGCCGAAGCGCGCAAACGGCGTCAGGTCGACGTAGACGCTGGTATAGCCGGACCAATGATGCGCGACGACGCTGCCGTTCACCCAGATGGTGGCGTTGGTGGCGATCCCGTCGAAGTGGAGCTCGAGCCGCTTGCCGCGATCCGCCGCGTCGAGCGCAAAGTGGCGTCGGTACCAACCGATCCCGCGCGGCCGATAGCCCTGCGCGACATTGGCGGTCTCGACGAACGGCTGCGCCGCGGCCCAGTCGTGCGGCACGCGGACGCGCTGCCAATCGGAATCGTCGTAGTCGATCGCCGCAGCGCCCTGGGCGTTGCCCGCTTTGACGCTGAGATAGGTCGCGTTGTGCGTGTCGAGCACCGGCGACACGATGTCGCCCTCGTGAAACAGCCAGCCCTGCTCCAGCCGCGTCCGCGTCGGATCGCCGACGAAGGTCGCCGGCGGCAGGATGTCCGTGGGCGCCGGCATCGGCAGGCCGTCGCCGCCCGCGCGACCGGCCGCGGGGAAAGCCGCAAGCGGCGCCCCCGCGACCGCCGCGAGCGCGGCCGTGCCACGGAGCAGATCGCGACGATGCATCAGAGGTCCGACAGCTCGGCCACGAAGTCATAGGCGTCGCCGCGATAGTAGGACCGGGTGAACTCCGCGGCGCGTCCGTCGCGCAGGAAGCCGCGGCGTTCGATCAGCAGTCCGGCGTGCCCCGATTCCACCCCCAGCATGCGCGCATGCTCGCCGCCGAACGGCACGGCGCGGAGCCGCTGGAGCGCGCGCGCGGGCCGGCTGCCCGCGGCCTGGAGCGCGGTGTAGAGCGAGTCCCCGACCGCCTCGACCGACGGGAGGCAATAGCCGGCGATGGTCGACAATTCGAGCGCCATCGGCTCGTTGTCGGCGCTGCGCAGCCGGTGGAAGCGGTACACCGCGGCACCGGGCGAGAGCCCGAGCGCCATCGATTCCTCCGGGCTGACCGTGCCTGCCGCCCGCAGGATCCACTGGCTCGACGCGACCTTGCCGCGCGCCGCCATGTCCTCGGTGAAGGAGGAGAGTTTGGAAAAGCTCTTCTCCACGCGCCCCGCCACGAAGGTGCCGGCGCCGCGACGCCGCGTAAGCAATCCCTCCTCGACCAGGCCGCCGATCGCCTTGCGTACCGTGATGCGCGACACGTCATATTCGACCGCGAGATCGCGCTCGGCCGGGATGGCATCCCCCTGCTGCAACTTGCCGCCGCCGATGCCGTCGCGGATCACCTGCTGCAACTGAAGATAGAGAGGCGCCGCATTGCCCCGCCGGAACTTCCCGATCTCTTCGGCGAACCCCATGCCCTTCTCCCCTACCGGCTTCTCCCCACCGGACCATAACAGCGTAACGGAACGGGCTTCCGGTCACAATCGTCACCGTCCGCACGATAGAACCACTTCCGCACCTTTCGCCCGGATCGGGACGCGACAATCCGCCCTCGCCGTCCGCCGCACTGCCCTTCTTCAGCCAAGTGCCTGGGATCAAAGAACTTAGGCCGCGTTCTCCCGATTGTCACCGAAGTGAAATTCTTTGTCGCTCTTTTGGTATACTTTGGTTATAGCCGGTTCGACACGCTGGAGCGGGCAATGCCGTCGATGCGGTCGCAGGGCTGAACAAAGTGTCACATCGGGCGAGCGTCCCCGGCGCGCTGCCCGCAGAGGGGAGAAGAACGTCATGCGTTTCCGGCATTTGGCCTTGGTGTCGACCGCTCTCGCCGGCCTCGCCGGCAACGCTCACGCGCAGCAGACACCCCCCGCCTCCACCGCGCCGAGCGAGGCAGCGCCCGCCGTCGACGCGCAGAGTGACGCGACCGGCGAGGACGTGGTCGTTACCGGATATGCGCGCAGCCTCCGCCAGTCGATCGAGGTGAAGCGCAGCGCAAACGCGGTGGTGGACGCAATCTCGGCCGAGGACATCGGCAAGTTCCCGGACCGCAACGTCGCCGAATCGCTGTCGCACATCCCGGGCGTGTCGATTGATCGTCGCTTCGGCGAGGGCGAGAAGGTCGCGATCCTCGGCACCGATCCGGCGCTCAACCGCATGTTGCTCGACGGTCACGGGCTCGCCTCGGCCGACTGGGGCGGCAACGACAACGACCCGAGCAGCCGCACCTTCAACTATTCGCTGCTCGCACCCGAGCTGGTCGACCGGCTCGAGGTATACAAGTCGCCCGAAGCGCGGATCGAAGAGGGCAGTTTGGGCGGCACCGTGATCGTGCGGACGCGCCGCCCGCTCGAGCTGGAGAAGAACAGCGTCTTCGCGTCGGGCGGCTACACCTACAACGATCGCGCCGACAAGGGCAGCATCCGAGGTTCGGGACTGTACAGCTGGAAGAACGATGCCGAAACCTTCGGCTTCCTGATCGCCGCCACCTATGACAAGCAGAACCTCGTCCGTTCAGGCGTCGAGTTCTTCGGCTACGACAATGCCGACGGCAGCGGCAGCCCGTTCCTGACGACCAACGCCGCCAAGCAGCGCGTGCTCAAGAATCCGAACGCCGTAATCACCGGCGGCACGGCGGCCGATCTTGACAAGGCCGCCTCGCCGTTTGGCATCAACTACGCCTATTTTCAGCAGCAGCGCGAACGTGCGAGCGTCGCAGGAACGGTGCAGTTCCGGCCCGCGGATAGACTGACGCTGACGCTGAACGGCCTGCACATCGATGGCAATTACAACAACTACAGCCAGGCGATGTACACCATCCCCGGTGCCTGGACCGGCGATGTCCTGCAATCGGCGACGATCGCGAACGGCGTCGTGACCGACGCTACCTTCGCCGGCGCCACCAGTCAGAGCGCGCAGATCGATACGCTGGTGCGCAAGACCAAGCTGAAGACCGATAACCTCAACTTCTACGCTGACTGGGAGGGCGATGACGGCGCGAAGGTGTCGTTCGCGGGCGGCTGGAGCAAGGCGACTGGCGGGCGCAACCCCGAATATCTGTTCAACGTCCAGACCAAGTCGCCGTTCAGCTATTCCTTCACGCCCAACTCGGCGACCGTCAACTTCACCCAGGATATTACCAACCCGGCGGCCTATTTCAGCAATCCGAACAACAACAACGCCTTCATCGAGGGCAATCCGGTCACCGTCAACGGCCAGCAACTGGTGGCGGCGCAGATCGGCGGGCTGGACTATAGCGTCACCAACGACCGCGACATCTACGGCGGCTTCGACGCGACCATCCCGCTGGGTGGCGTCTTCAAGGAGGTGCTGCTCGGCGCGCGCGTGACCGATCACGTCAACCGCATCGACGCACGCGGGATCAACACCTACCTGCAGCAGTCGCGTCTCGGCTCGGAGCTTGGCGTCGGCACGGGCGTGACTCCGGATGGCATCTTCGACGGCACCGGCGGCAACGGCAACGCCACCCGCTTCCTCAACCTGTCAGAGCAAGCGGTGATCGACATCCTCGCCAATGCGATCAACTCGCCAATGGTGGAGAAAGTCGGCGCCTCGACGAGCGTGACGGAGCGCAATGCGGCGAGCTACATCCAGCTCAACTTCGATCAGGGCCCGGTGCGCGGCAACATCGGCGGCCGCATGGTCTATACCAAGACGATCTCGCGTTACGCGCTGACGCTGGTGACCGATCCGAACAGCACCGCCCCGGTGAAGCCCTTGCCGACCAGCACCTCGACCGATTACCTGAAGTTCCTCCCCAATGTGAACATCGCCTGGGAAGTCACGCCGCAGCTGATCCTGCGCGGCGCGGCGGGGCGCGTGATCTCGCGTCCGCGATACCAGGACTTGGCAGCGACCACGTCGCAGAACGACGTCACGTTCGATGCAGGCGGCGGCAATCCGACGCTCAAACCGTATCAGGCGACCAACTACGAGATCACCGCGGAATATTATCCCGCACCCGGCGCCCTGCTCTCGCTTGAGCTGTACCGTCGCGACATCTCCAACTATATCCTGTACGTCCGCGAGCAGAACCAGTCCTTCTACAACGCGCTCGCGGGCCGCGTGATCAACACCTACACCGTCCAGCGCCCGGTCAATGCCGGCAGTGCGAAGGTGAATGGCGTGCTGGTCAACGGACAGGCCGAGATCTGGGGTGGGTTTGGCATCCAGGCCAATTACTCCTACCAGGATAGCAGCACCGATCCGGTTCCCGGCGTCAATGCGACGTTCGACCTGCCTTACCTGTCAAAGCATACCGTCAACGTCATCCCCTATTTCGAAAGCGGACCGTTCCAGGCGCGGGTGAGCTACAACTACCGGACCGACTATTTCCGGACGATCGGTCGCCTCGGCTCGCCCGAGAAGGTGGCGCCGTACAGCCAGCTCGACGCCTCGGCCTCGATCAACCTCAACAAGAACGTCACGCTGACCTTCAACGCGCAGAACCTACTGGACGAGACCTATCTCCAGTATAGCAACACGCGCAACCGGCCCTCGGCCTTCTACAAGAACGGCCGCACCTTCGTGGGAAGCGTGTCTTTTCGGATGTGACAGCACCCGCCCCTTGCCGCTGCCCCGGCGAAAGCCGGGGCAGCGTGGAGAAAGCCGGCGGGGGCGCCTCGACGACCTTCAACTGAAGTCCGGCTCTCACCAGGCGGAGATCGGTGCGCATCCGCGCTCCTCCTGCCACCCACGCCTGTCCGCACCCGGCCGTGCGATCCCGGGACCACATGCCCTTTCTTTTTGTGGCCGAGGCATGGACGACCGGCAGTGCATCGGTCATGATACCTCTTAATACCAAAACGTAACCAAGGGGTGGGCATGATCCGCAGCGCGCTGGGGGCCTCGATCGGGGCGGCATTGGTGATCGCGACTCCAGCATGGGCGCAGCGCCGCGGCGACGCCCTGCCCATGCTGCTGCCGCTGCCGCAGTCGATCACGCGCGGCACGGGGACGCTGGCCGTCGCCGCAGGCACCGGCGTCGCCGCGGACACGCCGCTCGCGCAGACCGCCGCCAGGCTGCTGGTTGATCACGTTCGCACCGCGCGCGGGATCGCGCTTTCCCCCGCCGAGGCCGCGACCGCCCGCATCCGCTTCGTCGCCGACCCCGCGATCAAGGGCGACGAGGCCTACCGCCTCACCGTCGCACGCGATGGCATCCGTATCGCCGCCTCCGCCGCGCCCGGCTTCATTCACGGCGCGATGACGCTGGTGCAGTTGCTCAGCCCCGATGCGCGCTTCGGCCAGTCCGTCCGCGTGCCGGCGGTGACGATCGAGGACTCGCCGCGCTTCGCCTGGCGCGGGCTGATGCTCGATACCGCGCGCCATTTCCTGCCGCTGCCGGAGATTGAGAAGATCGTCGACCAGATGGCGGCGGTGAAGCTAAACACGCTCCACCTCCATCTGAGCGACGATCAGGGCTGGCGTTTCGAGGTGAAGCGCTATCCCAAGCTCACCGAGGTCGGCGCGTGGCGCACCCCGCCGTCGACCGGCGGCGCGGCGCCGACGCAGCGCTATGGCGGCTTCTACACGCAGGACGAATTGCGCGGCCTCGTTCGCTACGCCGCCGACCGCGGCATCACGATCGTCCCCGAGATCGACCTGCCGGGCCATGCCCAGGCGCTGGTGGCGGCCTATCCCGAGTTCGGCGTGCTCGGCGATCAGCCGGTAACGGGCAACGGTTGGGGCATCTTCCCTTATCTGCTCAACCCCGGGCCGAAGGGTATCGCCTTCGTCAAGCAGGTACTCGACGAGCTGATCGACGTTTTCCCCGGTACCTATGTCCATCTCGGCGGCGACGAGGCGGTGAAGGACCAGTGGGAGCGCAGCCCCGCAGTGCAGGCGCAGATCAAGGCGCTCAACCTCAAGGACGAGAATGCGCTGCAGAGCTGGCTGATTGATGAGCTCGGCAGCTATCTGTCGGGCAAGGGGCGGCGGCTGATCGGCTGGGACGAGATCCTCGAGGGCGGCCTGCCCCCATCCGCTTCGGTGATGTCGTGGCGCGGCGAGAAGGGCGCGGTCGACGCGGCCAATCAGAACCACGACGTCGTGCTGTCGCCCGCGCCGACGATGTACATCAACTATCTCCAGAGCCGCCATGCCGACGAGCCGCCCGGGCCGCTCCAGATCCAGACGCTTGCCGACACCTACGCCTATGATCCGATGCCCAAGGGGCTCGACCCGGCGAAGGCCGGTCACGTGCTCGGCGCGCAGATGAATCTTTGGAGCGAATATCTGGTCACGCCATACCAGTATCAGCATTCGATTTTCCCGCGGCTCGCCGCACTGGCGGAGAACAGCTGGATCAGCCGTCCGCGCGACTTCGCCGGCTTCCTGACGCGGCTTCAGCCGCAAGTGGCACGTTGGAAGCGCGGTGGCGTCGAGGTCGCCGACAGCGCCGCCGCGGTGGAATATACGCTCGCCGGCACTCGCGGCGACGCGCTGCGCGCCAACACGGTTCGCCTGGCGCTCGGCCAGCAGGCGGCGCAGGGCGTGATCCGCTACACGCTCGACGGCTCCGCTCCGAGCGCTTCGTCGCGCCGCTACGCTGGCGCGCTGACGCTCGCCCCGGGGCAGACCGTCCGCGCCGCGCCGTTCGACGGCGGCGGAACGCCGCTCGCCGCGCCGCGCGCGTTCGACACCGGGCGCCCGGCGCTGCTCACGCGCGTCTCGGGCGAATTGGCGGCCTGTCCGGGCGAGACACGCGGACTGCGCGTGCCGCTCACCACCGACGCGACCGCCAGCGCGCCGACCTATGACGTCAACATCTTCAACCTGTGCACCGTCTATCCCGCCGCCCCGCTGGACGTGGCGGGCGGCTTCACCGTCGAGGTGGCGCGACTGGCGCGCAACCATGGGCTCGCGCATGATTTCGAGAAGGTGCGCCGCCACTTCAACGTGACGCCGCACGGCGAATTATTGGTCTTGGTCGGCTGCCCCGCGATGAAGGACGGCAAGCCGGTACCGGGTGCGCCGAGGCCAGCAATCGCTGCGAGCTTCCCGCTGCCCGATCCCGCGAGCGCGCCGCAGCGGCTCCGCTTCACCGGCACGCTGCCGGCGATGGACGGCGACCGCGACCTCTGCTTCCAGTTCACCTCGCCGCTCACCGAGCCGCTCTACGCGGTCGAGCGGGTCAGCCTCACGGACCGTCGTTGATGCGTCACACTGCCCTCCTCTGCCTGCCGCTCCTGTTCGTCGCCGGCGCCGCGGCCGCCGCTCCCAAGACCGTCACTCCGCTCGACACCGGCTGGCGCGTGCGGATCGACCCCGCCGACGCCACCGCGGCCAGGGCGCATCCCCGCGCCGCGCGATGGTTCGCCGCGACGGTGCCGGGCAGCGTCCAGCAGGACCTGATCGCGACACGCCAGGTGCCCGACCCGTTCCTGCGCACCAACGAGGCGGCGATCCAATGGGCCGGGCTCACTGCCTGGCAGTATCAGCGCGCGCTCGACGTGACGCCCGCAATGCTGGAGCGCGACCATCTCGACCTCGTCTTTGACGGGCTCGACACGTTCGCCACCGTCTCGATCAACGGCCAGGTCGCGCTCACCGCAGACAATGCGCACCGCCGCTGGCGGGTCGATGGCAAGAAATGGCTCCGGGCCGGGCGAAATGAGGTGACGATCGCCTTCGCCTCCCCGATCAGGAAGCTCCAGCCGATGGTGCTCGCCGAGGCCAACCCGCTGCCCGGCGAGTATGACTCGGCCTATGGCGACGAGCCCAAGGGCAAGCAGACCTCGCCCTATATCCGCAAGCCGAAGTACCATTACAGCTGGGACTGGGGTCCGCGCATCGTCAACATCGGCGTGTGGCAGGACGTGCGGCTCGAGGCGTGGGACGAGGCGCGGCTCGACCGCATGCTGGTCGAGCAGGTCGCGCTCAACGATCAGGAGGCGCGGCTCGCCGCCAAGTTCGAGGTGATCGCCGATCGCGCGCGCACCGCGACGCTGCGCGCGCAGGTGGCAGGGCCGGACGGTAAGACCATCACTGCCGAGCAGAACGTCTCGCTTGCCCCTGGGCTCAACCGCGTCACCGTGCCGCTCGCGATCACCTCGCCGCAGCGCTGGCAGCCGGTCGGTTATGGCGCGCAGCCGCTGTACCGCGTCAGCGGCTTGTTGGTTGAGGACGGCACCGCCAGCGACAGCGCCGAGCGGCGGATCGGCCTGCGCACCGTCGAGCTGATCCGTGGTGACGGCGCCTTCGGCTTCCGCGTCAACGGCATCCCGATCTTCGCCAAGGGCGCGAACGTGATCCCGTTCGACAGCTTCCCGTCGCGCGTCACGCCCGAGACGATGCGCGGGCTGCTGCGCGACGCCAAGGCGGTCAACATGAACATGCTGCGGATCTGGGGCGGCGGCCATTATCTGCCCGACTCCTTCTTCGACGCCGCCGACGAGATGGGGCTGATGATCTGGTCGGACTTCATGTTCGGCGGCTCGGTCACCCCGCCCGACGCGGCGTTCCGCGAGAATGTCCGCGTCGAGGTCGAGGAGCAGGTAGCGCGTCTCTCGGGCCACCCCTCGATCGTGCTGTGGGCGGGCGGCAATGAGGTGCTGTCGGGCTGGGAGAATTGGTCCGATCGGAAGGCGTTCAAGAAGCGCGTCGGCGCCGACGAGCAGGAGCGGATCGGCACTGGCATGGCGGTGCTGTTCGATCGCGTGCTGCGCGACGCGGTGCGCGACTTTGATCCGGCGGTCCCGTATTGGCCAGGCTCGCCGTCGACCGGCTACGAGGGCCCGGTCGACACCGATGCCGCGGGCGATCGCCACTTCTGGGACGTCTGGTCCGGCTCAAAGCCGGTCGAGAATTATCTGAACAGCTGTCCGCGCTTCATGAGCGAGTACGGCTTCCAGGGCGCACCCGACCTCGCCACGATCAAGGACTTCGCGGGCACGCTGAAGCTCACCCCGGACGCGCCGGTCATGCGCGCGCACCAGAAGTTTCTCGCCGGCGAGGGCAACGAGCGGCTGATGTTCTACCTGCGCGAGCGCCTCGGCGAGCCGCGCGACTTTGCCGACTTCGTCTATCTCACCCAGGTCAACCAGATGCAGGCGATCGAGTTGGCCGCGCTGCATTACCGCGCCTGCCGGCCGACCAACATGGGCTCGCTCTATTGGCAGCTCAACGACGTCTGGCCCGCGATCTCCTGGGCCAGCATCGACCATTCGGGGCGGTGGAAGCTGCTCCACTACGCCGCACGCCGCTTCTTCGTGCCGCAGGCGATCGTCGCGGAGCATCGCGACGGCAAGCTGCGCGTCGCGGTGGTGTCCGACGCAACCCAGCCGATCGCGGCGCGCTGGCGCGTGCGCGCCTTCGCCACCGACGGCAGCGCGCTGGGCGAGCGCGGCGGCGAGCTCACGCTGGCGCCACTCGCCGCCGCGGAAGTCGCTTCGATCGCCGACGCGGAGCTGTTTGCCGCCGCGCCCGCCGAGGCGAGCTACGCCGTGGCCGAGCTCATGATCGGCGATGCGGTGGTGAGCCGCCGCGTGATCGAGCGCGTGCTGCCCAAGGCGATGCGCTGGCCCGATCCGGGTCTCAGCGCGCGCTGGGACGGGCGCAGCGTCACCGTCACCGCGCAGAAGCTGGCGCAGGCGGTGATGCTCGACTTCGGCGCCACCGCGGCGCAACCGTCCGACGACGGCTTCGACCTCTTGCCCGGCGAGAGCCGCACCATCACGATCGAATCCGAGTCATCCCCCGCCGCGCTGAAGCGCGCGCTGGTGCTGCGCTCGCTGGGAGGAAGCAAGTGATCTGGCTGTTACTCGCGCAGGCCGCCGACCCGGTGGCCGCGACCGTCGCGACGATGTCGATCGAGGAAAAGGCGGCGCAGCTGCAGAGCACCGCGCCGGCCGACGCCAAGGCCAAGCTGCCCGCCTATGACTGGTGGAACGAGGGGCTGCACGGGCTGGCGCGCAACGGCTTTGCCACTGTCTTCCCGCAGGCGATCGGCATGGCCGCGACCTGGGACACCGACCTGGTCCATCGCATCGGCGACGTGGTCGCCACCGAGGCGCGCGCGCGCTTCAACGCGCGAGCCGTCGACGCCGACCGCCGCATCTACCAGGGGCTGACGATCTGGTCCCCCAACATCAACATCTTCCGAGACCCGCGCTGGGGCCGCGGCCAGGAGACCTATGGCGAGGACCCGTATCTCACCGGCAAGCTGGGCGTCGCCTTCATCACCGGCCTGCAGGGGCCGAACCCGCTCTACCCCAAGGTGATCGCCACCCCGAAGCATTTCGCCGTCCACAGCGGCCCCGAGGCCGGACGTGACAGCTTTGACGTCGATCCCAGCCCGCAGGACCTGGAGGCGACCTATACCCCCGCCTTCCGGCTCGCGATCGCCGAGGGCAAGGCGCGCTCGCTGATGTGCGCATACAACTCGATCCACGGCGTACCCGCCTGCGCCTCCTCGCCGCTGCTCAACGACCGGCTGCGGCGCGACTGGGGCTTTACCGGCTTCACCGTCTCCGACTGCGACGCGGTCGCCAACGTCCACCTCTTCCACCATTACCGGCTCGACGCCGCCGAGGCGGCCGCGGTGTCGGTGCGCGGCGGTGACGATCTCAACTGCGGCAATACCTATGACGCGCTGCCCGAGGCGGTGAAGCGCGGGCTGGTGAGCGAGCAGGAGGTCGATCGCGCGCTCATCCGCTCGCTCGAGGCGCGCCGCGCGCTCGGCATCGCGTTCGGCGCGACCAGCCCCTGGTCGAAGATCGCGCCAAGCGAAGTCGGCACGCCGGCGCACCGCGCGATCGCGCTGGAAGCGGCGCGCAAGGCGATCGTGCTGCTCAAGAACGACGCCGGTCGGCTACCGCTCGCGGCGGGCACCAAGGTGGCGGTGATCGGTGCCAACGCCGACGATCTCGGTGTGCTCCAGGGCAATTACCACGGCACCGCGGCGCGGCCGGTGACGCCGCTCCAGGGCGTGCGCACGCGTTTCCCCGGTGCAACCTACGCGCAGGGCTCGGTGCTGGCGGACGGCGCGCCGGTGGTGCTGCCCGAGACCGCGCTCAAGGGGCTGACGGTCGGCTATACCGCGGGCGACCGCACCGTCGCCGCCGCGCCGGCGCGCACGATCGACCTCGACCTCAACCGCGCCGCCCCCGCGCCCGAGCTGCCGCCGGTCGGCTATGTCGCGCGCTGGACGGGTTCGCTCCAGCCGCCCGCGGCGGGGCGCTACCGGCTGGTGCTCGACCAGACGCAATGCTGGAAGAACTGCACCACGCACGACAGCGCGCGGCTGACGATCGGCGGGCGCGTGCTCCATGACGGCGCTTTGCCCAAGGGGCGGGTCGAGATCGACTATGACAGCGACGGCAGCGCGCAACCGCTCGAGCTGGTGCTCGACCATCGCAGCGAGGACGACAGCTTCCGCCTGCTGTGGCTGCCGCCCGGCGACGCGCTGTTGAACGAGGCCGTCGCCGCCGCGCGCGCCGCCGACGTGGCGGTGGTGGTCGGCGGGCTCTCGCCCGACCTCGAGGGCGAGGCGCTCCAGGTGCAGGTGCCCGGCTTCGTCGGCGGCGATCGCACCGATATCGCGTTGCCAGCACCGCAGCAGCGGCTGCTCGCCGCGCTCAAGGCGACGGGCAAGCCGATCGTGCTGGTGCTCGCCAGCGGCAGCGCGGTGGCGGTCGATCCCGCGGTGGCGGACTCGATCGTGGCTTTGTGGTACCCCGGCGAGGCGGGTGGCACCGCGCTGGCGGACGTGCTCTCAGGCGTGACCAACCCGTCGGGCCGATTGCCGGTGACCTTCTACAAGGCGACCACCGACCTGCCCGCCTTCGTCGATTATGGCATGAAGGAGCGGACCTACCGCTATTTCACCGGCATGCCTTTGTGGAGCTTCGGCCATGGGCTGAGCTACACCCGCTTCGGCTATGACCGGGTCAGCGCGCCTGCCACGCTCACCGCCGGCGCGCCGCTGACGCTCACCGCACGGGTCACCAACCAGGGGCAGCGCGCTGGCGAGGAGGTGGTGCAGGCCTATGTCGTGCCGCCCGCCGCCAAGAGCGGCAGCTTCACGGCGCCGGTGCTCCAGCGCCAGCTCGCCGGCTTCCAGCGGATCGCGCTCAAGCCGGGCAAGAGCGGCATCGCGCGTCTCACGATCGACCCGCGCTTCCTCAGCGTGGTCGAGCGCGACGGCCGCCGCCACGTGCCGCCGGGCGCCTATCGCGTCTGGGTCGGCGGCGGGCAGCCGGGCGATGGAGAGGGAAGCTGGATCGACGTGACGATGACCGGCGAGGACAAAGACCTGCCGAAGTGAGAGGGCATCACCTCGCCATTCCACCTCGTCGCCCCGGACCTGTTCCGGGGCCTACCTCCCAGCGCATCTCGCGATCGCGGCGTGCGCGGCACGGTGGATCCCGGACCAAGTCCGGGATGACGGTTCAGGAGAAGATGACATGACGATCGACCGCCGCACCTTCGTGGGCGCCGCCGCGGCGCTGGCCGCCGCTCCAGCGGCCGCGCGCGCCGCCGCCCCCGCCACCTTCGCCAGCAAGCGCCCGCCGCTCGGCCAGCGCCGCTTCACCAGCCGCGCGGTGGAACAGGAGATGCAGCGCGTCTCGGCCAAGATCGGCGATGCCAAGCTGCGCTGGATGTTCGGCAATTGCTATCCCAACACGCTCGACACCACCGTACGGCTGGGTACGGTCGACGGCCGCCCCGACACCTTCGTCATCACCGGCGACATCGATGCGATGTGGCTGCGCGACAGCTCGGCGCAGGTCGCGCCCTATGTCCATCTCGCCAAGGCCGACCCGCGGCTGGCCGAGCTGTTCCGCGGGCTGATCGCACGCCAGGCGCGCTGCATCCTGATCGACCCTTACGCCAACGCCTATCTCGAAGACCCGACCGCCAAGACGACGCTGGAATGGTCGCTCAAGGACGTCACCGAGCTCAAGCTGGGCGTGGCCGAGCGCAAATGGGAGATCGACTCGCTCTGCTATCCGATGCGGCTGGCGCTGCAATATTGGCGGGCGACGGGTGACGCGCGCCCGTTCGACGCCACTTGGGCGGAGGGCGCGCGTGCGAGCATCCGCACTTTCCGCGAGCAGCAGCGCAAGCAGGGGCCGGGGCCGTATCGCTTCCTGCGCGTGTCGGACCGCAACACCGAGACAATGCCGCTCAGCGGCTACGGCAATCCGATGAAGCCGGTCGGGCTGATCGTCTCGGGCTTCCGACCCTCCGACGACGCCTGCCAATACCCCTTCCTGATCCCGTCCAATATCTTTGCGGTGAGCGCGCTGCGTGGGCTGGCCACGGTGGCGAAGGAGGCCAAGCAGGATGCCGCGCTGGCGCAGGAGGCGAGCGCGCTCGCCGACGAGGTCGACGCCGCGCTGCGCGCCTATGGCACGATGAAGCTGCGCGACGGCCGCGAGGTCTGGGCCTATGAGGTCGACGGCTACGGCAACGCCTATTTCATGGACGACGCCAACGTGCCGTCGCTGTCGGGACTGTCCTATCTCGGCTGTGTCGCGCCCGACGACGCTCTCTGGCGCCGCACCGAGGCGGCGGCGTGGAGCGACGACAATCCTTATTTCTTCCGCGGTCGTGCCGGCGAGGGGATCGGCGGGCCGCACGCGGGCATGCGCCAGATCTGGCCGATGTCGCTGATCGTGCGCGCGCTGTCGACCACCGATCCGGCGGTGATCCGCGCCTGCCTCAGGATGGTCCGCGACACCGACGCGGGCACCGGCTTCATCCACGAAAGCTTCGACCAGGACGATCCGAACACGTGGACGCGCCACTGGTTCGCCTGGGCCAACGGGCTGTTCGGCGAGCTGATCGTGCGGCTGGCGACGACGCAGCCTGCGTTGCTCGCGGGGGCGCTGTGATGGGGCGCGATGTGGTTGGGACCCTCGCTGCGGTCACCGGTGCCCCGGCGAAGGCCGGGGCCCAGTTGGGGAGCGCTGCGCAAGAGTCACTACGGCCTACCCAACTGGGCCCCGGCCTTCGCCGGGGTACGGGCGAGGTGAGTGACGAAGCGCCGCGCCCACCGCATCTCCAGCTCAGCCGCCGCGCGCTGCTCGCCACCGCGGCGGGCAGCGCGCTCGCGGCGCCGCTGCCCCTCGCCGCCGCGGCGCGCGTCCAGCGGACCGCACCCAACCTCTTCGTCGGCACCGGCGGCGACGGCCACACCTATCCGGGCGCCACGCTGCCCTTCGGCATGGTGCAGCTCTCGCCCGATACCGACGTCGAGCGCTGGGACACCTGCTCGGGCTATCACCACGGTGACAGCTCGATCATGGGGTTCAGCCACACGCACCTCTCGGGCACCGGCATCGGCGACATGCTCGACGTGCTGCTGGTGCCGACACGCGGCGAGGTGAAGCTCACCCCCGGCCCGCTCGCTAACCCCGAAGCGGGTTATCGCCAGCGTTACTCGGACGAGCGCGCCGAGCCCGGCTATTACCGCGTCAAGCTGGAGAGCGGCGTGCTCGCCGAGCTCACCGCGACCGAGCGCACCGGCTGGCACCGCTACACTTTCCCGTCAGGCGCGGCGCACGTGCTGATCGACCTGTCGCACCTCGTGCTCGACAAGAGCGACGCCAAGCCGCTGATCGACGAGGCGTCGCTCGCGCTCGACGCGGAGGGCACGCTGACCGGCAGCCGCCGCGTCCACCGCTGGGCCAAGGGCCGCCGCATCCACTTCGCGCTCCAGCTCTCGCGCCGGGCCGACCGGGTCACCTTCTACGGCGACGATGACGAGGAGCAGCCCGCCCAAGCGACCGGCGTTCAGGGCAAGCGCGTGAAGGCGGTGCTCCACTTCGACGAGGCGGGCGGCGCACCATTGCTGATCCGCTGCGGCATCTCCGCAGTCGACGTCGCCGGCGCGCGCGCCAACCTCGCGGCCGAGGCGCGCAGCTGGGACTTCGACGCGGTCCGCCGCGCCGCCGCGCGCCGCTGGGCCGAGCAGCTCGGCGCGATCGCGGTCGAAGGGGGCAGCGCCGACCAGCGCGTCATCATGGCTTCCGCGCTATACCATGCCATGCTGGCGCCGACGCTCTTCTCCGACGTCGACGGCCGCTACATCGGCCTCGACCGGAAGACGCAGCGGGTCCCGGCTGGCGAGCGCGCCTTCTCTACCTACTCGCTGTGGGACACGTATCGCGCGCTCCATCCGCTGCTGACGCTCGTCGCGCCCGACCAGGCCGGCGCGCTGGTGCGCGACCTCGTCCGCCAGACGCAGCAGAGCCCTTATGGCCCGCTCGTCTGGCCGCTGCAGGGTGTCGAGACCGGGACGATGATGGGCTGGCACGGCGTGTCGGTGCTCGCCGAGGCGCAGGCCAAGGGCATCCCGGCCGATTATGCCGCGGCCTGGCCGGCGATCAGGAAGCGCTCGTTCGACTTCGCCGCGCCGGACCTCGACAACAGCAAGGGTCGCGACCTGTACGACGCCAAGGGCTATGTCCCCGCCGACGTCTGGTTCGAGAGCGTCAGCCGCACGCAGGAATATGCCTATGACGATTGGGCCTCATCGCACCTCGCGCGCGCCGCGGGGCAGAGCGCGGACGCCGAGCGGCTGGAAAAGCGCTCGGGCAACTGGCGCAACGTGATCGATCCGAGCATCGGCTTCGCGCGCCCGCGCTTTGCCGATGGCAGCTGGTGGACGCCCTATGACCCGATCCAGCTCGGCCATATGCCGAAGCCTTGGTGGCGCGACTATACCGAGGCGAACGGCTGGCAGGCCACCTTCCTCAACCAGCACGACGTTTATGGTCTGATCCGCCATCTCGGTGGCGACCGCGCCTTCGAGGCGAAGCTGGACGCGCTGTTCACCGCGCCCTCGACGCTGCCGGCCAACGCGCCGCCTGACATCGCGGGTTTGGTCGGCCAATATGCACACGGCAACGAGCCCGACCAGCACGCGCCCTATCTCTACGCCTATGTCGGCGCGCCGTGGAAGACGCAGGCGATGGTGCGGCGACTGTGCGTGGAAATGTACCAGAACGCCCCCAAGGGCGTCATCGGCAACGACGATTGCGGGCAGATGAGCGCCTGGTTCGTGTTCTCGGCGCTCGGCTTCTACCCGTTCGATCCGGTCGAGGCGGCCTATGTGTTCGGCTCGCCGCTGTTCGAGCGCGCGACGTTGCGCGTAGGTGACGGCAAGCGGCTGGTGATTGAGGCGCCCGGCAATCGCGCCGAGACGCCCTATGTCGCCGCGGTGACGTGGAACGGGCGGCCGTGGAGCAAGAGCTGGATCAGCCACGCCGAGCTGGTCAAGGGCGGTACGTTGCGCTTCGCGATGAGCGCGACGCCGGTGCCCGGTTTCGGCCGCGCGATGGCGGATCGGCCGCCGTCGTTCGGGCGGGTGCCGGAGTGAGCGGCGCCTACCCGTCTCTTCCCGTTACCTCGGCGCAGGCCGGGGTCCAGGCGGCGTGACGATCACCGCGGTCGCTCCAGCGGCGAGGCTGGACCCCGGTCTGCGCCGGGGTAACAGCTGCGTGAGACATGGAGACTTTTGATGACCGACCTCACCCGCCGCGGGCTGCTCGCCGCCGGTGCCGCCACCGCCGCGCTCCCCGCCGCCGCGCAGCGCACCGGCGCGCCCAGGCCTTGGGGCGCGACGCCGTCGCGGCGTCAGCTCGCCTGGCACGGGCGCGAGCAATATGCCTTCGTTCATTTCTCGATCAACACCTTCACCGACCGCGAATGGGGCTATGGCGACGAGAGCCCCAAGCTCTTCGACCCGACCGACTTCTCCGCCGACCAGATCGTCGCCGCGGCCAAGGCGGGCGGCATGCGCGGCATTATTCTCACCGCCAAGCACCACGACGGCTTCTGCCTGTGGCCGACCCAGCTGACCGAGCATTGCATCCGCAACAGCCCGTACAAACAGGGCAACGGCGACATCGTTCGCGAAATGGAGCAGGCGACACGGCGTGCCGGGCTCGCCTTCGGCCTCTATCTCTCGCCATGGGATCGCAACCATCCCGAGTACGGTCGCCCCGGCTATATCGACTATTTCCGCAAGCAGGTGGTCGAGCTCTGCACCGGCTATGGCGAATTGTTCGAATTCTGGTTCGACGGCGCCAACGGCGGTGACGGTTATTATGGCGGCGCGCGTGAGGCCCGAAAGATCGACGCGCCGAAATATTATAACTGGCCCTCGATCGTGGCGCTGGTCCACCAGCACCAGCCGATGGCGTGCACCTTCGACCCGCTCGGCGCCGACGTGCGCTGGGTCGGCAACGAGGACGGCGTCGCGGGTGACCCGTGCTGGCCGACCATGCCCAACCACCCGTATGTGCAGAGCGAGGGCAATTCGGGCGTGCGGGGCGCCCCTTTGTGGTGGCCCGCCGAAACCGACGTCTCGATCCGTCCGGGCTGGTTCTACCACGCTGACGAGGACGCCAAGGTCAAGGACCCGGTGCGGCTGCTGCGACTCTATGACGAGTCGGTCGGGCGCGGCACCAACCTCAACCTCAACCTGCCGCCCGATCGTCGCGGCCGACTACACGACCATGATGTTGCGGTGCTCAAGAGCTTCGGCGACGCGCAGGCGGCGACCTATGCGACCGATCTCGCACGCGGCGCGGTGGCGCACGCCAGTGCCGAGCGCGCACCGGCGTTCGCCGCGGCACGCGTGCTCGACGGGCGGCGTGACACCTACTGGTCGACCCCTGACGCGATCACCACCCCGGCACTCACGCTCGACCTGCCGCCGGGCCGCAGGTTCGACGTGATCCGCCTGCGCGAGCATCTCCCGCTCGGTGTGCGGGTGACCCGCTTCGCGGTCGACCTGGAGGAAGGCGGGGTTTGGCATACCGTCGCGGAGCATGAGTGTATCGGCGCGCAACGGCTCATCCGCTTGCCGCGGCTGAGCAACGCGCGGCGGCTGCGGCTGCGCGTGGTCGAGGCGCCCGCCTGCCCCGCGATCAGCGAGATTGCGCTATTCCGTCAGGTCGCGCCGGTCTGGGTGGCGCCGGTGCGCTCATCCGACGCAACCGTGCTCGCCAAGGACAAGTGGCGCATCGTCGCGGCGAGCGGCGCCGGTGCCGAGGCGCTGATCGACGGCGACGCGGCGACGCGCTGGACCGTCCCCGCCCCCTCGTCCGCCGCGCCCGCGAGCGTGACGATCGATCTCGCCGCGGCGCTGACGTTGACCGGCTTCAGCCTCACGCCCTCGCGCACCGTGGCGAAGGATACCGCGCCGCCGCGCGGCTATCGTTGCGAGACCAGCGCGGACGGCACGACCTGGCAGCCCGCGGCCAGTGGCGAGTTCGGCAACATCGCCTATGCGCTGTCGACGCAGCGCGTGGCGTTCACGCCGCGCCGTGCACGTTACCTGCGCGTGACCTTCGACGCGGTGGCACTGCCGGCGTCACAGCTGACGGTGGCGGAGATCGGGGCGTTCGGGGGGTAGGCGGTGGAGGCGCACACCGCTTATCCCTAGAACTGACCCGCCCCCCGTTCGCGCTGAGGAGAGGCTGAGCTTGTCGAAGCCTCGTCTCGAAGCACCCCCGCCGGGTGGGCGTGGCGATGCTTCGAGACGGCACTTCGACTTCGCTCAGTGCCCCCCTCAGCACGAACGGAGCGGAAGCGGCGACTTCACGAGCGACGCGACCGACCAAACCGCTCCGCGCGAGCCGCCTCACTCAGCTCCCCATCCAGCCGCCCTTGAACCCCGCGCGCTCCAGCCCGGCGTGGATGTACGGGTTGCGCTGCATCGTCTTCCAAATCAGACCGCTGCGCCAATTCTCGATCATGCAGGCGATCGGTCCCTGGTCGATGCCGAGATAGTCGCTTGCCACCCAGCCGATGCCGGGCATCACCTTGCCGTGCTTGAGTGGTACGTTCGGGAGCGTCAGCGTCGGATTGAAGCTGTCGTGAAAGCCGTACTGCCCGTAGATGGCGGTGCCGTAGCGCTGGTACATCTCGCGCGCCGCCGGCAGCACGATCTCGGGCGCAAAGGCGATCGAGCCGAGCGCCGCGGTCGGCGCGATCGTGCCGTCGTCACGATCGCCGGGGCCGCGCGCCGAGTAAGAGAAGAACTCGCGGTTGTGCCCGTCGATCTCGCGCACGAAATCGCCGGGGCCGTCGCACGCGGTGAGACCCCAGACATTCTCGTCATAGCCGCGCCATCCCGGCGGGTTGTTGATGCAATAGCGCCGCTGCGCATAGGTCGCACGGCGGCTGTTCTCGAAGTAGTCGAGCCCGCGCCGGATTGAATAAGCGTCGCGAACGCCGCGGAAGTCGAGCCACACCTGACTATATTGATGGCCGAACAGCGGCGGAAAGGCGGTAAAGGGGTTGTCGTACTCCTCGTCCCATGACGGGTCGAACCGCGCGGTCCACTCGTCCCAGGTGGTCGGCGGCAGCGCGTGCGTCGGCGAGCCGAGCGCGAGCACGTAGAGGATCAGGCTCTCGTTGTAGATGTTCCAGTCCGAGCCGATGAAGCCGCTCTCGGGGTGCCAGCCCATCGCCACGAACGGCGCGCGCGGCGTGATCCAGTCCCATTCCACCGCGCGGTAGATCTGGTCGGCGAGGTCGCGGATCTGCTTCTCGCGCGGGTCGGTGGGATCGTCGAACCATGTCTGGGCGAAGAGGATGCCGCCGAGCAGCAGCGCGGTGTCGATCGTCGACAGTTCGCAGCGCGCGAAGCGGTAGCCCTTGGTGGTGCCGAGGAAATGGTAGAAGAAGCCTTTGTAGCCGCTGGTGTCGTCGCCCGGCCCCTGCGGCGCCTCGGCGAAGAAGCGCAGCGTGGTGAGCGTCCGCTCCGCCGCGGCCGGGCGGGTGATCCAGCCGCGCGTGGCCGCGATCGGATAAGTGGTCAGCGCGAAGCCAACCGCCGCGATCGAGGCGAAGCTCGGCGTCGGCCAGCGATCGGGCGCGAGCCCCAGCCGCTGGTCGGTGGTGTTCCAGAAGAAGCTGACGGTGCGCTTCTGGATGTCGTCCATCAGCGGATCGCTCGCCGAGGCGGGGGTGGTGCCGACTTCCGGGAGCACCCCCGGAAAGGCGAGCCGCGGCACCCGCGGCGCAGGCGCGGCGCACCCGCCGGCGAGCGCCGCGCCACCCAGCGCGGCGGCACGCAGCATGTCACGTCGATCGAGAACAGGCGCCTCCTGGATGTCGAAAGCACCGGACGGCACGGCCGCGCGGACCGTCCGGCGCAGCGGGCGTCAGAAGCTGAAGCCCGCGGACAGCTTCACCGTGCGCGGCGGATTGCCGCCGATGCTGTAGGTCGAGCGCTCGCGGTAGACGCTCGGTGACGAGGCGGTCCGCGTCGTGTCCGCCGGATCGTTGTTGTAATCGACATAATTCCGATCGTTCATGGCATTGAGGATGTCGACCCGAAGCCGCACGCGGGTCTGGTCGCTGAGGAAGCCGAGCGGGACATATTTGGTGAAGGCCAGATCGAGCTGGCGTCGGCCCCAGCGATCCCCCAGCCCGAACACTTCGTTGCCCACGATACGCCGCTCATAGGGCGAGGCCGTATCAAGCAGGGCGCGCTGGAAGGTGGGCGACTCGATCTGGAACTTGGCCGAGAGCGTCACGCCGATCGGCGTGTCGGCGCTGCCCGCGATCACGAAGCGATGGCGCGGCACCACGCCCGAACGCAGCATCGGATAGTCGGACGCCCTGGGGAAATCGAGCAGGAAGTACGCCGCCTGGTCGTTGTTGGGCCGGTTGTCGGTCGCCGCGGTGAAAGTATAGGTCGCGTCGAGGCTCCACGGCGACGCCGCCGAGTAGGTCTTGGTCAGCTTGACATAGCCCGAGTCCGCCTTGGTCTCGAGCCCGTTGTCGCCGATGATGATCGCGCCGTAACCCGAGGGCGCGAACGACACGTCGGGGCCCTGCGGCGCGCCAGTGGTCGGCGAGGGCGCGAAGAACGAGCCATCGGGGCGGCGCGTGCCGAGCAGGTAGACGAAGCCGTCCTTGCTGACGATCCGCGTATAGCCCAGCTCGACCTCGACCGGGTTGAAGCGGCCGCGGACGCCGAGGCTGAACTGGTCCGAATAGGGGATCTTCAGGTCGTTCTTGATAAAGCGGAACTCACGCCCACCCGGTACGCCGTTGCCCGCCAGCTGCTGGCGCCCCGCCTCCGTCAGATAGACGTCGTTCCAGGGAATGCAGGTTGCGCTCGGGGTGCACGGATTGACCGTGTCGGCGCCCTGGAAGAGGAACTGGCGCCGCTGGAACCGCCCGTTCGACAGTTCCTGCTGGAGAAAGTCGAACTGGTTGCGGTCGTACGAACGGCCATAGCCGCCAAAGACGGTAAAGCGGCCCTGTTCATCAAGCCGGTAGGTGAAGCCGACGCGCGGCTGCCACGCGCCCTTGAACGCCTTCCGGTTGTTGCCGGTCGAGATATAGTCGTTGATGTCGTAGTCGGCGTTGACGAGATTCCGATAGTTGGCCGGCGAAACCGCGGCGAGATCCTCCGCCGAGGTGACATAATCGAGGAACGCCGGCGTTCGCTCATAATCCCAGCGCACGCCGAGGTTGAGCGTGAGCCGATCGGTTACATCCCAATCGTCCTGGATGTAGGCCCCAAACTGGAAGTTGTTCGAGCGGATCCGCGGATCGCCGAGCGGCCCGAGCGCGCCGAACTCCAGGCTGTACGGGATCGTGTCGTTGAAGCCGCTGCCGGTCGGCAGCGTGGTATCGTAGGAGTAGAGCGGGTTAATCAGGTTCTGCTCGAGCGAGTTGAGCTTCACCCACTTGCCCTTGGCGCCGACCTTGATCGTGTGTCCCTCGAAGCCGGTCCAGGTGAAATCGTCCTGCACGGTCCAGCCGGTCTGCCCCTTGTCCTGCAGGCTCAGCCCGGCGCCGTTGCGGAACAGGTTGAAGGTGCTCACGCTCGTCGGCGTGCGCGAGCTGGCGCGGAACTGCTGGCTGATGCCGTCGGTGGCCGGCTGCGGCGACCAGCTGACGTCCTCGTAGGAGACGCGGAAGTCGTTGACCCACTTCTCCTCGCTGTGCTGCCACCGGCCCATGGCGCGGATTTCCTCGACCTTGGTCAGCGTCGCGGTGGAGAAAGCCGCGACGCCGTTGCTGATCTGATAGCCGGACTCGTTGCGATACTTGCCGGTGAGCTCGAACAGATCCTTGTCGGTCGGCGTCAGATCGATCTTGCCGAAGTACAGGTCCTGCTTGAAGGTCGAGTTGAACGAGCCGAACAGGTCCTGATATTGCGCCGGCAGGCTGGTCACCGCGATGCCGTTGCCCGGCAAGATGTCGACGGGGATCTCGCGGCGCTTGCCCTCGTAGCTGAGGAAGAAGTGCGCCACGTCCTTGACGATCGGCCCGCCGAGCGCGACGCCGAACTGCTTGTCGGTGGACGGAACCTTGTCGATCGTGGCCGGAAAGATCTCGGTCGGGCGGCGGTCGCGCAGGTTCTGGTTGGTATAGTCGAAGAAGCCTTCGCCGTGAAATTCGTTGGTGCCGGACTTGGTGCCCGCGACGATCGCGACCGAGCCGACCTGATCGAATTCCGCCTTATAGTTCGACGACAGCACCTGATACTCGCCGATCGCGAGCTGCGGGAACGGATTGCCGGGCGAACTGTCCTGGCCGGTAAGGCCGCCGCGCAGCACATAGTCCTTCTGGCTAACGCCGTCGATGAACACGTTGACCGAGTTGCTGCCCTGCGCGCCGCCCTGGATACGCGAGCTGCCGTCGGCGCTCTCGATGAAGCGCACGCCCGGAGCCAGGTCGGCGAAGGCGAGGAAGTTGCGGCTGTTCTGCGGCAACTGCTCGATCAGCCGCTGGGTCACGTTGATGCCGACCTGACCGCCGGAGAGGGAGCGCAGCCGGCTGCCGGTGACGATGATGTCGCCCGGTTCGGCCTGCGGCGTGGCACCGCCGGGCTCCTCGGTCGCGGCGTCGCCCGTGGCGCCCTGCTGCGGCGCGCTGCCGTTCGCCTCCGCCCCTGCGGCCGGCGCGGCGGGTGTGGAAAGATCGAGATCGAGCCCGGCGTTCTGGCCGACCCGCAGCGTGAACTGATCCGAGTTGCGCACGCCCGCCTTGGTGCGGATCTCGAGCCGATAGGCGCCTGCGCGCAGCGAGGCGAAATTATAGCTGCCATCAGGGCCGACGACGGTGGAACGGCGGTAATTGGTTGCCACCTCGACGATCGTCACCTCGGTGACGGGATTGTCGGGGGTCGAGCGGATGACGCCGCGCAGCGACGCCTGCCCCACTTGCGCCGCCGCGGGGGCGCTCCAGGCGGTCGCGAGGGTGACGCCGAGCGCTCCGAAGGCGCCAAGCGCGGTCGCGCGCGCCAGTGCTGCGCGCATTGTCGTGCGGCGGTTCGAGCTCATGATCATGACGGTATCTCCCTGTCCGTTTCTGTTGTCGTGTCGCGCACCACCAGACGCGGGACGATCGCCTCCGCATCGGCCGGGCCGACCTCCACCAACCCCTCATCCGGCACGACGATCCGCCGCGCCAACCGCCGCACCGCGCGCGCGCCCAATGCCGCAATGTCGACCCGCATCGTCGTCAGCGCCGGCGTCACCAGCCGCGCCATCGGAATGTCGTCGAAACCCGCGACGCGCACCTGATCGGGCACCGCGACGCCGCGTCGCCGGAGCGTCACCAGCGCGCCGATCGCCATCGCGTCGTTGGCGGCGAACAGCGCGTCCGCCACGATCGCGCCACTCGCGAGCCGCTCCGCCGCGGCGACGCCGCTCGCCTCCGAGAAGTCGCCCTGAAAGACGCTGAGCGTGGCGCCGGCGCGCGCTGCTGCCTCCACGGCACCGGCGCGCCGCTCGTCCGCATCGACGTTACCGGCAGGACCGGCGACGTGGACGATCGCGCGGGCGCCACCGGCGACGAGATGGTCTACCATCGCCGCGGCGCCCGCCGCATTGTCGACGCGCAGCGCCGCGCCGGTCAGCTCGGGCACGCAGTTGAGGAACACCGCAGGCAGCGCCGCGGGCAGTTGCGCGCGCAGCTCTGCGGCACCCAGCTGCGGCGCCATCACCACCAGCCCATCGACCTGCCCGCGCAACCGCGCCAACGTGTGGAGCCCGCGCCCGTCCTGTAAAACGGTCAACACCAGCGCGAGCTGTTGCGCCGCCGCCTCGCGATCCATCCCGCGCAGCAGCTCGGAGAAGAACTCGCCGTGCAGGTCGGGCAACACCACGCCGATCGCCGAGGTCCGCGCCAGGCTGAGGCTGCGCGCGCCGGCATGCGGGACATAGCCGAGCCGCGCCGCCACCGCCTGCACGCGCGCGCGAAGCTCTGGCCGCACCCGCTCATGTCCGTTGAGCGCGCGCGACACCGAGGCGACCGACACCTCCGCCTCCCGGGCGACGTCGCGGATCGTGGCATTCGGCATCGCCGGACCTGGCATCCTCTCCCGGTGACGGTGCCGTACGCATTGCCGTCGTTCATGTAACCGTTTACACGTATCATCCGGAACGATCAATCCTGCTGGTACATGAGGGGAGGGGCATGACACGCAATCCACGACAGCCGTCACGCCGGGCCTGGCTGTTGGGCGCTGGTGCGACGCTCGCCTGGGCGGCCAGCCCGGCGCGCGCGTTGCTCGCCCGCGCGGCGGCCGCCCCCCTGCCCGCGACGATCGAGGCGCTCGTCGCACGCATGACGGTGGAGGAGAAAGCGGGCCAGCTCACGCTCATGGCGGCGGCCTGGGCGGGCGGCGCGGCGACCGCGCTCAACCCCGCTGCGACCGGCGCGAGTTTCGAGCAACAGCTCGGCGAGGTCCGCCGCGGTCGGCTGACCGGCGTGTTCAATGGCAACGGCGCGGTCATGGCGCAGCGGATGCAGCGCGCCGCGGTGCGCCAGTCACGGCTCAAGATCCCGCTGCTGTTCGCCGCCGACATCATCCACGGCTATCGCACCGTCTTCCCCGTCCCGCTCGCCGAGGCGGCGAGCTTCGACCCCGAACTGGCGCGCCGCACCGCGCGCGCCGCCGGCGCCGAAGCGGCGGCGTCGGGGATCGACTGGACCTTCGCGCCGATGGTCGACATCGCGCGCGACGCGCGTTGGGGCCGCGGCGTCGAGGGCGCGGGCGAGGACGTGCTGCTCGGACGGCTGATGGCGGCGGCGCGCGTGCGCGGCTTCCAGGGCGAGAACGGGCTGGCCGACCCGCGCGCGGTGGCGGCCTGCGCCAAGCATTTCGTCGCTTATGGCGCCGGCGAGGGCGGGCTGGACTATAACAGCGTCGACGTCTCGGAGCGGACGCTGCGCGAGATCTATTTTCCGCCGTTCGAGGCGGCGCTGGCGGCGGGCGCGCCGACGGTGATGGCGTCGTTCAACGAGCTGTCCGGCGTGCCCGCCACCGCCAATGACTGGCTGCTCAGCGACGTGCTGCGCCGGCAATGGGGTTTCGCCGGGCTGGTGGTGTCCGATTACACCGGCGACGAGGAGCTGATCGCGCACGGCTTCGCCGCTGACGCGCGCGAGGCGACCCGGCTGGCGTTCCTCGCCGGGGTCGACATGTCGATGCAGAGCGGCTTCTACCTCAAGCACCTGCCCGATCTGGTCGCGCGTGGCGAGGTGCCGCTGGCGCGGCTCGATCAGGCGGTGCGGCGCGTGCTCGCGCTCAAGCTGTCACTCGGGCTGTTCGACGATCCCTTCCGCCGCATCGATCCCGCGCGCGAGCGTGCCGAGGTGCGCACCCCCGCGACGCTGGCGCTGGCGCGCGAGGCGGGCGCGCGCTCGATCGTGTTGCTCAAGAACGATCGCCAGCTGCTACCGCTGCCGCGCGCGGGCAGGAAGATCGCCCTGATCGGCCCGTTCGCGAGCGGGCGCCACGATCTGATCGGACCGTGGAACGTCTATGGCAGCGACGCCGAGGCGGTCGACCTCGCCACCGCCGTGCGCGCCGCGGTCGCGGACGCGGCGCAGGTGAGCGTCACCCCGGGCGCGTCGGTCCGCACGCCGCTGCCGGGCGGCATTGCGGCGGCGGTCGCAGCGGCGCGCGCGGCGGACGTCGCGGTGCTCGCGATCGGTGAGGCGCAGGACATGTCGGGGGAAGCGCAGTCGCGTTCGGCCGTGGTCGTGCCGGAGCCGCAACTCGCGCTGGCGCACGCGGTGGTGGCGACGGGCACGCCGGTGGTCGTGCTGCTCCGGACCGGACGCGCGCTCGCGTTGGACGAGGCGGTGCTCGGTGCGCGTGCGATCGCAGTAACCTGGTTCCTCGGCTCGCAGGACGGACCGGCGGTCGCGGACATGCTGTTCGGCGCGGTGGCACCGTCAGCGCGGCTGCCGGTCTCGTTCCCGCGCGCGACCGGGCAAGTGCCCTATTATTATGCGCACAAGTCGACTGGACGCCCCAACCCGGCGGGACCGCTCCAGCCGTTCAAGGCGCATTACCGCGAGTTCGAGCAGAGCGCGCTGTTCCCATTCGGACACGGGCTCACTTATGGTTCGATCGACTATGAAGATCTGTCGCTCAGCGGCAAGCGGCTGTCGCCCGACGGCACGCTGACGGTGCGCGCCAGCATCGCCAATCGTGGCGCTCATGCCGCCGAGGAGGTGGTCCAGCTCTACATCCACGACGTCGCCGCGAGCGTCACCCGGCCGGTGCGCGAGCTCAAAGCGTTCCAGCGCGTGGCCCTGGCACCGGGCGAACGGAAGACGGTTACCTTCACGCTACGGCGCGACGATCTGCTGTTCGTCGGGCGCGACCTGCAGCGAACGGTCGAGCCGGGCGGGTTCCGCCTGTGGGTAGCGCCGTCGGCCGAAGCGGAGGGATTGAGCGCCATCTTCGCACTGCCCTGACGACATAGCCGTTCATTACCCCGTTGTAAGAATGTCACACGGTCTTGCAAATTTCTTACTGCGTTGTTGCAATCGCGCGACAAGGCTTGTGCCAATGCGCCCGACTGGTGTGTGTGACTCACATTCAAAAGGGGGTCAGCAAACCATGAAGATGTCGCGTTTCCTGTGCGCAACCGCGCTTGCGAGTGCCGCCATCGCTCTGCCCGGCGCGGCGTTCGCGCAGGCCGGCTCGCCCACCACCGAGCAGGACGCCACTGCGCCCGGCACCACCGAAATCGGCGGGCAGGACGTCGTCGTCACCGGTTCGCGTATCCGTCGGCCGAACGATGACTCGCCCATCCCGATCACCACGGTGACGGCGCAGGACATCTTCGAGACCGGGCGAATCTCGATCGGCGACACGCTGAATCAGCTGCCTCAGCTCAACCCGTCGCTTGGCTCGCAGAACTCGACCTCCGGACTTGGCACCCGCGGGCTCAACTTCCTTGATCTGCGTTACCTCGGCCGCGCCCGTACGCTGGTGCTGGTCAATGGTCGGCGCCATGTCTCCGCCGACATCATCAACAACGGCAACGCGGTCGACATCAACACAATTCCGACCGACCTGGTCGAGCGGGTCGACATTGTCACCGGCGGCGTGTCGTCGGTCTATGGCTCGGACGCGATCGCGGGCGTCGTCAACTTCGTGCTGAAGGACAATTTCGACGGTCTTCAGCTGCACGGTCAGAACGGGGTCAGCACTCATGGCGACGCGGGTAACCAATATGTGTCCGTCCTCGCCGGTAAGAATTTCGCGGACGGTCGCGGCAACATCGCGATCAACGCCGAGTTCGCGCACCAACAGGACTATTACGCCTCAGGCCGCCGCAACCTGCGCCAGAACGACACGTTCGTGGTCACCGACACCGATGCGGCGGGCGCGCCATCGGACAGCGTGTTCGATCGCACCTTCTACCGTGACGTTCGCGGGGCGACCATCTCGCTCGGCGGCCAGCTCGGCTTCCGCTACGGCGCCGGCACCGCACCGTGCGGCGCAGATTCGGTGGGCAATTCGTTCACCTGCGCGTATCTGTTCCAGCCCGGCGGTACGCTGACGCCGCAGGCCGGCACGCGCGTCGGTCTCGGGCCCAACGGCAACTTTCTCGGCGGCAACGGCACCACCAGCCGCGAGGACAAGCTCGTCGTGCTCTCGCCCGATCTGAAGCGCTACGTCATCAACGCGCTGGGTCATTTCGAAGTGTCGAGCGCGTTCGTACCGTTTTTCGAGGCCAAGTACGTCCGCACCGAGGCCTTCGGTTCGCAGAGCGGACCGTTCTTCTCGCAGGGCACCACGTTGGGCGACGCGATCGACGGCGGCTTCGCGGATCGCTCCTACGCGAACAGCGGCGCCGCGGGCACTAACCGCGAGGGCATCCGGCTCGACAACCCGTTCCTCGACGCAAGCGCCCGCGCCACCATCGCGGCACAGCTGGCGGCCTCGGTGAACTCCGGCGTCAACCCCAACACCGGCGCCGCCTTCTCTGGCGCCAGCGCGGCCGCAAATCGCGCCGCGGCGCTGGCGCAAATCGCCGCCGGCACCTACCGCTTCTCACTGCGCCGCAACTGGGTCGATCTCGGCACGCGTGACGAGCGGCTCAACCGCGACACCTATCGCGCAGTGGTCGGCGTGCGCGGCGACTTCAATGACGACTGGCACTATGAAGTTTCGGCCAATTATGGCCAGCACAACGAACGCAGCACCATCACGGGCAACGTAAACACTCAACGTTTCCTGCTCGCACTGGACAGCACGCGCAACGCAGCCGGGCAAATCGTCTGCCGTTCGCAGATCGATCCCGCTTATGCGGGCGAGGATATCGGCGGCGATCCGGCGCGGCTCGCCGCCGACGTCGCCGCGTGCGTCCCGATCAACCCCTTCGGCCAGGGCTCGGTCAGCGATGCGGCGCGCGCCTATCTGATCGCGCCGACGACTGCGAAGGGCAAAGCGACGCAGTTCGTAGCGAACGCCTTCGTCGCGGGTGATCTGAGCCAGCTGTTCGAGTTGCCGGGCGGCCCGGTGGGCTTCTCGGTGGGTGGCGAGTATCGGCGCGAGACGCTGTCCTACGATCTCGATCCGCTCACCCAGGCAGGCTATAACTTCTACAACGCGATCCCGAGCTTCCGCGCACCTTCGTTCGAGGTGAAGGAAGCATTTGGCGAATTGTCGGTGCCGTTGATCAAGGACGTCTTCCTGATCAAGGAACTGACGCTCTCGGGCGCGGCGCGGGTCGCCGATTACAAGGGCTCGGTTGGCACCGTGTACGCATGGAACGGCCAGGCGGTATGGCGTCCGATCAACGACCTGCAGCTACGCGGCGGTTATGCCAAGTCGGTGCGCTCGCCGTATCTGGGCGAAGCCTATGCAGCGGCGGGGCAGAACTTTACCCCTGCTCCCAACGATCCGTGCTCGGCGCGCAATATCGGTACCGGCTCGGCAAACCGAGCTGCCAACTGCGCCGCTCAGGGCATCCCGACAAGCTATGACTTCGTCTACACCCAGTCGCTGGAGATCAGCAGCGGCGGCAACCGTGACCTCGAGGCGGAAACGTCGAAGTCGCTGACCCTGGGTGGCGTGTACCAGCCCAGCTACGTTCCTGGCTTGTCGATCTCGGTCGATTACTACGATATCAAGGTCAAGAACGTGATCACCTCGCCGTCGGTGCAGCAGGCGCTCAACGCCTGTTATGACGCGCCGTCGCTCGACAACCAGTTCTGCGCGCTCTTCCAGCGCGCCGGTGCCGACGGTGGTCCCAGAAACGAGCAGCCCTATCAAATCCTGGAGGGTTCGTATCAGGACGCGCCGCGCAACTACGCGCAGCTGCGCGCGCGCGGCATCGACACCCAAGTCGCGTACAACCACGACTTCGGGATCGTCCGTGCCTCGGTCGAGGGCGTTTGGACCCATGCAATCCAGCGCGACGACTTCACCGACCCTTCGCGTTCCAACTTCAAGGACGTGCTCAACGACGAGCTGGGCACGCCGTCGGACCGGTTCAACATCAGCACGAACCTGAAGTTCGGCAACTTCACGATCGGCCACACGCTGCGCTGGATCGACAAGATGTATGTGAACACCTGGGAAGATTATAACGGCGTCAACGGTCTGCCGCCGCAGAACTTAGATTACGCGACGATCGAGAAGTATCCGAGCGTGACCTACAACGACGTGCGCTTCGGGCTCGACGTGACCGACATGTTCAACTTCTACGGCGGCGTCACCAACATCGGCGACGTCAACCCGCCGTATGGGCTCACCGGCGTCGGCGTGTCGAACATCGGCACCACATCGGCGATCTACGACAACCGCGGCCGGTTCTTCTACATGGGCCTCACCGCGAAGTTCTGATCGATCTAGCCTTGCGTTGACCGGAGGGGTCGGGCGTGAGCCCGGCCCCTTCTGCTATGAGACGGAGTTGACGATGAACGTGGCAGCGGCGGAGCGACTGGCAGTGCAGGGGGACGTCGCCGCCGCGGCACGGCAGCTCGACGCCGCCGGGCGGAAGGGCGACGCCGAGGCGGCAATGCTGCTGGCGGTGTGGCTGCTGCGGGGCACGCCGCTCCGCCGTGACCTCGCCGCGGCGCGCACGTGGCTGCGTCGTGCGGTCGAGATCGGGCATGTCGACGCGGCACTGGCGGAGATCGCGTTGGTGGCGAATGGCAGCGGCGCGGCGGCGGACTGGTCGCGTGCGCTAGCGCTGCTTCAGGCCGCGGCACGGCGCGACCCCGTCGCGGCGCGGCAGCTCGCGATCCTCGCTGCGATGGCGCTCGACGAACGCGGCGCACCGACGCGCGTGCCCGAACCCGAGCGGCTCAGCGCAGCGCCCGCGATCCTGCGCTACCGTGCCCTGCTCTCCCCGACCGAATGCGCGCATCTGGCATCGGTCGGGGCGGCGGTGCTCGAGCCGGCGCGGGTGATCGATCCGCGCAGCGGGGCCTGGGTGGCCCATCCGGTCCGCACCTCCGACGGCGGCGCGATCGGGCCCACGCGCGAGGATCTGGTGGTGCGCGCAATCAATCATCGCATTGCGGCAATCACCCACACGCGGATCGACCAAGGCGAGCCCCTAACGGTGCTACGCTACCAGCCCGGCCAGCAATATCGACTTCATCACGATGCGATACAGGGCGCGGTGAACCAGCGCGTCATCACCGTGCTGTTGTATCTCAACGAAGGATTCGGCGGGGGCGAGACTGAGTTTCCCGTACCGCGGGTCACCGTCACCCCGCGCGGCGGTGACGCCCTGGTGTTCGTCAACACCAGCCCAGACAGCCGTCCGGATCCCGCCGCCCGCCACGCTGGGCTGCCCGTCACTCACGGCAGCAAATGGTTGGCGACGCGATGGATTCGCGCCACCACCGTGGATCCTTGGACGATCAGCTGATGCGGCGGCGGCGGGCGCGCTGCCGCTACCGCCGCCGCCGCCGTCAGCTCACCCCGAATAGCCGAAGGCGTCGCCGGTGAAGGCCAGCTGCGCCGGCTGGATGCCCTTGAGCAGGATCGTGTTGCCGCCGCCCAGATCGATCAGCGTGTCGGCGCCGAGATCGCTGACGAGCGGTTCGCCGTTCAGCGTATAACCCGCCACGTCGATCGTGTCGCCGCTGCCGAAATCGAGGATCACGTCCTTCCCCGAGCCGGTCGCGAAGACGAACCGGTCCGCACCGCCGCCGCCGATCAGCAGATCGTCGCCCGCGCCGCCCACCAGCGTGTCGTTGCCACCCCCGCCGTTGAGCGTGTTGGCCACCGCATTGCCGCGCAGCACGTTCGCCAGCGCATTGCCGGTCGCGACACCGGCGCTGCCGGTCAGCGTCAGATTCTCGAGATTGGCGCCGAGCGTATAGTCGATCGAGGACATGACCAGGTCGATGCCGCCGGCGGCGCCTGCCTGCGACTCGGTGATCCGATCGCCGGTGTGGTCGACCACATAGGTGTCATTGCCGCCGTCGCCCTGCAGCGTGTCGGCGCCGCGGCCGCCGTCGAGCCAGTCGTTGCCATTGCCGCCGTACAGGCTGTCGTTGCCGGCGTCGCCGTACAGCCGGTCGTCGCCGTCCCAGCCCTTCAGAACGTCTTGGCCGTCCAGCCCATGGAGCGTGTCCGCGAAGTTGGTGCCGTACAGCCCGTTGTCGAGGTTGTTGCCGGTGCCCAGCCGCGCCGCGCCGGTGAGGTGCAGGTTCTCGACTTGGGCGGTCAGCGTGTAATCGACGCCGGTGTAGACGGTGTCGTTGCCCTGGTTGGCCGCCTCGATCACGACGTCGCCGCGCTGGTCGACGATATAGGTGTCGTCGCCCTGCTCGCCGTGCAGCACATCGGCGCCGCTGCCGCCGTTGAGCCGGTCGTTGCCGAGCCCGCCGAACATTGTGTCGTTACCGGCATCGCCGAACAGGCTGTCGTCGCCGCGCATGCCGTGGAGTTCATTGTCGAGCACGTTGCCGTTGAGCGTGTCATTGCCGTCGCCGCTCACCGCATTCTCGATCCGCGTGCTCGCGCCGATCGTGAAGGCGCTCGATCCGCCGAAGCTGGTGACCCCGCCCTGCCTGAGCGAGATCACCACGTCGCTGGCGATCGCCGCGGCGTTGATCCAGTCGGTGCCACCGTCGGTGTCGATCAGCGTACGGCGCGCGCTCTCGCCCGCGATCGCCGCCATCGTGAAGAACTCGTTGGTATAGGTGTAGACGTCGCCCGCCGCGGGCGCGGCGCCGTACAGATCGAGCTTGAGCGTGTTCACCGTCGTGCGGTTGTCGTCATATTCGCCGAACACGTCCTGCGTCTGCTCGAACTGGAGCGTCCAGGTGCCGAGCGTATCAACCCCGCGGAACCCGCTGAGCCCGAAGGTGAAGGTCTGCGACGCGGCAGAGACGGTGGTGGCATTGGTGTCGCCGAGATCGATATAGCCCTGCGTGCCATCGGGCGCGATCAGCTTGATCTTGAGCCCCACCGCGCTCGCGTTGAAGGACGAGGTGCCGTCGCCCAGCAAGGTCGAGAAGTTGAGCGTGAGATCCAGATGCTCGACGTCCACGTCCTGGGTGACGCGGAACTGGAAGCTGGTCGGCGTGCCGAGGAAATCGTGGAACTGCGTCAGCGCGGTGTCGGCCTTGGTCGCGACCGAGGTCTTGCCGACCCGGATCGTGCCGGTGGTGGCGCTGACCTCGTTGTCGCTCGTCTTGGCCGCGCCGAACAGCGACCAGACTTCGGCGAGCCGCACCGCATTATAGGCGTCCACCGCGCCATAGCCGTAATCGTTGCTGTAGTGCATCGCGCCGCCGTTCCAGCCGGCATCGTCGCCGTTGAGCTGGTACTGGCGGTTGTTGAGCACATAGGTTAGCCCGCTGATCGTGGAGGTGGCGGCGGTCTGGCCGGTCTCGAACGCCACCGGCATCTTGGCCGAGGCAGCGAGAATGTCCTTGACGTCGCGCCAGCCCAGATCGGTGTTGGCGTCGAGAATGAGGCTGACCACGCCACTCACCACCGGCGTCGCGCCCGAGGTGCCGCCGAACGAGTCGGTATAATCCTCCGCGCCGCCGGGCTTGGCGATCGTGTTATAGCCGTCACGGCCGAGCAGATCGGTCGTCACCTGCCCTGTGCCGCCGAGCTCGGCATAATCGTTCGACGGCGCGGCGACGAGCAGATGCGCACCGCTGTCGACATATTGCGACGAACTGCCGTCCACCTCGCGGTACGATCCGACCGTGACGACGTGGCGGTCGGTCTTCCAGCTGTCGGCCTGGCCGTCGATCACGTCGTTGCCCGCCGCGGCGACATGGATGGTGCCGAGCCCGCCGCGGCCCTCGCTGCTGCCATAGCCGAGCGCGGTCACCATGCCGTTGGCGAACGAGCCTGCGGTGGTCCGCGCCGCGGCGGTGCTGATATAGTCCAGCCCGCCCCAGCTGTGATTGGTGACGTCATAGCGCGCGGACTGTTTCACCGCCTCGAAGAACTTGGTCAGATCCGCGCCGTTGACGAAGATCCCCTCCTTGGCATCGTCCTCGGAATACGGATCAAAGATGTTCACGCCGGTGACGTGTGCGCCATAGGCGACGCCCACCCCGCCCGCGCCGTTGCGCTCCGCCGCGATCAGCCCGGCGACCGAGGTGCCGTGCGGACCGGACGCGGGGCGATAGTCGCCGTCATAGACCTTGCCGTCGACGACGACCTGCTTGGAGGCATCGTAATTGCCGTCGAGATCCCAGTGCGCATATTGCACGCCCGAGTCGTAGACACCGACGGTCACGTCCTTGCCGGTATAATCCTTCCACACCGTCTGCAGGTCACCGAGTCGCTGGAGATGCCACTGGTCCTTCGCCAGCGGGTCGGCGACGTCGATCGAGTAAAGCTTGAACGCGGTGGTGACGGCCTTGCCGGTCGACAGGTCGAAGGCGGGGGTCGGCCCCGCCGCCACCGCGGCCGCGGGCGCCGCCAGCGCCGGTGCCTGGAGCGGGCGGGAGTCGAGCGGCCCGGCGGTGGTGTAGGACGGGGCCAGCGCACCACGCCCGGGGGAGAGCGCCGCCATGTCGGTGGGACCGTCAGTGCCCTGATGAGCGCGCCCGTTCGCCCGCAACACGGTGTTCAGCTTCGATGCCATGCCTGTCTCACTCCCGGTGAAGGTCGGCCGGCCAGGGATGCACGAGCACACGGCGGTGATGCCGCCGTAGGTCGGTCGTCACTTCCCTGATCGGTCGGACGCACATTGTTGCTCGAGCGTCGACGAGGTTAACCACGCGATTACCGACTGGCAAGGCGCCGTATTGCAACGCCGACATCTTTCGCAACAAACGCCGGGATGGCCTCAGCCGCAGGTGATCTCCACGACGCGGCCGTCCGCATCCAGGATGACGTTGAGACGGTCTTCGCGCAGGTCCATCGTACGCGGCTGGCCAACGCGCAGCACGCGCACCTCGCGCGTCGCCGCGCCGAGCAGCGGCGCGCGCATGTCCTCGCTCCAGCGCTGGCCGACGAGGCTCGCGCCGGCACAGCCCGGCGCCGCCCCCGCACCGGCGAGGCGGCGCTGGCTTCCCGGCGCCGGGAGACGCGAGCGTGCTTGCGCCGGTGGGTCGGGGAGATCGGTCATCAGCATGGCCCCGGCGGTGAGCAGCACAAGCATAACGGTTCCTCCGCGAACGAAGCAGGCCGGTGATAGCGCAAGCGGCCGCATGAAGGAAAGCGGGCCCGCTCGCCGAAACGGGCTGCTCGATTTTCCCAGTCGTTCAAGCAAGATGACAGCTGCTCTTTGGTGTGTCAGAGGCCCGCGCATGCCCGAGCTGACTCGCGAACTTCTGGCCTATGCCATCATTGGTGCAGTCGTCCTGATCGCCGCACCCGCGGTGATCGTCATGCTGCGTCGGCGCCACCGCGAGAAGTTGCGCCGGCGGGGAATCAAGCGCTACGGCCATTGAGCCGGCGCGCCGTGCCGAGCGCGCTGGCGCGGCGCCGGGGGTGCGGTCCCTATGCGGCGACGAAGGGATCGCTGCGGTCACCTTGCCGACGAGGATGAGCGTTTCCGAACTCACCGGTCCGGACCCATAAGCTGCATAATGATGAGACGTGTGGCTGCTAAGGTCCCCTGCCCGTCATGCCGGCCTTGAGCCGGGATCCATGCAGCCACCCGGGCAACGCTCGTGGTGTATGCCGCACGATAGACTCCGGATCGAGCCCGGAATGACCGCCTTTCGCCGAGCGACCTTTCGGGTCCGCATCCAACATTCCTCAACATTCGGCGCGGCGCTCCAACACCTATCAACGTTCGCGCTGATGTCGGCTTACGCCAGAACCGATTGTCTTCGTTGGGTTCGTGGCGAAGTGCCTCGCGGCTAGCGGGCCGCGCCACACGCGCGAATGTTGAGAAAGTTGAGCCTTCGGGCGGGATGGCGCGATGCCCGCCGTTGCACGACGGAATCAACAGGGATGATAAAGAGCGCACCTCGACCCTGTGCCCGCTCACCCCGCCTGTAGGACAGGCCGGCCGCCAGAGCGCGGACCGACGCGGGCGTTCAGTCGCAGCGGTGGCGCGCGGCCATTTCGCGAGACAGTCGCTCGATCGCACGGCTGCCGGTGGTGCAGAACAGGCCGGGGATCAGCGCGTGCACGAGGCACGCCGCTCCGGCGAGCAGCATGGTCGCGCCGAAGCGCGCCGCGACGCGCGCGTGTGTCGCGTAGCTCTCCCCCACCGCGCGCGGGTGATTGACGAACATCCGGCCCAGCATCGATCTTCCTCCGCCTGTGAAACAGCATGATAGCGCCGGCGCGGCGCAATTAGCCCCTCTCTGCACCACGAATTCAGCGTGTATCGCGCCAGAACATGCTACTATCCCGCTTCTATGGAGAATGTTGTTCTCGATCCGACCGATCGGCGGCTGCTCGCGCTGCTGCAAGACGACGCGACGCTCGCGATCGCCGATCTCGCCGAGCGCGTCGGTCTCTCGCCGACACCGTGCTGGAAGCGGGTCAAGCGGCTCGAGCGCGGCGGGCTGATCCGTGGCCGCGTCGCGCTGCTCGACCGCGCCGCGCTCGGGCTCGACGTCACGGTGTTCGTCGCGGTGCGCACCACGCAGCACAGCGACGAATGGCTCCAGACCTTTGCCGAGGGCGTGGCGCGTATCCCCGAGGTGGTCGAATTCTACCGGATGAGCGGCGAGGTCGATTACCTGCTCAAGGTCGTGGCGCGCGACATCGCCGATTACGACCGGATCTACCGCAAGCTGATCCGCGTCGCCCCGCTCCACGACGTGAGCTCCTCCTTTGCGATGCAGGAGATCAAGTCGACCACCGCACTGCCGCTGTGAGGAGGGCGGGGGCGGACCGAGCAGCCCGATCGTGGCGGCCGATCATCTCGCTTCGCCGGCTTGCTCGACGCCGGGCTCCGGCAGCAGCGGCGGCGTCCTGTCGACGAACATCAGCCAATTCGCCCAAATATCGTGCGTGCGATGTCGTGTCAGCCTGATCGCGCACAGACGATCCGCGGCGATCCGGGACGTCCCACCACTCCAAAAGTCGAAGACCGCATTGCACTCCCGGTCACGGTACAGGATCCAGGCTCGCTGCGAGCGTTCCATCGACTGGGCGAGCGTCCTGCCCCCGTCGTTTGCGGCGCGCCGGGCGGCGGCAGCCAGATAGCGCTCCATATCGGCGCTGGCCTGACGCAATGTCTCGTTGAGGCAGGCGTCGATCTCGAGACTCGTCGTCCCGGAGCATTCTGATCCTTGGTGAGGCGCGGTCAGCGCCACCATGGCGGCAAGTATCAGCATGACCGATCCCGATCGCCGCTCATCCGGCGGCCTGTTCCGCGCGTGGTCATCAGCATCGCCCCGTGAGAGGAAGGTTCGCACCAGCTCATATAGCGCCGTGTCACAGGTTGACGCAGGAGTGACCGCCGCTTCGGGTCAGCCTCTACTTTCCCGCGGCCATCTCTGCGCCGCGCCGCGCCACCGCGCGCAGCGTCTCTTCGAGCAGCGCGGCCAACGCGCGCTCGCGATCCAGCACGTCAAGGCCGGCGCGGGTCATCCCGCCCGGGCTGGCCACCGCGTCGGCGAGCGCGGCGGGGACGCGGTCGCTCGCCGCCGCCATTGCCGCCGCACCCTCAACCGTGGCCAGCGCGATCGCCGCGGCTTCCTCGCGCGCGAGCCCGGTCGCGACACCGCCCGCGGTCAGCGCGTCGACGAAGCGGAACAGGAAGGCCGGGCCGGTGCCCGACAGCGCCCCCGCCGCGGCGAAGCGTGTGGCGTCGTCGAACCACTCCACCAGCCCGAGCGGCGCGAGCAGCCGGTCCACCACTGCGCGCGCGGGTGCGGGCGCGGCGGGCGCGTGCACCGCGACCACACCGCGGCCGAGCTCGACCGGCAGGTTGGGCATGGTCTGGATCGCGACCGGGCCGGGAAAGGCCGCCGCCAAGCGCGCCGGGTCCGCGCCGGCGAGCATCGAGACCAGCAGCGGCGCGTCCGCCACACGCGCGCGGTGCACCGGGGCGACCTCGTCGAGCTGCTGCGGCTTGATGCCGAGGATCACCGCGTCGGGCGGCGGCGCGTCGGGCAGCGCACGCGCCTGGCGCACCCCGATCGGCAGCACGCGATGCTGCCGGTTGACCACGTCGACGTCCTCCGCAGCGATCACGCCGCTGGCGAGCCAGCGGCGCAGCATCGCGGACGCCATGTTGCCGCAGCCGATGATCCACAGCCGCACCGCGCGTCAGGCCTCGCCCGCGGTCTCGACCATCGCCGCGGCGATCGCCTCGCTCGGCGACTTGCCACCCCACAGTACGAATTGGAACACGGGGTAGAAGCGCTCGCATTCGTCGATCGCGGACTCGACCAGCAGCTCGGCGGTGCTCAGCGCCATGCTCGCCTCGCCCTCCTCCGCCTCGATCGCGGTAGCGTTGCGATACAGCAGGATGCCGCTGCTCGACCAGATTTCGAAATGCCCCATCCACAGCTGCTCGTTGACGAGCGCGAGCACCTCGTACACCGGCGCGCGGCGGCCCTCCGCCACCTTCACGTCGGGGAAAGCGAGCAGCTGGAGAACGCCGTCCTCCTCGCGCCACAGCGCGCGCAGCTCATATTCGGTCCAGCTGCCCTTGATCGAGGCGGTGATCTCGTCCTCACCGCGCTCGCACGGCCAGCCATGCGCGAGAAAATAGGCCTCGAGCATGTCGAGCGGTGCTTCGCCCGCGGTGTCCTGGTCAGCTTCGTCCAGCATCAGTGACTTATCGCACGCTGCGCGACACGCGTCATCCCTCGGTGGGGGTCGGCGCGGCGGCGCCGGCGGCGAGCGCGGCTTCCAGCTTCTCGATACGCGCGCGCAGCGCGTCATTCTCGTCGCGCGCCGCGGCGGCCATTGCCTTAACCACCTCGAACTCGTCGCGCGCGACGAAATCGAGCCCGCCGATCCACTCGCGCGCCCGCGCCCGCGCATTGGCCTCGGCCTCGCGCCCGACCCCGGCGAGCGTGCCGGCCGCGCCGTTGAACAATTTGGCGAGGTCGCCGAACAGGTGATTCTCGGACTGCATGACGTAACTTCCCGTAAGAGCGCTCAACCAACCATCTGGGACGCCGCGGCCGGCGACACAAGCCGTTCCGCGTCGGGGTTGAGCTGATCGATACGCCAGTTGAGCGCGCCGGCGAACCCCAGCCACATCATATAAGGCACCAGCAGCCACGCGGCGCGGCGGCGCACCTGCGCGAAGACAAAGGTGGTGAGGATCGTCAGCCCGAGGATCGCGACAATCAACAGGAATGCCGCGGACACCTGGTGCGCGCCGAAAAACAGCGGCGTCCAGGCGAGATTGCCGACGAGCTGCGCCGTGAACAGCGCAACCCCGAGCCAGCGCAGCCGCGCGCCGCGCGCGCTCAGCACCAGCGCCAATGCCACCCCCATCATCACGTACAGCAGCGACCAGGCGACGGGGAACAGCCATCCCGGCGGAGTCAGCTCGGGCTTGGCGAGCGCGCGATACCAGGCGTTGGCATCGCCCGAGGGCACCGTCCGCCCCGACAGGAAGCCGAGCAGCAGCACCGCCGGCACCGCCACCGCGGCCCAGCGCAGGAACGACATGCGCAACTGTTCCCTCGACGCGACCTCGCCCATCGCCTTCTCCCCGATCGGTCCGCTCCGGCCTAGCTGCCCCAACGCCCAACGCAGGTAAATGGCGCCTGCACCAATTTCACCCCCGCGCCGCGGCGACGAGAAACTCGACATTGCCCTCCGGCCCGGTGATCGGGCTCTCCGCCACGCCCTCGACCTGCCAGCCCCCCGCTTCAAGCCAGGCCACCACCTCGGCGCAAACGCGCGCGTGCACCGCGGGATCACGCACCACCCCGCCCTTGCCGACCTCGCTCCGGCCCGCCTCGAACTGCGGCTTGATCAGCGCCAGCACGCGCCCGCCGGCGCGGACGAAGCCGAGCGGCACCTCCAGCACCTTGGCCAGCCCGATGAAGCTGGCGTCACACACCACCAGGTCGACCGGCTCGGGCACATGCGCGGCGGTGAGCAGGCGCGCGCTGGTCTGTTCCTGCACGATCACGCGCGCGTCCTGGCGCAGCTTCCAGGCAAGCTGGTTGGTGCCGCTGTCCACCGCATAGACCCGCGCCGCTCCGCGCGTGAGCAGCACGTCGGTGAACCCGCCTGTCGAGCTGCCGACGTCGATTGCCACCGCGCCGGTCACGTCCCAGCCGAAGTGATCGAGCCCGTGCGCCAGCTTGACTCCGCCGCGCGACACCCAGGGGTGGTCGCGCCCGCGCACCTCCAGCGCCACGTCGTCCGCGAGCGTCTGGCCGGGCTTGTCGACCTTGCGCTCGCCCGCGAACACCAGCCCCGCCATCACTAACGCCTGCGCTCGGGTGCGCGACTCGGCGAGGCCGCGATCGACGAGCATCTGGTCCACACGTTGCTTGGGCATGGCGCCGCTATCGCCGGGCGCGCGGCGCGCCGCAACCGTCCATCTCCGCTCGTCGCCGCCGCGCCTCCGTTCGCGTCAAATGCTGCGTCGCGGGATTGCCGATCGATTTAGTAGGCTATACCTAGAGTGCAGAGGCCGCGGCACTGCCGACCCCTAGACTGATCGCCGCGGCCTCACCAAAAGGAGGTGTGTCATGGGACATTCCGCGTTCGATCTGTCGGTGCAGCCGACCGTTCTGACCGTCCCGGGACTGGGCGGATCGGGACCGTCGCACTGGCAGACATTGTGGGAAAAGAGCCGGCCCGACACCGCGCGAATCGAGCTCGGCATGTGGGACCGTCCGCATCGCAACGCCTGGGTCACCAAGATCGACCAGGCGGTGGCGAGCGCGCGCGCACCGGTGATCCTGGTGGCGCACAGCCTCGGCTGCGTCGCGGTGGCGTGGTGGGCGTCGCTCAGCCCGCAGCCTTATGGCTGGCCGGTCGCGGGCGCGCTGCTGGTGGCGCCGGCGGACGTCGACCGCGCCGGGGTCGCGCCCGAGCTCGCGCCGTTTGCGCCTTCACCCAAGCAGCCGCTGCCCTTCCCCTCGATCGTGGTCGCCTCGAGCGACGATCCCTGGGTCACGCTCGATCGCGCGCACAGCCTGGCGGTGGACTGGGGCAGTCACTTCATCGACTATGGCGCGTGCGGGCATATCAATGCGGCGAGCGGGCTCGGCCATTGGCCGGACGGGCTCGAACTGCTCGATCGTGTGATCGCCGCTGCAGGCGGCCCGCACGGCGAGGCGCGCACGCCCGGCGACGCGCGCGCGATCCTGGCACGGCGGCGTGAGGAGCGCCCCGCGCTGCGGGTGTAGCGCGGGGCGGACGGATGGTTCGTACCGCGAGCCTGAAGGTCAACCTGGCCGACTGGAGTCGGCCCCCCTCTGCCGCGGTGGAGAGGGCGTTCGGCTTCGCATTCGTGAGTGCCGAGATGAGTCCGGGAGGGCGTGAGAAGGCATCGTGTTGCCTCGTGATCGGCGATTGATCGGCAGAAGATCGGCTCCACCACCGCGACCGCGCGACCGACACCAGCGAGACTCCGACCCAGCGACGATCCCCGTCGCGAGATCGGAGAGCCCTTATGCGTCCCCTCAGCCTCATCCTCGCCGCCATATGCGCTATCCCCGCCGCCGCGCAGAGCTGGCGCGTTGGCGATCACAGCTATCACATCGTTGCGCGTGACCTTGACCAGCGCACCAGCGATGGCCGCGCCGCGATGCTAGCGCGGGTGGAGCGCGCCGCGGCGAAACTGTGCGAGCATGAGCCTGTCACGGTGGATCGTCGCGCCTGCGTCACCGCCACGATCGACGGAGCGGCGCGACGATCGCCCCCGCTCCGGCTCGCGCTGGCCGAACGCGACGCCACCGCGCTGGCGAAGCGTTGACGCGGGCCGATGACGTATGCCGCCAGCTGGGTTCTGGTCGCTCGCGCTTATTGCACGTCGGTCATCTGCGCGGCGCGCGATGCTTAACCGCCGCGGTCAGCCTCGCCTTGTTTTAGGATAACCGGCACGAAGTTGTCGGAGCTGCCGATCTCGCGGCGACGTGGATCCTGTGACGAACTCAGGATAGCAATCGGGGACACGCTGCCTTCCTACCTCGCCACCGCACGATCGTCGGGGCCAATCCCCGCGTCGCGCCAGTAGCGAGCCAGCCCGATGGCGCGCGCCAGCGCGCCGAAGCGCGTGTCGCGGCGGAGTGTGGCGCAGGGCGGCGCGAAGAGGAACCAGCTGACGCGCTGGTCTGGCGCGGTATAGGTCCCCTGCCGCGGTGAGAAGCGCAGTGAGGCAATCGCGAAGCCGCGGCCAAGGAAATAACCCTCCGTGATTGCGAACGCCTGATCGAGCCGGCCGGTGGCGCTGAGGAACTGGATCGCATTCTCCGCATGTCCGGTGCCGCGATGCGCCGCCGCCAGGTACGCTTCGGCGGTGGCGTCGATGTCGCGCGGCGCCCGGGTCTGGAGCGCGCGCGCGACGCCCGCCGCAAGCGCGAAACTGGGCTCCTCGATATTGCTCGGGCGATGATCCGCGTCCTCGATCATGCGCAGCGCCTCACCGCCGCGCCCGGTGTAGCTGAGCAGCCACGCCCGCGTGAACCAGACCGCATAATGGAGCGGGTACAGCCCCCAGGCTTCGTCCATCGCGCGATCCGCTTCCTCCAACCGGTCCGCGCTCCACAGCGAAACCACGCGTTGATACATCGCGATCGGTGACGGGCCGCCGATCGCCAGCGCGCGCGTATAATCGTCGATCGACTCGCGCATCCGCCCGACCATCTGGCGCAGGCGGCCGAGCGCGTCGGCGAGCATGTCATCGTCCGGATGTGCGCACGCGGCGCGGCGCGCCACGCGCTCCTGCGCCAGCCAGTTGCCGAGCAGCGGCGCCCGCCGCATCCGCGCGAGCGCGGCATAAGCATTGCCCGGGTCGATCTCCTCCGCACGCCGTTCGGCGGCGAGCGCGCGCTGCGCGAACTGGGCACGGTCGCCGTGGGCCGCGATCCGCGCCGCCACCGCGCAGCATAGCGCGAGCTGGCCCCAGGCGTCGGCGTCATCGGGAGCGAGCAACACCGCGCGGCGAAACAGCCCGATCGCCTGCCACAGCCCGTCGCGATCGGCCTGGCGTTGCGCGCCGCGGGCCTGCGCGATCAAGGCGCTCACCTCGGCGGAGCGCGGCGCCGGGCGGGCATGGTGCCACCACCAGGCGCCGCCAGCCAGCGCGGTGGCGGCGATCCCGCCACCCACGACGAACCCGCGGCGGGCGAGCGGCGCAGCGCGAGAAGCGTGGCTCGCCGACCGCGGCGTGGCCGATGCACCGTCCGCCGCGGTGGCGGTGCCCACTGCGGTGAGACGATAGCCGACGCGCGCGATCGTCTCGATGCGGAAGCGGCCCGCCGCGACTCCGTCGGCGACGCGTCGCAGCCGCGCGATCACGCGGTTGATCGCATCGTCCCCGACGATCCGCCCGCCCCAGCAACGCGCCACCAGCGCGTCACGCGACACGACCGCGCCATCCGCCTGCGCTAGCGCGACCAGCACCTGCATCACCCGCGGCTCGAGCAGCTCGCTGCGCGCCTCCGCCACAACCTCGCGCAGCGACGGGCGCACCGTGAGCCCGGCGAGGTCGAAGTCGGGCTCGCGCGCGAGATCGATCATGGGTGACGGCGGCAGATGGAGCAGCCGGTCACAGGCTCGGCGACCAGCCCGATCACCAGCCTCACCGGCATCCCTGGCTTGTTCCGGGATCCATGGCGCCGCTCATCGAGCTGTGGCCGCGCCTGCGGGACGGTGGATCCCGGAACGTGTCCGGGACGACGGAAGACCGTGGGGGAAGGACGTGACAGGAGCCGGGCGGACGCAGGGGGCGCACCAGGGCAAAGGTGCCCCGTCCGCTGCTCGCCCCTGCCTTGGCCACGCCCTCGCCCCATGATTCGCCCCACCTGCCCCGTCGCTCACGCCGGCGGTGTGCGCCTCCGCTCTGTCGTGGCGGCGGCGAGCAGCGCGACGCCGAGCGCCGCCACCGTCGCGCGCCACAGCGCGGCATTATCGGGGAGCGCGTAATCGGCGGTGCCGAGAAACGCGCCCGCGATCAGCCCGCCCCATAGCAGCAGATAGGGCAGCCAGTCCCAGCGCGCGCCATTGCCCATCAGCGCGGCGGCGACATGCTGGCCGAACTTCACCAGCGCGCCCGTCATATAGGTGACCCCGACGCTCACCTCGCCGTTGCGCTGGAAGACGGTGTTGACCGCGCCCATCGCGGCGGCGAGCAGCACCGTACCCAGCGCGCCAAGCGCGCCGAATTCGGGCAGCGCCGCCGCCACCGCAATCGGCACCGCCGCCAGCACGATCACGCCGGGCCCGCGCCAGCGCCCGAGCGCCTCCCCCGCCGTGGCGCCCACCACCACACCCGCGACGAAGGCGAGGATCAGCGACGCCGCGGTGAGCGCCAGCGGCGAGGCGCCCGCCAGTGCCACCGCCAGCCGGGTCGAGTTGCCGCTCATGAACGACACGAACAGGCCATTGAGCCGAAGATAGCCGATCGCGTCGATATAGCCGGCCAGCGCCGCTAGCGCGATGGCGAGCCACCATTCTCGTCTGGGATGCCGGGTCACGCGTCGATCGCTTCTTCGTCCATCCGCGCCGCATTCTCCTGAATGAAGGCGAAGCGATGCGCGGGGTTGGTGCCCATCAGCCGATCGACCAGATCCTTCACGCCGGCGCGTTCCTCATATTCCTGCGGCAGCGTGATGCGGATCATGCTGCGTTTCGCCGGGTCCATCGTCGTCTCGCGGAGCTGCTGCGGGTTCATCTCGCCGAGGCCCTTGAAACGCGCCACTTCCACCTTCTTGCCGCGAAACGCGGTCCGCTCCAGCTCGGCGCGATGCGCGTCGTCGCGCGCGTAGAGCGACTTGGCGCCGACGGTCAGGCGGTAGAGCGGCGGCTGCGCGAGATAGAGGTGCCCCTGCCGCACCAGCTCGGGCATTTCCTGGAAGAAGAAGGTCATCAGCAGCGTCGCGATATGTGCGCCGTCGACATCGGCGTCGGTCATGATGACGATCTTGTCATAGCGCAGCTGCTCGGGGCGACAGTCCTTGCGCGTGCCGCAGCCCAGCGCCTGGACCAGATCGGCGATCTCCTGGTTGGCCAGGATCTTGGCCGAGGTGGCCGAGGCGACGTTGAGGATCTTGCCGCGGATCGGCAGGATCGCCTGAGTCTTACGGTCGCGCGCCTGCTTGGCCGAGCCGCCCGCCGAATCGCCCTCCACGATGAACAGCTCGGTGCCGTCGGCATTGTCCGCGGCACAGTCGGTCAGCTTGCCCGGCAGCCGGATCTTGCGCGCGGACGTGGCGGTCTTGCGCTTGACGTCGCGCTCGGCCTTGCGCCGCAGCCGCTCGTCCATCCGCTCGAGCACATAGCCGAGCAGCGCCTTGCCACGATCGATGTTCTGGCCGAGCCAATGGTCGAAATGATCGCGCATCGCCTTCTCGACCAGCCCGGCGGCCTCGGGCGAGGTGAGCCGGTCCTTGGTCTGCGACTGGAACTGGGGTTCGCGGATGAAGACGCTGAGCATCAGCTCGCTGCCCACCATCACGTCGTCCGCGGTGAGCTCCTTGGCGCGCTTGTTGCCGACGAGATCGCCGAACTGGCGCAGTCCGCGCACCAGCGCCTGGCGCAGTCCCTGCTCGTGCGTGCCGCCGTCGGGTGTGGGGATCGTATTGCAATACCAGCTGTAGCTGCCCTCGCTCCACAGCGGCCAGGCGACCGCCCATTCCACCTTGCCCTGCGCCTCCGGGAAATCCTGCTGGCCGGCGAAGAAGTCGGCGGTGGCGCATTCGCGGCCGGCGATCTGTTCGCGCAGATAGTCCGACAGCCCGCCGGGAAACTGGAACACCGCCTCGTCCGGAATACCGCCTGCGCGATCCCCGTCCCCGATCAGCGCGGGCGCGCACTTCCAGCGGATCTCGACGCCCGCGAACAGATACGCCTTGGAGCGCGCCAGCTTGTACAGCCGCGCCGGCTTGAACAGCAGCTCGGGGCCGAAGATCTCTGTATCGGGAGTGAAGGCCACCGACGTGCCGCGGCGATTGGGCGCGGCGCCGACCGTCTCCAACGGGCCGAGCGTCTGTCCCTTGCTGAAGCGCTGGCGATAGAGCTGGCGGTCACGCGCCACCTCGACGACGGTGTCGCTCGACAGCGCGTTGACCACCGAGACGCCGACGCCATGGAGCCCGCCCGAGGTGGCATAGGCCTTGCCCGCGAACTTGCCGCCGGAGTGAAGCATCGAGAGGATCACCTCGAGCGCCGACTTGTCCGGGAATTTCGGGTGCGGGTCGACCGGCATGCCGCGGCCGTTGTCCACGATCGTCAGCCGATTGCCGGCGTCGAGCGTGATCTCGATGCGTGTGGCGTGCCCCGCCACCGCCTCATCCATCGCATTGTCGAGCACCTCGGCGGCGAGATGGTGCATCGCGCGCTCATCCGTGCCGCCGACATACATGCCCGGGCGGCGGCGCACCGGTTCGAGCCCCTCCAAGACCTCGATCGAGGACGCGTCGTAGGTGGTGGCGCCGGCGGTAGGGGAAGCGAAGAGATCGGCCATGCGCATCATATAACCGCGCCGAGCCGCTGACCCAAGCGCCCCTGGAGACGCTCGCATCGGCAATGATTCCTCACGAAACCTAACGCAGATAAGCCTCGTTCCCGGGCTGTTCGATCAGGGAGTGACATAATGAAAGCGTATCTTGCCGCCACCACCGCCGCGGTGTTGCTGACGGCCGCGCCTGCGCTGGCGCAGGACATGGCCGACGGCGATTCCTCGCCACGGCGCGGCTTTGCGGGCGTCTATGTCGGCGCCGCCGGCGGTTATGACGTGCAGCCCAATGACGGCAATGCACGGGTCGAGTTCGACCGCAATCTCGACGGGCAGTTCGGCGACACGGTGCTCACCGGCACCGGCGCGAACGCCTTTGCGCCCGGCTTCTGCGGCGGCCGCGCCCAGGCGGCGCAGGGACCGCGCAACGGCGGCCCGGGCTGCGCGCAGGACCGCGACGCGTGGAGCTATTACGGACGTGCCGGCTTCGACCTGCAGAGCGGGCCGATCGTCTATGGCGTGGTCGGCGAGTTCGGGCGGACGCACATCAACGACAGCACCACCGGCTTCTCCTCCACCCCGGCCAATTACGTGATGTACCGCCAGGTCAATTGGGAGGCGGCGGTGCGCGCGCGCGTCGGCTATACGCCCAATGACACGACGCTGTTCTATGGCACCGCCGGCCCGTCGCTGGCGCGGATCGACAGCGAATTTGCATCGAGCCAGAGCACTAACAGCTTCACCGCGCGCGGGCGGCAGGATCAGTTCGGCTTCCAGGGCGGCGGCGGCATCGAGCAGCGCCTCGGCGAGCACCTGTCGATCGGGCTCGAATATGTCTATCACCAGTATCGCGACAACGACTACCGCGTCCGCGCCGCCGGCGCGGCGGGCACGCCCTTCACCAACGCCGCCAACGGCGGGACAATCGAGGGCACCGACTTCCGCCGCTCGGACGACACGTTCCGCTGGCACAGCCTGCGCGCGACCGCGGCATTCCGCTTCTGAGGTGATGGGCCGGCGATGGTTGATGTCGCCGTCCCTTGTCGACCACCCCGGCGCAGGCCGGGGTGGCACGATAAGCTAGCGACAAGCGCCGCGGCGGGCGCCCCGGCTCAGCGCCGCGGGCCGCCGAACGGCAGCGGCGGCGCGCGCCGGTCGCGGCGGGGCAGCTGCGCCTGATAGGCATGGCCGCAATGCGCCACGCAATAAGGGAAGCCCGGGTTCACCTTGTCGCCGCAGAAGTGGAAGTCCGGCTCGCCCGGATGGCCCAGCGGCCACTTGCAGATCTTGTCGTTGAGATCGAGCAGCGAGGTCTTGTTGGCGAACTCGGGTGCGGTGCGCGCGGGCACCAGCCGGCGCGGCGGCGCGGGCGCGATCGGCGGCTGCTGCTCGCCGGGCGCCTGGCGCACGAAGCCACCAGGACCGACCGAGCGCAACACCGGCTCGCGCTTGACCGGCGGCGCGCTGGCGCCCTCATCCGCCTCGTCGTCGACGTCACTCGGCGCGGACGCCGTCGCCGCAGCCGACTCGGTGGCAAAAGGCGGCGGCGCCGGGCGTGCGGCGGGTGCGGGTGCCGGCGCGGCGGCGCGCGCAGGCGCGGGGGCGGGTGTCGCCTTGGGCGCGGGCGCAGGAGCGGGTGCGGCAGCGGTGGCCGCCGGCTCGGTGGTGCGCGATTCCTCCTTGGGCGTCACCGGCGACGGTCGCGACTGCAACCCGAGCCGATGCGCCTTGCCGATCACGGCGTTGCGGCTGACACCGCCGAGCGCCTCGGCGATCTGGCTGGCGGTCTGGCCCGCCTCCCACATCGTCTTCAGCGTGTCGATCCGCTCGTCGGTCCAGGACATCCGTGTCTTCCTCTAGCGTTCCGGTTGCGGGCGCGCGCCGCAGCGGTTACCCGCACAAGCGATGAGCAGCCAGCCCCCGACCGGTCATATTCCGTCAGCCATCAGGCACGCCCCCGGCGAACCGGTGATCCGGAACGTCAATTGGGGTGGCCTGCGAACCCTCTATGTGAAGGAGGTGCGCCGTTTCTTCAAGGTGCAGCTCCAGACGGTGTGGGCACCGGCGGTGACGACGCTGATGTTCCTCGTCATCTTCACCGTCGCCAACGGCGCGCGCAGCCCGGTCAACGTCGGCGGCGCGCCGGTCGCCTTCGCCGACTTCATCGCGCCCGGGCTGATCGTGATGGGCATGCTCAACAACGCCTTCGCCAACGCCAGTTTCTCGCTGCTGGTGGGCAAGATCCAGGGCAATATCGTCGACTATCTCCAGCCGCCGCTCTCCACCAGCGAGCTGCTCGCCGCCTTGGTCGGCGCATCGGTGACGCGCGCCTTCTGCGTCGGCTGCGCGGTGTGGCTGGCGATGGCGTTGTGGCCGGGGGTGCACGTGACGCCGCATCACCCGCTCGCGGTGCTGTGGTTCGGGCTGCTCGGCGCGATGTTCCTGTCGTTCGCGGGCGTGCTCACCTCGATCTGGGCCGACAAGTTCGACCATGCCGCGGCGGTGACCAATTTCCTCATCGCGCCGCTCACCCTGCTGTCGGGCACTTTCTACTCGGTCGATCATCTCGCGCCCGCGTTCCGCGCCTTCAGCCACGTCAACCCGTTCTTCTACGTGATCTCGGGCTTTCGGTACGGCTTCCTCGGCAGCGCCGACTCGCCGGTGGCGGTGGGCAGCGTGGTGATCCTGGCGATCGACGTCGCGCTGGGGGTGCTGTGCTATGTCCTGCTCAAGCGCGGGTGGAAGCTGAAGAGCTGAGACGCCACGATCTAGTGTGGCACGAAGCGCTGTTCCTGCGAACGCAGGAACCCAGAGCCACGCACGTCGTCGCTGCCGGCCCTAGGCTCCTGCGTCCGCAGGAGACCGGTCAACCACTACTTGGCTACGAAATCAGCGATCGCCTGCCCCAGCTCGGGCTTGGTTACCGCGCTCATGTGATTGCCCGGCACCTCAGCGTAGCGTGCGTTCGGCAGCGCGTCGGCGAGGGCCGCGGCCGAGCCGTTGTCGTGATCGTCAACGCCGCTGAGCACGAGGGTCGGCCGGTCGAGCGTCGCCAGCACCTCCGCCGGCGTGCTCGCAAATGTGTCGATCACGCCGAGCAGCGCGACCGGATCGCCACCAGTGGTCTTGAGGAAGGCCTCGGCGAGCCACTCGGGGCTGCCGCGCTCGTGCTGGCCGAGCCGCGTTAGGATGTGGCGGAAATGATCGGCGCGCCGCTCGGCGCCGACGATCCCCTCCAGCCCCATGCCGGCGAGCACCGCGCGCCGCGGGGTCGCGCCGCGCGCCAGCATCCGCACCACCGTCCGCGCGCCGAGCGAGTAGCCGCCGAGGTCATAATCGGTCAGCCCGAGGTGACGCACCAGCGCCTCGCCGTCCTGAGCCAGCGCGTCGGGCGGGTAAGCGGCGGCCTCGTGCGGCTTGCCGCTCTCGCCGTGTGCGCGCAGGTCCGGCATGATCACGCGCACGCCGCGCGCGGCGATCGCGGCGGCATGGCCGTAGCGCAACCAATTGGTGCGCGCGTCCGAGAAATAGCCGTGGATCAGCACCAGCGGCCGCCCCTCGCCCAGCTCGCGCCAGGCGATCGGGGTGCCGTCGAAACTGTCGAAGAAGCGCGTCTCAGTCGGGGAGCTTGCCACTCGTTTCCATCCACTTGCTGACGATGTGCGGAAGTTCGTCGGTGCGTTTCTCGGGCAGACCGCCGGTGTCGCACCACGCGGCGTGGCGGCTCTCGACGCCGAAATGGCCGGTGGGGCGGAGGCGCGCAGCATCGTCGAAGCTGCCGACGGTGAGGTCGAGCTTGTCGGCATCGTTCCCCTCATAGGTGAGCGGCGTGCCGCACTCCCGACAGAAGCCGCGGCGCGCGATCGGTGAGGACGCGCGGCGATCGGGCTCTCGAGTCGTCCATGTCACGGCGTCGCGCCGCACCTGCTTGAGCGCGGCGAAGACGCCGCCGGTGGCGCGCTGGCACATACGGCAGTGGCAGAGATAGGCGTCATCGTCGTCTACCTGCACTGCGTAGCGGACGCTGCCGCACTGGCACCCGCCGATCATCTCCTGCGCCATGGCCCGCGCTCCCGCTGCTGAGCGCTGCGGCCTAGCGCGGCGGATCGCGCAGGTAAACGCATGACCCATGTTGCAACGCAGCACTCGACGCCACCGCGCGTCGCTGGCACAGCGCGAGCGTGACCCTTCCGCCCTCCCTTCCCCATAGCGCGATCGAGGACGCCTATGCGCTCGCGCTCGGCTGCATCCTCGTCGTGCTCGGGCTGGCGCTGCTCCATGCCGCCGGGCTGGTGACCGGCGGGATCGCCGGGGTAGCGCTGCTGCTCTCCTATGCGGTGCCGCTGCCAAGCGGGGTGCTGTTCACCTTGCTCAACCTGCCCTTCTTCTGGCTGGCGTGGCGCGCGATGGGACGGCGCTTCACCTTGCGCACCGCGTTGGTCGGGATCGGCGTGGCGGCGCTCGGCACGGTGACGCGCTACGGGCTGAGTATCGCCTATATCGATCCGGCCTTCGCCGCGCTGGCCGGCGGATCGGTGATCGGCTTCGGTGCGCTGGCGCTGGCGCGGCATCATGCCGGCATCGGCGGGACGGGCGTGGTGACGTTGTGGCTCCAGCAGCGCCGCGGCTGGAACGCCGGACGCACGCAGATCGCGATCGACGCGGTGATCCTGTTGGTGTCGCTGGTGGCGCTGCCGGTGGAGCGGGTCGCGTGGTCGGCGCTGTCCGCGGCGGCGATCAGCGGCATCCTGATCGCGTGGCACCGCCCGGGGCGGTACACGGGGTATTGAGCCGCTCCGACGCTGCGTAGCGTCGGAGCGCCGTTACTGCTTCTCCCCTCCCCTTGAGGGGAGGGGCTGGGGGTGGGGCGTTTCAGCGCACGCCGCGCTTGCGGAAAGGCCCCACCCCAACCCCTCCCCTGAAGGGGAGGGGGCTCGCTGCGGATTAGCTCACTCGTCGCCGGCGAACACCGCGTCGAACGCGGCGTCGTCGGTCTCGTCCGCCTTCTTGAGGTGGCGACGGCCGAGCAGCTCGGCGATCTGCACCGCGTTGAGCGCGGCACCCTTGCGGAGATTGTCGCTGACGCACCACAGCGCCAGCCCGTTCTCCACGGTCGGGTCCTCGCGCACGCGGCTCACATAGGTGGCGTCGTCGCCCGCGCTCTCGATCGGGGTGACATAGCCGCCGTCCTCGCGCTTATCGACCAGCATCACCCCGGGCGCCTCGCGCAGCAGTCGCTGCGCATCCTCGGCCGAGAGCTCGTTCTCGAACTCGATATTGAGCGCCTCGGAATGGCCGACGAACACCGGCACGCGCACGCAGGTGGCGACCACCTTGATCTTGGTGTCGAGAATCTTCTTGGTCTCGACCACCATCTTCCACTCTTCCTTGGTCGAGCCATCGTCGAGGAAGCTGTCAATGTGCGGGATCACGTTGAAGGCAATCTGCTTGGTGAACTTCTTCGGCTCGGCCGGATCGCCGACGAAGATGTTGCGGCTCTGCTCGAACAGCTCGTCCATGCCGATCTTGCCCGCGCCCGAGACCGACTGGTAGGTCGCCACCACCACGCGCTTGATCGTCGCGGCGTCGTGCAGCGGCTTGAGCGCCACCACCATCTGCGCGGTCGAGCAGTTCGGGTTGGCGATGATGTTCTTGATGCGATAACCGTCGATCGCCGCGGCGTTCACCTCGGGTACGATAAGCGGAACGTCCGGGTCCATGCGGTAGAGCGACGAATTGTCGATCACGGTGCAGCCCGCGGCGGCGAACTTGGGCGCATAGACCGCGGTCGCCTCGCTGCCGATCGCGAACAGCGCCATGTCCCAGCCGGTCGGATCGAAATGCTCGATGTTCTTGACGGTGAGCATGCGCCCGGTGTCGCCATACTCGATCTGGTCGCCGACCGAGCGCGACGACGCCAGCACCGCGATCTCGTCGGCGGGAAACTCGCGCTCGGCGAGGATGTTGACCATCTCACGCCCGACATTGCCCGTGGCCCCCGCCACCACCACCCGATAGCCCATCTTACGTCCTTCCCGGCGCGCTCGGTGCGCGCATGTCTACCCCGCGGCGGCCCTAATGCGCCCGCCGCGCACGCGACAGCAAGCTTTACTTGGGCCCGCTGCCGACGTGCGCGTCGAGGAAGCGCTCGATCGTGGTCCAGACGTGGATGTCGCGTACCGCCGAGTGGGTCTTGCCGGGGTAGAACATCAGGTCGAACGGCATGTCCGCGCCCTGCAGCGCCGCCGCCACCTTGGTGCTGTTGTCGAGGAAGACATTGTCGTCGGCCATGCCGTGCATCAGCAGCAGCGGCGTGGTGATGCGCCTGGGATCGCGGACGGCGCGCGACGCGTCATAAGCGGCCGCGTCGGTGCGCGGGTCGCCCATGTAGCGCTCGGTGTAATGCGTATCGTACAGGCGCCAGTCGGTCACCGGCGCGCCCGAGATCGCGGCGGCGTAGCGGCCCGGGTCGGCCTCGATCATCTTGAGCGACATATAGCCGCCGTAGGACCAGCCATAGGTGGCGATACGCTTCGGATCGACATAGCCGAGCGTCGTCAGATAGGTCGCGCCGGCGCGCTGGTCGGCGACCTCCACCGTGCCCATCGCATGCCAGATCGCGCTCTCGAATGCGACGCCTCGGTTGGCCGAGCCGCGATTGTCGAGCTCGAAATAGATCCAGCCGCGGTCGACGATGTGCTGGATCAGTGGGTTCTTCCAGTCGCGTGCGACATTCTGCGGCCCCGGCCCGCCGTAATGCTGGAAGAAGACGGGGTAGCGCTTGCCCGGCTCGAGCCTGGGCGTGACCATCTGCCAGTGCAGATCGGTGCCGTCCTCCGCCTTGACCGTCCCGAACGTCACCGGGCGGTGCGCGGCGAGATAGGGCGCGTAGGGATGGTCGCCCGCAACCCGGTTCTCATTGACCCAGGCGAGCCTCTTGCCGGCGGCGTCGGCGAGATAGACCTGCGGCGGCTGGTTCGGGTTGGAGCGGGTGACGAGGAAGCGCTGTGCCGCGCCGTCCGCGGTGACGCTGTTCTGCCAGCCGCGCTCGGTCAGCCGCTCGGGCGTGCCGCCGGCGAGCGGGACCACGTACAGCTGCTGCTCGAGCACGTCGTCCTTGTTGGCCATGAAATAGACCTTGCCCGCGGCCTCGTCGACCGCGACCAGCCCGGTGACCACCCACGGCCCGTTGGTCAGTTGGGTCCACCGATCGCCGCGCAGCAGCCAGAGGTGACCATAGCCGTCGCGCTCGGAGCGCCACAGCAGCCCGCCGTCGCCGAGCGCGCGATAGCTGTCGGTCAGGTTGATCCAGCTGCGCGGCGCCGCCGTCTCGCTGAACAGCAGGGTCGCCTTGCCCGTGGCGGGGTCGACACGTAGCACGTCCAGCCGGGTCTGCGCGCGGTTCTCGCGCTGGACGAGCAGCGCCGAGCCGTCGGGCAGCCAGTCGACGCGTGCGAGATAGATGTCGGGGTCGGTGCCGAGATCGACCTTCACCTGCCCCTTGCCGTCGGCGCGCATCACGTGGAGCTCGACCGCGACGTTGGGCATGCCCGCGGCGGGATAACGCTGCTGGTAGATGCTCGTGCCGGTGGCGCCGATCGCGGCGCGGGTGAAGACCTGTACCGGCGCCTCGTCGAACCGCTCGACCGCGACATAGCGATCGTCGGGGCTCCACCAATAACCGGTGCGGCGATCCATTTCCTCCTGTGCGACGAACTCGGCCTCGCCGAAATGGACCGTGCCGCCGCCGCCCTGGGTGAGCGCGCGTGCGGCGCCGCCGGCGAGCGGCTGGAGCCACAGGTTCTGGTCGCGCACGTAGCTGACGAAGCCGCCGCGCGGCGAGACCTCGCCGTTGAGCACGCCGCCCTTCACCTCGGTGAGCCGGCGCGTCGCGCCGTCGACGCCGGCGAGATAGAGGTCGCCGTCGGCGGGGACGAGCAACTGGCGCCCGTCGGGCGACCAGTCGTAGCGGATGATCCCGGTCAGCGCGCCGATGCGCGCGCGCTCACGCTGCATCTTCTCCGCCTCCGACAGCGCCGCGCCGCTGCCGACGCGCGTGCTGTCGACCAGCATCCGCTCCTGCCCGGTGGCGGTGTCGCGCGCCCACAGGTCGAGGCGGAAGCGATCGTCGGCGCGCGGGCGCAGGAAGGTGAGCAGCCGCCCGTCGGGCGAGAGCTTGAGCGAGCGCGGCTGCTGGCCGCCGAGGTCGGGCGCGGCGAAGATGCGCTCGAGCGTGAGCCGCTGCGCCGCAGGTCGGGTGGCGCTGGCCTGCGCCTGGGCGGCGTCAGCCACGAGCGCCCCTGTTGCTACCGTCGCAAGCGCCACCACCGCCAACCATGAACGCATCCATTCCTCCGGGATCGCGACCCGGGACCGGGCGCGCCGCCCTTATCGCGGCGGGAGGCGGCGAGGTAAAGCGGCACCCTTGCTGTCGTGGTGGTGGGGCCTCTTCCGGTGAAACGCTGATGCCTACGTGGGCGCGAGCGCCGGCGACGACGCGGGCGCTCCGTCACTACAAGCGCTCCGCCCCGGCGTCCGCCGGGGTGGCACCTAGAGACGTAAGGCATGTCCTATCCCACTGGCGTCATCCTGAGCTTGTTTCAGGATCCACTGTGCCGCGCGCCCAAGTGCCGGTGGTGCTCGCGGATGGCTGGATCCTGAGACGAGCTCAGGATGACGCCAGCTAAGGCAAGCTGTCGGTGCGACGCCCCCCAACGAGAAAGGGGCGCGGTGGTCTCCCACCGCGCCCCTTGCGCTCCGGTCGGGACCGGGTGTCGCTTACTCGGCGGCCTGCGCCTGCGGACGGTTGTCGCGGCGCTCGGCGATGCGCGCCGACTTACCAGTGCGGCCACGCAGGTAATAGAGCTTGGCGCGACGCACCGCACCCTTGCGCACCACCTCGATCGAGTCGACGTTGGGCGAGTAGAGCGGGAAGACGCGCTCCACACCCTCGCCGAAGCTGATCTTGCGGACGGTGAACGACGAGCCCATGCCCTTGTTCGAGCGCGCGATGCACACGCCCTCGAAGTTCTGGACGCGGGTGCGCTCGCCCTCGACCACCTTCACGCCGACCTTCAGCGTGTCGCCGGGGCGGAACTCGGGGAGCTTCTTGCTCTCGTGGAACTTGGCGATCTGCTCGGCCTCGAGCGTCTGGATCAGGTTCATCGCGTCAATCCTTACTTCCGTGCCGCGCGCCAGAGGGCGAGCCGACCCGAGCGCCCTCGTGACGCTCCCACAGGTCCGGCCGCCGTAGCCGTGTGTCGATCTCGGCCTGTGACTGACGCCACGCCGCGATCCTCGCATGATCCCCCGATCGCAGCACCTCGGGGATCGTGCGCCCTTCCCATTCGACAGGTCGGGTATAATGCGGATATTCGAGGAGGCCGCTTTCGAAGCTCTCCTCGTCCCCGCTCGAAGCCGCGCCCATTACCCCCGGAATCAGCCGAACGCAAGCGTCCAGCAGCACCAGCGCGGCCATCTCGCCGCCCGAGAGGATATAGTCGCCGATCGACAGCTGCTCGATGTCGCGCGCCTCGAACAGGCGCTCGTCGAACCCCTCGAACCGCCCGCACAGCAGCACCGCGCCCGGGCCGGCAGCGAGCTCGCGGACGCGCCGCTGGGTGAGCGGCGCACCGCGCGGCGTGAGCGCGACCAGCGGGCGTCCGTCGGCGTGCGCGTCGACCGCGCGGCTGACGATATCGGCACGCAACACCATCCCCGCGCCGCCGCCCGCGGGCGTGTCGTCCACCGTGCGGTGGCGATCCTCGGTGAAGTCGCGGATGTTGACCGGGTCACAGGTCCACCTCCCCTCCCGCAGCGCGCGTCCGGCGAGCGACGTGCCGAGCGGGCCCGGGAACATCTCGGGGTAGAGCGTCAGGATCGTGGCGCGGAAGGTCATCGGGTCCAGTTCTCGACGGCGAGGCCGGAGATGCCGGCGAAGTCGCGCTCGTTGTTGGTGACGAGGGTCGCGTCCGCGGCCAAGGCGTGCGCTGCGATCAGCCGGTCGAAACTGCCGCGCCGGAACGGCAGCCGGGCATAGGCCCATGATGCCGTCGCGTCGAAAGCGAGCACGTCGAACAGGCGAGTCAACTGCTCCAGGATCGCTGACGACGGGCGCTTGCCGCTGGCGCTACCCAGGGCCACCTCTGCCAAGGCGATCGACGAGATGACGATATCGCCGCGGCGACAGCGCTCGATCCGCGCACGCAACTTGGCGGGTTCGCCCGCGAGCAGCGCGATGACGATGTTGGCGTCGAGCATGTACCTCACCGGTCGGCTTCTGCCCCCCAGCCAGTCCAGTCAGGATCGTCCCAGGCGCGGGGCGACGGCTCGAACGCGCGCTCTTCAGCGGGGCGTGGTGTGAGCCCCGGACACTTGCCCCATATCGACGTGAGATCGAGTCGATCGTCCCTTACCACGGGCGCGAACTCATAATGGTCGCGTTCCTCGCGAACCACCATCTCCGTACCCTCCTTCAGCCCCAGCGCCTTGGGCAGGCGCAGCGCGACGGAATTCCCGGATTTGAACACCTTGGCGCGATATTCGTTACTCATCGCCGACCTCCCGTATGCACGGGATGTATATACACGCGGGAACGACAGCAAGATGGACGACTGCCTCATCATCGGTGCCGGGCCCGCCGGGCTGACCGCGGCGATCTATCTGGCGCGCTATCATCTCTCGATCCGGCTGTTCGACTCGGGGTCGAGCCGCGCCGCGATGATCCCGTGCACGCACAACCACGCCGGCTATCCCGACGGGATCGCGGGCACCGAGCTGCTGCGGCTGATGCTCACCCAGGCGGAGAAATACGGTGCTCGGCGCGAGGCGGTGAAGGTGACCGGGCTGGCGCAAGACGGCGACGGCTTCGTTGCCACCACCGACCAGGGCACGCATCGCGCACGCACCGTGCTGCTAGCGACCGGGGTGGTGAACCACCGCCCGCACGGGCTGCTCCCCGAAGTGCACGACCCGGCGCTGGCGCGGGGGCTGCTGCGTTACTGCCCCGTGTGCGACGGCTATGAGGTCACGGACAAGCGAGTGGCGGTGATCGGCACCGGCGACCGCGGCATGCGAGAGGCGCTGTTCCTGCGCGGCTTCACTCGCGACATCACGCTGATCGCGCCCGAGGCGGAGCATCTGCTCGATCCTGCCTGCGCCGCGGCGCTCGACGACGCCGGGGTGGTGCGAGTCGACGGCCCGTGCGGCGGCTATGCGATCGAGGGCGAGCAGCTCGCGCTCGACACCGCGCGCGGGCGGATGGCGTTCGACAGCGTCTACCCAGCGCTGGGCTCACGCATCCGCTCGCATCTCGCGATCGAGGCGGGCGCGCGCGCGAGCGAGGACGGCTGCCTCGAGGTCGACGATCACCAGCGCACCAGCGTGCCGGGGCTGTTCGCGGCGGGAGATGTGGTGAAGGGCCTCGACCAGATCAGCCACGCCATGGGCGAGGCCGGCGTCGCGGCAACGACGATCCGCAATCTGCTGGCGGAGCAGCGCCCGCTGCGGCGGTGAGCGTGTTCCTGCGAACGCAGGAACCCCGCGTGGTGAGGCGGGCGACCGTCGCTCCGGGCTCCTGCGTGCGCAGGAGCACGGCGTGCTTCGAGAGCCCGCCTCCTCATTCCCGTCATCCCGAACTCGTTTCGGGATCCACTGAGCCGCGTACTCAGGTGCGGCGGCGCCTGCGGGACGGTGGACCCTGAAACGAGTTCAGGATGACGGCGGAAGGAAAGAAGGAGAGCGACGCCCCCTCCCGTCACTCCACGAATGCCGCCTCGACGACCAGCCGCGCGCGGTCCCACTCCGGCACCGCGTTGATCGGCACCATGAAGCGCTTGCCCCCGTCGCGCTCGATCTCGATCACGTCACCCGCGCCGAAATTCTCCACCGCGACGACGCGCCCGATCGGCTCGCCGTCCGTCGACACCGCGGCGAGACCGAGCAGGTCGGCGTGATAATATTCACCCTCGCCGAGCGGCGGCAGGTCCGCGCGCGCGACGGTGAGCAACGTGCCGCGGAGCTGCTCCGCGGCAGTGCGGTCGGTCACCTCGGCGAAGCGCGCGATCGTGCCGTCGCGCAGTTTCACCAGCGTGAGCGCCCCGCCATTGAACGTGCGATGCGCCTCGAGCGCCTCGGCGAACACCTTCAGGCGCACCTCGCCCGCGATGCCGTGCGCCCCCGTCACGGCGGCGAGCACCACCGCGTCGGGGTCGACCGGCGCCGCCTCAGGCCTGGTCGGGCGAGTCCGCGCCGCCGGCGGGCGCGTCGTCGTCCCCTTCGGCGGGCTGCTGGCTCGAGACGCCCTGGTTGGTGGCGTCCTGGGTGGTCGAGTCGTCATTGTCGTCGGGCGCGGTGCGCGGGTCGGGGTCGATCGTCATCGTGCGGTCCTCTCGGGTCTCGTTCGGAGCCGAGAGTAACGCACGAGCGGACGATCGGCTTCCCGGCCGGCTTACTCCGCGCTCGCCTCAGCCTCGGCCGGGGCCGCGGCGGCCTCCTGCTGCGCCTTCAGCTTCTCGGCGCGCTCCTCTGCACGCTCCTTGGCCTTCTCGCCCGGCTCGCCCTTCTTCGGGTTGCTGCGCGCGACGCGCTCCTTCACGCCCGCGGCGTCGAGGAAGCGGGCGACGCGGTCGGTCGGCTGCGCGCCGACACCCAGCCAATGCTTGGCGCGCTCGGCATCGAGCACGATGCGCTTCTCGTCGTCCTTGCCGAGCAGCGGGTTGTAGTTGCCGATCTTCTCGATGAACTTGCCGTCGCGCGGGCTGCGCGCGTCAGCGACGACGATGCGGTAGTAAGGACGCTTCTTCGAGCCGCCGCGCGACAGGCGAATGCTGAGTGCCATGGTGTTCGTCTTCCTTCTGTGTGTCTGTGCCCCGGCCTGCGCCGGGATCGTCTAGGTAAATGTCGTCGGGTCCGCGCCGCCGGGGCGACGCGCACCGTTACTTCTTGAACCGGAAACCGGGCGGCAGGCCGCCGGGAATGTTGCCGGGCAGACCGCCGCCGGGGAGCCCAGGAAGCCCCGGACCACCGCCCGGTCCGCCCAGCTTGCCCATCATGTCGCCCATGTCGGCGCCACCAATCGCATTGCCCAGCCCGCCGAGACCGCCCTTGCCGAGCATCGCCATCATGCCCTTGAGCCCGCCCATCTTCTTGATCTTCTTCATGGCGGTCGACATTTCGAGGTGCATCTTGAGGAGCTTGTTGACCTCCTGCACGGTCGTGCCCGAACCCTTGGCGATGCGGATCTTGCGCTTGGCGTTGATCAGCTCGGGCTTGGCGCGCTCCTTGACCGTCATCGAGCCGATCATCGCGTCGAGATGGACCAGCATCTTGTCGCTGCCCGGCACCGAGTCCATCGCCGCCTGCGCCTTCTTCATGCCCGGCAGCATGCCCGCGAGCGCGCCCAATCCGCCCATGCGCTTCATCTGCGCGAGCTGGCCGCGCAGGTCGTTCATGTCGAACTGGCCCTTGGCGAGCCGGCTCGCCATGCGCTCGGCGTCTTCCTGCTGGATCGACTCGGCGGCTCGCTCGACAAGGCTGACCACGTCGCCCATGCCAAGGATGCGGCCTGCGACGCGCGAGGCGTGGAACGCCTCGAGCGCGTCAAGCTTCTCGCCGACGCCGGCGAACTTGATCGGCTTGCCCGTGACCGCGCGCATCGACAGCGCGGCGCCGCCGCGCGCGTCGCCGTCCATGCGGGTGAGCACCACGCCGGTAAGCGGCACCTGCTCGGAGAAGTTCTGCGCGACGTTGACCGCGTCCTGACCCGTCAGCGAGTCGACGACGAGCAGGATCTCCTGCGGCGCCGCCACCTCCGCGACCGCCTTCATCTCGTCCATCAGCGCCTGGTCGACGTGGAGTCGGCCGGCGGTGTCGAGCATCAGCACGTCGAAGCCCTGCAGCTTCGCGGCCTGGAGCGCGCGGCGCGCGATCTCGACCGGCTGCTGGCCCGCGACGATCGGCAGCGTCGCCACCTCGACCTGCGTGCCGAGCGTGGCGAGCTGCTCCTGCGCGGCGGGACGGTTGACGTCGAGCGACGCCATCAGCACCTTCTTCGCCGAGCGCCCGGTCATCGAGCTGCTCGACAGGCGCTTGGCGATCTTGGCCGTCGTCGTCGTCTTGCCCGAGCCCTGCAGGCCGACCATCATCACCACCGCGGGCGGCGCGACATTGAGCTGGAGCTCGGCCGCGGCGGGATCGTCGCCGCCGAGCATCCGCACCAGCGCGTCGTTGACGATCTTGACGACCTGCTGCCCCGGCGTGACGGAGCGCAGCACGTTCTGGCCGACTGCTTCCTCAGTGACCTCGTCGACGAAGGCGCGCGCGACCGGCAATGCGACGTCGGCCTCGAGCAGCGCGACGCGCACCTCGCGCATCGCGGCGCGCACGTCCGCCTCGGTCAGCGCGCCGCGGCCACGCAACCGGTCGAAGACGCCGCCGAGACGATCGCTGAGGCTATCGAACATCGTATATCCTTCCCATCCGCCGCCAAACGCAAAAGCGCCGGCGGGCGAAACCTCGCCGGCCAGCGGGCACCACATGGGCGCATGTCGATCGCGTTCAACGGTGGAACGTGCCGCGGCTCTTAGAGGAAGTGGCGTCGGGATGCAAGGTGGCGGTGGGGCTGTGGTCGGGACAGGCGACGAGTGGCTATTCCGCCGGCAGAGACCGCTTCGGCCACTCGCCCCTCCCTGTGGCGTCAGCCGCTCACCCCCACTACGTCATCCCGGACTTGTTCGGGGATCCACCGTGCCGCGCCCGCAACAGCCGTGATGCACGCGGATGGGTCGATCCCGGAACAAGTCCGGGATGACGGTAGGATGTCGTGGAGAGCAGGCGTGCTCGCCGAAGGTGGTCCGACGACCTCGGGCTTGGCAGCCGCCCCGCCCCTCACCCCAGCCGCGCCAGTGCCGCGGCGAAGCGCTCCGCGTCGGCTGCCTTCTCCGCATGGTCGCCGCGCGCTTTCTCCACCGCCTCGGGCTTGGCGCGCTCGACGAAGCTCGCGTTGCCGAGCCGCCCGGCCAGCGAGTCGCGCTCCTTCTCCGCCGCAGCGAGCGACTTCTGCAAGCGCTGACGCTCCGCCTCGAGGTCGATCACGCCCTCCAGTGCGAGCGCGAACGTCTCCGCGCCCCACAGGATCGGCGCGCGCGCGCCGCTCGCCTCGCCCGGCGTCAGCGTGACGCGCGCGAGCCGCTCGACGTACGGCGCGATCGTCGCCGGCACGCTGCCCGCGCCGGTGTGGAGCGCGATGCGCGTGCCCGGCGGCACATTGAGCTCGGCGCGCGCCCCGCGCACCACCTCGACCAGCTCGATCAGCCGCTCGACCTCCTGTGTCGCCGCCGGGTCGAGCGCGCGTGCATCCGCCATTGGCCAGTGCGCGACGATCAGCTCGTGCTCGCGCGGCGCCAGCGCGTGCCACAGCTCCTCGGTGATGAAGGGCATGAACGGGTGGAGCAGCACCAGAATCTGGTCGAGCACCCAGCCCGCGACCGCTTTGGTCTCCTCGTCCACCTGTCCTTTGATGAGCTCCAGATACCAGTCGCAAAAGCGGCTCCACACGAATTGGTAGATCGCGTTGGCGGCGGCGTCGAAGCGGTAATCGGCGAGCGCGAGGTCGACCGCCTGGACCGTCGCCACCGTCTCGGCGAGGATCCACTTGTTGACCGGGTTAGAGGCGAGCGGCGGCTCCAGCGTGGTCGAGCCGCCGATCCCGTTGGCCTGGGCAAAGCGGCTGGCGTTCCACAGCTTGGTGGCGAAGTTGCGATAGCCCTCGACCCGCTTCTCATCCATCTTGATGTCGCGCCCCTGGCTCTCCATCGCCGCCATGAAGAAGCGCAACGCGTCGGCACCGTAGCGGTCGATCAGCCCCAGCGGGTCAACCGTATTGCCCTTGGACTTGGACATCTTGGCGCCATCGGCGGCGCGCACCAGGCCGTGCAAATAGAGCGTGCGGAACGGCACTTCGCCCATGAAGTGCATGCCCTGCATCATCATCCGCGCATCCCAGAAGAACAGGATGTCGAAGCCCGAGACGAGCACGTCATTGGGGTAGCGGCCGCCGAGCGTGCGGTCCGCGGCATCGGGCCAGCCCATCGTCGCGAACGGCCAGAGCGCGCTGGAGAACCAGGTGTCGAGCACGTCGGGATCGCGCGTCAGCGCCACGCCCGCGCCAGCCTCCGCCTGCGCCTCTGCCTCCGTCTCGGCGACATAGGCGCGGCCGTCGGCGTCGAACCACGCCGGGATCTGGTGACCCCACCACAATTGCCGCGACACGCACCACGGCTGGATGTTCTCCATCCAGTTGAAGAAGGTCTTCTCCCACGACTTGGGCACCAGCTTGATCGCGCCAGAGCGCACCGCCTCGATCGCGGGTTTCGCCAGCGTCGCGGCGTCGACATACCATTGGTCGGTCAGCCACGGCTCGATCACCGCGCCCGAGCGGTCGCCAAACGGCGTCTGGATCACGCGCGGCTCGGCGTCGTGCGCGACGCCGTCCTTGTCGACGTGCGGGATCAGCACGCCCTCGTCCTTGAGCTGCGCGATCACCAGCCGGCGCGCGTCCTGTTCGGCCGTGGCATCGTTGCCGGGCAGGCCGAGGAACTCAGCCGGGATCAGCCCGTCCGCGGTCTGCACCACGCGCGCCTTGGCATCGAGCATGTTGAGCATGTCGCGCGCCTCGATTCCGGCGCGGCGGCCGACCTCAAAGTCGTTGAAGTCATGCCCCGGCGTGATCTTCACCGCGCCCGAGCCGAGCGCCGGGTCGGCGTGCTCGTCGGCGACGATCGGGATCAGCCGGCCGGTGATCGGCAGCCGAACCTGCTTGCCCACCAGCGCGGTGTAGCGCGCGTCCTCGGGGTGCACCGCCACCGCCATGTCGGCGAGCATCGTCTCGGGCCGCGTCGTCGCCACCTCGATCGAGCCCGAGCCGTCCGCGAGCGGGTAGCGCAGTCGCCAGAAGCTGCCCCGCACCTCGCGCGTCTCGACCTCCAGGTCGCTGATCGCGGTGCCGAGACCCGGGTCCCAGTTGACCAGGCGCTTGTCACGATAGAGCAGCCCCTGGCGGTGCAGCTCGACGAACACCTTGAGCACCGCGCGCGAAAAGCCCTCGTCCATGGTGAACCGCTCATTGGCCCAGTCCATCGAGCAGCCGAGCCGGCGCAACTGGCGCGTGATCTCGCCGCCGCTCTCCGCTTTCCACGCCCACACGCGTGCGACGAAGTCCTCGCGCGACAGATCGGTGCGCTTCTCGCCCTTGGCCGCCATCTGGCGCTCGACCACCATCTGCGTGGCGATCCCGGCATGGTCGGTGCCGACCACCCAGAGCGCGTCCTTGCCCTTGAGCCGGGCGTGGCGCGTCAGGATGTCCTGCAGCGTGTTGTCGAGCGCATGGCCGATGTGGAGCGAGCCGGTCACGTTGGGCGGCGGGTTGACGATCGTCCAGGGCTCGGCGTTCGGGCGGTCGGGGCGGAACAGGCCCTTGTCTTCCCAATGCGTGTACCAGCGGCGCTCGATCGCGGCGGGGTCGAAGGTCTTGGCGAGCTCGGTCATGGCCCGGCGGCTATCTTGCGTCGCGCCAAAAGGGAAGACCGCGCCTCACACCGCGGTCTTGCCATAGTCCTGCCGGGTCACCGGATGGCTCGACGACAGCCCGCCGTCGACCGCGATCGCCTGCCCGTTGACGTAACTCGCCGCCTCGCTGGCGAGGAACAGCGCCACCTCCGCCACTTCCTCCGGTCGCGCACCGCGGCGCAGCGGGTTGAGCCGGCCGAGCCGATCGAGCTTGCCCGTGTCGCGCGCGTGATCGAAGGTCTGGCGCGTCATGCCGGTCTCGGTCAGCCCGGGACAGATCGCGTTGACGCGGACGTTGCTGCCGCTGAGCTGCTGCGCCGCCACCTGCGCGAGGTTGATCACCCCCGCCTTGCTCGCCGAATAGGCCGGCGAACCCGCGCCCGAGCGCAGCCCTGCAACGCTGGCGGTGAGCACGATCGCCCCGCCGCCACGCGCCGCGATCAGCGGAGCGGCATGTTTGATCGCGAGGAAGGGCCCGATCAGGTTGACGCGCAGCACCTCGGTAATCAGCGCGACATCGGTATCGAACAGATTGGCGAGCCCGCCCGAGATGCCGGCATTGGCGAACATCACGTCCACGCCGCCGTGCCGCTCCGCTGCGAGCGCGACCAGCCGCGCAACGTCACCCTCGTCGCCCGCGTCCCCGTGAAAGGCGGCCGCCTCGCCGCCCTCGCCGGTGATCGCCGCGACGGTCGCGGCCGCGCCCCCGCTGACGTCGGCGGCGATGACGCGGCCGCCCTCGCGCGCGAACAGCAGCGCCGCGGCGCGCCCGATCCCCGAGCCCGCCCCGGTGACCACGATCGACTTGCCCGCGAACCGCATCCCGGCTTCCCCGCTCACGCGCCCGCACGCTCCGCCAGGGCCCAGGCCGCGGCGACCAGCGTCGGCAGCTGCGCCGCGGTCTCCTGCGCGCGCGCGTTGGCGGCGGTACCGACCAGCACGCGCTTCCTGATCCCTTGGACGATGCTTGCCAGCCGAAAGAAATTGAACGCAAGATACCAGTCGATCGCGATCGGCTCGTCGCGCCCGGTGCGCGCCGCGTAGCGCGCCAGCGTCTCATCGAGCGTGGGGATGCCGGTGGCGTCGCCGGTCAGACCCATCACGCCCGAGCGACCATCGGGCGCGGTGACCCAGCTCATCAGATAATAGGTCAGGTCGGCCACCGGATCGCCGAGCGTCGACAGCTCCCAGTCGAGCACCGCCGCGACACGCGGCTCCTCGCCGGCACCGAATCGCAGATTGTCGACGCGATAATCGCCGTGGACGATCGCCGTGCGCGTCTGCGGCGGGACGGTGCGGGGCAGCCAGTCGATCAGCCGTTCCATCGCGGGGATCGTCTCGGTCTCGGCGCCGCGATACTGCTTGGTCCAGCGCGCCACCTGGCGCTCGAAATAATTCCCCGGGCGCCCGAAGTCGCCAAGTCCGAGCGCGTCGAGGTCGAGGTTGTGGAGATCGGCCAAAGTGTCGATCATCGCGTGATAATGCGCACGCCGCGCCGTCGCGGTCAGCCCCGGCATGGCGCCGTCCCAGATCGTGCGGCCCTCCACCATCTCCATGACGTAGAAGGCGGACCCGATCACCGCCGGCTCCTCGCACAGCGCAAGGGGGCGCGGCACCGGGAAGCCGGCGGGGTGGAGCGCGGCGATCACGCGATACTCGCGCTCGACCTGGTGCGCCGAGGGCAGCAGCTCACCCATCGGCTTGCGGCGCAGCACGTAGCGGCCACCGGGCGTGTCGAGCCGGTAGGTCGGGTTGGACTGGCCGCCCGCGAACTTGACATAGTCGAGCGGCCCCGCGGCACCGGGGACATGCGCCTCGAGCCAGGGGCCGAGCCGGGTGAGGTCGAGGCGATCGCGCGCGGCCAGCTCGCGCTGGAGCATGGGATCGTCGCTCATGCGGACGCGGGCGTGCCGCACGCCCGGTCGCCGCTGCGTGCCGCACCGGGTCCGTCCGCCGTCCTCACCGGCGTGCTCCGCCGGCGCCGTCTCCTCCACGCGCGCCATATTTGCCGAACTCGTGGCGCGCGATCGCCCGGCAATGCACCTCGTCCGGCCCATCGGCGAAGCGCAGCGTTCGCATCGACGCCCAGGCGTGCGCGAGGCCCGCGTCCTCCGCGACGCCCGCCCCGCCGAACGCCTGGATCGCGTCGTCCAGGATCTGCAGCGCCATCGTCGGCGCCTGCACCTTTATCATCGCGATCTCCTGCTGCGCCTCCTTGTTTCCCGCCTTGTCCATCATGTCGGCAGCCTTGAGGCACAGCAGCCGCGTCATCTCCACGTCGATCCGCGCGCGCGCGACGCGCTGTTCCCACACGCTATGGTCCGCGATGCGCTTGCCGAAGGCGACACGATCGAGCAGCCGGCGCGCCATCTTCTCGATCGCCACCTCGGCGACCCCGATCGTGCGCATGCAATGGTGGATCCGCCCCGGCCCGAGCCGGCCCTGTGCGATCTCGAACCCGCGCCCCTCGCCCAGCAGCATGTTCTCCAGCGGCACGCGCACGTCGGTGAAGCTCACCTCGCCGTGCCCGTGCGGCGCATGATCATAGCCGTAGACCGGGAGCAGCCGCTCGATCCTCACGCCCGGCGTGTCCATCGGTATCAGCAACTGGCTCTGCTGCTGGTGGCGCGGCGCGTCGGCGCTCGTCTTGCCCATTAGGATGCCGATGCGACAACGTGGGTCGCCCACGCCCGACGACCACCATTTGCGGCCGTTGACGACATAATGATCCCCGTCCCGCTCGATCCGCGTCTCAATGTTGGTCGCGTCGGACGAGGCCACCGCCGGCTCGGTCATGAGGAACACCGAGCGGATCTCGCCGTCCATCAGCGGCCGCAGCCACGCCTCCTTCTGCGCGCGCGTGCCATAGCGGTGGAGCACCTCCATGTTGCCGGTGTCGGGCGCGGAGCAGTTGAAACACTCGCTCGCCCAGCCGATCCGTCCCATCTCCTCGGCACACAGCGCATATTCGAGATTGGTGAGCTGAATGCCGGCGAATGCGAACGTGTCGTCAACGTGCTGCTGGCCGGAATGCGGCGGCATGAAGAGATTCCACAGGCCCGCGGCCTTCGCCTCGCGCTTGACCTCCTCGATCACGGGAATGATCTTCCAGCGCTCGCCAGCGGCGAGCTGCTGTTCATACTCGTGGTTACGCGGCGCGATATGTTCGGCGATGAAGCTGCGCACGCGGTCGCGATGGGCGGTCTCGCGCTCACTCAGCGTGAAGTCCATCGCGATCCTCCGCATATCGTGCCGTGCCTCAACCTAGGCCATACCCGTTATTCGGTAAAGCCGAGGCGCGGTTCTGTCGTACCCGCGACGAAGATCACGGAAAAAGGACTGTTTCTTCGAAAGCACCGTGCTACCTGCGCGCCATGGGGGACAGCCGCACCGACGCCACCACCGCCACCCGTCGCTTTCGCGAGAAGCGCGAGGCCATCCTCGCCGCCGCCGCGGACGCGATCAACGAGCAGAGCGCCAAGGGCATGACCTTCGCCGACGTCGCCCGGCGCGTCGGGCTCAACACGACCAGCGTCACCTATTACTTCAAGCGCAAGGAGGATCTCGCCGCCGCCGCGTTCGAGCACACGCTGGATTACCTGCTGGCGATGCTGGACGACGCCGCCGCGCAGCCGACTCCGGTCGCGCGGGTCGAGCGGCTGGTAGCGCTCAACGTCGCGCGACTGGCACGGATCGAGCGTGGCGAAGAACGCGCCTTCGCCGTCCTGTCCGATCTTCGCGCGATGGACGAACCGGTGCGCGCGCGCCTGATGGGGCGGTGGCGCGAGGTCTTTCGCCGCACCCGTTCGCTATGGGGCGAGCCGCACGCACGCGGCGCGACCGATCTCGCCGGCGCGCGCGCGCACGTGCTGCTCGAGAACATGTTCTGGCTGCCGGTCTGGCTGCCGCGCTACGACGCCGATCAATATGCCCGTGTTGCCGAGCGCCTGCTCGACCTGTTCCGGCATGGTCTCGCCGCGCCGGGTGCGTCCTGGGCGCCCCGACAGCTCGATCTGCCACGCGACGACAGCGTGCCGGGCCGGGAGGCGTTCCTGCTCGCCGCGACACGGCTGATCAACGCGCTGGGCTATCGCGGCGCGTCGGTGCAGCGCATCGCCGCCGAGCTCAACGTGACCAAGGGCAGCTTCTACCACCATCTCGACGCCAAGGACGATCTGGTCGCGGCCTGTTACCGTCGCAGCTTCGACACGATCGCAGCGGCGCAGCGCAGCGCGGACGCACGCGGCGGCTCGCAGTGGCAGCGGCTGTGCGACGCGGTGGCGACCCTGGTCGCAGTGCAGTTCTCGGAGGATGGCTCGTTGCTGCGCACGACCGCGCTGAGCGGGTTGCCCGCGGGCGAGCGCCAGCAGATGGTCGATCGCTCGACCCGGATCGCGCGACGCTTCGCGGGCACGCTGATGGACGGCATGGCCGAGCAGACCGTGCGCGCCGCGGACGCGCTGATCGCGAGCCAGGCGCTGATGGCGCTGCTCAACGCCGCGTTCGACATGCGGCGTTGGGCCGCGACCATGCCGCGCGACCGCGCGGTAGGGCTCTACGCATCAACGCTGCTGTTCGGCATGTTCGACGACCGCCTGCTGACCGCGTGAACCGGTCGCTCGCAGCCCCTCACACCGGCGTGCCGAGCGCCTCCGTCCGAGCGCGGATGGCGAGCTGGTTGTGCGGTCCACGGCGGCGCGAGAACTCGCGTACCGAGCAGCCGAGAAAGAGGTGACTGTCACGCAGGAAGTGCGACCGGTCCCAATAGCCCGCCTCTTCCAGCGCGACCGGCGCCGCCTCCGGGTGGGTGAGCACTGCGCTGAGCGCGCGCAGGAAGCGCGTCCGGCGGAGCAGCAGCTTCGGGGTGAAGCCGAAGTTGAAGCGGGTCAGCGCGGCCAGCGCGCGCGGCGTCATCTCGAGCGCCTCCGCCACCGCCTCGATCCGCGTCGTCGCCGGGTCGCGCAGCATCGTGCAGAGGCGATCGATGCGCGGGTCGGCAGGGCCGCGGCGCTGCAGCCGCGCCTCAAGCCAGGCGTCGAACACCTGATGGAAAGGATCGCCCGATTCGAGCGCCTCGCGCAGCATCTCCGCGCCGGGATCGAGTTCGCCGAGCGGCACCACCCGGTTCGACAGGCGCGAGACGTCGCCGCCGAAGAGTTGCGCCCAACCATATGGCAGCAGCCCCGCGCCCACCAGCGTACCGCCCGAGCCGGTGACATAGCCCGCGTAACTGGTCGGACCGGTTAACGCGACAACGGGCATGGGGTCGAAGGTACGGCTGCCGATTCGCAGCGACCAGGGCGGCGCGCCCGCCAGCGTGACCCGGATCGTCGCCACGCTGGGGAAGAAGGCGTCATGGAAGACGTGTCCCGGCACGATCGGAGCCGCGAACCGGTGATAGCCGGTGGCATAGCTTTTCAGCGCCGCGGCGGGAGGGTGATAGGCCACCCCGACGCTCTCCTGGTCCCCCATCGCTGCCCCCCAGCAACCGTTATTTACATGTCATGACCGCAGCCGCGCCGCGCCGCAAGCCTCTGTCCCGTTTCGAGCCACTATGCGCCATGGAAGCACGCCGCAGCACCCTGCGGGCGCGGATCGGCGCGGCGGCATTGATCGCGGCGCCCGGCATCCCCACCCTTCGCGCCAGCAACGGAGACGCGCGATGATCGACCTGCATTATTGGCCCACCCCCAACGGCCACAAGATCACGATCTTCCTGGAAGAGGCCGGGCTGGACTACACCATCTACCCGGTCAATATCGGCAAGGGCGAGCAGTTTCGTCCCGAGTTCCTCGCGATCTCGCCCAACAACCGCATGCCCGCGATCGTCGATCATGCGCCGACCGACGGCGGCGCCGCGCTGAGCGTGTTCGAGAGCGGCGCGATCCTGCTCTATCTGGCGCACAAGACCGGCAAGTTCGGCGGCGCGACGCCACGCGCGCACGTCGAGGTGCTTGAATGGCTGGCGTGGCAGGTCGGCGGACTCGGCCCGATGCTCGGGCAGAACCATCATTTCACGCGCTACGCGCCGGAGCGGCTGCCCTATGCGATCGAGCGCTATCTCAAGGAGACCAACCGGCTGTATGGCGTGCTCGACCGGCGGCTCGCGGGTCGCGACTATGTCGCCGGCGACGAATATACCGTCGCGGACATGGCCTGCTTCCCCTGGATCCTCCCCGAGCCGCAGGGGCAGGACATGGCCGACTTTCCGAACCTGGCGGCGTGGCACGCCCGCATCAAAGCACGCCCGGCGGTGGTGCGCGCCTATGAGCAGGGTGCGCGCGTGCAGGCGCAGCCGGTCGAGATGAACGACGAGCAGCGGCGGGTGCTCTTCGGCCAGGGCACGCGCTGATCGCGGCACGCCCGGGCGGCAGCGCGCGAGCTTACTCTGCGTGCGCCGCCCAGGCCTCGGCCGCAGTGATCACCGGCATTTTCGAGGCCAGCGCGGCGATCGCGACCTGATGGACGAGTTCGGTCGGCGCCGTGCAAAGTTCACCGATCACGCGGCGCTCGAGCAGCGTCGCCTCGGGCGCTAGCGCGGTATAGGTCACGCAATTCTGCGTCATCATCCCGCAAATCAGCAGTTCGCTGGTGTCGAGCAGGTGCGCGCCGAGGTCCGTCTCCTGGAAGGAATCCGGAAAACTCTTGTTGATGATCGCTGCGCCGTCCGCCGCCGCCATGATCGCGGGACGGATCACGCTGCCGGGGTCGTCCTCGGCGAACAGGCCGTTCGCGCTGATATGGCGGACCAGAATAATCTGATCGCCCGCCGCGCGCGCGGCCATGATCGTCGCGACGATCCGCTCCTCCACCACCTCGGCGCGCCACAGCGGCAGCGCTCCGCGGGTGAAGTAGTTGTTCTGGATGTCGATCACCAACAGGGTGCGCTTCATTCCGGCTCCTCGTCGCGGCACACCCGCTTCATAGAACGCTCGCGCCACCGAGCCGCTTGCCGCGCCGCTTTCACGCCCCGCGATGGTGCTTTGGCGCAATGCGGCGATCCCCGGGGCCGGCGGCCTGACACACTTCGCGACAAATCCCCCGCGATCCGACATCCGCGCGCGACATCGGCGACGTAAGAAGGCGCGACTGGCAGGGCCCGAGCCCTGCGCTCCGAGCCGAGGGGTTATCACATGAACAGTTTGCTCGCCGCCGCGGCGCTCGGCGCTCTGGCGCTCGCCGGCGCCAGCCCCGCGCTGGCACAGGATCCCGCCGTCACCCCACCAGTCCCTCGGGCCGACGCACCGCCGCGCGACCTGCTCGCCGCCGCCGACACGGATCATGACGGAGTGGTGACGCGCGAGGAGGCCGCGGCTGCCGCCGACCGCCGCTTCGCCGCGATGGACAGCAACGGCGACGGCACAATCGACCGCGACGAGCGCCGTGCCGCGCGGCCGCATCGCCCGGGGCCACGCGGCGACATGTCGCCGCCACGCAACGCCGCGCCGTCATCGCTGCCCGGCGATGCGCCGGCGCCGCCGCCGCGCGGCCACGAGCGCGACCGTGACGGGCGCGACGATGCCGCGCATCGCCATCACCCGCGCGAGCCGCGCGAGATCACGCGCGCGCAGTTTCGCGAACGCGCGGTGCGATTGTTCGACCGGGCCGACGCCAATCATGACGGACGCGTCGACCAGCAGGAGCGCGCCGCGGTGCAGTTGCTGATGCGTGCGCGCCGGATCGGCCCGGACGGGGATTTGCGCGACGGGCGTCGCGGCCCGCCGCCCGAGCGCGACTGAGCCACGCCCCTTCCCTTCGAGGCATCAGCTATGGCAGGCCCCGACGACATGGGCGATACCCCTCACCTGCTGTTGGTCGACGACGAGCGCTCGATCCGCGAGCCGCTCGCAGTCTATCTGACCAAACAGGGTTTCCGCGTCACCCAGGCGGGCGATGCGGAGAGCGCGCGGACGCGGCTGGCGGCCTATGCGATCGATCTGGTCGTGCTCGACATCATGATGCCGGGCGAGGACGGACTGTCGCTGTGCCGCCACATCCGCGCCACCGGAGAAACGCCGGTAATCCTGCTCACCGCCAAGAGCGAAGAGACCGAGCGGATCGTCGGGCTTGAAATGGGCGCAGACGATTATGTCGTGAAGCCTTTCTCGCCACGCGAACTGGCGGCGCGGATCAAGGTGGTGCTGCGTCGCACCGCGGGCGGCGCGGTACGCCAGCACGCACCGGAGAGCGGCGCTTATGCCTTTGCCGGCTGGCTGCTCAAGACCGGCGAGCGCGCGCTGGTCGATCGCGAGGGCGTGTCGGTGCCGCTGTCCACCGGCGAGTACAATCTGCTGCTCGCGCTGGTGCAGCGCCCGCGCCAGGTGCTCACGCGCGACCAGCTGCTCGATCTCACCCAGGGACGCGAGGCGGCGGCGTTCGATCGCGCGATCGACAATCAGGTGAGCCGGCTGCGGCGCAAGATCGAGGCCGATCCCAAGACGCCCGAGATCATCAAGACGGTGTGGGGCGGCGGCTACGCGCTTTCCACCGACGTGACACGGCTGTGAGCGCCGCGTGACGCCGCGCCGCCTGCCTTGGCCGCGCAGCCTCGCCGGGCAGATGGCGCTGCTGGTCGCGCTCGCCTTGTTCGTGGCGCAGGCGATCAATCTCGCGCTGCTGCTGCGCGAACGGAGCAGCTTCCGCGTCGCACAGGCGTCGCGCCCGGCCGCCTTCCGGCTTGCCGACGCGCTCGACCAGGAAGCAAGCGGTCGCCGCATCACGCCAGACCGCGGTCGCGTGCGGGTCGCCGCGCGCAGCCCGATTACCGACGCGATGGCGCCGCAGCCGCTGATGGCGCGTGAGATCAGGGCGCAATTGGATGAGTTTGGCGTGCGGATGCGCCGGGTCGAGGTCGCGATCGCGCCGCCGGGCACGTACCAGGTGCCGCTCAGCCGGTTCGAGCGGCGCATGGCGGCGCGCCACGGCCCGGAGCCGCCCCCCGAGACGATCGTCGTTGCTGCGCAGCAGCCCGGCGGGCGCTGGCTGGTGCTCGCCGGCGGGCTGCCGCGCGGCGACACGCGGCTGTTCTGGCGATTGCTCGCGCAGACGCTGATCCTCTACGGCATGGTGCTGCTCCCCGTGTTGTGGGTGGCGCGGCGGATCTCGCGGCCGCTGCGCGAGCTCGCCGCCGCCGCGCGGGCTTATTCACCCCGTACCCCGCCGCGCCCGCTCGACGAGGAGGGGCCGCCCGATGTCGCCGCGGTGATCGCGGCGTTCAACGCGCTGAGCCTGAGGGTCACCGCGATGCTCGACGAGAAGGACCGCATGCTCGGCGCGATCGGGCACGACCTGCGCACTCCGCTCGCGGCGCTTCGCGTGCGGATCGAGTCGGTCGAGGACGAGCAGGACCGTGCGCGCATGGCCGACACGATCGCGGAGATGAACCGCACGCTGGAGGACATCCTGTCGCTGGCGCGGCTCGGGCGGCCGAGCGAGCCCGAGACCGAGGTGGATCTGGCCGCGCTGGTCGACGCGGTCGTGGAGGACTTCCGCGACCTCGGCGACGATGTCGCCTTCGAGGAAGCGCCGCGGCTGCGGATGCGGCTGCGGCCCTCGCTGATCCGCCGCGCGGTACGGAACCTGATCGAGAATGCGGTGAAATATGGCGGCAGCGCCGAGGTGTCGCTCCGCGCAGGCGAGCGCAGTGCGGCAATCGTGGTGCAGGACCGCGGTCCGGGCATCCCCGCCGACCGGCTCGATGACGTCTTCGCCCCATTCATCCGGCTGGAGACCTCGCGCAACCGCGAGACGGGCGGGATCGGCCTCGGGCTCGCGCTGGCGCGCGCGATCGTCGAGGAGGCCGGCGGCGCGATCGTGCTTGCCGCGCGGGACGGCGGCGGGCTGGTGGCCACGATCACGCTGCCGCGCGGGTGAGACGGAGCTGAACCCTGCCGTTGCGCTCGCTTCCTACTTTCGCTCCCCTCCGTTCGGCTCGAGTGGCGATCGAGCTCGCGTTACCTCCGCGCCTTCTCGATAACACCGTCTCGGCCGGCGCGACGATTACTCGAAGCGAACGGGAAGAGGAGCACATCACCTCGCCCCCTTGCGCTCGCCCGGCCCAAAGCCGAAAGCGGCTGCTTCACCTGGGGAGCCTGTATGTCGATCCTGTCCGACCGCTGGATCCGCGAGCGCGCGCGCGCCGACGGGATGATCGAGCCGTTCGTCGAGGCGCAGCGCCGTGACGGGTGCATCAGCTACGGCCTGTCGAGCTACGGCTATGACGCGCGGGTCGCCGACGAGTTCAAGATCTTCACCAACGTCGACAATGCGATCGTCGATCCGAAGGACTTTGCCTCGAACAGCTTCGTCGACCGCAAGACCGACGTGTGCATCATCCCGCCCAACAGCTTCGCGCTGGCGCGCACGGTCGAATATTTCCGCGTGCCGCGCGACGTACTGGTGATCTGCCTCGGCAAGTCGACCTATGCGCGCTGCGGCATCATCGTGAACGTGACCCCGCTCGAACCCGGCTGGGAGGGCCATGTCACGCTCGAGTTCTCGAACACCACGCCGCTGCCGGCTCGGATCTACGCCAACGAGGGCGCGTGCCAGTTCCTGTTTCTTCAGGGCAACGAGCCGTGCGAGGTCAGCTACGCCGACCGCGCGGGGAAATATATGGGACAGCGCGGGGTGACGCTGCCACGGTTGTGAGGGCGTGCGCGGCGGAGCACGCCGTCACCTCTCTCGTTCGGGACCGTACCTCATGCTGCTCCCCGGGGAAGGCCGGAGCCCGGTTGGAGGACGCTCGCAAGTCTCGTCACAGCCTTCCTGACCGGGTCCCGACCTTCGCCGGGGAACAGGTCACGCCCGTGGCGAAGCCAGCCGCGCCATCATGGCGTCGAGGAAGCGCGCGCGGCTCGGGCGCTTCCCACCTTCTGCGCGGCGAACGGAACCCCATCGCCGCGCGCGTCTTAGAAACGAGTCTCAGCGGGAGAGCCTGAACTTGGAAGTCGTCACCCTGTGCCTGTTCCTGCTGCTGGCGGTGGTGGTCAGCGGCATCGTTTCACGACTTCTTCCTTCGGCTCTGCCCCGCCCGCTGGTCCAGATCGCGCTCGGCGCGCTGATCGGCGCTTTCGCGGGCATTCGGGTGGAGCTCGATCCCGAGCTGTTCTTCCTGCTGCTCGTGCCGCCGCTGCTATTCCTCGACGGCTGGCGTATCCCGAAAGACGAGTTGCTGCGCGACGGCGGCGCGGTGCTGGGGCTCGCGCTCGGACTGGTGTTCCTCACCGTGCTCGGGCTGGGACTGTTCGTCCACTGGCTGATCCCCACCATGCCGCTCGCGGTGGCGTTCGCGCTCGCCGCGGTGGTGTCGCCGACCGACCCGATCGCGGTCGGCGCGATTGCGCAGAAGGTGCCGATCCCCAACCGCATGATGCACATCCTTGAGGGCGAGTCGCTGCTCAACGACGCGTCGGGGCTGGTCTGTCTGCGCTTCGCCATCGCCGCGACGCTCAGCGGCACCTTCTCGCTCGGCGAGGCACTCGGCACCTTCGCGTGGATGGCGTTCGCCGGTATCACGCTCGGCGCCGGCGTCACCTGGTTGGCGATCGGCGGCAAGGCGCTGATCGCCCGCCGCACCGGCGGGGACGACGCGGGATCGAACATCCTCGTCAGCCTGCTCATCCCGTTCGGCGCCTATCTTGCGGCAGAGCATGTTCACGCCTCCGGCGTGCTCGCCGCCGCCGCCGCCGGCATCGCCATGACCTTCGTCGGCAGCGGCGTGGCGGTGAGCGCTGCCACCCGTATCCGCCGTCGCGCGGTGTGGGACATGTTGCAGTTCACGCTCAACGGGGTGATCTTCGTGCTGCTGGGCGAGCAACTGCCCGCGCTGTTCGCTGGCGCGCGCGCCGCCGTGGCGGGTACGGGACATGACAGCAGCTGGTGGCTGCTCGGCTATGTCGCCGCGATCGTGGCGGTGCTCGCGCTGCTGCGGTTCGGCTGGGTATGGGTGGCATTGCAGCTCACGCTCTACCGCGCCGAGCAGCGAGGCGAGGGCCGCGCCGGCAGTCCACCGCGGCGCGTGATCGCTGCCATGTCGGTGGCGGGGGCGCGTGGCGCGATCACCCTGGCGGGCGCCCTCACGCTGCCGCTCGCCCTGCCGAGCGGCGCCGACTTCCCCGCGCGTGACCTCGTCATCCTGCTCGCTTCGGGGGTGATCCTCGCCTCGCTTGCGATCGCCGCGGGCGGCCTGCCGCTGCTGCTGCGCGGGCTGACCTTCCCGGCAGAGGAAGGCATTGCGGGCGAGCGCGATCGCGCGCGCGTCGTCACCGCGGAGGCGGCGATCGCGGAGATCGAGCGGGCGCAGCACGCAATGGCGCAGGATCGCGGCGACGCCGACCGTTACACCGACGTGGCGGCCCGGGTGATGGCGCAATATCGCGAGCGGATCGCGCATCTCGACGACGACACGCGCGCGCGTGACGAGCGCTTGCAGGACGCCGAGATCGAGCGCGGGCTCCGCCTCGCCGCGGTGCGCGCCGAGCGTCAGGCCTTGTTCGAGCTGGCGCGCCGGCGCGAGATCGGGCTGACCCTGGCCGAACAGCTCGGCCGCGAGCTCGACCTCGCCGACGCGCGGCTCACGCGAAGGGGGCTGTGACGCTGATCGCCCGCGCCGCTGGCGCGTTGTGCCTGGCATGACGGACACGATCGACGCCTTACACGCGCGGATGGCTGCCGCCGCCGCCGCGCTCGACTTCGAGGAAGCGCGCCGCCTGCGCGATCGCATCAACCTGTTGCGCGGCGGCGCCAGCGCAGACGAGGCCGCCGCCGCGGACCTGAGCGGCGTCGCGCGTCAGCGCCCCGGCGCAATGGGGCTCGGCACCAGCCAGCAGCGAGTCGAGCCGCCGCCCGGCTGGACCCCGCCGCCGCGCCCCGACCCGATGACGCGCGGGCGCGGGTCGCGGCGGCGCTGACGCGTCACAGCCCGATCGTATCGAGCGCGGCGGCAAGCTCGGGATCGATCGCCTCCCCGTGCTTGGGGCTCAGCCGGTTGAGCGCGGTCTGGACGCGCCGCTGCGCCACCTGCAGCGTCTTGTGCCGCGTCGCGCGGATCGCGTTGGTTCGCCCCGACCGGCTCTCGCCGAGCAGCGCGCCCCATTTCGCCTCCTCCGCCTGGAGGATCGCGAGCGCGAGCCGCAGCCCGTCGCGCTGGCCGCGCGCATGTTCGTCACTCACTGCCATCACTCCTCCGCCCGCCAGGGGTGGCCATCACCGCGTCATGCTATAGGGCGCCTGCCGTGCCTGAACTGATCCCCATCGTCGATCCCGCCGATCCCCGTGTCGAATCGTATCGCGACATCCGCGAGCGCGATCTAGTCGGCCGGCGCGGGCTGTTCGTGGCCGAGGGCACGGTGGTGCTCGAGAAGCTGGTCGACAGCACCACCCATCGCCCGCTGTCGCTGCTGATCGCGGACAAGCGCGTCGACGCGCTCGCGCCGCTGTGGTCGCGGCTGCCCGACGACGTGCCGGTGTATCGCGCCGCGCCACAGGTGCTCGACGTGATCGCGGGCTTCCCGCTCCACCGCGGCGTCCTCGCGATCGGACGACGCGCCCCGGACCTCGGCGCCGATTCGCTGCTCGGCGGCGTAAGCGGCGACATCCTGCTGCTGTGCGGGATCGCCAACCACGACAATATGGGCGGCATTTTCCGCAATGCTGCGGCGTTCGGCATCGGCGCGGTGCTCCTCGACCCGGACTGTTGCGACCCGCTCTACCGCAAGGCGATCAGGGTCTCGGTCGGCGCGGCGCTCACCACGCCGTTCGCACGGCTTGGGCGCGAGGAGGATGCGCTGGCACTGCTCGCGCGGCACCGAATCGCGCCGGTCGCGCTCAGCCCCGCCGGCGGGGAGACCCTGTCCGCGTGGCGGCCGGCGGGACGCACCGCGGTGCTGCTCGGCGCGGAGGGGCCGGGATTGTCGGCGGCGCTGCTGGCGCGGACCCGAACGGTGCGGATCGCAATGGCCCACGGTTTCGACTCGCTCAACGTCGCCACCACCTCGGGGATCGTCTTGCATCATCTCGCCAGCGCCGCGCCATCTGCCCCGATGCGGGAGCGCGACGGCCATGCGCCCGCTTGCCCGCTGGCAGGGAACGGGAGATAAGCGCGGGGCATGACGTTCCTGTGCGCCTTGGGACTGCATCGCTGGCGTAGCAGCGCGACCGCGCGGCCGGGCACCACTGTCCACCGCTGCGCGCGCTGCGACGCGCATCTGCTGACCCACGGCGGTCGCGGTCGGCGCCGCAAGCGCGGGATGGTCGGCGCGGCGCTGCTGCTTTCGGCCGCGCTGTGGTTCGTCGGCTACAATCTCGTCGTGCACGGGCGCACCCGCGTGATCCACACGGCGCGTGCCTCCGCGCAGAAGGTGCAGGTCGCCGCCGGGCGTGGGCGCAAGATCGTTCACCGGATCGAAGGCGACAGCGGCGCCTATGTCGAAGGCAACGACTGAGCCGAGCGACGCGGCCGCCATTCCCGCGTGATGGCGGCATCATCCCCGCAGCACGCACCGGCACGATGACCTCCAGGGACGTCCACGCGCGTCGCCGAGACGCGCCGGTGCTTCCTGACGCAACCCCTACCCGCTTCCGATAACGAAGTTCCGGCAAGAACAGATGCGCCTCGTCGTGGCGCTCCGACGATGAGCCGATCGCGGCGTGATTGCTTATCATCCCGGTAACCTCGATGATTAGGGAGCGGGAAGGTGGGGCTAACCTAATGGGGAGGAACGATTTCAACGCGGGCGATCGCGCCCGCGGTTGAACGCGCTGCGGTCATGTTCCCGGCAATGTCCGGTCGGGAGCAGATGGTCGCGCACGTCGGGGGAAAGCTGTGACTGGCAACGTGACTTACTCGAGCGGCGACGCGCTGTCTGCCGCACAACTCGTCAACAGCTTCGGCATCAATACGCAGGCGTCATTCGACACGTCCAACGCGTATCACAATTCCGCGCTGATCATCCGTTCGCTCAATTACCTCAATATCGATTCGGTCCGCGAGAGCATCCGTACGTACGGTGTGCCCGGCCAGGTCTTGACGGCAATGGCGGATGCCGGGATCAAGTTCGACGTCGTCACACCCAACAGCATCGCGCAGATCGGCGCGGCCGGTGTGCAGGCTTACATCGACCAGGTAGCGACCTTCGCCAAAGCCTATCCCGGCGCGGTCACCACGATCGAGGGCCAGAACGAGGTCAACGCTTATGGCACCAACCTCGGCGGCGACACGTCGCTCGCCGCCGCGGCGGCGGTGCAGAAGCTGCTCTACAATGCGGTGAAATCGAACGACGTGCTGTCGGGCGTCGGGGTCATCAACCTCACGGTCGCGCACAACGACATCGACGCGTACAAGGCGATCGGCGACATGTCGGCCTATAGCGACTTCGCCAATGCGCACGTCTATTCCGGCCCTGCCAGCGATATCGCGGCGCGCGACGCCTATACGATCGCGCTCGCCTCGGCGGCGTCCTCCGGCAACAAGCTGATCATCACCGAGACCGGCCTGCCGACCCTGGCGGGATCCACGCTGAGCGTGGACGAGACGGCGCAGGCCAAGATGGTCTTGGCGAAGATGCTGTCCGGCTACGACAATGGCGCGGTAAAGACCTATATCTACTCGCTGTTCGATACGCCTGGCGGTGAAGCGCGCGAGACGAACAACTATTTCGGCATGTTCCGCGCCGACGGCACGCCCAAGCAGGCGGCGGAGGCGGTGCATAACCTGACCACGTTGCTTCAGGCGGACCAGGGGCAGGCGATGGTCGGCTCTGCGCAGGTAGCGGGGCTCGGCGCCGACGGCCACTCGATGAACGTCGCAAAGGCGTCGGGCGCGACCGATCTGATCCTCTGGCGCGACGTGTCCGCCTGGGATGCACGCACCGGCACCGCCGCGTCGGTGCGACCCGATCTCGTCACCGTAACCTTCAGCGACGTCCAGGCGAAGGTCTATGTCTACAGCCCGGTCGACAGCCTCAACCCGATCGCGACCTATGAGAACGTCTCGAGCATCACGCTCCCGCTCTCGGACACGCCGCTCATCGTCGAGCTGGGCGCGAGCCAGCCGTTCCAGCTGGAGGCGCCGCTCGCCTCGAGCCCGTCGATGCGCTTCACCGAGGCGCAGTTCGTCGCGCAGCTCGACGAGCTGTCGCACATGACCGGCCTGAAGGAGATCACGCTCACCGGCGACCATGTCCTCAAGATCGCCTCGGTCGACACCCTTGCCGACGTGCTGGAACATTATGGCGACGTCCTCGCCCTAGTTCAGAGCGATTATACCTTCATGATCGCGAAGACGGGCGACGGCTGGGAGCAGCAGTCGCTATACGATCACACCGGCAAGCTGACCGCGACCCGCTCGATCGTCGAGTCCGCCTCGGGGCAGCGCAGCGTCCACACCGACTTCGTCGATGGCGGCACCAGCGACTACTGGTGGATCGGCGGCGTGCTCCGGCGCGAGCAGACCGTGGGCGCAGACGGCAGGTCGACGGCGGTGTACGACGAAACCGGGCAGAAGGTCAGCACCAGCACCGTCGCGCCCGATGGAACCACTACCTACCAGGGCTTCGACGCGCGCACCGGGGCGCTCAGCCTCAAGACGATCGTCAACGCCGACAAGAGCGGCGAGGTGTGGAACTATGGCATCACCGGCCAGAGCTACACCTCCGACCATATCGTCAAAGCGGCGGGTGGCGCGGTAGTCTCCACCGAGCGCTATTACGGCAGCGGCAAGCTGGCCTATTCGTCGGTGCTCCAGAGCGACGGCAGCCGCGTGATCGACACGTTCGCGACGAACGGGCTGAAGACGCAGGAAGTCGTCGTCGCGAGCAGCGGTGCGCGCGCGACCACCGACTTCACGTACGATGCCGCCGGGCACCTCGTCGTCCGCACCGACACCAGCGCCAATGGCGTATGGACGAACGCCAGCTACGACGCGGCCACTGGCGCGCTCAAGACCAAGACGATCGTCAACGCCGACAAGAGCGGCGAGGTGTGGAACTATGGCATCAACGGCCAGAGCTACACCTCCGACCATATCGTCAAGGCGGCCAATGGCGCGGTGCTCTCGACCGAGCGTTACTATGCCAACGGCAAGCTGGCCTATTCGTCGGTGCTTCAGAGCGATGGCAGCCGCGTGATCGACACGTTCGCGACGAACGGGCTGAAGACGCAGGAAGTGATCGTCGCACGCAACGGTGCGCGCGCGACCACCGACTTCACGTACGATGCCGCGGGGCACCTTGTCGGTCGTACCGACACCAGCGCCAATGGCGTGTGGACGAATGCCAGCTACGACGCGGCCACCGGCGCGCTCAAGACCAAGACGATCGTCAACGCCGACAAGAGCGGCGAGGTCTGGAACTATGGCATCACGGGCCAGAGCTACACGTCTGACCATATCGTCAAGGCGGCCGGCGGCGCACTGGTTTCCACCGAACGCTTCTACGCGAACGGCAAGCTGGCCTATTCGTCGGTGCTCCAGAGCGACGGCAGCCGCGTGATCGACACGTTCGCGACCAACGGGCTGAAGACGCAGGAAGTGGTCGTCGCGAGCAACGGTGCGCGCGCGACCACCGACTTCACGTACGATGCCGCGGGGCACCTCGTCGGCCGCACCGACACCAGCGCCAATGGCGTGTGGAGCAACGCCAGCTACGACGCGGCCACCGGCGCGCTCAAGACCAAGACGATCGTCAACGCCGACAAGAGCGGCGAAGTGTGGAACTATGGCATCACCGGCCAGAGCTACACGTCTGACCATATCGTCAAGGCGGCGGGCGGCGCGGTGATCTCCACCGAGCGCTATTATGCGAACGGGAAGCTGGCCTATTCGTCCGTGCTCCAGAGCGACGGCAGCCGTGTGATCGACACCTTCGCCGCCAACGGGCTGAAGGCCCAAGGGGTTACCGTCGCGAGCAACGGCGCGCGCGCCACCACCGACTTTGCGTACGATGCCGCGGGCCGCCTCGCCAGCCGCACCGAAACCAGTGCAACGGGTGTCTGGAGCAATGCCAGCTTCGATGCGGCCACCGGCGCGCTCAAGACCAAGACGATCGTCAACGCCGACAAGAGCGGCGAGGTCTGGAACTATGGCATCACGGGCCAGAGCTACACGTCCGACCATATCGTCAAGGCGGCTAATGGGGCGGTGCTTTCGACCGAGCGCTATTACGCCAACGGCAAGCTGGCCTATTCGTCGGTGCTTCAGAGCGATGGCAGCCGCGTGATCGACACGTTCGCGACCAACGGCCTGAAGACGCAGGAAGTCTTGGTCGCAAGCAACGGCGCGCGCGCGACGACCGACTACGCCTACGATGCCGCCGGACACCTCGTCGGCCGCACCGACACCAGTGCCAATGGCGTGTGGACGAACGCCAGCTACGACGCGGCCACTGGCGCGCTCAAGACCAAGACGATCGTCAACCCCGACAAGAGCGGCGAGGTGTGGAACTATGGCATCAACGGCCAGAGCTACACCTCCGACCATATCGTCAAGGCGGCCAATGGCGCGGTGCTCTCGACCGAGCGTTACTATGCCAACGGCAAGCTGGCCTATTCGTCGGTGCTTCAGGGCGATGGCAGCCGCGTGATCGACACGTTCGCGACCAACGGGCTGAAGACGCAGGAAGTGATCGTCGCGAGCAACGGCGCGCGCGCGACCACCGACTTCACGTACGATGCCGCCGGGCACCTCGTCGGCCGCACCGACACCAGCGCCAATGGCGTGTGGACCAATGCCAGCTACGACGCGGCCACAGGCGCGCTCAAGACCAAGACGATCGTCAACGCCGACAAGAGCGGCGAAGTGTGGAACTATGGCATCACCGGCCAGAGCTACACCTCCGACCATATCGTCAAGGCGGCGGGCGGCGCACTGGTTTCCACCGAACGCTTCTACGCCAACGGCAAGCTGGCCTATTCGTCGGTGCTCCAGAACGACGGCAGCCGCGTGATCGACACCTTCGCCGCCAATGGCCTGAAGACGCAGGAAGTCGTGGTCGCGAGCAACGGTGCGCGCGCGACGACCGACTTCACGTACGATGCCGCCGGGCACCTCGTCGGCCGCACCGACACCAGCGCCAACGGCGTGTGGAGCAATGCCAGCTACGACGCAGCCACCGGCGCGCTCAAGACCAAGACGATCGTCAACGCCGACAAGAGCGGTGAAGTCTGGAACTATGGCATCACCGGCCAGAGCTACACCTCCGACCATATCGTCAAGGCGGCGGGCGGCACGTTGGTCTCCACCGAGCGCTACTACGCGAGCGGCAAGCTGGCCTATTCATCCGTGCTCCAGAACGATGGCAGCCGCGTGATCGACACGTTCGCGACCAACGGGCTGAAGACGCAGGAAGTGGTCGTCGCGAGCAACGGTGCGCGCGCGACGACCGACTTTGCCTACGATGCGACGGGGCATCTCATCAGCCGCACCGAGACCAGCGCGGCGGGGGTGTGGACCAATGCCAGCTTCGATGCGGCCACCGGCGCGCTCAAGACCAAGACGATCGTCAACCCCGACAAGAGCGGCGAGGTCTGGCATTATGGCATCACCGGCGAGAGCTACACCTCCGACTATATCGTTCAGGCCGCAGGCGGCAGGACCAGCGTGGTGACGCGCTACCACGCCGACGGCACGTACGACTACAAGGCCACCTATTACGCTGACTCGTCGAAGCTGATCGAGACTTACGACTCGGAGGGTCGCGAACTGCTCGCCACGCGAACCGCGGCGGACGGCACCAAGTCGTATCACGAATATGTCGAGGCGAGCGATCAGGCGATGGTGAAGACCAGCCTGTTGAAGTTCGCGCCGGCGGGCGGCGGCAAGGCGACCATCTCCGGCGCGCCGACGGTGAACCTCGTCGACTCCGAAGGGCATGTCCTGCACGCCGTCGACGCTGCCGCCTATTCGATCGTCAACGGCGTGCTGACGCTCGACACGGCGAAAGTGGCGGAACTGCTTCACGTCGGCGAGCATGCCTATGTCGACGTGTCCTATGCCGTGTCGAGCAATGGCACGACCAGCCCGACGTCGGTCTATTCGGTGCAGATCGACGGCACGCTGACGCTGGCGCAGGGCAGCGCGGCAGGCGACACGCTCGACAAGAGCGCGAGCGCGGATCGGTTCCACCTGGTCGGCCTCGGTGGCGACGACCGGCTCATCGGTGGGTCGGGCAACGACGTGCTCGACGGCAACGGCGGGAATGACATCCTGTCGGGCGGCGCCGGCAATGACGTGCTGCGTGGCGGTACGGGCACGAACATCTATACCGGCGGCGAAGGCGCGGATCGGTTCGTGATCACCGGTGGCGCGCATGGCACCATCACTGACTTCAGCGCGGCGCAGGGCGATACGATTGACCTGTCCCACCTGGACGCGATCACCGGCAATGCGCCGGGCACGATCGATCACTTCTCGTTCGTGGAGGGTGGCCGCTTCAGCGCGAAGGCGGGCGAGCTGATCGCGCGGCAGGATACGTCCTTCAGCGACGGGTCGCACTGGCTGGTGCTCGGCGACACCACCGGCGACGGTCATGCCGACTTCGTGCTCCACGTCACCACGCAGACCGCGCACGCGCTGACATCGAGCGACTTCCTGCTCGCCTGATCGGCGGCGCACGGGCGGACACGCGCCGTCGGGCGCCGCTGACGAGGCGGCACCCGGCGGCGCGCTGCCGCCCGGCGGCGAGCATGACGGCGGTGATCCGGACGTGGTCTTGCCCGGCGTTCAGCCGTCAAGAAACGCGGCGAGCTCTTCGGGCGTGCCGTTGGGGAACGCCGCCTTCAGGAAGTCAAGGAACGCCGATACGCGCGCGCTGAGCAGCCGCCGCGACGGATAGAGCGCCCAGAGCGCCACCTCCGCCGCCGCTACGTCGCCCCACAGGATCAGGCGACCGTCGGCGATATCGTGGCTGACCAGCGACAACGGCAGGCGCGCCGCGCCCACGCCCATGCGCGCCGCGTCGCGCAACATCATGTTCGAGGACATGGCCAGCACCGGCACCACCGGCAGGTCGAGCGGCCCCGCGGCGGTGATCAGCTTCCACGTGTCGGCCGCGCCGATCGCGCCGCGCACCAGCGCGGGCACCGACGCATCCGGCGCCGGCAGAACCAGACTCGGCGCTGCCACCACTACGTGCCGATCATGCAGGAAGGCGCGCCCGACCAGGCTGACGTCCGGCTGCGGGTTGACCCGGATCACCAGATCATAGGCCTCCTCGATCATGTCCACGGCGCGATCCTCGACCAGGATCTCCAGCCGCACCTCGGGATGTTGTAGCGCAAATGCGGCAGCGATCTTGCCCATCGCCGCCTGTGAGAACAGGAGCGGTGCGCTGATCCGCAAGCGACCGCGCGGGCGATGGCCAGTCGAGGCGATCGCCGCCGCGGTCTCCTCCAGCTCGGTCAGCAACTGGCTGGTGCGCTCGAACAACGTCCGCCCTTCTTCGGTGAGCTTTAGCGCGCGCGCGCCGCGTTCGAACAGCCGCAGGTCCAGCGCCGCCTCAAGCTCCGCGACCCGCCGCGACAAGGTCGCCTTGGGGCGGTTCGCGGCGCGGGCCGCCTTTCCGAAGCCGCCGTGCCGGGCGACGAGGTTGAAGTCGGCGAGCGCGAGCAGGTCCATGCGTATCACCCGTGAGACGGTGCGTCCCGATATAGCGGCTATTGGCGCGTCGATGGATCACTATTTTCCGAATGGTCAACACCATCCACGAGGAAGCACACCATGATCTACTCCACCGCCACTGTCACCGTGAACCCGGAAGGCGAGACGCCGCTCAGCCGCGATCAGGTCTGGAAGGGACTGGAAGCCAAGGCGCGCGACGCCCGGCTGTTCCTCCCCGAGGGCCTGTGCACCCGCTGCGAGGTAGTCGAGGAGAGCGCCACGCATCTCGTCCGCGAGGCGACCATCGCCGGCACTGACCTGCGCGAGATCATCACGCTCGAGCCGCAGCGCAAGGTCACCTTTTTTCAGGCGAGCGGCCCCCGCGAGGGCGCGATCGTCAACGAGCTTTTCGAGGACGACACCGGCGCGCTGTTGCTGCGCTTCTATTGCTATCTCGGGCTGCGCGACCGGGCACCCGGCGGGTCGGAGGAGCAAGCCGAACAGGCGCAGTTCGACGGCGAGCGCGGCTACAAGGCCGCGCTGCTCTCCACGCTGACGCGCACGCGCGAACTGCTGGCCGCAGGCCGGCTCTGATCCCCCCTGCCCCTCTCCACCGGAGCCACGACATGACTGACATCTGGACGCCGATCACCGCCGGCACCCTGCACGTGCCGCACCGCCTCGCCATGGCACCGATGACCCGCAGCCGGGCCAGGCCCGACGGTTCGCCGGGCGCGCTCGCGCCGCTCTATTATGCGCAGCGCGCCAGCCTGGGCCTGCTCATCACCGAGGGCACGCAGCCGTCCGACGACGGTCAGGGCTATCTCGCGACTCCGGGCATCTACACGGACGCGCATGTCGCCGGCTGGCGCACGGTCGCGGATGCGGTACATGAGGCGGGTGCGCAACTTGTCGTCCAGCTGATGCACGTCGGCCGCCGCGCCCACCCCGACAATACGCCGCACCATCGTCAGCCCGTCGCTCCGTCCGCGATCGCGCCCGGCGAGGAGATGTTCACCGCGACGGGCATGCAACCTGTGCCCGAGCCGCGCGCGCTGACCACGGATGAGGTACAGCAGACGGTGGCCGACTTCGCCCACGCGGCGCGGCGCGCGATCGAGGCCGGCGCGGACGGCGTCGAGATCCACGGCGCGAATGGCTATCTGGTGCATCAGTTCCTCGCGCCTGGCTCGAACCGGCGCAGCGATCGATACGGCGGCACGATGGAGAACCGCACTCGATTCGCGCTCGAGGTCGTGCGCGCGGTGGCCGAGGCGATCGGCCCGGCGCGCACTGCGATCCGCCTGTCGCCCGGCGTGCCGACCGGCGGAATAGACGAAGGGTCAGCCAACGACGATCTCTACCGCTATCTGGCGGCTGAGCTCGATACGATCGGTCTCGCCTATCTCCATCTCCTGATCGCGCGCGGCACCGATCCGCTGCTTGCCGATCTGCGCGCGACCTTTGGCGGCACGATCGTCCTCAATCGTCCGGGACGAGGGCGCGAGCGGATCGGCGCTGACGTCGCCGCCGGCCTCGCCGACATCGAGGCGCTTGGCACGATGGCACTTGCCAATCCGGATCTGGTCGCCCGGCTCATGACAAACGCGCCGCTCAACGCGCCGCGACCGGCGCTATTCTATGCCGGTGGCGGAGCGGAGGGTTATACCGATTACCCGACGCTCAATCCGGCCTGAACGGGGGCGCGGTGGCCAGCCTCTCACTCGACCGCCGGGAGGCGCCGTCAGCTCGCGCTAGCGGCGCATCGCGCAGCGCTCCGGCGCGCGTATACGTCCGATGACGTATCACGCTCGCGCCGGTTTTTCGTCAAGTTTGCCCGAAGCTTGATGACGCGAGGACGAGATGGACGGAGTTCGGGTCGGCAAGAGGATCATCGGGACGCAGGCGCCGGTCACGGTGGGATGGGAGAACATCCCGAAGGTGGAAGGAGGCCCCGCACGGCGCTTCTTCTTCACCTGGTTCCAGCCCACCATGCTGCTCGCGCTGATCGCCTTCTGGTATTATGCGCCGAACGCGATCGCCAAGACGTCCACCGCGATCGGCATCGGTATCGGCTTCAAGGTTTTGCTGCTCGGCCTCGAATGGCTCGCGCCGCGGCACGAGAGCTGGCGCTTGACGTGGAAGGAGCTCACCGTCGATCTCTTCTACGTCAGCCTCGGCTATACCGTGCTACGCGTGATCGACGGCTATATTGGCAGCGACGCCCTGATCGAGGCGGTGCAGGGTTCGTTCGACTGGCACAAGCTCACCTGGTTCATCGGGCTGCCGCTGCTGCTCCAGGCATTTCTGATCTCGTTCGTCTTCGATTTCGGCCAATATTGGATGCATCGCGGCATGCACAATTGGTACCCTCTCTGGGTGACGCATGCGCCGCATCATTACATCACCCAGCTCAACGTCAACAAAGGCGCGGTCGGCAACCCGGTCGAGCTGTTCCTGATCGGGCTCGGGGTCGGCGGCATGTTCGACTTCCTGCCGCGCGCCGCGCTTCTCGCCGGCACCTTCGGTTTGGCGGTCGGCACCTATCAGCATATCAACGTGCGCTTCAATTCGCCGCGTTGGTGGCGCTTCCTGTTCAACACCACGGAGCATCACAGCGTCCACCACTCGCAGGATTACGAAGCCAGCCGCAGCAATTATTCGAACACATGGATCATCATCGACCGGATGTTCGGCACCTGCGTCGACGGCGAGGCCGAGTTGCTGGGAATGGAAGGCGGCCGCCGCATGTCGATCCGCGAGACGATGGTCTACCCCTTCGCCGACAGCTGGAGGACGCTGAAGGAGAAGTTCGCCCGTCACTCGGTGATGCCCGCCGAGTGACGCGCGCCGCCGCTGGACTGCCGGATGCGAACAGAGGGAATTGAATGAACCAGCGTCTCGTGAACTGGATCTGGCATGTCCGCGGGAGCCTCCCGCTCGCCCCCGGGCAGACGAGCGACGACGTCTTCCACCGGCTTGACCCGCTCTTCCGCCAACCCGGTACCACGCGCGATCGCGCCGGCAGCAGGCTGCACTTCAGCAAGCGCGATCAGGCCGCGCAGGACAGGATGGCGGTGTTCGACGACGGCGTGCTGTGCGTCGAGGATGGCGCGGTGGCGCCGGTGCTGCGCTACCATCTGACGAGTCGGGCGCTGCTCTTCTGCTTCCTCGCGCCGCTGATGTTCCTCCTGGTGGCGCAGCTCACGCTTGTCGTCGGCGGGCACCACAAGCCGACCGCGGCCGAGATCGCGGCCAAGGAGAAACGGGAGAAGGAGAAGGCCGAGCTGCCGATGAGCGCGATCGACCGGTTCCTCGGGGCTCCCGCGCCCGAGAAGCCCAAGAAGAAGGACAAGAAGGCCGCGGAGGAGGACGGCAAACCCTCGGCGACGCCGGCCTATGTCTTCGCCGGTATCTTCACGGTGCTGTATCTGTTCGGCCGGGTCGGACAGGCCAGGCTGGTGAAGCGGCTGTTCCGCACGCACCTGCTCGGGGTGTAATCGCCGTCGATCAGGGAACGACACCCGCCTTCCCCGTTGAAGCTGAGCGGCGCCCGCGTTGCGCCGGGTCCGCGTGCCGCTAAGGATAAGCGGTCGAAGGCGTGCGGGAGCGGAATGTTGGTCGATCGTGGGGCGGTGTTGGACAAGAACTTCGCCAACCGGGTCGACTGGAACCTTCTGCGCACGTTCGTCGAGATCGTGCGCGCCGGCGGGATCGGCGCGGCGGCGCGAAAACTGCACAAGCAGCAGCCCAGCATCAGCGCAGCGCTCAAGCGGCTCGAGGAGCAGGTCGGCGTTCAGCTGCTCGAACGCTCCGCGACCGGGATCAAGACGACCGCGGCGGGCACCGCGCTGCTCGGGCTGTGCGAGGAGATGCTGGAGACCGCGCGCCTGGTGCCGCACCAGGTCGCGCAGGCGACCCGGCGCGTCGAGGGCGCGGTCCGCATCCAGCTGATCTCGGCGGTCACCTCGCCCGAATTCGACGAGTCGATCGCCAGCTTCCATCGCCGCAACCCGCACATTCACATCGAATTGCGCGTGTCGCCGTGGCGCGCCGTGCTCGACGCGCTCGAGCAGGGCGAGGCCGAGATCGGCGTCGGCTATGACAGCAACGTGCGCGGCGGATTGCTCTACGAGCCGCTGTTCGTGGAGCGGCAGCAACTCTATTGCGCGCGCAGCCATCCGCTGTTCGGCCACCGCGTCGAGCGGCTCGGCGAGCTCAAGGACGAGGGCTTCGTGCTCACCGGCGAGGACGAGCTCGACACCGTCACGCGGCTGCGCCGTCGCTATCGGCTCGGCTCGCGTGCGACCGGCCGCGCTGAGGATATCAACGAGGCCAAGCGCCTGATCACGCTGGGTGTCGGCATCGGCTTCCTCCCGGTGATGGCGGCGCGGCAGGCAGTGGAGCAACGCCAGCTCTGGCCGCTGCTTCACGCCGACATGGAACCGTTCTACGACATCTTCCTGCTCGCCCGCGCCGAGGGAACACGCGACACCCCCACCCAGCTGTTCCTCGACGAGGTGCTGCGGCGACGGCGGGCGCAGCACCGCTCATAGATTTGGTTGATGGCTTTCATCATCATTTTCGATCTTCATCGATGAGCAGCTGACCGGCAACGTGCTCCTGACGATGCCGCCACGGTTTCGCCGCCGCTTTCGGTCCCCTTCTCAATGGGATTGGCGGGTCGGTGACGGCGGCGAGGCGATGACGGGGGTTTTGCGGATGGCAGCACGACGATGGTTCAGCGGCGTAGCGGCAATCGCGCTCTCCCTCACGCTGACCGCCTGCGGCAGCGGGCCGGCAGGGGCTGGCGGCGAGACGGCAGGGGCGGCGAAGAAGGACTTCACCATCGGCTGGTCGATCTATACCGGCTGGATGCCGTGGCCGTACGCGCAACAGGCCGGGATCGTGAAGAAATGGGCCGACAAATACGGCATCGATATTCGCCTGGTCCAGGTCAACGACTACGTTGAATCGGTGAACCAATATGCCGCCGGCAAGCTCGACGGCGTGGTGTCGACCACGATGGACGCGCTCACCATCCCCGCCGCCGGCGGCCGCGACACCACCGTGCTGCTGATCGGTGATTATTCGGACGGCAACGACGGCGTCGTGCTCAAGAACGCGCGCTCGATGGCCGACATCAAGGGTCGCTCGGTCAAGCTGGTCGAGCTGTCGGTCTCGCACTTCCTGCTCGCGCGCGGGCTGGAGCTGAGCGGAATGACGCTGTCGGACGTGAAGACGGTCAACACCGGCGATGCGGACATCGTCGGCGCCTTCGCCTCGCCGAGCGTCGACGCGGTCGCCACCTGGAACCCCCAGCTCGCCACGATCCGCGCGACCAAGGGCGCCACCGAGGTGTTCGACAGCTCCAAGATCCCCAACGAGATCCTCGACACGCTCAACGTCAGCACCGACACGCTGCGCGCCAACCCGAACCTGGGCAAGGCGCTGGCGGGCATCTGGTACGAGACGATGGCGATCATGACCCGTGACGATGCGGCGGGCCGCGCTGCGCGCGCCGCGATGGCCAAGGCCGCCGGCACCACACCGCAGAGCTTCGACGACCAGCTAAAGACCACGCACCTCTACGCGCGCGCGCAGGACGCCGCGGCCTATGCCGCCAACCCTGACCTCGTGACCGTGACCGACCGCGTGCGCCAGTTCAGCTTCGCGCACGGGCTGTTCGGGCCGAGCGCGAAATCCGTGGACGCGATCGGCATCAGCTTCGCCGGCGGCAAGTCGCTCGGTGATCCGAAGAACGTGAAGCTGCGATTCGATCCCAGCTACATGAAGATGGCGGCGGACGGGAAGCTGTAGCCGCACGACCAGACGATCGAACGATGCGCGCCGGAACAGAGGGTCGCGGCGATCGAGGAACCATGCCCGCGCATCACGCGCGAGCGAAGTCGGGAATGAGATGAGCGTAGGACGCGACCACAGCGACGGATCGGGCAACGGGCGGCGGATCACCGCGCCCCGGGCGGATCGCGCGTGACCCGGCTGGTCGACCTGCGCCCCCGGCGCGGCGCGCGCCTGCTGCTCGGGGCGGTGCCGATCCTGGCGCTGTTGCTCGTCTATCTGGTCGCCTCGCAGGCGCGCCACGCCGCCAACCCCGCCGACAAGCTGCTGCCCACCTTCTCCGCCATGGCGGAGGCGATCCACGGCTTTAGCACCGACCGCGATCCCGCCAGCGACCGGATCGTGATCGTCGCCGACACGCTGGCGAGCCTGTACCGGCTCGGTCTTGGGCTCGCCATCGCCACCGGCAGCGCGTTGGTGCTGGGGCTGCTGCTCGGCGTGGTGCCGCTCGCCCGCGCGCTGCTCGGTCCGGTGATCGCGATCATCGCGGTGATCCCGCCGGTGGCGGTGCTGCCGATCCTCTTCATCGTGCTGGGGCTGGACGAGGCGTCCAAGATCGCGCTGATCGCGATCGGTGTCGCGCCGTTCATGACGCGCGACCTCACCGGCTTCGTCACGGGGCTGCCGGCGGAGCAGATCGCCAAGGCGCAGACGCTCGGCGCCAACAGCTGGCAGCTCGCGGTGCGCGTGGCGCTGCCGCAGCTGATGCCGCGGCTGATCGAGGCGCTGCGGCTGTCGCTGGGGCCAGCCTGGGTGTTCCTGATCGCGGCCGAGGCGGTCGCCGCCGACGTCGGGCTCGGCTACCGCATCTTCCTGGTCCGGCGCTATTTCGCGATGGACATCATCCTTCCCTATGTCGCCTGGATCTCGCTGCTCGCGATCGCCGCCGACGCGATGCTGCTGCTGCTGAGCCGCCGCGCCTTCCCCTGGGCGCACGGGGGTGGCCGATGAGCGCGCTGGTCGAGCTCCGCAACGTCTGGGTCGAGTATGGCGACAAGATCGTGCTGGAGCGCGTCTCGCTCCAGCTCGCCGAGGGCGGCTTCGTCGCGGTGGTCGGCCCGTCGGGCGCGGGCAAGAGCACGTTCCTGCGCCTGATCCTCGGCCAGGAGGCACCGACGCGCGGGCAGGTGCTGCTCGGCGGCACCCCGATGCGCGCCGAGTGCGGGCCCGACCGCGGCGTGGTGTTCCAGCGCTATTCGGTATTCCCGCATCTCACCGCGCTGCAGAACGTGCTGTTCGGAATCGAGTGCGCGGCGGCGCCGCTGACCGCGCGGCTGTTCGGCGGGCGCCGCCGCGCCGCGCGCGACACGGCAACCGAGATGTTGGCGGCGGTCGGGCTCGAGCATAGCCTGCACGTCTATCCCGCGCAGATGTCGGGCGGCATGCAGCAGCGGCTGGCAATCGCGCAGGCGTTGGTGAAGCATCCGCGCGTGCTGCTGCTCGATGAGCCGTTCGGCGCGCTCGATCCCGGCATCCGGCTCGACATGCACGCGCTGATCACGCGGCTGTGGCAGGAGCACGGGCTGACGATCCTGATGGTCACCCACGACATCGGCGAGGCGTTCAAGCTCGGCACGCGCGTGCTCGCGTTCGACAAGCGCCGCCACGACCCGCACGCGCCGCACCGCTTCGGCGCCACCGTCACCTACGATCTGTCGCTCGACCGCAAGACCCTGCCGCCGCCGGCGCTGGTCGAGGCGCTCGGCGGCGATGACCTTCCGCAGAGAGACATTGCATGACGACCAGCACCGCCGATCCTGCCGGCGCCCGCGACCACGCCCGCGCGATGGCGGGCACCCGCGTCGAGGCCATGCCCACGCTCCCCGCCGCGGCCGACGACGCGCCCGAAGGTTTGGTGTGGGAGGAGACGATTGCGCCGGGCGGCTATGCGGCGCGGCGGCTGGCGCGCGGCACGCGGCTCCGGCTGGTCGATGTCGCGGGGGACGCCTGCGCCGCGATGCTGCTGTTCAACGCCGACATGCCGACCGAGCGGCTCAATGTCGCGGACACGCTCAAGGTGCAGTGGAACGGCTATCTCGGCGCCGGCCGACTGCTGCTCTCAGACCTCGGTCGCGTCATGATGACGATCCTGGAAGACGAGGCGGGCACGCACGACGCCTTTTGCGGCACCTCGACTGCAGCCTCGAACGCGCGCGCCTATGGCGACGGCGTCAATTACGGGCCGCACCCCAACGCACGCGACCGCTTCATGCTCGCGGTCGCCAAGCACGGGCTGGGCCGCAAGGACGTCCATCCCTGCGTCACCTGGTTCAAGGGCGTCCGCGTCGGGGCGGACGGCGCAACCGAGCCGCAGATCGGCCCCTTCGCGCCGGGTCGAACCTTGCTGCTGCGCGCCGAGATGGAGGTGATCGTCGTGCTCGCCAACTGCCCGCACGTGCTCGACCCACGCGCCGACTACACCGTCACGCCGCTGCGCGCGACCGCGTGGCGCGGCGCGCCCGCCGCGGCGGACGATCCGATCCGCCTCGCCACGCCCGAGGGCGAGCGCGCCTTTCTCAACACCGACGATCTCTACGCGCGCTGAAGGGAGCGACATGAGCCTTGACCTTCCCCTCCCCGGCACGCTCCGCCACGACGAGGTCGTGCCCGCACGCGCGCCCTGGATGCACCGCGTCGACGCCGGCGAGACGCTGCGCATCATCGACCTCGAAGGCAACCAGGCGGTCGACTTCCTGATGTACGCCGCGGACGACGACGCCGAGCGCTACAGCGCGCAGGACACGATCGCGGCGCAGCGCAACATCTTCCTGCGCGAGGGCGCGGTGCTGCTGTCCAACGAGGGACGCGCGATGATGACGATCACCGCCACCAGCGTCGCTTACCACGACACAATCGGCGGCGCCTGCTCGTGCGAGTCGAACACCTTGCGCTACGGCCACCACACCAAGGCGCAGCACAGCTGCGTCGACAATTTCCTCGACGCCAACACTCGCGCCGGCCGCGGCAAGCGCGACATGGTGTCGAACATCAACTTCTTCATGAACGTGCCGGTCGAGGCCGACGGGACACTCGGGATCGTCGACGGCATCTCCGCGCCGGGGCTCACGGTGGAGCTGCGCGCCGAGATGGACGTGATCGTCGTCGTCTCCAACTGCCCGCAGATCAACAATCCCTGCAACGGCTTCAATCCCACGCCGGTGCGTATGCAGGTGATCGGCTGATGTTCACCAAGGTCCTGATCGCCAATCGCGGCGCGATCGCCTGCCGCATCATCCGCACGCTGAAGGACATGGGCGTCGGCTCGGTCGCGGTGTTCAGCGACGCCGACGCGGGGTCGGCGCATGTCGCGCAGGCCGACGAGGCGGTCCGCATCGGCCCCGCGCCCGCGGCGGAAAGCTACCTCGACGTGGCGGCGATCCTCGCCGCGGCGGAAGCCACCGGCGCGGAGGCGATCCACCCCGGCTACGGCTTCCTCTCGGAGAACACCGCCTTCGCCGAGGCCTGCGCCGCGCGCGGAATCGTCTTCATCGGCCCGACGCCCGACAATATCCGCGCCTTCGGGCTCAAGCACACCGCGCGCGACCTCGCCGCCGCGCACGGCGTCCCGCTCGCCCCCGGCACCGACCTGCTGCGCGACGAGGCCGCCGCGCTCGCCGCGGCGGAGCAGATCGGTTACCCGGTGATCCTCAAGGCGACCGCAGGTGGTGGCGGCATTGGCATGAAGGTGTGCGCCGACGCCGCCGACGTGCGCGACGGCTTCGCCACCGTGGCGCGGCTCGGCGCGGGCAATTTCGGCGACGGCGGCGTCTTCCTCGAGCGCTATGTCGCGCGCGCGCGCCACATCGAGGTGCAGGTGTTCGGCGACGGCGCGGGCCATGTCGTCGCGCTCGGCGAGCGCGACTGCTCGCTCCAGCGGCGCAACCAGAAGGTGGTCGAGGAGACCCCCGCCCCGTTGCTCCCGCCCGCGACGCGGCAGGCGCTGATCGACGCCGCGGTGCGCCTCACCGCCGCCGCGTCGTACCGCTCGGCCGGCACGGTCGAGTTCCTCTACGACGCCGAGCGCGACGACTTTTTCTTCCTTGAGGTCAACACGCGGCTCCAGGTCGAGCACGGCGTCACCGAGCAGGTCACCGGCGTCGACCTGGTCGAGTGGATGGTGCGCGGCGCCGCGGGTGATTTCGGCTTCCTCCACGGGTTCGTCGCGGCGCCGCAGGGCGCGTCGATCCAGGTGCGCCTCTACGCCGAGGATCCGGCGCAGGATTATCGCCCGAGCTCGGGCCGGCTCGTCGGCGTCACCTTCCCGGAGGGGCCGCGCGTCGACACCTGGATCGCGGCGGGCACCGAGGTGTCCGCCTGGTACGACCCGATGCTGGCCAAGCTGATCGTCACCGCGCCGACGCGCGACGCCGCAGTCGCCGCGATCCAGGACGCGCTCGACCGTACGGGCATCTCCGGAATCGAGACCAACCTCGACTGGCTGCGCACGGTGGTGCGCTCCGATGTCTTCACCAGCGGCGCGGTGTCGACGCGCGCGCTCGCCGAGATCGCCTACACGCCGCGCACGATCCGCGTGCTGGCGGGCGGCGCCTCGACCACGGTGCAGGACTATCCCGGCCGGCTCCACCTGTGGCACGTCGGCGTGCCGCCCTCAGGGCCGATGGACTCGCTCGCCTTCCGGCTCGGCAACCGGCTGGTCGGCAACGCCGAGGACGCCGCCGGGCTGGAGATCACCGCGGCCGGACCGACATTGCTGTTCAATGCGCCCGCTCGCGTCTGCCTGACCGGCGCGGACTTCGGCGCGACGCTCGATGGGGTGCCGCTCGGCTGCTACGCGCCCGTCGACGTCGCCGCGGGGCAGACGCTCAAGATCGGGCGCGTCACCGGCGCCGGGATGCGCGGCTATATCCTCGTCGCGGGTGGGCTCGACGTGCCGCTGTATCTCGGCAGCCGTAGCGCCTTCACGCTGGGGGAGTTCGGCGGCCATGCCGGGCGCGCGGTGATGACCGGGGACACGCTCCACCTCGCCCGCACCCCGGTCGATCTGCCGGACGCGGGCGCGCTCGCCCCCGCCGACCGCCCCGCGATCACGCGCGAGTGGACGCTGCGGGTGCTCTACGGCCCGCACGGCGCGCCCGACTTCTTCACCCCCAACGACATCGCCATGCTGCGCGAGACGGCGTGGAAGGTGCACTATAACTCCAACCGCACCGGCGTCCGCCTGCTCGGCCCCAAGCCCGAGTGGGCGCGCACGGACGGCGGCGAGGCCGGGCTTCACCCGTCGAACATTCACGACAACGCCTATGCGATCGGCGCGGTCGACTTCACCGGCGACATGCCGATCATCCTCGGGCCGGACGGGCCGTCGCTCGGCGGCTTCGTCTGCCCGTTCGTCGTCGCGCAGGCGGACCTGTGGAAGGTCGGCCAGCTCGCCCCCGGCGACAGCGTGCGCTTCGCGCCGATCGACGAGGCCGCCGCCGCCGCCGCCGAGCGCGCGCAGGATGCTTTGGTCGCCACGCTCACCGGCGCGGCGAAGGAGCCCGCGCCGCGCGACGACGCGCTCGGCTCGCCGGTGCTGCACCGGATCGCGGCGGAGGGCGTCCGCCCGGCGGTGACCTACCGCCAGCAGGGCGACCGCAACCTCTTGGTCGAATACGGCCCGATCTCGCTCGACCTCGAGCTGCGCCTGCGCGTCCACGCGCTGATGCTTGAGGTCGAGCGGAGCGCCCTGCCGGGCATCATCGACGTGACGCCGGGGATCCGCTCGCTCCAGCTCCACTATGACAGCCGGCTGCTGTCGCAGGCGGCGCTGCTCGACGCCCTGGTCGCGGCGGAGGAGCGGCTCGGCGGGCTCGACGATTTCGAGATCCCCTCGCGTGTCGTCCACCTGCCGCTGTCGTGGCAGGACCCGGCGATCTACCAGACGATCGACAAATATATGGAGTCGGTGCGCGACGACGCGCCCTGGTGCCCCGACAACATTGAGTTCATCCGCCGCGTCAATGGGCTGGACAGCATCGATGCGGTCAAGCGGATCGTCTTCGACGCCGACTATCTCGTCATGGGGCTGGGCGACGTCTATCTCGGCGCGCCGGTGGCCACCCCGATCGACCCGCGCCATCGCCTCGTCACCACCAAATACAATCCCGCGCGGACCTGGACCCCGCCCAACGTGGTCGGGATCGGCGGCGCCTATATGTGCATCTACGGCATGGAGGGGCCGGGCGGCTATCAGCTGTTCGGCCGCACCATCCAGGTGTGGAACGCGTGGCGGCAGACCGACGCCTTCCGCGACGGCAAGCCCTGGCTGCTGCGCTTCTTCGACCGCGTCCGCTTCTTTCCGGTCAGCCACGACGAGCTGACCGAGTGGCGACGCGACTTCCCGCTCGGCCGGCGCGCGATCCGGATCGAGGAGGAGGTGTTCCGCCTCTCCGACTATCGCGCCTTCCTCGCCGACAACGCCGGGACGATCGCGGCCTTCCAGGCGCGGCGCCAGGCCGCCTTCGACGCGGAGCGCGCCGCCTGGGAGCGCGACGGCGAGTTCGACCGCGTCGCCGCGCTGACCGAGGAGGCCGACTCCGCCGCGAGCGATACCGAGATCGTGCTGCCCGAGGGCTGCGAGATGGTGGAGGCGCCGTTCGGCGGCAGCCTGTGGAAGCTGCTCGTCGCCGACGGCGCGCGCGTGAGCGCGGGCGACACGATCGCGATCATCGAGGCGATGAAGATGGAATCGGCGGTGATCAGCCCGGTCAGCGGGGTCGTGCGCGGCATCTACGTGCAGGAGAAACAGGCGCTCTCCCCCGGGCGCGCGATGCTGGCGGTGGAGGTGGCATGAGCGACACCCGCTTCCACGTCGCCCCGCTCGCTGCCGCGGTCAACGCCGGCGCGACCAGCGCGGTCGCGGTCGCGCGCGAGGCGCTGGCGCGGATCGCCGCTTATGCCGAGGTGCAGCCCGCCGTCTGGATCACGCGGCTGGACGAGGAGACGGTGCTGCGCGCCGCCGCCGCGGTCGACGCGCGCGTGGCCGCGGGCGAGACGCTGCCGCTCGCGGGCGTTCCCTTCGCGATCAAGGACAATATCGATCTCGCCGGGGTGCCGACCACCGCTGCCTGCCCCGACTTCGCCTACACGCCCGCCGAGTCCGCAGCGGTGGTCGCGCGCCTGATCGCCGCGGGCGCCGTGCCGCTGGGCAAGGCCAATCTCGACCAGTTCGCCACCGGGCTCAACGGCACGCGCAGCCCCTATGGCGCGCCCGCCTGCGTGTTCAATCGCGCCTATGTCAGCGGCGGCTCCAGCTCGGGCTCGGCAGTGGCGGTCGCGGCGGGGCTGGTCGCCTTCGCGCTCGGCACCGACACCGCCGGGTCGGGCCGCGTCCCCGCGGCCTTCAACGGGCTGATCGGATTGAAGCCGACCAAGGGCCGGTGGAGCACGACGGGGCTGGTTCCCGCCTGCCGCACGCTCGACTGTATCACCGTGCTCACTCACACGATCGCGGACGCGCGGATCGTCGACGCGGTGGTCGCCGGCTTCGACTCGGCCGATTCCTACTCGCGCGATGGCGGGGAGCGCGCGCTCGCGCCGCGCCGCATCGGCGTGCCGCGGCCCGATCAGCGGCTCTTCCTCGGCGACGCCGCGTCGGAGCGGTTGTACGAGCGAGCGCTGGCGACGCTCGCCGTGCAGGGCGCCGAGCTGGTCGAACTCGACATGACGCTGCTGCGCGAGGCGGCGATGCTGCTCTACGGCGGTCCATGGGTAGCGGAGCGGGTCGCCGCGGCGCTACCGCTGCTCGACGAGCGCCCCGAGGCGTTCGACCCGACGGTCCGCGCCATCCTGGACGACGGGCGCGCGACCAGCGGCATGGACGTGTTCCGCGGCCAGTACCGCCTTGCCGAGCTGCAGCGCGCCGCGGAGGCGATGTGGCAGCGCGTCGACCTGCTCGCACTGCCCACCGCGCCGACGATCTATCGCATCACCGAGATGCGCGCCGCGCCGGTCGTGCTCAACAGCAACCTCGGGCTCTACACCAATTTCGTGAACCTGCTCGACATGGCCGCGCTGGCCGTGCCGGCGGGCTGGCGCGACAATGGCACCGGCTTCGGCGTCACGCTGATCGCGCCGGCGTGGAGCGACACGGGCCTGCTCGACGCGGGGCAGGCCTATCTCGACGCCGCCGCGCTGCCACCTCCCCCTCCACTCCACATCGAGGATCGCATGGAGACAGTGAAGCTCGCCGTCGTCGGCGCCCATCTCGAGGGCATGCCGCTGCACTGGCAACTCACCTCGCGCGACGCGCGGCTGGTCGCCGCCACCACCACTGCGCCGAGCTACCGGCTGTACGCGATGGCGAACAGCACCCCACCCAAGCCGGCGCTGGTCCACGCCGCCGACGGCGCCGCGATCGCGGTGGAAGTGTACGAGCTCGACGTCGCCGCCTTCGGCAGCTTCGTGGTCGAGGTGCCCGCACCGCTCGCGATCGGCTCGGTGACGCTCGCGGACGGATCGGTTGTGAAGGGCTTCGTCGCCGAGCCGCGCGCGATTGACGGCGCGCACGACATCACCGCACTCGGCGGCTGGCGCGCCTATATCGACGGCCTGTCGCGCCCGGCCGGGGCGTGACTTCCTCGGCCGACCCCCTCGACGCCGCGCCGCTCGGCGCCGAGCCCGCCGCGCACGCGCGCGCGCTGGCCGAGCTGCGGCGCGCGCGGGAGTCGGCCGAGGCGGCCAACGAGGCCAAGACGCGCTATCTCGTCGCGGTCAGCCACGAGATCCGCTCGCCGCTCAACGTTATCTACGGCTACGCGCAGCTGCTGGAGCGCGACGACAGCATCTCGGGCGCGGAGGCGGGAACGATCATCCGCCGCTCGGCCGAGCATGTCACCAATCTGGTCGAAGGGCTGCTCGAGATCTCGCGCATCGAAAGCGGCGTGCTGACGATCCGGCAGGACCTCGTCGACCTGCGCGCCTTGCTCCAGCACGTCGTGGACATGTTCCGGATGCAGGCGAGCGCCAAGGGGCTGACGCTGACGCTCGACGTGCGCGACCCGCTGCCGGACCAGGTCAAGGCGGACGAGAAGCGCCTGCGCCAAATCCTCATCAACCTCGTTTCCAACGCGATCAAATACACGCCCGCCGGTCATGTCACGCTCTCCGTCCGCTATCGCAGCCAGGTCGCCGACATCGAGGTGAGCGACACCGGGATCGGCATCGCCGCGGAGGACCTGGAGCGCGTGTTCGAACCGTTCGATCGCGGCAGCCTGGCAGAGGCGCAGTTGCAGCCCGGGATCGGACTGGGTCTCGCGATCACCCGCGTGCTCGCGCGCGTGCTGGGCGGAGACATTGCGGTGACCAGCACGCCCGGGGCCGGCAGCGTCTTCCGCTTCCGCGCCATGCTGCCCTCACCGATGGCACCGGCGCGGACCAGCAGCGCGCGCGGGCGGATCACCGGCTACAAGGGACCTCCTCGCACCGTGCTGGTGATCGACGACGATCCGGCACAACGCCACATCATGCGCGCGCTGCTCGGTGGCCTGGGCTTCGTGGTCCACACCGCGGCGGACGGTGCGGAAGGCATCGCGCTCGCCGCCCGCGTAGCGACCGATATCGTCCTGCTCGACATCCAAATGCCCGGTACCAACGGCTGGGTCACCGCCGATCGGCTGCGCGCCGCGCATGGCACTACGCTGCGCATCGTCATGGTCTCGGCCGACGCGCATGCCTTCAAGGCTGGTGGCGACGGGCACAGCAGCCATGACGCATTCGTTACCAAACCGGTCGAGCTGGACACGCTCGTCGCGTTGATCGGCACGCAGCTCGATCTGCGCTGGGAAGAGGCCGAGGCGGTCACCGCCGCGAATCCCGCATCCTTCCCTCTCGAACTTCCCTCGGAGGCGGCACCGCTGCTGCAGCGCGTTCACGCGCTCGCCAAGGTCGGCCACATCCGCGGCGTCGAACAGGCGATCGACGAGCTCGACGCGGCCATTCCCGCTGCGCACATGCTGGTGGCCGCGCTTCGGCGCCACCTCGGCGACTTCGATCTGCGCTCGCTGCTCGGCACGATCGACGATGCGACGCGCTGACCCCGCCGACACGCCGCGTCCGGTCGTCCTGGTGGTGGACGACACGCCGGAGGCGCTGCGCTTTCTCACCAGCACGCTGGAGGGCGCGGGCATGAGCGTGCTGATCGCGATCGATGGCCTCGCCGCGCTCGATCTGCTCACCCGCGTTACCCCCGACCTGATCCTGATGGACGCGGTGATGCCGCGGCTCGACGGTTTCGAGACGACGCGACAGATCAAGGCCAATCCCGCGTTCCAGCATCTGCCGATTATCTTCATGACCGGGCTGACCGAGACCGAGCACGTGGTTCGCGGCCTCAACGCCGGCGGTGTCGACTTCGTCAGCAAGCCGATCGTCATCGACGAATTGCTCGCGCGCATCCGGGTCCATCTCGCGACCGCACGGGTGGCGCACGGCAGCCAGCTCGCGCTCGACACGAGCGGGCGGCCCGCGCTGGCGGTCGACCGCGCCGGCGAGCCGCAGTGGCTGACCCCGGCCGCCGGAGCGATGCTCGAGCGGCTGTTCCCGGACTGGACCGCAGCCTCGGGCACGCTGCCCGAGCCCTTCGTCGCAGCGCTGCGCCGGCTGCAGGCGAGCGCGCCGGCGCCCGGCGCCCGGATCACCGTGTCGGTGGGCGAGCGCACGCTGGAGGCGGGGTTCCTGCGCTGTACTCCCGCCGCGCAATGGGTCTTCCGCCTTTCCGAACGACACGAGGGCGAGGAGAAGACGCTGCTCGCCGCGCAGCACGGGCTCACCTCGCGCGAGGCGGAGGTGCTGCTGTGGATCAGCCGCGGCAAGCCGAACCGCGAGGTGAGCGAGATCCTTCACATCAGTCCGCGAACCGTGAACAAGCACCTCGAACAGATCTTCGAGAAGATGGGAGTGGAGAATCGCGCGTCGGCCACGGCGATCGCGGTCACCACGCTCACCCGATAGCGCGACCGGTCGGTTGGCGCCGCTGCTCCCTCCCGATCCTCGTGCCGCGGCGATCCGCCACGCGCTCGCGCGCGGGCAGGCCGAGGACGCGCTGACCGCGGCAACACGCTGGCGCGATGACACGCCGGAGGCCGCGGAAGCGTTCTTCCTCGGCGGTCTCGCGGCGGCAATGCTGGGGCGCGTGGGCGACGGCATCCGGCTGATCGAGCAGGCGGTCGAGCGGGACGCCCGAGGCGAATATTGCGCGCAGCTCGCCCGCCTGTACACGCTGGTGCGACGCGACGCCGACGCGTCGGCCGTGCTCGCGGAGACCGAGCGCGCGCTCCCCGAGGATGCGCTCAGCCGCGACACGATCGGGTGCGTGTATGCGCGGCTGGGCGACCATGCCGCCGCGCTGCCGCATTTCGCCGCGGCGATCCGGCGCGAACCGGCGAACACCGGGTTCCGCTACAATCACGCGGCCACGCTGAGCTTCCTTGGGCGGCAGGACGAAGCGGAGCGCGCGCTCGAGGCGCTGCTCGCCATCGCACCGGCGGACGCGCGCGCGCACCACCTGCTCGCCGGGCTTCGGCGCCAGACGCCCGAGCGCAACCATGTCGCGCGGCTGTCCGCGACCCGCGCGGGGGCGCAGGCGCCGCGCGACCGGCTGTTGCTGGGCTATGCGTTGGCCAAGGAGCTGGACGATCTCGCCGAGTCGCAGCGCGCCTTCGCCGTGCTGGCGGAGACGAACCGCGCGCATCGCGCCACCCTGCGCTATCGCTTCGCGGACGATGCCGCCCGCTTCGACGCGATCGAGGCGTGCTGGCGCCCCTCGGACGCACCCATGACGTCCGGCGCGCCACACGCGGCGCCGATCTTCGTGGTCGGCATGCCCCGCACCGGTACCACTTTGGTCGATCGCATCCTGTCCTCGCACGAGATGGGGGAGAGTGCGGGGGAGTTGCAGGCGCTGCCGTTGGCCGTCAAAGCCGCGGCGGGCACGCGCAGCCGCGACGTGCTCGATCCCGAGACGATCCGCGCCGCGGCGCGCGTCGATCCTAGCGCGATCGGACGCGACTATCTCGCGCGCGCGGCGGCGCACGTGCCGGGTCGCAAGCTCCGCTTCGTCGACAAGTTCCCGGGCAACTTCCAGTACCTCGGCCTGATCGCGCAGGCGCTTCCGAACGCCGCGATCGTGTGCCTGCGGCGCAATCCGCTCGACACGATCCTCGCCAACTACCGCAACCTGTTCGCGATCAGCTCGCGCTATTACGATTATAGCTACGACCTGCTCGACACCGCTGCCTATTATTACCGCTTCGACCGCCTGATGACGTTCTGGCGCGAGGCACTGCCGGGCCGCGTACTCGAGCTCGGCTATGAGGCGCTGGTCGCCGATCAGGAGGGTCAGACCCGCCGCCTCCTCGCTCATTGCGGCCTGGACTGGTCCGACGCCTGTCTCGACTTTCAGGCCAATGCGGCGCCGGTGTCGACCCCGAGCGCCGCGCAGGTGCGCCGCCCGATATACCGCGACGCGGTGGAGCGCTGGCGCCGGCACGCGGACGCATTGGCGCCCGCGCGCGACTTTCTCGAACGCCATGGCATCGCGGTCGAATGAATGGCCCGCGGCTACGTCATTCGCCCACCTTCGAGGCGTCCGGCGCTGCGGTAGCCTCCCGCGCAGAAGCTTTGGCGGGAGCGGATCCGGTACGATGAAGAGGACCTTGTTAAGCTATGTGCAGCCGCTGATGGTCGCGGCGGTGCTGCTGTTCTGGGCCTGGGCTCCCGCCGCCTGGACCGGCAGCGCCTGGTCGATCGTGATCGCGACACTGGCAACCACGGCCGTGATCCAGGCGCTCGAATGGGCCAACGAGCGTCACTCCAGCTGGCGGCTCACCTGGCGCGAGTTCTTCACGGATGTCTTCTACGTCACGCTGAGCTACACGGTGATCGCCTGGGCTTCGAAGACGCTCGCGGACGAGCCGCTCACCGCGCTCAAGCACGCGCTCGGGATCGCCACGCCCTGGGCAATGCACCTGCCATTCGTGCTACAGGTCGCGTTGGTGATCGTCCTGGTCGAATTCGGCCAATATTGGATGCACCGCCTGATGCACAATCAGGCCTTCTTCTGGTCGACCCACGCGCCGCACCACCACCTGACCCAGCTGAACGCGATGAAGGGGGCTGTCGGTAATCCGATCGAACTGTTCCTGATCAGCCTGAGCGTGTTGGCGCTGATCGACCTGCCCCAACCCGCCATGTTCTGCGGGCTCAACATCCTGGCGGTGGTCTCCACCTTCGCGCATGCCAACACGCGCTTCGATCCGCCGCGCTGGTACGCCTTCGTCTTCACCACCATCCAGCACCACAGCCTCCATCATTCGACCAGCTATGAGGCGACGCGCGCCAACTACGGCAACTCGCTGATCCTGCTCGATCGGCTCTTCGGCACCTACAGCGATGGCGAGGCCGAGATCGTCGGGCAGGACGATCGCCGCCGTCTGTCGATCGGCGAACAGTTCCTGTTCCCCGCCCGGCCCCTGATCGCGCGGTTCAAGGCCCGGCGCGACCAACCTGCGGCGGAGTCCGCCGAGGCGGCGGCATGAGGCGCGGCATGACTTGGCGTGTAGCGCTGAAGGCGGCATGGCTCGCGGCCGCGATCGGCGGCGGCGTCGCAGTGACGCCGGCTTCGGCCGCCGGCCCCAGCGAGCAGGTGCTCAGCGTCCCCGGCTTCGCGGATTTCCTCGCGGTGGACGGCAAGACGGTCTGGGCAACCAACAAGGGCCGGGTCGAGCGCTGGTCGCGCAAGGGCAAGCACGCTGAAGTGGCGATGGCGCGGCCGTGCGGCGCCATGGCGGTGGCGTTCGGATCGCTCTGGGTCGCGGATTGCACGACCCGCAGCGTCAACCGCATTGATCTAAGGACGGCCACGATCACCGCCGTCGTCCCCACCGGCATCGCCAATCCAGCGGGCGAGTTGAATGTCGTCGCCGGTGCGGGCTCGGTATGGGTGGCGAGCGACGCCGAAGGCGCGATCGCGCGCATCGACCCCGCGACGGACGCGGTGACCGCATCGATCAAGGTCGACCCCGGCACCTGTTATCTGTCGTTCGGCCTGGGGTCGCTCTGGGCCGTCAGCGCGCCGCGGCAGAGTCTGCAGAAGATCGACCCCGCCAGCAACCGGGTTGTCCTCACTACCGCCCTGGGACGCGAACCCGGCTTTCTCGTCGCGGGCGAGCGCGCGGTCTGGGTGCAGGAACAGGGCGACGGCACGGTGGCGCGGGTCGATCCGGTGACCGGCACCGTCTCGGGGCGCGTCAAGGTCGACGAGACGTTGAAATACGGCGACATCGACGCGGGCGGCGGCAAGGTCTGGCTGCGCACGACGGCCGGCCAAAGCTTCGTGGTGATCGATCCGGTCTCGCTCGCGATCACCGCGCGCGTCGGCCAGGCCGCGGGCAGCGGTGCATTGCGCTACACGCGCGCCGGCATCTGGACCAGCGCGCACGACGCGCACACGCTGTCGTGGTGGAAGAAGCCCAGCCGGATCGGGAATTAGCGAGGCTTGGGCGCAATCGGATAGACGATGAAGTCGGCGTGACGGTCAATTGCCGCCGATGACCGCGCGGCAGTGACCGCACGATCGAGTTCCGCGATCGTCGTCGGCGGCAGCGCGAGCGCATGCTCGTCCGGGTGCGTGGGCGCGCGCATCGGATAGTCCTGCGCCGGCGTGCGGGTCATCTCGATATGCGCGCCGAGCAGCGCGCGGACCGGATGGTCGCGCGCGAACTGCCTCAGCCGATCCGCGCTCGCACGAAAGACGGTCCACTGGTCGCGTGGGACGTAGAGGCGGCCCGGGTACAGCATGTCGCCCGAGAAGATCAGCCGCGTCCGCGCGTCATAGACCATGATATGGGCGGGCTCGTGTCCGGGCGTCGGCAGGATGCGAAGGACGCGCCCGCCGAGATCGTATCGGCCGATCTGGTCCGGCCAGTCGGCGATCCCGAAGAAGGCCGCGACCTGCGCCGGTGCCAGCCCCAGCACCTCCGTGTCGGGGCGACCGCGGAACTCGGCGTCGCCGGCATGGTGATCGCCATGGCCATGCGAATGCGCGACGATCAGGCGGATCGATCGGCCACCGTGCCGCGCGCGCCAGTCATCGATCACCCGGTCGATGGTCGGGCGGATAGCGAGCCCGCCCGCCCCGCTGTCGATCAGGAGCGCGCGCTCCCGCCCGAACAGCAGATACAGGAAGGGTGCCTCGAAGTTGGTCCGGACCGACTGGCGGATGACGAAAGTGTCAGGGTCGATCCGCTGGACCTGGGTCGCCGGTTCGTCCGTGGTGCCGTCCATCCAGTGCGTGAAGGCCGGTCCGCGATCCACCGGTGCGGACCCGGCCAACAGGAGCGCGCCCGCGCCCCGAACCATCGCAGCGCAGACAGCCACGGCGCGGCGCCCGCGCCTCAGGAATGTTCGTGTCATGGAGCGACGCTAGCCGCGCCGCCTCCCCCGACCATACGCCGTTTGACGAACGTGCGGGAGCGATCGAGCAAACGACCGCTCCCGCCTGCGATCAGCGCATCGCGAGTTCGGTGGCGTGGCCGCGTTCGCGCGCTGCGGTCGCGACGGCGATACGGGTGCGGATATCGGCCATGACGTCGCTGCGGCACTCCCGCGCCTGCGCGGCGAGCGCGAGATGAACGCTGCTCATGCCTTGCCCGCATACGGCGGTGGCCGCCTGATCCATGCGGATGGCGAGCCGCTGCTGCCCCTCGACGCTGGTCAGGTCGATTCCGCGCAGGTTGAGGACGGTGCTCTCCGCCGAGAGCGGATCCGCGCCCGGGGCGGCGACGGCGGGGGTTGCCATCAGGACGGCGACACAGGCGGCCAGACCGATCTTCATCATCATCTCCTACGGTGCTGCGCATCGCTCTTCGGCGATCACGTCGCAGCCATGTAGGACCGACCCGGCGCGATCACAAGCGCACCGGTTGAGCCGAGGAGATCGGCGTCAGCGCGCGCGAACGATCAGCGACGCCAGCTCCATGCGCGTGCCGAGCGCACCCGGCGGGACGGCGACGTGCTCGACCCGCTCCGTCCCTGCCGCCGCGTCGGCCAGGGTCACCGACAGCGCATACCCGCGCACGATCCGCCAGCGCCGTGCCTCGGCGAGCGTCACCGTCGCCTGCCATGCGCGATCGCCCGCCACGTCGAGGTCGCGGCCATCCACCCGGATCGCGACTGCGGGGCCGCTGCGATGACCGGAGAGCCGCAGGCACGTCTCCGTCCCGCAATGAACCAGCCTTGCGCTGATCGGCCGCTCGGCGCGAGCCGGTGCGGTCGTCCCCACCACGCAGAGCAGGGCGGCGGCACGGGCGATTGCAGCGAGCGGGAAACGACGGAGCATGACCTCGGGCATATCGCGGACGCGCGCGGCACCGACATGCGCCGTTTGACGTAGACCCGCCGCGCGGCGCGGCCGGTTACGTCAAACACCCCATATCGGTTTGCCGCCGCTGCCAACACTCTTCCTGCCACAGTGATCGGCCCCATTCGAGGCGCCGACGCCAGCCGGCAGTCGCGGAGGGGCGACGAGTTCAACGTACCTATTGGGGGGATTGATGGCAGGACGTTTCTCACGCGCAGGGTTGCTGTGCGCGACCGCGCTGATGGGCGTCGTGGGTGGACCGGCGCTGGCGCAAGAGGTTACCACGGGCTCCGACGTTTCCTCCGACAGCACCGGCGACTCCGCCGCGGCGATCGATGCAAATGAGATCGTGGTCACCGGCAGCCGCCGGCGAACGACGTTGCAGGACGCGCCGATCAACATCAGCGCGGTCTCCGCGGAGACGATCGCGTCGCAGCGGCTCGACGACATCCGCTCGCTCGCCTCGTTTACACCGGGTGTCACCGTGGCGGATACCGGGCCGGCCTCGACCGGCGCGATCATCCTGCGCGGCATCGCTTCGGGCGACACCAGCGTCGGCGGCGCCGACACCGGCAATGCGGTGGGCGTCTACCTTGGCGAGGTGCCGCTCTATCTCGACTTCAAGCTCATCGACATCAACCGGGTGGAGGTGCTGCAAGGACCGCAGGGCACGCTCTACGGCCTCGGCACACTGGCGGGCGCGGTGCGCTACCTCCCCAATCGCCCGGAGACGGACCGCTTCTCGCTCGACGTCCACGGCCGCGGCTACGCGCAGTCGCATTCCAGCGATATCGGCGCGGTGGGCGACGTCGCGATCAACATCCCGATCCTCCGCGATCACGTCGCCTTTCGCACGTCGACCGGCTATTACGACAATGCTGGCTTCATCGACTACAATTACCTGCTGAGTGAACCCGGCGTCTCGGACCCGCAGCCCGGCCGCGCGACCGAGACGTCGACCGGCTCGCTCGACACCGGCAACGACGACAGCAACTTCACGCGCAAGAGGGACGTCAATTACGAGCACACGTTCACCACGCGCAACCAGCTGCTGTTAGAGTATAATCCGGACATCAAGGCGTATCTGACCTACGCGCATCAGAACACCAAGACGGGCGGTCGCCAGGCCAACGGCGCGGGCGTGCTCGGGACCGGCCGGTATGAGGGACCGTGGCGCTATCTGGAGCCGGTCGAGCGCAACGCGGATCTGTTCTCTGCCGAGTTCGACATCAATCTCGGCGGCATCGCCCAGCTTGTCAGCACGACCGCCTATACCAAACAGCATATCACCTCGGTCGACGACAACACCGACCTGCTGCTCGACCTCGATTACGGCTACGAGGCGTTTCCGCAATTTTCATCCTACGCCAACAACGAGCAGCATTATAAGCAGTTCAACCAAGAGGTTCGCCTCGTGTCGACGCACGGCGGACCGTTCAACTGGGTGATCGGCGGTTTCTACAATCGCCTCAAATTCGACAGCAATCGCCAGGAATATACGCCTGGCTTTGCTGAGTTCGCCGACATCCCCCGCCCCGACAACCTCGAATATATCTCCCAGGTCAACAGCAAGACCGTCGAGAAGGCGGTCTATGGCGAGGGTACGCTGCATCTCACCGAAGCCTGGCAGGTGACCGGCGGGCTGCGCTACTTCAAATATGACGCGGACGTCAGCGGCGGCTCCGACACTCCGCTGTTCGGCGGCGGGCTGACGCGCATGCCCTATCCCTCCTTCACGATCGACCCGAGCCGGATCCGCACCGGCGCCACCAGCAAGGACGGGGTCGTGTGGAAGGCCAATACCTCGTACAAGTTCAGCGACGGGCTGCTCGCTTATGCCACTTACTCGACGGGCTATCGCGTCGGCGGCGTCAACCGCGTCGTCCCCTGCCTGCAACCCCTGCCCGCCGGGCAGAACCTCTGCGCGCTGCCGAACGAGCTCGTCTACGGCCCCGACCGGACGCGTAACAAGGAGATCGGCGTCCGCGCGACCCTGTTCGACAAGCGGCTCCAGCTGACGGTCGACGGCTTTGAAATCAACTGGAGCGGCGTGCAGGTGCCGAGCCAGACCGTCAACGGCGCGATCGGGATCACGGTCAATGGTGCGGACGCGGTCTCGCGCGGCTTCGACATCCAGGGTACGCTGCGGGTGGTCCCCGAGCTGACGGTGATCGGGACCTATTCCTACGTCGACGCGCACCTCACGCAGAATGTGGCTGGGCTGGTGGTCAGCCAGGGCGAGCGGTTCGATGCGTCGGATGGTGATCGCCTGCCGGGCTCGGCCAAGAACTCGGGCAGCGCGCAGATCATCTACAGCCACGCGCTGGACCAGGACCGCAAGATCGAGGCGATCTGGGCGACCATCTATCGCGGCGAGATCTACTCGCGGGTCGGCCTGCGCGGCAACGGCGAGGCGATCCCCGGCTACGTGACCCACAGCGCGTCGCTGAACTATGTGACCAAGCGGTTCGAGATCGGCCTGTTCGCGGACAATCTCACCAATAAATACGCCGTGACCGCGATCAGCAACGACATCTCCTCGTTCAATCAGGTCCGCACCGATGTGGTCGAACGTTATTACGCGCGCGGCGTCCTGACCCCTCGCCGCGTCGGCATCGACTTCAGGTTTCATTACTGACCCGGCACGCGGCCGCCGCGCCCGTCGAACGCCGGCGGCGCCCGCGTGTCCTTATGATCATATCGCCGGCGCGATCGGGCGCGCCGGCCACCGCATCAACTCAGCAAAGGCATCATCATGGCAACGTTGTTCGTGACCACGCGCGAGGGCGAGACCCGCTCGCTGGCGGCCGCTCCGGGTTTCTCGGTGATGGAGGTGATCCGCGACGGCGGCATCGACGAGCTGCTGGCGGCGTGTGGCGGCTCGCTATCCTGTGCGACCTGCCACGTCATCGTCGATCCGGCGCAGGCGATGACCTTGCCCCCGGCGAGTGAAGCCGAGCGCGATCTTCTCGAAGGGCTCGACCATCTGACGCCGACGTCGCGTCTCAGCTGTCAGATCGCGTTCGAGCCGCAGTACGACGGCCTGTCCGTGACGATTGCGCCCGAGGCATGAGCGCGCATCGATGAGCACGCCCGACAGGAGCGACTTCGATGTCGTCGTCGTGGGAAGCGGACACGCCGGCGCGCAAGTGTCCATTGCGTTGCGCCAGCTCGGCTACGACGGCACGATCGCGCTCGTCGGGGATGATGCCGAGCTTCCGTACGAGCGACCGCCCTTGTCCAAGGAGTATCTCGCCGGCGAGAAGAGCTTCGATCGGCTGCTGATCCGGCCGGCCGCGTTCTGGCACGACAAGGCGATCGTGCTCAGGCCGGGGTGCCGCGTCATCGCGGTCGACCCGGCGGCGCATCGGGTCACGACTGCGGATGGCGCGACCTTGGGTTATCGCAAGCTGGTCTGGGCCACCGGCGGCGCACCACGCCGGCTCGACTGTCCGGGCGCGGCGCTGGCCGGCGTCCATTCGGTGCGCTCGCGCGCGGACGCCGATCAGCTGGCGCTGGAGCTGCCGAACGTGCGGCGGGTGGTCGTGATCGGCGGCGGCTATATCGGGCTCGAAGCGGCGGCGGTGCTGATCGGCTCCGGCAAGCACGTCACGCTGATCGAGGCGCAGCAACAGGTGCTCTCACGGGTGTCGGGCAGCATGCTGGCGCGCTTTCTCGAGGCCGAACATCGCGCACGCGGCGTCGACCTGCGGCTGGATACCGTTGTGGAATGCATCGAGGGACGCGACGGGCATGCCTGCGGCGTGCGCCTTGCCTCCGGCGAGGTGATGGCGGCAGACATGGTGATCGTCGGCGTCGGCATCGTACCAGCCGTCGAACCGCTCATCGCCGCCGGTGCGCGCGGCACGAACGGGGTTGAGGTCGACGCTTTGTGCCGGACGACGGTGCCCGACGTCTACGCCATCGGCGACTGCGCGGCGCACGCCAACGCCTTCGCCGACGGCGCGCGGATCAGGGTGGAATCGGTACAGAATGCCAACGACATGGCAGGTACGGTGGCGCGCTCGATCGTTGGCGTCGCCCACCCTTATTACGCGGTGCCGTGGTTCTGGTCGAATCAGTACGATTTGCGCCTGCAGACGGTGGGGCTGTCGAGCGGGCACGACCTGACTGTAATGCGCGGCGACGTCGCGCGCCGCTCCTTCGCGGTGGTCTATCTCCGCCAAGGTCGGGTGATCGCGCTCGACTGCATCAACGCGACCAAGGATTATGTGCAGGGGCGCAAGCTCGTCGAGGCGGGCGCCGACGTCGCGCCCGCAATGGTGGCGGACACGACCATCCCCTTGTCGCAGCTGCTGCACCACGATGGGGTTCGCCCACCCCATGCGGCCTGATGTATCCGCCCTCCGACGATCCGTCCGGCACTCCGCCCGCGGGACAATCTCGAAAGAACGGTCTCAGGACGCAAACCTGCCGATTCAGGGTCGAGCCTATCCGCTAGCTCGATTGCAAATGCGTCAGTCGTTCACCACCCGCGTCTGATTTCTGCCGCCCGATTTCGACTCGTATAGCACCTTGTCGGCACGCTCCATCCAACTGGCGAAGGACTGGATGTGCGAGGTCAGCGGGGCGATGCCGAAGCTGGCGGTTACGTTCAGCCTCACCTCGCCGGGTAACTCGACAGGCAGGCTTGCAATGGCCTCGCGCAGCCGCTCCGCGACGATCACCGCGGCCTGGGCGTCGGTCTCGGGTAACAGTATTGCGAACTCCTCGCCGCCCAATCGGCCGAACAGATCACTCGGGCGCAACGCCTCCACCGTCAGGGCTGCGACCTGCTGCAGCACCTGGTCACCAGCGGCGTGTCCATGTGAGTCATTGATGCGCTTGAAATGATCGAGGTCGAGCATCACGAGCGAGCATGGGCGATGATACCGGCGGGCTCGCGTGATCTCCCGTTCAGCCTGCTCGACGAAGCCGCGCCTGGTGAGCGCGCCGGTCAGATGATCGACCTGCGCAATGATGCGAAGCTCGAGTTCGTCGGAGACGATGTTGGCGAAGTTCGACAGGATCGCCACGTCGGCCGGGCTGAACGATCGCGGACGGTGATCCATCGCGCAGAGCGACCCGACGTTATAGCCTTCGGCCGTTCGCAACGGTACGCCGAGATAGCTACGGATATATGGCTCGCCGACGACGAGCGGGCTGTTGGCGAAACGGGGATCCAGCCGCGCGTCCTCCACGATCAAGGGCTCACGCTGCTGGATCGTGTGGGTGCAGAACGACCCAGATCGTTGGGTTTCCTGCGCGACGATACCGCGCCTCGCCTTGAACCACTGGCGATCACGATCCACCAGGCTGACGGTTGCCATCGGAACTGCCAGGACCGTCCGCACCAGCGTCACGATCTTCTCGAACGGTCCCTCCACCGCTGTGTCCAGCACATCGAGCCGGCGCAGCGCTGCGACGCGTGCTTCGTCATCTACCAGAAGGATGTCACCCATGTGGACGGTCCTTGACCAACTCCCGGATCGCCATCGTCAATTCGTCGGCATAGCTGTCGACCAGCGTGCGAACACTGCTCTCCACCATTTGCTCCTGCACGCCTGCGGCGCGCAGACTTGCGACAAGCGCAGCAAGATTGGCTTGATGCCGATTGACGCTCGCGAGAAGCTCACCCGGGATCTCGAGCGGCTCAGCGTTGCTCGGGGTTGGTTCCAGCTCGTCGACGCGCACGTTTGATCTCCCCGGCTGCCCATGAAGGTTTTAGGCCGAAATGGTTAACAGCTTCTATCTTTCGCTCCGGCGGTTCTGCGGTCTCGCGAGGAGCGCGGCAGCTTCCACAGCCGGCATCGGCCGGCCAAATAAAAATCCTTGCGCGAAGGCGCAGTTACGCGACTGCAGACATTCCGCCTGCTGAGGCGTCTCCACCCCCTCCGCGACCACCGCGATACCGAGCCGCTGCGCCAGCCCCAACACCGCGTCGACGATCGCGGCGTCGCCCGCATTCTCCGCCAGCTCAGCGACGAAGCTGCGATCGATCTTGATGACGTCGACCGGGAACTCGCGCAGATGTTTCAGCGACGCGTAGCCGGTCCCGAAATCGTCAAGGGCAATACTTACTCCCGCCCGATGGAAGGCGGCCAGCGTCTCTCCCACCGTGTCCGCACCCCGGCCGAGGAACACCGTCTCCGTCACTTCGAGCTCGAGGAGAGAGGTCGGCAGCCCGTGTCGATGCAACTGCCGCATCACCTGATCGAACAGATCGGCCCTGCGGAACTCGGCAGGTGATAGGTTCACCGCAACCCGCATGAGCGGTAGCCCGCAGTCACGCCAATGTGCCAGGTCTGCGCACACCTGCTCGAGCATGCGCTCGCCGAGTGCGCTCGCCGCCGCAAGGTCGTCGAAGGCTGCCGCAATCGTATCCGGTCCCTGCACGCCCAGCGTATCATGCTTCCAGCGAAGTAGCGCTTCGAAGCCCGAAAGCGTGCCGTCGCTCAGCCGGACCTGAGGTTGGTAGAAGGGCATCACCCGATCGTCCCGCACGATCGTGCGAGCCACCGACAGCATTGACGCGCGGCGCTGAACGCCGGCCCGCATCTCCGGGCGAAATTGGGACAGCTCGCCACGTGCGGTCGCCTTACCGACGTAGAGCGCTATGTCGGCCGCTTTCAGCAGTTCGTGCGCCTCGCGACCATCGCGCGGAAATGTCGCCGTACCCGCCGTCGCCTGACAATCAAGAGACTGTTCGTCCGTAGCGAGCGGCTGCCGCAGCGTCCGGAGTGCGGCCGCGAAGCGGCAATGAGACGAGCTGCCCGGCGCCGCCTCGACGATGGCGGCGAACTCGTCCCCTCCGAGCCGGGCGACGACGGCACCGTCGCCGAGTGCGGCGGCCAGCCGGGTCGCCACCGTGCGCAGAAGCAAGTCGCCGGCGTCATGCCCAACGGTATCGTTGATCTCTTTCAGATGATCGACGTCGAACAGCGCGAGCGTCAGCACCTTGCCATCCGCGTCACCGCAGCGCGTGATCGCCTGCTCGAGCAGCCGATTGAACGCCGCGCGATTGGCAAGACCCGTGAGCGAGTCATGGTCCGCTGCCCAGCGAATGCGCTGCTCAGCGGTGAGCTGCTCCGTGACATCACGGATGGTGACGAGTACGCGCTCGATACGGCCGTTTGCCGCGGTCACCCGCCAACCGCTCGTCTGGACCCAGCGCAGCTCGGCCGTGTCGGCGCGCCGGATCCGCAACGTCACGTCGAAGCGCGCGTGCGTGTCATCTTGGTGGATGGACTCCACCAGCTCTCGCAGCAACGGTCTGTCCTCAGGGACGACCAGAGCGAGCGCGATGTCCGGCTCAGCCGGGGCGTTCCGATCCAGCCCCAACATGTCTCGGAACTCGTCGGACCATAGCCGCCGTCCGAGCAGCGCATCATAGTCCCAAATACCGATGCCGGCAGCCTGCGCGGCGAGGCGAAAGCGCTCCTCGCTCGCGACCAGCGCTGCCTCGGCACGCTTGCGGTCGTCGATGTCCTCCAGCGTTCCGAACCAGGCGAGCACCTCGCCGCCCTGACCGAGGTGTGGCGACGCGCAGGAACGGAACCACCTGTAGGTCCCGGCTGGCGTGCGGAGCCTATACTCGACGTCGGTGGGCGAGAGCTGCGCGAGCGCGTGTTCCCAGGCGCGCAACGTCGGCTGGACGTCAGCTGGATGGAGTGCGTCGATCCAGCCACGATCGAGCGCTTCCGCGCGGTTGATGCCGGTGACCTCCTCCCACCGAGCACTGACCGTCCGGATCGAGCCGTGTGCGTCGGCGCTCCAGCTGATATGCCGCGCCAGTTCGACGCTGGTGCGGTAATGCTCGGCTTCGCGCCGCCAGGCGGTCAGGCACTCGGCACGCGGAGTCGCCGCCGCCAAACCTGCGCTCCTGCCCCCACTCCCTCGCTGCCCTTGGTCAACACACTGCACGCCGCAACTCCACTTGTCGCATCAGCAGATTGCCACGCAACCCGAAGAAAGTCGTTAAAGCACAGCGATTTAGACTCCGTAGCGCAGAGCGACGTCGCTTACGCGCGGCGGCTTGCTCCATGTATCGCGGCCGCGAGTGCTCGCATGGGGTGACGCAGCCTGAACGGCTGCGGGCAGTCCACGACGGCAGGATAGCGGCTTGCGGCTCGTGACGGCGGCGTCGGCGCCGGCGTCGGCGGCGCCACCAGGCGAATAACAACATCGCCCTGCAAGCGGCCCGCACGGCTTCAACGAAGGTGCCGTACCGCACTCCGGCCGCCACAGGCAGCGCTGCGCACGATTGCTCGCTACTCGGGCAGACCCCGCATGCCTGGTCGGGCGAGCTGAGAGATGCTTGACGCCAGCTCGGCGCTTCTGAATGGCTTGACCAAGCGGGGCAGGTCGGTCGTGAGACCCTCGACGTCCGCATAGCCCGACACGACGAGTACCGGCAGGCCGGGAAGCGTCTTGCGAAGCGCCGAGGCGAGCTCCACGCCTGTCAAGCCGGGCATGAGGTGGTCGGTTACGAGCAGGTCGGGGTTCAGGCCGTCGGCGACGAGCGCCAGTGCGTCTTCTGCTGAGGTGGCCTCACGCACCTCATACCCGAACTCTTCCAGCATATCCGCCGTGCTGGTTCGAACCACGTCTTCATCGTCGACGAGCAGCACCAGCCCACGGGCCGGCTGCTCCGCCGCGGCAGCGCCAGACGCATCATCAGCGATCGGGATCAACGCGCTGACCGGGAGCCATAGCTCGACGGTCGTGCCGGCACCCTCCTGGCTCGTGATGGTCAGCGCGCCGCCGAGCTGAGCCGCGAGGCCGTGCACCATGGATAGGCCAAGACCGGTTCCCTTGCCGATCCCCTTCGTCGAGAAGAATGGCTCAATCGCCCGGGCGAGCGTCGCCTCGTCCATGCCGACACCGCTGTCGGCAACCGACAGCCGCACATAATGGCCGCGCTTGAGCGCACCATGTGGCGTGCGGACGCTGTCGCGGATCGCGCTGATCCGCAGCGTGCCACCCTGCGGCATGGCGTCGCGCGCGTTCACGCCGAGGTTGAGGATCGCCATCTCGAGCTGGCTTGGGTCGGCCTGAGCGGGCGGCAGGTCCTCCGCCACATCGACCATGACGCGGATCTGCGGGCCTGTCGTGGTGGCGAGAAGGTCGGCCATGCCCTCCACCAGCCGTCCGATATCAACCGCGACGGTCTTCAGTGGCTGACGCCTGGCAAACGCCAGCAGGCGCTGCACCAGCGTCGTCGCCCGGTCGGCAGCCTGGATCGCGCCCTCGATCAGCCGCTGCTCGCGCTCGCCACCCACACGCTTGCGCTGAAGCAGGTCCAGCGACCCGACGATCGGCGTGAGCAAATTGTTGAAGTCGTGCGCCACGCCGCCGGTGAGCTGGCCCATCGCCTCCATCTTCTGGCTTTGACGCAGCGCTTCCTGCGCCCGCTCCAGCTCTTCGGCGGCTTCCTTCTCGTGGGTTACGTCGCGGCCAACGGCGTAGAAGACGTCGCCTTCGGGCACGAGCGTCCACGAGATCCAGCGCCATGAGCCGTCGGCATGTGCCAGCCGATCCTCGAAACGCTCGATCGTCTCACCGCGCAGAAGTTTGGACACCGCCTCCATCACCGGCCCGTGGTCATCGGGGTGCACCTGCTCGCGGAAGGAAAGACTGAGCAGCGTCGCGGTGTCACGGCCGAGCGTCGTCTCCCAGGCCGGATTGATTGCCTTGAGGAAGCCGTCGAAGCCCATCACCGCGAGCAGATCCCGGCTCATCTCCCACACCCGGTTGCGCTCAGCAGTGCGGATCGTGACCTCCTGCTCGAGGCGCTCGTTCAGCTGCTGAAGCCGGATCTCGTCGGCTTTCCGCGCGGTGATGTCGATCGCCGTACCGATAACCCGGATGCACGTGCCTTCCGCATCGAACAGCCCCCGGCCTTTCGCGGCGACCCAGCGGATCAGGCCATCCTCTTTGCCGACGGTGCGGTACTCGACGTCGTACAGTGCGCGAAGATCAGGATCGCTGGCGGACTCATAAGCGCGTCGCGTCTGCTCACGATCGTCCGGATGCACACCGTGGTAGAAATCGTCCAGCGTGACCGCCACGTCGGGCGAGATGCCGAACATGGCCTTGACCCGCGGCGGCCAGAACATGGTCCCGCTCGCCTGGTCGACGTCCCACAGGCCGACCTCCGCGACGTCCGTGGCGAGGCGCAGCTGCTCTTCGCTAAGCGCAAGCCTCTCCTCCGCCTCGCGCCGCTCGTCGATGTCGATGACGGAACCGACATAGCCCAGATACTCGCCGCTGTCGCTGAAGCGCGGGCTGGCAGCATCGATCGCCCAGCGGTACGCACCCGACGCACTGCGTAACCGATACTCCACCCGGAAGGGCGCTGGACTGGCGTTCGCCGCCGCGAACGCCTCGCCGGCACGTGCGCGGTCGTCCGGGTGCGTCGCCTCCAACCAGCCGAAACCCTCCGCCTGCTCGGCGGTCTGGCCGGTAAATTCATACCATTTGCGGTTGAGGTAGGTGCAGTAGCCGCTGGGATCGGTGACCCACATCATGACCGGCGCATGGTCAGCCAGATTGCGGAACCGGCTCTCGCTCTCGGTCAACGCTGCCTCGCGCGCCTTTTCCTGGGTAAGGTCGCGCACCTCGATGATGGTGCCGACTGGCTGGCCATTGTCGCCGGCGATCGGTGAGGCCGTGAAGGCCACCGGAAAGAAGTGGCCGTCCTTGTGGACGAAAACCTCCTCCCCCTGCATCCGGCTGCGCTCGGGAAAGGCCTGGTCGATGGGGCAGTCCTCGATCGGGTAAGGGCTGCCGTCGGGATGCTGATGGTGCACCACATCGTGCAACGGCCGGTGAAGCGCCTCCTCCAACCGGTAGCCCGTCAGCTCTTCCGCCGCCTGGTTCATGAAGACGCAGTGCTGATGCTCATCCATCAGGAAGATGGCCATCGTCGTGTTGGTCACGATGGCGTCCATGCGGCGTTCGATCGAGTCCACGGGCCTGCCCTCAGCTAACCTCGGTCGTTTTGGTCAGCCCGAGGGCGCCCGCCCCAGCTACCTACGACTCTATACTTGTCGTCAAGCCCAGGCACATAGCTAGAGCCTCTCAAGTGAGTTGGGAACGCCGCATGGCGGTGCCGGTCGCATCGGCTGAGATCCAGGTTGGGAAGGCTGCCATGGCGCCGCTGACGAAGTGTGGCTCGCTCGGCGGAAAGGCAGTGCGCCCGACGAGCGGTGGCACGCGCGCATATTGGATCGACGACCTGAGCCGCATCGTCCGACGATGCGATCCAGGATCGGGCGACGTCAACGCAGCGTTGAGAGCCTCCACATCGTCCGTCTCTGGTGAGCCCATGCCTTCAGAGTGCTTGTTGCAACGTCTGCGGTCTGTCTCGCGCTAGGCTGACAATCAGTTCGCCCAGCAGCCCGTTCGCCCAGGCGAACCAGGGCCGCGTAAAGCGGGTGGGATCGTCCTTGTGGAAGGTCTCGTGGACAAAGCCGGTGTCCGCGTCGGTGTCGCGGATCGACTTGAGGCAGGCGCGGATCAGCGCATCGTCGCGGCTGGACGCGGCACGCACCAGCGTCGCCATCGGCCAGATCAGGTCGAAGCCGGCGTGCGGCCCGCCCAGCCCCTCGCCGGCGCGACCGCGAACGAACCAGGGATTGCGCTCGCTCCACGCCGCCGCCTCGGTGCGACGCCAGAGCGGATCGTCCGGCGTGGCGCAGCCGAGAAACGCCAATCCCGAGAGCGACAGCTCGCAGCAATCGTCCATGAAGAGCGCGTTGCCGAATCCGTCCACCTCGAACGCCCAGACCTCGCTCCCGTCCGCCAGCCGCATGCGACCGTGTGCGGCGAGCGCGGCCTCGATTTCCGCCGCCAGCGCCGCGGCATCGGTGGCGAGCGCGGTGTCGCCGCGTGCCTCCGCCGCGACCGTGGCGAGCTCGCGCAGCGTGCGCTCGGCGAAGATGTTAGCGGGGATGAGGAACGGCAGGATCGTCGCGTCGTCGGACGGGCGGAAGCTGGAGTGGATCAGCCCCACTTTGCGCGTCGGATTGCCGACGCTCCACAGCTGTGTCTCGGTCGGCTGCACGCTGCTGCGCTGGAAGCGGTATGGACCGGCACCGTCGCGGCGCTGCTGCTCGCGGAAGGTGCGGACGATCGCGCGTGCCGACTGCGCCCATTCCGCGGTGAAAGGCGAGCGGTCCTTGGTCGCGCGCCAGTAGCTCGAGGCGAGGCGGAGGACATAGCAGAGCGAATCGACTTCCCATTTCCGCTCCGCGACACCGGGCTTCATTTCCGTCTGGTCGTGCTGCGACGAATCCAGGTCGGTGCGCCCGCTCGGGTCCTGCAGGAAGGCGTTGGCATAGGGATCGATCAGCACGCAGCGCGCCTGGCGCGCGATCAGCCCGCGGAACAGCTTGGTCAGCGCCGGATCGCCCGCCGCGAGGTGGAGATAGGGGCGCAGCTGCGCCGAGGAATCACGCAGCCACAGGCATGGGATATCGCCGGTAATCACGAAGGCGTCGTCGCCGGTGACCGACAGCACCGTCGTGTCGAGCGTGTTCGGGTAGCAATTCTCGAACATCCACGCGAGCTTCGGGTCGGCGATCAGCCGCTTCACCCGCACGATCTCGCGCTCCACCGAAACGCTGTGGAACCGCCGCGCCGACGGCGGCGGGCGCTTCGACGGACGCGCCGACGCCGCGGCCCAGGCGGGGCGCGCGGCGGCAAGCGCGGCTGGCGCGGCCAGGAGGGTGCGTCGATCGATGCCCAGAGTCGCGCCCACTCCGGCGCCGTGTCGACCGTCCATGCTCAACCCTCCTCGTCTGCCAGCCCGCACTGCATCGGCGCGCGCTTCTCATTCGCCCAACTAGCATAGCTGCGCCGTAATCTTCCACCTACTTTCTTTTTGATTGCTGAGTCTCTGTCTGCATGGCACATCGCTCGGCCACCGGCACTACCGGAGCAGACCAGGAGAGAGACATGCACCCGACGCGACGCGCCGTGATGGGAGGCGCCGCCGCGCTGACGATCGGCGCACCGACCGGCGCCGCCGCCCCGGGCAGCTTCGTTAGTCAGCGACCACCGGTAGCGAAGCGCCGCTTCGTCAGCGCCGCGGTGGAGCGCGAGCTCAGCCGCCTCAAGGCGCGGATCGCCGACCCAGAGCTCGCGTGGATGTTCGAGAATTGCTATCCCAACACGCTCGACACCACCGTCTTCATCGGCACGATCGACGGCAAGCCCGACACGTTCGTGATCACGGGCGACATCGACGCCATGTGGCTGCGCGACAGCGCGGTGCAGGTCGAGCCCTATCTTCCCCTCGCCCGAAGCGACCGGCGGCTGCGCGAGATGCTGCACGGGCTGATCCAGCGTCAGGCGCGCTGCATCCTGATCGATCCTTATGCCAATGCCTTCGTCCGCGACCCCGACGCGCGGTCAAACCTCGACTCGGCCACGCTCGACGACACCGAGATGCGGCCCGGCGTGGCGCAGCGCAAATGGGAGATCGACTCGCTCTGCTACCCGATGCGGCTCGCGCACGATTACTGGGTGACCACGCGCGACCGTGTGCCCTTCGACGACTTGTGGCGCCGCTCGGCCGCGCTGATCGTCGAGACGCTGCGGGTGCAGCAGCGCAAGGAGGCGCCGGGCCGGTACCGCTACCAGCGGCTCACCAAGATTCCGACTGACAGCCTGATGCTCGACGGCTACGGCCCGCCCTCGAACAAGGTCGGCCTGATCCACTCGGCCTTCCGCCCCTCTGACGACGCCTGCGTCTACCCTTTCCTCGTGCCCGCCAACCTGTTCGCGGTGTCGAGCCTGCGCCAGGTCGCGCGCGTTCACCGCGAGGCGCGCGGCGATGCCGCCGCCGCGGCCGAGGCGGAGGCGCTGGCGAGCGAGGTCGAGGCGGCATTGCGTGCGCACGCGATCGTGCCCGACGGGCGCGGCGGGCAGGTCTGGGCCTATGAGGTGGACGGCTTCGGCAACTGGCTGTTCGCCGACGACGCCGGCATCCCCAGCCTGTACGGCCTGCCGCTGATCGAGGCGGCAACGATCGACGACCCGCTCTACCAGCGCACCGCCGCGCTGGCGTGGAGCCCGCGCAATCCCTTCTTCGTGCAGGGGGGCGCAGCAAGCGGGATCGGCAGTCCACACATGGGACTCGACAAGGTGTGGCCGATGGCGATCATCGCGCGAGCCATGGTGACGCGCGACGAAAGCGTGGTGCGCGAATGTCTGCGCACGCTCAAGGCGACCCACGCGGGTACCGGCTTCATGCACGAATCCTTCCACAAGGACGATCCGGCACGCTTTACCCGCGCCTGGTTCGCCTGGGTGAATGGCATGTTCGGGCAGATGATCGGCGCGGTCGCCGCGCGCTACCCGCAGCTGCTCGCCGAGCGCTTCTAGAGTCTAGTTCATCCAAGCCGACCCGTGCTCCCGCGCACGCGGGACCTCTTCGAGAGTAACCGTCATCCCGGCCCTGAGCCGCGCTCCATGGCGCCGCAAAACAATGACCTCGGCGAACGCGGCACGATAGATCCGGGGTCAAGCCCGTATTGACGGGTCGATTACGCAAAGGTCTCGCAGCGGCGGGGCTCCAGAGTGACCAGCGGTCACGTTCGTGGCTCTGGGCTCCGGCGTTCGCCGGAGCACACTATCGCTTCGGAGAGTCTGGGTCGAACTTAGGTCCGCTCGGCTCAGTGGATCGCGGACAGGAAGACGAGGTCGTTGAACGGCAGGATCGCGGCGCCGATTGCGGGCGCATCGGCGGCGAGCTGCGCGGTCAGCACCGGCGCGGCGGGCACCACCGGATCGTCCACCGTGTCGCGGTGGCGCACCACCGCGGCGGTGAGCTCGTCGATCAGCGGCACCGGCAGCCGCCCGCCGATCACGATCGCCCCAGGATCGATCAGGCAGCTGATCGTCGCGACCGGCCCCGCCAGCGCCGCGGCGGCGCGCTCGATCCAGTCCCTGATCACCGCACCAGCGGGGGCGTCGGCGCTCGCCAGTTCGGCAGGCGGGATCGGCGCGATGCCCTGCGCGGCGAGGTCGGCCTTGAGCGCCGAAAGCGAGACGATCGACTGCAACGACGCGCCGGCGCGATCGGTCAGGAAGCCGATCCGCCCCGCGCGGCCGGTCGCGCCGTGGTGATAGTTGCCGGCGACCACCATGCCGCCACCCAGTCCCGCGGAAAGCAGGACGTAGAAGAAGCTGCGGTGGGTCAGCCCGCTGCCGAAGCGCGCCTCGCCGATCGCGGCCGCGGCCGCGTCATTTTCGGTGATCACGGGCCATGTGCCGAGCGGCGCAAGCAGCAAGGCCAGGTCGACGCTGTCCCACTCGGCGTAGGCGCGCGGCAGGCCGGGGAGGTCGACGTGCCCCAGCCCGCCCGGCAGCGCGACGCCCATGCCGAGCACGCGATCGCGCTCGATCAACCGCTCACCCCGCAACGTGGCGAGAGCGTCGCCGATGAAGGCGGTGACGGCGCGCGGCGCGGCAAAGTCGATCTCCTGCGTGTAGCGCGCGCGCACCGCGCCGGTGAGATCAAGCGCGACCAGCGTGATATGGTCGCGATCGATGTTGACGCCGTAGCTGAAGCAGCCGTCGGGGTTCACCGCGAAGCGGATCGCGGGCATGCCGCGCACGCCGGTGCGCCGGCCCTTCTCGAACACGAAACCGCGATCGCTCAGCCGCTGGGTGATGTTCGCGATCGCCGCGGGCGACAGGCCGGTCTGCTCCGCGAGCTGGAGGCGCGTCGACTCCCCCGCGCGCAGGATCGCCTCGAGTACGAGGCGTTCGTTGCGCTCGCCCGCACGCGCCGGGTTGGTGCCGTGCAGCGTCCGCTGAGCCGTCCCGCTCGCTCCCGTCGCATGAGGTGGCAGGGGCAACAAGGGTCTCCGGAGCGGGTGCGAGGGTAGCGTTCTTTCACAGGTAAACGCCGCAAGCACCACGCACAACTGCTGCCCCGCATCAAACTTACACCTACTTTCTTTTCTAATTGACGTTCGCGCTGGTTCGCGGGAAAGGACGGCAACTGCCCCGATCGCGGCGCCTTTCGCGGGCGTGACACAAAGCACGACACGGCGAGGCAGGAGGGAGAGGGTGGCGCGATGGCCTCGCGTCGCCTCCGGTCGGGAGGAGCGTGCCATGGGCAATGCAGCGTCGCGGGCGCGCCTGTTGTTCACCGCCTTCGCGGTCTCGCTCTCCGGGCTGCTCTTCGGTTTCGACACCGCGGTGATCGCCGGCGTGACCGGCGCCTTGCGCGCGCAGTTCGGCCTCTCGCCCGCCGCGCTGGGCGCGACAGTCTCGTTCGCGCTGCTGGGCACGATGGTCGGCGCCGCACTGGCCGGCGTGTACGGTGACCGCCGCGGCGCGCGCGCGGGTCTGCGGCTCGCCGCCGCGCTCTACCTCGTTTCCGGCCTAGGCTGCGCATTGGCGTGGGACTGGGGCGCGCTGATCCTGTTCCGCGTCATGGCCGGCATCGCGATCGGCGCCTCGTCGGTGCTCGCGCCGGTCTATCTCGCCGAGGTGGCGCCGCCCGCGCGCCGCGGCGCGATCGTCGGCAGCTTCCAGGTCAGCATCGTCACCGGCATCCTGCTCGCCTACGCCAGCAACGCCGCGGTCGGCGCGCTGCTGGCGGACGCGGCGACGGCGTGGCGGTGGAAGCTCGGCCTTACCGCTTTGCCAGCCGCGCTGTTCCAGCTGCTGCTCGTCGCGGTGCCCGACAGTCCGCGCTGGCTGATGCTGCGCGGCCGGCGCGACGAGGCCGCTGCGGCGGCGCTGCTGCTCCACGGAGATCAGACGGTCGACGTGCCCCCTGCCCCGCCGTCGCGCGCGATATCGCTGGCGTCGCTGTGGCGCGAGGCGCCGCGGCCGATGATCCTGGCGATCGTGCTGGGTGCGCTCAACCAGCTCACCGGCATCAACGCCATCCTCTATTATCTCAACGACATCTTCGCGGCGGCCGGGTTTCGCCAGGTCTCCGCCGACCTGCAGGCGATCGCGGTGGGCGCGGCCAACCTTATCTTCACGCTCGTCGGCATGGCGCTGATCGACCGGCTCGGTCGCCGCCCGCTCCTCCTCGCCGGTGGCGCCGCGATGGCGGTGCTGCTGCTCGCCGCGACCGCGATCATGCTCGGCCTTCTGCCGCGCGCGCTGATGCTGGCGGTGCTGGTCGGCTTCATCGCCGCCTTCGCCACCTCGCAGGGCGCGGTGATCTGGGTCTACCTCAGCGAGATCTTCCCGGCGCACGCGCGCGCCGCGGGCCAGGCGCTGGGCGCGGGCACAATCTGGCTGTTCGACGCTCTGGTCGCCGCGATCTTCCCGGTCGCCGCCGCCGCGTCACCGGCCGCGCCGTTCCTGTTCTTCGCGGCGTGCATGGCGGCGCAGTGCGTGCTGGTGTTCCGCTGGTTCCCCGAGACGCGCGGCGGGTCGCTCGAGCAGATCGAGCGGCAGATGCGCGGCGAGCCGGAGCCGGCGGTATGACCGCCTATCTCGCGGTCGACGTCGGCGGCTCGCACATCGCCTGCGCGCGTGTCCGTGGCGGAACGGTAGAGGGACGGCGCGAGCTAAAAGTGACCGCGCCGACCTCGCTCGCAGCAGTGCTGCCGGCGCTGGAGGCGCATTTGGCGGCGCTGCGCGGGAGCGAACCAGCCGGCGGTGTAACGGTCGCCTTTCCCGGCCTGGTCGACCCGGGTTCGGGCCGCGTCGTCTCGACCCCGGCGGGCAAGTTCGAGGACGCGGTCGGTTTCGACTTCGCCGGCTGGGCACGCGCGCGGCTCGGCCTTCCGCTGCTGCTCGAGGTCGACGGGCGCATGGCGCTGCTCGGCGAGCATCGCTACGGCGCGCTGCGCGACGCCGACGACGCGGTGCTGCTCAGCCTCGGCACCGGCATTGGCTCGGCCGCGCTGATGCAGGGTGCGGTGGTGCGGGGGCGGAGTGGGCATGCGTCGGTGCTCGGCGGCCATCTCACCGTCGCGATCGACGGGCCCGCGTGCCTGTGCGGCAACCTGGGCTGCGCCGAGGCGCTGGCGTCGAGCTGGGCGCTGCCGCGGCTGATCGCGGCGCTGCCGCGGCGCGGCGCGCTCCACGACCTCGCCGCGCCCGACCTTAAGGCGGTGTTCGAGCTCGCGCGCGGCGGCGACGACGGCGCGGTGGCGGTACGCGACGCCTGCCTCGCCGCGTGGTCGGCCGCCGCGCTCAACCTCGTCCACGCCTATGACGCCACGCGCGTGCTGGTCACCGGCGGGGTCGCCGCGGCGGCGGAGGTGGTGCCCTTCATCCAGGCGCATGTGCGGCGCCACGCCTGGTGCCTGGGCGAGCCGCCGCTGGTGCTGCGCGGCGCGCTCGGCGCCGACGCCGCGCTGCTCGCCGCCACGCCGCTGTGGGAGAGCCACCGTGACCAACTATGACAAGCGGCCCGTCGTCCAGGTCGACGACGCGGCGGACGCCTGCCACGTCGGGTGGGACGCGATCCTGCCGCACCTCGCCGCCGCGCGCGACCTCTGCGTCGAATGCTATCCCGGCGCGCCGGTCGCGGCGATCGTCGCGGTGCTGCGGCAGGCGTGGCCCGAGGCGGAGGTGGTCGACACCGGCGTGCTGTTCCGCGATCCCGCGGTGCTCGACGCCGAGATCGACGCAGTGCTCGGCGACGACCCGGTGTTCGCTCGCTTCCCGTCGATCGGCATCGCCGACTTTCTCGACGAGGTCAAGGTCGCGGCGTGGCGCGCGGGGCGCGCGCGGGGGCGCCGCGCGATCGTCGTCGGCCCGGGCGCCGCGACCGTCCTGCCCGCGCGCGACCGGCTGGTCTATGTCGCCATGGCGCGCTGGGAGCTCCAGCAGCGCCAGCGCCGCGGTGAGATCGCCAACCTCGGGGGAAGCGAACGCCAAGCGCGCGCGGCAGACCTTTATCGTCGCGCCTTCTTTGTCGACTGGCGTGTCGGCGACGCCATCAAATACGCGCTGCTGCCCGAGGCCGACTTCGTGGTGGAGGCGAACGGGCCGGTGCCGCGGATGATCGCGGGCGACACCTACCACCGCGCGCTCGACGCCGTCGCGGCGCGCCCGTTCCGCGTCGTGCCCTTCTTCGACGCCGGGCCGTGGGGCGGGCAGTGGATGCGGCGCACCTTCGACCTGCCCGACGGCCCGCCCAATTACGCCTGGTGCTTCGACTGCGTGCCCGAGGAGAACAGCCTGCTGCTCGGCTTCGGTGAGGAGGCATTCGAGCTCCCCGCGCTCGACGTGGTGCGGCTCCGTCCCGACGCGCTGCTCGGCGGCGACATCGTCGCGCGCTTCGGGGCCGAGTTCCCGATCCGCTTCGACCTGCTCGACACGATGGAGGGGGGCAACCTCTCGCTCCAGGTCCACCCGCGCGCCGACTACGCGCGCGCCGCCTTCGGCCTGCCCTACACCCAGGACGAGAGCTATTATCTGCTCGACGCCGGGGCGGACGCCTGCGTCTATCTCGGGCTCACCGACGCGGCCGAGCCCGCCGACGTCGCCGAGGCGCTGACCGCGGCACAGGCGAGCGGGCCCGCGCCCGACGTGGACGCGCTGGTCAACCGCCTGCCCGCGCGCGCGCACGACCATTTCCTTATCCCCGCCGGCACGGTCCACTGCTCCGGGCGCGACGCGATGGTGCTCGAGATCAGCGCTACACCGTATATCTTCACCTTCAAGCTGTGGGACTGGGGCCGCGTCGGGCTCGACGGTCGCCCGCGCCCGATCCACCTCGAGCACGGCCTCGCCAATATCGACTGGTCCCGCCGCCAGACGGTGACTCGCACCGAGCTGGTCAACCAGGTCAGCCCCGTCGCGAGCGGGAGTGACTGGCGGCGCGAGCGCACCGGGCTCCACCCGCTCGAGTTCATCGAGACCGAGCGCGCCTGGTTCGAGACGAGCGTCGAGCTCGACACGGCGGGCACGCTCAACGTCCTCAACCTCGTCGCCGGCACCGCAGCGGTGGTGGAGAGCCCGACCGACGCCTTCGCGCCGTTCGAGGTTCATTATGCCGAGACCTTCGTGATCCCGGCGGCGCTCGGCCGCTACCGGCTGCGCTCGCTCGGGCCGCCCGGCGCGACCTGCGCGGTGATGCGCGCCTGGGTGCGCCCGACCGACCAGTGAAAAAGACTGCAACGACAAAAAAGCAGGGGAGAGTGACCATGATCCGATTGAACCAGCTCGCGCGGACCTCCGCGCTTGCGCTCGCCGCGGCCTCGCTGTGGCCCGCCGTGGCCGTGGCGCAGGACGCGCCGCCCGCGACGCCGCAGGGCCAGGCACCCGCCGAGGCCGGGCCGCCCGCCGCGGCGGACGGCGCCGTCGCCGCGACGCCCGGCTCGGGCGACATCGTTGTCACCGGGCTGCGCCGCAGCCTCCAGACCGCGCAGGCGCTCAAGCGCGACTCCGACCAGATCGTCGACGCGGTGGTGGCCGAGGACATCGGCAAGCTGCCCGACAACAACGCCTCCGAGGCGCTGGCGCGGATCACCGGCGTGCAGGTCAACCGCAGCAGCGACGAGGCCGGCGGCGTGCAGGTGCGCGGCCTGCCCAACCTGACCACCACCTACAACGGCCGCGAGATGTTCACCGCCGAGCTGCGCAACGTCGCATTGCAGGACTTCCCCGCGGGCGCGCTCGCCGGGCTGGAGGTGTACAAGACCACCAGCGCCGATCTGATCGAGGGCGGCATCGCCGGCCTGATCAACGTGCGCTCGCGCCGTCCGTTCGACTTCGACGGCTTCCAGATCGCGGGCGCGGTGCGCGGCACCTACGGCGACCAGGCACGCAAGTACGATCCCAATTTCAACGTGCTGGTGACGGATCGCTGGGACACCGCGATCGGCGAGCTCGGCGCGCTGGTCAACGTGTCCTACACCCAGCTCCACTATCTCACCTCGTCGCGCTACATCAACGGCAACATCGTCAGCCCCGGCGCGAACCAGCCGGTCGACGGCCCGCGTGACTTCGTGCTGCCCGAGAGCGCCGGCGTCTATTACGACCGCGGCAAGCGCTGGCGGCCGTCGGTCAACGGCACGATCCAGTGGCGCCCCGCCCCCAACCTCGAATTCTACGTCGACGGGTTGTTCCAGGGCGCACGGACCGACGTCGCCAACGACTTCGCCGGCTTCGACCTCGTCAACAACAACCCGGCGCTGACCAACATCGTGCGCAACGCCGCCGAGCCCGGCACGCTCGAGAGCGTCACCGTCACCCCCGATTTCGCCAACGGCCGCGGTATCGACTTCTCGCGCAGCACGCGCGCGGGTCGCACCAACGCCTATCAGGGCGCGATCGGCGGATCGTGGAAGACCGGTCGCGCGACGCTGACGACCGACTTCGCCTATACCGACTCCAAGGCCGAATATACCGACTATAACGTCGACTTCGCGCCCGCGACCGCGCAGTCTGCCAACCTCGTCTTCGATATCGGCGGGCAGGACGGTGGCGCCCAGTTCGGCCTGCCCGGCTTCGCCGCCAACGACCCCAACAGCTACATTCTGCGCGGCATCTACGACCGCCGCTCGCTGGCGACGGGCAAGGGCATCCAGTGGCGCGTCGACCTCAAGCTCGACACCGAGCTGCCCGTCATCACCCAGGTCGACGTCGGCTTCCGCCTGACCGACCGCGACGCGCGGCTGCAGAGCGGCGGCCGCTACGCCACGCTGCGCCCGCTCGGCCTGCGCCTCTCCGACATCCCCGGCGGGGACACCGGTACGCCGATCGACCGCGGCTTCCGCGGCGGCCAGGCGCCCGGGCTGAGCCAGTGGTATGCGCCGACGCGCGCGGGGATCGTCGACAATATCGAGGCGCTGCGCGATCTCGCGCGTAGCGGTCTCGACCAGATCGGCACCGCCAGCGCGCAGGGCGAGCGCGCTTTGTGGAACTCGGACATTCCCGCCTATGTTCAGAACGAGCGGCTCGACGCGCTGGAGAAATCCTACGCTTTCTATGGCCAGTTCCACTATGGCTTCGATATCGGCGGCGTGCCGGTCGACGGCGTGGTCGGCGCGCGGATCGTCAACACCAAGGCGCAGCTGACCGGCAATGCGCTGGTCGGCGGGGAGCTTCGAACCACCACCTCGCGGCAGAACTATGTCGACGTGCTGCCCAGCGCCTCGTTCCGCGCCAAGTTCACCGACCAGCTCCAGCTCCGCCTCTCCGCGACCGAAACCCGCACCCGTCCCGAGTATAACCAGCTCAACCCGGCGGTGACGATCGGCAGCCCCGGCGCAACGCCGATCACCGGCAACAGCGGCAACATCGACCTGCAACCGATCCTGTCGACCAACTATGACGCGTCGCTGGAATGGTATTTCTCCAAGACGGGCTCGCTGACCGGCGCGATCTTCCGCCGCGACGTGCAGGGCTTCATCACCAACCTCAACAGCCAGGTCGACCTCGGCTTCGCCACGCCGGTGACGGTCAACCGGCCCGAGAACGGCGGCAAGGGCCGATTGCAGGGCGCCGAGGTGGCGTTCCAGACCTTCTTCGACTTCCTGCCCGGCGTGCTGAGCGGCTTCGGCACCCAGCTCAACGCCACCTATATCGACGCTTCGCAGGCGCTGCCGATCGCGCTCGGCGAGGCCGGGCAGGACAGCGACATCCCCGGCGTGTCGAAGTGGAGCTACAACGCGGTCGGCATTTACGAGAAGGGGCCCGTGTCGGCGCGGCTGGCGTACAATTGGCGCTCGCGCGTGACCAATTTCTTCGCCACCGACAATGCCGGCCAGCTGATCGGCGCGGAGTTCAACCGGCCGATCGAGCGGCTCGACTTCTCGCTGTCGGTGGCCGCGATCGAGGCGGTGACGCTGACCTTTGACGTCAGCAACATTACCGGGTCGCCCTATCGCGCGTTGCGCGCGGTGCCGGGTCTGGCCAATGCGAGCTACCCGCGCGACGTCCGCTACGAGAGCCGCGTCTTCGCACTCGGCGCGCGGTTCCGCTTCTGATGGCGGCGCATCCCACGCGCCGCGCCTTCGTCGGCGGCGCGCTGGCGCTCGCCGGCACGCGCGGCACGGCGGCGACCGCCCCCGCACCCGGCGCGCGCGCGCTCGCCTGGCACGCGGCGCTTGAGAAGGCGTTCGCGGTCGGCGACGGCACCGGGCTCTACCGCGAGTACCACCCGCCCCGCGCGGGCGACGAGCGCTATTCGACCGAATGGCCCTTCTCGCAGGCGCATGTCGCGCTGCTCGACCTCACGATGATGCCGGGCGCCGCCGGCCGCCGCTTCGCGCCCGCGCTCGCCAAGGCGCGCGCGGCGCAGCAGCGTTACTGGTCGACCACCTCGACCACCGGCGTCGCTGGGCATCTTGCCAAGGTGGTCGCGCCGCTCGGCCATGGCGACGATCTCTATTACGACGACAATGAGTGGGTCGGGCTCGCCGAGGTGCAGCATCACCTCTTCCGGGGCGACGCCGAGTCGCTGCGCCGCGCGCGCGCGATCTTCGCGCTCATTCGCTCGGGCTGGTCCGAGGAGAAGGGGCTGCCCTCACCGGGTGGAGTGGTGTGGACGCAGAAAAGCGACAACGGCGACCGCAACACCGTGTCGAACATGCCCGCGGCAGAGCTCGGCGTGCGGCTGTACCTGATCACGCGCGAGCGCGCCTATCTCGACGATGGGCTGCGATATTATCGATGGACCAATGCGACGTTGCAGCGACGCGACGGACTCTACGCCGACCATATCAAGCGCGACGGCACGATCGAGCCGCGCGTGTGGAGCTACAACCAGGGCGTACCGGTCGGCGTCAACGTGCTGCTGTGGCGCGCCACTGGCGAGGGGCGCTACCTCGCCGAAGCGCGCCGCATCGCCGCGGCGAGCCGCGCCCGGCTCGTCGCAACCGGGCAGCTCGACGACCAGCCCCCGCCCTTCAACGCGATCTACTTCAAGAACCTGCTGCTGCTCGCCGACGCCACGCGCGACCGTCGCGACCTCGACGCGATGCGTGGCTACGCCGACCGCATGTGGCGACGCCGGCGCAACGCCGCCGGGCTCGTGCAGTTCGCCGGCCGCCGCGCCGAGTTGATCGACACCGCCGCGCTGGTGCAGGTGGAGGCGGTGTCGGCGTGGCGCCCGACCGATTGGGCGATGCTGTACTGATGCGCGGTGCCGTCGCGCTGCTCGCTTTCGCCGTGGCGCCGGCGCCCCCCACCGCGCTCCCGCCGGGGTCGAGCTACGTGGCGCTCGGCAGCTCCTATGCGGCAGGAGCGCGGATCGGCGCGCCGGCCCCGTCGACGCCGGTGCGATGCGGCCAGACCGTCAACAATTACCCCCGGCTGGTCGCAGCGCGGCTCCACCTCGAGCTCGTCGACGCGAGTTGCGGCGGCGCTACGACCGAGCATCTGCTCCACGCCTGGGACGAGCTGCCCGCGCAGCTCGACCGCCTGACATCCGCGACCCGGCTGGTGACGGTGACGATCGGGGGAAACGACGTCCATCTCGTGGGCGACCTCGCCCGCGCCGAGTGCACCCCGGCGCGCGACGGCGAGCCTGGCCGTTGCGGCCGCGCTCCCGCACCGACCGCGGCGGAATGGGCGCGACTGGAACGCAACCTGACCCAGGTAGCGCGCGAAGTGCACCGCCGTGCGCCGCGCGCGCGGCTGATCTTCGTCGACTATCTCGACATGTTGCCGGCGCGTCCCTGCGCCTCGGTCCCCTACGACGCCGCGGGGCTGGCGGGGGCGCGGGCAACCTTCCGCCGCCTCGCGCGCGTCACAGCGGCGGTCGCGCGGCGCGAGCGCACGACGCTGCTGCGCGTCGGCGCGCTCTCGCGCGGCCATGACTCCTGCTCGGCCGCGCCTTATGCCGTCGGCCGCTCCGACACCGGGGCGTCGTGGCACCCGACCGCGGCGGGACATGAAGCGATCGCCGCGGCGCTCGTCCGTCTGCTGAGCGGAAGACGCTGATCGTCGCGCACACCTACCTTCGACGCACGACTGCGAGATCGCGCGCCTCGTCGCTTCCGGGGCCGAAGCGGTGATCCTCGGCCGTACCGAGATCATGATGCTGGTCGGGCAGAACGACGCCTGCGATTGGCACGGGCGGGATCCGCCGCGATCGACCTGGTGCGCGGCCGACGTATCTGGGTTGCGGCGCGCCATGCTTCGGGGTTCGGCGCGGGGCGCCCCGTGACGATCGAGCGCGGGCGGCCCCTCCCCGCCAGTTGCGCGAGGCTGGCGCCAGGCACCTACCTCGTGCAGGCGGTGCTCGACCTATGATCGCGGTGATGCGAGCGCGTGTGCCTCGTGCTGCCAAGCATTTCGCCGAAAGGATCGGAGCAGCAGATGAGTACGGACGAACGGTCGCTTCGGCTCGAAGCGCGCACGATAGCGTCACCCGCGTCGATCAGTGCCGAAGCACGCGTAGCGCTGGAACGACTGATCGGGCCGGACGGCGTGCCGATCCACGCGCTCTTCGTCATGCCCGCGCACGACGACGTGGCCGGATGGGAAAAGGTCAAAGCGTCGGCAGATGCCAATTACGCGCGCCTGCTCGCGAGCGCGACCGAGGTGCCGCAGGCGGCGGTCGAGACGACGCGGTTCGACGACGCGGTGGTCCATGTCGCCACGCCGGCCGCGGCGATCGCCACGGACGCGGTGTACCTAGAGCTACACGGGGGCGCGCTGGTGTTCGGCGGCGGGGATGCCTGTCGTCACGGCGCGCGCGTGCAGGCCGATCAGCTGGGGGTGACGGTCTGGAGCATCGACTATCGCCTGCCACCCGAGCATCGTTACCCGGCGGCGCTCGACGACTGTATGGCGGTCTACCAGGCAGCGCTGGAGCGTTATCCTGCTCGACGCCTTGTCGTCGGAGGGCGCTCCGCCGGTGGCAACCTTGCCGCAGCGATGCTGTTGCGCGCCAAGTACCACGGCTTGCCGATGCCCGCCGGGCTGGTGCTGCTGTCGCCCGAGGTCGACCTGACCGAGAGCGGCGACAGCTTCGCCGTCAACGCCGGGGTCGACGTCATGCTGCCGGGCTCGCTGATGGCGAACAACCGCCTGTATGCCGGCGGCGCCGATCTTGCCGATCCCTATCTCTCTCCGCTTTTCGGCGACGTCACCGGATTTCCGCCGACGCTCCTTCTGACGGGCACGCGTGACCTGTTCCTGTCGAACACGGTTCGCATGCATCGCCGGCTTCTTGCTGCGGACGTGCCGGCGGAGCTCCACGTGTTCGAGGCCATGCCCCATGGCGGGTTCGGCGGCGCGCCGGAGGATCGAGAGGCTTCGCGCGAGGTCCACCGCTTCGTGCACCGCTGGCTCTCACGCACCTGACGTGTGCGCCTGCGCCACATTACTGGTCACCTGCGGTCCAGAACGACCGGGCGCCGCGGAGGCCGAGCGCGGGTTGAACGGACAATCGGCCTTCGGCGGCCAAGGAACTCGGGCCCCCGACACACGAGATACTAAAAGCCTTGCTCCCGCATGGGCTCTTCATCGAGGATGACGGCATGATCCACTTCGCTCCTGCCCCCCATCAGTGAGACATCGCCGATCAGGACAGCCCGCCTTGACCCCGGGGCGGATGGCGGCGCGATCCGCGACAGTCGACATACGCCCGCGCTTCTACCGTCCGGGACGGCTCAGCCCACTCACCACCCTGGCGATCCGCGGCGTCGCGGTGCTGCTGCTTGTCGGCATCGCGCTGGGCGGACACTGGATCGATCGCAGCGGGCTCCGCGACAATACGGATGGCGCGGTGAGCTTCCTCGACATCGTCTACTTCACCGTCATCACGGTTACGACGGTGGGATACGGCGACATCGTGCCGGTGAGCGACTCGGCGCGCCTGTTCGACACGTTCGTCGTCACGCCGATCCGTATCTTCGTCTTTCTCATATTTCTGGGTAGCGCCTACAGTTTCATGCTGAGGCAAGGATGGGAGCGGTGGCGTATGCGCCTCGTCAGACATGGGTTGAAGGATCATGTCATCGTCTGCGGCTATGGCAGATCGGGTTCCGCCGCGGTCAGCGAGCTGCTCGAGCGGGGTCATTCTCCCGAACGGATTGTCGTCGTCGACGAGGATAGCGGTCGCTTGCGGCTCGCGGAGGAATGGGGCGTTGCCACCGTCGAGGGTGATGCGACTCACAACAGGGTGCTGGAGATCGCCAAGGTCGAGGCCGCCAGCAACGTCATCGTCTGCCCCGGGCGTGACGATACCGCCGTTCTCATCATCCTTACCTGCCGTCGGCTTGCTCCGCATGCGGGCATCGCCGTTTCGATTGCCGCGATCGAGAATGAGCTGCTCGCGCGCGACGCAGGTGCCAGCATCATCGTCAATCCGGTCAGCTTCGGTGGGCAGCTGCTCGCACAATGCACCACGGGTCCGCATGTCGCTGATTACGTCACTGACCTGGTCACGCGCGCTGGTCGGATCGAGCTGCGGGAACGTGCCGTACGGGCAGACGAGATCGGCACACTGCCGCGTGATGCGGTAGGAAGCCAGATCGTCCGGATCTACCGCGACGACGAGGTCATCGAGGTAGCCCAGGCGAACGAGCAGCGTCTGCTTGCAGGAGATTGGGTGATCGAGTTGGTCGAGGGACGATAGCGACATCGAACCCAGAGCGGCCGATGACAGCCCGCTTTCCAGCTCCGCATCTCGATCGCTCGTTCGTCTCGATGCGCGACGCCTCGACTGAGCGCTCGATCTTTTCGCATACCGCTACAAGATGAAGAAGGCGCTCGGCACAAGGAAGATTGGCGACAGCTTCGAACCCGGCGGCGCTCAGGTCGATTAGCAGCAGTAGCACGACACGCGATCGAACCGTCCGTATTCAGCAAACCAGAGTCGGACGCTCGACGTATCCGGCAGCTACCCTGTCACCGCCTTGCGTTCGCCCGGCCGCACCTCAGCGACCCGCCGATCGAAGTCTGCGGCGATATCTGCGAGGGAGACGTCGCCCAACCGCCGCAGCAGCAGTGCCTCCGCTTCACGTAGCGCATCGTCGAGAGACGCGTTGACGGCCTGCTCCACCAAACAGGCCGGCGCCGGATCCGCAGGGCCGAGCGCGAAAATGCGGTTCTCCCCCAGCGCACGATGGACGTCGAGCATGGTGATGTCGTCGAGATCTCGGGTCAACGACCACCCGCCTCCATGGCCCTTGACCGAGCGGACGTAGCCCGCGTCGCGCAGGCCCGCCATCGTTCGGCGGATAACAACCGGGTTGGTCCCTAACATAGTGGCGGCAGCCTCCGACGTCAGTGGCCCTGGCATCCGACTCATGTGGATCAGCAGGTGCAGCATTCTCGACAGGCGCGCGTCCAAGGCATCGCTCCTCTTCCATACCTTCTTACGTTATCACGCCACTTTCACTGTTGCAAAAGCGCCAGCGATCACTCATGTAACATCCACAGTGCTTTGAGGACAGCGCGATGTACGATGTGATCGTGGTGGGTGGCAGCTTCGCGGGCCTGTCCGCGGCCTTGCAGCTTGTCCGTGCGAGGCAGCAGGTCCTGGTGATCGATGCCGGGCTGCCGCGAAACCGGTTTGCCGACGAAGCCCATGGCTTGCTGGGTCACGATGGCCGGCCACCCTCCGCCATCCTGCGAGACGCCCGCTGTCAGCTCCTTCGCTACCCGACGGTGGAGATCCGGACAGGCAAGGCCAGTGAGGTCAAAGCGTCGGACGGCGGCTTTGTCGTTCGCCTTTCCTCGGGCGGGAACGAACGAACCCGCCGTCTTGTGCTGGCGACGGGCGTCACGGACACGCTGCCCTCCATCCCCGGCATGCGCGAGCGTTGGGGCGCGAGCGTGCTGCATTGTCCATATTGCCACGGCTATGAGGTGCGCGACCGGCCGCTCGCGGTCCTTGCTGCGCATCCCATGGCGGCACACCAAGCGTTACTGATCCCCGATTGGGGCACGACCACGTATTTCACCCAGGGACAATTCGAACCCGAACCGGCCGAGCTCCAGGCGTTCGCCAAGCGAGGTGTGGCGGTCGAGCGGACACCGGTAGTCGAACTGCTCGGCGACGCTCCGGCACTCGAGGGTGTCCGGCTGGCAGACGGGCGCGTGCTGAAGGTCGCAGCGCTGTTCACAGCACCGCGTACAACACCGACGACGCCGCTAGCCGCCATGCTCGGGTGCGAACATGACGACGGACCATCCGGGCCCTACATCAAGGTCGATCAATGGGGTGCCACCTCCGTGCAGGGCGTATGGGCAGCGGGAGACGCCGCGACCCCCATGCACAATGCAACGCTCGCATCGGCCGCCGGGGTCTTGGCCGGTATCGGTGCGCATCAGGCCGGTGTGCGATCCGCAGCGGAGTGACGATGGTTCGCCGGGCCGAGGAGCGCAGGTCCGGCCGGTCTGGTTCGGCGCGGCGCGCGTTCGCCGCTAGTCGCTTGGTTGCCTGCCTGGTCTTCGTGGCTCCGCCAGGCTGCGGAAGGTGATCGACCAGCGTGGATGCTCCATCGGAGCGATGCTGTGCTCCCATTCATGTCGCGCAGGCCCGCTCATATGATAGCCGCCGCGCGGGTCGAGCGGCACCGATATGCGGTCGAAGCCGTCGGCACGTCGGCGGCGGAAGCGCATCACCGCCGGCTCGCCCAGCGAGATGCCGAGGACATCGCCATAGACTGGGCGATCGCGATGCCAACCGATCCCGGCGCCAGGGTCATAGCGGATGAGCAATGCCTGGATCAGAGCCTCGGGCGAAAGCCGACCGACGTCGGCGGCCCTTTCCCGAAGCGGCAGCAGCCAGTCCGGCATCGGGGGCGCGTCCTTGGGCCGCCCGACATCGAAGTCATAGCTCCATCCGAACGACGTTGTCAGGCGCTTGCCGGTCCAGCCCTGGAAGCGGAACGGCTCGAGGTCGGTCGCGTCGATGCGCTCGATCAGCATCTGCTCCTCATCTGCCGTGATCAGCGATGCACGCGCGGTGAAGCCTGGCAGCAACGGGGCATCGAACAGATCGAGCATCATGCCGCCGCCTCCACGAAGATCGGCAGCTCGATCATTCCAGGAGCCTGCACCTCGACAAAATTGGACACCGTCACGCCGACCAGCCGAATGCTTTTTTCCGTCGGCAGGACTGATCGGATCAGCTCGAGTGCCGCTTGGCGAAGGGCGTTGTAGCTGGTGACCGCCACGGGCTGGCTGCGGCGCCGCGTGATCTGGTGGAAATCGGCATATTTTACCTTGACCGTCACGGTCCGGCCGAACGCCTGCCGCGTTTCGCACCAGTGCCAGACATCGTCCGCCATCTTCAGCACCCCGGCCTCAATTTCGCTCGGTTCGGTCAAGTCGCGGTCGAAGGTGGTCTCCGATCCAGACGACTTGCGGACGCGATCGGGGTTGACCGGACGATCGTCCTCGCCACGCGCGATGGCGTGATACCATCCGGCGGCGCTACCGAAATGCTGCTGCAGGAACGCCAGCGATCGGGCCTTGAGATCCGCCCCCGTCTCAATGCCCAGGCGCTTCATCTTCTCCGCCGTCACCGGCCCGACGCCGTGAAAGCGGCTCACCGGCAACGTCTCGACCCACGCCGCGCCCATATCGGGCGTGACCGCGAACTGACCGTTGGGCTTGCGGTGGTCCGAGGCGAGCTTGGCGAGAAACTTGTTGTACGAGACGCCGGCCGACGCGGTCAGCCCGGTCTCCGCCAGGATGTCGGCGCGGATCGCCTTGGCGGTCAGCCATGCGGTCTCCAGCCCACACTTGTCGGCTGTGACGTCCAGATACGCCTCGTCGAGCGAGAGCGGCTGGATGAGATCGGTGTAGCGTGCAAACACGTTATGGATCTGGCGCGAGATGGCGCGGTAAACCTCGAAGCGCGGTGGTACGAAGATCAGGTCGGGGCAGCGACGCAGCGCGGTGACGGAAGGCAGGGCGGAGCGCACGCCGAACGTACGCGCCTCGTAGCTGGCGGCCGCCACCACGCCGCGCGCCGCGGCATGGCCGACGGCGACGGGCTTGCCACGCAGCGACGGATCGTCACGCTGCTCCACCGACGCGAAGAAGGCGTCCATGTCGACGTGGATGATCTTGCGCACCGGCATAATGCCTTTTAGCGCAGACGGAACGAATTGTGAACACGCCCGCGAGCACAGGAACATAGCCAGCTTTGGTTACGCTCCATCTGCGGTTGGGACGGGATAAGCCGAGGCGATGTCCTTCGCTAACCGCTCGACCGACAGTTTCGCCCGATGGCGACGGCCCGATCGCGATCACTCGATGAATTCCCGCCGCCGCCTCGCCCCGCTGATCGGGGTTGAGCCCTAGCGAACGGCCGTGTTCGATGCTTCCGGTACGACATTGGAGGGCGTCACCGGCGGGGGCGCGGCGGGGGATAGGAGCTGACCCGTGTCGGGATCATAACGGAAGGTCTCGACGATCGCGTCAGTCATGACCGTCATGACTCCGTCCGTGATCCTGTCCTCGACGCTGAGGTGCCGGGGGGCGGCGTCGCCGCAGCCGATCAGGGCACCGTCCTGAAAACCGCCGGCGGAGGACGGTCGGATCAGGCAGGAGACGCCGCCCGGCCTGCCGATTTCAAGCCAACCGGCCTGCGTGATGCGATGAAAGTAAAAGCCCTGCCCGTCTGGGCTCACCGTGGTGAACGTCTCCCCGCGAGCGAACCGCCGCTCGCCGCCCGGTCTGCCTTTCACGCCGACCTGGTTGTGGGTCAGCAAACCATCCGGGCCGATATAATAATGGCCGATCTGGGTGCCGGTATTGCCGGGCCAGCGCAGGTGCATATGGATATGAGGCGGTGCATCGACATGGCCGTGGGGTGCGTTGATGTCGAACCCCATCACTTGGATACGCCCGAGGTGGCGACGCTCGGCCTCTTCGCCCAGCCCCAAGGTGCGGATCACCTCTCGCTGCGCCAACTCCAGCACATTGGCGGCGCGCCGCTCCGTCACCGGAAACCGGCCGGTCGCGTACATGCCGGCGCGGCGGGCCGGATCGGCATGTTCGAAGCGAAGCACCATGCCGGGCTCGACGATGTGCGTCGCGACTTCGGCAGCCGTAATCGCGTCGCCCGCGAGCGGCGGCACCTCGACGATCGTAGCGCCGCGCTCACGCCGGAACGGTGCGTCGCCGCCTTCGAGGATAACGCGGCGCACTGCGGCAGCCGGACCGGTGAAACGCAGTTCCAGCGAACGCTGGCGCGGAACGGACAGCGCCACCACCGTCTCGCGGGCGTTTTCCGCATTATAGAGCGGCGTGGTGACTGGCGCACAGGCGTGGCAGGACGCCGGATCGAAGCGCGCTATTGCCCTGTCGGGTGCGCCGCGCTTGACGAATTTCAGCACCACCGTCACCGGGTCGCGCGATTGCGCCCTTGCCGGCAGGGTCAGACTTCCCGCTGCTGCCAGAACAGCGATCCACCGGCCGATCACCATTGCGGTTTCCACGACAGGCCGAGCCAGAAGATGCGGCCGACTGGAAAATAATAGTTCACATACTCGCGCCGGATGCCCTGACGGACGACGAACGGCTCCTTGGTCACATTCTGTACCTGCCCGACCAGCTCCAGTCCTGGCGCCATCGTGTACCGCGCCTGAAGGTCGAGTTGCTGCCGCGGTTCCTGATAGAGGTCGCGCGTCGATGTATCGCCGTCTGCCGATTGCAATGCGCGCCCGATCCGGTTGTAGGAGGCACGCAACTCGACCGGCCCGGTGGCGTAGAAAACAGTCAAGTTGGCGATATAGTCGGGCTGCTGGATCAGCCCGCTGGCGCGCCGGATAGCCGGCAACCCAGACGCGACGCCCGCCGGGCTGACCGGCTGGTCGTAGGAGCCGTCCAGCAACGTGAAATTGGCGTTCAGGCCGAGCCCCGGCAAGGCGGCAATCCGGTCCTGCGTATAGCCCAGCTCGATCCCCTTCACCCGCGCCCCGGCGGCATTGCGCGGCGTACTGACGAAGACGCGCTGATAGGTCACGCCCTGGAACGTCGTGACCGGCCCCTCCTGGCTGCTGGTGAAGATCTCGTTGCTGATGTCCTTGATGAACCCGGCCACCGACAACAGGCCCGCATCGCCCATATACCATTCGTAGGAGAGGTCGTAATTCCACGCCTCGCGCGGCTTCAGCGCGGGATTGCCGGTGTTGATCGTCAGGGTGCCGTCAGTGCCGATCCCGAACGAGGTGCGCGCGGCATATTGGTTGTAATCGGGCCGCCCAATCGTCTTGGACACACCCGCGCGCACCCGCATTGCGTCGTCGAGCTGATAGGTGGCGAGCGCCGAGGGCAGCCAGTAACCGTAACCGGTGGTGCGGCGGACCGGCTCATAGGCGCTGGCCCCCTTCGTGGTCGGCGCCTGGAAGGTGTCGATGACGAGGTCGGTGGCATCGTAGCGGACGCCGGCCTGAACGTCGAACCGGTCGGCGCGGAACAGCGCCTGGATATAGCCCGACTTGGTCGTCTCCAGATCGCGGAAATCGTCGGCGGCGTTGTTGGCGATCTGGTTGGTGGCCACGAACGACCCGCGACGGGCGTCGAACAACGCCCAGGCGGCAGGACGGTCGATCAGCAGATACGGCACGCCCGGTGTCATATAGGTGGCCGGTCGCTGGCTATGGATGATCGCGCCGAGGCCGCCCACCGCCTGCTGGCCTGCCACGCTGCCGGGCACCCATTCCTGATAGCGCTGATCATAGGACAGGTCGGTGCGCGTGACCGAGGCTCCGATGTTGCCACCGAAGCCACGATCCTGCGCGGTGGCGTTGGCACCGAGGTTCACCCGCGCAAAGTCGACGGTTGAATTGAGGTCGCGCGCGATCTCGCGGTAGTAGAGCGCCTTGTAGCTGGCCGGATCGGTCCCGGCAGCAATGCCGTTGAGCGAGAGCCGCGGGCGGCCGTCGATCAGCGTATAGCTATAGCCGTATTGCGGCAGGAAGCCGGTGGACGCGGTGCCGGCGCGTGGGCTGGTGTCATATTTGATCATCTCGCGCTGCTCGCGATAGTCCGCCTTGGAGCGGGCGAGCGTGGCGTCGAGCACCAGACCGTTACCGAAGTCGTGCCGACCCTTGGCGTCGATCAGCCAGGTGTCGCGCGTGACCGGCTGATAGGTGAGGCCCTGTTGCAGATCGCCCAGCGCGAACTGGCCGCTGGTGGCGGTCACCGCGGTCGGTGCGCCGGTCGGCGTGGTCAGCACCTCGTACCGGCTTTCCGTATCCCTGTCGTGATAATAGCCGCCGAACAGCGCCAGCTCGGTGGCGTCGTCGGGCCGCCATTCCAGCTTCAGGTTGCCGCTGAGGCGCGTGCGCATGTTCTCGAAGAAATAGTCCTGGTTGCGCACCGGGACGAGATGGCCGGTCGACAGGATGGGGAACGCCGTGCGAGCGCCGGCGGCAGTGAAGTAGCTCCAGCCGGCGCCGTTGGTGTCGCCGGGCAGCTCGGCGCGGGCGGTGGACGGCAGTCGTTGGTATTCGACGGAAGCGACTAACCCGAACTGGTCGCCGGGGCCGAAGCGGGTCGCCGCGGTCGCGTCGGTACGGATCGCGGGACCGCCGCTGCGGACCAGCTTGCCGGCCGTGTCGTTATAGCCAGTGTTGGCGTTGACGATGAAGAAGCGCTCGCCGCGACCGTCGAACGCGCTTTTGGACACGATGTTGATCTGCCCACCTAGCGCATGCGGGTCATATTGCGCCGTGACGCTCTTGATCGCCTCGATCCGGGATACCAGCGAGGCCGGCAGCATCTCCAGCCGCGCACCGCGATAGACCCAGTCGGGCGATGCCAGCGGGATGCCGTCGATGGTGACGAGATTGTAGCGCGGATCGAGCCCCCGAATGGTGGCGCGTTGATAGATATCGCGGTTCTTGGTCGCGTCCGCGCCGCCCACCACGGATACGCCGGTGATGCGCCGGCTGGCCTCGACGATATTGAGATCGGGCAGGCGCCCCACATCGTCCTGCGACACCGCATCCAGTATGACCGCGGAGTCACGCTTGGCTTTGGTGGCCGACCGCTGCGACGCACGGAAACCGGTGACCACAATATCCTCGCCCTCGCCGCCGTCGCTGGTCGTCTGAGACGACGCCTCGACAGGTGCGGACGTTGGAGCCTGTGCCCACGCCGGTCCGGCACTGAGCATGGTTCCGGCCAACAGCACCCACGTCCCTTGTTTCCGGTAGCGCATCGCGAATCATTCCCCCATTTTCTCGCGACACTCCATATATCGTTCGGTGTGATATTTATTTGACAGACGCTTGTAGGTGGTCGGACTTCGCCGCTTTGAGTAAGGCAGCGGCTTGTTGCAGGGGCGAACGGTGGCAAGGGGCGCAGATATCTCCGGGAGGGCACGTGCCGTACTCGCCGCAATTCGGCGACATGGCAGCGTCTCGCGATCCGCGCTGATCCAGCAGAGCGGCCTGTCGGGCACCGCGATCTTCCGCGCGACCGAGGAACTGGCGTCGGCCGGACTGGTGCGTGCGGGCGAAGCGGTCGCAGCAGGTCGCGGGCAGCCGAGCACCATGATCCATATCGAGCCGGAGGCAGCCTTTGCGCTGGGGCTGTCGATCATGACCGATCGTGCCGACGTGATACTGCTCGATCTGAGCGGAACCGTGCGCGCCCGGCAGGAGGTCACGCTGCCCGGCATGCCGCGCGAGGCGATCCTCGACGCGGCCGTGACGTTCGGCCGGCACGCACTGGCCGGGATGAAGATCGATCAAACCCGATTGAAGGGCCTGGGGATCGCCATGGCCGGCTTCTTCGTCTCGCCCGGCACCGTCAATCCAAGCGACGAACTGGAGGATTGGGCCTTGCTCAACCTGCGTGACGTGGCCTCGCGCCAGCTCGCGCTGCCGGTTACGGTGGAGAATATCGCTGGCGCCTCCGCCCTCGGCGAGCGCCTGCTAGGCGTCGGCTCGCGCTACCGCAGCTTCTGCTACCTGAACATCGCGGCCGGATTTGGCGCGGGCATCGTCGTCGATGGTCTGCTGATGCGTGGGCATCATGGTAATAGTGGTGAGATCGCGGGCCTGTTCCCGCTTATGGGTCGCACCACGCCGAACCTGACCACGTTGCGCGCCTGCCTCACCGATCATGGCGCGGAAACGACGGGGATCGCCGACATGGTGGCGCGGTTCAACCCCGACTGGCCCGGCGTGTCCGCGTGGCTGGAGGAACATCAGTCGTCCTTCTCCCAGATCTTCGGCGCGCTGCGTTTCACGCTCGATCCCGAGGCGCTGATCCTGGGCGGTCGGCTGCCGCGCGCCCTGGCGCAGCGGATCATCGCGGCAGCGGCATGGCCGGAGGCGGCATGGCCCGCGCGTCGCGACGTGCGGGCGCCGGCGACCCGGCTCGACGTCGCCGCTCTGCCGCCCGATCTGGCGGGACCGCTCGGTGCTGCTTCACTGGTCTTCCACGGAACGCTGTTCGACTGATCGGCAGGAAGTCCGGCACCGGGGCAAGGCTTACCCCCGCGATCGCGATCAGCGCCGCGACCATCAGCAGCGATGGCGCGGACCATGGGTCGGCCAGCGTGTCACGATAGGGCGAGAGCGCCAATGTCTGCCCCAGCAGCAGCATGGCCGCTGCCTGCGCCAGTTTGGAGACGCAGGTGAAGACGCCGACATGAGCGGAAGCGCGTTTCGTCGCCGCGCGCGCCATCATCGCTGCCCACAACATCAGCCATAATCCGCTCGCCCCGGCGCCGAAACCAAGGCCGATCATGGCAGCGCCGATCGGCGCCGCGCGCCACGACCCCAGCAGGACGATCACGGCGAGCAGCAGCAGCACCGCCGCCATCGTCAGCATGACGGATCCGCCGGTACGGCGCCGAACGGCGTTCCAGCATGGCTGGCTCACCATGCCGCAAATCGCCACCCACCATAATAAGTCCACGCCTTTGCCGGCAAACGCAGCGTAATAGGGTTCGAGCGAGCGAAAGATCGAAGACGCGATCATCATCACCGCCAACGCGGCCAGCAAGAGCGCGAAGGGAATGCGCGCTTCCTCGCCGGCTTCATCAAATGGCAGCTCCTTTGCTGGCTCGCCCGTCCATCCCCTCAGCCGCCATGCGCTCACGCAGACGAGCAGCGACACGCAGGTTGCCCAAATCAGCCAGCCGGACATGCTCGCGCCGTGGATGAGCAAAGGTGCCGCCCATATCCCCACCGCCAGGCTGGCCAGCCCCGAGACGATGTTGCGCCGTGCGAGCAGCTGGTAGCGCGCCTCGGGCCCGTGTGCGATCCAGGCCACCATCGCGTTCTGCGGCACATCGATGAAGGGATAGGCGATCCGGAACGCCATCAGCGTCGTCATCGCCCACCATGGCCGGTGCTCCATCCCGAACAACGGCGTCGCGCAGAACAGCAGGAAGAACAGGCAGGTTGCGAGTGCGGCTAGTGCCTGCCGCCGCATTGCCGTGGCGATCGTTGTCGCCATGCTGCTCCACCACAGTCCCACGGCGGCGTCCGTCACCGCATTGACCGCGAGGGACGCGGCCATCACCAACCCCATGGTGCGAGCGCCAAGCCCGCACGCCTCGGTCAGAAAGAAGCCGAACAGCAAGGTGCTGGCATGCCACAACTGACTTTTGGCAAAATGCGCGAGCAAATAGCCCCATGTGTCGGGCGGCCGAGCGGTCGCGCTTTGCCTCCTTTGCGTCACTGCCCGACCATGCAACCGATCTACCCGTTGGCTTCAAGAAGGCTGTCGCCTGACGGCAGCTTACTGTCCTTTCATGCCGGTTTTAGGTCTTCGCCTCACGGCAGACGAGCACCAACTGCATCAGCGCGACGGTCGGTCAAGCTGATTTCCCTCTTATCCAGCAAGGCTAGCAACGCCCCGCGCCAGCCCTGACCAGGATCATCGGTGACGGCAGGGCGGCGGCGGGTCGCGATCGCAGAGGGGGCGCTCGGACCGTGCAGCCTTACCAGAGCGGGCCCGCGCTCACCGGAAACAACATGATACAAAATACTTGAACTTCGGCGGGCCAGGTGCGCCAATTCGATGAGAAATACGCCAGCATCGTAACAGGGACGTCATGAGCGTCGGCCACCGGGTCTACATGGGCACCAGGGACGAAGCTCTTCCAAAGACGATCGCTCAGGCAAAGGTCACGGTACTACGCTACCGCAGCACCTGTACTGCAAGTGCGCCTGTGGGATGATCATGCAGGGAAAAGGCGCGAGCAGTACGGCTGATTAGCCGCGCTGGTGAAATTCTGAGCATAATGCAAATCTTTTGATCTTCACGCCATCAAGCTCCGAGGAGCGATGCCGCTTGCCTTGATCTTGCAGGCTTCGACGAGAACGACAAGGGGACGAATAAATGGCTCATCGTAGCAGCAACAATCTGTCGATCTCCTACCTGCTCGGTGCCGCCGTAAGCGGCCTGGCGATCCCCGCCACGGCGCAGACGGCTCCTGCTCCCGCTACGGTCGCGAGCACACGCGTGGAGGAGCAGGCCCCCGGCGAGGAGATCGTCGTCGCTGGCTATCGCCGCAGCCTGCAGGAAGCGATCGACATCAAGCGCGATACGATCGGCTTCTCCGACTCGATTGTCGCCACGGACATCGCCGACTTTCCCGAGCAGAACCTCTCGGAAGCGCTGCAGCGCGTGCCCGGCGTGACGATCGAACGCAATCGGGGCCTGGGGACGCGCGTCAACGTCCGCGGCCTGCCGAGCGAGTTCACCTTCGTGTCGATCAACAAGCTGGCGACCGCCTCTGGTTCGGGCGGCCGCGATGTCGAGTTCGAGACCTTCGCGTCGGAGCTGGTTCAGTCGGTCACGGTACAGAAGTCGCCGACCGCTCTTGACGAGGAGGGCGGCATTGCGGGCTCGGTCTATATTCGCACCGCTCGACCGTTCGACGATCCCGGCCTGCGCCTCGTCGGCAGCGTCGAGGGTGCCTATAATTCCATCTCGGAGAAGATCGACCCGAACTTCTCTTTCCTGGCCAGTCAGACCTTCGGTGATTTCGGCGTGCTCTTCTCGGCCGCGCGGCAGCAGCGCACCAATCGTACCGACTCGAACTCAGGTATCAACTTTCGCCCTATCTCGCGCTGGACCGATCGCAGCGGCAACAACCGCAACCAGGCGATCGCGGTACTGCAGCGCGACGCCGGAATCACCTTCACGGACGCCGACAAGAACCGCATCGTGTTCATCGATAAAGTGGGTGACCGCGTCTACCAGAACGATCAGGATCGGCTCGGCCTGTCCGGCTCGGTGCAATATCAGCCGAGCAAGAGCTTCAGCGTGGCACTGGACGCGTTCGTCGGCTCCTATGACACCACCGAGGACGAGTATGACGCCGCCGGCTATGCGGCCTCGAGCAACTCGACATTGCAGACGATCCACGCCTTCGATGCCAGCACGTTGCGCGATGACGGCATCACTGTGCTGCGCGACGTGTCGTACACCAACACGCAGCACGAATTCCTGAGCAAACAATATCTCAACGAGACCGATTACCGTCAGTTCGGCGGCGAACTGAACTGGGAGACCGGGCGCTGGAAGATCAACGCACTCGGTGGCTATTCCGGGGCGAAGAAGACGCGCGATTCCGCCAATTTGAAGCACGTCGCTTTTGCTCCTTCTCGCACCCGCTATACCAGGACGGGCGGCGAGACGATCCCGAGCGACGCGCCGCGCACGATCGACATGTACGACGCGCCGTCATCCTATCTTTTCGAGGCATATGAAACGACGCGCGAGCGCATCCGCGACGACAAATACGCCGCCCAGGCCAGCGCGGCCTATGACCTCACCGGCGTCGCGCCACTGCTCGAGAAGGTCACGCTCGGAGGGAGATACACCAACAAGACGAACGAGCGCCGCTACGGCGAGGAAAAGATCCAAGGGCCGACCCGCGGCAGCACCGCTTATGTCAACCGGCGCACTCTGGCCGACAGTCCGTTGCACAGCGTCACCGAGATCGTCGGCGGCAAGACCTATCAGGCGCGCGACCTGGACTGGTGGCAGGTGTCAAACGACGACGCGCGCGCCATCTTCCGCCCTGACGGTTTCGTCACGCCATTCGACGATGGCCAATATTACCGTGTTCGCGAGGAGACGATCGCCGGCTTCGCCATGCTCGATCTCAAGGTCGAGGCGCCGCTGCCGATCTTTGTCAATCTCGGCGGACGCTACCTGCGAACCACCATCCGCTCGGCGGGCTTTCACCAGGTACAGAATCCGGACGGCTCAACCGGTTACAGCGACACGCCGATCGCCAGCGGCGGTCACTACGAGAAGTTTCTGCCCTCCTTCAACGCGCATGCCGAAGTGACCGGATCCCTGTACCTGCGCGCTGCGGCCTCACAGACGCTGATCCGCCCCGCTCTCACCGATCTTGCCTATAAGCGAACCGCCAGTTTCAACGATTTCCGTTTCACTGACGGCAATCCCAACCTCAAGCCGACCTTCGCCGATCAGTGGGAGGTTGGCGCGGAACAGTATCTTGGTCGCGGCGGGATCCTGGCCGGATCCTACTTCTGGAAGAAGATCAAAGGCGTTATTCAAAACCAGCTCACCGCGGTGGTGCCCGATGTGACCAAGTACAACGCCAACGGCACGATTGACGGCGTGTATGACTTCGACGTCTACCAGCCGGTCAACGCCGAGGGTTCGTACACGATCAGCGGCGTCGAGCTCAACGCGGTGGTGCCCTTCTCGCTGCTCACCGACGGGCTCGACGGATTCGGCGTGAACGCCAATGTCACCTTCCTCGACAGCTCGCTGACGGGTCAATCGGACCTCGACATCGCCACCGCGCCGATCGGGCTCGCCGACCGGACGTACAACGCCACTGTCTTCTATGACAAAGGTCCCCTGTCGCTGCGCGTCTCGTATAACCGCAAGGGCGCCTATGTGGAGCGGATCGAGCGTAATATGTACCCGGTGTACCGCGACGCCTACGGCCAGTTCGACGTGGCGGCGAGCTACCAGCTCACGGCCAACGTCCGCGTGGAGCTGCAGGGCATCAACGTCGGCAATGCCAAGACCACCGGCTATACGATGGATCCCTCCTTTCCGACGATGTACGAATTCTCGGGCAGCCGGATCAGCCTTGGCGTGCGCGCCCAGCTCTGACGCCGCGCGACCATGCCGATGCCGCAAAATGCCGTGACCTCCAGGAGAAACACCATGTTCCCGCGCCTCGCCCTCGCCGCGCTGCTTGCCGGCACCGTTCAGCCGGCGCTGGCGCAGCACGCCGCGCCCGACCTGTCGCGCGCCGCCGCGGGCGACCTCAGCCAGCCGGGTGGCGCGCGCCGGCTGCGCGGCGACATGCGCGCCGCCTATCGCGCGCTGGCGGCGGAGGGCGAGGTGCGCAACGTCATCCTGCTGATCGGCGACGGCATGGGCGACTCCGAGATCACGCTGGCGCGCGATTACGCCGAGGGCGCCGGCGGTTACTTCAAAGGGATCGACGCGCTGCCGTTCACGGGCCAGTACACGCACTATTCGCTCGATCGCACCACGGGTAAGCCCAATTACGTGACCGACAGCGCTGCCTCGGCGACCGCCTGGGCGTCCGGTGTGAAAAGCTACAACGGTGCCATCGGCGTCGACATCCGCGGGGCTCCCCAAGCGACCCTGATCGAGCGCGCCAAGGCCGCCGGGTTCGCCACCGGGGACGTGTCCACCGCCGCGATCCAGGATGCGACGCCGGGCGCGCAACTCGCACACGTCGTCCATCGCAGCTGCTTTGCACCGGCGGAGACGAGCCGGACCTGCCCGCAGAACGCGCTAGAGCAAGGCGGCGCCGGCTCGATCACCGAGCAATTGCTGGCGACGCGCGCCGACCTCGTCCTCGGCGGCGGCGCCGAAAGCTTCGCCGAGACCGCGCGCGCCGGCGCCTACAAGGGCAAGACGCTGCTCGATCAGGCGAGCGCGCGCGGTTATCAGATCGTCCGTACCGCGGCCGAACTCGATGCCGTCGCTCGTGCGGACGCGCGGCAGCCATTGCTGGGTCTTTTTGCGCCAGGCAACATGCCGGTGCGCTGGACCGGGCCGCGCGCCACCCACCACGGCAACATCGATCGCCCGCCTGCCACCTGCCAGCCGAACGCCGAGCGCACCGCGACGACGCCGACGCTCGCGGCGATGACGAAAAAGGCGATCGCGCTGCTGCGGGGGCGATCCAAGGGCTTCTTCCTCCAGGTCGAGGGCGCCTCGATCGACAAGCAGGACCATGCCGCCGACCCGTGCGGCCAGATCGGCGAGACGGTCGACCTCGATGAAGCGGTGCAGGAGGCACTCGCCTTCGCCAAGGCGGACGGCCACACGCTGGTGATCGTCACCGCCGATCACGCCCACACCAGCCAGATCGTCGGCAACGGCACGCGCGCACCCGGCCTCACCGCCGCGCTCACGACGCGCGAAGGCAGCGTGATCACGGTCAACTACGGCACGGCCGAAGAAGGCTCACAGGGCCATACCGGTACGCAGCTTCGCATCGCCGCTTATGGCCCACGCGCCGTCAACGTGAGCGGGCTGCTCGACCAGACCGACCTGCACTATATCATTCGCCACGCCCTGCACCTAAGATGAGCGACGCGCGTCGCCGCGACCAGCTGTTGGTGCTCGTTCGATTTCAGGTGACCTGCTCCATCAGGTACAAAGGCCGTTGACCGACGCGTCGAACGCGAACGTGAGCATGGTCAGGCGGCCGGCTCGAGTTCGACCTTGATCCAGCCCGGCTGCCGCTCGTCAAACGCCTTGTACGCCTCGGGGCGGTTGTGATCCCGCCCTCTCGCAGCCGGTGCTTCGCTTAGGCGAACGATCACTATACGACATGGGGAGGACGCCGCGGTACTGATCTTAGCGCAAGAGAAGGATGAGGAAATGGTAGGGCCGGAACGAACGGCGGTGGTCACGGGTGGCAATGACGGTCTCGGGCGCGAGATGGTGCTGGCGCTGGCCCGGCGAGGCTGGGACGTGGCGTTCAACTTCCTGACGGGGGAAGATCGCGCAAAGACGCTTGTCTCGGCGGTGGAAGCGATGGGGCGGCGCGCCCTCGCGCATCGATCGGACGTCGGCGTTAAAGCTGACGTTGATGCCTTCTACGCTGCTTTGGACGCCTGGGGTGGAACCCCTGACGTTCTGGTCAACAATGCCGGGGTTCAGACATGGTCGCCGCTCCTCGAGCTCGCGGAGGAAGACTGGGACCGGGTGATCCGTACGAACCTAAAAGGCTGCTTCCTGCACACCCAGGCGGCTGCCCGGCGGATGGTAGCGGCGCACGCAGGCGGTGCCATCGTCAACCTGGGCTCTGGGTGCAACCTGCTCGCCTTCCCGCGTCTGGTCGACTACACGGCGTCCAAGGGCGGCATAGAGCAATTGACCAAAGTGTCGGCGCTCGAACTCGGGCCGTACGGCATTCGCGTCAATTGCGTGGCGCCGGGCGCCATTGAAACCGATCGCACCCGCGCCGAAGTGGACGATTATGCCGGCCGCTGGTCGCCGATCACCCCGCTTCGGCGCGTCGGCACGGTAAAGGATGTCGCTGCCGCCGTGGTCTGGTTCGCCGGGCCCGAGTCCGCCTTCGTCACCGGGCAGACCTTGCTGGTCGATGGTGGCGTGTTTTCGCAGGCGGTCTGGCCGGAATATGGCAACGCGGGTTAGCGTCTCCGTGACCATCCGGCTCCGGCCCAAGCGCCGGACCGACGCGGCGGTCCGGCAACTTGTCGTCATGCGCTAGCGTCACGGCCCGTCTTGGCCGTGAGCGGCATCACGATGCGCTATTCATCCTCGGCAGCGGCGTCTTCCTGCTCCAGTAATTGATCAACTGCCTCGCCGAGCAGGTCGAGCTGCTCCAGGGAAGCGACCAGCTCGAGCGACTCCCCGTCGTCGCTCTCGATGAGCAACAGATATTCGTCGTCCTTGGGCTCAATCGTGAACTTCGCCAATTTGGCCATGCGTCTGCTCCTTGATCCAGCGGCCGTCTAACGCGGGCCTCGCTCGCGGGATCCTGCACCATGTTCCCACACGATCGGTCGCGCGGGCGCGGCCGCCTGCGCATCGTTCCACGCGACGAGAAAGCCGGTACCTTGGTGGCAGGCCAGAGTGTCTCCGTGGTCGAGCAATCGAGGAGACGGCAAGAAGTCCAACTTGACACGGACGTTCATGAAAGAGGGCCGCTTCTACGCGCTTGCTTGGGCGCCGGCAGTTCATAACCTTGGTTGCCGATCTGCGCTTCTCTCAAGTGCCAATCGAACATGACTCCCGCCCTCCTCGTTCCGACTACGAAAAGGTATTTTAAGTGGCTGACGGAAACAAACACGACATCATCGTTATCGGCGGATCGGCTGATAGCAGCGCTGTACTGAAAGATGTCTTGAGTGACTTGCCGCGCGATCTAGGTGTTAGCGTGTTCGTCAGCACTCACATCCCCTCTCACTCTCCAAGCCTCCTTGCAGATGTTCTTGGATCTTCGTCCTCTTTGCCCGTATCGCAGGCAGTGGACGGTCAGCCGGTAGAGCGGGGTCGGGTCTATGTCGCGGCGCCGGATCGCCACCTCCTGCTGTTGAACGGAAACTTGACGAGGAGCGTGAAGTAGCTAGGCCATGGGCGAGCAGGCAGGCGCCGACCTGTCCTGCAAAGGCAGCGAGAACCCGTACGGACACGAGGCGTTCGGCCTGCGATTGTTGTGGTTTCGGGGGTTCGGCGAGGGCCGTGCGTGGGTGTGGAAGCACCAGGGCGGCGAGCCTGCCGGTCACCTGCTGGGCGCTGCCGTCCGCTCGAACGCCGCGTGAGGCGGCGTGGTGAGACGAGATCGACCTGGCGTGAGCGAGTTTTCGCCACGTTGCTGGTTCTAATCGCGCTCACGTTGATAGCGGAGCGGGCATATCGCGGGTGGTAGACTCCATCACCTCGGCATGGCGAAGGTGGCGGACGAGCGCGGCGCGTGGCTGGTAGATGTTGCCTAATGGGGAGGATGAATCTCGGCTCGATGCCAAGTCCTCGCGCCCCGATCAGCCCCTCCAGCACTCCAGGGCACCACGAGGGAAGCGAACTAGCCCCGGTCCACCCTGACGGCCCGCAATCCACAGAAATCCTGCGAAAATGCGAATGCTCGCGGGTCCCTCCGGGCCGCGAGGCGTGATCTCAGCGGCGCCGGGCCGGGTCCAACTCGCGACTGACGGCTTCGCTGCGAGCGCCGTGCTGCCGCTCGGACCTTCACGTCATCCACGGCCTGCGCCGACAAGTTCGTACGCCTACCGGAAGCTCCTCGACTGGTCAGACCCGATGCTCTGTTAGGATCGGCAGGCCGCGTTCGAGCAGCGCCAACTCGTAGACCCGGATCCCATCTCTAGAGAGTCGAGCTACGCCGAGGGGGGCTGCTCGGCTTGTGCTGGGACGACCTGGACTTGGAGGCTGGCCTCGGGAACCTCAGTGGCACGAAGGTCCACAAGCCCCGCACGGTGCCGCTGAGCGAGTGAGCTGTGGCTATCCAAAGGGACTTGGAGCGACTGCACGACCGCGTCTTCACATGTCGATTGAGAAGCTCCGGTGGCCTATGGAGAGCGCTGGCCGTAAGGCGGGCTTAGAGGGCGTTCGGTTCGACGACCTACGCCACTGCGCCGCGAGAGCCGCGAAGGACTGATCGCCCCCATTAGGCGCCGTCGGTCGAGTGAGATGGTCGTGGATGGCGGCATGTCGAGCGGGCGTGAAGGGCCTGAAGTTCTATGAGGCTTGTCACGTCCTTCAGTACGGGGGGCGGCGGGGACGGCTCAGCCCGTGGCGCCGCCCAAGAAGCGCGGGATACGGCCGATCGCCTCCGCCTTGGCCTTGATCGACGGCGGTCCGCCATAGCCCCGTGCGGTCGTGGTTGGAGCATGTCCTTGGATCGCATCGGCCATGCGCTTTCGATGCCGAGGTCGTAAGACATGAACTTGAAGAGGTGCCGCCACGCGTGGTTCGGCTGAAGGTCCGGATCGCTGATGCCGACCTCTTCTCGCACCCATTGAGCGAGTTTTTCGCCGACCTTCTTAAAGTGCCGATTGCCGTCGGCCTGCATTCGCGTCTTCGTCGGATCGTAGAAGAGCGGACCCGGCCCTTTCGCCTTCACCGCGTCAAGGAAGCCCTGCTCGATGATGTGGGAGTGCAGAGGAACCAGGCAGGCGGTCTTCGTCTTCACGGTGCCCGCCTCGGGAGTAATCCGGAGAGCCCAGACACCCTCCACCTCCTGCACGTCCTCGGCACGAAGCTGGCTGACTTCGTTCACCCGCGCACCGCTGTACGCCTGCAACCATGGTAGCCACCTACGAGCAAGAGCATGGCCTGGAGCCAAGCGGCTCTCCACCGGCTTCAGGGTTGCCGCCAGGATCGCCTCGGCCTAAAGGCGAGTTCCCTCAGCTTCACCTTCTTGGGGACGTACACCTTGACGCCTTCAGCGGGGTTGGACGGGATGAGCCGCTCATCGAGCGCGTAGGTGAGCACAGCCCGAGCAGAGGTGATGTACTTGTCTCGGACCGTCACGGGCGCCCTCACCGGCCCTTGTGCGTCGGTCTCGCTTAACAGCACGTCCCACCACTTTCTCAGGTCATCGGAGCTGACCCGAGCGGCATCATCGTGCCCCAGGAACTCGACAAGCTTGGCGATGTAGTTCCGCCATTCCGAGCGCACGGCGGGTGTCACGGACTTGGCGTCCGCATAGGCATCGAACGTCGCCAAGAGGGGCACCTTGGCCCTGAGAGGGCCCGACCTCTCGGCGACCGGCTGAGCCTCTCGATACGGTTCGAGCGGTGGCGGCGGCGTAGGCACACGCTCCCCGTCGAGGCGCTTCAGGCGCATCTCGCCCGCTTCGATCGCCGCGTCGTTGATGGCCCGGCAGAGCTGGCGGAATTCGCCGGAAGCGTCGGGGGCAAACATCTTACCTTGCGCCTCGATGAGGCCGAAGACGTCCGTGGCCCAGTGGTAGACGATCAGGTCTAGCTCACCCTGCGCCCTGAGGTGCTTCAGGAACGGCAACTCCTCCTGAAGGCGCGTCCTGGACCGCTCAGCCCACTCCGCTCGCTCGCTCCGGCCTTCACTGCTTTGAAAGCGGACCCCCAGCGCTTTCAGGTCCGCCGCTACCGAACGGCGCAACTCGGCTCCGGTCTCGTCCCACCGCGCTGCGTCGTCGTTCTCTAGCATCTCCAATCTAAAGGTCTCTGCCAACCAAGCAGATCATGGGAGCGTCAAGGACGGCAAATGCCCCATCGTGGCGGCGCAGAGCCTTGACGACGATGTCCTCGTACTGAGCCGCCGCCGCTTCGTATCGCGCCATGAAGCCGGGGGTGCTGGGAAGGCCCAAGGAGACTTTGTGCTCGCGACGGGGCGCAACGTCCTTACCGCCCGTGAAGGGTCGAAGGTGCTCCGGGAACGCTCGCCGGTCTTCGACCCGGCCTGACGGGTTGACCTTGGTGTGCTTCACGACCATCGGCATAGCAGCGTTTTTGTACCTTCGCTATGTACGCTGAAGGAGGCAAAAAGCTTGGCAAACTGTGATTCTAGCGGAAATCTCCCACTCTCGGGAGGCGTGGTGCCGCTTACAGGACTCGAACCTGTGACCCCATCATTACGAATGATGTGCTCTACCAACTGAGCTAAAGCGGCCGATCGCGCCCCGCGGGGTGCATCGTGGAGCGCGCGCTTAGCAGCGCCCTGTCGCGCTGGCAAGCGCTTCCCGCCTTTACGTGGAGTTTACCATCCGTGTTGCAGATCGGGCGTAAGCGGTCGATTCTACGGCCGTCACTGGGACGATGAGCATGGACACGCCGCGCGGTTTTGACGACCTCCGCCACGATGCCGACCCGACCGAGGGCGGAGTCGGCGAAGCCTTGCTGGCAATCGGTGGCGACGAACGTCGCATGCACGTCCGCGCCTATCATCATTGGGTGTCGCTGCTGCGCGACCGACCCTATCCCGCAATAGCCGACCTGGACCCCGCCACCATCGCCGATTTCGGCGCGAATAGTGTGCTGCTCGACTTCTCCGCCGGCGTCGAGGATCCCTCGGTACAGTTCATTGGGCGCGCGTTGCGCGAGGAATGCGGGGTCGAGCAGGCGATCGCCCGGATCAGCGATGTGCCCGCGCGCTCGCTGCTGTCGCGGCTCACCGACCATTACCTCCAGATCATCGCCAACCAGGCGCCGATCGGGTTCGAGGCCGAGTTCGTCGGCACGCGCGGCCATCCCACCTTGTACCGCGGCATCCTGATGCCCTTCTCGTCAGACGGCACCACGATCGACTTCATCTACGGCGTGATCAACTGGAAGGAACTGGTCGGCGCTGGTGCGCAGGCGGCGCTCGATCGCGAACTGGCCGACGTGGTGCACGCGCCGAGACACGATCCGGTGCCCGCGGCGATCTGGGCGGACGGGCCCGGCGCCGACGTCACACCGCTCGCGCCGGTCGACTGGCCCGAGGCAACCGCCGGCGCGACGCTCGACGAGCGGTTGGTGGCGGCACGGGAGAGTGCCGCCGCGGCGCAGGCAGCGGCGGCGCGGAGCCACACTGCCTTGTATCGCGCGCTCGGTCGCGCGCATGATTTCGCGCTGGCGGCGGTGGACGATGCGCCCCGGCTCGCCGCCTTGCTCGAGGAAGCGGCGATCCGCGTGCAGGCGCGCGCACCGATGACCGCGATCGCCAAGCTGATCTTCGGCGTGGCCCACGACAAGACTCGGTCGACCGAAGTCGCCACCGTCCTCGCCTGGGCGGCGCGCACCGGCGTCGCCGAGGGCGAACTCGCCCGCGTGCTCGACGCGACCGAGGGTGGCATCAAGCGGATCGTCGCGGACGAGCGCGCCGCACGCCGTCCCGTCCCGCGCCCCGCCGCCCCGCTACACGCGCGCGCTGCGCTCGCCGAAGTCGCGCTCGACAGCGGGCTCGCCGAGGGCGCGCCGGTGGTGCTGCTCGGCCGCGCGGTGGCGGGCGGCATCGCGGTGATCGGCACGATCGGCGACGACGCGCGGCTCGCCGCGCAGGTGCTGCGCCGGCTCGGCTGAGCCGAGGGGTTGAGCTAGGCCCAGGGGCGGCGCATAGCGCAGCTATGGTCGAGAAGTCTCTGCAGAAACTGTCTGCCGCGCTCGCCGCGCGGCTCACCCATCGCGCATTGCCGGGCGAGATTGCCGGTTTCGGCGAGGACAAGCAGGCGGAGGCAGCGGCCTTTCTCGCCGAGACCGCGGCGCATCGCGCCCCCGGCACCGCCGCGCTCGCGTTGGAGCAATTGCCGGGCGACGGTGCGCGTCGCCGGATGCGGCTCGCGATCGTCAACGATGACATGCCGTTCCTGGTCGACTCGGTCGCCGCCGCGATCGGCGATCGCGACATCGCGGTCGATCGCGTGATCCATCCGGTGATCCGCGTCGCGCGCGACGCGGCCGGCACGCTGATGGCGATCGAGGAAGCGGGTGGCAGCGCCGAGTCGATGATCTACGTCGAGCTCGAGCGCGTCGACGCCAAGGATCGCCGCGCGCTGATCGACGAGATCGAGCGGCTGCTGCAGGACGTGCGCCTCGCGGTAAGCGACTGGCGCCAGATGCAGGCCGCGCTCGCCGCAGACGCCGGCATGCTGGACGACACCGGGCATGACCCGGAGGGCGCCAACCTGTTGCGCTGGTTCCTTGATCGCCACTTCACCCTGCTGGGCCAGGAGCGCTGGCACGCCGACGGCCATGCCGACGCCGCCGCGCCGCTCGGTATCGCGCGCAACGCACATGACGTGCCGATCCTCGCCGAGCGCTCGCGCCGGCTCGCAATCGACTTTTTCGCGGCGGGAAACAGCGCGCCCCTGCTGCTCAAGTCGAGCCTGATCTCGCCGGTGCACCGCCGCGTTCCGCTCGACCTGCTGGTGGTGCCGCTGGCCACGGCGGGTAAGGTGACCGGCCTGTCGATCCACGCCGGGCTGTGGACCTCCGCCGCGCTCAACGCGCCGCCGCGCAGCGTTCCCGTGCTGCGTCAAAGGCTCGCCGCGAGCGAGGCCAAGTTCGGCTTCGACCCCGCCGGCCACACCGGCAAGGCGCTGACCCATGCGATCGCCACGCTCCCGCACGACCTGATGATCGCGGTCGACGCGGCATCGATGGAGGAGCTGGCGCTCACCGCGATGAGCCTGGCGGACCGGCCGCGGCCCAAGCTGGTGCTGGTCCCCTCGCCGCTCGGCCGCCATCTTTATGCCTTTGTGTGGCTGCCGCGCGACGAGCTGACCACCGCACGCCGCGTCGCGATCGGCGACATGCTTGCCGAGGAGGCCAATGGCCAGATCCTCAACTGGACCACCAGCGTCGAGGACAGCCGCACCGCGCTGCTGCGCTACACCATCGACCTGCGCGGCGCCGGACGCCTGCCCGACGCGTCGCTGCTCGACGCGCGGCTGGAGAAGATGGTGCGCGGTTGGGCGCCCTCGATCGAGGCCGCGCTCGCCGACGAGGTCGGGCCGGCACGCGCGGCGCGGCTGGCGCTGCGCCACGCCGCGGCCTTCCCGCCGCGCTATCGCACCGGCGCGACACCCGACGAAGCGGCGCGCGACATCGTGTCGATCGCCAACCTCGTCGACGACGCCGATCGCGAGGTCCGCTTCACCGCGGGCGGCGATGGCATGCTCCACCTCAAGGTCTATCGCCGGGGTGGGCCGCTGGCGCTGTCCGACGCGGTACCCGCGCTGGAGCATTTTGGCTTCCGTGTGATCGAGGAGATGCCGACTGCGCTGACCGACGAGGAGCGCTCGTCGATCCACGACTTCACGCTCGAGACCAGAGCGGACGTGCCGGCGGTGCTCGCCGCCGCGGAGACGCTGCAGGAAGCGATCGCGCAGGTGCTGGAGGGACGCGCCGAGGACGACGGCTTCAACCGCCTGATGCTCGAGGCGGGGCTGTCGCCCTCCGCGGTGGTGCTGTTCCGCGCCTGGTTCCGCTACCTGCGCCAGGCCGGCATGAGCTATGGCATGGCGACCGTGGTGGAGACGCTCACGCGCGCCCGCACGGTGACGCAGGCGTTGGTCGACCTGTTCGCCGCGCGCCACGATCCCGCGCGCACCGGCGACCCGGCGGCTGCGACCGCGGCGATCGACGCCGGGCTCGATGCGATCACCGGCATCGACGACGACCGCATCCTGCGCGCCTTTCGCGCGGTGATCGAGGCAACGCTGCGCACCAATGCATACACCGCCGCGGCGCGGGAGGCGCTGGCGTTCAAGCTCGACAGCGCCAAAATACCGGGCCTGCCCGCACCGCTGCCGTGGCGCGAGATCTGGGTCTATTCGCCGCGGGTCGAGGGCATTCACCTCCGCGCCGGGCCGGTCGCGCGCGGTGGGCTGCGCTGGTCCGACCGGCGCGACGATTTCCGCACCGAGATCCTCGGGCTGATGAAGGCGCAGCGCGTCAAGAACGCCGTGATCGTGCCGACCGGCGCCAAGGGCGGCTTCTATGCCAAGCAGCTGCCCGCGCCGTCCAGCCGTGACGCGTGGCTGGCGGAGGGCACCGAAGCCTATCGCATCTTCATCCGCACCTTGCTCTCGATCACGGACAATATCGTCGGCGGCGAGGTGGTCCATCCTGCCGATGTCGTCATCCACGACGGTGAGGATCCGTATTTCGTCGTTGCTGCCGACAAGGGCACCGCGACCTTCAGCGACATCGCCAATGCGATCGCGCTCGAGCGCGGCTTCTGGCTCGGCGACGCCTTCGCCAGCGGCGGGTCGCACGGATACGATCACAAGGCGATGGGGATCACCGCCAAGGGCGCCTGGGTCTCGGTGCAGCGCCATTTCGCCGAGCGCGGCGTCGACGTCCAGTCGCAGCCGATCCGTGTCGTCGGCTGCGGCGACATGTCGGGCGACGTGTTCGGCAACGGCATGCTGCTGTCCAAGGCGGTCAAGCTGGTCGCCGCCTTCGATCACCGCCACATCTTCCTCGACCCCGACCCGGACGCGGCGGCGAGCTGGGCCGAACGCGAGCGCCTGTTCGCGCTGCCGCGATCGAGCTGGGCTGACTATGACACCGCGCTGATCTCGCCGGGGGGTGGCGTGTTCGCGCGCGACATGAAATCCATCCCGCTCTCGCCCGAGGTGCGTGCCGCGCTGGGGGTGTCGGCGGACCGGCTCGAGCCGGCCGCGCTGATCGCCGCGATCCTCAAGAGCCCTGTCGACCTGATCTGGTTCGGCGGCATCGGCACCTATGTGAAGGCCGCGTCCGAGAACAATGCCACGGTCGGCGATCCCGCCAACGACCGGCTGCGCGTCGACGCCGAGGAGCTGCGCGCCACCGCGATCGGCGAGGGCGCGAACCTCGGCGTCACCCAGGCAGCGCGGATCGCCTTTGCCGCACGTGGGGGCCGGATCAACACCGACTTCATCGACAATTCGGCCGGCGTCGACTGCTCGGACAATGAGGTCAATATCAAGATCGCGCTCAACCGCGAGATGATCGAGGGGCGGCTCGCGTTCGAGGACCGCAACGCGTTGCTCGGCGCGATGACCGACGACGTCGCGCGGCTGGTGCTGGAGGACAATCGCCTTCAGACGCTTGCGCTGTCGATCGCCGAGGGCGGCGGGGTGCAGGCACTGCCCAGCTACGTCCGGCTGATCGAGGTGTTCGAGGAAGGCGGCCGGCTCGACCGCCGCGTCGAGGGACTTGGCAGCAACACGGATTTGCTTCGTCGCAGCAGCGACGCGCGCGGGCTGACGCGCCCCGAGCTGGCGGTGCTGCTCGCCACCGCGAAGCTGGCGCTGCAGGACGCGATCGAGCACGCGACGCTGAGCGACGATCCCGCGCTAGCGGACGATCTCAACGCGGCGTTCCCGCCGGCGATGCGCGAGCGCTTCGCCGCGGCGATCGACGCCCACCGGTTGCGGCCGCAGATCGTCGCCACCAAGCTGGCCAATCGCATCATCAACCGCATCGGCATCCTTCACCCGTTCGAGCTGGCCGAGGAGGAAGGCGCGACGCTGGCCGACATTGCCGCGATGTTCGTCGTGGTGGAGCGCCAGTTCGGGCTCGCCGCTCTGTGGCAGACGATCGAGACCGCGCCGATGCCCGAGAGTGGGCGGCTGGCGCTGTTCGAGGAAGTTGCGGTGGCGGTGCGGTCACAGATCGCCGACCTGCTGCGTACCGCGGCGCCCGCCACACCGCCGTCGGCGATCCTGGCGCGGCTCTCCGCCGGGATCGAGCGGCTTGACGCCGCCACCGGGGAGTTGCTGCTCGACGAGGCGCGCGCGCACTCGCGTCGCATCGCCGAGACGCTGGAGCAGACGGGTGCGCCGCACGATCTCGCCACCCAGGTTGTGCGTCTGTTCGAGTTGGACGGCGCGATCGGCCTCGCCGACCTGGGACAGCGCGCCGGCATCGACGAAACGCGGCTCGCGCGCGCCTTCACCCGGCTGGGACAAGCGCTCGGGCTCGACTGGGCGCAATCCACCGCCACCCGCATCGGCTCGAGTGATCCATGGGAGCGGCTGCTGATCGCGGGGCTGGCGCGCGACTTCCAGCAGTTGCGGCTCGACTTCCTCGGACGTGGCGGGAGCGGCGACCCGGAGGCGCTGGTCGGCGAATGGCTCGCGCGCAACGAGGCGCGGGTGAGGCAATTTCGCTCCGTGATCGAGCGCGCCCGTAACGCGCAGGCGCCCAATGCCGCGATGCTGGCGCAGATCGCAAGCCAGGCGCGCGTGCTGCTGGGGCGGTAGGACAGTGGAGCCGGGGATGGTGGGGCTTACAGGAACCCCAGGGTGTGGTGCACCGTCATCCCGGGCTCGCTCCGGGATGACGGGAGGTGATCAGCGTTCCACGACTTCATAGAGAGACTCTGCAAGCAGAGGGGTCGCGCCGCAGGCCCCACGGGGAGACGGACGAGTACGCGGTCATTTCCCGCGAACGACATCCTTCCGTCGCGCTGGGCCCGACACTTCTGTCGTCCACAGGGCGACCGGCCGTCCGCCGCCCTCAGTGCGGCACTGCGCCCAGCTCCACGCCGGTCTTGTCGTGCAGCGCGAAGCGGTCGATCAGGTCGGCGCTCGCGCGATTATAGCCGATCACCTCGACCTTGCGACCGTCACGTCGCAGCCGCGCCACCACCTTGTCGAGCGCGGCCACGCCGGAAATGTCCCAGAAATGCGCGCCACCCACGTCGATCGTGACGTGCCGCGCGCGATCCTCGATCTGGAACGCGCGGGTGAAGCGCTCGACCGAGGCGAAGAAGATCTCGCCAGTCACGCGGTACACCGCAGTGTCGCCGGCCGGCTCGCGCTCCACCGCGAACAGGCGTTGCACCTTGCTGGCAAAAAAGATGCCCGACAGCAGCACGCCGGCAAGCACACCGAGCGACAAATCGCGCGTCGCCACCACGACCGCGACCGTCACCAACATCACCACCGACGAGGTCGGCGGGTGGCGGCGGAGGTTGGCGATCGAATTCCAGCTGAACGTCCCGATCGACACCATGATCATCACCGCGACCAGCGCGGGCATCGGCACGCGCCCCACCCAAGGGCCCAGCACCGCGAGCAGGAACAGCAGGAACACGCCCGCCACGAACGTGGACAATCGCCCGCGCCCGCCCGAGGTCACGTTGATCACCGACTGGCCGATCATCGCGCAGCCGCCCATGCCGCCAAAGAGCGCCGATACGATGTTGGCGCCCCCCTGCCCCGCACATTCGCGGCGCTTGTCGCTCTCGCTGTCGGTCATGTCGTCGACAATCTGCGCGGTGAGCAGCGACTCGAGCAGGCCGACCGCGGCCATCGTCAGCGAGAAGGGCAGGATGATGCGCAGCGTCTCCAGCGTCAGCGGGACGTGCGGCACGGTGAGCACGGGCAGCCCGGCGGGCAGCTTGCCCATGTCGCCGACCGTGCGGACGTGGAGGCCAAGCGCGATGCTCAGCGTGCTGAGCACGAGGATCGCGACGAGCGGCGACGGCACCGCCCTGGTCAGTCGCGGCAGGCCGTAGATGATCGCCAGCGCCCCCGCGACCATCGCGTAGGTCGGCCAGCCGACACCGGTGAGCTGCGGCAACTGCGCGAGGAAGATGAGAATGGCCAGCGCGTTGACGAAGCCGGTGATGACCGAGCGCGAGACGAACTGCATCACCAGCTCGAGCCGCAACAGTCCCGCGACGATCTGGATCAGCCCCATCAGGATCGTGGCGGCGAGGAGATAGTCGACGCCATGCGCGCGCACGAGCGGACCGACCACCACTGCCACCGCGGCGGTGGCGGCGGAGATCATGCCGGGTCGGCCGCCGATCAGCGCGATCGTCATTGCGATCGCCACCGAGGCGTAGAGACCGACGCGCGGGTCGACCCCGGCAATGATCGAGAATCCGATAGCCTCGGGGATCAGCGCGAGCGCGACGACGATCCCCGCCATGATGTCGCGTCGGGCAGCCGCGTCGTCAGTGAACCACTGGCGACGGTAATTATGAAGGTCGAATGTCATCGTTGATCCACAACAGGGCACGGCGCCACGATGGGCGCATCAGGGTCAGTGCGTGTTGTTGTCCGGCGGATCGGCGGCCGGAAGAGCCACCCGGGATCTCACCGGGTCCATGCGAATGCGCGTCCGCTTAGCCGCGGCGCCCGACGAACGCAACCGCCACGGCGAATAGCGACGCGCGTCCGCGATCGCTCAGGCGTCCGCCCAGCGGCGCAGCAGGTTGTGATAGACGCCCGTGAGCCGCACGGTCGCGCTCGCGCCCTGCCCCTGCGCGGCCGCCACCTCCTGCACACCCTGATCAAGCTCGAACAGCAGGCGCCGCGCGCCGTCGTCGCGCACCATCGACTGGATCCAGAAGAAACTCGCGACGCGTACGCCCCGCGCCACCGCCTCAACACGATGGAGGCTGGAGGCGGGATAGAGCACCATATGGCCCGCGGGCAGCTTGACGCGCTGTTCGCCGAACTGGTTCTCAATCACCAGCTCGCCGCCATCGTAGCTGTCCGGCTCGGCAAGGAAGAGCGTCGCCGAGAGATCGGAGCGCAGGCGAAAGTCGCTGCCGCGCCGCAGCCGGATGGCGTTATCGACGTGGAGGCCGAAGTCCTGCCCCCCGGCGTAGCGGTTGAACAGCGGGGGCCACACCTTCAGCGGGAGCGCCGCGGCGACGAACAAGGGGGTGCGGCCGAGCGCGTCGAGCACGATCGCGCCGGCCTCGCGCGCCGCCGCGCTCTCTTCGGGCAGCTGTTCGTTGCGCTTGGCAAGCGCCGCCTGCGGCCCCGAAGTCGCGTTGCCGTCGACCCACTCGGCGCGGTCGATCAGCGCGCGCACGCGGGCGAGCGCGGCGGCGTCAAGCACCTCGGGGATCGCGATCAGCATGGCGACGCTTCTACCCGCGTCAGAACCGGTAGAACAGGCTGAGCACCGCCTGCCGCCGGTCTCCAGGCATCGCCCAGCCGCCGGTGACCACACCGGTGGTCGCGTTGACGTTGTTGCGGACGTTGGTGAGATACTTTTCGTCGGTGAAGTTCTGGACGTTGAGCTGAAGCGTCACGTTTTCGCGAAAGGTATAGCCGACATAGGCGCGGTGGATCAGGTAATCGTTCACCTCCAGCGGCGTGGCGTTGGCCACCGTCGGAACGTAGGTGGTGAAGCGGCCCTGGTACGTCAGGCCGTAGCCCAGCTCGAGCCCGAAGGGCAGCTTGTAGGTGGTGAACAGGCTACCCGAGTGCGGCGGTGTCTGCACCAGCGCGAAACCGCGCTGCGGGTCCGGGTTCGCGACGCTGTTGCCGCACCCCGTCGCGCCGGGCGAGCCCAGGCAGTAATTCGAGACCGACTGGCGCACCTCGCTGTCGAGATAGGTGTAATTGGCGAAGATCGTCCACGCCGGCGTGATGCTGCCGGACAGGCCAAGCGCGATGCCATCGACGCGGCTGCGACCGTCGAGCACCTGGATGGTCGGCAGCGCAGGGTCGTTCGAGGGAATGCGGTAATTGGTACGCTCGTTGCGGAACACCGCGGCGGTGAGTTCGAGCTTGCGCGCGAACAGCCCCGCCTTGATCCCGGCCTCATAGTTTTTCGCGGTCTCCGGCGCGACGTCGCAGGTATCGGTCACCACCGCGCCCGAGACGCTGACGCATCCCGCGCGGACGCTCGCCGACGATGGTGTCCGCGAATTGCCATAGCCCGCGTAGAGGCTCACATCCTGCACGGGGTGCACCACCGCGCCGATGCGCCAGGAGAACAGCCGCTCGTCGTTCACCTGTCGCAGCAGCGCCGCGTTGGGCTGCGTCACCCCGGGCGCAAGCACCGTGAGCGGTACGGCGCGGAAGGTGGCGCGCTGCCGTTCCCACCGCGCTCCGCCGTTGAGCTCGAAGAAGCGGCCAAGTTCGAGCGTGTCGAACGCGTAGACAGCGACATTTCCGCTGGTGGAGCGCGAATGGGCGGTCGTCACATAGTTGATCGGCCCGCGATAGGTGGTGTCCGGATCCGAGATCGACAGCGCCGGCAGCGGCGTGGTCGCCGCGCCATTGGCGTTGCGCAGCAGCGACCCGGTGACGATCGCATAATCCTCCACCAGCGCGGAGACGCCCAGGTTCGCGACGTTGCGGATCCCGCCCTTCGCGCCATGCTCCAGCCGCAGATCGGTCTGGTTGGCGAGCAGCTGGTTCTCCTGGTCGCGAACCAGGCCGCGCGGCCCCGACGGCAGCCATTGCCCCGGCGCGAGCCCGGTCGGGCAGACCAGCCCGGTGACGTCGCTGGCGCTGGTCGCGACCGGCTGCCTGCCGGTGGTGTCAAGGCAGAAGGTGCCCTGTGGCGCACTGGTCACGCTATACTGGCCGACGCGCTGCCAGCGCGACAGGTTGCGCACCGAGACATGGTCGCTCACCGCGTGGCGCAGCGTCACCGTCAGGCGGTCGACCGTCACGTCCTGCCGGTCGAGGTTGCGATACCCGTAATAGTCGCTGCGATCGATGCCGGGCAGAATGCCGTTCGCCGCGGTGCCGCGATAATACGGCACGCCATAAAGCGGCGTGCTCTCGTCCTCCTGATGAAGATAGGCGATCGTCAGGCTGGTCGGCCCGCCCACCCCGATCGTCACCGCGGGCGCGATGCCCCAGCGCTTGTACTTCTCCACGTCACGACCGGGCACGTCATTATGGTGGTACATCGCGTTGAGCCGCACCGCGATATCGTCGGTGACACGCTCATTGGCGTCGAGCGCCGCGCGGTAGTAATTGTCGGTGCCGAGCGCGGCCTGCGCGATCGTCAGATCCTCGGCAAGCGGCTCCTTGCTGACGAGATTGATCGTCCCGCCGACCGAGCCCGAGCCGTTGAAGACCGAATTGGCGCCATTGTAGACCTCGATCTGCTGGAGGTTGAACGGATCGGTGCGGCTATATTGCGCGCTGTCGCGGACGCCGTCGACGGTGAGGTCATTGCTCGCCGAATAGCCGCGCAGGTTGATCGAGTCGCCGTAACCGCCGCCGCCTTCGCCCGCGCCGAAGGTGATGCCGGGGATGATCTGGAGCGCGTCCCGCAGAGTCATGAGGTTCTGCTTGCGCAGCACCTGCTCGGGGATAACCGTGATGGTCTGCGGCGTGTCGATCAGCGCCGCAGTCGCCTTGGGGCTCTCCACCCGGACCGGCGCATCGGCCTTCCCGGTAACGACGACATCGTCACGCTCGATCGCAGCTCGACCATCCTGCGCGGTAGCACCGGCCGCGCGGGCAGGCGCTTCGGCGGCGGCGGGCGCGGTGGCGATGAACCCGATGCATGACAGCGCCAGGAATGGCGCGGACGACGACGACATAAGCTGATCCCCTTTTGTTGAGGTTCAGCTATTGCGAAACACTCGCACCGTCAATGCTAATGCGAGCCGATCGCATCCCCGTCCCCAGCCTGAGCCAGCAGCCATGTCCGCAGCGCACTGGCGAGATTGGGTGCCTCCTCCACGCGGATGCGCAAGGCGTCCACCTGCGCCACCAGTGCGGAGAGCGGCAGCCCGCGCGCCGCAGCGGCGCGTTCGAGCGCCTGCCAGAAGATCGGCTCGAGGCTGATCGAGGTGGCATGGCCTGCGATTGTCACCGAGCGTTTCACCGGCGGCGCGAAGCCGCCCGGCGGCGCCTTGATCATTCCGCGTCGAACAAGGCGGCGAGCTGCTCGATGATCGTGCCGCCGAGCTGCTCCGCGTCCATGATCGTCACCGCGCGGCTGTAATAGCGCGTGACATCGTGGCCGATGCCGATCGCGACCAGCTCGACCGAGGACTTCTTCTCAATCCAGCCGATCACCTGGCGCAGGTGGCGCTCCAGATAGGAGCCGGTGTTGACGCTGAGCGTCGAGTCGTCGACCGGTGCGCCGTCCGAAATGACCATCAGGATACGCCGCTCCTCCGGGCGCGCGACCATCCGCGCGTGCGCCCACAGCAGCGCCTCGCCGTCGATATTCTCCTTGAGCAGCCCTTCTCGCATCATCAGCCCGAGCGCATTGCGCGCGCGCCGCCACGGCTCGTCCGCCTTCTTGTAGACGATATGGCGCACGTCATTGAGCCGGCCGGGCTGCGGCGGGCGGCCCGCGGCGAGCCAGGTCTCGCGGCTCTGTCCGCCCTTCCACGCGCGGGTGGTGAATCCGAGGATCTCGGTCTTCACGCCGCAGCGCTCCAGCGTGCGCGCAAGGATGTCGGCGCTGATCGCCGCGATCGAGATCGGGCGTCCGCGCATCGAGCCCGAATTGTCGATCAGCAGCGTCACCACCGTGTCGCGAAAGTCGGTGTCCCGCTCGACCTTGTAGCTCAGCGACTGCGTCGGGTTGACCACCACGCGCGCCAGGCGCGCGGCGTCGAGCAGGCCTTCGTCCTGGTCGAAGTCCCACGAGCGCGACTGCTGCGCCATCAGTCGCCGCTGCAGCCGATTGGCCAATCGCGACACTGCCGATTGCAGGTGGACCAATTGCTGGTCGAGATAGCCGCGCAGCCGTGCCAGCTCGTCGCTGTCGCACAATTCGGTCGCGGCGATCACCTCGTCAAAGGCGTTGGTCCAGACGCGATAGTCGAAGTCGGGGCCGAGGTCGGCACCGGGGCGATTGGGACGCACCGGCTGCATCCCCTCCTCGCCGTCCTCACCGGGCTCGCCCTCGGCGTCGTCGTCGAGGTCGTCGCCGTCAAGCTGCTCGCTCTCGCCCTCGCTCGACTCGTCGTCGCGCTGCTGGCCGCGCGCCTCCACCTCGGACTCGCCCTCGCTGCCCTCGGCGTCGCCCTCATCGGGCTGGTCGGTGTCCTGGCCTTCCTCGGCCTCCTCCTCCTCGCCCCCCTCGTCGCTCTGCTCGGGGGTGCGATCACCCTCCACCAGTTCGAGGTCCTCGAGCAGCTTGCGCGCGAGGCTCTGGAAAGCACGCTGGTCATCAAGCGCGAGCGCCAGCGCCGGCAAATCGGCGCGCTGCTCGACCCACTCGCGCACCAGCGCGAGCCCCGGCTCCGTCGCCGCAGGCGGGCGCTCGCCGGTGAGCGCCTCGCGCACCATCAGCCCGAGCGCGGTCGACAGCGGCACCTCGCTGCGGTTGCGCGCGCGCAGGATGGGGTCGGCGCGCAGCCGCACGTCCAGCGCCGTGGCGAGATTGTCGGTAATGCCCTGATAGCCGCGACTGCCGAGTGCCTCGACGCGCGCGTCCTCGATCGCGTCGTAGACCGAACGCGCGGTGGCGTCGTCGGGCGCGCCGCGGGCGTGCAGCGCGGTATCGTGGTGGCGCAGCCGCAGCGCGAAGGAGTCGGCGAAGCCGCGCGCCTCCGCCACCTGATCCGCCGGCAGCGTGCGGGCGGGCATGGGCACGCGCAGATGCTTGCCCGACTGCGCCGGCGAGTCGGCGGTGAAGGCGAGTTCCACCTCGGCCTCGTCGGAGAGCGCACGCGCGGCCCCCCCGAGTACGGACTTGAAGCGGTCGAGCGGTGTATCGGTGGCCATCAGCCCTCCAACGCGCGGAGCGCCGACTGGCGCAGCGCGGGCACTTCATTCTGGACCAGCCCGAACAGGATGGTCACGTCGATATCATCATAAGCGTGGCGCAACGCATTGCCGAGCCCGCGCACACGCGCGAACGGGACGTCCGGCGCGATCGCCGCGAACCGCTCGGGACCAAGCTTCACCACCGCTTCGGCGATGCGCTCAAGGCAGCGCTCGCACGCGTCGATCGTCCGGGAGTCCGCAGCGAAGCCCGCGAGGTCGAGGTCGGCGGCATAAGCACCGATGCGGTCTGCATTGTCGACGATGTCCCGCAATCGCCGCGCCGGGTCCTTAGTAGACACGGACACGATCCCGGTCGATCTCCGCCTGAAGCGCGGGCTTGCGCGCCGGCTCGGTAACGAGATCGACCCGCCGTCCAATCATCCCGGCGATGGTGTCACTCAGCCCAAAGAAGGCGAAGGGACCAGCGGCGTGCACCGTGTCGTAGTCGATTGCGGCGGCGAGATCGAGATCCGACTGCTCGCCGGCCTCATCGCGCGCCGTCGAGCCGAACAGCGACAGCGTGCGGATGCCGAGCGCGCGCAGCTCCTGCTCCCGCGCGCGCAGCAGATCGATCGCCTCGCCCCGCCTCACCTTACCTCACGCCTTCGCCACCACGCTCTCCGGCAGGTCCTTGCCGAACACACGCTGGTAATATTCGGCGACCAGCGCGCGCTCGGCCTCGTCGCACTTGTTAAGGAACGACAGCCGGAAGGCGAAGCCGACATCGCCGAAGATCAGCGCGTTCTGCGCCCAGCTGATCACCGTGCGCGGGCTCATCACGGTGGAGATGTCGCCGTTGACGAAGCCGCGGCGGGTCAGGTCGGCGACGCGCACCATGTTCTCGACAAGCTTCTTGCCCTCCGGCTTGTCATACTCGCCCGACTTGGCGAGCACGATGTTGGCCTCGGTCACGGCGGGCAGATAGTTGAGCGTGACCACCACATTCCATCGGTCCATCTGACCCTGGTTGATCTGCTGCGTGCCGTGATAGAGCCCGCTGGTATCGCCCAGCCCGACCGTGTTGGCGGTCGCGAACAGCCGGAACCACGGGTTGGGCCGGATTACGCGGTTCTGGTCGAGCAGCGTCAGCTTGCCCTCGGTCTCCAGCACGCGCTGAATCACGAACATCACGTCGGGCCGGCCGGCGTCATATTCGTCAAACACCAGCGCGGTCGGCGTCTGCAGCGCCCAGGGTAGCAGGCCCTCGCGGAACTCGGTGACCTGCTGGCCGTCGCGCAGCACGATCGCGTCGCGCCCGACCAGGTCGATGCGGCTGATGTGCGCGTCGAGATTGATGCGGATGCACGGCCATTTCAGCCGCGCCGCCACCTGTTCGATATGGCTCGACTTGCCGGTGCCGTGATAGCCCTGCACCATCACGCGGCGGTTGTGCGCGAAGCCCGCGGCGATCGCCAGCGTGGTGTCGGGATCGAACACATAGGCGGGATCAAGGTCGGGGACGCGCTCGTCCGCCTCGCTGAATGCCGGCACCTGCATGTCGCTGTCGATCCCGAAGACGTCGCGTACGCTGACCATCTTGTCGGGCGCGTCGAGGATGGTCGTGTCGCGGCTGTCGGGCTGGGTATTGGGCAGATCGGTCATTCGCGGGCACGCCGTTCGCTGGAGGATGCCGTTCCAGTGGGAACGGAACGCGCCGGCGTCAACCCGCCGCGGGCGCCGCGGTTGCCTTGGCCGGCAGGTGAAACAGGTCGATGAACGCCTCCGCCGCGGCGCGATCGCCATCGAAGCGCAGGCTGCCCGCCGCCTCGGCCGTGGCGATCGGCAGCTTGCCGTAGACGATCGCGGCCATGGTCTGCGGATCGGTGTCGAACACGGCGTCGCCGGTGGCGGGCGCGCGCTCGATCGGCAGCGCGCCGTCGGCAAGTCGCGCCACGAACGAGTCGCGTCCGAACAGGAAGCCGATGGTCATCGGCGCGGGAGCGCGCGCGAGATCGAGCATCGTGCGCAGCGACATCATCATCGAGGCGGCCGACAGCGGCAGCGTCGGATCGTGGTCGGGCGAACGCGCTGCCCAGCGCCCCAGCGTCATGATCGCGGGCTCGGCCTCATAGCCCCACTCGGTTAGCGCATAGCCGGTGGCGCGGCCGGGCAGCTCCACCTTTTCCACCACCGCCGTCGCCGCGAGCCGCTCGAGTCGCTGGGTCAGCACGTTGGCGCTGATCCCGGGCAGGCCGGCGCGCAACTCGGTGAAGCGGCGCGGCCCGAACATCAGCTCGCGCACGATCAGCAGCGCCCAGCGCTCACCGAGCAGTTCCATCGCCAAAGCGGTCCCGCAGGCGTCATCGTACCAACGCTCGCGAGCGACAGGCCTTTTTGTTACATTTTCTAACTTCATGGTTGCTTTAAATAACCATGCGCAGCAGGATCGCACAAGGGACGAGCGAGGGAGATCGCACCATGGAGAGGGTGATTTTTGTGAACCTGCCGGTAGCCGACGTGGCCGCGTCGACCCGCTTCTACGAGGCGTTGGGCTTCGTGCGGAACCCGGACTTCTCGAACGACCAGGCGTCCGGCATGATCTGGTCGGACTCGATCTGGGTGATGCTGCTCGGGCACGATTTCTACCGCACCTTCACGCCCAAGGCGATCGCGGACACGCGCACCACCAGCGCGGCGCTGCTCTGCCTGTCCTGCGCCTCGCGCGACGAGGTCGACCGGCTCGGCGCGGCGGCGCTGGCGGCGGGCGGACGCGAGCTGCACGGCGCCGACGACAGGGGCTTCATGTACGGCCGCGCCTTTGACGATCTCGACGGCCACGGCTGGGAGGTGATGCACATGGACCCGAACGCAAAGCCGGCCGAGCAGCATGACGCTGCGGTGCCGGCCTAGCCGCGGCGCCGCGCGGCGCGCACTCGATCGGCCGCTGCCGCTCGGGCTGGCCGCCTTCGCGCTGACCGCCGCGCTGCTGTGGCAGGCGGCGGCGCTGACCGCTTAGCCGATCCCCCGCGACGGCGCGCCCCGTGTTTGCCCGCGAACGCGGGGATCCACTGCCAAGCAGAGCAACGGCTCGAAGCTTTCTCGGCCACTGGGCTCCCTCGTTCGCGGGAGCATAAGCTTGGTGTCGCGAGCGGTTCGTTGAAGAAGATCAAGGAGAGGCTCCCATGCAACCCGTGATCACCGCGTTCGACTGGGTACCCGATTTCGCGCGCGGCCAGGTGCGCGACCTGCGCGTGCGCTGGGCCTTGGAAGAAGTCGGCCAGCCCTATCGCGTGCGCTATCTCGCGCAGGGCGAGCAGAAGGCGGCACCGCACCGCGCGCGCCAGCCGTTCGGCCAGGTGCCGACCTATGAGGAGGGCGAGCTCGTGCTCTACGAGTCGGGCGCGATCGTGCTGCATCTCGCCGACAGCCGCGACGGGCTGCTGCCCGACGATCGCGTCGGCCGCGCGCGTGCCACCGAATGGGCCTTCGCCGCGCTGAACACGGTCGAGCCGCCGATCATGGATCACGCGATTGCCACCTTGTTCGAGGCGGACCAGCCCTGGTCGAAGCCGCGCCTCCCCGCGGTGGAGGCGCGGATCACCGAACGGCTGAGCGAGGTGGCGGCGCGGCTGGGCGAGCGCGAATGGTATGACGGCGCCTTCTCCGCGGGTGACCTGCTGATGGTCGGGGTGCTGCGCATCCTGCGCGACCACCCATTGCTCGCCGCGCAGCCGACGCTCGCCGCTTATGTCGCGCGCGGTGAGGCGCGCCCGGCCTTCCGCCGCGCGCTCGCCGATCAGCTCGCCGGCTTCACGGGCAGCCCACCGCCGGGCTTCGCCGAGTGGATCGCCAAGCGGGCGGCGCGCGCGGAGCAGCTCGCATGAGCTATATTGATGGCTTCATCACCCCGGTCGCCATCGCGGCGCGCCAGCGCTTCGCCGAGCACGCGCGCGTCGCCGCGACGATCGTGCGCGAGCATGGCGCTTGCCGCGTGGTCGACACCTGGGGCGAGGACGTGCCCGCGTGCGAGCGCAACGACATCGCCGGCGCGGTGCGGCTCGGCGCCGACGAGACGCCCAGCCTCGGCTGGATCGAGTTCGCCGACCGCGCCGCGCGCGACGCTTTCGGCCACACAATCGTCACCGACGCGCGGCTCGCCGCGCTTGGCCTGCCGCCGTTCGACTTCTCGCGCATGATCCGCGGCGGCTTCGAGGTGATCGTCGACACCGGGCGCGGCGCCGCGCCCGGCTTCGTCGACGGCTATGTCCTGCCGGTGCCGCTGACGCGTCGCGCCGATTACGTGGCGCTGGCGGAAGCCTCCTCGCCGGTGTTCCTCGACCATGGCGCGATCCGTCACGTCGAGGCGTGGGGCGATGACCTCCTTGCCGGCGAGACGGTCGATTTCCGGCGCGCCGCGCTGGCGCAGGAGGAGGAGACCGTCATCTTCTCCTGGGTCGAGTGGCCCGACCGCGCCACGCGCGACCGCGCGACCCCGCTGGTGATGGCGGACGAGCGCATGGCGAACCTGCCGACGCCGCTGCCGTTCGATGGCAAGCGCATGATCTACGGCGGCTTCGCGCCGCTCCATCTGGCTGAGGGAGAGAGAGGATGACCGATCGAGAGGGACTGCCGATCTGGTACGAGCTGCTGGCGCGCGACCCCGACGCGGCGGAGGATTTCTACACGCACGTGCTGAACTGGTCAGTGGAACGGCCACAGCTTGCCGCCGTCCCGGACTATCGCGTGCTCGCCGCGTCCGACGGCGACGGCGTGGCAGGGCTGATGGCAGTGCCGCCGGACGCGCCGATGGCACCGGGCTGGCTGTTCTACCTTGCCGCCGACGACGTCGACGCCACGGTGGAGCGGGTCACCGCCGCAGGCGGCGCGGTGGCGATGTCGGCGACCGACATCCCCGAGGTCGGGCGGATCGCGCTGGTGGCGGACCCGGACGGCACGCCCTTCTACGTCATGCGCGCGAGCGGCGAGGATGAGTCGCGCGCCTTCCGCGACGCCGACACCGCTACGGCCGGCCATGCGGTGTGGAACGAGCTCACCGCACCCGATCAGGACGCCGCGCTCGCCTTCTACGCCGGGCTGTTCGGCTGGCGACACGAGGGCGCGATGCCGATGGGGGCGCTTGGCGACTATAAGTTCGTCCACTCGGGCACGATTTGTCTCGGCGCGACGATGAACAGCTTCGCCGAGAAAGGGCCGGGCTGGCAATTTTACTTCATGGTCGACGACGTCGACGCCGCGGTGGAGCGGCTGACCGGCGCGGGCGGTCGCGTTGTCCAAGGGCCGGACGAGATCCCTGGCGGCAGCTTTTCGGTGGTCGCGGTCGATCCGGAGGGCGCGGCGTTCGGCTTCGTCGGCGAGCGGCGGGCGTGATGGACAAGGTGTCGGTGTGGCTGTGGTGCGACGGCACCGCGGAGGAGCAGGCCGCCTTCTACACCGGGCTGGTCCCCGGCAGCGCGATCACGGGGGTGTCGCGCGCGCCGGCGGACTATCCTGCGGGCAAGGCGGGCGACGTGCGCACCGTCACCTTCACGCTCGCGGGGCGGTCGTTCGCGATGCTCAACGGCGGTGCCGGTCCGGCGCATAGCGAGGCGATGTCGCTCCAGATCGACTGCGTCGACCAGGCCGAGGTCGACCGCTGCTGGGACGCGATCCTGGCGAACGGCGGCACCGAGGTGGCGTGCGGCTGGATCAAGGATCGCTGGGGCGTGGCGTGGCAGATCGTGCCGCGCCGCCTCGGTGAGCTGATGCAGGATCCGGTGCACGGCGCGCGCGATGCAGGCGATGATGGCGATGATGGCGATGGTGCGGATCGATGTCGCGGCACTGGAGCGCGCGATCGCCTCTTGAGCGCGCGGCCATAATCTCTAGGTAGGCGGCATTGGTCACGTTTGCGGCCAGCGCCGCGATCGTGTACCCGCCCACGAACGGCGCCGGTGCGCCTCCTGCGCGCCGACGGCCCAATGAAGTAGAGACGCGCATGGCCGAGTTCACGCTCCCCAAGAACAGCAAGATCAAGGGCGGTCGCAAGCACCCGTCGCCGCAGCCCGGCGGCACGATGCGCAACTTCAAGGTCTATCGCTACGACCCCGACTCGGGCGAAAATCCACGCTACGACACGTTCGAGGTCAATCTTGACGAGTGCGGCCCTATGGTCCTGGACGCGCTCATAAAGATCAAGTCGGAGCAGGATAGCTCGCTGACGTTCCGCCGCTCGTGCCGCGAGGGCATCTGCGGCTCGTGCTCGATGAACATCGACGGGCGCAATGGCCTCGCCTGCACCACCGCGATCGAGGACGTGAAGGGCGAGATCAAGATCACGCCGCTGCCGGCGATGGACGTGATCAAGGACCTCGTCCCCGACTTTACGCGCTTCTACGCTCAATATGCGTCGATCACGCCGTGGCTGCAGACGGTGACGCCGCCGCCCGCGGGCAAGGAGCGGCTGCAGTCACCCGAGGAACGCGCCAAGCTCGACGGCCTGTACGAATGCATCCTGTGCGCCTGCTGCTCGACCTCCTGCCCGAGCTACTGGTGGAACTCGGACAAGTTCCTCGGCCCCGCGATCCTGCTCCAGGCCTATCGCTGGCTCGCCGACAGCCGCGACGAGATGACCGGCGAGCGGCTCGACGCGCTGGAGGACCCCTTCCGCCTCTACCGCTGCCATACGATCATGAACTGCGCCAACGTCTGTCCCAAGGGGCTGTCGCCCGCCAAGGCGATCGCCGAGATCAAGAAAATGGAAGTCGAGCGGATCGTCTGATCGGAGGGCCCGGGCGCGGCGGGCCGCGCTGTTCGTGAGGTCAGCCCCTCCTGTATCGTTAGATGCGCCTTCCCCTTTTCCAGACCACCCCGGCGAACGCCGGGGTCCAGTAGGGAAGGCCATCGTAAATTTAACTACCGCCTCCCACCTGGACCCCGGCGTTCGCCGGGGTGGTCGTGACGGGAGACAAGAAGGCAGCATCGAACGCGTCACCCCCGTCGCGGGTCAGGTGCCGCTCCACCGCCGTCACATAACGTCACCGTCGCGAGGCTTGATCCCCTCGTCTGCTATCCCCACAGACGTCACTATGCTGCGGTGCAGCGCCGCAAAGGGTGACGATGGGTAAAGTAAGTGACGCATACCGGCGCCTCATCGCCGACGACGAACTCCGCCCCGATCCCGAGCAGGAAGCCGCCGCGCTCCGGCTCGACGCGCTCGCGCAGGAGCTCGAGAAGCCCCGCACCATCGGCCTGTTCCGGCGTCGTCGCGTTCCCGCCACGGGAGTCTATCTCTGGGGCGACGTCGGCCGCGGCAAGTCGATGCTGATGGACCTGTTCTTCGCCAATGTCGCGGTGGCGAAGAAGCGACGCGTCCACTTCGCCGAGTTCATGCTCGAGGTTCATGCGCGGATCGCGGTCGAGCGGCGCAAGGAGGAAGGCGATCCGATCCTTCCCGTCGCCGAGGCACTCGCCGACGAGGCGCAGCTGCTCGCCTTCGACGAGATGATGGTGACCAACTCGCCCGACGCGATGATCCTGTCGCGGCTGTTCACCGCGCTGATCGAGGCCGGCGTGACCGTCGTCACCACCTCCAACCGCGCGCCCGCCGACCTCTACAAGAACGGACTGAACCGGGAGCATTTTCTCGGCTTCATCGCGCTCGTGGAGGAACGGCTCGACGTGCTCGCGCTCAACGGCCCGGTCGATTACCGCCGCGACCGGCTGGGCGCGCACAAGACCTGGCTCGTCCCCAACGGTGAGCAGGCCACCGCGGAGCTCTCCGCCGCTTTCTACCGCCTCACCGACTATCCGCCCGAGGACCGCAATCACGTCCCCAGCGAGGAGTTGGTGGTGCAGGGCCGGACGCTGCGCGTCCCCAAGACGCTCAAGGGGGTGGCGGTCTTCGCCTTCAAGAAATTGTGCGGCGAGGCGCGTGGCGCCTCCGACTATCTCGCGATCGCGCGGCGCTACCACACCGTGATCCTCGTCGGCATCCCGATCCTGGGTCCGGACAACCGCAACGAGGCGGCGCGGTTCGTCGCGCTGATCGACGCGCTGTACGAACATAAGGTTAAGCTGCTCGCCGCCGCGGACGCCGAGCCCGATCAGCTCTACCCGCGCGGCGACGGCGCGTTCGAGTTCCGCCGCACCGCCAGCCGGCTCGAGGAGATGCGATCGGAGAGCTACTTGAGCGAGGGTCACGGCACCGGCTGAAGCTTATTGCTCCTGCGAACGAATTGCAGCACTAGTTTGAGCCGCGGTGTTTTAGCGGGTTGCCGGATGCGCCCGAAGGGCGTAGGCGGCTGTTCCATTCACGGCTCGGCATCAGAGAGGGATGGGATGGCCCGGAAGAAGATTGCGCTGATCGGCGCCGGTAATATCGGCGGCACGCTCGCGCACCTCGCAGCACTCAAGGGTCTCGGCGACATCGTCCTGTTCGACGTGGTCGAGGGCGTTCCCCAGGGCAAGGCGCTGGACCTCAGCCAGTGCGGCCCGGTCGAGGGCTTCGACGCCTCGATCAAGGGCTCGAACGATTACGCCGATATCGCCGGCGCCGACGTGATCATCGTCACCGCCGGTGTCGCGCGCAAGCCCGGCATGAGCCGTGACGACCTGCTCGGCATCAACCTCAAGGTGATGAAGGCGGTTGGCGAGGGCATCCGCGACAACGCGCCCGACGCCTTCGTGATCTGCATCACCAACCCGCTCGACGCGATGGTCTGGGCGCTGCGCGAATTCTCCGGCCTGCCGCACCAGAAGGTGGTCGGCATGGCGGGCGTGCTCGACTCCGCGCGCTTCAGCCACTTCCTCGCCGAGGAGTTCGGCGTGTCGGTCAAGGACGTGAACACGTTCGTGCTCGGCGGCCACGGCGACACGATGGTGCCGGTGCTCGAATATTCGACCGTCAGCGGCATCCCGGTCAGCGACCTGATCGCGATGGGCTTCTCCACCAAGGAGAAGGTCGACGAGATCATCAAGCGCACGCGCGGCGGCGGCGGCGAGATCGTCGCGCTGCTGAAGACCGGCTCGGCTTATTACGCGCCGGCGACCAGCGGCATCGCGATGGCCGAGGCCTATCTCTACGACCAGAAGCGCATCCTGCCCGCGGCGGCGCATCTCTCGGGCCAGTACGGCGTGGACGACCTGTACGTCGGCGTGCCGGTGGTGATCGGCGCAGCCGGCGTCGAGAAGATCGTCGAGGTCTCGCTGTCGGACGAGGCCAAGGCCAATCTCCAGGTCTCGGTCGACGCGGTCAAGGAATTGCTCGTGGCGTGCAAGGGCATCGACGGCTCGCTGGGGGCCTGAACGATTAGCTGTGCCCCGGCGAAGGCCGGGGCCCAGTTGGGAGAAGTCCCGAGGTGGAGAAGGCCGGCTTCGTCTACATCATGGCGAGCGGACGAAACGGCACGATCTACATCGGCGTCACCAGCGACCTGCCCAGACGCATCTGGGAGCATCGCAGCGGCGTCATCGGCGGCTTCACCAAAAAGCATTATTGTCATCGTCTCGTCTGGTACGAGGCGCATGAGAGCATCGAGGCAGCCCGGCATCGCGAGCTGCAGATGAAGGAGTGGAAGCGGGCGTGGAAGCTGCGCGAGATCGAAGGACTCAATCCCGATTGGGACGACCTGTACGATCGCATCGCGTCGCCATGACCGCCATCGCAACTGGGCCCCGGCCTTCGCCGGGGCACGAACATCGCCCGATCTAGGGAGACGGACTTGAGCATCCTCGTCGACAAGAACACCAAGGTCATCACCCAGGGGATGACCGGCAAGACCGGCACCTTCCACACCAGGGCGGCGCTGGACTATGGCACGCAGATGGTCGGCGGCGTCACGCCCGGCAAGGGCGGCACCACGCACGAGGAGCTCGGCCTGCCGAACTTCGACACCGTCGCCGAGGCGGTCGCCAAGACCGGCGCCAATGCGTCGGTGATCTACGTGCCGCCGCCCTTCGCCGCGGACTCGATCCTTGAGGCGATCGACGCCGAGGTGCCGCTGATCGTCGCGATCACCGAGGGCATCCCGGTGCTCGACATGGTCCGCGTCAAGCGCGCGCTGTCGGGCAGCAAGTCACGGCTGATCGGGCCGAACTGCCCCGGCGTGCTGACCCCGGGCGAGTGCAAGATCGGCATCATGCCGGGCAACATCTTCAAGCAGGGCTCGGTCGGCGTCGTGTCGCGCTCGGGCACGCTGACCTATGAGGCGGTGTTCCAGACCTCGAACGCCGGGCTCGGCCAGACCACCGCGGTGGGCATCGGCGGCGACCCGGTCAACGGCACCAACTTCATCGACGTGCTCGAGCTGTTCCTCGCCGATGAGGCGACCCAGTCGATCATCATGATCGGCGAGATCGGCGGCTCGGCCGAGGAAGAGGCGGCGCAGTTCCTCCGCGACGAGGCGAAGCGCGGCCGCAGCAAGCCGATGGCGGGTTTCATCGCGGGCCGCACCGCGCCCCCGGGGCGCCGCATGGGCCACGCGGGCGCGATCGTCTCGGGCGGCCAGGGAGGCGCCGAGGACAAGATCGCGGCGATGGAAGCGGCCGGCATCAAGGTCGCGGCGAGCCCCAGCGAGCTGGGCTCGACGCTGCTGAGCGTGCTCAATAAGTAATTGAACTGACGTCATCCCGGCGCAGACCGGGATCCAGGGCGGCCAGCGGGCCGTTCGCGGCCCTGGACCCCGGCCTCGCGCCGGGGTGGCGACCCCAATAGTCGAGCGGTCGAGGATGCGTGACATGGGCTACGAAGGCCAGGATTTCAGCGATATCGCGGGTAACGTCAGCCCGGCGTTCATCGACGCGCTGTACGCCCGCTTCAAGGAATCGCCCGACTCGGTCGAGACCGGTTGGCGCAGCTTCTTCGAGGGGCTGGAGGGGTCGATGAACGCGCCGTCATGGCAGAGCAAGCGCTGGCCGCTCACCACCACCGACGACCTCACCGCCGGGCTCGACCCGACGCAGATGGAGCCAGCGCCCAAGCCCGCCAAGGGCGGCAAGCCCGCGCCCGCCGCGCCGGCAGCCCCTGCCCCGTCGCAGGACGCGATCGTCAAGGCCGCGGCGGACTCGATCCGCGCGCAGCTGCTCATCCGCACCTATCGCGTGCGCGGGCATCTCGCCGCCAACCTCGATCCGCTCGGCCTGTCTTCGGCGCGCGAGCTGCCCGCCGACCTCAAGACCGACTATCACGGCTTCTCCGACGCCGACATCGACCGGCCCGTCTATCTCGGCGGCTCGCTCGGGCTGCAATGGGCGACGATCCGCGAGGTGGTCGACACGCTCCGCGCCAATTACTGCGGCAATGTCGGCCTCGAGTATATGCACATCGCCGATGTCGAGGAGCGCAAGTTCCTCCAGGAGCGGATGGAGGGCAAGGACAAGGGCGTCGAGTTCACCACCGCCGGCAAGAAGGCGATCCTTACCAAGGTGATCGAGGCCGAGCAGTGGGAGAAGTTCCTCGGCCGCAAGTACGTCGGCACGAAGCGCTTCGGGCTCGACGGCGGCGAGAGCATGATCCCCGCGCTCGAGAGCGTGATCAAGTACGGCGGCGCCGCGGGCGTCAACGAGATCGTGTTCGGCATGGCGCACCGGGGCCGGCTCAACGTGCTCGCCAACGTGATGGCCAAGCCGCTGCGCGTGATCTTTCACGAGTTCGCGGGCGGTTCGGCGCACCCCGACGACATCGGCGGCTCGGGTGACGTGAAGTATCACCTCGGCACCTCGACCGATCGCGAGTTCGACGGGCACCACGTCCATATGTCGCTGGTCGCCAACCCGTCGCACCTCGAGGCGGCGGACCCGGTGGTGCTCGGCAAGATCCGCGCGATCCAGACCATCGCCAAGGACCTCGACACGCACGCGCGCTCGCTGCCGGTGCTGATCCACGGCGACGCCGCCTTCGCGGGCCAGGGCATCGTCTGGGAGTGTTTCGGTTTCTCGGGCATCCGCGGCTATAACACCGGCGGCTGCGTCCACTTCGTCATCAACAACCAGATCGGCTTCACCACCAGCCCGCAGTTCGCGCGCTCGTCGCCCTATCCGTCGGACGTGGCCAAGGGCGTCCAGGCGCCGATCTTCCACGTCAACGGCGACGATCCCGAGGCGGTCACCTTCGCGACCAAGATCGCGATCGAATATCGCCAGAAGTTCCACCGCGACGTCGTGATCGACATGTGGTGCTATCGCCGCTTCGGCCACAACGAGGGCGACGAGCCCGGCTTCACCCAGCCGCTGATGTACAAGGCGATCCGCAGCCATCCGCCGGTGAGCGAGATCTACGGCAAGCGGCTGATCGCCGAGGGCGTGGTCGACCAGGCGTTCATCGACGACAATGTCGGCCAGTTTACCAATCTGCTCGAGGGTGAGTTCGAGGCGGGCGCGAGCTACAAGCCCAACAAGGCGGACTGGTTCGCGGGCCGCTGGTCGGGGCTGCACGCGCCGGCCGACGCGGAGAGTTCGCGCCGCAGCGTCGATACCGGGATCGAGCAGAAACTGTTCGATTCGATCGGCCGCACGCTGACGACCGTCCCGGACAGCATCACGATCCACAAGACGCTCGCGCGTGTGCTCGACGCCAAGCGCCAGATGTTCGCCACCGGCGAGAATTTCGACTGGGCCACCGGCGAGGCGCTGGCGTTCGGCTCGCTGCTCCACGAGGGCTATGGCGTGCGCCTGTCTGGCCAGGACTCGGGCCGCGGCACCTTCTCGCAGCGCCACGCGGTGTGGGTCGACCAGAATGACGAGCACAAATACGTGCCGCTCTGGACCGTGCCGCACGGCAGCTTCGAGGTGCTCGACAGCCCGCTGTCCGAATATGGCGTGCTCGGCTTCGAGTACGGCTATGCGCTCGCCGACCCGAAGACGCTGGTGCTGTGGGAGGCGCAGTTCGGCGACTTCGTCAACGGCGCGCAGATCATGATCGACCAGTTCATCGCCGCGGGCGAGGCCAAGTGGCTGCGCGCCAACGGTTTGGTGATGCTGCTGCCGCATGGCTACGAGGGCCAGGGCCCTGAGCACAGCTCGGCGCGTCCGGAGCGCTTCCTCCAGCTGTGCGCGGGCGACAACATCCAGGTCGCCAACTGCACCACCCCGGCGAATTATTATCACCTGCTGCGCCGGCAGATGCACCGCAACTTCCGCAAGCCGCTGATCGTGTTCACGCCCAAGTCGCTGCTGCGGCACAAGCTGGCGGTCAGCAGCGCGGCGGACTTCGTCGGCGACACGCACTTCCGACGCATCCTGTCGGACACCAACGGCGCGCCCGACGCGCAGACCAAGCGGCTGGTGCTGTGCACCGGCAAGGTGGCGTACGACCTGATCGAGGCGCGCGACGCGGCGGGTGACACCGAGACGCAAATCGTCCGCATCGAGCAGCTCTACCCGTTCCCCACCGACGCGCTGGCCGAGCGGCTGTCGCGCCTGACCGTGCTGGAGGAAGTGATCTGGGCGCAGGAGGAGCCGCGCAACAACGGTTACTGGTTCTTCGTCGAGCCGTTGATCGAGGAGGCGCTTGGGCTTGCGAAGTCGCGCGTGGCGCGCCCGCGCTACGCCGGCCGCGCCGCCGCCGCGTCGCCCGCGACCGGGCTGATGAAGCGCCACCAGGCCGAGCAGGGTGCACTGATCGCCGACGCGCTCGGGCATAACGTGCGCGACGAGATCCGCCGCACGCGCGAGCTCGACACCACCAAGAAGGCGGCGCAGCCCTCCTCCTGATCCGATCCCCGCGCTCCGGCATCGTGCCGGGGCGCCCCGTTTGATGCTAGACCCCGCGCTCGGGATGACGAGGTACACAATGGCAACCGAAGTTCTGGTCCCCACGCTGGGCGAGTCGATCACCGAGGCCACGGTCGGCGAGTGGCTGAAGCAGCCGGGCGAGGCGGTCGCCGCCGACGAGCCCATCGCCAGCCTCGAGACCGACAAGGTCTCGGTCGAGGTGCCCTCCCCCGTTGCGGGCGTGATGGGCCAGCACGCGGTGAAGGTGGGTGACACGGTCGAGGTCGGCGCACTGATTGCGACGATCGAGAGCGGCGACGGCGCCGCCGCCGCGTCGGCCAGCCCTGCTCCCGCCCCGGCCGCGAGCGCGCCGCAGGCGGCCGCGCCGGTCGCGGGCGGCTATGGCAATCACGGCGAGACGCCGGTGACCACCAACGCGCCCGCCGCGCTGTCGCCGTCGGTGCGCCGCGCGGTGCTCGAGCATGGCGTCGATCCCTCGACCGTGAAGGGCACCGGCAAGGACGGCCGCCTGACCAAGGAGGACGTCGCCGCCGCCGCCTCGACCAAGCCCGCCGACGCGCCCGCCGCGCCGGCGCCGCAGCCGCCTTCGGTCGCGGCGTCGAGCGGCCGCAAGGAAGAGCGCGTCAAGATGACGCGGCTGCGCCAGACGATCGCCAAGCGCTTGAAGGAAGCGCAGAACAGCGCCGCGATGCTGACGACGTTCAACGACGTCGACATGACCGCGGTGATCGAGGCGCGCGCCAAGTACAAGGACCTGTTCGAGAAGAAGCACGGCGTGCGGCTCGGCTTTATGGGCTTCTTCGTGAAGGCCGCGACGATGGCGCTGAAGGACATCCCATCGGTCAACGCCTCGATCGAGGGCGACGAGATCGTCTACCACGATTACGCCGACATCTCGGTCGCGGTCTCGGCGCCCAACGGGCTGGTCGTGCCGGTGATCCGCGACGCGCAGGCGCTGTCGGTCGCGGGCATCGAGAAGACGATCGGCGATTTCGGCAAGCGCGCCAAGGACGGCACGCTCAAGATGGACGAGATGAAGGGCGGCACCTTCACGATCTCGAACGGCGGCGTGTTCGGCTCGCTGATGTCGACCCCGATCATCAACCCGCCGCAGTCGGCGGTGCTCGGCCTGCACCGCATCGAGGAGCGCCCGGTGGTCCGCGACGGCCAGGTGGTGGTGCGCCCGATGATGTACCTGGCGCTGAGCTACGACCACCGCCTGATCGACGGCCGCGAGGCGGTGACCTTCCTGGTCGCGCTGAAGAACGCGATCGAGGACCCGACGCGGATTCTGATCGACCTGTGATGGGAGGCGGCGCCGGTGGGCATGGTGATGTACCTGCGCCGGGCCACACCGGCGGAGATCGAGCGGTTCAGCGCCGACCCGGCGTCGGCCGAGCCGTTCTTCTTCCCCGACGAGGGCGAAGGTAACGACGCCGCGCTGATCGACTTCGACAAGGCGTGGGACGCGTTGCATTTCCTTCTCACGGAGGGGGCGACGAGCGGCGATCATCCGCTCGGCCTGATCGCCGAGAAGACGCCGTTTATTCGAACGGGACCGGTCGGATCGTTCGAGTTCTCGATCGTCACGCCCGAGCGCCTAGCGGTTTTCGCTGCCGCGTTGGCGCAGGTAGACGATAGGACGCTGCGGGAGCGATACGACGCTGCGGCGATGGCCGCGGCCGAGGTGTATCTGGCCGACGACTTCCTAGATGAAGGGTCGGATGCACTTGATTACATCATGCAGAGCGTACCGGCTCTGAGACAATGGGCCGCGGATGGTGCGGCGGCCGGCGACGGGGCCCTTCGGGTCCTCAGCTGAAGGATGCGGGAAAGCGAACATGGCTGACGAACAGCAGTACGACTATGACGTCCTCGTGATCGGCGCCGGGCCGGGCGGTTATGTCGCCGCGATCCGCGCCGCGCAGCTCGGGCTCCGCACCGCCTGCGCCGAGAGCCGCGAGACGCTGGGCGGCACCTGCCTCAACGTCGGCTGCATCCCCTCGAAGGCGATGCTCCACGCCTCCGAGCTGTACGACCATGCCGCCAACGGCGCGATGGCCAAGCTGGGGATCAAGACCCAGGTCGAGCTCGACCTCGAGACGATGCACGGGCAGCGCCGCGATGCGGTGAAGCAGCTCACCGGCGGCATCGAATATCTGTTCAAGAAGAACAAGGTGACCTGGCTCAAGGGTCGCGCCGCGTTCCAGGACGCGCACAGCGTTACGGTGGGCGACCAGCGCGTCACCGCCAAGAACATCGTGATCGCGACCGGCTCGTCGGTCACCGCGCTGCCCGGCGTGACGATCGACCAGCAGGTGGTGGTCGACTCGACCGGCGCGCTCGAGCTGCCGCGCGTGCCCGAGCATTTAGTGGTCATCGGCGGCGGCGTGATCGGCCTAGAGCTCGGCTCGGTGTGGCGCCGGCTCGGCGCCAAGGTGACCTGCGTCGAGTTCCTCGACCAGATCCTGCCCGGCTTCGACGGCGACATTCGCAAGGAGTCGAACAAGATCTTCAAGAAGCAGGGGATCGAATTCAAGCTCTCGACCAAGGTGACCAACGTCGCGGTCGAGGGCGGCAAGGCGGTGCTGACGCTCGAGCCCGCGCAGGGCGGCGAGGCGAGCACGCTCGAGGCCGATTGCGTGCTGGTGTCGATCGGGCGGCGCCCCAATACCGACGGGCTCAACCTCGAGGCCGCCGGGCTCGCCACCAACCAGCGCGGCCAGGTCGAGATCGACCACGACTTCCGCACCAAGGTCGATGGCATCTGGGCGATCGGCGACGTCGTCCCCGGCCCGATGCTCGCGCACAAGGCCGAGGACGAGGGCATCGCGGTGGCCGAGAACATCGCGGGCCAGCACGGCATCGTGAACCACGACGTGATCCCCTCGGTGGTCTACACCTGGCCCGAGATCGCGGGCGTGGGCCTCACCGAGGAGGTCGCGCGCGAGCGCGGCGAGGTGAAGGTCGGCAAGTTCCCGATGATGGCCAACAGCCGCGCCAAGACCAACCATGAACCCGACGGCTTCGTGAAGGTGATCGCCGACGCCCAGACCGACCGTGTGCTCGGCGTGTGGTGCATCGCCACGGTCGGCGGGACGATGATCGCGCAGGCGGCGCAGGCGATGGAGTTCGGCGCCACCAGCGAGGACATCGCCTACACCTGCCACGCGCACCCGACGCACTCGGAGGCGATCAAGGAGGCCGCGATGGCGGTCACCGGCAAGCCGATCCACATCTGAGCCGGCCGGCATGACGCGGGGGGAGCGCGAGCGCCGCTGGCTCGCGCTCACCCGCGAGGTGATGCCCGGGCTGGCACGCGAGCGCAGCTGGCCGGTGCGCGCGGATCATTGCTTCCAGCGCATCCTGCTCGATCATGCCTGCGGAGGGCGCTGGTATGACGCGATTGGAGCGCGCCCGGCTTACCGCCACGCCACGGACGCGCAGCTGGATGCCGCCGTCGCGCTCGGTGAGGCGGTCGTGGCGGGCGAGGCGGACCTTGCGGCGCTGAACCGACAGTCACTGGCGTGGCGGGGAAAGGGCTAGCGCGCAACTCGCGCACGCGATCTCCACGCCTTGCCATTGCCAGCGGATCGCCCCGCAACCCACCACAACCAAGCGTCGGCCCGGCGAAAGCCAGGGTCCAGTTGGGGACGGCGGTGGATCTCACATCTGCCTTCCCAACTGGGCCCCGGCCTTCGTCGGGGCGACATCTGGTAAGATGACCCCGCCATATACACAGCCGTGCTCCTGCGCACGCAGGAGCCCAGAGTTACCCAGCGCGCCGCTCGCGTTCTTGAGTTCCTGCCTGCGCAGGAACACCGGAGATGACGCGCTCCCCTCGCCTCATCCGCGGCGATCGACCGCTCTAGCGCCCCGCCCCAGCGGCACCCGGCTCCGCTTGGCAACGGTCCGGATGCTTGCGGCACGCCTGCTCGCGCTCGCGGCGCTCCTTCTCGTCGCGCTCGGCCTGCTTGCGCTGCTGGCGGACGTATTTCTCGTCGCGCTCCTTCGCACTGGTCGTCATCATGTCGGCCCCTTTGCCGGCCGCCTTGACCGGCAGCGTCGCGACATTCCATGCCGTGCGCACGCACGCGCCCGTCGCCATCAGCGGCAGCGCCGCGATCACCATCAGAACCTTTCGCATCACTTCGTCTCCGCCCCCCGTGCCTCCGCCCCGATAGCAGGAAAATCGGTGAAGAACCCGTCGATGCCCTGCGCCAATGCGGCGCGGATCTCGCCGACCAGATTGCCGTGCACGGCGGGCTGCTCGCCGCGGCGGAAGCGCGGGTCGAGGAAGACGTTCTCGGCGCGATAGGTCCAGGGGTGCACCTTGAGCCCCGCCGCGTGCGAGTCGCGCACCAGCGGCGTCGCGGTCGCGCCCGACCACAGCATCGCTTTCTCCGGCCCGAGGCCGTACGCGTAGCGCGCGACCGCCCGCAGGCCAGCGGGCGTCACCATCGCGGCATAGCTCGGCGCGGCGCCGTCCGCCGGCGCGCCGTTGGCGGCGACGAGCTGGATCAGCCGGACCTTCGTCATCGTCGCCAGCCGCTTGAGGTTGTCGACCTCGAACGACTGGATGAACACCGGCGCCTCGTGCGAGTCCCAGCCAACGGCACGCAGCTGTGCGACCAGCAGCGCGTCGGTCGGGTGCCCGATCGAGCGGAAGTAGGTCGGGTGCTTGGTCTCGGGATAGATGCCGACGTGATGCTGCTTGGCCAGCGCGATCACCTCAGCGAAGGTCGGGATCGCCTCCTTGCCGTCCCATGCGGTGTTGGCGGGACGCAGCTGCGGCAGCCGCTCCTTCGCCCGCAGCGTCTTCAGCTCAGCCAGCGTGAAATCCTCGACGAACCAGCCGGTCAGCGACTGACCGTCGATCGTCTTGGTCGTGCGGCGGTCAGCGAACTCTGCATGCTGCGCGACGTCGGTGGTCTCGGATATCTCGTTTTCGTGGCGCGCGACCAGCACGTCGTCCTTGGTCGGCACCAGATCGGGCTCGATCACGTTGGCGCCCTGCTCGATCGCGCGCATATAGCTGGCGATCGTATGCTCGGGGCGCTCGCCGCTGGCGCCGCGGTGCGCGATGATGAGCGGGTGGGTCGGGGCGGTCATCCCCGCCTTCTGCGCCAGCGCCGCGCCCGGCGCCAGCACCACCGCCAGGCCCATGAGAATCGTTCGCACGGACCCGGCGAGCGGCCGCGACGTTTCGCACATGTTAGTCAGGGGCTGGTCCATGCACTTCACCATCAACGGAAGATCCTACGAGGCCGACGTCGATGTCCGCACCTCGCTGCTCGACCTGTGCCGCGAGCATCTCGGGCTCACCGGCAGCAAGAAGGGCTGCGACCACGGCCAGTGCGGCGCCTGCACCATGTTGGTGAACGGTCGCCGCATCAACGCCTGCCTCACCCTCGCGGTGATGCACCAGGATGACGAGATCATGACGATCGAGGGTCTCGGCACGGTTGAGAACCTCCACCCGCTCCAGGCCGCCTTCGTGAAGCACGACGGCTATCAATGCGGCTATTGTACGCCGGGGCAGATCTGCTCCGCCGTCGGCATGCTCGACGAGGTGAAGAAGGGCTGGCCCAGCCACGCCTCCGCCGACCTCACCGACCCAGCCTTTGACGAAAGCGAGATCAGTGAACGGATGAGCGGCAACATCTGCCGCTGCGCCGCCTACCCCAATATCGTCGAGGCGATCCGCGAGGTCGCTGCCGAGCAGCGCGAGGTGACGGCATGAAGACGTTCGACTATGCGCGGGCGGGCAGCGTCGCGGAAGCGGTGCAGGCAGGTGGCCGCTTCATCGCGGGCGGCACCAATCTGCTCGACCTGATGAAGCTCCAGGTCGAGACGCCGGAGAAGCTGGTCGACATCAGCCGCCTCGACCTCGACCAGATCGAGGAGCGCGAGGACGGCGGGCTCACCATCGGCGCGCTCGTGCCCAACAGCGACCTTGCCGCCGACGCGCGCGTAATCGAGAAGTATGAGGTGCTCAGCCGCGCCTTGCTCGCCGGCGCGAGCGGTCAGCTGCGCAACAAGGCGACTACCGGCGGCAACCTGCTCCAGCGCACGCGCTGCTATTATTTCTACGACACCGCCGCGGGCTGCAACAAGCGCGAGCCAGGCAGCGGCTGCGAGGCGATCGGCGGCTTCAACCGCATCCACGCGATCCTCGGCACCAGCGACCAGTGTATCGCCACCCATCCTGGCGACATGCCGGTGGCGATGCGCGCGCTCAACGCGGTGATCGTCACCCAGCGCGGCGACGGTGACAAGCGCCGCATCCCGATCGCAGACTTCTACCGGTTGCCCGGCGACACGCCGCACATCGAGAACGTACTCGAGCCGGGCGAGCTGATCACCCATGTCGAGCTGCCCGCCCCGCCAAAGGGCAAGCAGACCTACCGCAAGGTGCGCGACCGCGCCTCCTACGCCTTCGCGCTCGTGTCGGTCGCCGCGGTGATCGCGGTCGAGGACGGCAGGATCGCCTCCGCCGCGCTCGCCTTCGGCGGCCTCGCGCACATGCCGTGGCGCAACCCCGCCGTCGAGGCCGCGCTGGTCGGCCAGGCGCCGGGCACCGCCGCCTTCGAGGCCGCCGCCGACGCGCTGCTCGACGGCGCCAAGGGCTTCGGCACCAACGACTTCAAGCTGCCGCTCGTGCGGCGCGTCCTCATCGCCACGCTCCGGGATCTCACGCAATGACGCTGATCGACAAGGTCCTGGGCCGCGACGAGCACCGCTCGCTCCGCATGGACAAGCCCCTCCCCGACAGCCTGCTCGACCGTGGCGCGCAGGGCGTGATCGGCCAGCCGATCGACCGCGTCGAGGGGCCGCTCAAGGTTTCCGGCCGCGCCACCTATGCGGCGGAATACCCGGCCGAGCGGCTCAGCTACGGCGTGCTGGTGCGCGCGCCCTTCGGCTCGGGCACGATCACCGACGTGGTCGCGGCCGAGGCGAAGGCGTTGCCGGGCGTGATCGACGTCATCACCGACTACCCCAGCTTCATCCGCAATCCGCAGCAGGGCGGCGAGAAGAAGGCGCCGACCCAGGGGGTGGAGAAGGTCGACTATCACGGCGAGATCGTCGCGATCGTCGTCGCAGAGACGTTCGAGGCGGCGCGCGACGCCGCCGCGCGGGTCAAGGTCGCCTATCAGCCGGCCGAGGGCGCGTTCGTCTTCGAGGAGCATCGCGACGAGGCCGATCGGCCCCCGCCCGACCAGATCCCACCCAAGTCGAGCCAGGGCGACGTCGACGCGGCGATGGCGTCCTCCGCCTATACGGTCGACCAGACCTATACCACGCCGAGCCAGAACTCCGCCGCAATGGAGCCACATGCCTCGATTGCCGAGTGGAAGGACGGCAAGCTGACGCTCCACGGCTCGTACCAGATGGTCGCGTCGGACCAGATGCAGCTCGCCCAGGCGCTCGGCGTGGCCAACGATCAGGTGCGGATCATCTCGCGCTACGTCGGCGGCGGGTTCGGCTCCAAGCTCGGCATCGCGCCCGAGAGCGTCGCCGCCGCGATCGCGGCGAAGCGGCTCGACCGGCCGGTCAAGGTGGCGATGGCGCGCCAGCAGGTGTTCGACGCCACGGTGCGTCGCTCGAACACCGAGCAGCGCATCCGTCTCGCCGCCGACCATGACGGCAAGCTTACCGCGATCGCGCACGAGACGCTGGCCAGCAACCTGCCGGGCGAAGACTATTTCGAGCCCGCCGGGATCGGCACGCACTTCGCTTACGCCGCGGAGAACCGGCTGACCGATCACAAGCTGGTACGGCTCAACTGGCTGCTCTCCGGCTCGATGCGCGCGCCGGGCGAGGCGGTCGGCATGCTCGCGCTCGAGGCGGCGATGGACGAGCTGGCGGAGGTGATCGGGATCGACCCGATCGAGCTGCGCCGCCGCAACGAGCCCGAGCAGGACCCCGAGAAGAAGGTGCCCTTCTCGAGCCGCCAGCTGGTGCCGTGCCTGGATCGGGGGGCGGAGGCGTTCGGATGGTCCGCGCGCAAGAAGACCGCGGGCGACCGCCGCGGCGAGTGGCTCCACGGCATGGGCGTGGCCGCCGCGGTGCGCTCGAACATGCTGCAGAAGTCGTCGGCCTCGGTCGAGCTCACCAAGGACGGCCGCGCGATCGTGTCGACCGACATGACCGACATCGGCACGGGCACCTACACGATCCTGGCACAGATCGCCGCCGAGACGCTCGGCCTGCCGCTCGACCGCGTGATCGTCCATCTTGGCGACGGCGAGGCGCCGCCCGCGGCGGGCTCAGGCGGTTCGTGGGGCGCCGGCTCGTCGGGCTCCTCGGTCTATGTCGCCTGCGAAGCGCTGCGCGAGAAGCTGGCCAAGGCGATGGGCGTCGACGCCGACGAGCTGACGCTCAAGGACGGCCGCGCCATCGCCGAGAACCGCGCCGTCGAGATCACCGAGCTGGTCGGCGACGGCATGAAGGTGGTCGGCACGATCCAGCCCGGGCACCAGGAGAAGCTGGTGCGGCAGGCGAGCTACGGCGCGCACTTCGCCGAGGTGAAGGTGAATGCGGTGACCGGCGAGGTGCGGGTGGTGCGGATGCTCGGCGTGTTCGAGGCAGGGCGCATCCTCAACCGCAAGACCGCGCGGTCGCAATGTCTCGGCGGCATGACCTTCGGGATCGGCGCCGCGCTGAGCGAGGAGCTGGTCCATGACCGTCGCAACGGCAAGGTGGTGAACCGCGATCTCGCCGAATATCACGTCCCGGTCAACGCGGACATCCCGCAACTCGAGGTCGAGTTCCTCGACGGGCGGGATCACCACGCCAATCCGATCCACGCCAAGGGCATCGGCGAGCTCGGCATCTCGGGCGCGGGCGCGGCGATCGCCAACGCGATCTACAACGCCACCGGCGTTCGCGTGCGCGATTATCCGATCACGCTCGACAAACTCCTCCCCGGCCTGCCAGACTGAGGATAACGCAGGATAATTCGGACGGGCAGGATGATCGAACAGGCGATCGACACGGCGGAGCGGCCGGGCGGGTTGGCGCGCGCGGTGCAGGGCGTGCTCGGTGCCGCCGTGCCGCGCGTCGAGGGACCGCTCAAGGTCACCGGCGCCGCCACCTACGCCTATGAGCGCGCGCCGGAGGGGGTCGTCTACGCCGCGGTAGTGGGCGCCCCGGTCGGCGCCGGGCAGGTCAGCCGCATCGACGCCGCAGCCGCGCGCGCGCTGCCCGGCGTGCTTGCGGTGATCGATGACGACCCGCGGCTCCCCGCTGGCGGGGCCAACTCGCGCGCGATGCCGCATCAGGGCACCGATCGCGTCTTCCACTACGGCCAGCCGGTCGCGGTCGTCGTTGCCGAAACGCAGGTGATCGCGCGCGAGGCGGCCGCGCTGGTCCGCGTCGAGGCGGAGCCAGCGCCGGGCCGCTACGACGCCGCCGACCTGCCGATCGAGCGCCAGCCCAAGTCGGCCTTCTTGGCGCCCGTCGACACCGGTGACCTCGACGCCGCGCTGCGCGACGCCGACGTGGTGCTCGACCGCACCTACACGACCCCCGCGCACTTCCCCGCCGCGCTCGAACCGCACGCCTCGACGATCTGGTGGGAGGGCGACATACTCATTGTCCGCTCGAGCAACCAGATCGTCGGCGCCGCGCGTACCACGATCGCCACCGCACTCGGCATGTCGCCCGACAAGGTGCGCGTGCTCGCGCCCTATGTCGGCGGCGGCTTCGGCGGCAAGACCGGCGTCGGCCCCGAGGTGATCCTCGCCGCGATCGCCGCCGAGCGGCTGCGCCGTCCGGTCAAGGTGGCGCTGCCGCGACGCGACACCGCTTATCTGGTCCATCATCGCAGCCCGACGACGCAGCGCGTCCGCATCGCCTGCGACCGCGACGGGCATATCAGCGCGATCGCGCACGAGAGCATCGCGCAGCAGAACGACGACTCGGGCTTCGTCGAGCCGGTGCCGTTCGGGACGATCCCGCTCTACGCCGGCGCCGTACGGCGGATGACGACCGACCTCGTTCGCGTTAACCTGCCGCCGACCGGCGCGGTGCGCGCGCCTGGCGAGGCAATCGGCACCTTCGCCACCGAGTGCGCGATGGACGAGCTCGCCGAGGAACTCGGGCTCGACCCGATCGAGCTGCGCCGCCGCAACGAGCCGGCCTATGATCCGACGACCTCGCGCCCCTTCTCCACCCGCCGGCTGCTCGACTGCTATGACGAGGGCGCACGGCGCTTCGGCTGGCCCGAGCGCTTGCCCGATCCCGGCACCACGCTCGACGGCGAGTGGCTCATCGGCATCGGCATGGCGACCGCGCTGCGCGGCAATTTCACCGTCTCCGCCGAGGCGGAGGTGCGGCTCGACGCCGGCGGCGCCGCGACCGTCTCATGCGACATGACCGATATCGGCACCGGCACCTACACGATCCTGGCGCAGACTGTCGGCGAGATCCTCGGCCTCGCGCCCGCCGCGGTGACGGTGTGGCTCGGCGACACCGACCTTCCGCCGACAGCCGGGTCGGGCGGTTCGTTCGGCGCCGGCAGCGCCACCTCCGCCGCGGCGCTGGCGTGCGAGGAGGTGCTCGCCGAGCTGGCGCGCCGGATGAACGCCGCGCCCGAGGAACTCCTGCTGCGCGACGGCGTGGTAAGCGCCGGGTCGCGCGCGGTGCCGCTCGCCGACCTCGTCCGCGACGCACCGATCGTCGCGCGCGGGCGCAGCACGCCGGGGCAGCAGGCCAAGCGCACCAGCCAGGCCAGCCATGGCGCGCATTTCGCCGAGGTGGCGGTCAACGCGGTCACCGGCGAAGTGCGCGTGCGGCGGATGGTGGGCGTCTTCGACGTTGGCCGCGTGCTCAACCGCGCCACCGCGACCAACCAGCTGGTCGGCGGCATGATCTGGGGGATCAGCTACGCGCTGGGCGAGGCCGCGGTGGTTGACCCGCGCTCGGGTCGCTTCGTGAACCCCGACTTCGGCGAGTATCACGTCGCGGTGAACGCCGACGTGCCGCGGATCGAATGCCATTTCATCGAGGAGATCGACGACGCCGCCAACCAGACCGGCGCCAAGGCGGTAGGCGAGCTCGGCATCTCCGGCGCGGGCGCGGCGGTGATCAACGCGATCCACAACGCCACCGGCGTGCGCGTGCGCGACGTCCCCGCGACGCTTGACACGTTGCTCGTCGCACTGCCGCCGGTGTGAGTGGCCGCATGCGCTACATGGCTGCGTGTCTTCCTCTCGTCATCCCGGCCTCGAGCCGGGATCCATCCTCCCGCGAGAGCAGCGCATTGAGGCGTGCGCGGAACCATGGATGCCGGGTCAAGCCCGGCATGACGATGACAAGCGATGCGCTGAAGTCACTCACTCCCGAAGGCAAGTGCGTTGCCCGACCGTTGCCCCCCGTGTTCCTGCGCACACAGGAAACCAGGGCCGCGAGCGCCGCGCTCGACACCCCGGGCTCGTGTGTGCGCAGGAGCATAAGGCATCCTAGGATCACCTGACCCATGGCCGACAACGATACCGTCCTCGCCGCCGCGCAGAACTGGAAGGGCGCCCCGCTCGCGCTCGCCACGGTGGTCTCGACCTGGGGTTCGGCGCCGCGACCGCGCGGCAGCCACATGCTGGTCCACGCCGACGGGCGGTTCGAAGGCTCGGTCTCGGGCGGCTGCGTCGAAGGCGACATCCTCGACACCGCGGCGCAGGTGATCGCGGGCGCACCCTTCCAGCTCAAGCGCTACGGCGTCGCCGACGACAGCGCCTGGGAGGTCGGCCTGCCGTGCGGCGGCGAGATTAGCGTGATGGTCCAGCCCGTATCCGCAGAAGGGTTCGACCCCGAGTTGTTCGACCGCATCGCCGAGGCGCGCGGCGATGGCCGCTCCTTGATCGTCACCACCGATCTCGTCACCGGCCATTCCGACCTGCGCCCGCTCGAGACCGGCGAGGTGTTCGCCAACCGCTACGATCCGCCGCGGCGGCTGCTGATCGTCGGCGCGGTACAGATCGCGCAGAGCCTCGCCGCGCTGACCCAGGCGCTCGGCATCGAGACGGTGGTGATCGATCCGCGTGGGCGCTTCCTCACCGAAGAGCGCTTCCCTGGGGTCACGCTCGACGATCGCTGGCCCGATGAGGCGGTCGCGGCATGGAAGCCCGGCCTTGCGACCGCGGTGGTGACGCTCAGCCACGACACCAAGATCGACGACCCCGCGCTGATCGCCGCGCTGGCGAGTGATGCCGGCTATGTCGGCGCGCTCGGCAGCCGCCGCAGTCATGCGGCGCGGCGGGAGCGGCTCGCCGCCTCGGGCGTTGACGCGGATCAACTCGACCGGATCGACGGTCCCGTCGGCATCGACATCGGCGCGATCGGCCCGTCCGAGATCGCATTGTCGATCGCGGCGGCGATGGTGGGAGCCTTTAATGATCGCCGTTGAGGATACCGTACTCGTTCTGCTCGCCGCGGGCCGCTCGCAGCGGTTCGGCGACATCGGCAGCAAGCTCGATCAGCCCTTCCTGTCGCGCCCGCTCGGGCTGCATGTCGCCGTGGCGCTGGAGGACATGCCCTTTCGCGAGCGCATCGCGGTGGTCGACGGGTGCAAGATCGACTTCGCGCAATTCGGCTTTTTCGTCACGCACAACGACGATCCGGAGCGCGACATGGCGTCTTCCGTGCGGATCGGGGTGGATTGCGCGCGCGCGCACGACGCCAAGGCGGTGCTGATCGCGCTGGCCGACATGCCCCGCGTCACCGCGGCGCACATCTGTCGGCTGTTCGACGCCAGCGAGATGGGCGAGCAGGCGGTGGTAGCGTCGAGCGATGGACACTCGCCGCGGCCGCCCGCGCTGTTCGGCCGCGCGCGCTTCGACGAGTTGCTCGCGATCAACGGCGACCAGGGCGCGCGCGACCTGATCCAATCGGGCCGCCACGTCGTTGCCAATGCGGCCGAGCTGATGGACGTCGACACGCCGGAAGAGCTCGAGGCACTCCGTCAACTGGTTCACGCGCCCGAGGCGCTGTCCCGACCGGACTCGCACGTGTTGCGCGGTGGTGATGCGGAGGCGCTGGCGGCGCTGCGTGCCGGGTTGCAACAATAAATGACGTTCCGTCATCCTGGACTTGGTCCGGGATCCACCGCGCCGCATGCTTTCCAGCGACGGATTGCGCGGCACGGTGGATCCTGAAACAAGTTCAGGATGACGGCACAAGATCTACTCGTGCCGCAGCGCGTCGATCGGGTTGAGCGCCGCCGCGCGCCGCGCGGGGAAATAGCCGAACACCACGCCGATCACCGCGGAGATCGCGAACGCGACCAGGTTGATCCTGAGATCGAACGTCCACGGCACCTGGAGCAACGGGGTGAGCCCGGCGATCACCGCCTGCGCCAGCACCAACCCAATTAATCCGCCGAGGCACGACAGCGCCACGGCTTCGACAAGGAATTGCAGCAGCACCTCGCGCGCCACCGCACCGATCGCGAGCCGGATGCCGATCTCGCGCGTGCGCTCGGTGACCGACACCAGCATGATGTTCATGATGCCGATCCCGCCGACCACCAGGCTGATCGCGGCCACCGCGGCGACGATCCGGGTCAGCGCGGTGGTGGTGCCGGTCAGCGTGTCGCTGATCTGCTTGGTGTCGAAGATGTTGAAATCGTCCTCGCGCCCGTCGGTGATGGTGCGGCGCTCGCGCAGCAGCTGGGTGATCGATGCCTGGACGGTGCTGGTGGCATAGGCCTGATCGACCCCGACCAGCATCAGCCGCACGTCGCGGTTGCCGGTGAAGCGGCGCTGCACCGTTTTGATCGGCATGATCACGATGTCGTCCTGATCGCCGCCGAACCCGGCCTGTCCCTTGGTCGACAATACGCCGATCACGTCGCAGCTGACGTCACCGAGACGAAAGCGCTCGCCCACTGCCTCACCGCCGCGGAAGAGGTTCTGCCGCACCGTGTTGCCGATGATGCAGACGGCCTTGCCGGCCTGCTCCTCCTGCACCGTCCACTGCCGCCCGCTCACCAGCGGCCAGGGCTGGACCTGGAAATAGGCGGCGGTGGTGCCGTTGATCGTCGTCGACCAGTTGGCGCCCTCGTAAATCGCGGTGGCACTCGCCTGCGCCTGTGGGGCCACCGCGGTGACGCCCGCGATCTGCGCGGCGATGGCGGTGACGTCCTCGGGCTTGAAGTCGGGCGGGCGCGGGCCGCCGCCGCCGCGGCCGAAGCCCTGGCCGGGGCGGATCTGGAGGATGTTGGTGCCGAGCGCCGCGATCTGCGACTGCACCGCGGCGGTGGTCGCCTTGCCCAGCGTCACCATCGTCACGACCGCGCCGACCCCGATGACGATGCCGAGGATCGTCAGGAACGAGCGCAGGATGTGCCGCCGGATCGAACGCAGCGCGAGCAGGAAGGTGGTGCCCAGCATCAGCGCGCCTCCACCGCTTCGGGCGTCTCGCCGGGGCGGTGGTGCGCCTCGATCCGCTCGACCAACCCGTCCTTGAAGTGGATCACGGTGCGCGCGAAGGCGGCCATGTCGGGCTCGTGCGTCACCATCAGCACGGTGATGTTGCTGTCGCGATTGAGTCCCGTGAGCAGCTCCATGATCTCGATCGATCGCTCGGAGTCGAGATTGCCGGTCGGCTCGTCGGCGAGCAGCACGTCGGGCGCGGTGACGATCGCGCGCGCGATCGCGACGCGCTGCTGCTGCCCGCCCGACAGCTCGGCGGGGGTATGGTCCCACCATTGGTCGAGGCCGACCTTTTCCAGCGCCGCCATCGCCGCCTGGCGCCGCGCGCGTTTCTCGTCACCGCGGTAGAGCAAGGGCAGCTCGACATTCTCCAGCGCGGTGGTGCGGCTGAGCAGGTTAAAGCCCTGGAACACGAAGCCGAGGTGCCGGCGCCGCAGCAAAGCGCGCTGGTCACGGTCGAGCGTCTCGACATGGTGCCCCTGGAACAAGAAGGTGCCCCCGCTCGGTACGTCGAGGCAGCCGAGGATGTTCATCGTCGTCGACTTGCCCGAGCCCGACGGTCCCATCACCGCGACGAAGTCGCCAGCGGCGATGTCGAGGTCGACGCCCTTGAGCGCCTGGAACTGCGTCGCGCCCTCGCCATAGACCTTGGTAACGCCGCGCAGGCTGATCAGGGGCGAGTCACTGGCCACCCGCGGCGCCCCCTCCTCCGCTGCGGCGCCCGCGCCCGCTCGCGCTGGCGGCGCCGGCCTGGTCGGTGCCCGCGGCGAGCTGGCCAGTGATCACCTCCATGCCGGGCTTTAGACCACCTGACAGCACCTCGGTCTGCGTGCCATCGGTGTCGCCGGTGGTGACCTGGATCGGCTGCGGCGTACCGTCGTCGCCCTTGACGTAGACGGTCTGCGACGCTCCGCGGCCGACGGTGGCGCTGCGCTCGCCGCGCGCGCGCCGCGGCGGCCCCATCAGAATCGTGCCGGTGATCCCGCCGCGTCCGCCGCCCTGCGCGCTCGGCTTGAAGCGGAAGGCGGCGTTGGGAACGAGCAGCACGTTGCGCTTGTCCGCGGTGACGATGTCCGCGGTGGCGGTCATGCCCGGGCGCAGCTGGAGGGTCGGGTTCGCCACGGTCAGGTCCGCGGCATAGGAGACGACCTGCCCGCTCGTGCTCGACGTCGAGCTGGTCGACGACGATGAGGAGGCGGTGGCGCTGCTCACCGTCAGGTTCGAGCCGAGGTCGACGCGCGTGATCGTCGCCGGGAAGCTGCGGCCAGGAAAGGCGTCGACGGTGAAGTTGGCCTTCTGCCCGACCTGCACCTCGCCCACGTCGGCCTCGTCGATCGCCACCTCCAGCTTCATCTTGGAGAGGTCCTCCGCGATCACGAACAGCGTCGGCGTGTTGAACGAGGCGGCGACGGTCTGGCCGGGATCGACCTGGCGCGCCAGCACCACGCCGTTGACGGGCGAGCGGATGATCGCGCGCGCGCGCTGCGTCTGCGACTGCGACAGCGTCGCACGCGCGGCGGCGACATTCGCCTCGGCGACGCGCAGCGCCGCGGTGGCGCGCTGCGCGTCGGCCTGGCCCGTCTGCAACTCGGTGCGCGACGGGACGCGTCCCTTGGAGAGCTTGAACACTTCATTGAGGCGGGCGAGCTGCGCCTGCGACTCCGCCACCGTCGCACGCGCCTGCGCGACCTGCGCCTCGTTGGCGGCGAGCTGCGCCTGGCCGGCGCGGATCTGGTCGTCGATCTGCTCGGGGTCGATCAGCGCGAGCGGCTGGCCCGCGGTGACGCGGTCGTTGACGTCGACCACCACCTTGGTGACGAGCCCGGAGAGCTGCGAGCCGACCGTCACCTGGTTGGTCGGGGCGAGCTTGCCCGTGGCGGAGACGGTGACGGTGAGGTCACCGCGCTTGGCCGTGGCGGTGGCGTAGCGCACCGGCTCGTCGCCGCCGAAGACGCAGCGCGAGAGCAGCAGCAGCACCACGATGAGGCCGGCGAGCACCAGCACCCACTTCGCCCAGCGCCGCCACGCCGGCTGCGGCTGGACGCCCAGGAAGTCGTCGAGCTGTGTCTCGGGCATCAGGGCTGTCCGTCGCTGGGCGTGGTAGTGGGGGCGGGCTGCACGAGCGTGGGCGCGGCTGCGGCGCGCGGGGGCGCCTCGGGGACCGCGGCCGAGTCCCAGCCGCCGCCCAGCGCGCCGAACAGCTGCACCAGTGCGGTCGCCGCGTCGGCCTGCGCCTGCGCCGCGCTGTTGCGCGTGCTCAGCAGCGTCGCCTCCTGCTGGCTGAGCGTGGTGAAGTCGGTCAGCCCGGTGCGATACTGGCTGCGCGACAGGATCGCGGCGTTGTTCGCGGCCTCGTAAGCGATCGTCAGCTGCTCCTCGCGGCGTCGCGCCGTATCGAGCGCGACCGCGGCATTCTCAATGTCCTCCAGCGCGGTCAGCACGGTTGACTTGTACGCCGCCAGGGCGGCGTCCGCCGCCGCCTCCTGGCCGCGAACCTGGCTGCGCAGCCGGCCGCCGTTGAAGATCGCCTGGGTGATGCCCGCGAACAGCCCGCCCGTGACGGTGTCGAGCAACCCGCCGACGCCGCCCGCGCGCGTGTTGATGTTCCCGGTGATCGCGAGATTGGGATAGAGCGCCGCCTCGGCGACGCCGATCTGCGCGGTGGTCGCGGCAAGCGAGCGCTCGGCGGCGCGCACGTCGGGGCGCTGGCGCAGCACGTCGGCGGGGATGCCGATGCCGGAGGGCGCCGCGCCGACCGGGATCGGCCGCGCCGCCGCCAGCCGCGGCTTGAGCGCACCCGGCGCCTGCGCGGTGAGCACGCCGATGCGCGACACCGCGGCGTTATATTGCTGCTCGAGCGAGGGGATCGTGGCGGCGGTCTGCGCGCGCTGCTGGCGCGCCTGCTCCTGGTCGAGCGACGAGACCAGCCCCGCCTGCACCCGGAAGCCCGCGATCTCGAGATTGTCGTCCTGCAGCGCCAGGCTGGCGCGCGCATTGGCGAGCTGCGCCTGGTAGAGCCGCGCGAGCACGTAGTTGCGCGCCACCTCCTGCTGCACCGACAGCAACGTGGTGACGTAATCGAAGCCGGACGCCTGATATTGCGCGCGGCTCGCCTCGATCGTGCGGCGCACCTCGCCGAACAACCCGAGCTGATACGACGCGCTCAGCCCGATCGAGTAATTGTCGGCGCCGCCCCCGCCGATATTCTGCACCGTGCCGTCCGGCAAGGTGATCGTCTGCCCGCCGCCCCGCAGCGTTTCCGAACGGCTGTAACCGGTGTTGCCGCTCAGCGAGGGCAACAGGTCGGCACGGCTCTGCACCAGCGCCTCGCGCGCCTGCCGCAGCCGCGCGATCGCCTGCGCGACGTCCAGGTTGGCCGCCGCGGCCTGCTCCACCAGCTCACCAAGCACGGGATCGTCAAACCGCTGCCACCAGCGCGTCAGATCCTCGCGCGTCGGCGGCACCGGTACCGAATAGGCGACGGGCACGCCCAGCTCGGTTGCCGATCGCGCATGATAGTCGGGGCCGACGGTGCAGCCCGCCAGCGCGAGCAGGGTCGTCGCAAGGGTCGCACGCCTCATGCTGCGATGCATGACCCTGCCCGCCGAGCGCGTCCAGCCTTAATGTGTCGCAACTTGTCCTCGCGGGTTGCGACGATAGGCTACTCCAGCTCCAGGATCACCTGATCGACCGCCAGACTGTCGCCCGCGCCGGCGCTGAGCTGTTTCACCGTGCCGGCTTTCTCCGCGCGCAGGATGTTCTCCATCTTCATCGCTTCCATCACCGCGAGCGGCTGCCCCGCCTCGACCCGGTCTCCCGCCGTGACGTCGAGCCGAACGAGCAGTCCCGGCATCGGCGCGATCAGGAACGTGGAGAGATCGGGCGCCACCTTCTCGATCAGGTGCGCGGCATAAGGCGCGACATGCGCGGGCAACACGCGCGCGACATGGCTCGCCCCGCGCGTGGTGAGCCGGAAGCCCGTCCGCGTCGGCGCGATGCGGACCGCGAGGCGCCGCTCGCCCGCCAGTTCGGCCTCGATCAGCCGGTCTCCCGGCGTATAGGCGATGCCGATCTCGATCGGCTCGGCGTCGACCCGAATGGCGTTCGGAGAGACATGGACCGTGTGGTCGGCGCCGGCGATCCGTACCACCCAGTCGGCCGGCGGATACAGCCGCTGCCCGAGCTGCCCGTCGGTGCGACGCGCGCGATCCGCCTGCGCGGTGGCGGCGAAGGCGGCGATGGCGGCGAGCTCGCGCAACAGCTCCGGCGTGGCGGGCGCGCCGTGGAAGCCGTCCGGATATTCCTCCGCGATGAAGCCGGTGGTGAGCTGACCGGCGCGGAAGCGCGGGTGCTGCATCAGCGCGGAGAGGAAATCGATGTTGGTTCCTGGCCCCTCGATCTCGAATGCATCGAGCGCGGCGATCTGCGCATCGATCGCCGCCTCGCGGGTCGGCGCCCAGGTGATCAGCTTGGCGATCATGGGATCGTAGAACATCGAGACCTCGCCGCCCTCGGCGACGCCGTCGTCGACGCGGACGCGGACCGGCGTTTGCTCTGGCGCGGGAGGATGGTACCGCACCAGCCGCCCGACACTGGGCAGGAAACCGCGGTACGGATCCTCGGCATAGACGCGGTTCTCGACCGACCAGCCGTTGATCCCGACGTCCGCCTGCGTGAAGTCGAGCGGCTCTCCGGCCGCGACCCGGATCATCTGCTCGACCAGATCAAGGCCGGTGATCTCCTCGGTGACGGGATGCTCGACCTGGAGCCGCGTGTTCATCTCGAGAAAGTAGAAGCTCTCGCCGGTCGTGTCTGCGCCCGAGACGATGAGCTCGACGGTGCCGGCGGAATGATAGCCGACCGCGCGCGCGAGCGCGACCGCCTGCTCGCCCATCGCCCGCCGCATCGCCGGCGTGACGAACGGCGAGGGCGCCTCCTCCACCACCTTCTGGTGGCGCCGCTGAACCGAGCATTCGCGTTCGTTGAGGTAGACGATGTTGCCGTGCTGGTCGCCGAGCACCTGAATTTCGATGTGGCGCGGGCTCCCGATGAATTTCTCGATGAAGACGCGATCGTCGCCGAAGCTGGCCAGCCCCTCGCGCCTGGTCGCCTCGAACCCCTCGCGCACGTCCTGCTCGCTGTACGCCAGCCGCATGCCCTTGCCGCCGCCGCCGGCAGAGGCCTTCATCATCACCGGGTAGCCGATCTCGCCGGCGATCCGCACCGCCTCCTCGGTGTCCGCGATCTCGCCCAAATAGCCGGGCACGACGTTGACGCCCGCCTGCTTGGCAAGTTTCTTCGACTCGATCTTGTCGCCCATTGCCGCGATCGCGTGCGGCGGCGGGCCGATAAAGACGATGCCCGCCTCGGCACAGGCTTGTGCGAAGCTCTCGCGCTCGGAGAGGAAGCCGTAGCCGGGATGGATGCAATCGGCGCCGGTCTCGCGCGCAGCGAGCAGGATCAGCTCGGCCTTGAGATAGCTCTCGCTGGCCGGCGCGGGTCCGAGCCGCACCGCCTCGTCCGCCATCAGCACGTGCGGCGCGCGCGCGTCCGCGTCGGAATAGACCGCGACCGTCTTGATCCCCATCCGCTTGGCGGTGCGGAACACGCGACACGCGATCTCGCCGCGGTTCGCGACCAGGATCTTGTTGAACAACAACCTCTCCTCGCTTCTCTCCCGGTGCTGGTCGAGGACCGGCGCCGCGGGCGCGTACAATGCCAGGCGCGGCGACGATCGTCGCGCGCCCGGTGCCTCACTCCGCCGCTTCGGCCAATCGATACTCGGCCGGCATCGGCGTCACGCCGAGCTTGGCGAACAGGGCGGCGTCTTTGTCGTCACCGGCGTTGCCCGCGGTCAGAAGCTTGTCGCCGGTAAAGATCGAGTTCGCGCCGGCCATGAAGCACAGCGCCTGGGTCGCCTCCGACATGCTCTCGCGCCCCGCCGACAGCCGCACCATGCTGCGCGGCATCGTGATGCGCGCCACCGCCACCGTGCGGACGAACTCAATGTCGTCGATCTTGGCGAGCGGCGTGTCCGCCAGCATGTCGCCGAGCACCGTGCCCTTCACCGGCACCAGCGCGTTCACGGGCACGCTGCCGGGATGCTCGGGCAGCGTCGCGAGCGCGTGGACGAAGCCGACGCGATCGTCGCGCGTCTCGCCCATGCCGACGATCCCGCCGCAGCAGACGTTGATCCCGGCCGAGCGCACCGCGTCGAGCGTGTCGAGCCGCTCCTGAAAGGTCCGGGTCGTGATCACGTCGCCGTAGCGCTCGGGCGAGGTGTCGATATTGTGGTTGTAATAGTCGAGCCCCGCGGCGGCCAGCCGATCGGCCTGGTGCGGCTCGAGCATGCCCAGCGTCATGCACGTCTCCATGCCCATCGCGCGGACACCTTCCACCATCGCGACGATCGCGTCCATGTCGCGGTCCTTGGGGTTGCGCCACGCCGCGCCCATGCAGAAGCGGGTCGAGCCATTGTCCCTGGCCTGCGCCGCTTTCTGCAGCACCGCGCGCACGTCCATCAGCTTGGTCGCCTTCACGCCGCTGTCGGCACTGACCGACTGCGAGCAATAGCCGCAATCCTCCGGGCAGCCGCCGGTCTTGATCGACAGCAGCGTGGAGAGCTGTACCTGACCACGCACGTGGTGCGAGCGGTGCACGCTCTGCGCCTGCCACATCAGCTCGTCAAAGGGCAGGTCGAAGAGGGCGGCGATCTCGTCCCGCCTCCAGTCGTTGCGTACCGCGCCCGTCACTTCGTCCACCGTATCCCCTTCAACTGCTGCGTCCGCGCGCGCGTGACCTTCGCCAGACATTGCGCCTGCGCCATCGGCTGAAGCGATCCGCCCGCGAACTCAGCACCTTCTAGCACGCATTGCGCGTCGCGAAACTGCAGCCAGGCACGCTGGCTCGCGAGTGCCGCCGCGGCATAGCCGACGCCGCCGCCGCGCGAGGTGTCGGCGGCGTCACGTTTCTTCATCTCGGCGTAGAGCACGCGCCACGCCTGAGTCATTTGCGCGTCCGCCTGCTTGTACGCGGCTCCGGCCTGCTGGTTCATCTGCGCCTGGGTCTGCGCCGCGACGGGGGTGGCGACGAGCGCTAGGAGCGACAGCACGACAGTTGTCCCCGCCATCCCGCGCTTCACCCGGAATCCTGGGTACCGCCAGCGCGAAAGCCGGCGCCTACGCGGCCCGGTGGATACTGGAACAAGTCGGGGATGACCGTAGGAAATGAGGCGGCCTGCCGCATGACCGTATGGAGGGAGAGAGAACATCACGCGGCCTCCTCGCCGGGTGGCATATTGTGGCCGAGCAGGCGCAGCACCTCCTCCGCCGCCTGGATCAGGTTGGTACCGGGACCGAAGATCGCCTGCACGCCGGCCTCGCGCAACATGTCATAGTCCTGCGCCGGGATGACGCCGCCCGCGATCACCTTGATGTCGGCGCGGCCGGCGTCGCGCAAGTGGCCGATCAGCTCCGGTATCAACGTCTTGTGCCCTGCGGCGAGGCTGGATGCGCCGACCACGTCGACGTCCTTCGCCAACGCGAGTTCGCTCGCCTCCTTCGGCGTCTGGAACAGCGGCCCCGGCACCACCTCGAAGCCGAGGTCGCCGAACATGCTGCTGACGAGGTTGGCGCCGCGATCGTGGCCGTCCTGCCCCATCTTTGCGACCAGCAACCGGGGGCGACGGCCGAGCCGGCGCTCTGTCGCCTCGACGCCGCGGACGAGGCGCGCCCAGCGCTCGTCCTCGGCATAGGCGCCGCCATACACGCCCTGCACCGGTGTCGGATGCGTGCCGAAGCGGCCGAACACGTCCTCCATCGCGCTGGAGATCTCGCCAAGCGTAGCGCGTGCGCGCGCGGCCTCGACGGCGAGCGCGAGGAGGTTGGTCTCTGCGAATCCCTTCCGGGACGCGGAGGCGGCAACCTCAGGCTGACAGAGGGGGGCTTGCGCAGACGAGTCCGCCTGAGGAAGTCCCCCTCCACCATGCTGCGCATGGTCCCCCTCCCCTTGCAGGGAAGGAGTTCGCCCCGCTCGCGCGCCCTCCCGCAGCGCATCGAGTGCACGCTGGCACGCCGTCTCGTCGCGCGCGGCCTTCACTGCGGCGAGGCGCCGCACCTGCGCCTCGCGCACCGCGACATTGTCGACGTCGAGAATGTCGATCGGCGCCTCGCCCGCCAGCCGGTATTTGTTGACGCCGACGATCACGTCCTCGCCGCGGTCGACCCGTGCCGCGCGCGCCGCCGCTGCTTCCTCGATCATCGCTTTGGGCCAGCCGGCGGCGACCGCCTTGGCCATGCCGCCCTCGCGCTCGACCCGTTCGATGATCTCCCACGCGCCGTCGACCAGGCTCCTGGTCAGACTTTCCACGTAATAGCTGCCGCCAAGCGGATCGACGACCTTGGTCATCCCCGTCTCCTCCTGCAGCACGATCTGGGTGTTGCGCGCGATGCGGGCGGAGAAGTCGGTAGGCAGCGCAATCGCTTCGTCGAGCGCGTTGGTGTGGAGCGACTGGGTGCCCCCCAGCATCGCCGCCATCGCCTCGATCGTCGTGCGCATCACATTGTTGTACGGGTCCTGCTCGGTCAGCGACACGCCGCTGGTCTGGCAGTGGGTGCGCAGCATCTTGGAGCGCTCGTCCTTCGCACCGAGCTGCGTCATTGCGCGGTGCCACAGCACGCGCGCGGCGCGCAGCTTCGCCACCTCCATGAAAAAGTTCATGCCGATCGCGAAAAAGAACGACAGCCGCCCGGCGAACTTGTCGATGTCTAGCCCGCTGGCGACACCGTATTTCACATAGTCGATGCCGTCGGCGATGGTGAAGGCGAGCTCGTGGAGCTGCGTCGCCCCCGCCTCCTGCATGTGATAGCCGCTGATCGAGATGCTGTTGAACTTGGGCATCTCGCGGCTCGTATAGGCGAAGATATCCGAGATGATCCGCATGCTCGGCTCGGGCGGGTAGATATAGGTGTTGCGGACCATGAACTCCTTGAGGATGTCGTTCTGAATGGTCCCGTCGAGCTTGGCGCGCTCGACGCCCTGTTCCTCGCCCGCGACGATGAAGAAGGCGAGGATCGGGATCACCGCGCCGTTCATCGTCATGCTGACCGACATCTGATCGAGCGGGATGCCGTCGAACAGGATCTTCATGTCCTCGACGGTGTCGATCGCGACCCCCGCCTTGCCGACATCGCCGGTGACGCGCGGGTGATCGCTGTCATAGCCGCGGTGAGTGGCGAGATCGAAGGCAACCGACAGCCCCTTCTGCCCGGCCGCGAGGTTGCGGCGGTAGAAGGCGTTCGACTCCTCCGCCGTGGAGAAGCCGGCATATTGGCGGATCGTCCACGGCCGACCCGCATACATCGACGCGCGTACGCCGCGCGTGAACGGCGCGAAGCCGGGCAGGCCCGCGTCCCAGCCGGCGACATCGGCCTCCGTGTAGAGCGGCTTGACGTCGATCCCCTCGGGCGTGTGCCAGGTGAGGTCCCTGTTCTTTACCTCTTTGGCCGCGGCGACCTGCCAGTCGGCGAGCGTCGGCTGCGGCGTCGGCTCGGGCGTAGCGGCGGCGGCGCGGGTGCTGCCGGCGTCCTCGCCGAGGTTGGTCTCGATCTCGGCCATGTCAGGCGCCCTTGAAGGTGGGTGCGCGCTTCTGAAGGAAAGCAGTGCCGCCCTCGATCGCATCGGCGGTGCCGCGCATCGCGCGCTGGTCGTCCGCCTCGCGGGCGAGCGCGGTCGCGAGGTCGCTTTCCATCGCGGCGTGGAGCCCGCGCCGGATCGTGCCGAGCGTCACGGTCGGCCCGGCGGCGAGCCGCTCGGCCAGCGCGAAGGCCGCGGCGTCGAGGTCGACATCGGCGACCAGCTTGTGGATCATGCCCCAGTCGAGCGCCTTGGCGGCGAGCACCCGCTCGCCCAACAGCATCATCTCCACCGCGCGCGCGCGCCCGATCAACCGCGGCAGCAGCCAGCTCGCGCCGCCGTCGGGAACGAGCCCGATGTTGACGAAAGCCTGGAGGAAATAGGCGGTGTCGCTGGCGACGCAGAAGTCCGCGACGAGCGCGAGACTGCAGCCTATCCCCGCCACTGGTCCTCGTACCGCGCTCACCACCGGCACGCGGGCCTCGGCAACGGCGAGGATCGCGGGATTGTAGGAGTCGGTCAGTGCCGCGTGCGTCGCCGCGCCGGGATCGTCGCTGGTGAGCGCACTCGCGCCGACGTCCGCGCCCGAGCAGAAGGCGCGCCCCGCTCCTCTGAGGAGAACCGCGCGCGCACCGGCCAGATCGGCGAACGCGGCGGTGATCCTCTCGAACATCGCGGGCGGCGCGGCGTTGAGCCGGTCGGGCCGGTTCAGCGTGAGGATGAGCACGTCGCCACGCCGCTCGGTCAAGATCATCGCCGGCTCAGTCATGCGGGTCTCCGTGTGGCGTCTCCATCAGCTCGACCAGCACGCCGCCCATGTCGCGCGGGTGGACGAACACGATCGGCGTGCCATGTGCGCCGATCCGCGGTTCGCCCAGCACGGTCGCGCCCTGCGCGGTGAGATGCGCCACCGCGGCGTGGATGTCGGCCACCTCGAAGCAGACGTGGTGCTGCCCGCCCGCCGGGTTCTTGCGCAGGAAGCCGGCGATCGGCGAGTTCTCGTCGTAAGGCTGGATCAGCTCGACCTGCGTGTTGGGCGCATCGACGAAGCAGACACGTACGCCTTGCGCGGGCAGGTCGAAGGGTTCGCCGATCGCCTCGGCGCCGAGCAAGGTGCGGTACGTCTCGAGCGAGCGCTCGATCGAAGGCGTCGCGATGCCGACGTGGTTGAGGCGGCCTAGGCACAGGCGGCCGGTCATGCCGTGATCCCGGGTGGAACCGTGGTTCCGCCGCGCGACATCTCGATCATCGCCTCGATCCGCAGGACACGGCTGTCGACGGTACAGATTTTGTCGGTCAGCGCCCGCAGATCGCCGGCGGTTCGCGCCAGGTCACCCCTCATCACGTCCAGCCTCTCCTGCAGCAAGACGACGTTCTTCAACGCCGCAAGCGCATCACTGACCGCGCTCACGACCGCGCGCCCATAGGCCGCAGGGTGCGATCGACGTGCTCATGTGTCCCTTGCAGCGTATCGATCATGTGGTCGATCGAGGCACACCACTTCGGTGCCGCAATGTTGGCTTCTTCGACCAAGGCGGCGAGTTCAGCTTCCTTATCGCGCTCCTGCGCGATGTAGCGGCTGATCGCCTCGCGCACGACGTGACCGACCGACATGCCGCTTCGCGCTGCGAAGGCGTCGAAGGCGGCCTTGTGATGCGGGATGGTCAGAAAAGTGATCCGCTCGGTTTGCATCGGCACCTCTTCACATAAGCTCATGATGTGCGGGAGCACCGCTCACAAAGGGATGTTGTCGTGCTTCTTCCAAGGGTTCTCCAATGACTTGCCGCGCAGCTTGCGCAGCCCCAGCGCGATCCGGCGGCGCGTCGAGTGCGGCTGGATCACCTCGTCGACGAAGCCCTTGCTCGCCGCCACGAAGGGGTTAGCAAAGCGCGCTTCATATTCGGCGGTGCGCTCGGCGATCTCCTCAGGCGTGCGGCCGCGGAAGATGATCTCCACTGCCCCTTTCGCCCCCATCACCGCGATCTCGGCAGTCGTCCAGGCGTAATTGAGGTCGCCGCGAAGATGCTTGGACGCCATCACGTCGTACGCGCCGCCATAGGCCTTGCGCGTGATCACGGTGATCTTGGGGACGGTCGCCTCGGCATAGGCGAAGAGGAGCTTGGCACCGTGCTTGATGATGCCGTTATGCTCCTGCGCGGTACCGGGCAGGAAGCCGGGAACGTCGACGAAGGTCACGATCGGGATCTCGAACGCGTCGCAGAAGCGCACGAAGCGCGCCGCCTTGCGACTGGCGTTGATGTCGAGCACGCCCGCCAGCACCATCGGCTGATTGGCGACGATCCCGACGGTACGCCCTTCGACGCGCCCGAAGCCGCACAGGATGTTGCCGCCATGCGCCGGCTGAATCTCGAAGAAGTCGGCCTCGTCGACCACCTTCCGGATCAGCTCGTGCATGTCGTACGGCTGGTTGGCATTGGCGGGGACGAGCGTGTCGAGGCTCGGCTCGATCCGGTCCCAGGCATCGGCGGTGGGGCGCTCGGGCAGCGGCGCGCGGTTGGATGCGGGCAGGAAGTCGATGAAATCGCGCGCGGCGAGCAGCGCCTCGATATCGTCCTCGAAGGCGACGTCAGCGACGCTGGTCTTGGTGGTGTGCGTGACCGCGCCGCCGAGCGCCTCCTGCGTCACCACCTCGTTGGTCACGGTCTTCACCACATCGGGGCCGGTGACGAACATGTAGCTCGAGTCCTTCACCATGAAGATGAAGTCGGTCATCGCCGGCGAGTAGACCGCCCCGCCTGCGCACGGGCCCATGATCAGGCTGAGCTGCGGCACCACGCCGCTGGCGAGCGCGTTGCGCTGGAACACCTCGGCATAGCCGCCGAGGCTGGCGACGCCCTCTTGGATGCGCGCGCCGCCGCTGTCATTGAGACCGATCACGGGCGCGCCGACCTTCATCGCCATGTCCATGATCTTGCAGATCTTCTGCGCGTGCCGCTCGGACAGCGAGCCGCCGAAGACGGTGAAATCCTGGCTGAACACGAAGACCAGGCGCCCGTTGATCGTGCCCGAACCCGTGACGACGCCGTCCCCCGGAATCACCTGCTCCGCCATGCCGAAGTCGACGCAATTGTGCTCGACGAACATGTCGACTTCTTCGAAGCTACCCTCGTCGAGCAGCACGTCGAGCCGCTCGCGCGCGGTCAGCTTGCCCTTGGCGTGCTGCGCAGCGACGCGCTTTTCGCCACCGCCAGCCCTTGCGGCGGCGCGACAGCGTTCCAGCTCGGCGATGGTCGAGGACATGCAGCTCTCCCGTGACGTGCGGCGTCGTCCTGCCCGGCGACGCGTGCCCGCGCAAATGCGAAGTTGCGAACTTGCGAAGCATTGTCTTGCGAACTAGGCGGGAGCGATGAGGCAACGGCTCTACGCCGGCGCCGCGCTGCGCGACCTGCGCCGCACCGCCGGGCTCACGCAGCGCGCGATGGCGCAGCGATTGATGTTGTCGGTGAGCTATCTTTCGCAGCTTGAGGGCGACGAGCGTCCGCTCACCGGCGCGGTACTCGCCGCGCTGGCGCGCCACTTTCCCGCCGCACTGGCGCAGATCGAGGGCGAGGTGCCCGCCCGCCGGCTCACCGCGCTGGCGCAGGCGCTCGCCGATCCCGCGGTTGCGCCGATGTCCGCCGACGAGGTGGCGCGGCTCGCCGAGCAGAGCCCCGACCTCGCCGACCGGCTGATCGCACTCCACGCCGCCAAGCGCGCCGCCGACGCGCGTGCCGCGCTCGCCGAGGAGGCCATGACCGCCGGCGCGGGCGCACGGCTGCCATGGGAGGCGGTGCGTGACTGGTTCCACGACGCCGGCAACTATGTCGACCCGCTCGACCGCGCCGCGGAGGCGCTCGCCCGAGAGAGCGGAGGCGAGTGGGTCGAGGCGGCGCTTCGCGAACGCGGGGTGACGATCGTCACCGACCAGCACGACGATGCCCCGCTCGCGCGCTTCGACGGCGCCCGGCTGACGCTCGCCGCGGCGCTGCCCGCGGAGAGCCGGCGCTTCCTGATCGCGCATCGGCTGGCCGCCCTCGCGTTCGATGCGCCGATCGCCGCGATCGTCGGCGCCGCGCCGCTGGTGCAGGAGGAGGCGCGGCGGCTGCTCGCCACGGGCCTGGCCAATTACGCAGCGGGCGCGCTGCTGATGCCCTATGGCGCGTTCCGCGCCGAGGCGTGCCGCGTGCGCCACGACATCGACCGGCTCGCGCGCCGCTTCGCCACCAGCTTCGAGCAGACCTGCCATCGCCTCTCGACGCTCCAGCGCCCCGGTGAGGAGGGCATTCCATTCTATTTCTGCCGGGTCGACATGGCAGGCAATATCACCAAGCGGCACTCGGCGACGCCGTTGCAATTCGCCCGGTTCGGCGGCGCCTGTCCCTTGTGGCATGTCCACGAAGCCGCCGCGATCCCGGACCGCATCCTGGTGCAGCTCGCCGAGACGCCCGATGGCGCCCGCTACGTCTCGCTTGCCAAGGGGCTGGTCAAGCCGTCGGGGCAGTTCGCACGCAGTCCGCGGCGCTATGCCGTCCTGCTCGGTTGCGAGGCGCGCCACGCCGCCGACTTCGTCTATGCCGACGCGGTCGATCGCGGCGGGGCGGCGACACCGATCGGCATCAGCTGCCGTCTTTGCCCGCGCGTCGACTGCGACCAGCGCGCCTTTCCGCCGACCGACCGAGCGATCTTGGTCGACCCGGCGGAGCGCCGCGCGGTCCCGTATCGGGTGATGTGACGGGTGCGATCGGCAACGAGTAAGCGAGTGCTGGGGCCGCGGCCTGCTATGGTAGGGCGTCTCCCAGTCTTTATTCCGGATCCATTGACTTGCGAGAGTAGCGCGATCTCAGCAAGCGGCACGATGGAGCCCGGACCAAGTCCGGGATCACGGTCGGACAGAAGAGACCGGGGCTTACTCATTGATCCCAGTCAGTCCGTCGGCGCCGCAGGGAACGCCCCGCCCCGCTCGCCCGTATCCTCTCGACCACTTACCCGCGGGGGAACGCATCCATGGCGCTCAGCCCGCGCCTTTCCGGCCAGGTCGCGGCACGCGCGCATCATTCGCCCGCCGCGAAGCTGCTGCGCAAGATCGAACCGTTCTTCGCGATCGGGCAGGTCTCGGGCGGGCCGCTGCTGATCGCGTCACTGGTCGCACTGATCGCGATCAACTCGCCGTGGAGCGCGGAGTACGCGCGGCTCTGGGACCGGCCGCTGCGGATCAGCTACGGCAGCTGGGCAATCGAACATTCGGTGGCCGAATGGGTCAATGACGCACTGATGCCGCTGTTCTTCCTGATCATCGGCACCGAAGTGAAGCGCGAGTTCGTCAAGGGCGCGCTGGCGTCGTGGCAAACCGCGATCTTTCCCGTCGCGGGCGCGATCGGCGGGCTGGTGGTGCCGGTCGGCCTCTATCTCGCGTTCAACTACGCCACGCCGACGCAGCATGGCTGGGGCGTGGTGGCGGCGATGGACACTGCCTTCAGCCTTGCCATCGTCGCCATGTTCACGACGCGATTGCCGCCGGCGGTGCGTGCGGTGCTGCTGGCCTTCGCCGCCATCGACGACGTGTTCGGGTTGCTGGTGATCGCCTTAGCCTACACCGCGGCGCTGCATCCCTGGTTCCTGCTGCTCGCCGCCGCGGGCTATGGCGCCATGATCCTGCTGCTGCAGCTGCGCTGGGTTGCCCCGATCCTCTATGTCGCGTGCGGGCTGGTGGTGTGGGTCGGCGTGCTCGGGTCGGGCGTCCACCCGACCATCGCCGGCGTCGCGATCGGCCTGTTGCTGCCGACCAGCTCGCGCCTGTCGGAGAAACGCTTCGCCGAGCGCGTCCAGAAGCCGGTCGACCAGTTCAAGGCGGCGCAACGCGCCGCCGACCGCGCGAACGACGAAGAGGAGGCCGAACAGCATCGCGAGAAAGCCCAGCAGCGGCTTGGCTATCTCCACGAGATGGCGGCGGCGACCGACGAGGCCGCGGAGCGCCTCGTCCGTATCCTGACGCCTTGGGTGTCGTACATCGTGCTGCCGCTGTTCGCGCTGTCGAATGTGCGGATCCACTTCTCGGCCGCGCTGGTCGGCGACGCGCTGCACTCGCCGCTGGCGCTGGGCATCGTCGTCGGGCTCGCGCTGGGCAAGCCGGCCGGCTTTCTCGCCGCCACTTGGGCGGCGACACGGCTCGGCCAAGCGCGGTTGCCCGATGGCGTGACGTGGAACATGGTGCTGGGGATCGGCGCGGTGGCGGGTATCGGCTTCACCATCTCGCTGTTCATCGCCGAGCTCGCCTTCGCCGGCGACGAGCTGACCGAGATGGCCGCGCTGGCAGTGCTGGCGGCGTCGCTGGTGTCGGGTTTGTTCGGCTATATGGTGCTGTGGCGCGCGGCTGCCGCGGCGGAAGCCAAGGAATAGGGCTACGGTCTTTCGCGTCGGTGCGTCACGGCGACGCGCGCGCTCATGCGACGTATCGCAACAGCAACGGACTAACCCACGGCAGCACGTCCGTTCACGCCCGCTCGCACCCGATCGCGCCGGTCGCTGGTTCACCACGTATAGCTGCAGGAGCCCGCACCATGTCCGACCATCGCGCCAATGCCGACGAGGGCGCCGACCCCGCCAAGGACGTCGATCAGCAGAATAGCGGCACGACCACCGAGGACCTCGCCGCGCGCGAGGGCGCCGAGGAGGAGCCGGACGCGCTCGACGAGGACGAGCGCGACTGATCGTCGCTACGCCGCCTCCTCGTAGGGGACTCCCGCCGCAGCGGCGAGCAGCCGTTTCTCCAGCGCGCGCAGCCGCGTCCCGGGGGCCAGCTTGTCGCCGGTGAGATCGGTCAGGTAGAAGACGTCGACCGCGCGCTCGCCATAGGTAGCGACATGCGCCGAGTGGATCGTCACCTTCGACAGGAACAGCGCGTGCGCGAGCTGGTTGAGCAGCGCCGGGCGGTCGCGCGCCGCCACCTCCACCACCGTGAAACGGTTGGACGCCTTGTTGTCGACCAGCACGCTGGGCTCGATCCGGAAGGCATCGGCGCGCGCGCGCGGCAGCGGCTTGGCGCGCAACCGGTCGGTCAGCTTGCCGCGTCCGGCGAGTGCGTCCTCGATCGCGGTCTTGAGCCGTTCAAGCTGCCCGGCCTCGGCGAACGGCCGGCCGAGCGGGTCCTGGACGAGGAAGTTGTCGAGCGCCATGCCGTCACGGGTGGTGTGGATACGAGCGTCGATGATGTTGCCCCCGGCGACATGGATCGCGCCCGCGATGCGGCTGAACAGACCGGGATGGTCGGCCGCATAGACGGTGATCAGCGTCGCACCGCGCTCGGGATAGACCTGCGCGTCGATCGACAACGGCGCGTCGCCCGCGCGCGCGACGAAAGCCGCGTTGTGCGCGAGCACGTCGGCGGGCTCGGCGATCCAATAGGCCTCGGGCAGGCGATGCGCATAAGCGGCGAGTTCGTCGTCGCTCCAGCCCATGGCGTCGCGCAGGCCGTCCTGCTTCGCCAGCAGCCGCTCACCCCTGCCCTTCTGCTTGTGGCCGAGCCGCAGCACCTCCTCGGCGCGATCGTAGAGGTCGCCGAGCAGCTGGCCTTTCCAGCCGTTCCATGTCCCCGGACCGACCGCGCGGATGTCCACCACGGTGAGCACCAGCAGCAGCCGCAGGCGTTCGGGACTCTGCACCACTTCCGCGAAGTCGAGGATAGTCTTGAAGTCGGTGAGATCGCGGCGGAACGCGGTGGCGCTCATCAGCAGATGGTGGCGCACCAGCCACGCCGCCGTCTCGGTCTCCGCCGGGGTCAATCCGAAGCGTGGAGCGAGCCGCTCCGCCACCTCCGCGCCGAGGATCGAGTGATCGCCGCCACGCCCCTTGGCGATGTCGTGCAGGAACACCGCGACGTACAGCACGCGGCGTGACACGATCTGCTCGATCACCGCGCTGGGCAGCGGATGCTCGTCGGCGAGCCGGCCGTGCTCGAGCCGGCTGAGCAGCCCGAGCGCGCGGATCGTATGCTCGTCCACCGTATAATGGTGGTACATGTCGAACTGCATCTGCGCCACGACGCGCGCGAAATCGGGCACGAACTGGCCGAGCACGCTGGTCTCGTTCATCCACCGCAACGCAAGTTCGGGATCGGCCTGGCCCGCGAGCAGGTCGAGGAACAATGCGTTGGCGCGCGCGTCACGGCGAACCGTCGCGGCGAGCTTGGCGTCCCGGTTCGCGGCGCGCATCGCCAGCGGGTGGATCTCCATGCCGTGCTGCGCCGCCAGCGCGAACACCTCCACCAGCCGCACCGGGTCGGCGCGGAGATAATCGTCATCAGGCAGCGCGATCCGCCCGCTGTCGACGACGAAGCCGTTGAGCTTGCGGGGCGCGCGGCGCAGGCGCGGCAATCCGTAGCGCCGCCGCGGCGCAAAGCGCTCCTCCAGATGCGCGAGGAACAGCCCGGTCAGCGACCCCACCGCCTTGGCCTGCAAGAAGTAGAATTGCATGAAGCGCTCGACCGCGCGCTTGCCCGGTCGCGCGGCATAGCGCATCCGCTCGGCGATCTCGCGCTGATAGTCGAAGGTCAGCCGGTCTTCGGCGCGTCCCGCGATCAGATGGAGATGGCAGCGAACCGCCCACAGGAAATTGTCGGCGCGATGGAAGGCGCGATACTCCGCACGGGTGAACAGGCCGATGTCGACCAGCTCGGCGGCACGCTGCACGTCGAAGACATATTTGCCGATCCAGAACAGGGCGTGCAGGTCGCGCAACCCGCCCTTGCCTTCCTTGACGTTGGGCTCGACGACGTAGCGCGTGTCGCCCATCCGCACGTGGCGCGCGTTCCGCTCGGCGAGCTTGTCGGCGATGAACTGGCGCTCGGTGCCGTGGCGGACGTCATCGGAGAAGCGCTTGCTCGCCGCGGCGTAAAGCGTCTCGTCACCCCAGACGTAGCGCCCTTCCAGCAGCGCGGTACGCACCGTCACGTCCGCTTTCGCCTGGCGCACCATCTCGTCCAGCGAGCGGCTCGAATGGCCGATCTTCAGCCCGAGATCCCACAAGGTGTAGAGCATCGACTCGATCACCTGCTCGGCCCAGGGCGTCTGCTTCCCCGGCGTGAGGAAGCCGATGTCCACGTCCGAGAAGGGCGCCATCTCGCCGCGGCCATAGCCGCCCACCGCGATCAGCAGCAGCCGCTCCGCCGCGGTCGGATGGGCGAGCGGGTGGAGCCGCTGCGTCGTCACGTCGGCGAGCACGATCAGCAGCTGGTCGATCAGATAGGCCTGCGCGTTGGCCGCCTCGATCCCGCGCGACGGCGTCGCCTCCAGCCGACGCGCGATCTCGGCACGGCCCGCGTCCAGCGTGGCGCGCAGCAATTGGCTCAGCCCGCGTCGCAGCGTAGCGGGATCGTCGCCCGGCAGCGCCGCGGCGGCCTCGGCGAGCGCGCGACGATCAACGATCGCGCGGCGGTGCGGAAGATGATCGAAACGCCCCATCATACGGGCCAGATAGGTCAAACGCGCCGCCGCGTCGCCCCCCGACGCACCGCATGATACGCCGCCGGCCCGCGAGCTCGCCCGCGCTGCGGAAAGTCACCCGATGTCGCCGGCGCTCGGCGCTGGGAACCGAGCCGCCGAGGGCTCAGGCGAACAGCGCGTCGAACGCCCGGTCGAACTGCGGCGCCGCTGCCTTGGCGAGCAGCTTAAGCGCGTGCATGTCGGAGAAGTGCGCGATCGCCTTGGCGTCCGCCTTGTCAATCGTGCGCAGCCGCTCGCGATAGTCGGTCTCGTCCGCCATCAACGTGCCGATCGACAGCCGCTTTGCTGCGAGCAGGTCGAAGAGCTCGGTCTCGTGGAGCGCGGCGGCGGGATTGGCGATGCAGGTCTGCCGCTGCTTGGCATAATGCAGCACAGGGCCGAACTCCTCGCGCACGTCAGTGTCGACCCGGTTGAACAGAATCCGCACACGCTCGCGCGATACGCCGGCGGCCGAGAGCGCGTCGACCAGCTGGATCGTCTCCCTCTGCTCTTTGCCGCCGGACACGACCGGAACCACGAAGAAATCGATCTCCTCCTGCGCGCCCTCATATTTGATCATGCGGTCGAGGAAATCCTCTACGTTGGTGGCGCCCACGTCGATGATCGCCGACTCGAGCATCAGCAGCCTGCGGAAGAGCACGCCAAACTTCTCGCCCTTCATCGCTTCCGATTCGAGGCCGAGATCGGACGTGGTCTGGTTGACGCTCTCGATCGCGAAGATTTTCGCGCCGCCCATCCGCGGTGCGAGCAGGTGCGCGGCCACAGTCGTCTTGCCCACGGTGCCCGTATAGTTGATGACCGCCACTCTCACCCGTAATCCCCCAGATCTCGTGACGGTGGCTGCGATCCGAGATCGCCGCCGAGCGCGTGCGGACCTCAGTGTGATGCGCCCCTCCCGCCTTCGCCACACCATTTGTAGAGGGCATGGCGACGCCATGCGGCAGGTCGGCGCACATTGTGCGGCACCAAGGATCAGCCAGCTTCAATCGCAGCCATTCTCGCTCTACGCTGGGGCCATGGCGACGGACGGCGAGCACGCGCGGCGGGCACAGGCGGGGTGGGCGGCGTGGCAGCGCGGCGATCATGGCACGGCACGCGAGGCGTTCGAGGCGGTGGCCGCGGCGGGCGTCGCGACGCCGCAGCTGTGGCTGCTGCTCGCCCAGGCGCGCGCCGCCACCGCGGCCGAGCGCGCCGCCGTCGCCGCCGCGCTGGATCATGTGCTCGCGGTCGAGCCGCGCCACCGCCAGGCGCTGGTGCTGCGCGGCGACCATGCCGAGGACGATCGCGCCGCTTGTTCCTTTTATGCGCTGGCGCTGTCGGGAGCTTCCGAGACGGAACGCGCGCAGCCACTGCTGCGCGCCGCGCAGGACCGGCTCGCGGCGGCGTCGCGGCGGTTCGCCGACCATCTAAGAGCGCAGGTCGCCGCCGCCGACGCGGGCACGCGCTTCGCCGAGGCGGTGGCGCTGGTCACGGGCGAGAAGCAGCTTTACCTGCAGCAGCCGACCAGTTTCTTCTTCCCGGGACTGGCGCATCGCCAGTTCTTTGCCGCGGAGGAGTTCGACTGGGCGCCTTCGCTCGTCGCCGCCGCACCCGCCATCCGCGCCGAGCTGGAAGCGCTGATCGCCAGTGGCAGCGGCTCCGCGCCTTATGTTCAGGCCGATCCCACTCGCGCCAGCCGCGGCCACGCTTTGCTCAACGATCCGAACTGGAGCGCCTTCCACCTGCTCGAGAACGGCGTGCCTCATCCCGACAACGCGCCGCGGTGCCCGGCGACGCTCGCCGCTCTGGCGCACGCACCGCTGCCACAGATCGCCGGGCGCTCACCGATGGCGCTCTTCTCGGTGCTGCGGCCGCACACGCATATTCCGGCCCATAACGGAATGCTCAACACGCGGCTGATCGTTCACCTACCGCTGATCGTCCCCGACTATTGCCGCCTGCGTGTCGGCAATGAGGAGCGCGCCGTGCGCGCGGGCGAGCTGATGATTTTCGACGACTCGATCGAACATGAAGCGTGGAACGACAGCGACGAAGCCAGGGTGGTGCTGCTGTTCGAGGTGTGGCGGCCCGAGCTCACCGTAGCGGAACGCGCCGGGCTGACGACGCTGTTCGGCGCAGTGGGGCTCTACGAGGGCGGCCAGTAGCGCATTTCGGCGGCGCGAACCGGCAGGGAGTGGGCGTCGCTCAGCCACGCCGTGCTCCCGCGCACGCGGGAGCCCAGGCCACGAGCGCCGCGCCCTGACGCCCCGGGTTCCTGCATAAGCCGGAACACCGAACGCAGCTGCACCCTCTCTATCCCTCTCGCGCCAGCGCCTTCAGCTGGTACAAGGTATCGAGCGCCTCGCGCGGGGTGAGCGCGTCAATGTCCAGCGCCTCCACCGCGGCGCGGATCGCGTCGCACTGCGCCTCCTCCGCCTGCGCCGCGGCGGCGAACAGCGGCAGGTCGTCGAGCCCGGCCGCGAGCCCGCCGGTCTTGGCGCGCCCCGCCTCCAGCTTGGCGAGCACGGCCTTGGCGCGCTGCACCGTCGCGGGCGGCATGCCCGCGAGCCGTGCCACCGCCAGCCCATAGCTGCGGTCCGCGGGCCCGTCGGCGACCTCGTGGAGCAGCACCAGATCGCCCTTCCACTCGCGCGCGCGGACGTGGTGGAGCGACAGCGACTCGCACCGCTCCGCCAACCGCGTCAACTCGTGATAGTGCGTCGCGAACAGGCAGCGGCAGCGATTGTCCTCGTGGATCGCCTCCACCACCGCCCAGGCGATCGCGAGCCCGTCATAGGTGCTCGTTCCGCGGCCGACCTCGTCGAGGATCACGAAGCTGCGCTCGGTCGCCTGAGCCAGGATCGCGGCGGTCTCGACCATTTCGACCATGAAGGTGGAGCGCCCGCGCGCGAGATTGTCCGATGCGCCGACCCGACTGAACAACCGATCGACCAGCCCGAGCCGCGCCGCCGCGGCGGGCACATAGGCACCGGCCTGCGCCAGCACGGCAATCAGCGCGTTCTGGCGCAGGAAGGTCGACTTGCCGCCCATGTTGGGACCGGTGACGAGCCACAGCCGCGCCGCCTCGCCGCCGAGCGCGCAGTCGTTGGCGACGAAGCGGTCGCCGCTCCTCGCCAGCGCCGCCTCCACCACCGGATGGCGTCCCTCGCGCACGTCGAAACACGCGTCCTCCGCGAAAGCGGGACGCGCCCACGCCCCTTCTGCGGCGCGCTCGGCCAGCCCCGCGGCGACATCGAGCCGCGCGAGCGCGTCCGCGGTCGCGGCAATGGCCTCGCGCTGTGCAAGCGCGCCGGACGTGAGTTCTTCGAGATGCGCCGCCTCCGCGGCCAGTGCGTGCGCCCCCGCCTGGGTGACGCTCGCCGCGACCTCATGGAGCTCGGGCGCGTTGAAGCGCACGACGCCGGCGAGCGTCTGGCGGTGCGTGAAGCCTGAGTCCGCGCGCATCAGCGGGTCGGCGGCGCGCGCGGGCACCTCGATATGGTAGCCGAGCACGCCGTTGTGGCGAATCTTGAGCGCGGCGATCCTGGTCCGCTCGCGGAACGTCGCTTCCAGCGCCGCGATCGCGCGACGCCCGCCGCTGCCGGTATCGCGCAGCGCATCGAGCGCGGCGTCATAGCCCGACGCGATATAGCCGCCCTCGCTCGCCTCGATCGGCGGTGCGGGCACGAGCGCGCGCTTGAGCAGGTCGATCAGCGCGCCGTGCCCGCGCAGCCGCGGCGCCAGCTCGCGCAACAGTGCGGGGGCGGCGTCGAGCGCGCCGAGCCGCTCGCCGATGGTCCAGGCGCCGTCGAGCCCGTCGCGCAGCTGGCCGAGGTCGCGCGGGCTGCCGCGGCCTGCCGCCAGCCGGCCCAGCGCGCGGCCGATGTCGGGCAGCGCGCGCAGCGCGGCGCGGACCCGCTCGCGCAGAGCGGCATCATCGTGGAGCAGCTGGACGAGGTCGAGCCGTGCCTCGATCGCGTCACGCGCCATCAGCGGCGCGCCCAGGTCGGCGGCGAGCAATCGTGCGCCGGCGCCGGTGACGGTGCGGTCGACCGCGTCGAGCAGGCTGCCCTTGCGCTGCCCGGCCGCGGTGCAGGTCAGCTCGAGGCTCTCGCGCGTGGCGGCGTCGATCGCCATGGCGTCGCGCGCGGCGGCGAGCACCGGCGGTCGCAGGAACGGCAGCTGCCCCTTGGCGGTGTGATCGAGATAGGCGACGAGCCCGCCCGTCGCGGCAAGCGCGGCGCGGCTGAACTGGCCGAAGCCGTCGAGCGTCGCCACGCCGAACAGTCGCTTCAGCCGCGCCTCGCCCGCGCCGCTGTCGAACTCGCCGCGTGGTCGCCAAACGGTCGCGGGGACATCGCTGCCCTCGGCCGCGACCACCTCGGCCGCGCCCAAGCGCGCGAGTTCGGCATCGAGCCCGGCACGATCGCACACGATCACCTCGAACCGGCCGGTCGACACATCGGCCGCGGCGAGCGCCACCGCGCCCCCCGCCTCACCGATGGCGACGCACCAGTTGGCGGCGCGCGAATCCAGCAGGGTCTCTTCCGTCAGCGTCCCGGCGGTGACGACGCGGACGATCGCGCGCTCGACCAGCGCCTTGGAACCGCGCGCCTTGCGCGCCGCCTCGGGCGTCTCGGTCTGCTCGGCGATGGCGACGCGGTGGCCGGCCTTGATCAGCCGCTGGAGATAGGCAGTCGAGGCGTGGATCGGCACGCCGCACATCGGGATCTTCTCGCCGGCATGCTCGCCGCGCGAGGTGAGCGCGATGTCGAGCACCTGCGAGGCGACGCGCGCGTCGTCGAAGAACAACTCGAAGAAGTCGCCCATGCGGTAGAACAGCAGGCAGTCCGCCGCCTCCGCCTTCAGCGCGAGATATTGCGCCATCATCGGCGTAGGGGCGGTCATTTCTTGTCGTCCGGTGAGCGGGCGGGGACGAGTCGGGCCGTTCGGCGGCACGCATCGTTCATCGTGAGCGACCGACGCCCCGGCGCTGGCGTAACGGGCGGCTGGAAAGACTCGACATCGAACGGGGCATAGCCGGGCGGCGAGCGATCTGCCACCCGGGCGGGCCGCCGGCGCTTTGACCGCAACCCGCGGGATGCACGCCCTTGCGGCGCCGGCTACACCCGGTTGCATGCTGTACCGCACCACCATCGACTCGCCCGTCGGCACGCTCACCCTGGTCGCCAGCGATCAGGGCCTCGTCGCGGTGCTGTGGCCCGACGACGCGCCCGGCCGCGTCCGCCTCGCCGCCACCGACGAGCGTGCCGACCATCCCGTGCTCGCCGCCGCCCGGATCCAGCTGGCGGAATATTTCGCCGGCGCGCGCCGCAGCTTCGACCTGCCGCTCGCACCCAGCGGCAGCGCGTTCCAGCGCGCGGTCTGGGCCGCGCTCGCCACCATCCCGCACGGCGAGACGCGCAGCTACGCCGACATCGCGCGCGCCATCGGCCGCCCCACCGCCAGTCGCGCGGTCGGCGCCGCCAACGGGCGCAATCCGCTGCCGATCGTGGTGCCATGTCACCGCGTGATCGGCACCTCGGGCAAGCTCACCGGCTTCGCCGGCGGACTCGCCGCCAAGCAACAGCTGCTCGCGCACGAGCAACGTTGGTGAAGGTTCCCAAACGCGCCAGCCTTCCCTAGAGGAAGGGACATGACCGACGATCGCACTTCCACCGAGACGCGCCACGACCAGTTCTCCGAGCGCGAGGCGCTGCTGTTCCACTCGGAGGGACGCCCCGGCAAGATCGAGATCGTCGCGTCCAAACCGATGGCGACGCAGCGTGATCTCGCGCTGGCCTATTCGCCCGGGGTCGCCGTGCCGGTGAAGGCGATCGCCGAGGATCCGGACACCGCTTACGACTATACCGCCAAGGGCAATCTGGTCGCGGTGATCTCGAACGGCACCGCCATCCTCGGGCTCGGCAACCTCGGCGCGCTCGCCTCCAAGCCGGTGATGGAAGGCAAGGCGGTCCTGTTCAAGCGCTTCGCCGATGTCGACTCGATCGACATCGAGCTGAAGACCGAGGACGTGAACCGCTTCATCGACGCGGTCGAGCTGATGGAGCCGAGCTTCGGCGGCATCAACCTCGAGGACATCAAGGCGCCCGAGTGTTTCATCATCGAGCAGACACTGCGCGAGCGGATGAACATCCCGGTCTTCCACGACGACCAGCACGGCACCGCGATCATCTGCGCCGCCGGCCTCATCAACGCCTGCCTGCTCACCGGGCGCCAGCTCTCCTCGGTGAAGGTCGTCGTCAACGGCGCCGGCGCCGCCGCGATCGCCTGCACCGAGCTGATCAAGGCCATGGGCGTGCGCGCCGACAACGTGCTGATCTGCGACCGCACCGGCGTGATCTACCAGGGTCGCGACGATGTGAACCAATGGCAATCGGCGCACGCCGCCAACACCGATCGCCGCACGCTGACCGAGGCGCTGCACGGTGCGGACGTGTTCCTCGGCCTCTCCGCCGCCGGCGCGCTCAAGCCCGAGATGGTCAAGGACATGGCGCCCGCGCCGATCATCTTCGCGATGGCCAATCCCGAGCCGGAGATCCGTCCCGAGCTCGCCAAGGCGGCGCGGCCGGACGCCATCGTCGCCACCGGCCGTTCGGACTATCCGAACCAGGTCAACAACGTACTCGGCTTCCCCTTCATCTTCCGCGGCGCGCTCGACGTGCGCGCCACCGGCATCAACGACGAGATGAAGATCGCCGCCGCCAACGCCATCGCCGAACTGGCGCGCGACCGCGTTCCCGAGGAGGTCGCCGCGGCTTATGGCACGCGCCATACCTTCGGCCCCGACTATATCATCCCCGCGCCGTTCGATCCGCGGCTGATGGAGATGGTCTCGGTCGCGGTGGCGCAGGCGGCGATGAACTCGGGGCTCGCGCGCAAACCGATCACCGACATCAACGCCTATCGCGAGGCGCTGCGCGCGCGGCTCAACCCGACCACCGCGGTGCTGAGCCTCGCCTACGAGGGCGCCAAGGCCAACCCCAAGCGCGTCCTCTTCGCCGAGGGCGAGGAAGAGGTGGTGCTGCGCGCCGCCATCGCGTTCAAGGAGGGCGGCTACGGCACGCCGGTGCTGGTCGGGCGCGAGGACGTGTACGACAATCTGCGCGCGCTCGGCATCGAGAATCCCGAGGAATATGAGCTGCACAACAGCCGCGTCTCGCCGCTGGTGCCCAAAATGGTCGACTTCCTCTACCAGCGGCTCCAGCGCCGCGGCTTCCTGCGCCGCGAGGTGGAGCGGATGATCAACCAGGACCGCAACATCTTCGGCGCGGTGCTGCTCCAGCTCGGCGAAGCGGACGCGATGATCACCGGAGTGACGCGCCCCTGGGCGCAGTCGATGCGCGAGATCAAGCGCGTGATCGACCCGGCGCCGGGCCGCACCGCGTTCGGCATCCACGTGCTGGTGGGCCAGTCGCACACCGTCTTCATCGCCGACACGACGGTGAACGAGCGCCCCAATGCGGAGGAACTCGCCGACATCGCCGAGCAGACCGCGACTGTGGCGCGTCAGATGGGGCACGAACCGCGCGTCGCCTTCCTGAGCTATTCCACCTTCGGCAACCCGACCGGCCAGTGGCTCGACAATATCCGCGAGGCGGTCAACGTGCTCGACCAGCGCCAGGTGAGCTTCGAATATGAGGGCGAGATGGCACCCGACGTCGCGCTCAACCCCAAGCAGCTGGCGAACTACCCGTTCGCGCGGCTGTCGGGGCCGGCCAACATCCTCGTCATGCCGGGGCTGCAATCGGCCAACATCTCGGCCAAACTGCTGCGCGAGCTGGGCGGCGACGACATGATCGGGCCGATGCTGGTGGGCATGGAGAAGCCGGTGCAGATCGCGCCGATGACCTCCACCGCGAGCGAGCTGGTGACGCTGGCGGTGCTCGCCGCGGGCGGCATCGCGCGCTGAGCCGCGACGCCGGCGCGTGGGTCGCGCCGGCGGGTCGAGCCGTGGCGCTGGACCGGGCGCCGGGCGCCGGGCGCTCCAACATGCCTCAACATTGGCGGGCTGCACCGGCGGCCGGCTCCAACATTCCGCAACATTCGCGGCCGGGGCCGCCCGCGCTTCCAACATTCCTCAACATTCGCGCGCCCCGCTGCGCCCGCGCTGAAAATGGCACGTGCTTGATCCTGCGCCGCTTCGCTCGGCCAACCGCGACGTCACCGAGCGCGAATGTTGAGAATGTTGAGACGCCGGCGCGTGTGTCGCGGCACGCGCGGCGATCGTCATGAGAACAGGCGACGGCGCGCGCGCCGACGATGAGACAGAGCGTCGACGTTCCTGCCACATTGCGCGCGGTGTAGGACAGACCGGCACCGTCCGATCCCCTCTCCGACCACAAGCGCGCTCAGGCGCACGCAGGGGCCGAGAGCCACGCGTATCACGCTCGCGGCCCGGGCGCCGGCATACGCCCGAGCACGGTTTCGCCGGGATGAAGCCGACCGTAGCGCCTGACTCATCCAAGCTGAACCACAAGCGTGCTCCGGCGAACGCCGGATACGGGGGCCAACAAGGTTGCGCCTGTGGCTCTGCGCTCCCGCATGCGCAGGAGCGCGGATCAGCGTGGCAAGCCAGACCCTAGCGCGTGCTCGCGAACCAGGCGGTGGCGTCCTCGCCGTAGAGCAGCACGATCGCCAGCGCCTCGACGCCGAGCTGGACCGCCGAGGCGGCGACGACGAGCGCGTCTTGATCGGGCAGCGGCGCGACCAGCCCCGCGCCGCGCAGGAAGGCGAGGCTGGTGGCTACGCTGAGCAGCCAGCGCCACGCCAATGCCCCGCGCGCGCCGCGGCTGGCGCCGAACACCACCAGCATCATCAGGAACAGCGCCAGTCCCAGGCCCGCGGTGCGGATCAGCTGAATGCGCGTCATCAGCGTCGCCGCCGCCTCGGGTGGCAGCTCGAACGCGAAATGCATCGTGCTGGTGAGCTGATAGGCAAGCGCCGCGGAGAGCAGCAGGCTAAGCGCGAACAGCGCCGCGAACAGCCGGATCGACAGATGATGCGCCACAAAGGATCTTTCCGCGCTTCGACGAGCGGGGAGCGATAGCGTCAGGGCGCTACCGCTCCCTTAACGCGAGCCAGATGCTCGCGCCGCCAGGAGCGGATAGCTGCCTGAGCGGAGACCGACACGCTCACGGCAACAGCAGCGACGCATCCCCGTAGCTGTAGAAGCGCGATCGCGTGCGCATAGGCCGCCTGCATGCGATCGAGCCCCATCAACGCCGAGACCAGCATGAACAAATTCAGCTTAGGCCGGGGAAAAGGCGAGGATTTCCAAGCCCTCTAGCTTGCTCTAGCACCTCTTTTGTCCACTCTCCCACCAAGTTCCTAAACGCGCCGCTTGCACCCTGAGGCACGCGCCCAACCGGATACACTTTAGCTCGATAACTCGTCTGAAAGTGGCCCACAGCCCGCCACTCAAAGGTAGAGCGGCCAACCGGCGATCGAGCGAGTGGAGGCAACGTGCAGGACCGATACGCAGGCGACATCGGCGTCTTCGTGAAGCTCGCGATATTCCGGTCCTTGGCCGATGGCCCTCGGCTTGCCGTCCTATAGTGTTCGTACCCGAACGAGATTCACAACGAAGACGGTAGGCCCTGTCACTAGCTTCTGCAGGAAGCAAGCCACGCTGCGATGCGGGTCGGCGCTGGTGCCGGCAGTGACGGCGGGCGTGAACTGCATATCCAGCATATCACGAAAGAGATCGACATACTGTTTGCGTCCAATCACCAGGCTTTTTCGGCAGACGGCTTGCGCCGCCTCTCAACTCCGGACGCGCATTTTTGTGTCTCCGGCTTGGCTTAGGAGCTTTCAACAGCGGCTCTCGAGGCAAGCGCGCCTCGCGCCGGCCGGATTGCTTCGGCATGAAGCCGGCGATCTCGCATTTACGAGTTCCGCCAAAACGCTTCTAAACGGCGACGCTCCACACTTTGCTTGAAGTATCCACTTCCTGCGTCATGACCATTCACCGGCGTTGAAGCGGCGGATAAGCTCTTGGCAAGCCTCCATGACAAAGAGCGCCGCGCCGTCGGCTACGTAGATGGCGGCCTGCTCCTGATTGGCGGCTCGGACGTGCCACACAACCGCCGGCTCGACGGCCAACCTCGAGCCATCCTGGGCAATGAGCTCGATCATAAGCGGGAGCGCGCTGGTCTCACAGCCGCCCACGCTTACATCTGGGAAGCCGCCAATACCGATCAATTGTGGCCGGATGACTCGACGCGAGCCGTCTTTAGCAATCATAATTGCGTTATTGAGCTGCGCGTCTGCCAAAAGCTCTTGTATGTGACCGCGCAAAGGTTCATGTCTCCACAATCGTTGACATTCGCTTCGTAAGCGTCAGCGGCTGAGAGACAATGGGCTCCCGCTTACGCGCGGAGCGACATAGATGAACCTCACAGAGATAACTCGGCACGAGCAGATGTCGGCTGGTCAGACCGAGCCAGTTTCGTTGCCTGAAGCCCGGTCGTCAGATCGCCGTTTCGCATCCGGCAATACTGACCACGTCAAGATTCTTGTTGCTCGTTTCGATGGGCGATCCATGCTGGGCCATGCTTTGGCTGGGAATGCGGCCGCCCCCGTTGATTCTATTTTGGCCAACTCGGTTCCGGGTGATCAGCGGTGATCTGGCTGCTGCTCGTTCTTAGCGTCATCTGGATCTTGCCCAGCGCTCTGATCATCATGCTTTACCTCAGCTCTTTGGCGTCGCCGCGAGCACGGGGATGGCTGCTACGTCACCTGGTCTCGTGATGGCGATTGCATTCGGCATCGCTCATCGGCGATGGACGCAGAGCGACATCACCGCCCTCCGGAGTGGCATCCTCGCGGGGCATGGAAGCGGTGCGCTGGAAAAGCTGCTCGACCGAGAGGGTACCGATCTCTCGCGGATGGCCGCGCGCCTCAATCTGACATTCAGTCCCGCGGAGGCTGGCTGAGTTGTCCTTCGTCAGCGACACCCGTTCAAACGCCAAATGACTGTGTTCGGCATGAGAACGACCCGCACCATCATTGTTGGAATGCACCCAGAATTCGGTGAGGGTGCCAAGTGGGGATTGTTCCTGTCGGCGGAGGATCGCTGGCTATCCGTCACATCTCGGCGCAAGCTGGACGCACAGCGATTCTGTCACGATCTTAGTAGCTTGGCCGAAGGCGTCTGAACCACGCAAGCCATGAAGCTTCGTTCGCCATGCCATCGGCTCGGGCTCACCTGTCACCAAGCGCCTCACATCGAGAAATCGGCTACTAGACACTTCGGCAGTGTTGGGCACCTGGCCGGATGCAGATAGAGATTGAACACATATGAAAAGAAGTGAGCAGAAGCTCCTTCGGGCGCGGCTTGACGCCGCCAATCGCGAGCATCGTGCAAACGCGTACGACGATCGCGTCGAGCACGAACCGTTGCGCTACCATACCGAGGGTCAGTATGTCGCCGCCGAGATCGAGGAAACGGATCGCAAATCCGATCCCCTCGAGTGAGAACGCGCTTACCGCGCATGACAGACGCCCGCGAGTCTCACAGCCGAACCGCCCTCCGACGTGCGACGGCAATAGTATCAGTCATCGGCTGGTCGACGGGCTGTTTACTCGATCACCTGACGCGCCGGCGCGCAGGTCACCAGAAGTGATGACCGGGTGACCGTGAGCCGTATCTACTTCGCGGCGAAATCACCCGCAATTGCTCCGTGATGCTGCTTCGCGAACGTTCGCGCAGCATGGGCGCTTTCGAAGCTTTCCGGCTGAAGCGTCGATGTCACGATCGGGTAATGCTGTGAGTTGTATCGAACTTGCCGAAGTGTAAGCCGAAAGGCGCCTTCATCATCCTTGGCGATCAGAAACGGCTTGGGAATGATCCTGGACATGATTTGTGACTCCGGGTTGTCGGGCAGAAATAGCAATCGCGGGCGTACGCGCCATGCGAACCATCAGGTGGCAGGGCTGTTAGCGGGCCACAACCATCCTAGGCGCCCTGCAGATTGGATGCGGAGGTCTTGCTCCGCCGATCGGTCTGGAGTTCGTAAGTGACCCGCTGGTCCTTGTGCAGCGTCTGCATGCCTGCACGCTCGACAGGCGAGATGTGAACCAACGCAAAATTGTCGCCACTCCCGAGCGCTATAAAGCCGTCGCCTATCTCACTGCTAGAAAACTTCACGGTGCCGCTGATCATAGCACTATCCTGCCCAGGTGTTGACAGGCATGCACCAGAAGCAGCGCGTCCCGGCCTCGGTTATGCTCGAACGGGACAAGAAGGCGACGAGGTCAGCCCGTATATCCGTCACATGCCACGTCAGCCCATCGGATATAGGCTGATTTGCCGCGATTGGAAGCGCCAATACGGAGAGGTCAGGTGCCGATGAGATTGCGGCGTCATCTTGGATGGCAACGCAGGTCCAGGCCCGAACATCTGAGAATTGTTGCTGACATCAACCTCGATCCGTCTCTTGTAGAAACACGCGCCAGCCCCATATTCCGCTTATCGCTGGCACGTCTTTGGTAAGCGCCATCGGCTGAGAGACGCAGCGCTCCCGCTTACGTGTGGAGAGCCGCCATGAACCTCACTGAGCTTCACCGTCGTCAACAGGTCTCCGTCGGCATGGCCGCGGCGGCCGCCACGCCCGAGGCGCGTTTTTCACATAGCTGCCTCGCCTCAGGCTACGCCGCTCGGATCAAGCATTTCGACGCGAGTGCCGAGGAGCGTTTCTCGGCCACGCGGGCGATCGAAAAGGTCAAGGGCCGGCGCGCTGATCGTGCCGTTCTCGTGTCAGCGAACGAGGATTTCGGCATGGCGCCGCCCAGGGCGTGACTTGAACTTAGGTCGCTATGGCGGTGATTTGGTTTTCTCACCTTTACGCGCGGAGCCATGCGATCACAGGAGGAGCTGAGAACCGATGGCGGACCAACTGATCGTCAAGGCCTATGGTGGGCCGGATGCCGGCAAGCTGGTGTCGCTTGACGAGGGGGTCGTGCGGCATGTCGTCTATGACGAGAGCATCACCGCACCGTTCGTCGCTCCTTACCAGCGGGCGCCCGCCATGTCGCAGTTCCCCTACCTGCTCGTGCATACGTCCGACGGCAGCAGCGCGCTCGTACCGGAACGCGACAACGATCTGCTAACGGCATTCCGGGAGAATGCTGCCGATCCTGGTGCGCGCGAGAGCGACGTCCTTTCGGTCGAGGTGCAGCGCCGGGGTCTAGATTTCTGACACGCCCCGGCGCGGGCGGGTCGACCCCTTATCCGCCTACGACGGACCAGGGGAAGGATCTGGTAGCCAGACGCCGTACGAGCACGATGCATGAAAGTCAGGATGGTCTCGGGACGATGGTCTTCCGCTATGTTCCGGCGCCGCCTGCGACATCGGCTTGGCCTTCGTTCGTGAGTACAAGGATGAACTGAGGCGAGCGCTCGATCGGTGCGCTGGCGAGGATGACTGAGCCGTGCTGGCGCTCGCTGCCGAAGGGCGCCGCTGACAATTGGATGGCCCACTGCGAACCAGCCGTGATGCTCGCGCGGTCAGCTGCGCGCTGATATGGCGCATGCAGGCTGCTCATGTTCGATCAGGCGATCGATCTGGGGACACAAAACGCTGCCGAGGCCTCCGGGCCGCGGGATGCTGAGGATCCGCCTCACGCTCGTGCGCCTCGCACCCGGTGCTGTCGTGCGGCACGCGAGCATCACGCTGTTGGTATGGAAACTACTCGACCCGAACGCCGCTACGGCCTTCCTACACCTACCCAGCGCTGCGACGAGCCGGATAGATCGGGCCGCGGTCAGCAGCGAAGGATTCCATACTGTCCTGGCGGAGGTCGCCGCTTGGGCAGACCAAACAACACAGGAAGGATCCTCACCGCCGCCATCGCATGACCTTTCGTTGAACGCGGCCGATTTCGTTCGGACCGCATCGATCGATGCTGCGTTTGCGCGAGATCCGCTCGCCAGGTCCTCGACCTGGAGTGATGCGCATGTCACATATCCGAACAACAGCGACGCATTGAGACAGCGGGCAGAGGACTTTCGTCGCCTTGGTGCAATGGGATTCGCTGGAGCACTGAAAGGCATCAACGCCGATAATTGGCGCTGATCTCGTACGTCGCGCGCGACGAGGAAGGCATAGTTCAGCAGCAGCCTGTTGCACCCGAGCCTTCACCAGCCGGCGACAAGCGGCAGGTGGCTGTAGGCGGATACGACAACTTATGCCCGGCCGAACGCATCAGCCGGCGTGCCGGATCAGCAGCAATTTCTAGCACACTCGCACTATCTTTTCCGTCACCAGCTACCTATATCAATCCGGCTAAACGTCGCCTGCGGCGGATATTGGGCCGCTTAGGCTCCCCTTGTCCCTTTCTAGCCTCACGAAGCCGGGATGTGCCGCTGTTGGCGCATGCCCGACCACCCATGGGACAAAGGATACCCCTATGATCACCGGCACCGTCAAATTTTTCAATGACGACAAGGGCTACGGCTTCATCGCGCCTGAGGACGGCGGCACAGACGCCTTCGTTCATATCTCTGCCGTCGAACGTGCCGGCATGCGCACGCTGAACAGGGATGAACGCGTCTCCTATGAACTGGAGACGGATCGTCGCGGCAAGTCGTCCGCGGTGAACCTCCAGGCTGCCTAACCGGGTCGATCGGCGGAGACCCCGTTGGTCTTCGCCGAACCACCCTTCTGCGCAGGAGCCGTCGTGTCCTTACCACTTCACCGCATTGAAGCCGCTCGTCAGCGCTCGGCCGTCGAGGCCTTCGCCTTTCGAAGCGCACGCCAGCCGTGCAACCCCGCCGCGCAAGCCTGGGACGAACTGGCGGTCCGAAGCGAACGAGCAGACGCGGCGCGCATCAAGGCCGAATTGGACAAGCTGTTGGCCGACACGGGCGAGAACCCGGACGGCGGCCTTGCTGCACCCGTTCCTAGCGATACCGAACGTTGACGACACGCGATGCCGCCGTCAGCGGCGGCGCCCGGAAGCAAGCAGGCTTGCTGGTTGACACGGCCGAGATACCGGGCGGCGGGGAACTGCGCCTGCTGCGTCATGGGACGCATTTCGAGATCATGTTCGGCAACGAGCAGCTGATGGGGAGCTGGTCCTACCGGTCGGAGGAGGCGCTGGCGACGCTTGCCCTTCGCGGACTGGGTAGAGAGCCGAGGGTTCTGATCGGCGGCTTGGGGATGGGTTTCACCCTCGCCGCGGCCCGGGCCACTCTCCCGATGGACGCAAGCATCATAGTTGCAGAATTAGTGCCCAAGATCGTGGCATGGGCTGGCGGTCACCTCCGCCACCTCTTCGGCAGCTCCCTAAGCGATCTGCGGGTGTCAGTCGAAGTAACGGACGTACACGATCTGATTGTCGAACAGCCTGCCGGCTTTGATGCGATCCTACTCGACGTCGACAATGGCCCAGATGGGCTGATCAGCCTCGCCAACGAGCGACTCTACTCGGACTGGGGCTTACGCGCGGCGAGGTTGGCGCTCCGACCCAACGGAATACTGGCCATCTGGTCGGCTTATCCGGATCACAGCTTCACCTATCGCCTCCGCGCCGCTGGCTTCGAGGTCGAGGAGATCAGCATCGACACTGACGGCAGTGAGGAAAACCCAGACCACACGATTTGGCTCGCCACTGCCGGCCAATCTGGCAAAGGATCGGGCAGTGCCGGCACAGCTGGTTCCACGGTCGAAGTTGGGGCATGACGAACCGCACGTCCTCGCCGTCCATTTGGTTCGACCTGTGGATGGAAGGCTGCACCAACAGCCTTCTTCTATTCGAGACGATGGCCGCTGTGCCAATAGTGGTCAACGCGCGCATGCCGATGATCGGGGCTGCCGCACTGGACCCGCTCACCGGCAATTGGACCGAACTCCACAAGATGGTGGCGGAAAAGACCGAGGTCTTTCTGCAGGCCGGCCTCTCCATCACGCGAGACATGCAGGCGATTGGCTCCGAGATGTTGCGATCTTCGCGATCTGCAAAGGGCGCTGCCGCATCGTCAGCACGGATCCGGCATCACGCCATCGGCGCTGCCGGACGGGCGCTAGCACCAATACATGCCGCCGCGACGGGAAACGCGAGCCGATTACAAGCCCAGCGCTGAACGAGTCTCGACGTTGCGCGCCATGCAGCCGCCCTACCATCGTGGGCCACAGGACGACTCCCGGGCATGGTAGCGCGCGTCCCAGCTTCAGACACACATTCGTGCCCGCTCGACACGGCGGCGGACGGTCAGCCGTGAAATGATAACAAGTGAGGACCTGGCAGATCGGCAGCTATCGGGCGCGTCGATGCGGAAAGCTGACGCAGGCGCGCCTTTATCATCTGTGATTTCCTGGCCGTCTCACCCGCATCGGCTTGCGACGACGTCCCTTCCCTGAGTTGGAGGTTCGACGATGGTCAGCTATCGGCCATTTCCCCGCTTTTCGTAGAGCGGCGATCTAGAAGGCTCCTTCGTGAGTTGAGCTACCCATGAAGCTCCTCATCCGCCATAGCACCACCTATCATTACGCTCGCCCGGTAGCGTTCCAGCTCCACCACCTGCTGCTATTCCCACGCGGGAGCCATGAGCTTCGCGTTCTCAGCAGCGCTATCCGGTGCACGCCCAGTGCGGCGTTGAATTGGAGCCAGGACGTTTTCGGGAATATGGTCGCTACCGCCAGCTTCGCCGAGAGCGCAAGTGAGCTCGTGATCAGCAGCGAGTTGATTGTTGAGCAATGTGCACCGGCGTGGCCGATCTTCCCAATCGCGCCCGGCGCTCATTCTTACCCGTTTTTCTACTCGGAGGCGGAGCTACTCGACCTTGGTCACTTGGCGACGCCCCAGCATCAGGACTCTGGAGAGGTAGTACGCCGCTGGGCAGACGATTTCGTATACTCATCTCAAACAGACACGCTGTCTCTCCTCAAGGACATCAACAACGGCCTTTTGACTTTCGTAGCTTACCGCACGCGGGACGAGGAGGGCACACAAGATCCAGCGCAAACTTTATCCCTGGCAAGCGGATCATGCCGTGACATCGCGGCTCTGTTTATCGATGCCGTGCGTCAACTTGGATTTGGCGCTCGTGCGGTGTCAGGCTATCTCCTGGACCCTGATGCAACGCAGGACGATGCAGGCTCCACCCACGCCTGGGCAGAGGTCTATCTGCCGGGTGCCGGGTGGATCACCTTCGATCCAACGCATCAGCGGGTGGGATCGGCCAATCTCGTCGCTGTGGCCGTCGGGCGTTGCAACGCGCAGATCATGCCGATCAGCGGCGGCTTCGTCGGAGCGCCTGAGGATTTCAGGAACATGGACGTGCGGGTCAGCGTGCGGCCCGTATAGGCCACTCGCACCAGCGGCAACCCAGCTGGCACGTCGAGCCTCAACCTAGTTAACTGAATTCATTAGAGAACATGCGCCTTCACCTCGGCACGTAGTCGGGACATGAACGTTAAGCCGAAATGGCCGACCAACAAGAGTCCGTGAGACGCCAACGCGTCCTATCTGAGTTCGGCGATTTCGTGCTCGACCACGACGATGTCGACGATGTCCTCAACGAGGGCTGCCGGCTGATTGCGAAGGCGCTGGGTGTCGATCTGGCAAAAGTAATCGAGATCGATCGAGACACAGAGACGGGGTTCGTCCGCGCCGGCATCGGCTGGGAACCGGGGATCGTTGGTCATGAGCGTGTCAGCCTCACGGAACGCTCGTCGGAAGCGTTCGCGATCGAGAGAACCGAGCCTGTCATCACGAATGATGTCAGACACGAGAAACGGTTCGATTTCCCGCGCTTCCTTATTGATCATGGTGTCGTTGCATTAGCGAACGTTCCGATTCTGCTGCCGGGCCGTAAACCTTTCGGGGTGTTGCAGGTAGACGCACGGGCGCCTCGGAACTTCGACCAAGAGGATATCGAGTTCCTCAAGACCTATGCGATGATACTCGGTCCTGCTATTGATCGCCTTCATAAAGCTGCGGCTCTCAAGGAGACGGACGAGCGACTGAGGCTCATAGTAGATAACGCCAAGGCATACATCCTGATTGTCAGCGATGCTGAGGATCGGATTACCGATTGGCTAGGCGGCTCTGAGCAAATTCTAGGCTGGTCATCGTCTGAAGCGATAGGCATGCCGAGTGACATGATCTTCACCCCGGAAGATCGCGCAGCAGGGATTCCAAACCGCGAGCTCTGCGGCGCGAGAGAGAGGGGGGCCTTCCCCAACGTTCGCTGGCACCAGCGGAAGGATGGGACGAAGGTTTTTCTCGATGGCCAGACGATAGCGCTAAAGGACGGAGCTGGCAGCCTCCGTGGCTATCTGAAGATCGGGCAGGACGTCACCGAACGGGTGCGGACAGAGGCGGCGCTGCGCGAAAGCGAGGAGCGGCTGCGGCGGTTCGGCGAGGCGTCTCACGACATTCTGTGGATGCGAGACGTCGACACGCTCCAGTGGCAGTATCTGACGCCTGCTTTTGAGTCCGTGTACGGGATGAGCCGAGAGGACGCTCTGGGCGGCGACAATTATTGCACCTGGCTCGACCTCATCGTGCCGGAAGATCGCGAACAGGCAGCTCAAGCGACCGAGCGCGTTCGCAAGGGTGAGCAGGTCACGTTTGACTACCGCATCATCCGCCCCGCGGACGGCGAGATCCGCTGGCTGCGAGATACCGATTTTCCGATCGCCGGAGCGAACGGCGAGGTCGCCCTTATCGCTGGCGTGGGCCATGACCTGACCGAACTTCGCGAGGCAGAGCTTCGCCTCCAGGTGCTGATGGAGGGTATCCCCCAACTCGTTTGGCGCGCTGTTGACGGCGGTGCATGGACTTGGTCTAGCCCACAATGGGGTGAACTCACCGACCTTGCACCTGAGCAAAGCATCGGCTGGGGATGGCTGGACGCGTATCATCCCGATGATCGCGACGCCGCCCGGCGCGCGTGGGAGGAAGCGTCCGGGAGGGGCAACCTCGAGGTTGAGGCCCGGATCTACCATGCTGCGGCGGACCAGTACCGTTGGTTTCAGACGCGCGCTGCACCTGTGCGCGATGATCGCGGCTCGATCACCGAATGGCTCGGAACGTCCACCGACATCGATGACATGCGCGACCTACAAGAGCGCCAGCAGGTGCTTGTCGCCGAGCTTCAGCACCGCACGCGAAACCTCATGGGCGTGGTGCGCTCGATGTCGGAGAAGACGGCTCGCGCGAGCTCCGATATCCCTGACTTCCGTGATCGCTTCCGCGATCGGCTGGAGGCTCTTTCGCGGGTCCAAGGCCTCTTGTCACGCCTGAACGATCATGACCGTGTGACGTTCGACGAGCTGATTGGTGCTGAACTCGAAGCGTTGGACGGCTCGGCCGAGCGGGTCAGTCTGCACGGACCTGCTGGCGTGCGGCTTCGCTCGTCGACGGTGCAGACGCTGGCGATGGCTCTACATGAACTTGCCACCAATGCGGTAAAGTATGGCGCTCTCGCGCAGCCGAGCGGCAAGTTGCGAATACAGTGGTCACTGGAGCGGCAGAATGGTTCGGCCGACGACTCATGGCTTCATATCGACTGGCGCGAGAGCGGTGTGACCATGCCGAGCGCCGGTTCGACGCCGAGAGGCGGTGGCCAGGGCCGCGAATTGATCGAACGAGCCTTGCCGTACCAGCTCAAGGCCCGAACCACCTTCGAGTTGAGCCCCGATGGTGTCCACTGCACCATTTCGCTTCCAGTATCAGCGACCCGGACCGTAGCGGAGAGAGCAGATGGCTGAACCTGCGCTACGAGAGTGCCGCGTGCTCGTCGTAGAAGACGAATACCTGCTTGCGGACGAGCTTACGACCGCGCTCGAGGAGGCTGGTGCCGTCGTTATCGGACCAATCGGTGACCTCGCCGACGCAATAGCATTGATCCAGCGTGGGGAACGGATCGATGCGGCAATCCTCGATGTCAACCTCGGTGGTGAGATGATTTTCCCCGCCGCGGACCTGTTGATCGAGAGTGGTGTCCCGATCGTGTTGACGACCGGCTACGACAAGTCTGCTCTCCCTAGCCGCTTCAGCGGCGTGCCGCTGTGCGAAAAGCCTTTCGCTGGAAGGCGCTTGGTGCAGGCTGTTGATCAAGCGCTACACTCCTGACCGGCAACCGTCGTTTTCTCTCATCAGGCGGAGCGCTCGATCAAACATGACGTGCTTCCCGCCTTGGTACCGGTCAGGCGTAGAATCTCTTGGGTTCATGGCTGGTGGCTTCCGTACGCTCTCCACAAAGCTTCCACCGGCCACCCATCGGAAGCGCCTTACGGAAGGAGAAGCGACCCGTCCCCGTAAGAGTAGAAACGATAGCCATTCTCGATGGCATGGGCGTAAGCGGCTTTCATCCGATCAAGACCCATCAGCGCCGAGACCAGCATGAACAAGGTCGAGCGCGGCAAATGGAAGTTGGTCATCAGTCCGTCGACGCCGCGGAAGCGATAGCCCGGCGTGATGAAGATCGCGGTGTCGCCCTCGAACGGGCGGACGATACCGTCCTCCCCCGCGGCGCTCTCGATCAGGCGCAGCGAGGTGGTGCCCACCGCGATCACGCGCCCGCCGCGCGCGCGCACCGCATTGAGCCGGTCGGCGGTGGCCTGATCGATCCGCCCCCATTCGGCGTGCATCTTATGGTCGGCGGTATCCTCCGCCTTGACCGGCAGAAAGGTGCCCGCGCCGACGTGGAGCGTCAGCGTGGCATGCTCGACCCCCGCCGCGGCGAGCCGCTCGAGCAGCGCGGGCGTGAAGTGCAGCGCCGCGGTGGGCGCCGCCACCGCGCCGGGCTCGGCGGCGAACATCGTCTGGTAATCGTCGGCGTCGCGCGCATCGGCGGCGCGCTTGCCCGCGATATAGGGCGGCAGCGGCATGCGCCCGGCGCGCTCGAGCAGCAGCTCGACCGGTTCGTCGCCGGCAAAGTCGAGCGCCCAGCTGCCATCGTCGGCGCGGTCGCGCGCGGTGGCGCTCACGCCCGCGCCGAAGTCAATCGCGTCGCCGTCGCGCAGCCGCTTGGCGTTGCGCACGAACGCCCGCCACCGCCGCGGCCCCTCGCGCTTGTGCAGCGTCGCGCCGACGCGGGCATTGCCGCGCATTCCCTCGAGCTGTGCGGGGATCACGCGCGTATCGTTGAACACCAGCAGGTCGCCCGCGCGCAGCACCGCCGGCAGGTCGGCGACCGAGCGGTCGTCGAGCGCCTCGTCGCGCACCACGAGCATCCGCGCGGCATCGCGCGGCGTGGCCGGACGCAGCGCGATCCGCTCCGGCGGCAGCGCGAAATCGAACAGGTCGACGTTCATCGGCGTCGCGTAAGCGCGCGCCCGCTCAGCGGCGGCGCGGCGCGGGCGTCGGGGTCGCGCGCGGCGCCGGCGTCGCGCGGTTGGTCGTACCCGGTAGGGTCGGCGTCGTCCCCGGGAGCGTCGGCAGCGTGGCGGGCGCGGCGGCGGGCAGCGGCTGGTAGGCGGGCGGATTGTCCGAGGCGATATAGGCGTGGACGATGCGCGACGGGTTCGCCGGCGGCTCGCCGCGCTCGATCGCGTCGACGTAGTTCATCCCGGACATCACGCGGCCGAACACGGTGTATTTCTTGTCGAGCGCGAAGCGCGGCTGGAAGACGATGTAGAACTGGCTGTTCGCGCTATCCTCCTTGTCGGCGCGCGCGGCCGCGACCGAGCCGCGCACGTGCGGCAGATAGTTGAACTCGGCGGGCAGGTCGGGCAGCTGGCTGCCGCCGGTGCCGTCGCCCTTGGGGTCGCCGCCCTGCGCCATGAAGCCGTCAATCACGCGGTGGAACACCAGCCCATCGTAGAAATGCTGGCGGGTAAGCGTCTTGATCCGCTCGACCATCTTGGGCGCAACGTCCGGGCGCAGCGCGATCTCCACCCGGCCGCCGGTGGAAAGGTCGAGCAGCCAGATGTTGGTCTTGTCGCCCAGCGGCGGCGGCGCGAGCCGCTCCTGCGCCGTAGCGGGAGCGGCGGTGAGTAAAGCGGCAGCGAGCGTCGCGGCGGGGAAAAGGGCGGACAGGAGAGCGGACGGGCGCATCGGTGCTTTCGGGTCTGTCGGGAAGGTCTCAGCGCCGGCGTCTAGACCAGATTCACGCTTGCGCCAAACTGAATGGCGGAGGCGGTGCGGCTATCCCTGCTCGGGGCTATCCTGTCGTCATCCCCCCTCCGTCATCCCGGACTTGGTCCGGGATGACGGAAGAAGCGAGTGGATGGCGGGAGAGTGAGGCAGCATGACGCCCGGAGCCTCTTACCCTCACCCGCCGCGCCGCCCGACCAGCGCCACCCGATCCACCACTTCCTGGCACACCGCGGCGCTGACGAACTTGCGGATGTCGCCGCCGAACAAAGCGATCTCCTTGACCAGCTTGGAGGCGATCGGCTGCAGTCCGACGTCGGCCATCAGGAAGACGGTCTCGATCCGGTCGTTGAGCTGCTGGTTCATCCCCGCCATCTGATATTCGTACTCGAAGTCGGCGACGGCACGCAGCCCGCGCACGATCATCGTCGCGCCCTCGCGCTCGGCGAAGTCCATCAGCAGCGAATCGAATTCCACCACGTGGATCTCGCCGCCGATCGCTGCGACCTCGCGCTGCACCGTCGCCATCCGCTCGGCGACGCTGAACATTGGCGACTTGCTGGGGTTGGTGGTGACGCCGATCACCAGCCGATCGACCAGTTTCGCGCCGCGGCGGATGATGTCCATGTGGCCGAGCGTGATCGGATCGAACGTGCCGGGATAGACGCCGACGCGCGTGGCCACGCCGCTCACCCGCGCCGTTCGGTGACGAAGCGCGCGATCGCGCGCAGCAGCTCGGCCTCGTCGCCGTAGCTGCGCAGATGATCGATCGCCTGCTCGACCAGCATCTGCGACTGCTGCCGCGCGCGGTCGACGCCGAGCAGCGAGACGAACGTCTCCTTCCCCGCCTCGCCGTCCTTGCGCAGTTTCTTCCCGGCGAGCTGCTCGTCGCCCTCGACGTCGAGCAGGTCGTCGACGATCTGGAAAGCGAGGCCGAGGTCGTGCGCATAGCCGCGCAGGTGGCGGCGCCCCTCGGGCGGCACGCGGCCGAGGATCGCGCCCGCCTCCACCGCCGCGCCGATCAGCGCGCCGGTCTTCATCTGCTGGAGGCGTGTGACGGTGCCGAGATCGAAGGCGGCGCCGTCGGCCTTGAGGTCCATCGCCTGGCCGCCCGCCATGCCGCTCGGGCCCGAGGCGCGCGCGAGATCGGCGACCAGCTCGGCGCGGACGAACGGGTCGGCATGTGTGGCGGGATCGGCGAGCACCTCGAAGGCGAGCGCGTGGAGGCAGTCGCCTGCCAGGATCGCGGTGGCCTCGTCGAACGCCTTGTGGACGGTCGCCTTGCCGTGGCGCATGTCGTCGTCGTCCATCGCCGGCAGATCGTCGTGGATCAGCGAGTAAGCGTGGATCGCCTCGAGCGCGACCGCGGCGCGCGCGGCGCCGTCGCGCGCCACGTCGAACAGCCGCGCGGTGGCGAACACCAGCAGCGGGCGCAGCCTTTTGCCGCCGCCGATCGTGGCATGGCGCATCGCGCGGTACAGATCGGCGCGGGGATCGTCGGGCACCGGGAGCAGCGCGTCGAAGCGACGGTCCATCTCGGCCGCGACTTCCTTGAGCGCGGCCTGGAGCTTGGGCGACGCGGTGGCGGTGATGGTCATCCCGCGGCGAAGGGCTCGGTGGCGGCGGGGCGGCCGTCGGCGCCGAGCCGGATCGCCTCGATCCGCGCCTGCGCGGCGTCGAGCCGGTCGGCGCAGCGCTGCCGCAGCGCGCTGCCGCGCTCGTAGAGCCGGATCGCCTCCTCCAGCGGGGTATCGCCCGACTCGAGCTGGGCGACGATCGTCTCCAGCTCGCGTAGGCCGGCCTCGAACGACAGCGTCTCGATGTCCTGCTCCATCAGCCGGCTATGCGATGGGGGGTGCGCTGGGTCAAGGCGATGGGGGTGGTGCGGGGTGGCGGGTGCGGGTCGGCGGGGTGGCGGGGCTCACCCCTTTCCTGCGTCATCCTGAACTTGTTTCAGGATCCACCGTGCCACGCATGCAGCGGCGGGCTGGGTAGGCGGACAAGTGGATCCTGAAACGAGTTCAGGATGACGCCAGCAGAGCAAGGGGCGGGTCGATCACGGTCCTTTACCGCCGCCACTGCTCCACCGCCGCCGCATAGGCGGCCGCCGCCCGCTCGCGCGCCGCGTCCAGCCTTGCCCGTTCGCGCTCGTGCCGGCGCCCTGCCTCGCGGCGCTCGCGGTCGAGCGCCGCCTGGCGTTCGGCCAGCGCCTTCTCCTCGTCGCGGCGGCGCGCTTCCTCCTGCTCCAGTGCTGCCTCGGCCGCCTCCAGCTCGGCACGGCTCGGGCGAGGCGCGGGCGGCTTCCTTGCGGCTTTCGCCTCCGCCGCCATCCGTCGCGGCGCTTGGTCCTCATCCTGCGCCGCCGGTGCGCGCTTTGGCCGGTCCGGGGGTAGCGCGGCGAGCTGCTCCGCCGCGCTGCCGCGCGAGCGCCGCACCACCTCGCCGGGGCGCGCCAGCGGCTCCTCCATCAGCGCCGGGTCGGTCACCTCCTCCGCCACGCCACGCGCGAACAGGTCGGCGTCGGCGCCCCAAGCGGCCAGCGCGGCCTTGCGACTCGGCGCCGCGACATAAGCGTCGTGGAACCCGGCGGGCGTGCGGAATACCTTGAGCTTGCGCGCCATCCCTCGCCCCTCCAAGGCGGCCCCGCGCCCGCGGCCACAATCGCTTACGTGCGCACGCCGTTGCACCCTTCCCCGCCCGGTCCCCCGCTGCTATCGCCCGCGGCGATCGAGAGTTTCGCCCGCACCCGCGCGCACGCGGCCGTGCCGCATCGCCGCGGGCGCGAGGCTCCCACGAGGAAGGACAGCTGCCCATGACGGCCATCGGCCACGACACGCTCAACGCCCGCACCACGCTGACGGCCGGGGGCAAGACCTACGATTATTTCGCACTGAAGGCGGCGGAAACGAAGTTCGGCGACATCTCGCGCCTGCCCTTCTCGATGAAGGTGCTGCTGGAGAACATGCTGCGTTTCGAGGACGGCGTGACCGTGACCGAGGCGGACGTGAAGGCGATCGTCGACTGGCAGAAGGAGCGCCGCAGCGACCGCGAGATCCAGTATCGCCCCGCGCGCGTGCTGATGCAGGACTTCACGGGCGTGCCCTGCGTGGTCGACCTCGCCGCGATGCGCGACGCGATCACCAAGCTCGGCGGTGACGCCGCCAAGATCAACCCGCAGGTGCCCGTCCACCTCGTGATCGACCATTCGGTCATGGTCGACGAGTTCGGCACGCCCAAGGCGTTCGAGGAAAACGTCGACCTTGAATACGCCCGCAACGCCGAGCGCTACGAGTTCCTCAAGTGGGGCTCCAAGGCGCTCGACAATTTCAAGGTGGTGCCGCCGGGCACCGGCATCTGCCACCAGGTCAACCTGGAATATATCGGCAACGCGGTGTGGGCGTCGGAAGAGACCGGTGACCACGCCAAGAGCGGCGCGACGATCGCCTACCCGGACACGCTGGTCGGCACCGACAGCCACACCACGATGATCAACGGCCTGGGCGTGCTCGGCTGGGGCGTCGGCGGGATCGAGGCCGAGGCGGCGATGCTCGGCCAGCCCGTCTCGATGCTGATCCCCGAGGTGGTCGGCTTCAAGCTGACCGGATCCCTGCGCGAGGGCATCACCGCGACCGACCTGGTGCTGACCGTCACGCAGATGCTGCGCGCCAAGGGCGTGGTCGGCCGCTTCGTCGAGTTCTACGGCCCCGGCCTCGACCAGATGACGCTCGCCGACCGCGCGACGATCGCCAACATGGCGCCCGAATATGGCGCGACCTGCGGCTTCTTCCCGGTCGACGACAAGACGATGGACTATATGCGCCTGACCGGCCGCCCCGACGAGGTGATCGCGCTGGTCGAGGCCTATGCCAAGGCGCAGGGCATGTGGCGCTACGCCGACAGCCCCGATCCCGTCTTCACCGACACGCTCGAGCTCGACATGGGCACCGTCGTGCCCTCGCTCGCCGGGCCGAAGCGCCCGCAGGACAAGGTCAGCCTCGACACCGTCGACGAGGTGTTCAACGGCGACCTGTTCAAGCTCTACCACAAGGAGAAGCCGGCGCGCGTCGCGGTCGACGAGCGAGGCCATGACATCGGCGACGGCGACGTGGTGATCGCGGCGATCACCAGCTGCACCAACACCTCCAACCCCTCGGTGCTGGTCGCCGCCGGGCTAGTGGCGCGCAAGGCGCGCGAGAAGGGCCTCGCGCCCAAGCCCTGGGTCAAGACCAGCCTCGCGCCGGGTTCGCAGGTGGTCACCGACTATCTCGACAAGGCCGGCCTGTCCGAGGACCTCGACGCGATCGGCTTCAACCTGGTCGGTTACGGCTGCACCACCTGCATCGGCAACTCGGGCCCGCTCGCCGCACCGATCAGCAAGGCGATCAACGAGAACGACCTGGTCGCCGCCTCGGTGCTGTCGGGCAACCGCAACTTCGAGGGTCGCGTGTCGCCCGACGTGCGCGCCAACTTCCTCGCCTCGCCGCCTTTGGTGGTCGCCTATGCGCTCAAGGGCACGGTGACGACCGACATGAACGAGACGCCGATCGGCCAGGGCAAGGACGGCGGCGACGTCTACCTGCGCGACATCTGGCCGACCAACCAGGAGGTCGCCGACCTCATGGCGGCCAATATCGACGACGGCATGTTCCGCGCCCGCTACGGCAACGTCTACGCCGGCGACAACAAGTGGCAGGCGATCGACGTCACCGGCTCGGACACCTACAGCTGGCGCGCCGGCTCGACCTATGTCGCCAACCCGCCCTATTTCGAGGGCATGGAGATGACGCCCAAGCCGACGACCGACATCGTCGACGCCAAGCCGCTGGCGATCCTGGGCGACTCAATCACCACCGATCACATCTCGCCGGCCGGCTCGATCAAGGCCGACAGCCCGGCGGGGACGTGGCTGCAGGAGCACCAGGTCTCGCGCCAGGACTTCAACAGCTATGGCGCGCGCCGCGGGCATCACGAGGTCATGATGCGCGGCACCTTCGCCAACATCCGCATCAAGAACGAGATGGTGCCGGGCGTCGAGGGCGGGATGAGCCGCTATAACGGCGAGGTCATGCCGATCTATGACGCGGCGATGCGCCACAAGGCCGACGGCACGCCGCTGGTGGTGGTCGCGGGCAAGGAGTACGGCACGGGCTCGTCGCGCGACTGGGCGGCGAAGGGCACCAACCTGCTCGGCGTGCGCGCGGTGATCGCGGAGAGCTTCGAGCGCATCCACCGCTCCAACCTGGTCGGCATGGGTGTGCTGCCGTTGCAGTTCGCCGAGGGCGTGTCGCGCCAGTCGCTCGGGCTGACCGGCGACGAGACCTTCACGATCGAGAACGTGGCGGCGCTGCGTCCGCGCCAGAACGTCACCGTGACGCTGAAGCGCGCCGACGGCTCGACCGAGACGTTCGAGACGCGCTGCCGCATCGATACCGTCAACGAGCTGGAATACTTCCTTAACGGCGGCATCCTCCAGTACGTGCTGCGCAAGCTCGCCGCCTGAGGCGGGGCGTCAGCGAAGGCATGAGAGAGGGAGGGTTCCGCGAGGGACCCTCCCTTTTCCTATGGGTGCGACGAGAGCCGTGATCAGATCCTCCCCGGCACGGGGGGGGTGGCCAGCCGCAGGCTGGTGAGAAGGTTCTCAGCAGACGCTGCGCGCCGGGGAGAGCCCCCTCCACCACTCGCCCGCGGCGAGCGGTCCCCCTTGCCGGGGGCGCGGAGGATTTGCGCGCAAAAATACTTGCCGCCACTTCTCGACCACTTCCCTCTCCTAACCTAGCGCAAGCCCGGGCGCCGCGGGATCGCGCTTCGTGACGGATCGTTGCCCGCGAACCCTTCCGCGGAGCCCGGATCGCGTGGCCACGCTCGCCGCCGTCCCTCCCGCTCCGCCGGCCGTGCCGTCACGCCCGCCCGGACGAGCGCTCGACGCGCTCAACTTCTTCCTCGCCGACGTGCGCGACGGGCTTGGCCCCTATCTCGCCATCTATCTCGTCGCGGTGCGCGGGCCGACGTGCGGCTGGAACGAGGCGACGGCGGGGATGATACTCACCATCGCCGGGATCGTCGGGCTGTTGGCGCAGACTCCGGCCGGCTGGCTGATCGACCGATCGACGCGGAAGCCGGCGCTCGTCGTCGTCGCCGCGCTGGTGGTCACGCTCAGCAGCGTCTCACTACCGTTCGTCCATGGCTTCGGGGCGGTGGTGGTCACCCAGTCGCTCGCCGCGGCGGCAGGCGCCTTGTTCGCGCCCGCCATCGCGGCGATCACGCTCGGACTGTTCGGCGCGCGCGCCTTTTCCGCACGGGTGGGGCGCAACGAAGCGTTCAATCACGCCGGCAACGCGGTCTCGGCCGCGCTCGCGGGGGTGCTGGCGTGGCGCTTCGGGCCAGTGGTGGTCTTCTACCTGATGGCGGGGCTGACGGTAGCGAGCGTCCTGGCCGCGCGGCGGATCGATCCGCGCCAGATCGACGACGAGGTCGCGCGCGGGCTCGACCGCGCGCCCCACGGCGCCGAGGCGGACTGCGACCTGTCCCCCGGCTGGCGCGTGCTGCTCGAGCAAAAGACGCTGCTGCTGTTCGCCACGCTCGTCTTTCTGTTCCACCTCGCCAACGCCGCGATGCTCACCTCGGTGAGCCAGCTGCTCGCGCGCACGGTCGGCAAGGACCAGGCGACCTCGCTCACCGCCGCCTGCATCGTCGCGGCGCAGCTCGTGATGGTGCCGATGGCGCTGCTGGTAGGGCGCAAGGCCGATGCCTGGGGACGCAAGCCGTTGTTCCTAGCGGCCTTTGCCATGCTGGCGGTTCGCGGCGCGCTTTACACCGTGTCGCGCGACCCCTGGTGGCTGGTGGCGGTGCAGGCGCTGGACGGTGTCGGCGCGGGCATCTTTGGCGCCTTGTTCCCCGTCGTCGTCGCTGACCTGACGCGTGGCAGCGGCCGGTTCAACGTCGCCCAAGGCGCGGTCGCGACCGCGCAGGGGCTCGGCGCCGCACTCAGCGCGTCGTTGGCGGGAACCATCATCGTCCGGGCGGGCTATGCGCCGACGTTTCTGACGCTGGCGGCGATCGCGGGTGGCGGATGGCTGCTCTACGCGCTGGCGCTGCCGGAGACGCGCGACCGAACCGACTGATTGAGAGCAAGCATCTGGATCAAAACGGAACTTTGCCTGCGCACCGGAGCTTTTCGGCGGAGTTCCGCTAGGAGAGATGCCATGAACCGTTCCGTTCCCTTGCTGCTCGGCGCCGCGCTGTTCGCCGCGCCGGTGATCGCCAGCGCGCAAACCCCGCCGCCGCCGCCGCCGGCCGAGGCGAAGACCACCGCGGACGCCTATGTCGCCGCCTCGGGCAAGAGCGATCTGTACGAGATCAACTCGAGCCAGGTCGCGCTGCAGAAGTCGCAGAACCCGGCGGTGAAGAAGTTTGCGCAGATGATGATCGACCATCATCAGAAGACCACGGCGGCAACGATGAAGGCGGCGCAGAAGGCCGGCCTCAACCCGCCGCCGCCAGCGCTGGACCCCGGCGCGACCGCGTCGATCAACGAATTGCAGACCGCTTCGGGCGCCGACTTCGACCGGCTGTACCTCGGCCAGCAGGTGCCTGCGCACCAGGCGGCGCTCGACTTGCAGCAGAGCTACGCCGCAGGCGGTGACAAGGCCCCGCTCAAGGCGAACGCGAAGACCACGGCGCCGATCGTGAAGCGCCATCTCGACCAGGCGACCAAGCTCCAGTCGAGCAGCGGTGCGGCGAACGCAGGCATGTAAGCCGATCGATGCGCACGAACCCGTGGGAGTGTAGCTTGCTTCCCCGGTGTTCGTGCGCATCAGCTCATGCTGACGCGATGGCGGCGCGGCGGCGTCCCCACAGCAGGTACACCGCCAGTCCGGCCACGTTCCACAGCAGGAAGTAGAGCTGCGTGCGCTGCGGCAGACTGAAGAAGAGATAGGCACAGCCGAGCACGCCGATCGTGCCGACCAGCGTTGCCGCCGGGGTGCGAAAAGTCCGCTCGGCGTCGGGCGCGCGGCGCCGCATCACCAGCATGCAGACGCAGACCGCGACGAATGCCGCCAGCGTCCCCGCATTGGCCAGCGCGGCAATGGCGTCGATCGGCATCACGCCCGCGATCACCGCCACCAGCACCGCCGTAAGCCAGGTGATCCGCACCGGCGTGCCGCGCCGCGATACCGTGGCGAGCGCCTGCGGCAGCAGCCCGTCGCGCGCCATGACGAAGAAGATGCGGCTCTGCCCGAACAGGAAGCCGAGCAGCACCGTCGGCAGCGCGATCACGGCACTGGCGGCGAGGAAGGTCGAGAAGCCCGGTCGCCCGATCCCGCGCAGGATCAGCGCGAGCGGCTCCGGCGAGTCGGCGAAGCGTGAGAAGTGCAGCGCGCCCACCGCGGCCACGGCGACGCCCATGTAGATCACCACACACGCCAGCATCGAGCCGACGATGCCGATCGCGAGATCACGCGCGGGATTCTTGGTCTCTTCTGCCGCGGTGGAGATCGCGTCGAAGCCGTAGAAGGCGAAGAAGATGATCGCCGCCGCCGCCATCACGCCGCGCTCGCCGCCGTCCGCGCTCACCGATTTGACGAAGCCGAAGGGCATGAACGGCTCGAGGTTGGCGCCGTCGAAATGCGGCAGCGCCACCGCGACGAACACCGCCAGCGCGACCAGCTTGACGCCGACCAGCACAGCGTTGAGCGTCGCGCTCTCCTTGGTGCCCAGCGAGAGCAACGCCGCGACCACCGCGATGATGAACACCGCGGGCAGGTTGACGACGCCGCCCAGCGCCGGCCCCTGCGTCAGCGCGGCGGGAAAGCCGAGCGGCGTGAGCAACGCCGAGGCATAGCCCGACCAGCCCACCGCCACGGTCGATACCACCAGCGAATATTCGAGGATCAGCGACCAGCCGATCACCCAGGCGATCACCTCGCCCAGCACGACATAGCTGTAGGTATAGGCGCTGCCCGAGGCGGGGATCATCGTCGCCATCTCGGCATAAGCAAGCGCGGCGCAGGCGCAGATCGCGCCGGCGATGACGAACGACAGGATCACGGCGGGGCCGGCGCGCTCTGCACCCACCCCGATCAGCGTGAGAATGCCGGTGCCCACGATCGCGCCGACGCCGAGCGCGACGAGATGCGGCCAGGACAAGGTGCGCGCGAGCACGGTGCCGCCGCGGTGATCGATCGCGGCCGGCTTGCGCCGGAACAATGTGGACATGGACCCTCCCTCTGCTGCCGGGTCGTAACAGACGCGACAACGACCTGGGAAGGGTCGAGCGCTGCGCGCGTCAGCGCCAGCGAGCGCTTGACCCGGGGTGGGGGCTTACCTCCCGAGCGGGGTCTTGAGCCAGGTGCGTGGCGATCTGGTGCACATGCGGGCGCCGACCACCTGACACTGGCCGCCGGTGGTGCCAAGCGCGCGCGCCTTGGCGTCGTCGCGCACGGGCTCGGCGTCGACCCGATAGCGCGTCGACGGGTCGGCCTGCGCTGCGTCGCCGACCGAGAGCTTTTCGCGCGCGGTGGTCAGCAGCGTCGCAGGCGTGGGATCAGCCCCTTGCGCGGCAACCAAGATCAGGAGCGACGCGACCATCCGCTTTCCCCTTTTCGCGCGCAGCTACAGTCCCTTGCCCGAGTCGCGCGAGCATAGGCTACGCCTCAGCGACGCGCCCGCCTAGCCGCGGGACACCGAGCCGCGGCAGATCGATTGCGGGGCAGCGGTCCATCACCACCTTGAGCCCGGCCGATTCGGCGCGCGCCGCAGCGGCCTGGTCGATCACGCCGAGCTGAAGCCACACCGACTTGGCGCCGATCGCGATCGCCTGGTCGACCACCTCGCCCGCGGCGGAGGAGCGGCGGAAGATGTCGACCATGTCGATGGCGTCACCGAGCTGAGCCAGCTCACGAAAGACGAACTCGCCGTGAATATGCTCGCCGGTGAGCTGCGGGTTGACCGGGATGACGCGGTAGCCATGCGCCTGAAGCGTCTTCATCACCCCGTTGGAGGGGCGGTCGGGCCGGTCGGAGGCGCCGACCAGCGCGATCGTACGGGTCTCCTCGAGCAAGGTGCGGATGTCGTCATCGGCGGTCAGCGGCATCGGCGCTCTCCTTGATCGTGGCACAACGCATGCTGGCCGACGAACGAACGGACCCCGGTGCTGGTTGCGCGGGCCAAGCAGGGCCGGCGCAACTCGCCGCCCCGTCCGTCATCCCGGCCTTGTGCTGGGGTCCATGATCCCTCGAAGGGAACGCTCGTGGCGTGCGCGGCACGATCGATGCCGGGTCAAGCCCGGTATGACGAAAGGGTGAGTAGCCCCGCCAGCATCACACGCGACTCAATTCGCCGCGAGCCACTCCGCCACCTGCGCCGCGATCGGCGCGAACACGCGGTCGTCGTCGCGCGCCGCCGGGGGCTCGCCCGCATCCGACGCGACTCGGATCGACACGTCGAGCGGGACCCGGCCGAGAAACGCGATCCCCGCCTCGCGTGCCGCCACCTCGGCACCGCCGCGACCGAACGGGTCCGACACCTCGCCGCAATGCGGGCAGGCATAGCCCGCCATATTCTCCACCAGTCCGATGATCGGCACGCCCGCCTTCTGGAACAGATCGATCGCCCGCCGCGCGTCGATCAGTGCAAGATCCTGCGGGGTGGAGACGATCACCGCGCCGGCGGGGCGATGCTTCTGCACCATGGTGAGCTGGACGTCGCCCGTGCCCGGCGGCAGATCGACCACGAGCGTGTCGGTGAGCCCCCAGTCGGCATCGACCAGCTGCCCGAGTGCCCCCGCGGTCATCGGCCCGCGCCATGCGATCGCGCGCCCGGGCTCGACCAATTGCCCCATCGACAGCAGTGGCACGCCATAGGGCGTCGGGACCGGCAACAGCACCTTGTCGCGGGCCTCGGGCCGCGTCCCCTCCACCGCCATCAGCCGCGGCTGCGACGGGCCATAGATGTCCGCGTCGACCAGCCCGGTGCGCCGGCCGGTTCGCGCCAGCGCGATCGCGAGATTGGCCGAGAGCGTCGATTTGCCGACGCCGCCCTTGCCGCTCGCCACCGCCACCAGCCGGCGCTGCGCACGCTCGGCGGTGACCACCGTGCGGACCTCATAGCCCGGCCGCGCCGCCGCCATCCGCACCGCCGCCTCGAGCGCGTCGCGCGAGGGCGCGTCGAGGCCGCTGGCGTCGATCACCACGCCGATGCGCTGCCCCTCGATGCGCACCGTGGCACGCTCCCCGGCGACCGCGCGGACCGCCTGTTTAACGTCATTCTCGTCCATGGACATGATCCGTTACGCCCCGTGTCGCGGCTTGCCACTGTTTTTCGGCCGATCCGCACTTATAAAGGCGGGATGATCATCTCGCGACGCTGGCTTCGGCGCCCCATCCCCCTCGCCGCACAGAGTAACGGACCCTGGGGCAACGACGACAATGTCGGCCCGCGCAACCCGTGGTCGGTCCCGCCCGGCGCCAAGCGCGCCGGCGCCAAGCCGACCGCGCTGGACGAGTTCATCCGCCGCGCGCGCGGCGGCGGCGGCGGAGGCAGCGGCGGTGACGGCGGGCCGCAGTTGCCGCTCGGGACCAGCCCACGCATGCTGTGGCTGCTCGGCGTCGGCGTGCTGGTGCTGATCTGGCTGCTGCTCACCTCGTTCCACCAGATCGGGCCACAGCAGCGCGGCGTGGTCACCTATTTCGGGCGCTACTCGGGGATGCTCGAGCCCGGTATCCGCGTCACCTTGCCTGCGCCGATCGTCAACGTCACCAAGGTGGACGTCGAGCAGGTGCGCACCGACGAGTTTCCGCGCGACGGCGGCGAGACCGTGCTGACGGGCGACCAGAATATCATCGATCTCGCCTATACGGTGCGCTGGCGCGTCTCGGACGCGCGCAACTATGTGTTCGAGATCAAGGACCCGCAGGAGACGGTGCGCGCCACCGCCGAGAGCGCGATGCGCGCGGTGCTGGCCACCACCACGCTGAACCAGGCGATCGGCGCGGGGCGGACCGAGATCGAGGCGCGGGTCACCGAGACGATGCAGCAGATCCTCAACAGCTATCAGGCTGGCGTCCAGGTGCAGGGCGTGTCGATCAAACAGGCCGCGCCGCCGTCGCAGCTCGCCGACGACTTCAACGCGGTGACCGCCGCGCAGCAGGAGGCGGTCGGCAACCTCAACAACGCCCGTTCCTATTCGCAGCAGGTGATCGCGCGCGCGCAGGGCGAGGCCTCGGCGTTCGACCAGGTGTACGCGCAATATCGCCTCGCGCCCGAGGTGACGCGCCGCCGCATGTATTACGAGACGATGGAGGCCGTGCTGGCCAAGACCGACAAGACGATCGTCGAGACTCCGGGCGTGACCCCGTATCTGCCGCTCGACCGCGCGCGCCGCCTGCAGGAACCCGGCGCGACCAGCCAGACCACGCCACCCGCGGCCACGACGACGCCGCCGACCAGCGGGGGGCAGCGCTGATGCCCGTCTGGCTCCGCAACCCCGTCGCCGCCGGGCTCCTCGCGCTTGCGCTGGTGATCGTCGCCGCGGCAACCTTCGCGATCGTGCCCGAGACGCAGCAGGCCGTCGTGCTGCGGCTCAACAACCCGGTTCGACTCGTCAATCAATGGCAGCCCGGCCAGTCGATCGGCCGCACCGGCGCCGGCGTGATCGCGCGCATCCCGTTCGTCGACAAGATCGTGTGGGTCGACAAGCGCGTGCTCGACGCCGACCTCGACAACACGCTGGTGCTCTCGACCGACCAGCTGCGCCTCAACGTCGATGCCTTCGCGCGCTTCCGCATCGTCGATCCGCTGCGTGCGGTGACCTCGACCGGCAGCACCTCGAACACCGAGGAGCGGGTCGCCGATCAGCTCCGGCCGCTGCTCGGCACCGCGCTGCGCAACGAGCTCGGCAAGGTGCCGTTCGCGACGCTGCTCAGCCCCGAGCGCGGGCGCGTGATGGACGAGATCCAAGAGTCGCTCGGTCGCTCCGCCAAGCAATATGGTGCCGAGATCGTCGACGTGCGGATCAAGCACGCCGATCTGCCCGATGGCAGCCCGCTCGAGAGCGCGTTGCAACGGATGCGTACCGCGCGCCAGCAGGAGGCCAATACCATCCGCGCGCAGGGGCAGAAGCAGGCGCAGATCGTCCGCGCCGAAGCAGACGCGCAGGCGGCTCGGATCTACGCCGACGCCTTCAGCAAGGACGCCGACTTCTATGATTTCTATCGGGCGATGCAGAGCTATCGCCACACGTTCGGTGCCGACGGCGGGCCGCAGCCCGAGGGCAGCACCAATATCATCATGAGCCCGAACAACGGCTATCTCCGCGAGTTCGAGGGCGGGCGCCGATAGAACCAGCGGCGGTGTCGCGCGTTCATATTCAAACGACGTTCATCGCCTGTTCGTCACAGCACATTGTGTTCCCGCTTTATTCGACAGGGTGATCCAGAGGACATGAAGAAAGTGCGTTATGCCTACGCCCTGACCGGCGCCCTTCTGCTCGGTGGCACCGCGGCGTCGCTGACGCTGCAGAACCCGGCGACCGCGCAGGTCGCGCAGAACGAGCCGGGCTCGATGAGCGCCTCCGCTCCGCGCGCTGGCGCGCCGATGAGCTTCGCCGATCTGGTCGCCAAGCTGCAGCCGGCGGTGGTCAACATCTCCACCACGCAGAAGGTGACGGTCCAGCAATCGGCCAACCCGTTCGCGGGCACGCCGTTCGGCGACCTGTTCGGCCAGTTCGGCGGCGGCGGCGGTGGCGGCGCGCCGGTGACGCGCGAGGGCACGTCGCTCGGTTCGGGCTTCCTGATCTCGCCCGATGGCTATGTCGTGACCAACAATCACGTGATCGCGCCCGCCTCGCGCGGTGCCACCGTGGAGTCGATCACGGTCACGCTGCAGGACCGCAAGGAATACACCGCCAAGCTCGTCGGCCGCGATCCGACCAGCGACATTGCGGTACTCAAGATCACCTCAGCCACCCCGCTGCCGTTCGTGCGGCTCGGCGACTCGAGCCGTGCGCGCGTGGGTGACTGGGTGGTCGCGATCGGCCAACCGTTCGGGCTCGGCGGCACGGTCACCGCGGGCATCGTCTCGGCGGTGCACCGCTCGACTGGTGGCGGACCGTTCGACACGTTCATCCAGACCGACGCCGCGATCAACCAGGGCAATTCGGGCGGGCCGATGTTCAACCTCAACGGCGAGGTGATCGGCATTAACAGCCAGATCTACTCGCAGTCGGGCGGCAATATCGGCATCGGCTTCGCCATTCCCGCGACGGAAGCCAAGCCGATCATCGATACGCTGATGAAGGGGCAGCCGATCAAGCGCGGCTATCTCGGCGTGAGCATCCAGCCGGTCAACGCCGACATGGCAGCGGCGCTCGGCCTGCCCAAGGATTCGGGTGAGATCGTCGGCCGCGTCGAGCCCGGCGGCCCCGGCGCCAGGGCGGGATTGCGGGCGGGCGACGTCGTCACCGCGATCAACGGCCAGGCGGTGACGCCGGAGAAGACGCTGTCCTACCTCGTAGCGAACGCCGCACCGGGGTCGACGATCCGGCTCGACGTGATCCGCGACGGCAAGCGCCAGACGCTCAACGCTACGGTGGGCACGCGCCCGTCGGAAGACCAGATGGCAGCGTTGACCGGCGCCGGCGGCGACGACGATGACTCGTTCGGCGGCGGCGATGACGGCGAGCAGGCCGCGCCTGCGTCGAACTCGCTCGGTCTCACCGTCCAGCCGCTGACGCCGCAGATCGCGCGCTCGATCGGGGTTGATTCGACCGTGCAGGGCGTGGTGGTGGCGGCGACCGATCCGTCGAGCGACGCCGGGCAGAAGCTGCGTCGCGGCGACGTGATCTCGTCGGTGAACTCGCAGCCGGTGCGCTCGGCCGCGGACGTTGCGCGCGTGGTGGCGGCAGCCAAGGCGGCGGGGCGGCCGCAGGTGCTGCTCAACATTACGCGTGGTCGCCAGGGCGGCGGCTTCATCGCGGTCAAGATCAAGTAAGCCGAGCCGCATCGGTAACGGCCAGGGCCGCCGCGTCGCGAGGCGCGGCGGCCTTCTCGTTGGCATCGGCCACATTGGCCGCCTCCCCGCGCGCTGGGTCGGCAGACCTCGTGACGCCGCACGTCTCGCACCCTATGGCATAGGTCAGGTGCCACCAGCGGCAGGAGCGACGACCTTGGCGGACGGGATCTTCATCGGTGCGGGCGCGGGTGGCGAACATCCGCGATGGCTCCCGCTCGCGCGGGCCAACCGGCACGGGTTGATCGCCGGTGCGACCGGCACGGGCAAGACCGTCACCCTCCAGGGCATCGTCGAGGGCTTCTCGCGCGCGGGCGTCGCCTGCTTCGTCGCGGACGTGAAAGGCGACCTCGCCGGGCTCGCGATGCCCGGCGCCCCGACCGCCAAGACGCACGCCGCCTTCGCCGCGCGCGCGGCCGAGATCGGGCTGACCGACTGGAGCTATGCCGCCACGCCGGTGCAATTCTGGGACCTGTTCGGCGAGCAGGGTCACCCGGTGCGCACGACGGTGAGCGAGATGGGGCCGCTGCTGCTCGCGCGGCTGATGGGGCTCAACGCGGTGCAGGAGGGCGTGCTGACGATCGCCTTCCAGCTCGCCGACGACGAGCATCTGCTGCTGCTCGACCTCGACGACCTCCAGGCGGTGCTGGCGCATGTCGCCGAGCGTGCGCAGGAACTCACCGCACGCTGGGGCAACGTTTCCAAACAGTCGGTCGGCGCGATCCAGCGCTCGCTGCTCCAGTTGCGCAGCCAGGGCGCGAGCCACTTCTTCGGCGAGCCCGCGCTCGAGCTTACCGACCTGCTCGGCCACGACGACCAGGGCCATGGCATCGTCAACATCCTGGCGGCCGACAAGCTGATGGCCGCACCGCAGCTTTATTCCACGTTCCTGCTGTGGCTGCTGAGCGAGTTGTTCGAACAGCTTCCGGAGGTTGGCGACCTCGACAGGCCTAAATTGTGCTTCTTCTTTGACGAGGCGCATCTGCTGTTCGATGATGCGCCTGACGCGTTGCTCGACAAGATCGAGCAAGTGGTGCGACTGATCCGCTCCAAGGGTGTCGGCGTGTATTTCATCACGCAGAACCCGATCGACATCCCCGACAAGGTCGCCGGGCAGCTCGGCCACCGCGTGCAGCACAAGCTCAACGCCTTCACGCCGCGCGACCAGAAAGCGGTGCAGGCAGCGGCGCAGACCTTCCGCGCCAATCCGGATCTCGACGTGGCGGCGGCAATCATCGAGCTCAAGACCGGCGAGGCCTTGGTGTCGCTGCTCCAGCCGGACGGCTCGCCCGGCGCGGTTGAGCGAATATTGGTGCGGCCGCCGTCGAGCCGCGTCGGTCCGGTGACGCCGGAGGAGCGCACGCTCCTGCTCTCCACGGACGCGATCGGTGATCGCTACGATACGCTGGTGAACCGCGAGTCGGCCGAGGAACTGCTCGCCGCCAAGACGCAGGAGGCGGCCGCCGCGCGTGCCGCCGCGACCGCGCAGGATGAGGCGAGCAAGGCCGCGGCGCTCCAGGCCAAGGCGGAGGCCCGCGCCGCGCGCGAGCGTGTCGCCGCGCAGCGCGAGGCCGAGCGCATCCAGCGGGCGGAGGAGCGCGAGCGCGCCAGTGATCCGTGGAACCGCGCGTTGACCTCGGCGACCCGCTCGGCGTCGTCGGCGCTCGGGCGGACGGTGGCCAATGAAGTGACCAAGGCGGTGCTTGGCGGCGGACGGCGCGGCGGCAGCGCCTCGGGCGGGCTGCTCGGCTCGGTGATGCGCGGGGTGCTGGGGGGCTTGCTGCGGCGCTAAGGGGGCGATGATCTAGGCAGCGATCCCGGTGTTGCATCGGAACGCTCTCACCCCGGCGTTCGCCGGGGCGATGCGAGTGAGGAGGGGCGACGCCTGCGATCGGGCCTGCCCCCTCGCCCCCACGCGCCATCAGCGCTACACGCCCGCGATGCCGACCTACACCGCCATCACCCACGCCGAGCTCGTCGCCGCCGTGCGCGCGCTCGCCGACTCGCTCGCCGCCGCCGCCGACTGGGTGCCGGCCCATCTCATCGGCATCGGTCGCGGCGGCCTGATCCCCGCGGTCTATCTCAGTCATGCCACCGGGCTGCCGATGCTGGCGGTGGATTATTCCTCCCAGTCGGAGGCGCTCGCTGCCGACGCGATTGAGCGACTGGCGGCGCGCACCCGCGCGGGCGAGCCGCTGCTGTTCATCGACGACATCAACGACTCGGGTCGCACCATCGGCCATTTGCGCGACATGCTCGCGCGCGCCGGCGCGACGGAGGGCACCGTCCGCTTCGCCACGCTGATCGACAATGTCGGTTCGGCGCAGCGGGTCGATTATGCCGCGCGCGTGATCGACCGCGCCGTGACCAAGGACTGGTTCGTCTTTCCGTGGGAGGCGATGGCGCCCGACAGCGCGATCGCCGCCGATGCAGCGGAGCGCCCCGAGCGGATCGCCTGAGGACGGGGACGACCTTCGCTCAAGACGTCGCGCGCCCGAGCCTGCCCTCGCTCATTCGCGAAAGACACCGACGGTTCAATTCGAACGTTATCCTGAACTTGTTTCAGGATCCGCCGTGCCGCGAACCTTCGAGCGGCTGAGTAGGTGGCGCCGTGGATCCTGAAACGAGTTCAAAATGACGCTAGCCCGAGGGAGTACGGCACGTCGCCGAAGCGACGAGACGCCCGCGCCCCTCCTATTTCTTGATCAGCCCGATCTCGACCAGCCGCTCGTGCAGATAGCCGTTGGCGGTGATCGGCGTCGCGTAACGGTTCGGGTTCTCCGCGCTGATCGTCTGCGGCAGCGTTTCGATCAGGAAGTCGGGCGCGGGGTGCAGGAAGAAGGGCATCGAGTAGCGCGAGTGGCCGCGGCGCTCGGGCGGCGGGTTGACGACGCGGTGCGTGGTCGAGGGCAGCACGTGATTGGTCAGCCGCTGCAGCATGTCGCCGACATTGACCACCATCGCTCCCGCCGGCGGCTTGATCGCGAGCCAGCGCCCGCTGTCGCGCTCGAGCAGCTCCAGCCCGGCCTCCTCGGCGCCGAGCAAGAGCGTGATCAAGTTGATGTCCTCGTGCGCGCCCGCGCGCACGCCCTCGGCGTCGGCCGGGATCGGCGGATAATGGAGCAGGCGCAGTACCGAATTGCCGTCCTTGACCGCCGGATCGAACCAGTTCGGCGCCAGCCCGAGGTGGCGCGCGATTGCCGAGAGCAGCCGGTCGCCGGCGCGGTCGAACGCCTCGAACAGCGCGAGGAACGTATCCTTGAACCCTTCGGGCCGCGCCGGCCAGACGTTGGCCGGCATGTCCGCGGCGTAGCGGTGCCCCACCGGCAGCTCGCGCCCGACGTGCCAGAATTCCTTGAGGTCGACGTGCTTGGCGTCCTTAGCGATCTCGGTCTTGAACGGAGTGTAGCCGCGCGCGCCGCCCGCGCCGGGGACGTGATAGCCGCGCTTCTCCGCCTCCGGCAGCGCGAACAGCGCCGCAGTCTCGGCCCAGGCGCGCTCGATCAGATCCTGCGGCACGCCATGGTCGGCGACGATGGCGAAGCCGAACCGCTCGAACGAGCCTCCCAGCGCGGCAGCGAAGCCGTCGGGGTCGCGGTCCTGGTCGGCGAGGCTGAGCGTGGGCACCGCGGCGGCGGGAGTATCGAGCATGACGTCGGTCCAATCGGTTGATGGGCGGGCAATAAACCTTCCCGATCCGGGTTGCTACCCGCGCGCGCGGCGAGGTGACACCGCGGCGCCCGCCACCTAAGCCGCGCGGCATGTCGACGCCCCCCGCCTCGCCTCCCACCCCGCACCCCGCGTCTTCCGTCGCCGCACCGCCGATCCCGCTGCCCGAGTTTGTCGCGCTGATCGCGGCGCTGATGGCGCTCACCGCGCTGGGGATCGACTCGATGCTGCCCGCGCTGCCGACGATCGGCGCGGCGCTCGGCGCGCCGGGCGCGAACGAGCGGCAATATGTCATCGGCGCCTTCCTCATCGCGTTCGGCGCGGGGCAGCTGCTGCATGGCCCGCTCGCGGATCGGTTCGGCCGGCGCCGCTCGCTGCTGGCCGCGCTGGCGGTCTATGCCGTGGCGAACGCCTTGTGTGCGCTGGCCGGCAGCTTCGCGCTGCTGCTCGCCGCGCGCGTGGTCGCCGGGCTGGCGATCGCGGCGGCGCGGGTGACGACGGTGGCGATCGTGCGCGACTGTTTTGAGGGGCGCGCGATGGCGCGGGTGATGTCGATGACCTTCATCGTCTTCATGATCGTCCCCGTGCTGGCGCCCGGCTTCGGCACCATCGTGCTGCTGTTCGGCGGCTGGCGCGATATCTTCTGGGCGGTCGGCGGCGTGACCTTGCTGGTGCTCGGCTGGTTCGCGCTCCGCATGCCCGAAACGCTGCACGCCGAGGACCGCCATCCGTTCTCGCTCGCATGGCTAGCCGCGGGATGGAAGCTCACGCTCAGCGATCGCTCGTCGCTCGGCTACACGCTCGCCGCGACCGCACTGATGGGCGCGCTGTACGGCTATATCAACTCGATCCAGCAGGTGATGGCGGACGTGTTCGGTCGGCCGCGGCTGCTGCTGCTGATCTTCGCCACCACCGCAGGGACAATGGCGGTCGCCAATCTCGCCAACGCGCGGCTGGTGATGCGCGTCGGCACGCGCCGGCTCGGCCATGCCGCGGTGGTGACGCTGATCCTCGTCGCCGGGCTGCACCTGCTGCTGGCACTGAGCGGGCACGAGACGCTCGTCGGGTTCGCCGTGCTGCAGGCGGTGGCGATGGGCTGTTTCGGCCTCTCCAGCTCGAACTTCTCGGCGATGGCGATGGAGAAAATGGGGCATATCGCGGGCACCGCCTCGAGCGTGCAGGGCTTCATCAGCGTCACCATCGGCGCCGCGATCGGGGCGCTGATCGGCCAGCAGTTCGACGGCACGACGGTGCCGCTCAACGCGGGCTTCCTCTGCGCCGGCGTCGCCGCGCTGGCGAACGTGCTGGTGACCGAGCGCGGGCGGCTGTTCGCGGCGCGCTGACGGAACCGTGCGCCCTCGCCTGCCGTTCGTCCCGGCATCGTAGATGAGGAGATCGGCATGGGCGGACAGCATATCCACGGTCAGGGTCCCGGCGACGACGGCTATGACGAGGACGGCTACGACGAGAGCCAGCGCGCCGAGATCCTCGAGGCTACCCGTGACGGCCCGAGCGACGGCACGATCATCACCGATCTCGACCCCGATGTCGGCGAGGACGACGAGGCGGAAGACGAGGACGAGCTGGAGATGGTCGACGGCGAAGTCGCCGAGCAGGACAGCGACGCCGATCCGGACGAGGCCGACGTGGAAGAGGATGAGGTGCAGGAAGAGTTCGACGACGGCAGCGTCGACGACGACGAGCTTGACGACCGCGACGATGTTGCGCTGAACCCTTGACCAGACGCACGGGCGGGCGCGATTGACGCGCTCGCCCGAGCAGGCCGGTGCCGCGACACGTCCGATAGCGCGATGCCGTGGTGAGGCTGCCGGAGGCTGCTTCACCCAAGCTGAACCGGGCTCCCGCGCAGGCGAGAGGCGCTAACGTTGGTGTCCCCAGAGTCCGGCGTTCGTCGGAGAACGTTGGCACGTCAGACGAAATGGATCAGCCGCTAGCATGCTGACCAAGGGCATGAACGGGACGGGCGCTCAACCGGCCCGGAGTGGCGCCTTGCCCGTAAGCGAGCAGACACCGCCACCTGTCGCGAATACTCTCGTGCGCTCAATCGCTTGTATCTACGCATTGCGCGGATGAGTATGCGGCCGGGTTGACGCCACGCCCGTGCCAGGCGCACCCTTGCCGCCGATGTTGTTCTTCCTCGCGCTTCAGGCGGCGACGCCCGCTGCGGCACCGCCCGATCGCATCTCAATCCTCGTGCCGGTCGCCGACGAATCGTGCACGCGCGACCACCGTGACGGGGAGCGCGAGGTGGTCGTGTGCGCCGGCGCGGTGCCCGATCAGTCGCTGCCGCTGCCGGAAGAAGCTGCGCCACCGGGTCCCATCCCGATCAACCGTGACCGGACCGGCCTGGGTGCCGCGCGGGCGGAGGCGACGCCCTGCGGAGCCAGCCAATGGGGTTGCACGACCGGCGTCGATCTGCTCGGTTTTGGCACCGCACTGGTGCGCGGCGTCCAGAAGCTGGTGGCACCCGGTAGCCGCTGCGAGGCGCCTGGCGAGGCGACCGACACCCGCCGGCTCGTCCACGACATCGCCAGTGCGTTCCGCCGCAAGCCCGTCAAGGGTCAACGGATCGCGATCGATCTCGACGCGCCCGACCTGACCGGGCGCGTCCACCCTTGAGCATGGAACAAGGCTGACGCCGGGTGGCGTCACCGCCTCAATCGAGGATGTGCATCCACATCGGTTCGCCTTGCAGGCTCTGTGAGCCGCGGAGCCGCTCGAGCGCAGCGGCGACGCAGCGCTCCGGCCCCTCGTGGGTGACGATCGCGACCAGCACGCTGCCGTCCGCGAGCGCGCCGCGCTGGATCAGGCTCTCGATCGACACGCCGGCGTCGCGCATCGCCGCTGCGATCTCGGCGAGCACGCCGACGCGATCGGCGACCGCGAAGCGCAGATAGGCACGGCCGCGGCGCTCGCCGCTGGGCGCCGGCGCGGCCTCGGCCAACGCGGCGGCGGGCATGGCGAAGGGCGGACCGAACTCGCCGCGCGCGATGTCGATCAGGTCGGCAACGACCGCGCTCGCGGTCGGCCCCTCGCCCGCTCCGGCCCCCTGGAACAGCAGCCGGCCGACGAAATTGCCTTCCGCCACCACCGCGTTGGTGGCGCCGGTGACATGCGCCAGCGGGTGATCGGCGCGGACCAGATGCGCGTGGACGCGCTGGAACAGTCCCGCGCCGTTGCCCTCGGCGACGCCGACGAGGCGGATACGATAGCCGAGCGCCGCGGCTTCGGCGATGTCGGCGGCGAGCACGTGGCGGATCCCGCTGGCGGCGACCTGCGCGAAGGCGGGCGCGGTACCAAAGGCGAGGCTGGCGAGGATCGAGAGCTTGTGCGCGGCATCCACCCCGTCGATGTCGAACGACGGGTCGGCCTCGGCATAGCCGAGCGCCTGCGCCTCGGCGAGCACATCGGCGAAGTCGCGCCCCTCCGCCTCCATCTTGGAGAGGATGAAATTGCACGTGCCGTTGAGGATGCCGTAGACGCGCGCGATCGCATTGGCTGCGGCGCCCTCGCGCAACCCCTTGATCACCGGGATGCCGCCCGCCACCGCCGCCTCGAACTTGAGCGCGGCGCCGTTGGCCTCGGCGGCGCGCGCCAGCTCGAGCCCGTGATGCGCCAGCATCGCCTTGTTGGCGGTGACGAGATGGCGTCCGGCGCCGAGCGCACGGCGCGCGAGCGTCAGCGCCGGGCCGTCGGCGCCGCCGATCAGCTCGACCACGACATCGGCGTCCGCCCCGGCCAGCGCGGCGGTGTCGTCGACCCAGGTGAAGCGCGTCAGATCGACGCCGCGGTCTTTGCTGCGGTCGCGCGCGGACACCGCCACGACCTCAATTGAACGACCGGCGCGACGCGTGATGAGTTCGCGATTGGCCTCGAGCACGCGGATCACGCCGCCGCCGACCGTACCCAGCCCCGCCAATGCCACCCGCAACGCCTGCGCCATCCTGATCCCTCCGTTCGCTGTCGCTTGCTAGGCGGTGCCGGCACGACTGTCGAGGCGAGGCGGCGCCCACCCGATTGCAGTTAATGCAACTAGAGTTGGAAATATTGCACTTGCGTCATGGCGTGGTGCGATGCACAAAAGCCGTGCCTTTCAGGCATCCTCTCCTAAAAACTTTTCGGCCGGGCTCTGCCCGGCCTTTTTTTTGGTCCGCACCTCGGATAGGGTCCGAGTCGCCGCACCTCTTCGACAAAATAAAATGCGCGGGCAGGATGGATAGGATGCAGCCGGTCGAACCGGCATGCGAGCGGAGGGAGCGGCGCAGGGCCGCTCCCTCCCGGGCGGGAACGGGCCGGCCATCGTCCTCGACTGCGACAGGTTCTTCGAACGGCCTTCTCGACCTCTGTCATCACTCGCCGCGCTGTGCCACGGTCGCGGGATGAACCAACATTCCACTGATCTCGGTGGTGCCGCCACTGCTGCCGCCGAACTCACCCTTCGCGGCATCCTGCTCGGCGGCGTCATCACGCTGCTGTTCACCGCCGCGAACGTGTATCTCGGGCTCAAGATCGGGCTCACCTTCGCCACCTCGATCCCCGCCGCGGTGATCTCAATGGCAGTGTTGCGCGCGTTTCGCGGCGCCTCGATCCTCGAGAACAACATCGTCCAGACGGTCGCATCGGCGGCGGGAACGCTGGCAGCGATCATCTTCGTGCTGCCCGGGCTGGTGATGATCGGCTATTGGCAGGGCTTCCCCTTCCTCACCACCGCCGCGATCACCGCCACCGGCGGCATTCTCGGCGTGATGTTCTCGGTGCCGCTGCGCCGCGCGCTCGTCGTCGACACACCGCTGCCCTATCCCGAGGGACGCGCCGCCGCGGAGGTACTCAAGGTCGGCGAGGAGAGCCGCACCGGCGGCAGCGAGAGCGCGCGCGGGCTCGCCGCCATCCTCAGCAGCACGCTGGCGTCCGCGGCCTTCGCAATTATGACCCAGACGCGGCTGGTCGCGGCCGAGGCGGCCACCTTTTTCCGCGTCGGCGCGGGCGCGACCGGGATCACGGGCGGGCTGTCGTTCGCGCTGCTCGGCGCGGGCCATCTGATCGGCCTTTCGGCGGGCATGGCGATCCTGCTCGGCGTCGCGGTCGGCTGGTGGCTGGTGCTGCCGATCCTCACCGCCATGGCACCGCAGGCGGGCGATGTGGCCGTCTGGGCCAATAACGTGTTCCGCACCGACGTGCGCTTCTTCGGCGCCGGGGTGATCGGGGTCGCCGCGATCTGGACGTTGTTGCGCATCGCCGCGCCGGTTGGCGCCGGCTTGCGCGCTTCGCTCGGCGCCAAGCGCGGCGCGAGCATGGCGGTCGAGGAGCAGGACCTGCCATTCGCGGTGGTCGCCGCGGGCACGCTGGCGCTGCTGGTGCCGGTCGCCTTGTTGCTCCACAGCGTGATCGCGGGCGGCCCGCTGGCGGGGAGCGAATGGCTGCTGATCGCCGGCAGCCTGTTGTTCGTGCTGGTGGTCGGGCTCGTGATCGCGGCGGTGTGCGGCTATATGGCCGGGCTGATCGGCGCGTCCAACTCGCCCGTTTCGGGAATCGGCATCCTGTCGGTGCTCGCCGCGGCGACGCTGTTGGCGGGCTGGTTTGGCCGCGGCGGCGGGCAGAGCGAAACCGAAGCCCTGGTCGCTTACGCGCTGATCGTGACCGGTATCGTCTTCGGCATCGCCACCATCTCCAACGACAATCTGCAGGACCTCAAGACCGGGCAGCTGGTCGGCGCGACGCCATGGAAGCAGCAGGTGGCGCTGGTGATCGGGGTATGCTTCGGTTCGCTGGTGGTGCCGCCGGTAATGCAGCTGCTCTACACCTCGTTCGGCTTCGCGGGCATGCCGGGCGCCGGCCCGAACGCCCTGGCGGCGCCGCAGGCCGCGCTGATCTCGGCGCTGGCGCAGGGCGTGCTGGGCGGCGATCTGAACTGGACGATGATCGGCTGGGGCGCCGCCGCGGGCGCGGTGTTCGTGCTGCTCGACGAGGCGCTGGGGCGCGCGGGCAAGCTGCGGCTGCCGCCGCTAGGGGTCGGGCTCGGCATCTACCTGCCCATGTCCGCGACGCTGACCGTGGTGATCGGCGCGATCATCGGCCATCGCTACGATCGCTGGGCCGAGCGCACCGCCGATGTCGAGGCGACGAAGCGGCTGGGCGTGCTCACCGCGACCGGGATGATCGTCGGCGAGAGCCTGTGGAACGTCGTCTTCGCGGGCATCGTCTATGAGAGCGGCACCGACGCACCGCTCGCGCTGGTGAGCGGACACGAGCAGATCGCGCTGGTGGCGGGAACGCTGCTGTTCGCGGCGGCGGCGTGGATGCTGTACCGTCGGGCGCGTCGTCTCGCCGTCGCGTGAGTCTCGGGCCGTCGTCCCGACCCTGAGCCGGGATCCATCGCGCCGCGCACGCAGCAAGCGTTGTTCGTGCGGCGACATGGATCCCGGATCAAGTCCGGGATGACGGGGATATTGGCGGAGGGCGCGCGGCTCGCCCCGCCCCGCCCCGCCCAATTACATCTTGGCGAGCAGCTCGCTGATCGAGACGAAGGCGAAACCGACCGAGCTGTCGGCGATGCCATAGGGCATGAACAATTTGTCGCCGTGCTTCATCGCGCCGCAGGTGTAGACCACGTTGGGCACATAGCCCTCACGGTCCTGGTCAGCGGCGGCGAGGATCGGCGAGCGGGTGCGACCGATCACGCGCGCGGGATTGTCCTTGTCGAGCAGCGCGGCGCCGATCGAATATTTGCGCATCGCACCGACGCCGTGCGTGAGCAGCAGCCAGCCCTCGTCGATCTCGATCGGCGGTCCGCAATTGCCGATCTGGACGAACTCCCAGGGGAAGACGGGCTTGAGGATCAGCTCGCCGTCGTCCCAGTGCGTGAGATCGTCGGTCTTGAGCAGATAGAGATTCTCACCGTCCTGCCGACCGATCGACAGATACTGGCCGTTCACCTTGCGCGGAAACAAAGCGATGCCCTTGTTACGCGCGGCGCTGCCGGTCATCGGCACCAGGTCGAAGGCACGGAAGTCGCGGGTGCGCAGCAGCTCGGACTGGATCGTGGCGCCGTTATACGCGGTATAGGTGCCCAGCCACTCGATCGTGCCGTCGTCGTGATGGAACTGGACCAGCCGCAGATCCTCCAGCCCCTTCGACTGCGCATCGGTGATCGGGAAGATCACCGTGCCCGAGAGCGTGCTGTCACGATGACGATGGACCGTCACCGGCCCCGTCGGCGGAGCCTCCTCGTCGGTGCCGGTGGCGTCGGTGGCGGTCGCGAACGGCGGCTCGGGCGCGAGCTTGAGCTCATTGTCCGATGTGATTATCCCCTCGCGGAAGGCGACGGAGGAAATATGCCCCTCGCCGACCGCGCGCAGGCTCATCAGGATGCGCTGGGCCCCCTCCTCCATCCCGCTCTGATCGGGATGCGCGACCGCGCTGGGGTTCATCAGCGCCGCGGCGGCGTAGCTATATTCGTGGCAGAAATAGGCGCCGATCAGCTGGCGCTTCTCGTCGCTGATGCGGCTGCCGTCGAGGTCATGCGCCGCCGCGATCTCGTCATAGCGGGTCATGAACACGCGCCGCGTCTGCCAGTGGCGCGCCTCGAAGTCCTTCAGCACCAGGTCGAGCTGGTCGCGCGCCTCTTGCGGCGACATGTCGAGCACCTCGCTGATCAGCCGCTGCGAGCGGCTGACGCCGTTGGCGTTGGCGATCCAGCCGATGTGGAACGGGCGCACCACGACGCGCGACGGATCGGCATGCAGGCGCAGCCGGTGGTTGAACAGCTCCAAGGACCAGCCTCGCGATAGTGGACGTCGGTACGCGCGCGTCGCCGCTCAGGCGACGTCGCGCTGTGCCCCTGCCACTTTTCCGGCGCGCTTTGAAAGCCCCGAAATCGCGCACGAGGCCATTTGCAAGGCGAGGATCGACTCCGCTCCCTGGTTGCGGTTGAGCCCGGTCGGCATCAGCCCGTCGAAGCAGCCACCGTCGCGCTGCGTCGCCAGCGGCAGATCGAGGTCGTTGACGCCGAGGTACCAATCATAGGCGCGCTTGGCCTCGTCGTACCAGCGCGCGTCACCCGTGGCGTCGAACGCGGCGGCGCAGGCATCGATCGTCGCCTGCGCTTCGAGCGGCTGCTGGTCGAACGGCAGCGGCTCGGCATAGACACGGCCGAAGCTCTCCGAGCCCACCGCCCGGAAGTGACCCTCGGGCGCGGTCTGCTTCGCCATAATCCACGCGAGCGTGTCGACGCCGCAGGCGATCAGGTCGGGGCGATCGAGCGCCACGCCCGCCCGCAGCATCGCCTCGGGCAGGCGCGCATTGTCATAAGCCAGAACGATCTCGAACCAGCCCCACTCGGGCCGGCGCGCCGCGTCGAGCAGCTTGAGGTGCTCCTCCGGGAACCGCCGCAGGATCTGCGTCGCCAATTCGTGCCGCGGCGACGCCTCCAGCATCGCCGCCGCGCCCAGCATGGCGAATGCCTGCGCGCGCGGGCTGTGCAGTTCGAGCGCGAGCGTCGCGGTCGAGTCGAACATGGCGCGCGCCCAGTCGCGATGCTTGGGCTCGTGCGCATCGCGCGCGGTGACGCCGAGCGCCCAGAGCGTGCGGCCGTTCGAGTCCTCGGAGCCAACGTCCTCGCACCATGTCCGGTCGAAGTTCATGAAGTTGCGGAAGCGCCGCGCCTCCGGGTTCCACGCATATTGGACAAACGACGCGTAGATCGTCATCCACTTGTCGCGCGTCGCCGGCTCCAGGTCGGGCACCGCGCTCATCAGCATCAACGCGCGCGCATTATCGTCGATGCAATAGCCGTGACGCCGGTCGGGCACCGAGTAGATTGAGTGCTGCAGCATCCCGGTCGAGTCACTCATCCGTTCGACGGCCGCGATATCGGGAGGCAACACCTTTGTGTCGGTGTCCCCGCTGCCGCGGAGGCGATGCGGCCTGGTCGCGATACTCGTCGCGATCTCGTCCATTGCTTGCTCCACTACACGAGGCCAGATCATCGTTCGGCCACGCGCATAAGCACGCGACGACAGTCGTTCGAGGTTGCGCGCGCTGCCGAGGAGATTGTTGATCTCCCGCGCGAAGGCGGCGGAATCGCGGAAGTCGACCAGCACCCCGTGCCCGTCCGCGAGGATTTCGGTGGCATGGACATAGGGGGTCGAGATCACCGCTTTGCCGACGCCCACGGCGTAGCTGAGCGTGCCGCTCGTGATCTGTGCCGGGTTGAGATACGGGGTGGCGTAAATGTCCGCCGCCTGGAGATAGTCGATCAGGTCGTCGTGATCGACGAAGGCGTCGATGAAGGCGACATTGTCACCGACACCGAGCTCGGTCGCGCGCGCCTTGAGCGATTCGCGATACTTCTCGCCCTCATGCGCCACCAGATTGGGGTGGGTCGCGCCGAGCACGATATACATGGCGTCGGGATTCTTCTCGACCACCGCCGGCATCGCCTCGACGATGGTCTCGATCCCCTTGCCGGGGGCGAGCAGCCCGAAGGTGAAGATCACGCGCTTGCCGTCCCAGCCGAACCGCGACTTGAACGCGTTCGGGTCCGCGAAGGCGCGATCGGGCACGCCGTGCGGGATCGTCGCGATCGACTTGGGGCTGGCGCCATAGACGCGCTCGAGGATCTCGCGGCCCCGCTCCGCCATCACGATCACCTTGGAGGCGCGGCGCAGCAGCCCCTCCAGCACGGTGCGCTCGGCAGCGCTCGGCTTCTCGAGCACGGTGTGGAGCGTCACCACCAGCGGCAGCGTCAGCCGATCGAGCAGCGCGAAGATGTGCGCCCCGGCGTCGCCGCCATAGATGCCATATTCGTGCTGGAGCCACAGCACCTGCGCACCGCTCTCCTCGATCCGGCGTGCGGTCGAGACATAAGCGGCGCGATCGTGCTGCGGAATCGCGGCGGTGACGGCGGCGGGATAATCGTAGCGGCCCGGGTGATCGTCCATCGCATAGACGTCGACCTGGACATCGGGGAAGCGCGCGCGCAGCGCGCTGTACGTATCGGTCGTGAAGGTCGCGATGCCGCACTGTCGCGGCAGGAAGTTACCGATCAGGGCGATGTGGTTGACGTCCTGCGGAACAGCCGATTGATTCATCCCTACGCCTTCGCTCATGCAGCAAGGAGGCCACCCGCCTCCCGGCTCATGGTATGAACCAGCCATGAGCGGAATGGTTGCAGCTATGCTGCACTGCACGATACCCGGCGCGGCGGGACGCGATCACCCGCGCCCGCGATAGCTCGCTACGCCCTGATCGGGCAGCCAGAGATCGGCCGGCGGCGCGGACGACTGCCAGAACACGTCGATCGGCATACCGCCGCGCGGATACCAATAGCCGCCGATGCGCAGCCAGCGCGGGCGCATCTCCTCATACAGCCGCTGGCCGATCCCGACCGTGCAATCCTCGTGAAAGGCGGCGTGGTTGCGAAACGCGCCGAGGAACAGTTTGAGCGACTTGGACTCGACGATCGTCTCGCCAGGCACATAGTCCAGCACCAGATGCGCGAAGTCGGGCTGGCCGGTCACCGGGCAGAGCGAGGTGAACTCGGGCTGGGTGAAGCGCACCAAATAGGTCTGGCCGGGGCGCGGGTTGGGGACATAATCGAGCACCGCCTCCTGCGGCGAGGCGGGCAGCGGGCTGTTCTGGCCAAGGTGCATCGGGGTCATGCGCCCGCACATAGGCACACGCGCTGCGGAATGCGACCTGTTGCCGTGCCGCCGCGCGCGGCTATGACGAGCGCATGGAACCGCTCGTTTCCGCCGAATGGCTCTCCGCCGAGATCGGCGCGCCCGATCTCGTGGTGCTCGACGCCAGCTACGACGCGCTGCTGCCCGGCGAGCCGCCGCGCGATCATGCCGCCGAGTTCGCCGCCGGTCACATCCCCGGCGCGCGCTTTATGGATCTGGCAGGCTTCCATGATCCGGCTGCGCCGCTGCCCTCGACCATGCCCGACGCGGCGCGCTTTGCCGAGCGGATGGCGCGGCTGGGGGTGAGCACCGCGAACCGGATCGTGCTGTACGACGACGCGCCGCATTACACGGCCGCGCGCGCCTGGGTGATGCTGCGCGCGTTCGGCTATGAGCGCGTGGCGCTGCTCGACGGCGGGATGGCGGCATGGCGCGCGCTCGAGACGCGCGACCCTCCGCTCCCCGCAAGCGACAGGTCGGGGGTGAATGCCGGGGCCCAGGACCTGTCCGCGAAAGCGCCACCGGCCCCCGCTTTCTTCCCTGCAGACAGGCGAGACGGTATCGTCGATCTCGACTCGATGCGCGCGATCCAGCGTGAGGGGACCGCGAAGATCGTTGACGCGCGCTCCGCCGCTCGCTTCACCGGCGAGGAACCTGACCCGCGCGCCGGCGTCGCGCCCGGTCATATCCCCGGCGCGCGCAACCTGCCCTACAAGCGCCTGTTCGACGCCAACGGCCGCTGGAAGCGCGGCGAGGCGCTCGCCGCCGCCTTCCGCGACGCCGGCGTGGACCTCGATCGTCCCATGGTGATGACCTGCGGCTCGGGCATCACCGCCAGCGTGCTCGCCTTCGGCGCGCACCTGCTCGGCCGAGACGCCGCGGTCTATGACGGCAGCTGGACCGAATGGGGGGCGGACCCGACCACCGCGAAAGCGACCGGCGCCGCATGAAGGACGAGCCGCTCAAGTCCGCCACGCGCGTCGTCCAGGCCGGGCGCCGCGACGAATGGACCGGCGGGATCGTCAACACGCCGGTATGGCGCGCCTCGACGATCCTCTACGACGACGTCGCCCACCTGCGCGCCACCGGCGCGCGCGACACGCATCATCGCCTGTTCTACGGTCGCCGCGGCACGCCGACGCAGTGGAGCCTCGCCGACGCGCTCACCGAATTGGAGCCGGGCGCGGAGGCGACCTTCCTCTATCCTTCGGGCGTCGCGGCGATCGCGGCCTGCCTGCTGACGCTGCTGTCGCCGGGCGACGAGCTGCTGCTGGTGGACAGCGCCTATGACCCGACCCGCGCGCTGGCGGACAAGATGCTCGCGCGGATGGGCATCACCACCCGCTATTACGACCCGATGATCGGCGCCGGCATCGCCGAGCTGATCGGCGACCGCACCCGCGTGATCTTCATGGAAAGCCCCGGCAGCCTCACCTTCGAGGTGCAGGACGTGCCCGCGATCGTCGCCGCCGCGAAGGCGCGTGGTGTCGCGACCGTGATCGACAACACCTGGGCGACGCCTTTGCTCTTTCCGGTGATCGGGCTCGGAGTCGATTACTCGGTGCTCGCCTGCACCAAATATGTCGGCGGCCACTCGGACGTGATGATGGGCTCGGTCACCGCCGCACCCGGTCGCTTCGCGGCGCTGCGCGACACCAGCTTCCAGCTCGGTCAGGTGATCAGCGCGGACGACGCCTTCCTCGGCAGCCGCGGGCTGCGCACGATGGCGGTGCGGCTGGCGCAGCACGAACGCAGCGCGCTGGAGGTAGCCCGCTGGCTCGAAGGACGCGACGAGGTGGCGCGCGTGCTCCACCCGGCGTTGCCGTCCTGTCCGGGGCATGACCTGTGGCGGCGCGACTTCGCCGGGGCGTCGGGATTGTTCTCGTTTGTGCTGGCGGGCGGCAACGACGCGGCGCGCACGGTGCTGATCGACTCGCTCGACCATTTCGGCATCGGCTACAGCTGGGGCGGGTTCGAGAGCCTGGCGGTGCCGATCGACCCGAAGCGTCACCGCAGCGCCACCGAATGCGCGTTCGAGGGACCGCTGGTGCGGCTGCAGATCGGGCTCGAGGATCCGGCTGATCTCATCGCCGACCTGGAGCGCGGGCTCGCGGCATGGCGCGGGGTGATGGCGGGTTAGAGGGTCGGTCGGCCCGGCTATTCGGCGGCCACCTCGGTAACGGTCACCCCGGCCTTGAGCCGGGATCCATGGTGCCACTCACGCGCCGGACGAGACCCTCGCGGCACGATGGATGCCGCGTCGCGCCCGGCATGACGAATGCGATAGCGGCCGCGCCGACCACTCCGGTGCTCCTGCGCACGCAGGAGCCCAGAGCCACGGGCGTTACTCCTGCGGCCTTGGGCTCCGCGGTTGAGATGGAGCTCCCCGCGCCTTACTGCTGCGGTGTCGGCGTGGCCGGCGCTGGCGTCGCCGGCGCGCTCGCCGCCGCACCCGCGCTGGCGCGCGCGTCCTGTCCGTCGCCCTGCGGTGCGGCGATGATGTCGCGCGTTGTCTGGCCCTTGTCGACGACGTTGGTCTGCGGGTCGCCCGCCTCCGAACGGATGCCCGCGGGCGCCGCGCCGGTGCCGCCGGCCTGATCCACCACGCCGGCCTCCGCCGCGCTGCGCTGCGCCGGGCCGCCGAACAGCGCGTCGATCGCCTGCGCCTGCGGGTTGTTGCCCTGGGTGCGCGCGGCGCCCGGCTGCGGCGGCACCAGCGCGAAGTCGGGCGGGATGATCAGCGGCGCCTGGCGCGCCACCGCGAACTCGTCGGGGCGGGCGCGGTCGTAGCCGCGCTTGCCGCAGCCGGCGAGCAGGGCGAGCACCGCCATACCGGACACCGCGACGACAGACTTACGCATGGACATTCTCCGAAGGATCGGGGCGCTTCTCGCGGATCAGGAGCGCGCGCACCAGCAGAATCAGCACGCCGATCGTAATCGCGGCGTCGGCGACGTTGAACACCAGGAAGGGTCGCCACTCGCCGAAATGGAGATCGGCGAAGTCCACCACATAGCCCAGCCGCACGCGATCCAGGATGTTGCCGAGCGCACCGCCGAGCACGAGGCCGAGCGCGGCCTGCTCGCCGGTTTTTTCCTCGCGCACCATCCACACGGCCACCGCCACCGCGATCGCACCGGTGAACGCCACGAGCAGCCAGCGCATCATATTGGTTTCGGCGCGCAGCATCCCGAGCGACACGCCCTCGTTCTTGGTAAAGCGCAGGTCGAAGATCGGCAGGATCTCGCGATAGGCGCCGAGGAAATCGATCGCGAGCGGACCGGTGACGATCCACTTCACCAGCTGATCGACCGCGAACACCGCCAAGGCGATGGCGAGGCCGAGGCGCGGCAGCGATCGCTTCACGCTTCCTCCCCCACCACCGCGGTGCAGCGGCCGCACAGCGCCTCGTCAACCGTCACCTCCGGCAAGTGACGCCAGCAGCGACCGCATTTGTGATAGTCGGTCCGGGTCACGTCGACGCTCCCAGCCGGCGTCACCTTCGCCACGATGAACGCCTCGGCGAGTTGCGCGGCGTCGAGCGGCAGGTCGGGCACGGTCACCTCGGCCTCCAGGCTGGAGCGCACCGTCTTCTCGCGACGCAGCGGCTCGATCGCCTCGGTCACGCGGACGCGCAGCGTGCGCACCGCCTGCCACCGCGCTGAGATGTCCTCGGCGGCGGGTTCGGGCAGGAGCGGCCACTCTAGGAAGTGGACCGAACTCGCCTCGTCGGGAAAGCGCGCCTGCCACACCTCCTCGGCGGTGAAGACCAGCACCGGCGCGGCGTAGCGCACCAGAGCGTGGAACAGCACGTCGAGCACGGTGCGATAGGCGCGCCGCTTTACGTCGTCGGCGGCGTCGCAGTAGAGCGAGTCCTTGCGCACGTCGAAGAAGAAGGCCGAGAGGTCCTCATTGGCGAAGTCGGCGAGCAGGCGGACGTAGCGGTTGAATTCGAAGCCGCGCGCCGCCTCCCTCAGTTCCATGTCGAGCGCGTGGAGCAGGTGGAGCACATAGCGCTCCAGCTCGGGCATCTCGGCGACGGGCACGCGCTCCTCCTCGGCGAAGCCGTCGAGCGCGCCGAGCAGGTAGCGGAAGGTGTTGCGCAGCTTGCGATACGAATCCGAGGCGGTGGCGAGCACCTCCTTGCCGATGCGGATATCATCGAAATAGTCGGTCGAGACCGCCCACAGGCGCAGGATGTCCGCGCCCGATTCGCCGATCACCTTGAGCGGATCGACGACGTTACCGAGGCTCTTCGACATCTTGCGGCCCTGCCCATCGAGCGCGAAGCCGTGGGTGAGCACCGCGTCATAGGGCGCGCGTCCGCGCGTGCCGCAGCTTTCCAGCAGCGACGACTGGAACCAGCCGCGATGCTGATCCGAGCCTTCGATGTAGAGGTTGGCGCGGGTGCCTTCCCCGTAGCGCGCCTCGACCACGAAGGCGTGGGTCGAGCCGGAGTCGAACCACACGTCGAGGATGTCGTTGACAGGCTCATAGTCGGCGAGGTCGTGCGCATCGCCGAGCAGCATCTGATGGTCGGCGGTGAACCAGGCATCCGCGCCGCCGTCGCGGAAGGCGGCGACGATGCGCGCGTTGACCGCCGGGTCGTTGAGATACTGGCCGGTGGCGCGGTTCACGTAGAGCGCGATCGGCACGCCCCAGGCGCGCTGGCGGCTGATCACCCAGTCGGGGCGGCCCTCCACCATCGAGCGGATGCGGTTCTCCGCGCGCGGCGGCACCCACTGCGTCCGCGCGATCGCGTCGAGCGCGAGCTGGCGGAGCGTGGGTGCGTTGCCGCGCTCGGCCTCGTCCGCCGCACCCGCCCCGGCAGTGGCGGAGTCACCCGCCGCCGCGCCGTTCGCCACGTCCATCGGGATGAACCACTGCGGCGTCGCGCGGAAGATCACCTTCGCCTTCGAGCGCCACGAGTGCGGGTAGCTGTGCTGAAAGTCGTCGCTCGCGCCGAGCAGCGCGCCCGCCGCGCGCAGATCAGCGCAGATCGGCCCCTCGCTGGCAACAAACTTCTTGTTGATCACGCTGCCCTGCCCGCCGAGCCAGGCCCAGTCGGCGCGGTAGAAGCCGGCGGCGTCGACCGCGAAGACCGGCTCGATGCCATTGGCCTTGCACAGCAGGAAATCGTCCTCGCCGTGATCGGGCGACATATGGACCAGTCCGGTGCCCGCATCGGTGGTGACGAACTCGCCCTCGAGGAACGGCCGCGGCGTCGCGAAGAAGCCGCCGAGGTGATGCATCGGGTGGCGCGCGGTCGCGCCCTCCAGCACCGGACCCTTGATGAGCGCGACGATCTTGCCCATCGGAATGCCGGTGCGCTTGGTGAAGGCGGGCATCAGCGGCTCGGCGACCAGATACCGCCGCCCCTCGTGCTCGAACTGGAGGTAATCGATCGCCGAGCCGTAGGCGAGCGCCTGGTTGACCGGGATCGTCCAGGGCGTGGTCGTCCAGATCACCGCCAGCGTGCCCGCGAGCCCCGGATATTCGGGGCAGTCGATCACCTCGAAGCCGACATCGATCTGCGTCGAGACGACGTCCTCATATTCGACTTCGGCCTCGGCGAGCGCGGTCTTCTCCACCGGGCTCCACATCACCGGCTTGGCGCCGCGATACAGCTGGCCGCTCTCGGCGAACTTGAGCAGCTCGCCCGCGATCACCGCCTCGGCCTCGTAGCGCATGGTGAGATAGGGATTGTCCCAGTCGCCCATCACGCCGAGCCGCTGGAACTGCTCCTTCTGAATCTGCACCCAATTGTTGGCATAGGCGCGGCACTCGGCGCGGAACTGCGCGACCGGCACCTGATCCTTGTCGAGCTTCTTGGCGCGATACGCCTCCTCGACCTTCCACTCGATCGGCAGGCCGTGGCAATCCCAGCCCGGCACGTAGGGCGCGTCATAGCCCATCAGCGAACGGCTGCGAACGATCACGTCCTTCAGCACCTTGTTCATCGCATGGCCCATGTGGATGTCGCCATTGGCGTAGGGCGGGCCGTCGTGGAGGATCCAGCGCTCGCGCCCCTGGCGCTGCTCGCGCAGGCGATCGTACAGCCCGATCCGCTTCCAGCGGTCGAGGATCGCGGGCTCCTTCTGCGCGAGCCCCGCCTTCATCGGGAAGTCGGTCTTCGGCAGGAAGACGGTGGCGCGCCAGTCGCGCGGCGTGTCGGATGCGTCGGCCATGTGGGACATGGCCTTAGCGCCGCGTCAGCGCGCCAGCAACGCCCGCGCGGTGGTGCAGTCGCGCTTCATCTGCGCGACCAGCGCGTCCAGCGTGTCGAACTTCGCTTCCGCGCGGATATAATCGATCAGCTCGACCTCGAGCATTTGGCCGTAGAGATCGCCTGAGAAATCGAAGAAATACGGCTCGAGCAGTTCCTTGGGCGGGTCGAAGCTGGGGCGGATGCCGAGGTTGGCCGCGCCGTCGAGCACGCGCCCGTCCGCCAGCCGTCCGCGCACCGCATAGATGCCATAGGCGGGGCGCAGATACTTGCCCATGTCGAGGTTGGCGGTGGGATAGCCGATCGTGCGGCCGAGCTTGTCGCCGTGCTGCACTACCCCCTCGATCGCGAACGGTCGCGTGAGCAGCCGCGCGGCGCCGCGCGGGTCCCCCGCGCCAAGTGCGGCGCGGATGCGCGTGGACGAGACCGGCTCGCCGTCGAGCATCACCGCGCCGACGGTATCGACCGAGAAGCCGTTCGCCGCGCCGGCGGCGCGCAGCGTGGCGATGTCGCCGCTCTTGCGGTGGCCGAAGGTGAAGTCCTCGCCGGTGACGACGCCGCCGACGCGCAGCGCGCCGACCAGCCGCTCCGCGACGAAGGCATCGGCGTGGAGCCCGGCGAGCGTTTGGTCGAAGTGGAACACCACCATCGCGTCCGCCCCTGCCGCGGCGAAGAGGCGCGCGCGCTGGTCGAGCGTGGTGAGGCGGAACGGCGGTGTTTCAGGGCGGAAGTAACGCACCGGGTGCGGGTCGAAGGTGGCGACCAGCGCGGGCCGCCCTTCCGCGCGCGCGCGCTCGACCGCGCGGCCGACGACCGCCTGGTGACCGAGGTGAAAACCGTCGAAATTGCCCAGCGCGACGATCCCGCCGGCCAGCCCGGCCGGCACCGCCGAGCCGCCGTCAAGCCGCTCCATGCGCGGCGCCTTAGCGGCTCGGCCGGCCCGGTGCCAGCGTCACCGTGCCAGCGTGACGAAGTCATGCGCGGGACGATCGCCCTCGGCCGGGTGCGACTCGCGCGCCAGCTCGCGCCAGCCGGTGAAGGCCGGGACGATCGCGTCGCCCGCGGGCGCGACATGGACCTCGGTGAGCTCGATCCGGTCAGCGCGGTCGAGCAGGAGCGCGAAGATCTCGGCGCCGCCGATCACCGCGACGCGCGCGTCCAGGTCGCCGGCGCGGGCGAGCGCGAGGGCGACGTCGGGCGTGTGCGCCACCTCGGCGCCCGCGGCGTGCCACGCCGGGTCGCGCGTGAGCACGATATGGCGACGGCCGGGCAGCGGTGCGGGAAAGCTATCGAACGTCTTGCGCCCCATCACCATCGCCTGTCCCATGGTCAGTGCCTTGAAGCGCTTGAGATCGACGGGCAGGTGCCACGGCAGCCGCCCGTCGACGCCGATGACGCCGTTGTCGGCGCGCGCGAGAACGAACGTGATCATCCGTGGGGTGGTAGCGGGCGGCCGCTGGCGAGGCCAGCGACCTTCGTCATCCCGGCCTCGAGCCGGGATCCATGGTGCAGGGCAGGCTGACGTGCGTGACGCTCGCCGCGACATGGATGCCGGGTCAAGCCCGGCATGACGAGGAAGACGGGAGGATGGGCCAGCCGCTCCTCTCCGTCACCCCGGACTTGTTCCGGGGCCCACCCGTCGGCGCGCACCAACGCTGGTGGAGAACGCGGCTCGGTGGATCCCGGACCAAGTCCGGGATGACGGCGGTGGGTGGGGGCGCGCACCTGTGCCGCGCCTCGACCCACCCCCTCACCGCCCGATCAGCTCCCGCACCTTGGCGATGCCGAAGCGCAGCGCCTGCTTGGCGTCGACGTGCGGCATGGCCGGCACCTCGGCCGGGTCGACCAGAGCGTGCAGGATCGCCGGCCCCGGCACCGCGAGGAACTCGGCCACGGTCGCGTCCAGCGCGGCAGCGTCGCGCGCGGTGAAGCCCTGCGCGCCGCACGCGCGTGCGAAGGCGGCGAAGTCGAGGTTGGGGAAGCCGGTGCCCTTGGCCGCTGGCAACCCCGCTCCCTCCATTTCGAGGTGGACCAGCCCCCAGCCCGAATTGTCGTACACCACCACCTTCACCGCCAGCGCGTGCTCGACCGCGGTCATGAACTCGCCCAGCAGCATCGTCAGCCCGCCGTCGCCGACGTGAAGGATCACCTGCCGCTGCCGGTCAAGCAGCTGCGCTCCGTTGGCGATGCCCATGCCGGTGCCGACCGCGGCGTTGTTGAACGAGCCGGTGATCCGCTGCCGCCCGGTCTGGCGCAGCCAGTTGGCCGCCCAGAGCGTCACCTCGCCGGTGTCGGTGACGAGGATCGCGTCGGTCGCGGCGCGGTCGCTCACCGCGCGCGCTACCGCCTGCGGGTGGATCTTGTCGCCGGAACGCGCGGGATCGGCGCGCTCGTCGAGCATCCGGTCCCAGGCGGCGCGGCGCTCCTGCGCCTGGTCGAGGAAGGCAGTGTCGGTGCGCTGCGGCAGCCGCTCGAGCAGCGCGCGCAGCGTCGGGCGCACCGAGCCGACCACCCCGAGCTTGACCGGCGCCCGCCGCCCGATCGCCAGCGCGCGCTCGTCCACCTGAATGACGTTGCCGTGCTTGGGCAGGAAGTCGACGTAGGGGTAATCGGTGCCGAGCATCACGAGCAGATCGGCCTGCTGCACCGCGTCTGTGCCCGCAGTGCCGCCGATCAGTCCGACGCCGCCGATCCAATAGGGCTCGTCATAGGCCATGATCTCCTTGCCGCGATAAGTGTGAAGCAGCGGCGCCTGGAGCCGCTGAGCGAGCTGGCGCAACTCCTCGGACGCGCCGCGGCAGCCCGCGCCGCAGAAGATCGCGACGCTCTTGGCCTCAGCGATCAGCGCGGCCGCGGCGGCGACGTCGGGCTCGGCGGGCGCCACCTCGGGCAGCGGGCGCAGGGTGGCGAGGCTCGGCACCGCGCCGGGGGCGCTCGCCGCGAACACGTCGGGCGGGATGCTGAGGTGCGCGACGCCGCGGGCGCCATATGCCTCGGCGATCGCCTGGTGAAACACCGCGGGCGCCTGCTCCGCCGCCGCGACCGTCTGGGTATAGGCGGCGACATCGCGGAACAGCAGGTCGGGCGAGTCCTCCTGGAGATAATCGGTGCCGCGGTGCGCGCCGGGCACCCCGCCGGTGATGGCGAGCACCGGGGCATGATCCTTGCGCGCCTCGTACAGCCCGGCGACGAGATGGTTGCCACCCGGACCCGTGGTCCCGGAGCACACCGCGAGCTGGCCGGTCAGCTTGGCCTGCCCCGCCGCCGCGAGCGCGGCCCCCTCCTCATGGCGCACGCCAATCCAATCGATCCGGTCGTCCTGCTCGATCGCGTGGGTGAAGGGATTGAGCGCGTCGCCGACGATCCCGAACACATGGCGCACGCCGACCTGGGCGAGCGTGTCGACGAGCAGTTCGGCGACGTTGGGCATACGGCATCTCCTGGCGGGTACTGCGCCCTAACGCCTTGGGATCGTGGGAGTGCCCGGATCGGTGATGGGGCAGAGCGGAGTGTGCGACCGCCTCTCCCTTCCGTCATCCTGAACTCGTTTCAGGATGACGCCGTCGCGGGCGTTGCGCGCGCCTTCCGCGCCCCCTCAGCGCCGCCGCGAGCCCGGTCGCGGCACCAAAGTGTCGAGCGCGTCGGCATTGTCGCGCCCCCAGGCGTAGAGCAGCTCGACCGGCACGACGAAGCGTTTCCCCAGCGGCGTCAGCCGGTACTCCACCGCGGGCGGCACCACCGTCTCGACGTGCCGCGTGATCAGCCCGCTGGCTTCCATCTCGCGCAGCGTCTGGGTCAGCATCTTCTTGGAGATGCCGGGCAGGCTGCGCTGGAGCACCCCGGTGCGCGCCGCGCCGCCGTGGCGCGCGTGGAGCGTGTGCAGCACCATGCTGGTCCATTTCGTCGCGAACAGCTCGAGCACGCGGCGCGGCGCGCAATCCTCACGCCATTCCTCGTCGGGGCTGCCGGCGTGCATGGTCACCTCCTGGTGCCTAGGGCACGTTCGGGTGCCGTCTAGAAGCTGCTGCCCCGGCTGCCTAGCTCCCTGGCAAGGCTCGACAAGCGAAAGGATCTGACGTGGCGAAGACGGCATTGGTGGTGGGCGCGAGCGGGATCGTGGGCGGCGCGACGGCGGCGCTGCTGGTGGAGCAGGGCTGGACGGTGCACGGGCTCGCGCGCCGCGCGGTCGACCTGCCTGGCGTGACCCCGGTCGCGGCCGACCTGCGTGACGCCGCGGCGACGCGCGCGGCGATCGGCGCGCTCGCGCCCGACGCGGTGTTCATCACCACCTGGCTGCGCCAGGACAGCGAGGCGGAGAACATCCGCGTCAACTCCGCGATGGTGCGCCACCTGCTTGACGCGCTACCCGCGCCGACGGCGCCGCGCCACGTCGCGCTCGTCACCGGGCTGAAGCATTATCTCGGGCCGTTCGAGGCCTATGGCAAAGGCACGCTGCCGCAGACGCCGTTCCGCGAGGAGCAGGGCCGGCTCGACGTCGAGAACTTCTACTATGCGCAGGAGGACGAGCTGTTCGCCGCCGCCGCGCGCGACGGCTTCAGCTGGAGCGTCCACCGCCCGCATACCGTGATCGGCAAGGCGGTCGGCAACGCGATGAACATGGGGACAACGCTGGCGGTTTACGCGACCTTGTGCCGCGAACTCGGCCGCGCGTTCACCTTCCCCGGCTCGGCGGCGCAATGGTCCGGGCTGACCGACATGACCGCCGCCGGGCTGCTCGCGCGGCACCTGCTGTGGGCGGCGGAGACCGAGGCGGCGCACGATGAGGCGTTCAATGTCGTCAACGGCGACGTCTTCCGCTGGCAATGGATGTGGGAGCGGATCGCGGGCTGGTTCGGCGTCGCGGCGGCGCCGTTCGACGGCACCGTTCGCCCGCTCGAGCAGCAGATGGCGGCGGACGCGCCGCTGTGGCGCGAGCTCGCGCTGCGGGAGGGGCTGGCCGAGCCCGAGCTCGCGCGGCTCGCCTCCCCCTGGCACACCGACGCCGATCTCGGCCGCCCGATCGAGGTAGTGACCGACATGAGCAAGAGCCGCCGGCTTGGCTTCACCGGCTATCAACCCACCGACGACGCCTTCTTCGCGCTGTTCGAGCAGTTGCGCGCGGAGCGGCTGATCCCGTGATGCAGCAGGCCGGCGCCTTCGTCTCAGACGGCGACGTCGGCCTTGATCGCGGCCTGCGGGGCATAGCCTTCCACCGCGAAATCCTCGAGTCGGTAGCCGTCGATCGTGTCGGGCCGACGCGTCAGCCGCATCGTCGGCACCAACCCGGGCGCGCGCGCAATCTGCTCGCGTGCCTGGTCGAGGTGGTTGCGATAGAGGTGGACGTCGCCGCCGACCCAGACCAGTTCGCCCGGCGTGAGATCGGCCTGCTGCGCGAGCATCAGCTGCAGCGCAGCGGCGCCGACGAAGTTGAACGGCGCGCCCAGCAGCAGGTCGACCGAGCGCTGGTACAGCAGGCAGTTGAGCCGCCCGGCCGAGCTCACATGATATTGATAGACCATATGGCACGGCGGCAGCGCCATCGCGCCCAGCTCGGGCACGTTCCAGGCGTGGAACAGCATGCGCCGGCTCGCCGGATTCTCGCGCAGCGTGCGGACGAGGTCGGCGATCTGGTCATATTCGCGTCCGTCCGCGCCGAGCCACCGCCGCCACTGCTTGCCGTAGACCGGGCCGAGCTCGCCCCAGCGCGCGGCGAAATCGTCGTCCGTGACGATACGGCGCTCGAACTCCTCCTGCGCGATCGTCTCGCCGGTCGCGCGACGATAAGCCTCGAGCGGCCAGTCGGTCCAGATACGGACATTGTCGCGCAACAGCGGCTGGATGTTGGTGCCGCCGGTGAGGAACCACAGCATCTCGCGCACCGCGGTCTTCCAATAGACCCGCTTGGTGGTGAGGATCGGCGCGGCGCCAGCCGAGAGGTCGAAGCGCAGCATCGCGCCGAACAGCGATCGCGTGCCGACTCCGGTGCGGTCGAGCCGCTCGTCGCCGTGCTCCAGCACCTGCGCCATTAGGTCGAGATAGGGCTGCTCGGGATGGGGCATGGCGCGGGTGGTAGCGGATGCGAGAGCGGGCGTCATCCCGGCGCGGGTTGTGATCGGCACGGCCCTAAGCAACTTTGTGCCCCGGCATTGGCCGGGAAAATAGCCAGGAAAGGACGACCGCAGCCCCTACCCGGCCTTTGCCTCGTCGTTGATCCGGCAGGCGCGGATCGCCGCCGGGTCTGGCCGCGGCCCCGCCGCGCGGAAGGTCGAGAAATAGCCGCCCGCTGAGCGCATCTCGCGATAATCGACCTGCGCATAGCCGACCGCGGCGAACTCGCACTTCAGCAGCGCCGGTGGCGTGCCATGATCGCGCGTCGAGCGGTTGGCGTCCACCACCACCACCAGCCCGTCGCGGCGCAGCGACGGACGCATCCGCCACAGAAACTCGTAGGGCTGCGCGATCTCGTGGTACATATGCACCATCATGATGCGGTCGAAGCTGTTCGCCGGCAGCCGCGGGTCTGCCGGCAAGCCCAGCCGCACGCTGACGTTTTCCAGCCGCTCGCGGCTTACGCGCTCGGCCAGCGTGTCGCGCACCGTAGGGACGATGTCCTCGGCCAGCACGCGTCCTTCCGTCCCGACGCGACTGGCCAGGCGGGTGGTGTAATAGCCCTCGCCGGCGCCGAGATCCGCGACTGACATGCCCTTGTGGATGTCCGCCAGGTCCATCACTCGGCTCGCCTCGTTGAGCCGGTCGCGCGCTTCCTCGGTCGACCAGCGCGCCGAGACGATGCTGGCCACCGGCCGGTCCGCTTCGGGGAAGGGCCCGGGCTGCTTCGGCTCGTGCTTGATCAGTGGCTGTGTGCCGTCGCAGGCCGCCAGCAGCAGCGTCGCGGCGAGCAGCGCCGAGCGGGCCCGCGGGCGCGCCACTTAGTCGACGTCCTCCACCGCGACCTTCTCGCCGGTGACGCGCTGCGACAAGGCGGCGGCCATGAAGGTGTCGAGGTCGCCGTCGAGCACGTCGCCCGGCGAGGTCGAGGTGGCGCCGGTGCGCAGATCCTTCACCAGCTGATACGGCTGGAGCACGTAGGAGCGGATCTGGTGACCCCAGCCGATGTCGGTCTTGGTGGCGTTCTCGGCGTTGGTGACCGCCTCGCGCTCGGCCAGCTCGCGCTCATAGAGGCGCGCGCGCAGCTGGTTGTACGCTTCGGCCTTGTTCTTGTGCTGCGAGCGCTGGTTCTGGCACTGCACCACGATCCCGGTCGGCAAGTGCGTGATGCGCACCGCGGAGTCGGTAGTGTTGATGTGCTGCCCGCCCGCGCCCGACGCACGATAAGTGTCGATGCGCAGATCGCCTTCGTTGATCTCGACCTCGATATTGTCGTCGATCACCGGATAGACCCACACGCTCGAGAAGCTCGTATGGCGGCGCGCCGCGCTGTCGTAGGGGCTGATCCGCACCAGCCGGTGGACACCCGACTCGACCTTGGCATAGCCATAGGCGTTCTCGCCCTTCACCAGCAGCGTGGCGGACTTGATCCCGGCCTGCTCGCCGGCGTGATAGTCGACCAGCTCCACCTTGTAGCCGTGGCGCTCGGCCCAGCGCGTGTACATGCGCTGGAGCATCTCGGCCCAGTCCTGGCTCTCGGTGCCGCCCGCGCCCGCGTTGATCTCGAGATAGGTGTCGTTGGCGTCGGCCTCGCCCGAGAGCAGCGCCTTCACCTTGTCGGCCTGGGCGCGGTCGGCGAGCTGCGCGAGCGCTTCGGTGCCCTCGTCCGCCATCTCGGCATCGCCTTCGGCCTCGGCCATCTCGATCAGCTCGACCGTATCGGCCAGCTCGCGCTCTATCGCCCGGGTCGCGCCGATCGCCTCGTCGAGGCGGCGGCGCTCGCGCATCACGTCCTGCGCTTCCTTGGGGTTGTTCCAGAGCGACTGGTCCTCGACGCGCGCGTTGAGCTCGTCGAGCCGGCGCAGCGCGCGGTCCCAGTCGAGCGACTGGCGCAGCAGCGCCAACGCCGCGTTGATGGTGTCGACATGAGCCTGCGCTTCGGCGCGCATAGGGTATCTCCAGCGGTCACGTCATCCAGCAGGCGCCGGAATCTCGCGCGGCACGGGGATCGCATCACGGCCGGAGATCCCGGCCGACGCTGGGATGACGAAAGAATGTTCAGCGCGATGACTTAGTAGATGCCCCCCTGCCTCTGCAAGAAGTCGCTGTCGCTGGGCGGCGGGCCACTCGTCCCGGCGCTGGGCGCGGCGGTGGGTGCGACGGCCGGGGCGGCGCGACGCGCGCGGCGCGCCTCGCTCTGCGGCTTGAGCGCCTCCCAGATCACCGCCGGCTTGGGATCGTCGCCAGTCGGGAAGGTGCCGTACACGGGACGACCGGTGGCGCGGTCGATTCGTACCATGCGGATCCCCGGCGGCGCGCGGAACGGCAGCACCGGCAGACCGGCATAGGCCTTTTGCGCCCATTCCTTGAAGACCGGCACCGCCACCGTGCCGCCCTGCGCATAGCCACCGAGGCTGCGCGGCGTGTCGAAGCCGAGGTACAGGCCGGCGATCATCTGCGGCGTGCCGCCGATGAACCAGACGTCGGTGGGGCCATTGTTGGTGCCGGTCTTGCCGAACATCGGACGCCCCAGGTCGCGCAACGCGGTGGCGGTGCCACGCTGGATCACGCCCTCGGTGATATGGACCATCTGATAAGCGGTCATCGCATCGAGGACCTGATGCCCCCGGATCGGCAGCCGCGGCATCGCGCGACCGTTCCAGTCCGGCATGTTGCAGCCGTCGCAAGCGCGCCAGTTCTCCGGCCAGATCACCTGCCCGCGGCGGTCCTGGACGAAGTCGATCAACGTCGGGTCGTGCCAGCGGCCCCAGTTGGCGAGCACGCCATAAGCGTTGACCATCTTCTCCACCGTGGTCTCGCCAGCGCCCAGCGCGTAGCTGAGATAGGGCGCATAGTCGCCGATCTGCATCGCCTTGATCAGCTTGACCACCTTACCCATGCCGGTCTGCGCCGCGGTGCGCACCGTCATGAGGTTGCGCGACTGCTCGATGCCCCAGCGCATCGTGTGCGGCCCCGCCCCGCGCGAGTTGCCGAAGTTGCGGAAGCATTTGTTGCCGAGCGCCGCGCCCTGATAGACGCAGAAGGGGCCGTCGACGATGATCGAGGCCGGCGTCATGCCGTTCTCCAGCGCCGCGGAATAGACGATCGGCTTGATCGTCGAGCCGGGCTGCCGCATCGCCTGTGTCGCGCGATTAAACGACTGGACGCTGGCATCGAAGCCGCCCTGCATCGCCAGGATCCGCCCCGTCATCGGCTCCTGCACGACGAAGCCGCCCGAGATCTTGGGCACCGAGCGCAGTGCGAAGCTGCCCCCGGCCGGCGCCACCGCGATGATGTCACCCGGCGCGATCGCGTCAAACGCCGCGCCGCCGACGTTACGCACGGGCATCTGCGCGGCGTCGCGCGGCAGCTCGCCGGTGGTGCCGTCGGCGAAGCCGATCCGCCACGCCGCACCGTCGCGCGCGATCGCGATCGCGGCGCGCCAGTCGCTGTAATCGAGCATGATGTTGGTGTTGAGCAGCGCGCCGTACCATTTGTCGCCGTCGATGCTGACGTGGCGGAGCGGGCCGGACCAGCCACGGCCGCTGTCGAAGCGCAGCAGTCCGTTGCGCAACGCGTCCGCGGCATATTCCTGGATCCGCTTGTCGAGCGACGTGCGCACCCACAGCCCGCCGGCGTAAACGCTGTGCGGCCCGTCCTGCGACGTCTCGCCGAACTTATCGATCAGCTCGCGGCGCACCTCCTCGACGAAATAGCCGCCGACGCGCTCGAACTTGGGGGTGCGCCGGGTGATCGCACCGATCGGCTCCGCCGCCGCGACGCGCGCCTGCTCCTGCGTGACGAAGCCGTTGCGCACCATCTCGCGCAGGACGTAGTTGCGCCGCTCCAGCGCGCGATCGGTATCGCGGAACGGATCGTAGTTGGACGGGCCCTTGGGCAGGATGGCGAGATAGGCCATCTGCCCCAACGTCAGCTCGTCGAGTTCCTTGTCGAAATAGGCGTGCGCCGCAGCCTCGACGCCGTAAGCATTGCGGCCGAGGAAGATCTGGTTGAGATACAATTCGATGATCTGCTGCTTGGTCAGCGTCTCCTCGATCTTATACGCGAGCAGCGCCTCGCGGATCTTGCGAGTCGGCGAATATTCGTTGCCGATCAGCAGGTTCTTGGCGACCTGCTGGGTGATCGTGGAGCCGCCCTTGGCGCGCTGGCCGCTACCGAACTTGCGCGCATAATCGACCACTGCGCCGGCCAGACCGGGGAAGTCGACGCCGTGATGCTCGAAGAAGGTACGGTCCTCGGCGGCGAGGAACGCCTTCACCAGCAGCGGCGGGTATTCGTTATAGGCGAGCTCGACGCGACGCTCGCGCGCGTAGGAATAGACCGGCGCGCCGTCGGCACCGCGCACGTTGGTCGGCAGCGGCGGCTCATAGGCCTTGAGCTTCTCCACCGACGGCAGGTCGCGCGCGAACACCAGCCAGAACACGCCGAATGCGACCACCAGCAATGCGAGCAGATAGGTCGACCAGCGCACCAGCCGGCGCTGCCACAGCCCGCGCCAGCGACCGCCGTTCGGGGCCGCCTCGTCACGTACATCGAGAGGATCGGAAGCCATCGCGCACGGCGTTTAGCAGGTTCGCGGCGCGGGGGAAGCCGCGCGCGGTGCGCGGCGGGTCAGCAGCGGGTCAGCGCACCGCCAAGCGGCGCGCGAAATAGACCTCCACCGCGCGACGCACCGTTTCGGCGATCTTCTCGCGTCCGTCGCTGCTGTCGAGAAAGGCGGCGTCCGCCGGCGTGGAGATATAGCCGGTCTCGAACAGCACCGAGGGCATGTCGGGTGCCTTGAGCACCATCAGCGAGGCGGTGCGATGAAAATTCGTCTTCACCGGCATCAACGGCCGGGCCTCGCGGCCGAGCAAGCGCGCAAAGCCCGCGGACGCGTTCATCGTCTCGCGCTGAGCGAGATCGATCAGGATCGACGTGACGTCGGCGTCGCGCCCGAGCCGGACGCCCGCGATCACATCGGCCTTGTTCTCGCGCGCGGCGAGCAAGGCGGCCTCTTTGTCGGAGGCGACGTCGGAGAGCGTGTAGGCAGTTGCGCCGGTGGGCGTGCCGGTGCCGACGCTGTCACAATGGATTGATATGAAAAGGTCGGCGCGCAGCCGCCGTGCGATCCCGAACCGCTCGCGCAGCGGGATATAGCGGTCATCGTCGCGGGTGAGCGCCACCCGCGCCCGTCCGCCTTCCACCAGCGCGTCGCGGATCGCCTTGGCGATCTTGAGCGTCACCTCCTTCTCGCGCAGCGCAGCATGTGGGTTGATCGCGCCCGGATCGGCGCCGCCATGCCCGGCGTCGATCACTACCAGCGGGCGCCCCTCCGCCCCGACGACCCTGGGCAGGCGCAACCCGCGCGCGGGCGGCGGCACCGGAACGGAGACCTTGTAGCCGTCGCGTGCCTCGCGCGATTTCCACGGCAGGAAGTCGAGCCTGGGTGCGTCGGCGTCAGCCTCGGCGGCGCGCCGCGCCGCCGCGGCGGTGGGTACGACGAGCGCCAGCGCGGCGAGCGCCAGCGCGACGCCGCCATATGCTCCCTTGCGCCTCGTGCGGTACGTTCGCGGTGTCATCTCCGCCCTTTATCGCGCCGAACCTCTCCCCGTGGTTAACGGCACCGTGGGCGCGAGGGAATAGCCACATGAATCGTGCCGGTTGATGCGACGGTTCGGCGATGCTACCGAGATCATGACCGGAATGTTGCGCGATGCACGCGCCACGCTGTTCCGGCACCACTGCCCGACCGGCGCGACGCCGGCCCCGGGCCATCAGGTTGACGCTCGCAATGCCGCATCCCGCCCGATCGCTGCCCCGCCCGGCCTCTGCCGGCGGTTGCGCGGTCGCGGGTCGCTTCGCCACGACGTGCGAGGCAGCGCGGCCCGCGACAGCAGCACCCATCACCATCCGCGCCGCCGGCCCTCACGGGCGACCGGCCGCGCCTTATCGTCGCGCCGCCGCCCTCGTCGGGCATGGCGGCGCGTGGAGACCGTTCAATGACCATGCGTATGCTGATCGACGCACGCCACCGGGAGGAAACCCGGGTCGCCGTCGTCAAGGGTAATCGGATCGAGGAATTCGATTTCGAGAGCGCCGAGCGCAAGCAGCTCAAGGGTAACATCTATCTTGCCAAGGTGACGCGCGTCGAGCCGTCGCTGCAGGCGGCATTCGTCGATTATGGCGGCAATCGCCACGGTTTTCTCGCCTTCAGCGAAATCCACCCCGATTACTATCAGATCCCCAAGGAGGATCGCGACGCCCTGCTGCGCGAGGAGGCCGAGCACGCCGCCGAAGAGGCCGCGCTGCGCGCCGAGCAGGACGCGTTCGACGATGCCGATTTCGACGGTGACGAGGACGACCTGGAGGGCGACGATCACGCCGGCGACGATCAGGACGACACCGGTGACGAGTCCGCCGAGGACGACGCGGGCGGCGAACCGCGCCAGTCGCGACGCCGGCGGGGCCGATCGAGCGTCAACGACGATCAGGTCGAGGCCTTGCGCCAGCGCCGCATGTCGCTGCGCCGTCGCTACAAGATCCAGGATGTCATCCATCGGCGCCAGGTGCTGCTGGTCCAGGTCGTCAAGGAGGAGCGCGGCAACAAGGGCGCCGCGCTGACCAGCTATCTCAGCCTCGCCGGCCGTTATTGCGTGCTGATGCCGAACACGTCGCACGGCGGCGGGATCAGTCGCAAGATTTCGAACGCGGGCGATCGCAAGCGGCTCAAGTCGATCATGGCCGAGCTGGCGCTGCCGTCCTCGATGGGCTGCATCGTTCGCACCGCGGGGCTGCAGCGCACCAAGACCGAGATCAAGCGTGACTTCGACTATCTTGCCCGGCTGTGGGACGAGATCCGCGAGAAGACGCTGTCGAGCAGCGCACCCGCGCTGATCTACGGCGACAGCGATCTGATGAAGCGCGCGATCCGCGACATCTACAATAAGGACATCGACGAGGTGATCGTCGAGGGCGGCGACGGGTATCGCCAGGCGAAGGAGTTCATGCGCCTGCTGATGCCGAGCCACGCCAAGAAGGTGAAGCATTACAGCGATCCGGTGCCGCTGTTCCAGCGCGCCGGCGTGGAGGAGCAGCTCGCCGCGATGTACCACCCGGTGGTGCAGCTGAAGTCGGGCGGCTATCTCGTCATCAATCCGACCGAGGCGCTCGTCTCGATCGACATCAACTCGGGTCGCTCGACGCGCGAGCACAATATCGAGCAGACCGCGACCGCGACCAACCTCGAGGCGGCGCATGAGATCGCGCGCCAGCTGCGGCTGCGCGACATGGCGGGCCTGGTCGTCATCGACTTCATCGACATGGACAATGGCTCCAATGTCCGGAAGGTCGAGAAGGCGATGAAGGAGGCGCTCAAGAACGATCGCGCGCGCATCCAGGTCGGCCGCATCTCCAGCTTCGGCCTGATGGAGATGAGCCGCCAGCGGCTGCGCACCGGCGTGCTCGAGGCGTCCACCCGCCCCTGCCCGCATTGCGAGGGCACGGGCTTCGTCCGCACCGCCTCGTCGTCGGGCATCTCGGCGCTGCGGTTGATCGAGGACGAGGCAGCGCGCGGGCGCGGCTCGCTGCTGACGCTGCGGTGCAGCCAGGAAGCGGCCTTCTACGTGCTCAACCGCAAGCGCGCCGACATCGCGGAGATCGAGGACCGCTACGGCGTCCAGGTCGAGATCATCCCCGACGAGGAGCAGGAAGGCGCGCGCATGTCGGTCGAAGCCAACGGCCCGCCGCCCGCGCACGCGCCCAAGTTCGAGCGGCCGATCGTCGAGGTTGAGGACGACCTGATCGAGGACGAGGTCGAGGAGGAGTTCGAGGACGAGGAGGTCGAGGAGACCGCCGCCGCCGAACCGCGCGAGCGCGCCGACCAGGGCGATGACGAAGGCGGCCGCGGCAATCGTCGCCGGCGGCGCCGTCGCGGTCGCCGCGGTCGTAGCCGGCCAGAGGGCGAGGGCGAGGGTGAGGTCGAGTCCGGCGAAGCCGAGGGCGAGGACGAGGACGAAGTCGTCGACGCTGGCTCCGTTGAGGGCGAGGAGGCCGTCGAGACGGACGCCGAGGCACCGGCCGAGGCGGGTGAGCGCGAGGGCGGCCGTCGCCGTCGTCGCGGCCGTCGCAATCGTCGCCGCGAGGGTGACCGGGTCGAGGAGGCCGTGGCACCGGTAGAGGCGCCGGCCGAGGTGACCGATGAGCCTGACGCCGAGCCGGAAGCGGTTGCCGCGCCTGAGCCCGAGCCAGCGGCGGTCCCCAAGACCCGCCGCCGCCCGCGCGCACGCGCCGCGAGCGCGTCGGTGACGGAGGCTGCACCCGAGGCCGAGGCTGAGCCCGAGCAGCCTGAGGCGGACACACCGGTCACGGCACCCGTCGCCGAGGAGGCGCCCGCCAAGCCGAAGCGCACGCGCCGCAAGAAGCCGGTCGAGCCAATCGCCGACGCGGCCGACGCTGGCCCTGTCAACGACGGGCTGCCGGCACCCGACGCGGTCGAGCCCGAGGCGACCGAGGCGCCGGCCAAGCCGAAACGCACGCGCCGCAAGAAGGCCGATGTCGCGCCCGCCGCCGAGGCGCCTGCGGCGGCCGAGCCGGAGGAGGTCGCGGCACCAGAGCCGGAGGCCGCGGCCGAGGCAGACGCTGCGCCCGCCGATGGCGAGGCCACGCCGCGCCGCGGTTGGTGGCAGCGTACCTTCGGCGCCTGACGTCATGCGCCGGGCTTCAGCCGCGGTTCAGTGGAACCGCGGCAGGACGCCCGGCGCATGCCCGCATCGATGTCATCCGCCGGTCCGACGCCCTCCGACGATCGAAAGGAGAGCAGCGCCGTGATCTCTCCTGGCGAAGCGCGCCGTGTTCCTGCGAACGCAGGAACCCAGGACCACGAAGGCAGGCGCAGTTCGTCTCGAACGCTGGCCCGCGCGGCGCGACTGGTCGAGTCGCGCGCTCCTTCCCCGTCACCCCTTACCTGTTCCGAGGTCCAGGCATGCGCGCCTTCGCCGACCGGAGAGGTCGCGGCACGGTGGATCCCGGAACAAGTCCGGGATGACGGGAGGTGGCGAGGGGCGCGCACGTCCATCGGCGCCGCCCCCCGCTGGCACCGCCTCGTTACCGCCGCGGCGACCGCGATCCTCCTCCTCGCCCAGCCCGCGCATGCCCAGTCGATCCTGCGCGATGCCGAGACCGAGGCGCTGTTGCGCGACATGTCGGCGCCGCTCGTCACCGCCGCCGGGCTGCGCCCGCGCGACGTCCAGATTGCGTTGATCAACGACGATTCGATCAACGCCTTCGTCGTCGGCGGCCAGACCGTTTACGTTCATTCCGGGCTGATCCAGGCGGCCGATACGGCCAACCAGGTACAGGGCGTGATCGCGCACGAGCTCGGCCACATCGCTGACGGCCATGTCGTCAATGCCAGCGAGGGCCAGCGCCCCGCGATGGGCATCTACCTGTTGTCGATGGTGCTCGGACTGGCCGCGATGGCGGCGGGCGGCGGCGAGGCGGGCGCGGGCATCCTCTCCGCCGGGCAACAGGCGGCGATGGGCAAATATCTCGCCTTCAGCCGCGTGCAGGAGGCCACTGCCGACGCCTCGGCGGTGCGCTACCTCAACACCGCCGGTATCACCGGGCGCGGCATGCTGGAGTTCTTCAAGAAGCTCCAGCAACAGGAATTCCGCTACGGCACCAAGAACATCGATCCCTTCATGCAGTCGCACCCGCTGTCGGGCACGCGCATCCAGACGATGACCGCCGACCTCCAGGGGTCGCCGGCGTGGAAGAAGCCGCTCGACCCGGCGATCGAGGAGCGCTTCAAGCGCATTCGCGCCAAGCTCGACGGCTATCTGCTGCCCCCGCCACAGGCGCTCCAGAAATATCCCGACAGCGACCAGACGGTCTACGCGCATTACGCGCGTGCCTATGCCTATCACCGTGCGGGCTATCCGGACAAAGCCGACGCCGAGGCCGAGGCGCTGGTCGCCAAGGAGCCCAACGATCCCTACTTCCAGGAGATCATGGGGCAGATCCTGCTCGAGGCGGGCAAGCCGAAGCAGGCGATCGAGCCGCTGCGGCGCGCCACCGAGGGTTCGCGCTCGGACCCGCTGATCGCCACCACTTATGGTCACGCGCTGATCGCGACCGAGGACCCCAAGAACTATGACGAGGCCAAGCGCATCCTGAAGACGGCCGTAGGGCGCGACGACGAGAACCCGTTTGCCTGGTTCCAGCTCGGCACCGTCTACGAGCTGACCGGCGACGAGCCGCGCGCCGCGCTCGCCAGCGCCGAACGTGCCAGCATGATGGGCGATGATCGCACCGCCGCGGATCGCGCTCGTTACGCAATGGCCGGGCTGCCCAAGAACACGCCCGACTGGATCCGCGCGCAGGACATCGCCATGACGTCGCAGAACGGGCTCGACAAAAACAGGAAGAAGCGTCGGTGAACAGGCTGTGGCTGCTCGGCATGGTGGTGCTGGGCGCCTTCTTCGGTGCGGCCGGCATGTGGCTCGCCAACCGCGTCGCTCCGGCCCCGCTCGGCGGCGGCGACCGCGCGCGAATCGAGCGCGTGGTGCACGATTATGTGCTCGCTAACCCTGAGATCATCCCGCAGGCAATCGAGCGATTGCAGGCGCGCGACGCCTCCCGCGCGATCGCCGCGTCGCGTGGCGCGATCGAGGAGCCCTATGCCGGCGCCTGGATCGGCAATCCCAAAGGCGACGTCACGCTGGTCGAATATTACGACTATAATTGCGGTTTCTGTCGCGCCAGCCTGGCGACGGTCGACCAGCTGGTCGCCGAGGACAGGAATGTGCGGGTCGTGTTCAAGGAGCTGCCGGTGCTCGCCGACAGCAGCCGGCTCGCCGCGCGCGCCGCGCTCTCGGCTGCCGCGCAGGGGCGCTTCAAGCCGTTCCACGACGCGCTCTACGCTGCCGGACCGGTGAGCGAGGAGACGATCGCGACCGCGGCCAAGGCTACCGGAGTGGATCTCACCAACCTGCCTGCGGATGCCGATGCGACGATCCGCGCCAATCTAGAGTTGGCGCAGAAGCTCGGCATCACCGGCACGCCGAGCTGGGTGGTAGGCGATGAGCTACTCTCGGGCGCACTGCCGATCGAGCGGCTCAAGGACGCGATCGCCAAGGCGCGGGCGTCCTAGGCCCACTCGCTCCACCCTCATCCCGAAGCAATGGCGCGAACGGCGTCCTCGTACCTCATGCCGAAACACCGCTTCCGCGCTTGCCGCTTCCCGCGTCGCTCCCTAACTGACGCGCGAACCAGGGAGACGACATGCCGGAACCGATCCTGACCGTCGCCGGCGTGTCCAAGACCTACAAGGACGGTCCCACCGCGCTCAAGACCGTCGACCTCAGCGTCAATCGCGGCGAGATCGTTGCGTTGCTCGGCCCCAATGGCGCGGGCAAGACCACGCTGATCAGCATCATCTGCGGCATCGTGACCCCCTCCTCGGGCAGCGTCACCGTGGCGGGGCATGACGTGGTGCGCGACTATAAGGCGGCGCGGCGCGCGATCGGGCTGGTGCCGCAGGAGCTCGCCACCGATCAGTTCGAAAGCGTGCTCGCCACCGTCACCTTCTCGCGACGGCTGTTCGGCCGCTCGGGTCACTCCGACTATATCGAGCAGGTGCTGCGCGATCTCTCGCTGTGGGAGAAGCGCCACGCCAAGATCAAGGACCTGTCGGGCGGAATGAAACGCCGTGTGCTGATCGCCAAGGCGCTGGCGCACGAGCCCGAGATCCTGTTCCTCGACGAGCCCACCGCCGGCGTCGACGTGGCGCTGCGGCGCGACATGTGGAAGCTGGTTCACCGTCTGCGCGAACAGGGCGCGACGATCATCCTCACCACTCATTATATCGAGGAGGCCGAGGAGATGGCCGATCGCGTCGGCGTGATCTCGCGCGGCGAGTTGCTGCTGGTCGAGGAAAAGGACGCGCTGATGGCCAAGCTGGGCAAGCGCCAGATGGACCTGACGCTCGTCGAACCGCTCGCGGCGGTGCCCGAAACACTGGCGCGCTGGTCGCCGACGCTGGAGCATGACGGGCATACGCTGCGCTACGTCTTCGATGCCAAGGCGGAGAACACCGGCATCCCCGAATTGCTCGCCGCGCTGGCGCAACAGCACATCGCCTTCAAGGACCTGGAGACGCGCAAGTCGAGCCTTGAGGACATCTTCGTCGACCTGGTGGGGCAACGCGCATGAACCTGCACGGCATCTGGGCGATCTACCGGTTCGAGATGGCGCGGTTCGGGCGCACGATCTGGACCAGCCTCGCCACGCCGGTGATCACCACCACCTTGTATTTCATCGTCTTCGGCTCGGCGATCGGGTCGCAGATGAAGAACATCGGTGACGTGCCCTACGGGGCCTTCATCGTCCCCGGGCTAATGCTGCTGACAATTTTCTCGGAGAGCGTCTTCAACGCCAGCCTCGGCATCTACATGCCCAAATTCACCGGCACGATCTATGAATTGCTCTCCGCGCCGTTGTCGGCGGTGGAGACGGTGATCGGCTATGTCGGCGCGGCGGCGACCAAATCGATGGTGATCGGTCTCGTCATCTTCGCCACGGCGCATCTGTTCGTCGACCTGCACGTGGCGCATCCCGTGCTGATGCTCTTCTATCTGCTGCTGGTGACGGCGAGCTTCTCGCTGTTCGGCTTCTGCCTCGGCATCTGGGCCAACGGCTTCGAGCAGTTGCAGGTGATCCCGCTGCTGGTGATCACGCCGCTGACCTTCCTCGGCGGCGCCTTCTACTCGCTGTCCGTGCTGCCCGAGCCGTGGCGCACGGTCAGCCTGTTCAATCCGATCGCCTATCTGATCAACGGCTTTCGCTGGACCTTCTTCGGCATCAGCGACGTCGACGTGCTCGCCTGTGTGGCGGTGACGGCGGGCTTCGGCGCGGTCTGCCTGGCGGCGGTGGTGGCGATCTTCCGTACGGGCTGGCGGCTGAAGAGCTGAGCGACGATTTAGGGCGCGCTACCGTAGCCGGCCCGAGAGTATCGGCCGCAGCACCAGCGCGTTGAGGTCGATCGCGATGTGGAGAAGCATCGCCGCGACCAGCGAACCGCTCAACAGATAGGCGAGCGTCAGCACCGCGCCCACCAACGTGGTCGCGATGACGCCGGCTGCACCCTGGTAACGGTGCGCCACGCCGAAGAAGATGCACGCCAGCGCCACCGCAACAAGCGCCGGCACGCCGCACCGCACCAGCAGCAGCGGGAGCAGCAAGCGGAAGAACAGCTCCTCGGTCACCCCCGCGGTCACAGATAGAAGGGCGCCCCACGGCAGCTCACCCCAGGTAGCGGGCAGCACCGACTCGACATCCCCGAGCGTCAGCGACGTGCCGCGCCAGCGCTCGATCAGACCGACGACCACGCCGCCGACGACGAGCCCGCCGATGGTGGACCAGGCGAGCAGATCAAGCGGCAGCGTGCCACCCGCCAGCGCGATCGCCGCGTCACGCGCCGGTGCGAACTCAGGCGGGAGCGTCGCCAGCGCGTCGCTACGGCCGATGGCGACAAGCGCGACCAGCGTCACCGCTGCGAAGTGCAGCGTGGGCCGCGCCATGCGCAGCACGAAGCGGCGTCGGCGCACACCCTCGCCGTCTCGGTAGAGCCAGCGATAATGGCGCGTGCCGCCGCGCAGAAACAGCGCGAAGCTCGCCAGCGCGATCGCCAGCCATAACCCCGCCGCAAGCCGGGCCGTCAGCGCGTCAGCGATCGAGGCGGTGCTCCCCCTTGACCCAGCGCACCGTGCCCGACGAGGCGCGCATGACGACGCTCTCGGTCGTCATCTTGTCGCGCCGGCGCTTGACCCCTTCCAGCAGCGAGCCGTCGGTCACGCCGGTCGCGGCGAAGATGCAGTCACCGCGAGCGAGATCCTTGAGGTCATATTGACGGTCAAGATCGGCGATGCCCCATTGCCGCGCGCGGGCGCGCTCGTCGTCGTTACGGAACAGCAGGCGCCCCTTGAACTGACCCCCGACGCAGCGCAGTGCGGCGCAGGCGAGCACGCCCTCGGGCGCGCCACCCGAGCCCATGTAGACGTCGATCGTCGTGTCCGGATCGCTCGTCGCGATAACTCCGGCGACGTCGCCGTCCCCGATCAGCACCACGCCGCAGCCCAGTCCGCGCAATTCGGCAATCAGCGCTTCGTGCCGCGGGCGGTCGAGCACGCAGGCGACGATGTCCTGCGGGCGCACGCCCTTGGCGGCGGCGATCGCCTGCACGTTCTCGCTCGGCGTGCGATCGAGGTCGATCACGCCGGGCGGCAGGCCGGGTCCGACCGCGAGCTTGTCCATATAGACGTCAGGCGCGTTGAGCAGTCCGCCCGCCTCCGCGATCGCCAGCACTGCCAGGCTGTTCGGCCCGGACTTGGCGCAGATCGTGGTGCCCTCGAGCGGATCGAGCGCGATATCGATCGCGGGCCCCTGCCCGCTGCCCACCTTCTCGCCGATGTAGAGCATCGGCGCCTCGTCGCGCTCGCCCTCGCCGATCACGACCGTGCCGTCCATGTCGAGCTCGTTGAGCGCGGCGCGCATCGCCTCCACCGCCGCGGCGTCCGCCGCCTTCTCGTCGCCGCGCCCGGTCAGCGTCGAGGCGGCGATCGCCGCCGCTTCGGTGACCCGCACCATCTCAAGCACGAGGACACGGTCGAGAACCTTGCTGGGCTGCGGCATGAGTTACCTTCCTGCGACGTGATGCTTCTTCGATACGGCGCGCGCATGACGCTGTCGAGGCAGAATGTTTTACATGTTCAACAGCTGATGCGCGGGCTACACAGGTCAGGTCAGCCACGCGGCCATGGCACTAATCCGGTAGTGCCGACCCCAGCCGCCGCGAAGCGGCTTGCTTTCTAGAGACCGACTGACGCCTTGAGGCCGATCACCCCGACATCGTGCGCCGCAGTCACACCACCGGGTTGATGCACCCATTGCAGATTGGGGCGCAGGTCGAGCCAGCGCGCGAGATGGACGTTGTAATACAGTTCGCCGGTATATTCAGCGTCGCGCGGGGTCGCGCCGTTCAGCAGCGCCTCGCCGCGCGCGAGCCGCTGGTTTACCCCGGTGCGCGCCACCGCCAGTCCGATCACGTCGCCGGTGCGACCCGGCAGCGGCTCGTGGCAGAACAGGCCGAGCGCCACCTGGCTGCTGTTTCGCGCTGTGGCACGGTCGAGCTCGGTGACCTTGAAGAACAGGCTAAGCCCCGACACTTCCTTGCCACCCGCCGCCGCACCCGAGACCTGCTGCTGCAGCGATAGATACAGGCCGTGATGCCCTGTGCGGCGAAGCGGCGCGGCGCCGGTCAGCGCGCGGGGCTGGTGATCGCGATCGAGCAGCACGTCGTCGCCGTCGGCGGTCGCGAGCCAGCCGCCGACCTTGTACGTACCCATTTTCTCACCATCACCACCGCGGACCAGACCGATCTCGGCCGGCACGAGCACGCCGGTGGCGCCATGGAAGTGCGCCAGCGCGAAGCCGGTATCGAGGTTGCGCGGGTTGATCTCATAGGCGCCGCCCGCGACATAACCGCCGCGCCCCGCTGCCACGCGAAGACGCCCGCCCCATTGGCCGATCGGCCAATTCTGCCAATATTCGCCGGCGAGCGCGCCGGGGCTCGCCCCGCAGAACGCCAAATTCATGAAGTCACATGAGAAGACGGCGAAGTCGTCGCCCGGCTGGGTGCGCCCCAGCTTCATTGACGCGCCTGCGCCGAGCCGCTGCTCCCACCATGCCTGGGTGAGCCGGACGACATTGCCGCGACCGAATACTTCCTGCACCTGTTGTAGCACACGGACGTCGGCGGCCGGGCCGAGGCTGCGTCCGCGCCGCCACGTCAGCGTCGTCCTGACCGTCGCGCCGCGCACGCCGGCAAGCCGCTCCATGTCGATGGTCGCCCCGGTGGAAAGCTGCGACGCCTCGCGCACCAGCGAATGTGCGCCGCCGATCGGGTTATAGGCGGTCTCGGAGACATAATGCGCGTTCAGCGTCACCGCGCCCAGGCAGCGCCGTGCGGCCGGCCCACGGTGATGGCAGCCGGCCGCCACGCGCCGCGGCGCAGCGACCGTATAGGCGGGCTGCGCCTGCGCGGTGCCCAGGCAAAACATTCCCGTGGCGATGACCGCCACTTTCTTCCCGACGACCACGCGCATCCCCAGCTTCTTCTATGAAGCCATCATGGGACGATCGGCGCGCTACGCGGCCGATGGTGTGTCGCTTCTCCCCTGTGCGGGTCAGTCCCGTAACAAGTCGTTGATGCTGGTCTTGCTGCGGGTCTGTGCGTCGACGCGCTTGACGATCACCGCGCAGTAGAGCGCCGGCTTTCCGTCGCCGCCGCCGAGCGAGCCGGGCACCACCACCGCAAAGGGAGGCACCTCACCGCGGAAGATCTCACCGGTCTCGCGATCGACGATCTTGGTCGACGCGCCCAGATACACCCCCATCGACAGCACCGCGCCCTCGCCGACGCGCACGCCCTCGGCCACCTCGGCACGCGCGCCGATGAAGGCGCCATCGCCGATGATCACCGGATCCGCCTGAAGCGGCTCGAGCACGCCACCGATCCCCGCCCCGCCCGAGAGATGGACGTTGCGCCCGATCTGCGCGCAGCTGCCGACCGTCGCCCAGGTGTCGACCATCGTCCCTTCGCCGACATAGGCGCCGATGTTGACGAAGCTGGGCATCAGGATCGCGCCTTTGCCGACGAAGGCGCCGCGCCGCACCACGCTGCCCGGCACCGCGCGGAAGCCGGCGCCGCGGAACTCGGCCTCGCTCCAGCCAGAGAATTTGCTCGGCACCTTGTCAAACCAGTGACCGGCGCCCGGACCATTGTCGATCAGCGCATTGTCGTTGAGGCGGAAGCTCAGCAGCACCGCCTTCTTGAGCCATTGGTTGACGCGCCAGCCGCCGGCACCGTCGGGCTCGGCGACGCGCGCCTCGCCCGCGTCGAGCAGCGCTAGCGCGCGATCGACCGCGACGCGAATCTCGCCCGCGGTGGTAAGGCCCAGTTCCGCACGCTGCTCCCAGGCGGCGTCGATGGTGGCGGCGAGATCGGTCGTCATGGGGTCTCCAGCAGGGTCTCGAGCCAGGCGGTGAGATCGGTCACGCGATAGTCGACGTAGGAGCGGTCGGCGTCGTGGTCCTGCTCGGACCCGTTGTCGACCCACACCGTCGCCATGCCGATCGCCTTGGCGGGTCTGAGGTTGCGCGCCATGTCCTCGACGAACAAAGCGCGTGTGGGATCGATGCCGAAGGCCTCGCACAGCCCCTGATAGGCGGCGGGCGCGGGCTTGGGCACGAGATTCATCGCGGTGATGTCGTGCACCGCCTCGAAGCTGGCGCCGAGCCCGAGCCGATCGAGCACCTTCAGCGCGTAGGGCTTGTCGCCGTTGGTGAAGACCAGTTTGCGCCCGGGCAGCCGCGCCAGCGCGGCAGCGAGCGGGGCGTTCTCCTCCAGCGCGTCCATCTCGATGTCGTGGACATAAGCGAGAAAGGCGGCGGGATCGATCTCGTGGTTGGCCATCAGCCCGGCGAGCGTGGTGCCGTGGCCGAGAAAATAATCCTTCTGCACGCGCCGCGCCTCCACCGCATCGAGCCCGAGCAGGTCGGCGACGAAGGCGGTCATGCGCCGGTCGATGAGCGCGAACAGGTCGGCGCTGGCCGGATAGAGCGTGTTGTCGAGATCGAAGATCCAGGTATCGATGTGCGCGAGCGCTGGCAGCATGGCGGGGGCTGTAGTGGCTTTGCCGCGGCGCGTCATCCCTCGTGCGCTGTTCGGCGGGACGCCGTTCCCTCCACCGTCATCCCGGACCCGATCCGGGATCCAGCCTTCCGCGAGAGCAACGCGCCGCGAGTATGCGGCACCGTGATCCCGGACCAAGTCCGGGATCACGGCGACGAGGGAACGCCCGGCTCGTGCCCCAAGCCACGCTTCGCCCGCGCCAAGCGACATTCGTCTGGCGAAGCGTCTCCCGCCTCCCCACCTGTTACTCATGACGCTCTACTCGCTGCTCGATCTCGTCCCCGTCACCGAGTCCGGCTCGGTCGCGGAGTCGCTCCGTAACGCCGCCGATCTCGCGCGGCACGCCGAGGCGCTCGGCTACAATCGCTACTGGGTCGCGGAGCATCACGGCATGACCGGGATCGCCTCGGCGGCGACCGCGGTGGTGATCGCGCATGTCGGCCAGGCGACCAGCACGATCCGCGTCGGCGCGGGCGGCATCATGCTGCCCAATTCGGCGCCGCTCCAGATCGCCGAACAGTTCGGCACGCTCGACGCGCTCTTCCCCGGCCGCATCGACCTCGGTCTCGGCCGCGCCCCCGGCTCGGACCAGCGGGTCGCGCACGCGCTGCGCCGCAACCTCAGCAGCGACGCCAACGAGTTCCCGCGCGACGTGGTCGAGCTGCAGAGCTATTTCGCCGACGACGGCCGCACCGGCATCACCGCCACGCCCGGTGCCGGCGCCGCACCGCAGATGTGGATCCTCGGCTCCAGCCTGTTCGGCGCGCAGCTCGCCGCAATGCTGGGTCTGCCCTATGCCTTCGCCTCGCATTTCGCACCCGACGCGCTCGACCAGGCGCTGGCGATCTACCGGCGCGACTTCCGCCCGTCCGCGGCGCTGGAGCGGCCCTATGCCATGGCGGGCTTCAACGTCTTCGCCGCTGACACGCACGAGGAGGCTGAGCTGATCGCCAGCTCGCAGCAGCAGCAGTTCGTCGCGCTGCGCACCGGCAATCCCGGCCGCATGAAGCCGCCGGTGCCGGGCTATCGCGCCTCGCTGCCGCCACAGCACGCCGCGATCCTCGATCACGCCTTGTCGGCGAGCGCGATCGGCACACGCGATGAGGTCGCGCGCGGCATCGCCGCCTTCGTCGCCCGCACCGGTGTGGACGAGCTCATGATCACCAGCGCGGTGTACGACCATCAGGCGCGCCGCCGCTCGATCGCGCTGGCGGCGGACGCGATGGCGGAGGTGAAGCTCGCGGCGTGATCGCCGCCGCGTGCGCATGGCCTTGCCCTGCCCGCGCGGCGCCGCTAACCGCACGCGATGGCGCGCATCGGCATCATCATGGGGTCTACCTCCGACTGGGAGACGATGCGCCACGCGAGCGAGACGCTCGACGCGCTCGGCATCGTGCACGAGACCAAGGTGGTGTCCGCGCATCGCACCCCGCAGCGGCTCTACGATTATGCGACCGGCGCCGCCGCCCGTGGCATCCAGGTGATCGTCGCCGGCGCGGGTGGGGCGGCGCACCTGCCCGGCATGGCAGCGGCGATGACGCACCTCCCCGTGCTCGGGGTGCCGGTCGAATCCAAGGCGCTGAAGGGCATGGATAGCCTGCTCTCGATCGTGCAGATGCCCGGCGGCGTGCCGGTGGGCACGCTGGCGATCGGCAAGGCCGGCGCGATCAACGCCGGACTGCTCGCCGCCTCGATCCTGGCGCTCGAAGACGCAGATTTGTCGCGACGGTTGCAGGCGTGGCGCACCAAGCAGACCGACGGCGTAGCGGACGAGCCGGCATGAGCGACTGGCCGATCCCGCCCGGCAGCACGATCGGGATCCTGGGCGGCGGCCAGCTCGGCCGCATGATCGCCAGCGCCGCCGCCGATCTCGGCTATCGCACCCACGTGCTCGCGCCCGACCGCGAAAGCGTCGCGGCGCAGACTGCCTCGTCGCTGACGCGCGCGGACTATCACAACAAGGTGGTGCTCGCCGACTTCGCCGCGCAGGTCGACGTCGTCACCTATGAGTTCGAGAATGTCGCCGCCGGCCCGGTCGAGTGGCTGGCCGAGCGCGTTCCCGTTTTCCCCGGACCGAAGAGCCTCGCGGTGGCGCAGGATCGCGTCAAGGAGAAGAGCTTCGTCGAGCAGGTCGGCGGTCGCCCGGCGCGCTGGCAGGCGGTCGCCTCGCGCGAGGAGCTCGCCGCCGCCATCGCTACGATCGGCTGTCCCGCGGTGCTCAAGACGACACGCTTCGGCTATGACGGCAAGGGCCAGGCGCGGCTCGCCTCTCCGGACGACGCCGACGCGGCCTGGGAGACGATCGGGGGCCCGGCCGTGCTCGAGGCGTTCGTCGAGTTCAGCCACGAATTCTCGATCGTGCTGGTGCGCGGCCGGGACGGTACGATGACGAGCTATCCGCCGCCATGGAACGAGCATCGCGACGGCATCCTGCACCGCTCCACCCTTCCCGCCCCACCCGAGATCGCGCGGCAGTGGACCGAGGCCGCCGCGCTCACCGGACGGATCGCCGACGCGCTCGACCATGTTGGCGTGCTCACCTGCGAATATTTCGCGAGCGCGGACGGCCCGGTGTTCAACGAAATGGCGCCGCGCGTCCACAACAGCGGCCATTGGACGATCGAGGGTGCTGTGACCTCACAGTTCGCCAACCATGTCCGCGCGATCTGCGGGCTACCGCTCGGCGACACCGCGCTGACCGCGGCGGACATCACGATGGAAAATCTGATCGGCGACGAGTGGGAGCGCTGGCCAGAGATCGTCGCCACGCCGGGCGCCTATCTCCACCTCTACGGCAAGCGCGAGAGCCGCGCCGGGCGCAAGATGGGGCACGTCACCCGCATCGGCCGCTAAGCGCGACGCGGCGTCAGGCCGGCCGGTCGGCGACGTCAATATAAATTCGTTCGGATCGCCTCGCGATAGTTTGCGTCAAGCCGCGCCGCATCGGCCGGCGAGCTGCCGCTCAGCGCCGCCTTCATCTTCCCGATCGACGGCACGCTGGCGCGATCGAGCCGCGCCTCCGGCGACCACAAGCGCGCGCGATGGAGCGCCTTGCCGCAATGGAACAGCACTTCGTTGATCATCACGACGACCGCCGTCTTTGGTAGCTTGTCCCCTTCTTTCCGCCGCTGGAGCAAGGCAGCCTCGTCCGACACGCGTCCGCGCCCGTTGATGCGCAGGAAAACGTCGAGCCCCGGAGACAGGAACAGCAACGCGACGCGCTCGTCCTCGACCAGATTGCGCAACGTCTCGATGCGATTGTTGCCCGGCCAATCGGCAAATGCGACATGTCCCGGATCGAGCACCTTGACGAAGCCCGGCGGCCCGCCGCGAGGCGACGCGTCCAGCCCCTCCGCGCGGCCCGTAGCGAGGCAGAAGAAGGTCGCCTGCGCGAGATAGGCTTCGTGGAAGTCGGCCAATCGTGGCAGAACCGCCCGCTGGATTGACTCGGCGGGCGGCGCATAAAGGCGGTCGAGGTCAGCGGCGGTGAGATCAGGCATGCATGTCTCCGACTGAGGCCTGCTTCCTAACCCGACCCGCGCGGGGCTCCAGCATCAGCTGACCGACGATGGGGTTCGGCGGTGGCTGGATGCTGCGCCCGGCGGAGCAAAGCGGCGTGCGGCGGGTTGCACTCGCGTAACGATCTTTTCTTCTCCGAGGTTTGGCGAATGACGATCCCGCGGCGCCGTGTCGAGAATGGCGGACTGCTCCTGTTCCTGCTGTTGATCAGCGTCGCGCTCGTGGCGGTGGTGTCGAGCTTCCTTGGCGCGCTGCTCTGGGCGGCGCTCGCCGCGCTGTTGTTCCAGCCGCTCTACCAGCGCCTGCTGCGGCGCTGGCCCGACCGGCGCAACATGGCTGCCGCGGTCACCCTGCTGATCATCACCGTGGCGGTGGTGATCCCCGCCTTGATCATCGGCAGCCTCGTGGTGGATCAGGCTGCGGGGGTCTACACGCAGCTGCGCGGCGGCCAGATCAATTTCGCGACCTACTTCCAGCAGGTGCATGACGCGCTGCCGCGCCGTCTCCAGGGCATGCTCGATCACTCGGGGTTCGCCAGCTTCGAGCGCGCGCAGGCACAACTCAGCAACGCGGTGAGCAACAGCGCCAGCACGCTGACACGCCGCGCGCTGTCGATCGGTGCCAACGCCGCCGCCTTCCTGCTGGCGTTCGGCGTCGGGCTGTATGTCACCTTCTTCCTGTTACGCGACGGCGACCGGATCGGCCCGGCGGTGGTACGTTCGCTGCCGCTCGAGCAAGACGTGGCGACGCGGCTCGCGGAGAAGTTCGTCGCGGTGGTGCGCGCCACGATCAAGGGCTCCGGCGTGGTGGCGATCGTGCAGGGAGCGCTCGGCGCGGTGACCTTCTGGATCGTCGGACTGCCCGCGGCGCTGCTCTGGGGCATTCTGATGGCGATCGCCGCGCTGCTGCCCGCGGTGGGGCCGGCGATCATCTGGGCACCGGTCGCACTCTATCTCTTCGCCACCGGCGCGATCTGGCAGGGCGTGGTGGTGATCCTGTCGGGCGTGCTGGTGATCGGTCTCGCCGACAATATCCTGCGCCCGATCCTGGTGGGACGCGACACCGGCATTCCCGATTGGCTGGTATTGGTGACGACGCTGGGGGGCATCGACCTGGTCGGTCTCAGCGGGATCGTTATCGGGCCGCTGGCGGGAGCGCTGTTCATCACCGGCTGGCAGATGCTGACCGAGCAGCGAATGGCGCAGCGGGCTGCGGACGATGCTCCCTCCCCTTCAGGGGAGGGCCGGGGTGGGGCGTCGCCGTCTCACCAAGACCGGCGCGCCTGAGGAGACGCCCCACCCCAACCCTGCGCGAGGTGAACAGCGCCCCACGCTGTTCAGGCCATGCCGGGGGCATGGCCGACCTCGCGCCCCTACAGCGGAGGGGCTCAAGTCACCTCACCCCACGCGCGTGCCCGAGAGCGGGAAGCTGCCGAACGCGCCCGCGCCGACGCTGCCGGTGATCGTGTCGCCGTCCACCGTCGCGGCGATGTCGAGCGTCATCGGCATGGGCGAGGTCATCTGCTGCTTCCACGCCAGCGTGTTGCCGTCGACCTTGCCCTGCACGTCGGACGCACCCATCGCGCCCGAGGCCTGGCCAGTGAAGCTGTCGCCCTGCGACGTCACCGTCAGCGTGAGCTTCTGGTCGCCCAGCGGCGACTTCACGGTGCAATCGTAGGTTCCGTCGACTCCGGCCATCACGCTCTCCTCACTTCGATGCGGTCGGGGAAGCCGCCGCAGACGACGCGCCCGCGACCGCGGATGCCGCCATGACCTCCACCGGCAACCCCAAGGAGTCAAGCTGAGGCTTCACCTTGGCGGCCTCGCCCACCACCACCCAGACGAACTTGTTCGGGTCGATCGCCGCTCTGGTCGCCGCGGTCACCTGCGGCAGCGTCAGCGCGCGATACTTTTGCGTGATCGTCGCGTAATAGTCGTCGGGCCGGCGATAGAGATCGTTCGACTGCATCGCGCCGAGCACGTTGTCCGACGTCTCGAAATCACCCGAGAGCGAGCGCGTGCCCGCGTTGACCGCGCGCGCGAACTCTGCCTGTGTCATCGGCTTGGCGGTGAGATATTGCACGATGTCGGCGCGCAGCGCGGCGAGCGACGGACCGGTCTGATCCGCCTGCACCGGCGCGGAGACGACATAGGGTGCGGCGAAGGCGTTGCGGCTGAAATAGCCGCCGACGCCGTAGGACCAATGCTTGTCCTCGCGCAGGTCCATGTTGAGCCGTCCCAGGAAGCTGCCGCCGAGCGCGTCGTTGCCGACCTCGACGGGCAGGAGCTCGTCGGTGCCCTTGAGCCCCGTCTGCACACCGCCCGTGACGAGCGACTGCGGGCTGTCGGGTCGATCGATCAGCACGATGCGCGGGCTCACCGAGGTGATCTGCGCCGGGAACGTCTTAGCGCCGGCGACCCCCGCGGCGCGCCAGTCGCCGAAACGCGCTTCCATCACCTGCTTCACCTCGGCGAGCGGACGATCGGAGACGACGAAGATCTTGGCCTTGTCGGGTCGAAGCCACGCCTGGCGGAAGGCGAGCAGGTCGGCGCGGGTCAGCGCCTCGACCGCGGCGGGATCGCCCGAACCCTGCGCCTTGGCGTAGGGCGAGCCGGGCGACACCAGCTTGGGCAGCACGCGCCGGGCGAGACCATTGGGACTGGTCAGCTCCTGCGCGATCGCGGTGAGCTGCTGCGTCTTGACGCGCCCGAGCTCGGCCGGTGCGAACGAGGGCTCGCGCGCGATGCTCGCCCATAATGCTGCGCCGGCGTTGAGATTGGCGCTCGGCACGCGCAGGCCGAGCGTGGTGCGGTCCGCGCTGCTGCCGCTCGAGATCGACGCGCCGAGCCGCTCGCGCGCTTCCGCGATCTGGATTGAGTTCAGTTCGCGCGTCCCCTCGTCCATCATCGCCAGCGTCAGCTGCTGCGTGCCAAGCTTGTCGTCGACGTCGGCGGCGATGCCCGCATCGAAGCTGAGCACCGCCTGGGTGATCGGCACGATGGTACGCTGCGCGTAGACCAGCTCGATCCCGTTCGACAGCCGGGTGCGCTCCACCTTGGGGAAGCTGAGCGCGCCGATCGGGCCAACGTCGGGCAGCGGCCCGCGCGTGCCCTTGGGCGGCTGCTCGGGCGCTTCCTTCACCGGCGCGGGCGGCGGCACCTTGCTCTCGGCATAAGCATCACGCTGCCCGTTGACGATCTGGAGCGAATAGGCCGGCCGCGTCAGCCACTTGGCCGCGGCCGCCCGGACACTCGCGGGGGTCTGCGCGGCGAGTGCGGCAAGCTGCTTCTTGTAGAAGCCGGGATCGTCCGAGTAGAGCGCACCCTCGGCGAGCGCCACCGCCTTGCCGCCGAAGCCACCGACCGCCTCGAGCCCGCCAATCCGCGACGAGACCGTGCTTGTGACGTAGCGCGCGACCTCGTCGGTGCTGGGGCCGTTCTTGATGAAGTCGGCGACGAGCTGGTCCGTCCGGGCCTGCACCTGCGCTGCGTCAACGCCGGGCCTGACCATGGCGATCAGCTGGAAGGTGCCGACCTGCGCGAAGCTCTCATATTCCGCCGACACCTGCACCGCGAGTTTCTCGCCCTTGACCAGCACATTGTCGAAGCGCGAGCTGGCCAGCCCGCCGAGCACGCCGGCCGCCACCTCCAACGCGGGCGCGTCGCGATCGTTGAGACCCGGCACCGCCCATTCCTTCATCACCAAGGTCGCGGCGACGCGGTCCTTCATGATCTCGCTGGCCTTGCCCGGCAGCGACGAGGGCACCGGCGCGGGCGGCGCGACGCTCTTCGGGCCAGCCGCGATCGCGCCGAAATATTTCTCCACCTTGGCCCGCGCGGTGGCGAGGTCGACGTCGCCGGCGAGCACGAGGACGGCGTTGTTGGGGCCGTAATGGCTGCGGAACCACTCCTTCACGTCGGCGAGGCTGGCGGCGTCGAGGTCGGCCATCGAGCCAATCGTGGTGTGGCCGTACGGGTGACTCGCGGGGAATAGCCCCTCGGTCGCCTTGTAGCGCAGCAGACCGTAGGGCTGGTTGTCGCCCTGGCGCTTCTCGTTCTGGACGACGCCGCGCTGCTCGTCGAGTACGCTCTGGGTGATCGCGCCGGTGAGGTAGCCCATCCGGTCCGACTCGAGGAACAAGGCGCGGTCGAGTGCGGCGGTCGGCACCGTCTCGAAATAATTGGTGCGGTCGAAATAGGTCGTGCCGTTGAAGTCGGTCGCGCCGACCTGCTGGAGGGGCTCGAAGAAGTCGCCCGGCGCGTTCTCGCTGCCGTTGAACATCAGATGCTCGAACAGATGCGCGAAGCCGGTCTTGCCCTGCGGCTCGTGTTTGGAGCCGACATCGTACCAGACGCTGACCGCGACGATCGGCGCCTTGCGGTCGGTGTGGACGATCACGCGCAAGCCGTTCTTCAGCGTGAACTGCTGATAGGGGATGTCGATCGCCTTGACCAACTCGGACACCGGGGCGGCGGCGGGCAGCGGCGCGCCGGAGCGGGCTACGGGTGTCTGGGCGTGGGCGGGAGCAGAGAGGACCGCGAGCGCCGCGCCGGCCGCCAGGAACGCACGATAGGTCAACGGATGATGCTCCCGCGGGATGGTGACGGCGGCGACCATAGCGGGCCGGCGACCACTCGCAAGCGCCGCGCCCAGCAACATGACGATACAAATATTGACTGCGCCGGCAATGGTTGCTAAGGCAACAGAATGTCGTTCTACAATCGTGACAATTTCATGCCCGATGACTCGGCGGGCTATCTGATCAAGCGGTGCAACCAGCTCAATCTGGCGCTGCTCGATCGGACCTTCGCCGAGGAGGAGCTGACCGCCTCGCAATGGTCGACGTTGCTCACCATCCACCTCGACCCGGACGCGACCTGCGCCTCGCTGGCGCGCGACCTGACCTATGACAAAGGCGCGATGACCCGCATGATCGACGTGTTCGAGGCACGCGGGTTGGTCGAGCGCACGCGCAGCGAGGACGATCGCCGCGTCGTCAACCTGGCGTTGACCGAGGCGGGGCGCGACGCCGCGATGCGCTGCCGCGACAAGGCAATCGAGTGCTGGAACCGTCATCTCGCCGACTGGAGCACCACCGAGGTCGAGCAGTTCCTCGCGCAGCTTCGCAAGCTGCGCCAGACGCTGGAGGAAAACGACGCATGCGCCGACTGATCCCGCTCGCCGCCGCGCTGCTCGCCAGCGCCTGCGCGGTCCCCGGCTCGCCGCCGGTGACGGTCGCCAAGACCGCGCCCGACCTCGCGCTCGCCGGCCCGTCGGTGACGCTCGCGCCCGACTGGTGGAGCGCGATCGGTGACCCGCAGCTCGACCGCCTCGTCGCCGACGCGCTCGCGGGCAATCCCTCGCTCGACGCCGCCGCGGCGCGCGTCCGTCAGGCGCAGGCCGCGTTGGCTCGTCAGGACGCGGAATTGCGCCCCGATGCCGCGCTCGACGTCAACGTCCAGGGCCAGCGGCTGTCGAGCAACTATATCATTCCCCCGCCCTTCGCGGGCACGGTGCGCGCGCTCGGCACCGGGCAGGCCGGACTCAACTGGAACCTCGACCTGTTCGGCCGGCAGAAGGCCGCGATCGCGGGCGCCGCGGCGCAGCTCCAGGCGGCCGAATATGACCGCGCCGCTGCGCGGCTGATGCTCGCCGGCGCGGTGGTGCAGAGCTATGTCGAACTCGCGCGCGCCGAGCGCCAGGCTGCGATCGCCGAGCGCACCATCGCGACGCGGCAGCAGTCGCTCGGGCTGGTCGAGGTGCGCGAGCGCAATCGGCTCGCCAGCCGCATCGACATCACGGCGGCGCAGACGCTCGTGTCGCAGGCGCGGCTCGCGCTGGTGCAGGCGCAGGGCGCGCGCGCTATCGCCGCCGACGCGCTCGCGGCGCTGGCAGGGCGCGGCGGCGACTATGCCCGCGCGCTCCAGCCCACCCGGCTCGCCGCCGATGCGGCGCTGCCGGTGCCGGCGACACTGCCCGCCGACCTGCTCGCGCGCCGGCCCGACGTCGCCGCGGCGCAGGCGCGGATCGCCGCCGCCGCGGCGCAGCGCCAGGTCGCGCGCCGCGCTTTCTACCCTAACATCAACCTCTCGGCCTTGGTCGGGCTGCAGGCGATCGGCTTCGGCAATTTCGTCGACCTGTCGTCGGGGATCGCGGGCGGCGGCGCCGCCATCCATCTGCCGCTGTTCGACAGCGGGCGGCGCACTGCCGAGCTGCGCGGCGCCACCGCCGCGGTCGACGTCGCCACCGCGCAGTACAATGAGTCGGTCGTCGCCGCCGCGCGCGACGCCGCCGACGCGATCGCGCGCGTCCAGGCCGCCGACGCCGCGCGCGTGCGCCAGCGCGAGGTGGTGACCGGACTCGCCGAGACCAACCGGCTCAACGGCGTGCGCGTGCAGAGCGGGCTGTCGAGCCGGCTCGACCTCGTGAACACCGACATCCGCCTGCTCGACGCCGAGCTGGCCGACGCCAATCTCGCGATCGACTCGCTCGCGGCGCGCGCGCAACTCGCCACTGCGCTCGGCGGCGGCTTCGCGCTGCCGACGCCCGCCACCCCCCTTCCCGCCACCGGCGCCCAGGACCTGTCCCGATGACCGACACCGCCGCCCCTACGCCGTCGCCCGCTCCCGCCCCGACGCCCACACCCACGCCCGCGGGTAAGCCGAAGGCGCGCCGCCGCGCCTTCCTGATCCTCGGCGCGGTGCTGCTGGTGGTGCTGATCATCTGGGCGACTATGCACTTCTTCTTCGCACCACCGGAGGAGGAGACCGACGACGCTTATGTAGCGGGCGATGTGGTGGCGATCACCGCGCGCGATCCCGGCACGGTGACGCAGCTCCACGCCGACAACACCCAGTCGGTCACCGCGGGCCAGCCGCTGATCGACCTCGACCCCACCACCGCCGACGTCAACGTCGCCGCCGCGGCCGCTGAGCTAGCCCGCGCCGTGCGCTCGACGCGCGCCGACTTCACGCGCGTGGGCCAGTCCGACGCCGGGATCGTCCAGGCCGAGGCCGAGCTCAACCGCGCGCGCGACGATTATGCGCGCCGCCGCGGCGCCGCGCAGCAGGGCGCGATCTCGGGCGAGGAGCTGAGCCACGCCGCCGACGCGGTGAAGGTGGCGACCGCCAACCTGCGGCTCGCGCGCGAGCAGCGCCGCCAGGCGCAGAGCGCGGTGCAGGGCACCGACGTCAACACCAACCCCGCGGTGCTCGCCGCGATCGCCAATTATCGCCGCGCCGCGGTGGCGCGCGGCCACATGCACGTGATCGCGCCGATCGCGGGCGTGGTGGCGCAGCGCACTGTGCAGGTCGGCCAGCAGGTTAACGCGGGCACGCCGCTGATGGCGATCGTGCCGCTCGACCGTTTGTGGGTCGATGCCAATTTCCGCGAGACCCAGCTCAAGGACCTGCGCATCGGCCAACCGGTGAAGCTCACCGCGGACATGTACGGCGGCGACATTGTCTATCACGGCCGCGTGGTCGGGCTCGCCGCAGGCAGCGGCAACGCCTTCGCGCTGCTCCCGCCCCAGAACGCCAGCGGCAATTGGATCAAGATCGTTCAGCGCGTGCCGGTGCGGATCGCGCTTGACCCGCGCGAACTGCGCGCCAATCCGCTGCGTGTCGGCCTGTCGGTCAACGTCACCGTCGACACCGCCGACCAGCGCGGCGCGCGGCTCGCGCAGACCGCGGCGTCGCCTTACCGCGGTAACACCAATGTCGGCACCGATCCGAAGGTCGAGGCGGAGATCCGCCGCATCGTGGCGGCCAACCGGTGAGCGGCGTCGCGGAGCGGCTCGGGGTAGCGACCGCGCTGCTGTTCCCGCGCGTCTCCGCCCCGGTGAGCGCGGGACGACGGCATGATCTGCTTGCTTCCCCGTCTTCGTCATCCCGGACTGGTTCCGGAAGCCAGCGTGCCACGAGCCCCACGCCGGCTGGACACGCGGACGGGTGGATCCCGGACCAAGTCCGGGATGACGGTGGCGAGTGGGACCACGCTTCCTCCCGTGCCGCGATCATCGGCCGCGCCCCTCGGCGTTCGTCATTCAAGCTTCCTGCGTTCACAGGAACACGGTTGAGGCACCCCCATCATGGCTAGCGGCGCGCCGCAGGAACAGGCGCCGCTGAGCGGCGTCCAGCTCGGCGTCACCGCCTTCGCGCTGGCGCTCGGCACCTTCATGATGGTGCTCGACAGCACCATCGCCAACGTGTCGCTGCCCACGATCGCGGGCAATCTCGGCGTGTCGAGCGACAATTCCACTTGGGTGGTCACCGCCTTCGCGGTCGCCAATGGCGTCGCGGTGCCGCTGACCGGCTGGCTGATGCGGCGCTTCGGCGTGGTGCGCGTGTTCTGCACCTCGGTGGTGCTGTTCACCATTGCCTCCTTCCTGTGCGGCGTGGCGTGGGACCTGCCCTCGCTCATCATCTTCCGCGTGCTCCAGGGCGCCGTCTCTGGGCCGATGATGCCGGGCAGCCAGGCGCTGCTGATTTCGATCTTCCCGCACGACAAACGCTCCACCGCGCTCGGCATCTGGTCGATGACCACCTTGGTGGCGCCGATCATGGGCCCGATCCTCGGCGGCTACATCTCCGACAATTACCATTGGTCGTGGATCTTCCTGATCAACGTGCCGTTCGGCGTCGTCACGGCGCTGGTGTGCTGGTTCAACCTGCGCAGCCGCGAGACGCCGACGATGAAGCTGCCGATCGACACGGTCGGGCTCGGGCTGCTGGTGCTGTGGGTCGGCTCGCTCCAGGTGATGCTCGACCTTGGCAAGAACGCCGACTGGTTCAACGATCCGCTGATCGTGGTGCTGACCATCACCGCAGCGGTCGCCTTCGTCGCCTGGGTGATCTGGGAGCTGACCGACGCCAATCCGACGGTGGACCTGACGTTGTTCGCGCGCCGCAACTTCTGGATCGGCAACCTGTGCTTTTCGCTCGGTTATGCGGTGTTCTTCGCCAACATCCTGATCCTGCCGCTCTGGCTCCAGACTCAGCTGGGCTATACCGCGACCTGGGCCGGGCTGGTCGCGGCGCCGAGCGGGGTGGTGGCGGTGGCGCTGACGCCGCTGGTGGCGAGACTCTCGGGCAAGGTCGACGCACGCCTGATCGCCACCGTCGCCTTCGGCGGCTTCGCGATCAGTTATTGGATGCGATCCGGCTATACCGCGCAGGCGACCTTCGGCGACCTCGTTCTGCCGCTGCTCGTTCAGGGCGTGTCGATGAGCACCTTCTTCCTCGCGATGCTGACGATCTCGCTCGACAAGATCCCGCCGCAGCGGCTGCCCTCCGCAACCGGCATCTCGAATTTCTGCCGCATCACCGCGGGCGGGTTCGCCGCCTCGCTGATCTCGACCGCGTGGGACCGGCGCGAGGCGCTCCATCAGAGCCGGCTCGCCGAGGCGATCGGCAACGGCATGCCGTACCAGATGGCGGCCGAGCAGATGCAGCGCATGGGGATGAGCGCGCAGCAGGCCGCCGCGGCGGTGACGCGCCAGATGGTGGGGCAGGCTTATCTGCTCGCCTCGGTCGACCTGTTCCGCCTTTCCGCGTGGCTCGCGGCGGGGTTGATCCTGCTGGTGTGGACCTGCCGCCGGCCGAGCGCGCCGTCAGGTCCGGTCGCGGCGGACTGAGGGCGCCGGTGCCCCGGCGGAGGCCGGGGCCCAGATGGGAGACGCTGGTGAGACCCACTCCCGCTATCCCGACTGGGCCCCGGCCTTCGCCGGGGAACGATGAGAGGGGGCGTGCTGACATCGGCCCTCCCCATTCCTCTTGCCATTCCGGCGAACGCCGGGGTCCAGTTGCGAAGGCCGTCGTGGGTCTCACCATCGTCCCCCAACTGGACGCCGGCGCCGGCCGGGGCGGTGGCGAGCGCGGAGCGGGCGCCGAGCGCGGGACGATTGGCCCGCTCTGTCCCGCGCGCTAAGACGCGGACATGACCGACTTCGCCGCCACCCGCGCGCTGTTCCATCTGCCGCCGGGCGTGATCTATCTCGACGGCAACTCGCTCGGCCCGCTGCCACGCGCGGCCGAGACGCGCGCCGCCGCGGTGATCCGCGAGCAATGGGGCGAGCGGCTGATCCGCGGCTGGAACGACTGCGAGTGGATGGCGCTGCCGACGCGTGTCGGCGACCGTATCGCGCGGCTGGTCGGCGCGCCCGCGGGCAGCGTGATCACCGGCGACACGCTCTCGATCAAGCTGTTCCAGGCGCTCGCCGCGGCAGTTGCGCTCCGTCCTGACCGCCGCGTGGTACTGAGCGACAGCGGCAATTTCCCGAGCGACCTCTACATCGCGCAGTCGCTGCTCGACTCGCTCGGCCAGGGGCATGAACTGCGCGTCGTCGCCCCCGAGGACGTAGCCGACGCGATCGACGACAGCGTCGCGGTGACGATGCTGACCGAGGTCGACTATCGCACCGGTCGCCTCCACGACATGCGCGCGCTCACCACCCGCGCGCACACCGCCGGCGCGATCGCTTTGTGGGACCTGGCGCATTCCGCCGGGGCGCTGCCAGTCGATCTCGCCGGCGCGAACGCTGACTTTGCCGTCGGCTGCACCTATAAATATCTCAACGGCGGCCCCGGCGCCCCCGCCTTCCTCTACCTCGCGCCGCGCCACGCCGAGACCGCGCGTCCAATCCTGAGCGGCTGGCTCGGCCATCGCGCACCCTTCGCGTTCGAGCGCGGCTATTCGCCCGCACCCGGCGTGGAGCGGATGCGGATCGGCACGCCGCCGGTGATCGCGCTCTCGGTGCTCGACGCCGCGCTCGACGTCTGGGACGGGGTCGACATGGCCGACCTGCGCGCTGCCTCGATCCGCCTGTCGCAGCGCTTCATCGCCGAGGTGGAGGCGCGCTGCCCGCAGCTCACGCTCGCCTCGCCGCGCGACCCGCACGCGCGCGGCAGCCAGGTGAGTTTCGCGCACCCGCAGGCCTATGCGGTGATGCAGGCGCTGATCGAGCGCGGCGTGATCGGCGATGTGCGCGCGCCCGATTTGCTGCGCTTCGGCTTCACGCCGCTCTACCTCGGCGAGGAGGAGGTAGTGCGCGCGGTCGATATCCTTGCCGATATCCTCGTGACGAACGCCTGGAACCGTCCCGAGCATCACGCCCGTGCCGCGGTGACGTGATGAGCGAGCATCACGACGCCGAGCTGAACTTCGCCGAGCGCATGGGCTATGGCGACTATCTAGCGCTCGACCGCGTGCTCGAGGCGCAGCACCCGCTGAGCGACGCGCATGACGAGCTGCTGTTCATTATCCAGCACCAGACCAGCGAATTGTGGATGAAGCTGGCAGTGCACGAGCTGGAGAGCGCGCGCGACGCGATCCTGGCCGATCGGCTGCCGCAAGCGTTCAAGCTGCTCGCGCGCGTGGCGCGAATCCTGGAGCAGCTCAACGGCGCCTGGGACGTGCTGCGGACGATGACGCCGTCCGACTATACCACCTTCCGCGACGCGCTGGGTCAGTCGTCGGGGTTCCAGTCGTGGCAGTATCGTGCGGTGGAATATCTGTGCGGCAACCGCGTCTCGGCGACGCTCGGGCCGCACCGACACCGCGCGCCGACGCTCGCGCGGCTTGAGGCGATCCTCGCCGCGCCGAGCATCTACGACGCCGCGCTGGTCCGCCTCCACGCCGCCGGGCTGCTCGCCGACCCTGCGCGCGACTGGCGCGCGCCACACGTCGCGAGCGAAGCGGTGGTGGGTGCGTGGGAGCAGGTGTATCGCTCGCCCGAGACGCACTGGCCGCTCTACGAGCTGGCGGAGAAGCTCGTCGACCTGGAGGATTATTTCCGGCGCTGGCGCTTCAACCACGTCACCACGGTGGAGCGCGTGATCGGGCTGAAGCGCGGCACCGGCGGCACCGCGGGCGTCGCTTACCTGCGCAAGATGCTCGAGGTCGAGCTGTTCCCCGAGCTGTGGCAGGTGCGCACGCGGTTGTGAGGGGGGGGCTCGCCACTTCTGCTACCACCCCGCGAACGCGAGACCTTTGTGAAAGTCGCGGAACGTTCCTCATCTTCCGTCATCCCGGACTTGTTCCGGGATCCACTTCACCGCGAGAGCAACTCGCGATGAGTTCGCGGGACGGTGGATGCCGGAACAAGTCCGGGATGACGAGAGGGTGTTGCGAAGGTCTCGCGAATGCCGATGCCAGTCGGGGCACGCCGGTGAGACCCACAACCGCCTTCGCACCTGGACCCCGGCGTTCGCCGGGGTGGTAGAAGGTAAGGGATGGGCGCGAGGGTCGCAGGAGCGCCGTCGCGGGGGATGCACTTCGGTCGGTTCCGTCCTACGCCCGCGGCAACCACCACGAAGGTCGCGCCCATGAGACTGCCGCTGCTCGCCACCACCGCCCTGTTCCTCGCCACCCCGGCACTGGCGCAGCAGACGCCCGCCCCCGCGGCCACCGCCGCTCCCGGCCCCGTTCCGCTCGGCCAGCTCCCCGATACGGCACGCCCGAGCGCCTATCGCATCGACCTCACCGTCCGCCCCGAGCAGGAGCGCTTCACCGGCCACGCCGAGGTCGACGCCGAACTCCGGCGCGCCACCACCTCGCTCTACCTCCACGGGAACGGCCTCGCCGTCACCGCGGCCGTCGCCCGCGTCGGCGGCCGCACCGTGACCGCGCGCTACACCCAGGTCGACGCCTCGGGCGTGGCGCGGCTCGACTTCGCGACACCGCTGCCCGCCGGCCGCGTCACGCTCGCCTTCGACTATGACGCGCCGTTCATGACCGGCGCCGAGGGGCTGTACCGCGCCAAGGTCGGCGATAACTGGTACGCGTGGACGCAGATGGAGCCGATCGACGCGCGGCGCATGTTCCCCGGCTTCGACGAGCCCGGCTTCAAGACGCCCTTCACGCTCAGCGTCACCGCGGCGAGGGGGGAGAAGGTGTTCGCGAACACGCCCGAGACCGCCGCCACCCCCGCGGGCGCGGGGCTGACCCGTCACATGTTCGCCCCGTCCAAGCCGCTGCCGACCTATCTCGTCGCGATTGCGGTCGGGCCGTTCGACGTCGTGCCCGGCGACGCGCCCGCCAACGCGGTGCGAACCACCGCGCTCCCCTATCGCGCCATCGCCACCAAGGGCCAGGCCAAGCGGCTCCGGCTCGCCGCGACCGAGGGGCCGAAGATCCTCGCGCTGCATGAGCAGTATTTCGGCATCCCCTACCCGTACGAGAAGCTCGACCAGATCGCCGGTCCGGTGATGAGCGGCGCGATGGAGAATGCCGGCCTCGTCAGCTACAATGACACGCTGCTGCTGCTCGCCCCCGACGCGCCGGCGTCGCAGCGCCGCGGCTTCGGCACGGTGGTGGCGCACGAGCTGGCACATCAATGGTTCGGCGACCTCGTCACCCCGAAATGGTGGACCGACATCTGGCTCAACGAGAGTTTCGCCGAATGGGCGGGCAATCGCGTCGGCGAGATCTGGCAGGCCGGGCTCGGCACCGACGTGGCGCAGCTCGCCGAGGCGTTCGCGGCGATGGACACCGACAGCCGCGCGGTCGGCCGCCCGATCCGCCAGGAGATCACGCGCAACGACCAGATCGCCAGCGCCTTCGACTCGATCACCTATCAGAAGGGTGGTCAGGTGCTGACGATGGTGGAGCGCTATCTCGGCGCGGAGAAGTTCCGCCGCGGCGTGCAATTCCATCTGAACCGCTTCCGCTACGGCAACGCCGCCGCCGACGACTTCTTCGAGTCGATGGCGACGGGCTCGGGCGATCCCGGCATCGTCCCGGTATTCCGCAGCTTCGTGACGCAGACCGGCGTGCCGGTGATCCGCATCCGCGCCGACGCGGCCGGGCGCTGGCAGCTGAGCCAGCAGCGCTATCGCCCGATCGGCGTCGCCGCGCAGCCCGCGCCGCAGACCTGGACGGTGCCGGTCTGCGCGCGTCAGGGCGAGACGCGCAGCTGCACCCTCCTCGGCAGTGCGACCGGGACGCTCGCGCTGCGCGGCAGCGGCCTGGCGGTGCCCAACGCCGACGGCGCGGGCTACTGGCGCTACAGCCTCGACGAGGCCGGCTGGGCCGGGCTGCTGCGGGGTGCCGACACGCTGCCCGCGCGCGAGGCGATGGCGGCGGCGGACAGCCTCTGGGCCGACTTCCTCGCGGGCAACGCCAGCTTCGCGCGCGTGATCGCGGGGGCGCGCGCCTTCGCCGCGCATCGCGAGCGCAGCGCGACGCTGCAGCTGCCGCAGGCGATCGCCGAGGTCGAGCAGCTCGACCTGTCACCCGCCGCGACCGCGGGGCTGCGCCGGCTCGCGGGCGAGCTGTCGCTGCCGCGGCTGCGCGCGCTCGGCGCGGTGTCGTTCGCGCCCGGCGCCTATGCCGGCGAGGAGACCGGGCAGAGCCTGCTGCGCCAGAACCTGGTCGACTATGCCGCGCAGACCGCGCGCGACGCGGCGCTGCGGGCGCAGCTCGCCGAGGCGGCCGAGGGCGCGCTCGCCGCGACGCCGCGGCCGGTCGATCCGTCCTATCGCGAGCTCGCGTTCGCTGTGGCGGTGGAGGACCGCGGCGTCGCCTTCATGGACCGGCTGCGTGACTCGCTGGCGGCGAGCGGCGACCCTCTGTTCCGCTCGCACGCGGTGCGCGCGCTCGGCCACGCCACCAGCGCTGCCGAGGTGGCGCGCGCGCTCGAGCTGACGCGCCACCCGGCGCTGCAATCGACCGAGCGGCTGACGCTGATGACACGGCTCGCCTACCAGCCGCTCGGGCGCGACGCGCTGCTGTCGCTGTTCACGCGCGACTTCGACGGCGCGATCGCGGGCGTGCCCGCCTTCGCACGCGCGCGCATCCCGACGCTGTTCGGCGGCTATTGCAGCGCGGACAAGGCCGACGCGGTCGAGGCGCTGTTCCGGCCGCGGCTGGCGACGCTGGGCGGCGGCGCGCTCGAGCTGAGCCAGGCGCTCGGCGCGATCCGCCAGTGCGTTGCGCTGCGCGCGGCCAAGCGCGCGGAGGTGGAGGCGGCGCTGCGGTGACGGGGTGGCGATCTGTCGCACCGGCCCAGGGACAGCCTGCCTACGTGAAGGAGAGGACCGATCCGACGCGAAAAGCCCCTCCTCTTTAGGGGAGGGGTTGGGGTAAGGCGCTTCCTCCAGCGGGACGTTCGTGGAAAGGCCCCACCCCTGCCCCTCCCCTGGGGGGAGAGGTCCTCCTGTCCGCAATCGCGCCTATTATGACGCGAGTTAAGCCCTTGGCCGCGCCGCCACCCGCGACACGCGCAGAGGCACGCCTCAAGCCCCCCGCAGCATCCGGATGATGCCGGAGAAATCCTCGCCGCCGTGCCCGCCCTCGCTGAACGCGCGGTACAGGTCGCGCGCATGTTCACCGAGCGGCAGCGTCGCGCCGCCGTCCGCCGCCGCGGCCATCGCCAGCTCCAGGTCCTTGAGCATCAGCGCGCCCGCAAAGCCGCCGCGATAGTCGTTGTCGGCGGGCGACTGCGGGCCGACCCCCGGCACCGGGCAGTAACTCGTCATTGACCAGCTCTGCGCGGTCGCCTTGCTGGCGATGTCGTAGAACACCTGCGGGTCGAGCCCGAGCCGCTCGGCCAGCACGAAGCCCTCGCAGGTCGCGATCATCGTCGCGCCCAGGATCAGGTTGTTGCAAAGCTTGGCGGCCTGGCCGGTGCCGCTCGCGCCGGCGTGGATCACCGCCTTGCCCATCGCCTCGAGGAAAGCCTGCGCGCGCTCGAACGACTCGGCCGGTCCGCCGACCATGAAGGTCAGCGTGCCCGCGGTCGCCGCCGCGATCCCACCCGAGACGGGCGAGTCGATCGCGGCGACCCCGCGCGCGCGCGCCTGCTCGGCGACCGCGCGCGCGGTGGCGACGTCGATGGTCGAGCAGTCGATCAGGATCGTCGCGGCGTCGACCAGCGGCAGGATCTCGTCATAGACCTGCGCGACGTGGCGCCCCGCGGGCAGCATGGTGACGACCGCCTCGGCGCCTGCCACCGCCGCCGCGGCGCTGTCGACGGCGAGGCAGCCCGCGACTTCGGCGCGGGCCAGCGCCTCGGCGGAGAGATCGAAGGCGCGCACGTCATGGCCGTGCTTCGCCAGGTTGGCGGCCATCCCGCCGCCCATGTTGCCCAGCCCGATGAACGCGACGCGTGCCATTGTCCCTCTCCTTCTCGCGGGGGCTTAATCCCCATCCGTTCGCCTCGGATAGCCGTCGAGCTTGTCGACACGGCATATCGAGAGGTCAGCGCACGTGGCCCTCTCGACACCTGATCTCGGCAAGCCCGATCACTGCTCGAGGCGAACGGCTGGGGTGAGCGCGAATCTAACGCCCGCTCCACTGGCCCGCGCGTTTCTCCACGAACGCCGCCATGCCTTCCTGCTGGTCGGCGGTGCCAAACAGCGCGTGGAACAGCCGGCGCTCGAACTGGATGCCCTGCGCCAGCGTCGTCTCGAACGCGGCGTTGACCATCTCCTTGTTCGCGATGGCGGCGAGCGGCGCCATCCCGGCGATCGTCGCGGCAGTGCGCAGCGCCTCGTCGAGCAGCTCGGCGGCGGGCACGACGCGGCTGACCAGCCCGGCGCGCTCGGCCTCGTCGGCGTCGATCATCCGGCCGGTGAGCACCATCTCCATCGCCTTGGCCTTGCCGACCGCGCGCGCCAGCCGCTGCGAGCCGCCCATGCCCGGCGAGACGCCCAGCTTGATCTCGGGCTGGCCGAACTTCGCGGTATCCGCCGCCAGGATGAAGTCGCACATCATCGCCAGCTCGCAGCCGCCGCCCAGCGCATAGCCCGCCACCGCCGCGATCAGCGGCTTGCGCGTCCGCGTCAGCTGCTCATAGCCGGAAAAGAAGTTGCCGGCGTACATGTCGGCGAAGCCCTGCCCCGCCATTTCCTTGATGTCGGCGCCGGCGGCGAAGGCGCGCTCGCTGCCGGTGAGCACGGCGCAGCGTTGCGCCGGATCGGCGTCATAGTCCGCCAGCACCCGGAGCAGCTCGGCGAGCACCTGCGTGTTGAGCGCGTTGAGCGCCTTGGGCCGGTTGAGCGTCAGCAGCGTCACCGCGCCGCGTTGCTCGACCAGGATCGTCTCATACTCGGCCATGGGTCAGTCCCTCAATCGTGCGGAGTCCAGGCCTCGGCCTCAGGCAGCGGGGCGAAGATCTGGTCGATGACATGGTCGCTGACCGCCTCCGGCGTGGCGGGCTCCCAGCGCGGGGTGTTGTCCTTGTCGACGATCACCGCGCGCACGCCCTCGAGGAAGTCGTGGCGCTGCACCACGCGCGTGGCGACCGCATATTCCTGCCGCATCTCGTCGGCGAAATCGGCCATGCGCGCGCCATGCTTGAGCAGCTTAAGCGAGACCTTCATCGTCTGCGGCGACTTGGTGCGCAGCGTCGCCAGCGTGGCGCGCGCGAACTCGCTATCGTCGGCCTCCAGCGCCGCGAACACCGCCTCGACCTGGTCCGAGGCGAACAGCCGGTCGATCACCTCGCGCTGGTCGAGCAGCGCGGCAGGGCCGGGCGCGACATGCGCAGCGTCGAGCACCGCGCGCAGCTCGGCCGGGCGCGCGGCAATGTCGCGCTTGAGCGCCTCGAGCCGTGCGCTCTCGACATAGTGCGTCGCCAGCCCGAGCGCGTGGCAGGCCGCGCCGTCGACGCGCGCGCCGGTGAGCGCGAGATACTGGCCGATCCGTCCCGGCAACCGCGAGAGGTACCAGCCGCCGCCGACGTCGGGGAACAGGCCGATGCCGGTCTCGGGCATCGCCAGCCGCGTATTCTCGGTGGCGACGCGGTAGCGGCACGGCTGCGACAGGCCGACGCCGCCGCCCATCGTCACGCCGTCCATGAACGCCACCACGTCCTTGGCATAGGTGAACAGGCGGTGGTTCATGCGATATTCGACATGGAAGAAGGCGCGCGCGGCGCTGCCGTCGCCCGCGCCGCTCTCGGCGAGCAGGCGGATGTCGCCGCCGGCGCAGAAGCCGCGGCCCGCGGCATGGTCGATCGTGACGCAGCGGATCGTGTCGTCGCCGCGCCAGCGCTCGAGCGAGTCGAGCACGGCGGCGCACATCTCCGCGGTGAGCGCGTGGAGCGCCTGGGGGCGGTTGAGCCGCAGCTTGGCGACGCCGCCCTCGGTCTCGGCGATGAGGTCAAGCATCAGATCCTCCCCGGCGCGGGGAGGGGGACCATGCGAAGCATGGTGAAAGGGGCTCTCGGCTAGCGTTACCGGTGACGGAGGAGGAGTATCGAGCGTCGCGCATGCGGAAGCCCCCCTCCACCACCAGACTGCGGCTGGCGGTCCCCCTCCCCGTACCGGGGAGGATTTGAGTCGAGCGCCTCATTGCCCTGTCAGCTCGCGGCCGACGATCATGCGCATCACCTGGTTGGTCCCTTCCAGGATCGAGTGGACGCGCAGGTCGCGCCAGAACCGCTCGATCGGATAGTCCTTGAGATAGCCGTAGCCGCCGTGAAGTTGCAGCGCGCGGTCGACGATCGAGGAGCCGTTGTCGGTCGCCAGCCGCTTCGCCATCGCCGAGAAGCGCGACTTGTCGGGCGCGTCCGCGGTCACCTTGGCGGCGGCGAGATAGAGCAAGGCGCGTGCCGCCTCCAGGTCGGTCGCCATGTCCGCCAGCGTGAACTGCGTGTTCTGGAAGTCGGCAATCGGCTGGCCGAACTGCTGGCGCTCGCGCGTGTAGCGGATCGATTCATCGAGGCAGCGCTGCGCGCCGCCGAGCGAGCAGGCGCCGATGTTGAGCCGCCCGCCGTCGAGCCCCGCCATCGCGATGCGGAACCCCTCGCCCTCCGCGCCGACCAGATTGGCGGCGGGTACGCGGCAGTCCTCGAAGATCACCTGCGCGGTCGGCGAGGCGTTCCAGCCGAGCTTGCGCTCAGGCGCGCCGAAGGACAGGCCGGGCGTGCCCTTCTCGACCACGATCGCGCTGATGCCGCGGCTCTTTTCCTCGCCGGTCCGCACCATGCAGACGTACAGGTCGTTGTAGCCCGCGCCCGAGATGAACTGCTTGGTGCCGTTGAGCACATAATCCTCGCCGTCGCGCCGCGCGCTGGTCTTCAGCGCCGCCGCGTCCGAGCCCGAGCCGGGCTCGGTGAGGCAGTAGCTGCCGATCGTCTCCATCGTGACGAGACCGGGCAGGAAGCGGCTCTTGATCGCCGCCGAGCCGAAGCGGTCGATCATCCAGGCCACCATATTGTGGATCGAGATGAACGCGCTGGTGGCCGGGCAGCCATAAGCCATCGCCTCCATGACCAGCGCCGCCTCGAGCCGGCCGAGCGCAATGCCGCCCGACGCCTCGCTGACGTAGATCGCGCCGAAGCCGAGCTCGCCCGCCGCCTTCCACACGTCGACGGGATAGTGATGCGTCTCGTCCCATTCGGCCGCGTGCGGCGTGATGCGATCGGCGGTGAAGCGGCGCGCGAGCTCCTGGATCTCGCGCTGGTCATCAGTGAGGTCGAACTGGTCGGTCATGTCCTGCCTTGCGGTCAGCAGCGCCGGTAGCGCTGGACGTTGGGTGCCTCGCTGCGCACGAGGATGGTGCCGCCCTGCTCGAGCGTGAAGCGGTCACGCCGCTCCCACGAGGAGTCGCCCGCGCCGTCGAAGCGGAGGTCCGCCACCACTTCATAGGGCGAGCGCTGCTCCAGCCGCTGCACGCGCGCCTTCGCCTCGTGGAAGCGGATCGTGTCGGCGTCGACGTTGATCCGCCCGTCGGCGTCCGTATTGGCGAGCTGGCAATCGTCGTAGCTGGCGCCCCAATAGCCGAGAAAGTCGGGCGGGAAGGCGCGCGATCGCGCCGCAGTCTCGGGCGGCGCGGCAATCGGAACGCCGGCGCGCGCGGTGGTGGCGACGCCGTTCTGCGCCGCGGCACGCTCGATCGCGGCCTGCGCGCGCGCCTCGTCCGCCGGCACCTCGTGGCGATTATAGTCCGCCGCATCCGGCGCGCAGGCGGCGAGCATGGCCGCCAGCCCCGCCGTCATCGCCATCTGTCCGCTTCGCCGCATATCGTCATCCCATCGTCGGGATCACGAACGCGTCCTGCACGCGCGAGGGTCCACCGTCCTCGCTGCCGCCGGGGAGCGCGGAGCCGTCGGGCCAGCGCTGCGTTACCGTCTTGACCTTGGTCCAGAAGCGAACGCCCTCGGTGCCGTGCTGGTTGACGTCGCCAAAGGCGCTGCGCTTCCAGCCGCCGAAGCTGTGATAGGCGACCGGCACCGGGATCGGCACGTTGATGCCGACCATCCCGACGTTGACGCGCGCGGCGAACTCGCGCGCGGCATGGCCGTTGCGCGTGAAGATCGCCACGCCATTGCCGTATTGATGCTCGCTCGGCAGCCGCAGCGCCGTCTCGAAGTCGGGCGCGCGGACGATCTGGAGCACCGGGCCGAAGATCTCCTCCTGATAGGAGCGCATCTGCGGCGTGACCCGATCGAGCAAGGTCGGGCCGACGAAGAAGCCGTCCTCATGGCCCTGGAGCGTGAAGCCGCGGCCGTCGAGAACCAGCTCCGCCCCCTCCTCGACCGCGGTGCCGATCCAGTCCTCGACCCGCTGCTTGTGCGCTGAGTTGACCACTGGCCCGTAATGCGCCTCCGGGTCGGTCGAGACGCCGACGCGCAGCGCGCGGATCGCCGGAACCAGTTTGTCGCGCAGGCGGTCCGCGGTCTGCTCGCCGACCGGCACCACCACAGGCAGCGCCATGCAGCGCTCGCCCGCCGAGCCGAAGGCGGCGCCGGCGAGATCGGCGACGACCTGGTCGAGGTCGGCGTCGGGCATGACGATGCCGTGGTTCTTGGCGCCGCCCATCGCCTGGACGCGCTTGCCTGCCGCGACGCCGCGACGGTAGACGTGATGCGCGATGTCGGACGAGCCGACGAAGCTCACCGCCGCGATCGCGGGATGGTCGAGGATCGCGTCGACCATCTCCTTGTCGCCGTGGACGACCTGGAGGATGCCCGCGGGCGCTCCGGCCTCGAGCATCAGTTCGGCAAGCCGCACCGGCACGCTCGGATCGCGCTCCGACGGCTTGAGCAGGAAGGCATTGCCGCAGGCGATCGCCACCCCGAACATCCACATCGGGATCATCGCGGGAAAGTTGAACGGGGTGATGCCCGCGCCAATGCCGAGCGGCTGGCGCATCGAGTAGACGTCGATCCCGGGGCCTGCGCCCTGGGTGTACTCGCCCTTGAGCACGTGCGGGATGCCGCAGGCGAACTCGATCACCTCGAGCCCGCGCTGGATGTCGCCCTTTGAGTCGGCGATCACCTTGCCGTGCTCGGACGAGAGCAGCCGCGCCAGCGAGTCCATGTCGCGCTCGACCAGCTCCTTGAAGCGGAACATCACGCGCGCGCGGCGCTGCGGGTTGGTCGCCGCCCAGCCCGGCTGCGCCGCCTGCGCCGCCGCCACCGCACGGTCGAGGTCGGCAGCGCTGCCGAGCGTCACCCGCGCCTGCACCTGACCGGTGTTGGAGTCGAAGACGTCCCCGGTGCGAGCCGCGCCACCGCCGCCCGCGGTCGCTGCCGCGCCGGCGATGTGATGGTCGATGGTGCGCATCGCCTCTCCTCTATCTTGTCCGCTCGCTGTGCGGTGCGGCCCGGTTGCAGGCAAGCGGCAATTCTGCAAGGCGTACCTGCATTCATGCAGCCGCTCTCGTGGAACGATCTTCAGGATTTCCTCGCCGTGGCGCGCGTCGGACAGATTGCGCGGGCGGCCACGCAGCTGGGCGTCGACGCCACGACGGTCGGTCGGCGGCTGCGACGGCTCGAGGCGCGGCTGGGGCGCACGTTGTTCGAGCAGACACGCGAAGGTCAGGTGCTCACCGAGGCGGGCGAGTCGCTGCTCGTGCAGGTCGAGGAAATGGCGCGGGCCGCCGAGCGGATTGGCGATCGCGCCGACCCGCCCGGCGCACTCACCGGCACGCTGCGCGTCAGCGTGTCCGAAGGGTTCGGCTCATGGCTGGTCGCGCAGCATCTCGACTCGTTTGTCGCGGCGCACCCGGCGCTGACGCTCGACCTGGTGGCGAACTCGGGCTTTCTCAGCCCGTCGCGCCGCGAGGCGGACGTGGCGGTACTGCTCGCACGGCCACGCCACGGCCCGGTGGTGGCGAGCAAGCTCGCCGATTACGCGCTGCACGTGTATGCGGCGCGCGCGTTGATCGAGCGTGACGGTGCGCCGACGCGCGAGACGCTCGGTGTGCGCCACCGCCTCGTGGGTTACATCCCCGACCTGCTCTACGCGCCCGAGCTGCGCTACCTGCACGAGCTCGACGACGCGCTGACGCCGACGCTGCGGAGCTCGAGCATCAACGCACAGGCGGGGATGATCGCCGCGGGTGCCGGCGTGGGGGTGCTGCCGCATTTCATCGGCGGCAGCGACCCGACGTTATGCCGGATCCTGCCCGACGTGACGATCACTCGCAGCTTCTGGCTGGTGACGCACCGCGACACGCGACAATTGCGGCGAGTCCGTGCGTTCCGCCAATGGTTAATAGAATTGGTCGAACGGCAGCGCGATAGACTGCTGCCGCATAGCAACACTGTCCCGCGATAACCTATTTAACATGGACATTTTTCTGGACTCATGAGGCCGCTCCGGTCCACATGGATCATCGCGCTTCCTTAACCGTTCGCGGTTCGGAAACAGGGTTGGTCTCACCGATGAATAGCTGGCGTCGTCCGCTCACACTGTTGTGGCAATTCACGCTCGCCCGGGTCGCCGTCGGCGGCCTGGTGGGCGTGGCTGCGGTCGGCAGCTATGGCGCGCTGGGCGGAACGGTCGGTGGGCTGGGCATTGCCGATGCGTCGGCCAAGGTGGCGCGCCTGGTCGATCTGCCCGATCCGTCGGCGATCCTCGGCGCGCGCTCGCCCGGCGGACGCGATGCCGGCGCGATGTTCACGACGAAGCCGGCGAGGCAGCGACTCGCGTCGCGACCGCGCGTCCCGTTGCCGTCGGCGCCGCGTGAGCGCGTGCTGAGCAACGTCCGTGAGCGACCGAGCATCGGCTGGGCGCCGCCGTACGTCGAGTTGCCGGCGACGCCGCTGGCATTCGGTCCGGCCACGCCGATCGGTGACGTGCCGCTGACGCCGGTGGCGCTCGGACCGCTGCCGCCGGGCGGCGGCTTCACGCCGACGACGCCGTTCGTCCCTGGCGGCGGCGGTGGCGGAAACGGGGGCGGTGGCGGCGGTGGCGACGAGGTCATCCCGCCCGTACCGGCGGTCCCCGAGCCAGCGACCTGGGCGACGATGATTCTGGGCTTCCTGATGGTCGGCGCTGCGCTGCGTCGGGTTGGGCGACGCGGCGCGGCGGAGGCCAAGCCAGCGGCATGAGCCGCGTCGCGGGCGCGGCGGTCGCGCTCGCCGCCGCGGGTGTCGGCGCATGGGGCATGGCGTGGTGGACGCGCCAGACGACTCAGCTCTCACGTCACGACTCGCCTGCCGCCGCGCCGCTGCGCTTCGCCACCACGGTCGGCAGCATCGGCACACGGGTAACCTATCCGGCCGGGCAGGAGCCGGCGCTGGTGGCGCCGGATGGTCGCCGGTTGCTCGTCCACAGCCTGCTTCGCGTCGACGAGCCGATGAAATTCGGTGATTTCGTGTGGAATGAGCAGGGCGTGCCCGCGTCCGGCGCCACGCAGATCCGGGTCGACCTCTCGCGCCAGCTGATGTCGGTCTTTCGCGCCGGGCACGAGATCGGGACTGCCGTGATCCTGTACGGCACCGATCACAAGCCGACTCCAACGGGCACCTTCCCCATCCTTGCGCGCGCACGCCGACACGTGTCGACGCTCTACGACGCCGAAATGCCCTATATGCTACGGCTGACCAACGACGGCGTCGCCATCCACGCCAGCGCGGTGCGACGCGGCTTCGCAACCCACGGCTGCGTCGGCATCCCCGAGGATTTCGCACGGCACGTCTACGAGGCCAGCGCTCGTGGCGACCTCGTCACCATCACCGCCTGAATATAACTTACCTGGCGTAAACCATGTCTGTCGACCGGCTGGCAAGTGCCTCGCCGCTAAACCGCTCTCCTGGATCGAACACCAGGAAGGGTTCCGGACATGCCGCGCTTTCATGCGCCCCGCAAGCTGATCGCCGCGCTCGCCGCGGTGGTCGTCGCCCCGCTGCTGAGCGGCGCCGCGAGCTTTTCTCAGACGTTCGACGCGCGCATCCTCGCCGCGCACAATTACGAGCGCGCCTCGATCGGCGTGCCGGCGCTGCGCTGGAACCGCGAGCTGGTGCAGTCGGCGCAGCGCTGGGCGGATTATCTCGCCAGCACCGGCCGCTTCGAGCATGCGCCCGAGCGGCATTATGACCCCGAGGGCGAGAACCTCTGGGCCGGCACGCGCGGCTATTTCACCCCGGAGGCGATGGTCAACGGCTGGATCCGCGAGAAGCGCTTCTTCCGTCAGGGCGTCTTCCCGTACAACAGCGTGACCGGGCGGGTCGACGACGTCGGCCATTACACCCAGTTGATGTGGCGCGACACCGACGAGGTCGGCTGTGCGGTGGCGCGCGGCCGCGAGGAGGACGTACTCGTCTGCCGCTACAAGAACGCGGGCAATTACCTCGGCGAGCGCCCGTTCTGATCCGCGCAGCGGCGATGCGCTCTCGTTTTCGTCACTGAAGCCGGCTCGTCAGCACCCAGCGGCGATCCGCTTCCAGCCCCAGGACGGAGAGGCGGTGCGAGCCGTAGGCCCCCGTATCGATGCCGATGCGATTGGGGCGGAAGTCCACCGAGTCGCTGATCGTGTGGCCGTGCACCACCATCATGCCATGGTCGACGCGGCTGCGCAGGAAGTCGCGGCGGATCCATCGCAGATCGCGCGCGCTTTGCTGATCGAGTGGCACGCCCGGGCGGATGCCGGCGTGGACGAAAAGATAGTCGCCCAGCTGCATCCAGCTCTGCATGCGGCGGAGGAAGGCGACGTGGAGGCTCGGGATGGCGTCGCGCACGGCGCGCTGGAACGCCGCGGGATCGCGCAGGTAGAGCGCCGGATCGACGCCGTAGCTCGCCACCGTCTCGACCCCGCCGACCGCGAGCCAGTCGTCCATCCGCGCCCAGTCGCCCTCGAGGATATCCAGCAGCACCTGTTCGTGGTTGCCGCGAATGAAGTGCCGCTGTCCGAAGGCGGCACGCCCGCTCGCCAGCATGCTGACCACCGCGGCGGAGTCCGGCCCGCGATCGATCAGGTCGCCGAGGAAGACGACATGAACCTCGGGATAGCCGCCACGCGAGTCGCTGTCCTCGCGGATCCAGTCGAGCATCGGCGCGAGCAGATCGGCACGACCGTGAACGTCGCCCACCGCATAGGCGCGCACGCCGTCAGGCAAGCGGTAGTGCGGCGGACGGTCACGGCTCAGCCATCGCCCGATCATCGCCGCACCGCCGCCTCACCCACGCGCCGCCGCATGTCTGCGCCTCGCTCATCGTGTCGAACAACAGCGCAGCGGCCGGGTCAAGCGCCGCTCATGCCGCTCCATATGACAACGGCGGCCGCCCCGAAGGGCGACCGCCGCGATCGACTGCGAGGTCTTGGATCGCAAGGCGTGTGCCTCGCGACCAATCAGATCGCCTGCGAGAAGCGCACCGACGGACGGCGACGCATCGCATAGCCGACGACGCCGAAGCCCAGGATCATCAGCGCCCAGGTGGCCGGCTCCGGCACCGCGGCGAAGGTCACGTTCGCGGTGTAGCTGCCGCCGCCCTGCGACGTCCCGTTGATCACCAGCTTCTGGGGGTTGGCGATCGACGGCACGCCCGCGCCCGGCAGCGTCAGCGTGTAGACGTAGTCGCTCAACTTGCCGAGCGTCAGCGCAGTGCCGTTAAGCGTGCCCGACACCAGCTTGAAACCACCGGTGATCGAAAGCGAAATCACGCTGGCGCTGACCAGGCCCGCCGTCGGCACCGAGAAATTATACTCGTCGCTGAACGTCGCGGTCGTCGGGATGACGGTGCCGGAGGTGCCCGAGTAGCTGCCATCCGCGTTCTGCGTGAGCGAGATGGTCGTGGCGGCCATCGCCGGAGTCGCAGCGACGAACGCGCTGGCGACGAGTGCCGAGGTAACGAACTTCTTCATGTGGATAACTCCCTTAGATCCCTGAAACACCACGACCCGGACGCTTGCCTGACGGGGGTGGTCCACCACCGCTGATTCGCCTGATACCCGTTTACTGAATATAAACCATCGCCAAAATGAGGAACGCCGCACTGTTTCGGGACAGCTGAACAATGTAACAAACGTCAGTTCGGGGGTGAGCCGCCTTGACCCTTCCCGCCCTTCATCAAGCGCCTGAAGTCGCTTGCTGCAACAACGGCTTTTTCCAGAAACGGGACGTGCGCATCAGGGAACAAAGTCGGCATGACGCAATCGGCCCGGTTCGGGCGCGATTGAGCCGCACAACACGTCGAAAGAACAACTTGCGGATTCGGTTAATCGGCGGCGACGCGCGAACGCAAGACTAGAGCAGACGCACTCGCGACAATGGAGATGCCGCCGATCTCAAGCACCGCATTAAGACGAACCGAGAATATCGATCGCCCGAGCGCCCAGTCGACGTGGTGGAACGACGAAGCGCGGATGAGGATGAAGGAATACAGGAAGATCATACCGACGAGCGCGATCTTCCGTGGTGCCGCCTGCCGCCGCATGATATAGGACGTCACCACAAGCATGATCGCGCCGATCGCCGCGATCGCAAAGATGAACGCAACCTGAAGCGCGCTTCGCTGCTCGTACACCCCGTGCGTCTTGGTCCAATCACGCGCGACTTGCGTGAGCAGCGACTGCAGATCGAGTTGCTTGTTGATGCCGAGCAGCAGCAGCACGACCGCCAGGGCCGTCCAGAAATGCTTCGGAGCGGCCGCTGCATCCTGGCGTTGCGCCGCCAGGCACAATCCAGTGGCGAGCAGATAAGCAGCGACCGTGATCCAGCCGATCGCGGAAGGATCGCCGATCTGCGGATGCCATCGGTCGCCCAATGTGTCAGTCTGGCACAGGAGTGCCGCGGTTCGCGCGCCAGTCCCGCGTCATGCGGAAGATACGCGGCCCTTCCACGAGATAGCGCCGCCATAATCGGCGCGGCTGTGAGGCGAGCCGGTGTGCCCACTCGAGACCGAGGCGCTGCACCATGCGCGGGGCGCGCTGCTGCCGACCGACGATGAAGTCAAGCGACGCGCCGATGCACAGCCCTGTCCCGCGCGCACCCGGCAGCGCAGCGATCCGCGCGGCAACGATCTCCTGCTGCGGCGAGCCGACCGCGAGCAGCACGAATCGCGCCTGCGCGTCGCGGCCAAAGCGCGCTGCAGCGTCGAGCGCCGCGGAATCGCGCAGCAGTCCCATCGGCGGGATATGCTGGACGAAATTGAGCGTGCCGAAACGCTGTGCCAGCGCTGCACGCAACGGCGCATCACCGCCAATGATGGCGATCCGGTCTCCGGGGCGCACGACCTCGCTGAACAGGCGCGCGGTCAGATCGCTGCCAGGCGCGACCGGCAGTTCGACCCCGCACCAGCGTGCCAGTCGGGCCAGCACGCGACTGTCGCAGAGCGTCAGCGCGGCGCCCTCGTATGCGCGCCAGAGCGCTTCGCCCGCCGGCTCGCTACGCACCATCGAGTCGAGGCGGACCAGATGGTCGACGTTCGGGGTGACGACGTAGCGGAACGGCGCCTCGACGCTGGCGGCGCGCAGCCACGCCAGCGCCCCCGCGGTGTCGAGCGGATCGAAGCGCAGGCCGAGGAAGCCGCGCGGCGCCGTGCTTTCAGTAAGCATTCTTGTCGAACAGGATGTTGGCCACCGTTTGGACGATGATCTTGACGTCGAGCGTCAGGGACCAGTGATCGATATAATAGCGATCCAGCTCGATCCGCCGCTTGGCACGCTCGATCGTCTGGATCTCGCCGCGGAGTCCACGCACCTGCGCCAGTCCGGTGATCCCCGGCTTCACCCGGTGGCGCGCGGCATAGCCCTTCACCGCGTCGAAGTAATAATGGTCGCCCACCTTCATATGGGTGGCGTGCGGGCGCGGCCCCACGATCGACATCTCGCCGCGCAGCACGTTCCAGATCTGCGGCAGCTCGTCGATGCTGAGCTTGCGGATCACCCGACCGACCGGAGTAATGCGCGGATCGCCCTTGCGCGTCCGCTCGGCGCCCGACACGTCCTGACGATCGACGTACATCGAGCGGAACTTGTAGACCAGGATCTCACGATTGTTGAAGCCGAAGCGGGGTTGCTTGAACAGCACCGGGCCGCGGCTGGTCGCCTTGATCGCGATCGCGGTGACGAGCAGCAGCGGCGACAGGAAGATCAGCGCCAGCCCGGCGATGATCAGATCCTCGGCATCCTTGAGCAGCGTGTCGCCATCGCGCATCGGTCGCTGCCACAGCGTCAGCACCGGGATCGCGCCGACGAAATTGACGCGATAGTCCGGCGCCAGCGCGATCGCCTCGCGCGGGATCAGCGAGATGTCGATCGCCACCTCGCTCAGCTTCTCGATGATCAGGTCGAGTCGCTCGCGCGTGAGGTCGGACAGCGCGATCAGCACCTGGTCCACCTCGCCGTCGCGCGCGAGCGTGAGCAACTCGGAGAAGCCGCCGATGAAAGGCAGATCCCCCACCGTCTCGTCGCGCGAGCGACGCGAATAATCGTCCGCCACGCCGACCAGCAGGAGCTGGGGTAGCGCCTGCAGGTCGAGCATCCGACAGGTGCGTTCGACGATCGCGGTGTCGGCGCCATACAGCACCACGCGCTGGCGAATCCGCCCGCCGCGCGCGAGCCGGTGGAGCAAGGCGCGCAGCACGAATCGACTCACCAGCAGCGATCCGACGCAGGAGCCGACATAGGCCAGCGTCAGCCCGCGCGAGAATTCGTCGACCAGCCCGAACTGCCACACGATCGCGCTGCTAAGCAGCGCCGCGAACAGATAGTCGAGCGCCACCGCAGCGTCGCTCGACCGCAGCAGCGCCAAGGATTGGCTATATACCCCGCGCGACTGTCGGATCAGGAAAAATGCCACACCGGCGATGAAGGCGGCGGCGGTATGCACCCCCGGCACGACCGACAGCCCGACCGACAGCTGGTACAGCACCAGCGCGGCCGGCATGCTGATCAGCAGGCAGAGCAGATCGACAACGAAGATCAGGGACGGAATCACGTTGGACGTGAACCGTCTCACCCTTGTCGGTCGCACTATCGTCGCCACTTGCTCACGCCCGCCGCTGCCTTCCCGCGCGAGAAAATCTCACCATTGCGCCCGTACTACGCGCTGCTGCTCTATAAATTGTTGACCCACTTCGTCGAGTTCGTCGCGCCGCCCGGTCGCGACGAGGAAGCGGCGCAACGCGTCGAAGAGCAGCGGGTTCGCCGGAATGTCCTGTAATCCGCCGCGTAGCGTGTTCTCGGCGAGCTGCGTCTGGCCCGCCTGCTGATAAGCCCGCGCGAGCCGCACGCGATCGTCAGCAGCGCGCGATTTCGCCGCCACCAGCCGTTGCGCATCGAACACCGCGCGCTGCCCGCGCCCGGTGCGGAGATACAGGTCGGTCCGTGCGCGCAGCGCCACCACATTGCCCTGATCGAACGCGAGCACCTGGTCGAGCAACGTCTCCGCCGCCTGATTACGCCCCTGCGCGGCGCGGATCTGCGCCAGCAGCGCCAGCGCAGACGCATTGGCCGCGGTGACGGGCGGCCGGACGAGCGGCGCCACCAGCGCCTCCGCCTCCGCCGCCGCGCCCTCCAGCATCAGGAAATAGGCGTAGCGCAGCTTGTCGCGCGGCGTGGCGGTGGCGGCGAGCGCGCCGACCACGGGGACGCTCCACGCGCGCGGTTCATAGCGGCGCCACAGCGCCAGCGCGTCGATCAGCGAGTCGCCATAATCGCCGCTGCGGATCAGCGCCTCGGTCAAGGCGCGGGCGCGATCGTGCTGGCCGAGCCCGTACAGCGAATCTGCATAAGCGAGCCGCAGCGCGACATCGTGCGGCCGCAGCGCCACCAGCTTCTCGCGCGCGGCCAGCAGCGCCGGTGCTCGGCCGAAGCGGGTCGCGATCGTCGCCATCGTGTCGAGCGCGGCGCTGTCGCGCGGATGGTCGGCGATGAACCGCTCCAGCAGCGCCAGCGCGGCGCCATCGTCCCCGTTCGACGCAAGCGCGCGTGCCTTCAATACGGTGGCGTTCGAATCGGCGGGGCGGATCGCCAGCACCGCGTCCGCACGCTGGAGCGCGCCCGCGGGATCGCGCTCGTGCAGCGCGACGAAGCCCAGCGTCGCCTGCGGCGCCGGATCGCTGGGTTGCAGCAGAAGGACCTGATTGGCGTAGCGGCGCGCATCCTCGACGCGGCCGCTGAGCGCCGCCAGATCAGCCAGCGTCTGGAGCACGCCCGCATCCGACCGATCGAGCTCGTTCGCGCGCGAATACGAGCCGTACGCCCCCGAATAGTCGCCAAGCGTCAGCTGGACGCGGCCGAGCGCGGCCCAATATTGCGGATTCGAATCGTCGATCGCGACCGCGCGCGACATCGCCACGCGAGCGGTCCAGGGGTCGTTGCCGGCCAGCGCCGCCTCATACATGCCCGCGAAGCGCGCCGCGCGCTCCTGCGGCGGGCGACAGGCTGCCACAATGGCCAGCACTCCCAGTGCGGCAAGGCGACTACAAGCGGCAAATCGACGCACCAGAATGCTGCACATCATCAACAATCTCGTGCGTACAACGTCAGGAAAATGCGGTAAGGCGGCTGACGCTGCCGCCGATACTCGATATGGGACAAACGAGCAAATAAACTCGTGGCACGCGCTGATCGCTTTGTGGATCAGGCCTTAGTAGTTGGGGGTTCAAGGGATGGTAAAGAAGCTTCTGTCCGGGGCGGCGACGGCGTTGGTGCTGTTGGCCGCTGCGCCGGGACTGGCGCCGGCGGAGGCGCAGACCGCGGCAGCCGGCGCGCCAGCGCCGCTCGCGGCCTATCGCATCAACCCCGGCGACGAGCTCGACATCTTCGTCTGGGGCGAGGAGCGACTGCAACGCACCGTGCGCGTGCTGCCGGACGGCACCTTCTCCTTTCCGCTGGTCGGCAAGGTCGATGCGCTCAACGCGCTGCCGAGCGAGATCGAGGCGCGCATCACCAAGGGGCTGGAGGGCCAGTATCGCACCGCGGTGCCGCAGGTGACCGTGTCTGTGAAGACGCCGTCGGGGCTGCAGTTTTCGGTGCTCGGCAAGGTCCGCTCGCCGGGCTCGTTCAACCCCGGCCGCTACGTCAACGTGCTCGAGGCGCTGAGCTTCGCCGGCGGTCCGACCGAGTTCGCCTCGCTCGGCAACGTCGTGATCCTGCGCAAGACGCCGACCGGCGCGCAAGCGGTGCGCGTGCGGATCAGCGACCTGATGCGCGGCTCGACCGACAATCTGTCGAGCGAGTCGATCCCGCTGGTGCGCGGCGGTGACACGGTGATCGTACCGTGAGCCGGATCAGCCGTCATCTCAGCCTCGGTGTCGCACTGCCGCTCGGCGCCGCGCTGGTCGCGTTGCCGTGCACGCTTGCCGACGCGCAGACCACGCGCCTCATCGTTGATGGCCAGGCCGGGGTGGGCTATTCGTCCAATCCCTTCCTGGTCAATGACGACGGCGCGGGCAGCGCCTTTACCGAATTGTCGATCTCACCCCAGCTCGTCCGCTTCGACGAGAAGGGCGAGGCCGCGCTGAGCGCTTATTATCGTCGCACCGACTACTTCACCCGCTACGATTCAGCCGACAGCTATGGTGTCGAGGCGCGCGCGCGCCGGCAGCTGACCGAAACGTTCAACGCGCATGCGGTGGTGAGCTACGACAGCTCGATCATCGGGCAGAGCAGCTACGGCCTCGTCGGCGTGCTCGATCCCTCGCTGCCGCCCGATCTCGGCACGCCCGACATCGCGCTGCTGGGGCTGCGTCAGCGCCAGAAGAGCCTGACCGCGGCGATCGGCGCCGACCTGCGCATCAGCCAGCGCGACACGATCAACGGTGAAGTCCGCGCCAGCCGGATCAGTTACGGGGACAGCGGCCTGCTGACCTCGTCCACCACCAAGTCGGCAACGCTCGGCTGGTCGCATGCGGTGTCGGCGCGCACCAGCGTGGGGCTGCAGGGATCGGGATCATGGTCGAACTTCGATCGCGATCGCACCTCGGGTTCCTTCTACCAGCCGCAGGTAACGCTCACCCACCAGTTCAGCGAATCGGTCTCGCTGTCGGCGGCGGTGGGGGCGCTGTTCATCACCTCGCGCACGCCGCTCGGCACGACCCACTCGACCGGCATCTCGGGCAATATCTTCGCCTGCAAGGCCGGGCAGCGCAGCAATATCTGCGCTCGTGCCTATTCGGACGCGCAGCCGACCGGCTTCGGCGACGTCTCGAAGCGTCAGGGCGCGGGGATCGACTATTCCTACCAGCTGCGCGAGAATGACGTGCTGCGCGCGTCGGCCGATTACTCGCGGGTGCAGGAGACGTCCAATCTTCTGCAGGCGCGCAACGCCTCCTTCATCAATGCTGGTGCAAGCTACGAACATGGCTTCTCGCGCCGCCTCTTCGGTGGCGTCGCGGGTGGCTATCGGCGCGCGACCGGCGGTGGGCAGGATTGGCCGTCGGACGTCAACGTCAAGGTATTCGTGCGAGCGAGATGGGGCGATACGCGGTGAGTGACGTCGACACGAACGAGGAAGAGGGCGGCGGCGGCTTCTTCGGCTATATCCCCACGATCCTGTGGCAGCGCCGCTGGCTGATTATCGTCCCGTTCCTGGTCCTCTCCACGATTGGGGTGGCGCTCGCGCTGCTGCTGCCGCCGATGTATCGCTCGTCGGCGACGCTGCTGGTCGAATCGCAGGAACTGCCCTCGACGCTGGTCAGCTCGCCGCTGACCACGATCATCGACCAGCGCATCGCCAAGATCCGCGAGCAGGTGCTCAGCCGCGGCGATCTCATCGCACTGATCGAGCAGAACGGGCTCTACGAGAAGGAGCGCCGCTCCAAGCCGCTGTCCGAGATCGTCGAGACCATGCAGAAGGCCACCGCGGTGCAAGCGGTGAGCGGCGACATCGGCCAGGGCCAGCAGGCACAGCAGGGCGGCACCAGCACGATCGCCTTCACGATGAGCTTCGATTATGCCGATCCCGCCAAGGCGCAGGCGGTGATGCAGAGCATCGTCAGCCGCTTCCTCGAGATCGACGCCACCAGCATGGCGGCGCAGGCGACCAATACGGTCGACTTCCTGCAGGACCAGTCGCGCAAGCTGCAGGACCAGATCAGCCAGATCGAAGGCCAGATCACCACGCTGAAGGCGCGCAACGGCAGCGCGCTCGCCTCGGGTGGCATGGTCATGCCGTCGAACAGCGGCGGCTATAGCGCGCAGATCGCGCAGCTGCAGAGCGAGAACCGCAACCTGCTGGCGCAGGCACGCCGCTCGGGCGGCAAGGACCCGCTGGTGCAGCAGGCCAAGGCCGCGCTCGTCGCCGCGCGCGCGGTCTATAACGAGAGCCATCCCGACGTGGTCCGCGCCAAGGCGCGGCTGGCGCAGGCGCAGGAGATCGCCGCGTCGCAAGGCGACAGTTCGGACGCCTCGCTCGTGCAGGGGCAGATCCAGGCCAACAACGCGCAGATCGCGCAGCTGGAGCAGTTCCGCGCCAGCGACAATGCGCGCGCCTCTGCCAGCGTGGCCAATTCGTCGCGCGCTCCGGTCGTGCTCGAGCAGGTCAGCCAGCTCGAGGCTCGGGCCAACGGGCTGCGCGACCAGCTCAAGGACATCACCGGCAACGTGCTGCGCGCGCAGAACTCGGCACGCATGGCGCAGGAGCAGAAGGGTGAGCGGCTGTCCGTGGTCGATCCGCCCGCGGTGCCGGACAAGCCGGTCTCGCCCAATCGCCTGCTGCTGATCGGCGGCGGCGTCGCGGGCGGGCTCGGGCTCGGGCTGGTGCTCGCGCTGGCGCTGGAGTTCCTGCTGCGGCCGATCCGCGGGGTGGACCAGCTCAAGGCGCTCGGGCTCGAGACGCTCACCGTGGTGCCGACGTTCGTGCCCGATCTCGCTCCCGGCGAGAAGCGCCGCCGCTGGCGCCTGGCGCTGCCGTTCCGTCGCAAACCCAAGCTGGCTGCCGACACCGGCGGGGCGATGTGAAGATGACCGATATGCTCAAGGCCATTCCCATGACCAAGCCCGAGACCGCGGCGTTCGCGGGCGAGACCATGCCGTCGCTCGACGACAGCGTCGCTTTTGCCTGGAACAGCGCCGAGGCGAAGCAGCGCGGCATTTACGGCTTCGACAGCCGCGACGTGCGCTCGCGCCCGTTCAACATGCTGCGGTCGCGGCTGCTCAAGCTGCAGCGCCACAAGGGCTGGCGGCTGTTCGGCATCGTCTCGGCGACGCCGGCAGTCGGCAAGTCATTCTGCGCCACCAACCTCGCGGCCGCACTCTCGCGCACGCCGGGGCTGGACACCTATCTGGTCGACCTCGATCTGCGGCGCGGCTCGATCGCGCACAATTTCGGCGTGTCGGTTGAGCAGGGCATGCGCGACTATCTCGAAGGTGACGTCGAATCGCTGCGTGCGCTCGCGCGCCATCCCGAAGGCGAGCGGCTGGTGATCCTGCCGACGGACCGCGCCGCGGCACATTCGGCCGAATTGCTCGCGTCCGCGAAGATGACGCAGGTGATCGCGGCGATGCGTGCGGTCACCACGCCGTCGATCTTCCTGTGCGACCTGCCGCCGGTGTTCGCCAATGACGATGCCACGATCGTCACGACCAAGCTGGACGCCTTCATTCTGGTGGTCGAGGAAGGCCGCACCACCAAGAAGCAGGTGAAGGACGCGCTCCACGTGCTCGATCAGGCGCCCTGCGCGGGCGTGGTGCTCAACCGCTTCGACGGCGGCCTGCTCGCGGACAGCTATGGCTATGGCTATGGCGCGGGTTACGCGGACTATTACAAATAAGCCGAAGCACCGGCGCGTAGCTGCGCGACGCGCTATTCGGAGAGGAGGTCGCTTCGGGCGCCCGTCCTCACGGAGATCTTTCCTCTCCGCGACACCCGTGCGTCATCCCGGCCTCGAGCCGGGATCCGTGTTTCCACCCACGCAACGGCCAACAGGTGCGCTGCGCACCGGATAGCGACCCCACGCCGGGATCAGAGAAGGCGACAAGCCACCCGCAACGGTGAGAGCGGCGCTGGCTGTCCCGGACCGTCTGCGGTCAGGCCTCATGGGATAGGCCAGCGGCGGCGTCACGCGACGCCGCCGCCCTCACCTCACTTCTTCGCGGCGGCCGCTGCCCCGCTCGCCGGCGGCGCATAGCCGGGCTGATACTCGATCTTCGCGGTGGCGCGCAGCTGCTTCACCTGATCGTTGATGCTCTTGTCCTCATTCTCCTTGCGCAGCGCCGCCACGGCGGCCTTGCGCATGTCGTCCGCAGACATGGCGACCGGCTCACGACCGACGATCACGTTGGCGAAGAGCTTGCCGTTGGCGGGCAGCACAAACGGCTCCGTCGCGGGCAGCGCGAAGATGCGTTTCAGCACCTCAGGCGGCACGCTGGCGGTGTCCAGCCGCCCGCTGGTGCGCGTGAACGGAAGGCCGAGGCGCGTCAGCGTCGCCGCCACCGCGTCGAGCGAGTGCGCGTCCTTGAGCGGCTCCAGCGCCTTGGGATCGCTCGGCGGATCGATGACGATCTGCTGGAGCGCGAGCACCTGCCGCTGTGCGAACGCCTGCGGATTGGCCGCGATGAACTGATCGATCGCCTTCTGATCGGGGAGCTTCTGGCTGCCCGTCTGACGCTCGGCGTTCATCGCGATCAGCAGCTCGTCGGTAAGGCGGCGCTGGCGGCTGAGGAACTCGGGTGTCTTGTCGACGCCGTTCTTGCGCGCGTCCTGCGCAAGCAGTCGGCGGCTGATCAGCGTCTGCAGCAGCTGCGCGCGCGCCGCCTTCTGGTCGGCGCCTTCGGGCACGTTGGCCTGCTGCAGCTCGGCGTTGAGCTCGCCGATCGAGATCTCCTCGCCGTTCACCACCGCCACGGTCTGCCCGGTCGGCTTACGGTCGCACCCCGCCGCCAGCAGCGCGAGCGAGCTCGCTGCGATCAGAGTCCCACGCCTGAACATCTTATTCCCCTTTCCCATGGTAGCGCTCCAACTAGCACCCTGCGACGAATTGATGTACCGCTTCGTCGTCGAGGATTGGACCGCCGGATGCAAACTGCTTACGATTGGGTGACGTTGGCCATTTTCGCCGGCCTTGTCGTGCTGTTTCTACAACGATCAGTTTCCAGCGAGCGGCAGGATTCGATGCTCGCCTATCTCGCCGGTGCGGTGATCTGCGCGCTCGCCAATTATTTCGGCAACGCGGGCAATCATCTGCTCGCGATCGCCCTCATCGTGGCGAATGCAATCTTCATTCTCCTGGTATTGAAGCCGATCGAGCTGCCCAGCCGACGGCCCTGACGCGGCTCAGCCCGCTGCGCTGTCGAGCACGCGGCGAACGTCGACGGGTACCGCGGCGAACAGCGCGCGCGTGAACGCCTCGAGCGTGGCCATGCCGGCCTCACGATCGTGCGTGAGCGTGGAAATCCGCACCAGCATCGCGTCCGGCACGTCGCCGCGCAGGTTCGCGCGCGCCACCGACCAGCGCTGCTGCGCCCAGGACAGCGGCATGTCATGCCCCACACGCGTCCAGTACATCAGCTGCTCGACACGATTGTCCGCGCTGGCGGTCATCACGGTCGTATCGAGCACGCTCGACGGCAGCGTCACGCCGCGGACAGTCTTGTCGGTGAGCGCAAAGCCACCCGCGGGATAGCAATATTCCGGGCGGTGGACCTGCAGCACGCCGGTCTGGCCGCTGCTCTGCGCCATCAGCAGCATGATCGGCAGCTGATCCGCGCCGAGGTACACGCGCGTCAATAGCTGCGAGTAGAGCAGTTCGGACAATTGGTCGGGCGGCGGGGTAACCAGGCCGCTCTTCGAATAGAAGGACCATGGTCCCACGCGCGTGGGGATCAGCGCCTCGAGCTTGCGCTTGCCGAGCAGGTCGATGTGATTTCCCGGCACGCGCGCGGTCGCCACCCCCGCGGTGAGCAGGAAGGCGCCGCCGAGGATGGCGCGGCGGCGATCGAGCAGCCGGGAATCATGCGCCTTAGTCGTCATGGCCGTTCCCCAGCGCGCGACGCAGCGGCGTCGCCAGCGCATCGATCGCGAAGATGGTGAGAACCGACACCAGGAACATGACCAGGCCGGCGAAATCGTGCGCAAACCCCTGCGCCGCCGCGTCGCCGAAGTAATAAGTGATCAGGATGAGCAAGATGACCCGGATGAAGTTGGCGAAGATCGCGATCGGGATGATCGTGAGCATCAGCAGCGCAGCATAGCGCCAGTTCGCCTGGTGGCGGACGTAGATGTAGAACAGGCAGATCGCGGTGAGACTGATGATCGAGTTCAGTCCGGCACACGCCGCCGCCACCAGCAGGTCATATTGCGCGATCTGGATCGACACGCCCGAGCTGCCGATCGGGTAGCCCAGCGCGTAGAGCAGGTTCACCGCCTGCGCCGAGATGCCGATCTTCAGCGGCTGGGTGATGACCGCCACCGCCTGATCAGGCGGCGGGAAGATGAAGCCGAGATAGAATAGCGGAAACCACAATTCCCGCAGCACAGTGCCGCCCAGCAGCGCATAAGCGGCCACCAGCAACGCGCCATAGAGCGCGAAGCCTTCGATCTCGATGATCCCGGTGATATGCGCCACGACGTACAGCAGCAGACATGGCACCAGCAGCAGCGCGGCCAGCAACGACGCGCCGGGCTGCCGTAGCGGCCACACGCGCGGCACCTCGCGCCACAGCAGCCATAGCCCGGTGGCGAGCACCAGCGGACCATGCCCGCCCTGCTCGGTCGACCAGCTGAACCGCGCCACGGTCAGCATCGTCGGCGCGGCAAGCGCGACGCAACCGATCAACAGCAGCCAACTCGACAGCGTGAGCGACGGGAGTCGTGGCGCCGGGCGCCCGCGCGGGCGTTCGCGCTCCGCCACGGCCGGTATCGTCGCACTGGGCTGGCTATTCACCTGGTTCGAACTCGACCAACGGGCACATACCGACGTGGCACCGGCGCCCCCCTCCGGCGGAACGTTGCATAAACGTCAAACCTTCTGCTCGCAACCAACCGAGACCGAGGGGTAGCGCCCCGGATTGACGAAAACGGCACGGTTCAAGGCGAATTTGCCGTTTACCTTGCGCTCACGGGCGCGCGGTAGTGGCCAGCACGCGTGGCTGCGCTACTAGCGGCGGCGCGGGTACGGATCGGGATCGGAGAAGCGGATGGCAGCAGTCGAAATCGTCGCGACGCTGGTCGCTGCCGTGGTGGCGGCGCCGCTGCTCGCGCTCACGCTCGCCTTTGTGATCGAGGTCGTCGCCGGGCTGCGCCCGCCGCGCGGCATGGCGCCGAGCGCCGCGACGGCGCGCGCGGTGATCGTGATGCCGGCGCACGACGAGGCGCCGATCATCGCCGCCACGGTAGCGCGACTGCTCCCCGAACTGCCGCCCGGGTTCGAGCTGCTCGTGGTTGCGGACAATTGCCGTGATGACACCGCCGCGACTGCTGCCACCGCGGGCGCAAGCGTGCTGCGGCGTGACGATGCGAACCGCCGCGGCAAAGGCTATGCACTCGCGCACGCACGTGATGCGCTCGCCGCGCGGGATGCAGCCGGGCAACCCGATATAGTGATGGTGCTCGACGCCGACGGCGCGACCGATCGCGCCTCACTGCTGGCCATGGCGGCACATGCCACCGAGCACCCCGTCCAGGCCACCAACCTGCTGGCCCCCGACCTCGCCGCCGCCCCGATGGTGCAGGTCTCGAATTTTGCGTTCGTCATCAAAAACCTGGTTCGTCAGGCCGGGCTCGCGCGACTGGCCGGGCGGGCCAATCTGACGGGCACCGGCATGGCCTTCCCCTGGCCGATCTTCCGCGACGCGCCGCTCGCCACCGCGGACATCGTCGAGGATCTGGCGCTCGGGCTCGATCTCGCCCGCCGCGGCACGCTGCCGCGCTACGTCGCGCAGGCGACGGTATGGAGCGCGGCGAGCAATGCCGAGGGCACGCTGCAGCAGCGCACGCGCTGGGAGGGCGGCTTTCTCGCCACCTCGCTCACCCGCGCGCTGCCGGCGATCGTGACGGCGCTTCGCCGCGGCGACCCGCGTGCGCTGTGGGCCGGGCTGAGCCTCGCCATCCCGCCGCTGACCCTGCTGCTGATGCTCGATCTCGCCGCGCTGGCAGTGACCGGGCTGCTGACGCTCGCGGGTGCGTCGCCTTGGCCCGCGTTCCTTCTCGCCGGCGCGCTTACCGCGGCGGCGCTGGCGCTCTGGGTGGCATGGCGCCGCTACGGCCGTCCGTTCCTCTCGGCGCGCGCGGCGGCGCGACTGCCGCTCTACGTTTTGTGGAAGATTCCGCTTTACCTCAAGCTGCTGGGCGGGCGCCCGACTGCCTGGCTGCGCGCGCGCTGAGCCAGCGCCGCTCGACCCGTTTGCCGCACTCGATCATCGGCCGTTCGAAGCGGAAGGTGGAGAGGTGCGCGGCGGCGAAGGTGGCGGCGAACAGCAGCGGGCGTTTGGCGTAGCGTATCAGCGTGTCGCCGCTGCCGAGCCAGGTCGCGGCGAACATCGCGTGGAAGACGTAGACCGCGTACGACACTTCCGCGACGTAGCGCGCGGGCGCCGAGCCGAACAGTCGCTCCAGCCATGCCGGCGCGGCATAGATCGAGCAGCCGATCGCCGCCGCGGCGAGATAGGGCCGCAGGTACATCAGCGCACCGCTTGCCTCGTGCGCGGAGGCCAGGACCAGCGGCAGCAACGCCAGCGGCAGCACGCGCGGCAGCCGTGCGGTCCAGCGCGGCGCGCGCGTGGACCAGCGCCAGCGTCGCTCCGGCGAGGATCTCGTCCACGCGTTGCCATGTGAAGATGCTGATCGGCGCGTGCTGCACCATTCGCGTGAGCGTCACCGCCACGCACAGCAGCGGCAGCAGCCACAAAGCGCGGCGACCACCGAGCGCAACCAGCAGGGCGACCCCGACGTAAAATTGCACCTCGACGCACAGGCTCCAGAGATGCTCGCCCCCCGGCAGCAACCGGGTCGGTGGAAGATTGGCGACGAACAGGAGATTGGCACCAAGGTCGCTGGGGGCGGCACGGCTCACCAGCGCCAGCGCGATCATGGCAGCCCAGCCGAGCGGCGCGATCCGGAACATGCGCCGGATCAGGAACGGCACCACCTCGGGACGATGGTGCAGGAACTGGGTGATGAGAAATCCGGACAACGTGAAGAACAGCGCCATGCCGCTCGCCGCCACCGCACCGTTCAGGCCCCAGCGATGCGGCCCGAGCGGCAACAGGTGTCCTGCAAGGACGAGCAGGATGCTCAGCGCGCGCCAGCCGTCAAGGATCGGGATGCGCTGCATCAATCCTCCCTTAGTCATTCGTGCCCATGATTGGCCAGTGTCGGTCGCACGATGACGGCGACAGCTGAAAGCTTTCTTGTCGCCGCGCGGGATCATTGGCACAAGCGCGCCCCCGGCGCACCGTCCGGGACAACACGGCATTTCAGCGGGAGTAGCATCGACCATGTCGCGGAATTACCAGTCGCGGAAGCGCGTGCTCGTCACCGGCGGCGCCGGCTTTCTCGGCTCGCACCTGATCGATCGGCTGCTCGAGCGCGGCGACGAGGTGTTGTGCGTCGACAATCTCTTCACCGGCGCCAAGCGCAACATCGACCATCTACACGGCAATCCGCGCTTCGAGTTCCTGCGCCACGACGTATGCTTCCCGCTCTACGTCGAGGTGGACGAGATCTACAATCTCGCCTGCCCGGCCTCGCCGATCCACTATCAGTACGATCCCGTGCAGACCACCAAGACCTCGGTGATTGGCGCGATTAACATGCTTGGCCTGGCGAAGCGGCTCAAATGCAAGATCTTCCAGGCATCGACCAGCGAGGTCTATGGCGACCCGCACGTTCACCCGCAGAAGGAAGATTATTGGGGCAACGTCAACCCGATCGGCATCCGCTCCTGCTATGACGAGGGCAAGCGCTGTGCCGAGACGCTGTTCTTCGACTATCACCGCCAGATGGGGCTGGACGTGAAGGTGGTTCGCATCTTCAACACATACGGCCCGCGCATGCATCCGGCGGACGGCCGCGTCGTCTCGAACTTCATCATGCAGGCGCTGCGCAACGAACCAATCACGCTCTATGGCGACGGCTCGCAGACGCGAAGCTTCTGCTTCGTCGACGATCTGATCGAGGGCTTCCTGCGGCTGATGGACAGCGAGCCGGGCTTCACCGGCCCGGTCAATATCGGCAACCCCAACGAGTTCACGATCCGCCAGCTCGCCGAGCTGGTGATCGAGCTGACCGGCTCGTCCTCGCCGCTCGACTATCGCCCGCTGCCGCAGGACGATCCGCTGCAGCGCAAGCCCGACATCACGCTGGCTCAGTCGCGGCTCGGCTGGGAGCCGACGGTTCAGCTGCGCAAGGGCTTACAGCGTACGATCGACTATTTTCGCGAGTTCGCCGCCTGATCGCAGCGAGGCGTCAGGCGGCGCTGCATTCGCTACCTTAGCGACACCTTCTTCGTCGCCCCGGCCAAGGCGGGGGTCCGGCTGCGGGACGGGCGTGAGCCCCACTGCGGCTTTCCCGACTGGACCCCGGCCTCCGCCGGGGCGACGGATGAGCGTGGCACGGCCGCGCCGGCGCAGGTCTACCCCGCCCCTACCCGACCGCGCCCGCCGCTCACCCGGCTGGCGCGGCGCTGTTGTCCGGCTCCTCGCTCGGGGTCGGCAGGTCCATCCTATTCTGTTCGCGCGCACGCTCGCGCTCGTCGCTGGTGACGGTGCCGTCGCGATTGGCGTCCTGCTGGTCAAAGCGCGCGATCATCCACGCGCTCCACTCGTCGTTCGAAATGCGGCCGTCCTTGTCGCGATCGATCTCGTCGAATCGGTCGGCGAGTCGCTGCGGCAGCTCGTTGCGCGTGAGGTGATCGTCATGGTTGACGTCGAGGCGGCGGAAGCGGCGCTCCACGACCCCGCCGTAATCGAGCCGCGACATCACGAAGGGCGGCACGTAATTGGCGAGCACCGCCGGGTCGGCCGCCTCTTCCGCATTCTCCTTCGAGCAGGCGGCGAGCAGCATCGCCCCCGCCACCATCCACTGCCACCGCATGCGCCGCGTCACTCCCATAGCCCTCGCCCGCGACGCGTCACGCCTCAAGCTCGACGTCCCAGTAGAGCCAGTCGTGCCAGCTTTCATGCAGATAATTCGGCGGGAAGCGGCGGCCATGTTCCTGCAGCTGCCAGCTGGTCGGGCGGATCGGCTCGATCGCGAGCGGCATGTGCGCCTGGCGCGGCGTGCGGCCGCCTTTCTTGAGATTGCATGGCGCGCAGGCGGTGACGACATTCTCCCAGGTTGTGCGCCCGCCCTGGGCGCGCGGCACGACATGGTCGAAGGTCAGCTCGCGCGCGCCGCTGCCGCAATATTGGCACGAGAAGGTGTCGCGCAGGAACAGGTTGAAGCGCGTGAAGGCGGGAAATTGCGACGGCTTCACGAACTGCTTGAGCGCAATCACCGAGGGCAGCCGCATGACATGATTGGGGCTGCGCACCTCGCGCTCATAGAGAGCGACGATGTCGACGCGGTCGAGGAACACCGCCTTCACCGCGGTCTGCCACGGCCAGATGCTGAGCGGATAATAGGACAGCGGCGTATAATCGGCGTTCAGCACCAACGTCGGGCAGCTGTCCGGATGTCGGATCAGGTCGGGATGGAACACGCTTAAACGTCCCCCTTGCCGCTACTCGCGCCGGCGCTGTCGCGCACAGGCGTGACGACATGATGACAGCGCGACTCTCCCGCTTCAAGACTGGTCGCCGCCGGGCGGCTGTGGCACCTGTCGCGGCCTCGCCTCTGTCAGCCGGATCTCGCCTCATGCCGACCCCTTCCGCCCGTCTGCGCGCGCTGCGCGAGCAACTCGCGCGCGACCAGCTCGCCGGCTTCGTCGTGCCGCTGACGGACGAGCATATGAGCGAATATGTCGGTGCTTACGCACAGCGGCTGGCGTGGCTGACCGGCTTCGAGGGCTCCGCCGGCACCGCGGTGGTGCTGGCGGACGTCGCCGCGATCTTCACGGACGGGCGCTATACCCTCCAGGTGCGCGAGCAGGTCTCCGGCGATGAGTGGCAGTTCGTCGGCGTGCCCGAGAGCAGCGTGACCGAGTGGCTCCGCGTCCACGCGCATGCGGGGATGCGGATCGGCTATGACCCGTGGCTGCACACCCGCGCGTGGGTGGAGGAAACACGCGCCGCGCTGCGGGCGGCAGGCGCCGAGCTGATCGCGGTCACGTCCAACCCGATCGATGCGGTGTGGCACGACCGGCCCGCCCCCTCGCCCGCGCCGCTGATCGTCCATCCCGAGCAGGTCGCGGGGCGCAGCGCCGCCGCCAAGCGCGCCGACGTCGCCGATTGGCTCGCCGCGGCAGGCGCCGACGCCACCGTGATCACGGGGCTCGATTCGATCGCCTGGCTGCTCAACGTGCGCGGCGCCGACGTCGCCCACACGCCGGTCGCGCTGGCCTATACGATCGTCCACGACGACGGCACCGCCGACCTGTTCGTCGCGCCCGAGAAGGTCACCGGCGCGGTGACGGAACATCTCGGCAACGCAGTGCGGGTGCATGATCGTAGCGCATTCGTCGCGGCGCTCGACTCGCTCGCTGGCAAGCGCGTCGCGGTCGATCCCGCGCTGGCGGTCGCGGCGATCGCTGACCGGATCGAGCGCGCCGGCGGCACCGTCCTGGCACTGCGGGACCCCGCCGTGCTGCCGCGCGCCACCAAGAACGCGGTGGAGATCGCCGGCCATCGCGCCGCCTCGCTGCGTGACGGTGCCGCGGTCACGCGCTTTCTGCGCTGGGTCGCCGACGCGGCGCCGCGCGGGGGCGTGACCGAATGGTCCGCCGCCGAGCAGCTCCGCGCCTTTCGCATGGAAACCGGCGTGCTGCGCGGCCTGTCGTTCGACACCATCTCCGCGACAGGCGCCCACGCCGCGATCCCGCACTATCGCGTCACACCTGAGTCGAGCCTCGCGATTGAGCCGGGACAGCTGTACCTCATCGACTCGGGCGGCCAATATGCCGACGGCACCACCGATCTCACCCGCGTCGTGCCGATCGGCGCGCCGACCGCCGAGATGCGCGATCGGTTCACCCGCGTGCTCAAGGGGCATATCGCGCTCGCCACCGCGGTTTTCCCGCGCGGCACCGCCGGCGTCCAGCTCGACACGCTGGCGCGGCGTCCCCTGTGGGAGGCTGGGCTCGATTTCGCGCACGGCACCGGGCACGGCGTCGGCAGCTATCTTTCGGTGCACGAGGGCCCGGCGCGGATCGCCAAGCCGAGCTATCCCGGAGGCGGGCCGAACGAGCCGTTGCTGCCCGGCATGATCCTGTCCAACGAGCCGGGCTATTACAAGACGGGCGCCTATGGCATCCGCATCGAGAACCTGCTGCTGGTGATCGAGCGCGATGTCGCGGGGGGCGACGCGCCGATGCTCGCCTTCGAGACGCTCACGCTCGCGCCGATCGACCGCGACCTGATCGACGTCGCGCTGCTGACCCACGACGAGCTGGCCTGGGTCGACGCTTATCACGCGCGGGTGGAGGCGGCGCTCGCGCCGTTGCTGCCGGCTGACGACGCTACGTGGCTCGAGGCGCGCTGTCGCCCGCTCGCGCGCTGACGGCCACGCCGCGCTGACGTAGCCGCCAAGCGGGCGCGTCGCCGCTCAGGCGGGATCGTCGCGCGGCGCTGTGGCGGGCGCGGCTGGTGTCGTCGCCGGCTCGTCGCCACCGGCGCGCGCCTGCGCCTTGCGTCGCCGCAGATTGGCGCGCAGTTGCGCCGCCAGCCGGGCCGCCCGTTCGTCGCTGTCGCTCATGAAAAGCGCGCTAGAGCGCGCGAGCGGCCTTGACAATCACCGGCACCTCGTCTCTTAGGCGCCCTCCGCCCGACGAGGTCGGAAGTGCTGCCGTAGCTCAGTGGTAGAGCGCATCCTTGGTAAGGCTGAGGTCGTGAGTTCAATCCTCACCGGCAGCACCATTCTTCTCCGCCGATAGGGCCGGCCTGACCGGCGACATGCTGCAGCGATGTCCGCGCGGATGATGAGCTAACGAGCGGTCGGACGGTCACGACCCGATCACGCCGCTCGACGCGCTTGCCGCGATAAGCCGAGAGCAGCTCGAGGCGACGGGGCTCCTCCTCCTGTCACGTTGAATGGGGCGAGCGAGCTTTCTGGCACTCCCCAGACCGGTTAGATGATGCGAGATCGCAACGCGTCGCGACGTACGTGCGGGACCACGAACCCGGGCCAGAGCTGGAGAAACCATGCGCGATCGTTACGCCTCCCCGACCACCAACAGAGCACAAGGCGGAACCCATCTGCGCGCGAGCCTGGCTGTGACAGCGCTGGCGGCATGTCTGTTTGTCGCGGCGTGCGGCGGAAACAATAACGGTTCGGTGACGCCTGCTCCTACGCCGAGCAGCAGCCCCGCGCCGAGCCCGACACCGACGCCCGCACCCTCGCCGACGCCTGCCCCGGCGCCGACGAACACAGACCTCGTCTCCCTGGTCGCCGATCAGGCGTTTGTCACGACCACAGTCGGGCTGGACACGTTTCGCGCTCAGGATGGGCTGCGGATCGATGCGCAGCGGGCGCCGGCGACGAGCGACTCACTCAGCTACATCAGCGCGTCTCGGGCTTATGCCTTTCTATTACGCGGCAGCTTCTACGCGCAGGACGCGGTGGTGACCTTCACACCGGATCAGAAGGTTACGGAAAGATCTACGTCAAGCGTCACTCTTTACCGTCATCGGTCCGGAGCCGGAATGTCCCCCGACGCGTATGAGTTGGAGGTGTTCAATCCTGGATCAGCCAATGATCGCCTCCAACTCCGCTATGCGACATTCGGCTCCTTCCGCTTCATTCGGTCGACGATCTTCGGCGACTCTCAAACCGACTGGCGTCCGCTCGCCTTCGGCCTGCCGCTCGCATCCGGCGCCGCTCCGGTCTCCGGTGCGATCGCCTATAACGGCCTTGTTTCAGGCCGAGGTGTCAGCGGGGTCGTGTCCATCTACCCCAAGCAATCGGTTTATGACATCAGCGGGTCTGCCCAACTCACCGTCGACTATGCCACCCACGAGATCGCCGGAGTTTTGACGTTGACCGCCACCGACGGCGCGAACGGCGGCACCGTCTACGAACTCGGTCGATTCGCGCTGCGCGGCGCGCTGTCCGCCGATGCAAGCAGATGGTCGGCCACGTTGAGCGACGGCGTGGCGAGCGGGTTCATAGCGGGCCCGCACGCCGAGGAAGCAGCGGGCGCTTTCTCGCTGACGCTGCCTGACCCGGTCACCCCTTCCTTGACACTGACGATCGTGGGAAGCTTCGCGAGCAAACAATAGGTCGCGCTCGCCGCGACCAGCCGAGCTGGCACGCCGCCCCTTATCGGCGGTCCCGCCATAGGCTAGGCTGAGGCGCCGCGCACCAGGGTCGGCGCGGCGGAGGTGTGCCGATGCCGATCGACCGTGACCGCGCGCCGCTCGAATGCGACCTCGTCATGAAGGGCGGCGTCACCAGCGGCGTCATCTATCCCGGCGCGATCGCCGCCATTGCAACGACCTATCGGCTGCGCTCCATCGGCGGCACGTCGGCCGGCGCCATCGGGGCCGCCGCCGCCGCCGCGATGGAATTCGGTCGCCGCTCCGGGCGCCACGCCCGCGCGCGGGAGCGGCTGGCCGAGCTGGCGCCGGAGCTGGGCGCACTGCACGGCGGCGCGCCGCTGTTGCAGCATCTGTTCACGCCGGATCGCGCCACCGCGCCGCTATTCCGCCTGCTCCAGCGCGCGCAGGCGGCCGCGGCGGCCCACGGCCTCGCCGGTGTCCTCGCGCTGCTGAGCGGTACAGCGCTGCTGTGGGCCGCGCTGATGCTCGGGTTGGTCGCCGCTGCGCTGATCGCGTGGGAGCCGACCCGCTCGACCGCGCTCGCGCTGGCGCTGCTCCTGCTCCTGATGGTCGGCCTGCCGGCGCTGACGCTGCTGCTGACTGCCCTCTTCTGGTTCCCGACGGTCCGACGCGGGCTGCGCGCGGTCGCGGAGAACGGCTTCGGCTTCTGCTCCGGCATGGCGCAGGCGGAGGTCGCCGGCGCGGCGCTGCCCTCGCTTACCGAATGGCTGCACGCGCGTTTGCAGGAGCTTGCCGGCTTACCGGAGGCGGAGCCGCTGACGTTCGGCGACCTGTGGGCGGCGGCGCACCGCCGCCCTGGAGTCGATCGCGATGCGGCGCTCGCCGCCGCACTGGCCGCGGCAGATGATCCGGGCGGGGCGGAGGCAACGCTCGCCACGATCCCGCGCGACATCGAACTCGCGCTTGTCGCCTCGGACATCAACCGCGCCCAGTCGGTGCAACTGCCGTTCCTGCGCCGCGATGACCTGCTGTTCGCACGCCGCAGCGATCTCGCGGCGCTCTTCCCGTGCGCGGTGGTCGACTGGATCGTCGCGCACCAGCGCACGCCCACCGATCCGCGCGACACGCTTGATGAGGTGGAGCTTCACGGCCTCGCTCGCGACGACATCGTGCGGCTACCGCGCCCGGCCGATCTCCCGGTGCTGGTCGGCGTGCGAATGTCGCTGAGCTTCCCCTTCCTGTTCCGCGCGGTGCGGCTGTATATCCGGCGCGAGCGTGCCGCCGCGCAGGGCGGCGGGCGCGAGCTCGCCGAGCTGTGGATCGCGGACGGCGGGATCACGTCCAATTTCCCGCTACACCTGTTCGACGCGCCGATCCCGACGCGCCCGACCTTCTGCCTCAACCTCCTCTACCATGACGACGAATTGCAGCCCGAGCAGGCCGGCGCGGTGACGCGCGAGCCCGGCCTCGCCGCGGCCGACGCGCCCGCAGAGGAGCTGGTCTATATGCTGCGCACCAACCGCGGGCGGCTGGCGAGCTACACCCGGCTCGCCGCCGGCGCCTCCACGACGCGGCTGCTGCGCTTTGCCGGCCGGATCATCACCACGGCGCGGCAATGGGGCGACAACCAGCTGATCGACGTGCCCGGCTATCGCGACCGCATCGTCCACGTCCGCATGCGCGACGGCGAGGGCGGCTTCAACGTCGCGATGGATGCCGCGACGATCGCGGATCTGCAGCGCCGCGGTGCCCGCGCCGGCGCGGTGATCGCGGCGCGCTTCGTGCCGGACACGCTGCTCGATCCGCTTTTCCCCGGCGAGCCGCTGGTGCTCAACTGGGCCAACCACCGCTTCGTGCGCTTCCGCGCGTATCTCGCGGGACTTGAGGTCAGTGCGGCGCGGTTCAGCACCGGCTGGGACGTGGACTGTGACCGCGCCGAACGATCCGCGAACGATCCGCTCCACCAGTCGCCCAGTATCGAGCGGATGACCCAGGAGGCCGGCACCGCGGCGGAAGCGCGCCTGCCGACGCGTCCCGGCTATCCCTTCGCCAACGAAAAGCAGCGCGACCTCGCGCTCGACATGGTCGCGGGGGTCCAGGCACTGGCCGCGCTTGCGCCGACACCCGCGGCGGACGGGATCGATTACGTCAACGCGCGGTCGCGCGGGCCGAAACCAAAGCAGACGCTGCGGCTGCGGCCCGCGATCGACTCGGATCCGTGGCAGGAACGCCCTTGAGGCACGCAGATCACACGCGACGCTGCGCCTCGCCGGTGGCATGGCGTCGCGATGGTCCAGCGCGTGCACATTCTCGTCGATGCCGACGCCTGCCCGGTGAAGGAAGAGATTTACCGCGTCGCCTACCGGCTGGAGGTGGCGGTCACGATCGTCAGCAACGCGCATCTGCGCATTCCCGTCCATCCGCTGATCGCGCGTGTCACCGTGGACGATTCGTTCGACGCCGCGGACGACTGGATCGTCGATCACGTCGATGCCGGCGCGATCGTCGTCACCGCGGACATCCTGCTCGCCGACCGCTGCCTCAAGGCAAATGCCGCGGCCGTAATCGCCCCCAACGGTCGAGCGTTCACCACCAGCTCGATCGGCAGCGCGGTGGCGGTGCGCGCGATCATGAGCGACCTGCGCGCCGGCGGCGACCGCATCGGTGGACCGCCGCCCTTCGCCAAGGAGGATCGCTCTCGCTTCCTCTCGGCGCTGGACGCGGCGATCCTCCGCGCGCGCCGATCGACCTAGCGCCTCATAGCGGGCGATTGCGCACAGGCTCGGGCTGACGCAAGCTGGGTTGCGCGGCGCCATCGCGTCCCTTTCCCTCCCGATCGTCTCAATGGAATTCTGCCCCATGTCGATCCGTCCCTCGCGTCGCCTCGCCCTCTTGCTCGCGCTGCTCGGCAGTGCCGCGCCCGCGCTCGCCGCGCCGCGGCTCGACGGTGCGATCGGCGAACATGCGGTGCTCCAGCGCGACAAGCCGATCGACTTGCGCGGCACCGCCACCCCCGGCGAGACGGTGATGATCAGCCTCGCCGGCCGGAGCGTCAGCGTGACCGCGGCGCGCGACGGGCGCTTCACCGCGCGGCTGCCCGCGCTGCCGGCGGGCGGCCCGTATGAGCTGAGCGTGGCGGCGCCGAGCGGGGCAACGCTGCTCGGCGACATCCTTGTTGGCGACGTGTTCCTGTGTTCGGGCCAGAGCAACATGGAGCTGGCGGTCGACGATGCGCAGGCGTTGTTCGCCGACGCGCACCCGCCGCTCGACCCACAGCTGCGGCTGCTCACGATCGCCAAGAACGCGAGCGCGACGCCGCTCGACCGGCTCGGCACCGCGCCGCGCTGGCAGATCGCCGGGCCGGACACGGCCGGCGGCTTCTCCGCGGCATGTTTCTACATGGTGCAGGCGCTGCGGCGCACCGCCAAGGTGCCGATCGGCGCGATCCATTCGAGCTGGGGCGGCTCGCGGATCAGCGCCTGGATGAGCGATCCCGCGCTGCGCGCCGCCGGCCTCGGCGACGCCGCCGCCCTGCTCGCGCTCTACCCGCGCGATCCCGCGACCGCGGTGCGTCGCGCCGTCGGCCTGTGGGAGGACTGGTGGCGCACCGCGAGCGGCGACGCGCGCGGCCGCGAACCCTGGCAGCCCGACGCCGCGCTCGACTGGCGCGCGGTGCCGTCGCTCACCAACTTCGAGACCTGGGGCGTACCCGAACTCGCCGATTACAACGGCATGATCTGGTACCAGCGTGCAGTCGACCTCACCCCCGAGCAGGCGCGCGGCGCGGCGACGCTCTCGCTCGGGACGATCGATGACGCGGACTATACCTGGGTCAACGGCGTCGGCGTCGGCGCGAGCAGCTTGGCCTCGCAGCCGCGCGTCTATGCGCTGCCCGCGGGCACGCTCCGCGCCGGGCGCAATGTCATTACCGTCAACGACGACGACGTCTATGCGCTGGGCGGGATGACGGGGCCGAACGAGCGCATGCGGCTGACCTTCGCGGACGGGAGCAGCGTCGCGATCGATCAGGGCTGGCGCTACGCGGTGGCCAAGCGGGTCGGCGGCGGGGCGCCGCGGGTTCCGTGGGACGACATCAACGGCGCAGGCACGCTCGACAATGCGATGATCGCGCCGCTCGCGCCGCTCCAGCTGGCGGGCATCGCCTGGTACCAGGGCGAGTCCGATACCGGCCTGCCGGGCTATGACAAGCGCCTCGCCGCGCTGATCGCGGACTGGCGGCGGCGGTTCGGGACGGCCGAGACGGGTGTCGCCGTGGTCCAGCTCGCCGGCTACGGCACGCGCGCCAAGGCACCGGGCGAGAGCGGCTGGGGCATGGTGCGGGACGCGCAGCGCCGCGTCACCGCCGCCGATCCGCACGCCGGGCTGGCGGTCACGCTTGATCTCGGCGACGCGCTCGACATCCATCCCGGCGAGAAGCACGAGGTGGGACAGCGGCTGGCACGCGCGATGCGGGCGGCCCGCTACGGCGAGCCGGTGGCGCCCGCGGGACCGGCGATCGCCACCGCGCGCGCGGGAGCGGACGGCGGCGCGGTGCTGCAGTTCAGCGGCGTGACCGGCGCGCTCAGCGCCCGCGGCGCGGGGCAGGCGATCGGCTTCGAACTATGCGGCGCGGCAGTGGGATCGTGCCGCTATGCCGCCGGCAGGGTGAGCGGGAACGACGTGACGCTAGCAGGCGACGGCCAGCCGGTGACGCACGTGCGCTACGCCTGGGCGGAGACGCCGGTGATCAACCTATTCGACGAGGCGCAGCTGCCGGTGGGGACGTTCGACGTGCCGGTGCGTTAAGAGACGCTGGACTCAGGCTCGGTGCGCATGCGGCGCGCTCGCCGTTCACGGCTAAAGCCCTCTCCCCACCGGAGAGAGGGACGGGGTGAGAGGCCGACGTCACACCGAGTTGAACCTCTCTGCCGGGCGCCTGCCTCTCACCCCAACTCCCACGGTGGAACGCGCTTCACGCGCGAGAGGCTAGGACTCTCAATGCCCCGTCGCGCCCGCAGCCTTGCGATCGGTCGCGAGATTGGCGACGACATAGTCGCTCACGGTCTTCTGCTCCTCCGGCGACAGTTCCGCGCCACGGTCGATCATCGACTGGACCAGCGCCGGCCATTCCGCCGCCGTCTTTTTCGCGGTGAACACCTGGTTAGGCGTGTGGCAGAAACCGCAGCGCTCGTTGATCAGCTCCAGCCCCGGACCGGGCGCGGGCGCGGGCGCGGCAGGCTGCTGCGCCGGGAGCGCGACCGCGCCGAGCAGCGCGGCGGCAGCAAAGGTCACCGCGGCGGCGGCGAGACGGACGACGGGATCGATACGCGGCATCGCGGAAGTCCTCAACGGAGGGCGAAGGCGACCACCTGGTCGCTGGTCGCGGGTTGGAAGGCGAAGCCACCGGTGGCGACGGTGGCGAGCATCTGACGACCATCGGCCGCGCGGTAGGTCATCGGCGTGCCGTAATTGGAGGCGGGCAGCGCCGACGACCACAGCAGCGCGCCACTTTTCGTATCGAAAGCGCGGATCGTGGCGTCGCGCGTCGCACCGATAAAGGTCAGCCCGCTCGCGGTGGTGATCGGCCCGCCCGCGCTGATCACGCCGTTGTCGGCGAAGGCGGGATCGTCGTTCTTGCCCAGCACCTTGCGCCACGCGATTGCGCCGGTGTCGACGTTCACCGCGACCAGCTCGCCCCAAGGCCCCTTCTGGCACGGATTGCCGCTTTCGGGATCCAGGAAATACGCATAGCCGGCCTTCATCCCCCAGCTGCCGTCGGGCTGGCGCGCGAGCTGCTGCGGACTGGCGAGATTGTTGACGTTGATGACGTACAGCCCGGTCTTGGGATCGAACGCGCCGCCGCCCCAGTCGACCCCGCCCAGGCTGCCGGGGAAGAAGTTGACCGCGGAGTCGGCGCGCAACGGCTGGAACGGCTTGCTCGGCGCGACCGCGAGATCGCCGACCACCTTTTCGCACGCGGCACGATGCGCCGGAGGGCCGTCGACGAGATCGGACGCGGCATAGCTCAGCCGTGCGAGCGGCGGCGGCGTCACCGGCATCGGCTGCGTCGGCCAGGGCTGCTCGCCGGGCACGTCGGTGTCGGTCGGCACGGGCATCTCGCGCACGTCGTACAGCGGTTTGCCGGTGACGCGATCGAGAATGAACATCATCGCGGTCTTGTTCATCACCGCGATCGCCGGGATCGCGCGACCGCCGCGACGCACCTCGATCAGCGTCGCGGTGGGCAGGTCGACATCCCAGATGTCATGGTGGACGGTCTGGAAGTGCCAGAGATACTTGCCGGTCGCCGCCTCCACCGCGACGATCGAGTTGCCGTAGAGGTTCTGCCCCTTGCGGTCGCCGCCCCAGCGATCGAATGTCGGCGCGCCGACCGGCAGGTAGGCGATGCCGCGCTTGTCGTCGACGAGCACGAAGGTCCAGACGTTGACGCCCGAGCGCTTCTGCCAGCTTTCCCCTTCCCATGTGCCGAAATTGGGCTCACCAGGCTGTGGGATGGTGTGGAAGGTCCAGAGCAGCTTGCCGGTGCGCGCGTCCCAGCCGCGCACGTCGCCGGCTGCGCCCTTCACGGGCATCTCCTGCACGCGCGAGCCGGTGATGATGACGTCGCGGTAGATCGCGGGCGGGCTGCTCATGCCGAGCGGCGCGCGCGTGCCGTTCATCACCTCGGGCGTCTTCATGTCGACCACGCCTGCGGTGCCAAAGTCCGCCGCGAGCTTGCCCGTGGCGGCGTCCAGCGCGATCAGCTTGCCGCTGCGCGAGCCGAACACGATCCGCGCGCCCGTACCTTTGCCGCCCGGCCAATAAGCGACGCCGCGCGTCGACGGCTGGTCGTTGCCCGGGAGCTGGAACACCCAGCGCTCCTTGCCCGTGGTCGCGTCGAGCGCGACCACGCGCTTGTACGGGGTAGCGAGGTACATCACGCCCTTTACCACCAGCGGCGTCGCCTCCGAGGCGGAGAAGCCGGTGCGGAACTTGGCCGGCACGCTGTCGGGCATCGGGATCGCCTCGCCCGTCGTACCGGCCGGGCGCATGTGATAGGTCCACACCTGCCGCAGCCGTGCAACGTTCGTCGGCGTGATCTCGGTGAGCGGCGAGTGTCGCGCGTGGCTCTCGTCGCGGCCGTAGCCCTGCCAGTCGCCCTTCGCCTGCGCCAGCAGCGGCATGGCTCCTGCCGACAGGAACGACCCGGCCGCCGCCAGCATCACTCCGCCGTGTGCGATCCGCCGCAAACGGCGCCCGATCCTGCTCGCCACGCTCTCACTCTCCTAGCTCGGCAGCCTTGCGTTCTGCCCGAGGCAGCCGCAACGTTGTCCTGTCATTTCAACGGTGCTAGCAAGCCGCTCGATCCTATACAATATGATCCGTGATGATCGGCCACGTGGATCGGCCGACACCGCAGGAGAGGAGATTGCGCATGCCGGACTTGCCGCTGAAGGGCCTGAGGGTCCTCGATATATCGCAGGTGATGGCGGGTCCGTTCTGTTGCATGCTGCTGGGCGACATGGGCGCCGACGTGATCAAGATCGAGCCGCCGCGCACCGGCGATTCGACGCGCCACTCGATGGGTTTCCGGCTCAAGGGCGAGGACAGCCCGGGCTTCCTCGCGCTCAACCGCAACAAGCGCAGCATCACGCTCGACCTCAAGGACGAGGGTGACCGCGCGGTGCTCTACGCCTTGGTGCAGACCGCCGACATCGTGGTCGAGAATGCGCGTCCCGGCGTCGCGAAGCGGCTCGGCATCGATTACGACACGCTCGCCGCGCTCAACCCGCGGCTGATCTACGCCAGCATCTCGGGCTTCGGCCAGACCGGGCCGTGGGCGCAGCGCCCCGGCTTCGACCTGATCGCCCAGGCGATGTCGGGCGTGCTCAGCTCGAACGGATTCCCCGGCATGGAGCCAGCCAAGAACTCGATCGCGGTGGCCGACCTCGGTGCCGGGCTCTTCTCGGTCTACGGCATCCTGAGCGCGGTGATCGGGCGCCAGGCGTCGGGACAGGGGCAATATATCGACGCGTCGCTGCTCGAGGCCGCGATGGGGCTGTCGATCTGGGAGACGACCGAATTCTGGGGCACCGGCCGCGCGCCGACGCCGATCGGCTCGGCCAATCGCATGTCCGCACCCTATCAGGCGGTGCGGGCGTCGGACGACTGGTTCGTGATCGGCGCGGCGAACCAGGGCCTGTGGCTCAAGCTGCTCCAGGTGATCGGCCGGCCCGAGCTGCAGGAGGACGAGCGCTACGCCACCAATGCCGCGCGCGTCGCCAATCGTGAGGTGCTGATCGAGGAGCTGGCGCCGACCTTCGTGACGCGCACCAGCCAGGAATGGATCGACGCATTGCTCGCGGCGGGCGTCCCCGCCGCGCCGATCCTTGACTATGGCGAGGCGGTAGCGAGCGAGCAGGCGGTCGCGCGCGACATGGTGATGCAGGTGCCGCATCCGGTCGAGGGCGAGTTCAAGGCGCTCGGCTTCCCCGTCAAGATGCGCGGCACGCCGCAGGAGGTGCGCCTGCCCCCGCCGCTGCTCAACGAGCATGCCGCCGAGATCCGCCGCGAGCTGGTCGAGCGCGGGCTGCTGCCCGCCGCGGAAGAGGCGGCGGCGTGAGCGGCGTCGTCGTCACCCGCGACGGTGCCGCGGTCCACATCCGCTTCGACAATCCCGCCGCGTTCAACGCGCTGACCAGCGCGATGTGGCTCCAGCTGCGCGACGCCGCTCGCGCGGTGGCGGACGATGCGTCGGTGCGCGTCGTGACCTTCCGCGGGACCGGCGGCAAGGCGTTCATCTCGGGCACCGACATCGCCAAGTTCGCGGACTATGCCGAGGGTGCACAGGGCGTCGCTTATGAGCGCGAGATCGACGAGTGCATGGCGGCGGTGGATGCGATCCCGTGCACGACGATCGCGGTGGTGGAAGGCTGGGCGGTCGGCGGCGGGCTCAACATCAGCTCGGCCTGCGACTTCCGCCTCGCCACGCCGGACGCGCGCTTCGGCTCACCGATCGGACGCACGATCGGCAACTGCCTGTCGGCGGCGAGCGTGGCGCGGATCGGCGGCGCGATCGGTGTGGCGATTGCGCGGCGGATGGTGCTGCTGGGCGAGTTCGTCGACGCCGAGGAACTGCGCGCGAGCGGCTTTCTGCTGAAGGTGGTGGAGCGCGACGCGCTTGATGCCGAGGTGGCGGCACTGTGCGCGCGCGCCGCCGACAACGCGCCGCTGACCACGCGCGTGACCAAGGAAACCCTGCGCCGGATGACCTTCGACGCGCTGCCCGACATCGAGCCGCTGATCGCGCAGGTGTACGGCAGCGCGGACTTCCGTCGCGGGGTGGCGGATTTCCTCGCCAAGACGAAGCGCGTGCCGGCGTGGCAGGGAGAGTGATGCGGCGGCGCGGCCCCAGAACGGGGGTTCCGAGCTTGCCCCCTACCCCACCGGTTTTGGCGCGATCATGATCCCGGCGGCCATCGGCTGGCTCGGCGGCAGCGGCAGCTTGCCCGCGGGGAAACCGTTGACCTCAAAGATATAGGCCTGGATGTCAGCGACGGTCTTGCCGGGGAGGCTGCCGGGCGCGCTCAGCGGCATCGTCGTCTTGATCCGCGAGAACAGGTCGCCCGCCGAGGTGCCGTTCCAGTTGTTGAGGAAGCCGCCCCCCACCAGCGCGGGGGCGACGTCGATCCCAGCGAGCGTGTCGCCGTGGCAGGCGGCGCAATTCTCCGCATAGGCCACCTTGCCGCGCGCGGCCTGCTCGGCGGTGTAGACGCCGTTCCACACGTCGCGCTGCCCCCCCTGCGCGCGCACCACCACCGCGCTGCCGAGCGTCAGCGCCGCCGCGCCGAGCGCCCAGAGGCCATATCGCGTTGTCCGCTCCATCATCACGCTACTCCCGGTAGTCGATAGGCGACCAGCTCCGCGCTGGCGTTGCCGCCGCCCGTGGCGACGACGATATACTGCCGTCCCTTCAGGCGATAGGTCATCGGCGATCCGCTCTGCGGCGCGGTCATGTACACCGCTCCCTTTTCCTCGCCGGTGGCCTTGTCATAGGCGCGCAGCATCGCACCGCGGATGCCGTACTCGTTGGTGTAGAAACCCGCCTCGCCGCAGATCACCAAAGTCTTGGTCACCAGCGGACCGAGATTGCCGGCCCGGCCCGTGCGCGGGATCTTGAGTTCTTTAAGCGCGGGATGGTTGCGCACATTGTCGGGCGTCTCGCCGTGGGCGACCTGCCAGGCGAGATCGCCCTTGCTCAGGTCGATCGCGGTGATCCGTCCATAGGGCGGCTTGAGTAGCGGCAGGCCGTCGACGGCGAGGAACCCCGGCGGCGGTCCCTTGGACGCGCCGGCGGGCTTGCCGCCTGCAGGGGCTGCCGCGGGGGGCGCCTCCATGTTGCGCATCCTCGGCCCGCCAGAGCCCATTGCTGGCATCGCGCGCGCCTCGCGTCCGGCGACGCCGTGCACCTGCGGGAACTCCGACACTTTGGGATCGGCATTGGGCACGATCCCCATCAGCGAGGGCTGCGTCTTGGAATAGACGTAGACCATGTGCGTCTCGGGATCGTAGCAGCCGCCCGGCCAATTGGTCCCGCCCTGGACGCCCGGGGCCGAGATCGTGCCCCAACGGCCGGGCTTGCTCACCGTGGGCGGGGTGAAGAGCGGGCCGATCTTGTACGACTTCACGAACTCCACCGCCTTGGCGCGCAGCTCGGGAGTAAAGTCGATGAGATCGTTTTCGCTCACCCCCTGCACGTCATAGGCCGGCGGCTTGGACGGGACCGGCTGGGTCGGGCTGTACCACTCGCCGGGCACGTCGCCGCGCTCCACCTTGCGCTCGACGATCGGCCAGATCGGCTTCCCGGTCTCGCGGTTCAGCACATACAGGAACGCCTGCTTGGTCGGCTGCGCCAGCGCCTTGACGGTGCGCCCGCCGACCGGGATGTCGCACAGGATCGGCGCGCAGGGAATGTCGCGGTCCCACAGGCCGTGATGCACCAGCTGATAATGCCAGCGGCGCTCGCCGGTCTCGAGATCGAGCGCCACCAGCGACTCGCCGAACAGCGCATTGCCGCGGCGGAACATGCCCATCTCGTCGCCGGTCGGCAGCTCCACGGGCACGTAGACCAGCCCGAGCTCCTCGTCGGCGGACATCTCGGCCCAGGCACCGGCATTGCCGGCCTCGTCGGCGTCGCCGTTGAGCCAGGTGTCGTAGCCGAACTCGCCCTTGCGCGGGATGGTGTGGAAGATCCACTTGCGCTTGCCGGTGCGCACGTCGAAGCCGCGGATGTAGCCCTTCACGTTCTTGCGCACCGCCGGCACGTCGCCCGCGGTATGCGCCGCGCCGACCACCACCGTATCGCGCGCCACCATCGGCGTGGCGTGGAGGCCGACATCGGCGGTGTCGACATCAAGCTCCTGGTCGAAGTCCTTCTTCAGGTCGACGATGCCGTTAGTGCCGAAGTTGGGATCGGGGATGCCGGTGTTGGCGTCGAGCGAGACCAGCTGATAGCCGATCGTGACATAGAGGATCCGCTCGATCGTGCCGTCGGTCCAGTAGGACACGCCGTGGCCGGAGAGCTGGCGCGGCGAGTTGAGCGCGCGCTGTCCCTCGTCGACGCGATGCATCCACAGCAGCTCGCCCGTCGCCGCGTCGAGCGCAATGCAGTCGCGGCGCGAGCCGGCGGGGAGGAACAGCCGCCCCTTCACCAGCAGCGGGGTCGGCTCGAACTGATATTCCTTGCGCGCGCCGAACACGTCGGTCTTGACGCTCCACGCAATCTCGAGGTCGTTGAAATTGTCGGCGTTGATCTGGTCAAGCGGCGAGTAGCGCGTGTTCGCCTTGTCGGCGGCATAGTTGCGCCACTCGGTGTCGGGCGCCGGCGCGTCCGCGTCCTGCATCGGCGCCGCCAGCGCCGCGGGATCGATCGCGAGGATCAGCGCCGAGGCGGCGGTGCCCGCCAGCAGGTGGCGGCGCGTGAGACCGGGCGCGCTCACCACGTCACCGCGATATATTTCGCCTCGCAATATTCGAGCAGGCCGTGGTGCGACCCTTCGCGTCCCAGCCCGCTCTGCTTCATGCCGCCGAACGGCGCGGCGGCGTCCGACACCAGCCCGCGGTTGACCGCGACCATGCCGCACTCGATCCGCTCGGCGACTGCCAGCGCACGCTTGAGGTCGGCGGAATAGACATAGGCGGCGAGGCCATATTCGGTGTCGTTGGCAAGCGCGACCGCCTCGTCGGCGGTGTCGAACGCGGTCACCGCGGCAACCGGGCCGAACACCTCCTCGCGCAGGATCTCGGAGCCGGGCTTCACGTCCGCGATCACCGAGGGCGGGTAGAAAAACCCCGCCCCCGCCGGCGTCTCGCCGCCGAGCCTCACCGCCGCACCCTTGGCCACCGCGTCGGAGACGAGCCGCTCGATCTTGTCGACCGCCTTGCGGTTGATCATCGCGCCGCACTGGGTGGCGGGATCGGTTCCCGGCCCCATCTTGAGCGCGCCCATCCGCTCGGCCAGCTTCGCGACAAAGGCGTCGTGGACGCCGCGCTGGACGTAGAAGCGGTTGGCGGCGGTGCAGGCCTCGCCCGCATTGCGCATCTTGGCGATCATCGCGCCATCGATCGCGGCGTCGAGGTCGGCGTCGTCGAACACCACGAACGGCGCGTTGCCGCCGAGCTCCATCGACGAGCTGATCACCTGATCCGCCGCCTCGCGCAGCAGCACGCGGCCGACCTGGGTGGAGCCGGTGAAGGAAAGCTTTCGGACGCGCGGGTCGTGCAGGATCGCGCTGCACACCGGGCCGGGCTGGCTGGTGGTGACGACATTGACCACGCCCGCGGGCACGCCGGCGCGGCGCATGATCTCGGCCACCGCGAGCGCCGTCAGGGGCGTCTCCGCGGCGGGCTTGAGGATGCAGGTGCAGCCCGCCGCCAGCGCCGGCGCGACCTTGCGGGTCGCCATCGCGGCGGGGAAGTTCCACGGCGTGATCAGCAGCGCGACGCCGATCGGCTGATACTGCACCATGATGCGGTTGCCGCCGGCCGGCGAGGTCCCCAGCTCGCCGGGGATCCGCACCGCCTCCTCGGCGTACCAGCGGAAGAACTCGGCGGCATAGGCCACCTCGCCGCGCGCGTCGGTCAGCGCCTTGCCGTTCTCCAGCGAGATCAGCTGCGCCAGCCACTCCTGCTGCGCCATCATTGCGTGGAAACAGGCGAGCAGCACGTCGGCGCGCTTCCGGGGCGCGGTCGCGGCCCAGTCCGCCGCGGCGGCCGCGGCGGCGTCGACCGCGGCGATCCCCTCCTCCACCGCGGCGTCGGCCACCTCGGTAAGGGTCGCGCCGGTGGCGGGATCGTCGACCGCAATGGTCGCGCCGCTCGCGGCAGCGGTCCAGCGCTCGCCGATCAGCAGGCCGGTGGGAATGGCGAAGGGGCCTTCGCCGGGCGGGGTGTAGCTGGTCATCGGAGGCGTCCCGTGCATCAGGCGTGGAGGAGCGTGGCGCGGTCGCCGGCGAAGGCGGCGCGCGTGATGGTCTGCATCGCGGCCAGATCGAGCGGCCGCGGGTTGTTCTTGATCAGCCGCGCCGCGTTGAGCGAATATTCGGCGACATGGTCCTGCTGCTCGGCGCGCAGGCCCAGGTCGGCGAGCGAGCGCGGAATGGCGATCCGCTGGAACAAGGCGTCGACCGCGTCGATGAACGCCTGCGCGCGCTCGGCCGGCGTCGCCCCTGCGATCCCGACCAGCTCGGCCAGCTCGGCGAAACCGTCGGCGCAGGCGGGGCGATTGAACTGCATGACATAGGGCAGCAGCGTCGCCACCCCCTGCCCGTGCGCGGTATGCGTGAGATTGCCGACCGGATATTGCAGCGCGTGCGCCGCGGCGGTGCCCGCGGTGCCGAAGGCGCAGCCCGCCGCGAGCGCGGCGAGCATCACGCCCTCGCGCGCCTCGATGTCGCTGCCGTCGACCACGGCGCGCTCGAGATAGCGGAACACGTTGGTCACGGCGAGCTTGGCGAAATGGTCCGACAGCACGTTCTTGCCGACGAACACATGCTGCTCGGTCAGCATGGCGTCGATCGGGCGCGCCAGGGTGGTATAAGCCTCGACGGCGTGGGTCAGCGCGTCAGCACCAGAGAAAGCGGTGAGCGCGGGCGGGCAGGTGACGGTCAGTTCGGGGTCGCAGATCGCCACCTGCGCGATCAGGTGCGGGCTGGCGATGCCGACCTTGGCGCCGCGCTCCTCATCCGCAACCACCGCCACCGGGGTCGCCTCCGAACCGGTGCCCGAGGTGGTCGGCACCGCCACCAGCGGCATCACCGGGCCGGGCACCGCGAACTCGCCGTAATAATCGCGCACGCTGCCGCCATGGGTAAGCAGCACCGCCGCCACCTTGGCGAGGTCGAGCGAGCTGCCGCCGCCGACGCCGATCACGACGTCGGGGTCGAAGCCGCTGGCGGCGGAGACGCACGCGTCGATCGAGCGCAGCGGCAGGTCGGGCACGGTGCCGTCGAACACGCGCGTCTCCACCCCGTGCGCGGCGAGGTCCGCGAGCATCGCGGCGAACTCGGGCTGGGCGGCCTGGCGCTCGTCGGTGCAGAGCAGCGCGCGCTTCCCGAGCCGCGCGCTGGCCGAGCCGAGCGCGGCACGCTGGCCGCGCCCGAACAGGATAGAGCGCGGCAGGCGCGCCGCGCCGAACAGGGCTGGCACGGTCGGGTCGGACGTCATTCGAGTGTCTCCAGAAGTCATGCCGCGGCAACCTCGTCGGCGGTGGCGAGCCGCCGCGACGCGTCGATCCGCAGGAACAGGATGGCAGCGATCGCGCACAGCACCGCGAGCACCATGAAGGCCGGGAACCAGCCGCTGACCGTGACGATATAGCCGGTCACCGCAGCGGCGATCGCCGCGCCGAGATTGCCGAGCGTGTTCATCACCGCGGAGACCGAGCCGGCGAACTCGCCGCCGATGTCGAGCGTCACCGCCCAGGACACGCCCACGGTCAGCTCGAGCCCGAACACCGCGACGCAGAAGCAGATGATGCTGGCGACGGGCGCGTCGATCGCGGCGGCGAGTGGCATCATCACCGCGGCGGTGACGAAGCCGACCACCGCGACCAAGCGCCGCGCCATCTTCAGCCCGGCACCGCGCTTCACCAGCAGGTCCGAGGTCCAGCCGCCGGCGAGATCGCCCACCACCCCCGCCATCAGCGGCAGGCTGGCGAAGAGCCCCATCACCGCAAGGTCGTAGCCGCGCGCGTCGTGGAGGTATTTGGGAAACCAGGTCAGGAAGATGTTGATGCAATAAGCGTAGCAGAAATACATCGCCGACAGCGTCCACAGCTGCGGCTGTGACAGCAGCCGACGCCACGGCACCTTGGCGCGTGCCGGCCCGGTGCCGAGCGCCTCTTCGATCATCGCGCGCTCGGCGGCGTTGACGCGGCGATGTTCGCGCGGTGTGTCGCGGTAATAAGCGAACCAGGCAATCGCCCAGACGAGACCGACACCCGCGAACAGCAGAAACGGCATGCGCCAGCCAAAATCGACGATCAGCAGCGCAACGAACACCGGCGTCACCGCGCCGCCCAGTCGTGCGCCGGCATGGGTGAGCCCCTGCGCCCAGCCGCGCTCCGCCGGCAGCATCCAGCGCGACAGCGAGCGCGTCGCGATCGGGAAGGCGCCCGCCTCGCCAAGGCCGAACAGGAAGCGGCACACCATCATCGAGCCCGCCGACCAGGTCAGCGCGGTCGCCGCCGTGAAGGTCGACCACCACACCACCACCCCGGTGAGCGCGCGGCGCGGTCCAAACCGGTCGCCGAGCCAGCCGCCCGGGATCTGAAAGAGCGCGTAGGCGAACTGGAAGGCGGCGAAGATCCAGCCCATCGTGACGAGCGAGAAGCCATATTCCTTCTGGATCGACGGCGCTGCGGTGGCGATCACCACGCGATCCATATAGGTGATCAGATAGGCCAGCACGGTGAGCCACAGCACCGCGTGGCGCACCCGTGTCGGGCGCACGGCCTGCTCGCCCGCCCCCTCCGGGACCGGGGCCGCCGGCTCGGCGAAGGTGCCCGAGGCGCTCACGGGCGCGCCGTGCCGCACGCCTCGGCGGCGCGGCCGGTGCAGGTCTGCCAGATCGTCGGCACCTTGCGCCCGGCGACATAGACGGCGTTGATCGCACGCGTGTTGCGAATGTCGCGCGTCGGGTCGCGGTCGAGCACGAGCAGATCGGCCCACTTGCCCGGCTTCAGCACGCCGCTCTCATTCTCGCGCAGGAAGCTGGCATTGGTGCCAGTCGCCGCGGTGAGCGCCTGGAGCGGGGTCAGGCCGGCCTTGACCATCAACTCCAGCTCCCAATGCGCGAAATAGCCGGGGAAGCGCGCGGTCGGGCCGCTGTCGGTTCCCATGCCATAGCGCACCCCGCCCTTCACCTCGGCGGCGAGGCTGGCCATGGCGTTGCGCAGCACCGGCGGATATTTGGGGAACAGCGGCGAGGCAGCGAGCTTCTGCTGGCGCTCCTGGCTCTTCAACGTGGCGATCGTCGACGGCGCAACCCCGCGCGAGAAGAACGGATCGTCGACGAATGGCAGTAGCGTGTAGGTGAAGCTCGCCTCGCGGCTCAGCGTCGAGGCGAGCTGCCACGTGCCGCGCGCCTTCATCGCGCCGACGAGCGCCGGATCGGCGACGCGGTCGCGCACCTGATGCATGAAGACGTCGACGCCCTCGCGCGTCAGCTCGGCGGCATTGTCGTGATAGAAGATGTGCGCCGCCGACTTCTTGCCCGCGGCGTGCGCGGCGTCGATAACCGCCTGGCTGACGGGATAGGGCATGCGCTTCGCGACCGTGCCGAACTCGTCGTCCATCCACAGCTTGACGAAGTCGTCGCCCTTGGCGGTCTCGCGCTGGACCATCGCGGTCGCCTCGGCCGGGGTCGCGACCGACTGGTCGAGCCCCGGCACGCCGCCGTAGCTGCCTTTGTAGACCACGCCGCGGCCGGCGGTGTAGGCGCGCGCCATGTCGATCCGCCCGGCGCGGCGCTGGTCGGCGATGACCTGATGGATCAGGTCGCCGTCGGTGCCCAGCGTGTAGACCGAAGTGACGCCGTACGCCGCGTAGAGCCGAAGCTGGGCATCGATGTTGGCGCGATCATAATATTTGGTGAAGTTCTGATCGACCCCGTTGACCAGCCCGAGGTGAACATGGCTGTCGATCAGGCCGGGCATCAGGAACTTGCCGCGGAGATCGGTGACGGTGGCGTCCTTGGTAGAGGGGCGCCGCTTGGCCGGGCCGACCCAGCTGATCCGCCCGTCGGTCATGACCAGCGCCTGATCCGCGCGCGGCGCACTGCCGGTTCCGTCGAACAGCGTGACATGGTCGAGCACGACTGTCTCCGCCGTGACCGGCGCGCCGAGGCACATAGCCGCCAACGCGACGCCGACGCGGGCTAGTGCCCGCGCGCGACCTGGGCGAATCCGCCGCATCGCTTTCCCCTCCATGTCATATCCTATATGATCTGACTAAGTAGGGGTGGGGGGGCTGTCAAGCGCCGGGAGCGGCGCTCAACACGAATGATGTCAGTTGGTTGCAGCGCCCTGCGCGAGCACGTGGTCCATCCGCTGCTGCGAGCATTCGAGATGGTGGCGCACGGCCGTCTGGGCGGCGGCGGCGTCATGTGCGACCAGTGCGTCGATGATGGCGCGATGCTCGCGCGCGGCCTCGTGGGGCGCGTTGGTGGCATAAAGCGCACGGAAGATGTGGAGGTGCGCGTGCAGCCGCTCGATCGCCTCGGCGATCAGTCGGTTGCCGCTGCCCGTCGCGATCAGCCGATGGAGCGCGGCATCCGCCTCGGCGAAGCGCGAATAGGCGCGCGCGTCGCCATCGGCCACGTCCGACATGTCGCGATCGATCGCGCGCAAGGTGGCGATCGCCTCGTCGGTCATCGCCTCCGCCGCGCGCGCCGCGGCATAGGGCTCGATCAGCTGGCGCAGCGTGTAGAGATCGCGCACCTCGTCGCGCGTCATCTGCGGGCTGGCGCGGTAGCCCACGTTCGGCATCTTGTAGACGAGCTTCTCGGCCTCGAGCTGGCTCATCGCCTCGCGCACCGGAGTCTGCGAGATGCCGAGCTGACGCGCGACGGTGTCGATCGCGATCCGCTCGCCGGGCGCGATCTTCAGGCTCATGAGCATGTCGAGCAGATGGTCATAGGCGCGCTCCACCATCGTCGGCCCGGGCGCCGGTCGTGCGGCGCGGGAGGAGATGGGAACGGAGCTCTTCGTGTCGATCTGCCGCAAGTGGGGTTCGCCGGTCCGAGAGGGAAAACGAACTCGATCCTATAGGTTTTATACGACGAAGGTAAGTAGCCGCCACCAGCGGCCCGCACGCGAGAAGCGCGCGGGCCGCCCATTGGTCAGAAGCTGAAGCGGACGCCCAGCCGATAGGTCCGCCCGAGCACATCATACAGCGCCGGGTTGACGAAGGACGGCGACTTGGCGGGGTCGCGATTGAAGAGGTTGTCCACCTTGGCATAAGCGGTGACCGCCTCGGTGATGTTATACGTCCCGCCGACGTCCATGTAGAAGGCGCCAGGCATGAAGTTCTGATCGATCGTGGGACGCTGGTTGGTCGATACCGGGCAGGTGCCGGGCGAGCAGACGACATATTGGTTGCCGAGCGTGCCGTCGCTGAACCAGCGCTCCTGCACCAGCAACGAGAAGTCGTCGCCCTCGTAGGTCTGCACCGCCAGCCACTTCCAATCGGGCGTGTTGCCGTTGTTGTTGCCTGCGGTGTCGTTGGGGATCGTGCCGTTGAGACCGGTGTCGGTGACGAACTTGCTGATGTGCGTCGCCAGCGCACGGACGGTGAGACGTCCGGGCAGGCCCAGCGGCCGCTGCCAGCGATAGCTCGCCTCGATGTCGAAGCCCGAGGTATCGATCGACGCCAGGTTGAACGACTGGACGTTGATGAAGTTCGGCCCCGCCTGGTTGTTGAGATTGAAGGCGCTGCACGTCTCGGGGAGGATGTTGCGATAGCACAGGTCGACGATGTCGCCCGCGCCCAGGCTCGAGATCACGTCGGTGATCTTGAGCTTATACCAGTCGAACGACAGGCTCAGCCCGGGCAGCCAGCTCGATCCCGAGAAAGCGATACCGGCGGTGGTGTTGCGCGCGATCTCCGGCGTCAGGTTGGGATTGCCGATCGTGTTCTGGATGGCGAGCACGTTGACGTTGCGGAACGGGTCGAAGAAGTTCGGCTGCGTCGTCGTCACGGGTGCGGCGAACAGCTCGGACAGGTTGGGTGCGCGCACGTCACGCGAGGTCACGCCGCGCAGGCGGAAGCCGTCGATTGGCAGGTCCCAGGTACCGCCAACCTTCCAAGCCCAGACGGTGCCCGAGGTGCTGTAATCGGTCACGCGCGCGGCGCCGTTGACGCTGGCCCGGCCGACCGAGTCGCCGTTGAGCAGCGGTACGTCGACCTCGACAAAGGCTTCCTTGACGCTGTATTTGCCCGAGCCGTTCTTGTAGTTGCCGGCGTACCAGTTGTTGCCCGCGGGCAGCTGCACCGGATCGAACGGGTACGTGTCATTGTACGGCTCGTTCTCGATGCCGGCGCCATAGGGATCGGCGGTCACCTTATAGAATTCGTGGCGGAACTCGCCGCCGAACGCGACCGACACCGGCCCCGCCCAGGAGCTGAATGGCGAGCCCGAAAAGTTGAGGCTGGCGACGTCCTGCGTCTGGCGCGTGCGCTGGCGCGGGCCGTTGGCGGGCATCACATAATCGAGCGACTGCTGCGAGGGGCTGCCGCCGAACACGTTGAGCGGCTGGCACCCCGCCGCGCGCGCAACCGGGTTGGCGCAGACGATCACGCCGTTGAGCGTAGTGGCGTTGATCGCGTTGTTATACCGCTGCGTCAGCAGGATGTTGTCGACATCGATCCTGGTCTTGTTGGTGCCGTGCTCGACGTAGATGTCGTAGCTCCACTCCGATCCGAGGATCGGCTGGCGCCCCTTGGCACCGACCACGAAGCGATACTGCCGGCGATCAGTATGGACCTGGGTATTACCAAGCGCCGCGTTGCTGGTGCCGAACTGGAAGCTGGTGATGCCCGCGGTGGCGCAGGCCGCCTTGACCGCGGTGGGCACGTACGGGTTGGCGCACTGGATCGTCAGCGCGGGGCGGTTCTGGCCGCCGACCGGCTGGTTGTTGGTCTTCACCTGCGCGATGTTCGAGGTCACGTAGATCTCGTTGTTGGGCGCGAAGTCGAAGCCGATCCGACCATAACTGTTGATCCGCTCCAGCCCCGACAACAGCGAGCGGCCGGCGTCGACGTTGCCCGACAGATCGCCGCCCTGGCAGAAGCCGGCGAAACAGCCGATCACCGCGCCCGACGATGTGCGCGACGGCACGCCGCCCGAGCCATATTGGAACTGGAAGGGATTGCCCGCCTGATCGAACGCGGTGCCCTGCAGCGGCCCGGCGGTGATCAGACCGTATTTGGTGAAGGTGATCGACTGCGCGAAGTCACGCAGCACATATTGCGGCGAGCCGTCGTTGGTGACGTTGCGGTTGACCAGCGTGGTCTGCTTGAACCAGTCGCGCCCGCCGGCGAGACCGATGCCGAACTCGCCGCCGCCGACGCCCTCGTCGCGCGCATATTCGGTGCTGCCCACGATATGCAGGCGATCGTCGAGCAGGCTGGTGCCGGCGGCGAGCTGGACGAGCACCTGCTCATTGTCGCCGTAATCGGTAATACCGCCCTGGACGTTGCCTTTCACGCCCTTGAACCGCGTATCGGTGATGAAGTTGACCACGCCGCCGACCGCGTCCGAGCCATAGGAGGCCGACGCGCCGCCGTTGACCACGTCGACGCGCTTGATCAGCAGCTGCGGAAACTGGCTGACGTCCGGCACGCCGGTGACGTTGGCGCCGACGACGCGCTGCCCGTCGATCAGCGTCAGCGTGCGGATCGCGCCCACGCCGCGCAGCGAGAAGGAGCTGAGCCCCTGCGCGCCGCTCGACGTGCTGAAGGTGTTGACGCTGGTGCCGGACGAGCCCTGCAGCGAGGGTAGCTGCGAGATGGTGGTGAACACGTTGGGCTGCGCGTTCGCCGCGATCGCCCCCGAGTCGATCACCGTGGTGGGGGTCGGTGCGGTGAAGCCGCCCGTGGTGATGCGCGATCCGGTGACGATGATGTCCTCCGCCGCTCTGTCGGGCGCGCCAGCGCTGGACTGATCGGGCTGTGCGGTCGACCCCGCGGTGGTCTCGAGCTGCGCGGGCACATCGGGCGGCGTCGTCGCGGCACCCGCCTCCTGCCCGGCCGGCGCCGACTGTGCCTGCGCCGTCAGCGCGCCGGCGCCACCCGCCAACAAAGCGGCGGCGGCGACGCCGCTCCGCATCCAGGCGCGACGCGTGCCCATCACTGCTGTCATCATCATCCCCTACTCCCACCATGTTTCTCGTTGATCTCGATGAGACGACCGGGGCCGATCGCCAACCCGAGCGGGTCGAACGCACCATCCCCAGCAATCTCTGACATTCCCGCGCAACACTATTCCCTGCTCGTGATCATGTCCGATCACGGCGAGAACGTGCCGCACCTTACCTTGCTTTGCGCGTCACTCGATCAGCCGATGAGCGCAATCCTCTCCTCTCCCTTATCGCCTTCGCCGTTCGCGGACTGGTCTTCGCCAACGACGCGAATCACGTCGCTGATCATGAACGGTAACGTTACCATCGCAGCCTAATGGCCGATGCTCATGTGTCAACTCTCCCGTTGCTGCCTTGATACTTCATCGTACCGGAGCGGGCCGGCGCAGCTTTCGACGTCAGCGACTAGCGGCGCAGCACTCTACTAAATACAATGCGTTAGCGTCACATCGCGATGCCGCCCAACACCGATCAGTCGCGGAACAACAAGGGTGCCATCTCATGGAGACTCCGCCGCCAGGACAGGAACTCGTGACCGGTATCGGGCGACACGTAGAAGACGCTGTTGAGCCCCGCGCGCTGGAGCGCCGCGGCATTGGCGCGGGGATCGGTCGCCGGCCGGCCCGGCGAGCCGCGCGTGCGCCCGTTCTCCAGCTCTCGGCTGCCGTAACTGACGAAGGTCAGCCGCACCTTCTCCTTGTAACCCGGCGACGCCGCCACGTCCTCGGGCGAGATCGTCCCGCCGCTGAGCAGGCCGATATAGCCGAAAGTATCGAGGTTCTTTGGCGCGATCAGCTTGGTCTCGAACCCGCCCATCGACAGCCCCGCCATGCCGCGGTGGCGCTGGTCGGCGATGGTGCGGAAGTGCCGGTCGACATAGGGGATCAGCTCGTCGACCAGCACGGTGCGGAACGGCGTGATGTTGAAGCTGCTGAGGCCACCGGGACTGCCGGGACGCACGTCGTTCGTCATGCCGTAGGTCATCACGATGATGAACGGCCGCGCCTTTCCGGCGGCGATGAGATTGTCCATGATCAGATTGGCATGGCCCTGGTTGGACCAGGCGGTCTCGTCCTCGCCCCAGCCATGCTGGAGATACAGCACGGGATAGCGGGTGCCGTTCGCGGCGTCATAACCCGGCGGCGTGTAGACGAAGGCGCGGCGGTGGGTGCGCGTGCTCGGCGAGGCGAACAGGATCTGCTCGACCCGGCCGTGCGGCACGTCCTTGACCGCGTAGAAATCGGCGTCGCGCGCGGGGATCTCGATCCCGCTCTCCCACCGCGTCGAACCGTAGAAGTTGAGCGTGCCGGGATCGTTGAAGGTGCCGCCGTCGACCGTGAGGTGATAATAATGGAAGCCTTCGTCGAGCGGGCCCTCCGAGGTGCCCGTCCAGGCGCCATCGGCACCCTTGGTCAGCACGGTGCCGCCACGCCCACCGAGACCGAGGCTCACCCGCACCGCCTGCGCGTCCGGCGCAGCGACGCGAAAGCGGACATAACCCTGCGAATTGACTTGCGGAAACAGCTGACCCGGCTGGTTGAGCGAGGACGGCTTGAAGTCTTCCGCGATGCTGGCGTTGCTCGTCGGCGCGGCAGCGGCCGGCGCGGCGGTCTGCGCGTCGGCAACCGGCGCCAGCGCGAGGCACGCCAAAGCGGTGGCTAGAGCTACTCTCATCGGCCCCTCTCCCGTGGATCCCGATGCTCTGAACGGCTCGGCAAATCCTATCTGATATGTTTTACAGCAATATGGCGGCGCCGCAACCCGAACCTTTCGACGCTGTCGCATATTGCGATGGTAGCGGTAACGTCTATTCTCCCACGACGATAAATGATGACGATGGGAGAGCGCGATGACGGGACGCGGCAGGAAGCAACGATGGTTAGCGGCGATCGGCAGTGCCTCACTCCTGCTCTCCCTCCCTGCACCGGCGAGTGCACAGGTCGCGCGGTTCGAGCGCTTCACCTATCAGGGACGCGCACAGGAGCAGGTGCCTCTCCCCGCCGGCGCATATCGCAACCCGATCGTCAGCGGCTATTACCCCGATCCGTCGGTCACCCGGGTCGGCGACGACTATTATCTCGTCAATTCATCCTTCGCGCACTATCCCGGACTGCCGATCTTCCACTCCAAGAACCTGATCGACTGGACGCAGATCGGCAACGCGATCGATCGCCCCGACCAGCTCGATTTCACCGGCCGCCGCGTCTCGGAAGCGGTGTTCGCGCCCGACATCTCCTTTCACGCCGGCACCTTCTACATCGTCAACACCTGCGTGCAGTGCGGCGGCAACTTCGTCATCACCGCCAGCAACCCGGCCGGTCCCTGGTCCAAGCCGATCTGGCTGCCGTTCGAGGGGATCGATCCCTCGATCTATTGGGAGGGCGATCGCGCCTTCATCGTCAACAATCGCGCGCCGCATGAGCCGCCGCGCTACGACGGGCATCGCGCCTTGTGGGTGCAGGAATATGACTGGCGCGCCGGCAAGATGGTCGGCGAGAGCACGCAGCTCGTCAACGGCGGCGTCGATCTCGCGGCCAAGCCGGTGTGGATCGAAGGGCCGCATCTGCTGAAGAAGGACGACTGGTATTATCTCACCGCGGCGGAGGGTGGCACCTCCGACAACCACTCGCAGGTGGTGTTCCGATCGCGCGCGCTGCGCGGGCCGTTCGTGCCCTACGCCGGCAACCCGATCCTGACGCAACGCGATCTCCCCGCGGACCGCGCGCATCCGATCACCTCCGCGGGCCATGCCACGCTGGTGCAGACGCAGAACGGCGACTGGTGGGCGACCTTCCTCGCCACCCGTCCCTACGCCGACGGCCGCTACAACATCGGCCGCGAGACCTTCCTGCTGCCGGTCACGTGGCGCGACGGCTGGCCGCACATCCTCGAGCACGGCCGCTCGATCCCCTACATCGCCGCCCGCCCCGCGCTGCCCGCGGCGCCGCGCCCCCTGCTGCCGACCAGCGGCGATTTCGGCTACGTCGACGAGTTCGACGGATCAGCGCTCACGATGCAGTGGATCGGTATCCGCACGCCCAAGCAGCCCTTCTACCGTGTCGCCGGCGGCGCGCTCGAGCTCCGCGCCGGCGCGCATTTCGGCGACCTTGGCGGCGTGCCCGGGTTCGTCGGGCGTCGCCAGCAGCATCATGTCGCCACGGTGTCGACCACGCTGCGGTTCACTCCCGATCGCGACGGCGCGCGCGCCGGGCTCGCCGCGGTGCAGAACGATCGCTCGCTGGTCACGTTCGCTGTGACCCGGATCGCGGGCAAGCCGATGGTGGCGCTCTACACGCGCGACCAGGCCGATCGCGACACGCTCGTGGCGTCCGCGCCGATCGACCCGCGCGGTCCCGTGACGCTGACGATTCGCGCCGACGGCGGCACGATGGCGTTCGACTATGCGGCCGGTGGCCGGCGCCGGACGCTCAGCGACCGGCTCGACGCGAGCCTGCTGAGCACACAGCGCGCGGGCGGCTTCGTCGGCACCGTCATCGGCCCGTTCGTCGACGCGCCGTGACGGTGAGCGGCGGCCGACCGGGCCGCCGCTGAAGGTCGATCCATCCCAGCCAAGCTTTGCTCCCGCGGACGCGGGAGCCCAGAGCGGCAAACGGTGGCGTTGGTGGCCCTGGGCTCCGGCGTTCGCCGGAGCACGCTGACGGCTCCGACAAGGGTGGATCAGCCGCTAGACCCGGCGGAGCGTCGGCCCGCGCAGCCGCAGCGTCTCGCCCGCGGCCAGCGGCGCGGTTAGCCGTCGCTCGCCCGCGCGCACCGTCACGCTGCCCGCCACCTCCGCGGTGACGGTGGCCTCCTCGACCGTCCCGCCGCGCCACGCGAGATCGACCCGGCACGCTCCGCGCGCACGCAGGCCGCGCACCGACCCGCTCGGCCAGCTACGCGGCAGCGCGGGCAGCAACAGGATCTCGCCGTCGCGGCTCTGCATCAGCATTTCCGCGATCGCGCGCGTGCCGCCGAAATTGCCGTCGATCTGGAACGGCGGGTGCGAGTCGAACAGATTGGGATAGGTCCGCTCCGGGCCGAGCAGATAGGCGAGGATGCGGTGTGCATGCTCGCCGTCACGCAATCGCGCCCACAGATTGGCGCGCCATGCGGTCGCCCAGCCGGTCGACTCGTCGCCGCGCAACTCGAGCGAGCGCCGCGCCGCCGCGGCGAGCGCCGGTGTGCGCTCGACGTCGATCTGCGTGCTCGGGAAAAGGCCGTAAAGGTGTGAGACGTGGCGGTGGTGCGGCTCGGGCGCGGCCGCGTCCCAATCCTCCTGCCATTCCCGCAGATGACCCTGCGCGCCCACCTTGTCGGGCGCGAGCCGCGCGCGCGCCGCGGCGAGCTCGCCCGCAAAGGCAGCATCGGTGCCGAGCAGCGCGGCGGCGCGCGCGGTCTGGTCGAACAGGTCGCGCAGGATCTGCTGGTCCATAGCGGGGCCGGCGCACACGGCGGTGCCGCGCGCGTGGACGTTCTCGGGCGACAGCGAAGGGCTGGTCACCAGCCGCCCGCTCGCCGCATCGACCTGGAGCGTATCGAGGAAGAACAAGGCGGCGCCGCGCATCAGCGGGTATACCGAGCGCAGGTAGTCAAGGTCGCGGCCGTAGTCGTAGCGCTCCCACAGATGCGTGCACAGCCACGCGCCGCCGGTGGGCCACAGGCCATATTGCGCGCCGTCGATCGGCGCGGTGGCGCGCCACCCATCGGTATTGTGATGCGCGACCCAGCCGCGCGCGCCGTACATGACGCGCGCGGTACGCTCGCCGGACACCGCCAGCTCGCGCACCAGCTGGATCAGCGGCGCGGTGCACTCGGCCAGCGCCGTCGGCTCGGCCGGCCAGTAGTTCATCTCGGTGTTGATGTTGATCGTGTATTTGGAGCCCCATGGCGGCTTGACGCTCTCGTTCCAGAGCCCCTGCAGGTTGGCGGGCTGTCCGCCGGCGCGCGACGAGCAGATCAGCAGGTAGCGACCATAATCGAAATAGAGCTGCGCCAGCGCGGGATCGTCGTTGTGCTGGCTGGCGCGGACGCGCTCGTCGGTCGGCCGGTCCGCCGCGGCGGTACGCCCCAGATCGAGCGCGACGCGGCGGAAAAGCCGCCGGTGGTCGGCGGTAGCGTCAGCGGCGATGCGTGCGAACGGGCGCGCCGCGGCGTGGTCGAGCTGCGCCGCGGCGGTCGCACCGGCGTCGCCGCCGACGTCGTCGAAGCGGCGATAGCTGGTCGCGATCGCGACGAGGATCGTCACCGCGTCGGCGCCGCGCACCGCGACCCGATCGCCCTGCGCCGACACCGTGCCGCCGCGCGGCAGCACGCGCACCCGCGCGGCGAAGCGCGTCCGTCCTGCCACGCCATGGTCGTCCGGCGCCTGGCCGTCGAGCGCCAGCGCGCCGCCGCTCGCGGTTACGGTCGCGCGCTGCGGCGTAGTGAGCGCGACGTCGAGATCGATCGCGGCGGCACGGTCGGCGCTGAGCTCGATCGCCATGACCTGATCGACCGGCGAGGCAAGCACGAGCCGGCGATACTGTACCCCATTGGCAGCGAAGCGGGTGGTCGCCACCGCCGCGTCAAGGTCGAGCTCGCGTCGATAGTCGGTGATCGCGCCGAGCCCGGGCAGCTCCAGGCTCAGGTCGCCAACGGGCTGATATGCCATCTGACTGAGCGGCTTGGCCATCATCTTGGCGTTGGCCAGCGCCTGCGCCTCGGCATAGCGCCCAGCCGCGATCAGCCGGCGCACCTCGGGCAGCGCTGCGCGCGCCTCGGGGTTGACCGGATCATACGGGCCGCCGCTCCACAGGCTGCTCTCGTTGAGCTGGAGCCGTTCGCGTGCGGTGCCGCCGAACACCATCGCGCCGAGCCGGCCGTTGCCGACCGGCAGCGCCTCGGTCCAGACCGCGGCGGGTTGCTGATACCAGAGCAGCGCCCGCGTCGACGGTGTCGTCGCGCCGCGGGCGGGCAGTGCCGCCACTGCCGCGGACCCCGCGGCCGCTCCCATCGCGCCGCGCCTCGTCCATCCGTCACGCTGTGCCATCCCGCTCTCCTGTCCCCTTTAGCCTCGCAGCAGCCGCATCACCATCGCACGCAGCTTGCCCCCCTGCCCGCGCCCGAGCAGCCCGTGGCGCTCCTCCGGCAGGTGCGCGAGCGGGTGACCGTCCGGGCGAAACACATAATGGTCGAAGAAGGCGCGCCACGCCGCGCGCTCGCCCTCGGGCCGCTCCGCGATGGCGGCGATGGCGAGCAGCATCGCGGTATAGGGCGCGTCGGGCCCGGTCGCGAACGCGTCCCACCAATAGTTCACCAGCACGTTGACCGGGCTGGTCGCCTCCACCTGATGCCACCACAATTTGGGCAGGAACAGCGCGTCCCCCGGCGCGAGATCGACCACCAGCGCGCGCTCGCGCGCCGCGGCGAACCGCGGAAAGTGCGGGTCCCCGGGTGGCGTGCCAGCGGCAAGGCTGACCGGCTGTCCGGCCATATTATGGTCGATCGGCCCGACGTACAGGTCGGCGATGGCGTCGGGCGGGTATAAGGTGAAGCGGCGCTGCCCCGCGACGACGCAGGCGAGATTGTCCGAATTGTCATGGTGACACGCCACCACCGAGGCGTGGCCGAGCCAGATGCGCGGACGCGCCGCGGCGGGCAGCAGCGGCAGCGGATTGTCGTCGGCAAAGCGCGGCAGATAGGCCGCGGTCGGGAGCGAGCCGAGATAGAGCGTCGGCGCCCCCTCCACCCCGGCGGTGTCGATTACGCGACGCAGCGCCGCGGTGACGCCGATCGTCTCGCGCGCGAAATTGAAGCCGTCGAGCGACTCCTCGTAATAATAGCGCCCCCCGATCGTCGGCGCGCCCACGAACGCCTCGGCGGAGCGGCCCGCGTCGAGCGCCGCGACATAATGGGCGAGCGCGTCCGCCGAGTCGGCCGCCGCGCGCGTGATCGACCAGTCGCGACAGAGCCCGCGGATCACGGCGGGACGGCACGTCGCAACGATCGCGTCGAAGGCCGCCTGCGCGGCGACGTCAACGGCCGCATGTTCCGCGACTCGCCCGGCCTCGCTCACGCCAGCGCGAGCCGCTCGTTGCGGCGGTGGGCCAGCCGCGCAATCTGCTGAAGCGAGTCGATCAGCGTGTGCGCGTGGTGGAGCTGCCCCGCGCGGAACAGCCGAAGCGCGGTCGCGTCGTCGAGCTCCGCCAGCGCGTCGCGGCTGACAGTGTAGAGCCCTTCGAGCCGGAGCCGCTCGCCATCGTCGAACGACAGCGAGACGTCGATCGGCTCGACCAGACGCGCATCGAGCAGCGCCTGTACCAGCGCCTCGCTCTCCTGGAGACCGGCATGAAGCAGCCCGAGCGCGCGCTGGACGCGACGCAGATGCGCCGAAGGCGCGCCGTCACCGTCGAAGAGCGCCAGCCGCTCCGACTCCGCCGCCATATTTGCCGCAGCGAAGCGCGGCTGCTCGAGATCGACCGCGATGTCGGCATCGACGATGAAGAAGCCTTCGCGCTCGAGATCAAGCGGCATCACGCCGTCGAGATCACCCGCCAGATTTTCGCCGGGCAGGAAGCCGAGCAGCGCACCGGCATAGAAGCGTCCCGTCTCGGGATGTTTGGTCAGCACGATCGGGCAGCAGGTCGCCAGCTTGGCGAATTCGCCGGGCACGACCTGGACGAAGTGGCGACCCGCCGCCTCGGCACGCCGCATCGTCAGCGCGGCATGTCGCTCGCTTGCCAGCAGCTCCCAGCTCGCCATCACTCCCTCTCCGTCGTTCGCCGGGCACGTTGCTGCCTCATCTCTTCGCGTAAAGCGTCGCGCGCCGCTGCGCCAGCAGTTAGCGCTAACCGAAACGATTATCGCCGCTTGCCAGCTTCCGAAAAGCGGATATGTTAGCGCTACTTTCGTGACGTATTACGACCGTTCTCGGTTGTGACGCCACGAGGGAGGCATAAGAAGCCCGGCGTGATCGGGCACATCTTCGAGGAGGGGCTATGCGTAAGCCTGAGAGCGTTCGTTCCGTTGGTCATGGCCGAGTCGCGGTCACCAAGCGCGGCCTCGTCGCCGCCTGCAGCATCGCCGCTTTGACCGCCGCGCTACCTGTCGCCGCGCAGCAGGCCGACCCGCGAAGTCTCCAGAACAGCCAGGCACAGCCCCCCGTCGCGGCGCAGCCGGCGGTGCCGTCCACCGCCAATAGCCTCAGCGCCAGTGAGGCGGGCCGCCCGCAGGACGAGTCCAGCGCGCCCGACGCCAATGGCGCCAATACCGCGGCAGAAGGCGATCCGTCGCGCGACATCATCGTCACCGGCTTGCGCGGCTCGCTCCAGCGCAACCTCGACATCAAGCGCACCGCGACCGGCGTGGTGGACGCGATCTCGGCCGAGGACATCGGCAAGTTCCCCGACACCAACGTCGCCGCGTCGCTGCAGCGCCTGCCGGGCGTTTCGATCCAGCGTTCGGGCACGCGCGGCGAGGCGACGGGCATCACGGTCCGCGGCTTCGGCGGGGACTTCAACACCACGCTGTACGACGGCCGTCGCATCTCCACGGGCACCGGCGGGCGCCAGATCGACTTCTCGACGGTCGGCTCGGACTTCATCGGGCAGCTCAGCGTGCTCAAGACGCCCGACGTGACGCTGGCGTCGAGCTCGATCGGCGCCACCGTCGACATCCAGTTTCCCAAGCCGTTCGATCATCCCGGGCTGCGCGTCGCCGCGAGCGCCTCGGGCTCGGTTCAGGACCGCTCGGGCAAGGTCGTCCCGACCGCGGGCGTGCTGTTCAGCAACACCTTCGCCGACGACACGCTGGGCGTGCTCGCCGACGTGATCTACACGCGCCGCGACACCAAGACCAACCGCGTTTCGGTATCGGGCTGGGCGGGTGGCTTCTACGCGCCGTGCCAGCTTCAGGGCAGCACCGCCGCCACCTGCAACCCGACCGGCAACGTCGGCGCCGCGGCGGCGCAGCGCCAGACCGTGGTAGGCTGGTTCCCGCAGCAATATGTCATCGACCAGCAGACCACCAAGGACGAGCGCGTCGACGCACGGCTTGCGCTGCAATGGCATCCGTCCGAGGACGTGATGGTCACGCTCGACGACAATTACTCGCGTCAGAAGATCGAGACGCAGTCGTCAGCGCTGGGCGTGTGGTTCAACCAGGGCGCGCTCCGCAACGTCGAGCTGGACGACAACGGCACCGCGATCGATTTCACCCAGGCGGGCTCGCCGACCGACTTCACCGCCGCGCTCAACACCCAGATCCTGCGCACCAACCAGATCGGCGGCAACGTCAAGTGGGACGTCAGCGAGAACTTCACGCTGGAGGGTGACCTCTCCTACGCGAAGAGCTGGCTCAACCCCGACCACGACACGATCGGCAGCCAGAACGGCGACATCGGTTATGGCGGCAATCTTGCCAACAACACCGGGCTCCAGATCAACGGCAACAGCAACAACAGCTTCCCGTCGCTCACGGTGGTCGGTCCGAACGGCAATGCGGCGGGCTTCGCCGATCCGGCGCTGATCGGTTCGCACGTCACCGTCAACCAGACCCAGCAGAACACCGACGAGCTGAAGCAGGCACGCTTCACCGCGACGTGGAAGCAGGACGACCTGACCATCCGCGCCGGTGGCCAATACGTCGAGGACGACTTCCGTCTCTCGAACAAGAGCACGTTCATCAACAACTTCTGGCAGGCGTACGCCGGTTATGGCGGACCCTCGGGCCAGGGCAGCGGGATCGCGCCGCTGCCGGCGTCGCTCTACCAGGGCACGATCGGTCTCGGCCGCAACTTCATCCCCGGATTCAAGGGCACGCTGCCGCCGTCGCTGATCAAGTTCAGCCCGGTCGCCTACCAGGCCTATCTGAGCTCGCTCGGCAACCCGCAGACGCAGCGTATCCCGGGCTTCAACTATCCGACCAACACCACCGACGGGCTGAACGGCTTCACCGGCAGCTTCGATCAGCAGGTCGATCCCAACAGCCTCCAGAACATCAACGAGAAGACCTGGTCGCTGTACCTCAATGTCGCATATACCGCGGACATTGCGGGTATGCCGTTCCACTTCGCGGCGGGCGTGCGCAACGAGAACACGCACCTGACCTCCACCGGTCAGGGCCGTCTCCCCGTCTCGATCAGCACCAGCACCGCCGACCCGACGCTTCTCACCGTCGCCTTCGGAGAGGTCTCGCCGATCCGCGCCAAGAGCAATTACTCGTACCTGCTGCCGACGGTGGACATGCGGCTCGAGGTCACGCCCGAGTTGCAGCTGCGCTTCGATGCGTCGCGCACGCTGACGCGTCCGGGGCTCAGCACGCTCAACCCGGTGCTGGCGGTGGGCAGCGGCCAGCGCGTCGGCGCGCTCACCGCGAGCGGCGGCAATCCGTCGCTCCAGCCCTATCTCGCGGACAATTTCGACGTCGCCGCGGAATGGTATTACAAGCGCAACTCCTATCTGTCGGTCGACTTCTTCCTCAAGAACGTCAGCAACTTCATCGTTCAGGGCGTGACGCGGCAGGGCATCAACGGGGTGACCGACCCCACCACCGGCAACGCGGCGAACTTTGCGGTGTCGCAGCAGGTCAACGGGCCTGACGCGACCGTGCGCGGCGTGGAGCTGGCGTGGCAGCAGGTCTTCGGCGACACCGGCTTCGGCTTCCAGGCCAATGCCACCTTCGTCGACACCAACAAGCCGTACGATCAAAGCGACATCTCGCAGACCGGCTTCGCGGTGACCGGCCTGGCGAACTCGGCGAACTTCGTCGGCTTCTATGACAAGAACGGCTTCCAGTTCCGCGCCGCGCTCAACTGGCGCGACGAATATCTGCTCCAGTTCGGACAGAACCAGAACACCAGCCAGTTCGGTGCCGAGCCGACCTTCGTCAACTCGAGCCTCCAGCTCGATCTCTCGACCAGCTACGACATCAGCAAGAACTTCAGCGTTTTCGCCGCGGCGGAGAATGTGAACAACAACCAGCAGAGCACGCATGGTCGGTACAACAACCAGCTGCTCGACGTGTTTGACTACGGCCGCCGCTTCATTGTCGGCACACACGTCCGCTTCTAAACTCTTCTTTCACGAGCTTCCCCACCTGGAGGATGTCGGCTCACGCCGGCATCCTCTTTTTCTTTGTGCGTGTCACCTCTGGCGGTGCCGCCAACGAAGCGCCCTTCCGTTCAGAGCACCGAGGCCGACCTGCGCCCTTTCATGCGACAGCCTGATCCGTCTCGTTTGACACGCCAGCGTGCTCCCGAACGCCGGAGCCAGGGCCACCAGCGCGACCGCCTACCGGCCGGGCTCCCGCATGCGCGGGAGCATGGTTCGGCTGACATGGATCGGGCGATAGATTTCGCCGAACAGCTCGCGCTGGCTCTTCTCCAGCTCCTCGCCATAGCGCCGTCGGACGTGCGATTCGGTCAGCAGCCCCAGCAGCTGACCCTGCGCGTCGACCACCGCCAGCTCCTCGCGCTGCGCCAGGTCAAAGCGGGCCATGACAGCGCCGATATCCATTTCGGGCCGCAGCACCTCGCTTTGCCCCTGCGCCAGCGCGCCCACGGGCGTATCCTCCTCCACCGCCGGATCGTGCGCGACGACGGGATCGACGATGCCGACATATCGGCCGCGCTCGTCCAGCACGACCACCCGCTTGGTCGCGCCGAGCGGAAAGCGAAGCCGGAACTCGCCCGCGCCCAGCGAATCGGCGACGGTGTTGGGCTGGCGTCGCATCATGCGGCCGGCAGTGAGCGCCTTCACCCAGCCGACGTCGCGCGCGCCGCGGATCGTCTCGCCGCGCAGGTGGAGCCGCCAGGTCGAGAAGGAATAGCCGAAGAACTGGCGCACGATCGTCGACGAAACCAGGCTCGCCGCCAGCACCGCGCCGGTGAGGCTGAAATTGCCGGTCGCTTCCAGCACCAGCATCGTCATCGTGAAGGGCGCGCCGATCACCGCCACCGCCAGTGCCGCCATCCCGACCATCGCGGCATTGCCGGGATTGAGGATCGAGGTACCGGCGATCCAGCCGAGCGCGCCGGCGTAGAGGTGCCCGATCAGCGTGCCGAGGAACAGCGACGCGAAGAAGAGGCCGCCGCGGAAGCCGAAGCCCAGCGACACCACCGACGCCAGCGCCTTGACCAGCAGGATGGTCGCGACAAACGCGAGCGGCACCGCCACCGTCACGTCGAGGTGAAGCGCGCTGTGACCGGCGGAGAGCACCTGCGGCGAGATCGCCGCCAGCCCCGCGATCAGCACGCCGCCGATGATGGGGCGGCTCCAGCCCGGCAAGCGCGCGCGCGTCTGCGCCTCCACCGCACCGACCGCGCGCATGATCGCGATCCCGGCCAGTGCGCAGAGTACGCCGAGAAGGCCGTAAACGAGATAGCCGAAGCTGTGGATTGCCGGGCCGCGCTCCACCGCGACGATATAGGGCACCGTGCCGAGCCGCTGCGCGATCTGCGCACCCGCCAGCGCCGCGGCGACCACCGGGGCGACGGCGGCGGGCGTATAGGCGCCGATCACCACCTCGAACGCGTAGAAGGCCCCGGCGAGCGGCGCGCCGAAGGCGGCGGCGATCGCCGCGCCTGCGCCGGCGCCCACCAAGGTGCGTACGTCGCTTCGGCGCAGCGCCAGCCACCGGCCGGTCGCCGAGGCGATCAGCCCGCCAAGCTGCGCATAGGCCGCCTCGAGCCCGACCGAGGCGCCGACGCCGTTGGAGAGGATCGTCTGGCCCGAAACGATCGCGCTGTCGCGCGCGGAGAGCTGCCCGCCGTGCAACGCATTGGCTTCCACCGCGTCGACCAGCGAGCGCTGCCGCGCGCCGACCAGCCGGTTGAACACCACCAGCGCGGCGCCCCCCAGCGGCAGGACCAGCAGCTCGCGCCACCCGAGCGCGGCTGCGCCGCTCAGCCGCACCGCGTCGGGCAGATGATAGAGCATATGCTGGAGCGACCGCGCGAGCGCCCCCTGCACCACGGTCAGCAGCCCGGCGCCCATGCCGACCAGCACCGCGACCAGCACGAACAGCAGCTCGATCGAGCGGACGCGCGCGCCCAGCCCGCGCCCGCCGGCGCGCCAGCTACGCAGCAGGCGCGGCGTCACCCGCGGTGTCGATCGATGCGGCCCATGGCGTCGCTGTGCCCGCGTGCGCGCCGCCTGTCACGCCTGTCGCGCGTCGCCGTACCGCGGCGAACGCCGCGGTACGGCGTCAGCGCATGGCCGTCTTGACCGGCGCAGGCGCCGGCGCGGCCAGGCGATCCAGATACGCCTGATGCGCCGGCAAGGTCGCGACCTGACGCGTCACGTCCTGGCCCAGGGCCGCCAGTGTCGCGGCGAGCCGCCCCGGCGGCATCATCCGCGCGACGCGATTGTGCGACTGCGGCACCAATCCCTGTCCCAGCATCACCTGCACCCAGGAGGTGACGGTGAACAGTTCGTCGCTGGCCTGGAACGCCTGCGCGCCCTCGCGGAACAGCGCGATCCGCTCGGTGAGGCTGGCGGGCAGCGGCATCTCGCGCAGCCGCTGCCAGAACGGCTCGTCGCGCTGGTTGAGGTGGTAGTGGAGGATGATGAAGTCGCGCACCCCCTCGATCTCGCGTCGCGCCATGTCGTTGAAGCGCGCGGCCAGCGCCGGAGTCGCGCCGTCATAGGGGAAGAGCTGGAGCAGCCGCGTCAGCGCAATCATGATGAGGTGGATGCTGGTCGACTCGAGCGGCTCGACGAACCCGCCGGCGAGGCTCAGCGCGACGCAATTGCGCTCCCAGGCGCGCTCACGCCGACCGGTGCGGAAGCGGATCAGCCGCGGCTCGGTCAGCACCGCGCCCTCTACCGTGTCGAGCAGCCGCGCGCGCGCCGCGTCGTCGGACAGATAGGCGCCGCTGTAGACGATGCCGTTGCCGACGCGGTGCTGCAGCGGGATGCGCCACTGCCAGCCGGCGTCATGCGCGATCGCGCGGGTGAAGGGCATGGCGGGGCCAGTCGCCTCGGTCTGCACCGCGATCGCACGATCGCACGGCAGCCACTCGGTCCAGTCCTCGAAGCCGACGCCCAGCGTCTCGCCGATCAGCAGCGCACGAAAGCCGGTGCAGTCGAGAAAGAAGTCGCCCTCGACGCGGCGCCCGTCGGCCAGCACCAGCGCGGCGAGATCGCCCGCGGCATCGCGCTCGACGCGGTCGATCCGTCCCTCGATGCGGGTCAGCCCGTCGCGCTCGCCGCGCTCGCGCAGGTAGCGCGCGTAACGGGCGGCGTCGAAGTGGAAGGCGTAGTTGAGCGCAGCGTCGGGCGCCCCGGCGAAGCGCGCGGCGCGCGCCGCCTCATGCTCGACGCAATAGGCGCCGATCTCCGCCTCGACGCCCTGCGCGCGCGCCTCCAGCCAGAAATGGTGGAAGTCGGCCATCCAGGTCGACTGCCCCAGCGTGCCGAACGAGTGGAGATAGCGCTCGTCGGCGCGCGACCAGCCCTCGAACGAGATGCCGAGCTTGTAGCTCGCGCCGGTGGCGCGGACGAACTCGTGCTCGTCGACCCCGATCAGCTGGTGGAAGGCGCGTACCGTCGGGATCGTCGATTCGCCGACGCCTACGGTGCCGATCTCGTCGGACTCGACCAGCGTCACCGCCACCATCGTGCCGAGCTGGCGCGTGAGCAGCGCCGCCGCGAGCCAGCCCGCGGTGCCCCCGCCCGCGATCACGACGCGACGCACCGGCCTCATCGATTGAGCTTCCGCAGCAGCTCGGCGCGCAGCCGCCGCGCGCCGAGTTCGTCAAGCGGGGCGAGCGCGCCACGCGCATGCGCGGGCAGGTGCGCCGCCGGCCGCGCGGCGTCGCCGAACACATAATAGTCGAACATCGCGCGCCACGCCGCTTTCTCGCTCGCGGGACGGTCGCGCAGGCTGAGCAGCGCGTGGAGCAGCGTGTTCATCGGCGTGTCCATGAAGGCGGGCGCATCGTTCCACCAATAGTTGACCAGGACGTTGAAGGCATCGAGCGCCTCGACCTGGTGCCACCACAATGCCGGGTACACCACCGCGTCGCCCGGGCCGAGCTCGGCCACCTGCGCGGCGTCGATCGCCGCGGCGAAGCGCGGAAAGCGCGCCAGATCGGGCGCGCGGAAATCGACCATCGAGACGACCTGCCCGCCCGGCGTCGGCGCGAGCGGGCCGGGATAGAGGTTCTCCACCTGCTCGGGCGGAAACAACGTGAACCGCCGCCGCCCCGCGCCGACGCAGGCGATGTTGTTCGACATGTCGTGGTGCGCCACCGCGGTGGTGCGGTTGCCGATCCAGATGCTGCGCAGCGCGCGCTCGAACGCCGCCTGCGGCAGCGGGTTGGCGGCGGTGAGCCCGGGGAAGAACTGGTCGAGGTCGGTCGAGCCTACGTAGAAGGATCCAGCGTCATCGCCATCGCCCGCGGCGAGCAGCCGCGCGAGATAGTCGTCGAGCCGCACGCGCTCCCCCTCGAAGTCGAGCCGCGTCAGCTCGGCATCGTAAAAGTAGCGGCCGCCGAGTTCCGCGCGCGCGGTATAGCCGGTGACCGGATGGCCATTGTAGAAGCCGAGCAGATAGTCGGCCAGCGCACGCGCGCCGTCGCGGCCGGCGGCGACCAGCGGCCAGTCGGCGACGAGCCCGCGCACCACCACCGGCTCTCCCGCCGCGACCAAAGCGCCGAGATCCCGCGCCTCGGGATCGCCCGCCGCGATCTCGCGGGTGCGTCGCGCGGTGATCGCGTCGCTCATGCCGCCGCGCGCCGCCGGTTCTTGAGATCGATCAGGCGCGACACATTGGCGATCGACGCCGCCGCCATCGTCGCGATCCGCAGCAGCCCGCTGCGGTGCAATCGGACGAGCCAGTCCTCGGGCAGCGCGGCGAGCGCCTCGGTGTCGATCGTCAGCACGCCCGGCAGGTCGTAGCCGCCGTCGTCACCGAGATCGATCTGCATCACGACCTCCGTCAGCAGTCCCGCTGCGGCGAGCTCGGCATTGATCGCCCGCGCCTCCTGCGTGCCCTGGTAGATCACGCGCAGCGCCGCGGCGACGTGCTGGAGATAGGGCGCGTCGCCGCCGTGCGGCAGGAACACGGGGAGACCATCGTCCGCCCCGACGCGCGGATCGTCCAGGTCGACATGGACCATCGGCTCGTCCTGCGCGCCTCCCGCGGTGACTGCGATCGAGAACGGCCCGCGGCGCTGCACCGCCGGGACGTAGCGGCTGTTCCAGCCGCTCGCGCCGAGGAACAGATTCTCCTCCGCCTCGAAGCCGAGCAGGACCATGGCGTCGATCGCGTCGCCGTTGCGGCGGAACACGATCGGGAAGTCGCGCTGCGCCTCCTCGAACTCCGCCGGGAAGATCGGTAGCTGGTTGACGCTGTCGCCAAAGGCAGCGCCCGTCAGCGGGGCGACCCGCAGATCGGCATGGTCGACGTTGTTGAGCAGGACTCGGTTCATGCCACCTTCTCGATGCGGCCCCGCCGCCCCTCTCCGCAGCCGTTGTGCACCAGCCCGACACGGGACGGAAGTTGGCGATGGCGCCCTTCGCAAAAAAACGACCCGTCACCCTGAACCAGGTCCAGAGTGACGGGCGAAATGCACGATAATCTTGTTGCCGGAAGGGGACGCCACGCAGCGGCGCCCCCCTGCGATCAGAACCTGTACCGCGCGCCGAGCAGGAAGCGGGGCTTCAGTTCCTGCGCCAGCACCAGGTTGCGCTCGGTACGACCGTAGGTCTTCACCGACTCGCTGGTGAGATTGATCCCTTCCAGCGTGACCGCGATCGTGTCGTTCAGGTCGTAGCTGATGTTGACGTCGAGCGTACCGAACGGCGCCACGAACAGCGGGTTGCGGTTACCGCCCTGGTTGGTCGCGGCGAGATACTTGTCGCGCCAGTTGTAGGCCAGGCGGGCCGAGATCCCGTTCTTGTCGTAGATCGCGGTGGCGTTGGCGCTGTTGCCGAGGCCCGTCAGTGCGAAGATGTTGACGGTCGGATCGGCATAGGGGTCGACGTTCACGTCGCCGCTCACCTTGGTGAACGAGCCGGCGAAGCCGAAGCCGGTGTCGCCGAAGAAGTTCGTCCACGCCAGCTCGAAGCCGTGGATCTTGCCCTCGCGGTTGTTGATCGGCTGCGACACCGAGAAGTTGAACAGCGGATCGTTGGCGTCGGAGGAGATGTCGATCTGCGACAGCACCTGGTCGACGAACGTCTGCTGCAGCCCCGAACCCGGCACGTAATTGGCGTTGAACTGCGTGGTCGCCGCCGCCTGGTTGCCGTTGTTCTGCACCAACAGCGCACTGTAGGTGAACAGGTTGACGTCGCTCAGGTCATAACCGCTGGAGCGCAGGAACGCCGCCGCAGTACCCGAACGCGAGCCGGCCGCGCCGGAACTCGGATCGCGCAGACCGAACAGGTTCTGGTTGATCACGCCCGTGCCGAGGAAGTTGGCGACGCGCTTGTCGAAGAAGCCGATCGAAACGAAGCTCGACGGCTTGTAATACCACTCCAGCGACACGTCGAAATTGTCCGACAGCAGCGGCAGCAGGTTGGCGTTGCCGGTGCTGCCGGTCGGGATGCCGCCGAGCAGCGTCGGACGGCCCGGCGCGCCCGCCGAGGCGGTGGCGAACAGGTTGCCATAGTCCGGCCGCGCCAGCGTGCGGCTGAACGAGACGCGCGCCTTCACATTGGTGATCGGCTCGATGCTGAAATCGACCGACGGCAGGAGGTTCTCGTACTTGCCGCGCTGACGGATCGCGGTGAACACGCCGCTGGCGTCGCCGCGGAAGTCGTTGTCGGCGGTCCAGACGATGTTGTTGTACGTCTGCACCGCGTCCGAGACGACGCGGGTCTGCTCGTACCGCGCACCGATCACCAGGTTGGCGGGACGGTTAGCGACCTCGCCGTTCCAGGTGAACTGGCCGAACACTGCCCAGACCTTCTCCTGCACCGTGTCGTCGGCCGGGGCCGAGGGCGCCGGCGGCGCACCACGCTGCGAGTAATAGGGGCTCAGCACGTTGTAGAGGTCGATCGCGTTGCCGCGGAACGCGATCAGCGACGACCCCTCGGAGGCCGGGTTGAAATGGTCGAACTTGCAGGTGAGGCAATAGGCCGACACCAGCTCGGGCGCGAGCTGCTGGATGATTCCCGGATTCTGCAGGCCCCAGTCGCCCAGCGTCTGCTGCGTCTGCGTCTGGGTCGAGTGCATCTTCGAGTCGGTGTAGTTGAAGCCCGCGTCGAAGCGGCTGCCGCCACCCAGATCCCAGCCGAGGCGCGCCTGCACCTGATCGATCCGCTGCGTCTGCCGCGAGACGATGGTGCGCGCCGGCGCGGCGCCCAGATCGCCGATATCCAGCACGCCGTTGCAGTTGCCCTTGGGCGTGTCCGTCGGCAGCGCGCGATAGCAATCGTTGATGGTCTGCGCCTGCTGCGGGAAGCCGGTGCTGAAGTCGAGCGAATGGCCCTGGATCACCGGTGCGCCGAGCGCGACCGTGGTCGCGGTGGTGCCGTTGGGGTTGTCCGGGCTCGAGCGCGACTCCGAATGATGGCCGTCGAGCGTCAGCGTGAAATTGGGTGCGAAGTCCCACTTGGCGTTCAGGCCGACCGACGCCAGTCGCGCCTTGGTCGCCGCCTGCTGCTGCTCGAAGCCCTCGTCCTTGGGGCTGGTCGGCAGATAGTCGCGCAGGAAGATCGCGGTCGCCATGTTCGGGTTATCGTCGAAGCGCACTTCGCTGAACGGGCGGTTGAACCAGTTGGTCTGCTCGCTGCGCTGCTCGCGCAGGCGGTTCTGAGCGAACAGGCTGTCGACCGTGAACTCGAGCGTATCGGTCGGGCGGAATTGCAGCACGCCCTGGAAGTTGATGCGCTCGCGGCGGTTCTCGGAGAACTGGTAGCGGCTGTCGTTGGGCACCAGCACATACGGCGCGGTCGGACGGGCGCCGTCCAGCTTCGTCGTCGAGTTGATGAACGTGCCGGGGTTGAAGAAGTCCGCGGTGGGGATGACGTTCCAATAGTTCGGGTTGGACTGGGCCGACGCCGAGTAGCGCAGCTGGTAGCTGCCGAACACCGCCGCGCCGAACGTGCCTTCGTCGTTCTTGTAGTTCAGCAGCCCCGAGACCTCGGGCGTGACGCGGTGCTTGTCGCCGACCGCCTTTTCCACCGACGTGTCGTACAGCGCCTTGGCGCCGATCGAGCCGCTCACGCCGTCCTCGCGCGAGTCGAGCGGCTTGCGCGTGTTGATGTTGATCGTCGCGCCGATGCCGCCGGTCGGCACCGAGGCGCGGCCGGTCTTGTAGACCTCCAGCCCGCTGACGCCTTCCGACGCGATGTTCTGGAAGTCGAACGAACGGCCGGCGCCGCGCGCGAACAGGTTACCACCGCTGGTGTCGATGTTGGTCGCCGGCAGCTGGCGCCCGTTGATCGTCACGAGGTTGAAGCCGCCCGAGAAGCCGCGCACCGCCACCTGCGAACCTTCGCCGTTGACGCGGTTGATCGACACGCCGGTGATGCGCTGGAGCGACTCGGCGAGGTTGGTGTCGGGGAACTTGCCGATGTCTTCCGCCGAGATCGCATCGACGACGCCCGGCGAGTCACGCTTGATCGCGATCGCGCGATCGAGGCTCGCGCGCACGCCGGTGACGACGATGTCGTCGGTCGCGCCATCTTCCTGCGCGGCGACCGATGCCGACCGGGCGGTATCGCTATCGACTGCCTGCCCACCACCCGGCTGCGCGTTGGTCGCCGATGGCTCTCCGCCGGTCGCCTGCGCATAGGCCGGCGCAGCGGCAATCGCCAGCGCACCCAGCGACGTGGACAGCGCGAGCTTCGACAACATAGGAATACGCTTCATCATCCCCCCCTCGATAGTCACCACGGCCCTCACCGCAGCACGATAGAGCCTCTGTGAGGTCTCCGTTGCTGTGAACGCTATCGAAGAGCGGAAAAGTGTCAACTGCGGTTTCGGTATAATCTCTCCGCCGATTGATCCGACGAAATTACCACGACCAATCAACTATTCTGTTATTTACTTTTATTATCTTCATTGGTGGCGGCAGTTTTCATCGGACCCGAACGCCGAAGAGGGCGCATTTTTCTCCATTTTCGAGAGCGATAGCGCCCTGCCGCGCGCCAGCCGTGTGGACGCGGCCGATCGCCGGCACGCCGCCGGCGACGAGCCGATGATCGACCGCTGATGTCGCGACGGCTTCACACCGCGCCGGCCCGGGTTCACACCAGGGCGGGCAGATCCGCGAGATGTTTGTCGAGTGTGACCGGATAGTCACGCACCCGCACGCCCGTGGCATTGTAGATCGCATTCGCGACCGCAGCACCGACACCACACAGGCCGAGCTCGCCGACGCCCTTGGCCTTCATCGGATTCGCCTTGTCGTCGGCCTCGTCGAGGAAGAGGACGTCCTGGTGCGGGATGTCGGCATGGACCGGCACCTCATAGGTGGCGAGATCGTGGTTGATGAACAGGCCGAAACGCTTGTCGACCGCGAGTTCCTCCATCAGCGCCGAGCCCACCCCCATCGTCATCGCGCCGAGCACCTGGCTTCGCGCCGATTTGGGATTGAGGATGCGCCCCGCAGCGCAGACCGCGAGCATCCGCCGCAGCCGCGTCGCGCCGGTATAGGCGTCGACGCCAACTTCGACAAAATGCGCGCCGAAGGTGGAGAGCTGCCACGTCTTGTCGAGCCCGCCAAACTCGATCTTGTCCTCGCCGGTCAGCTCACCCTGTGCCGCTGCTTCGGCGAGCGCCACCGCGCGGTTGCCCGCGACCACCTTGCCGCCGACGAACTGCGCATCGGCCGAGTTGATGCCGGCACGCTGCGCCACCGCCTCGCGCAGCTTGACGCAGGCGGCATAGACGCCCGCGGTGGCGTTGGCGGCGCCGAACTGCCCGCCCGAACCCGCCGACACGGGGTAGGACGAGTCACCCAGCCGCACCGTGACCTGCTCCATCGGCACGCCCATCATCTCCGCCGCGGTCTGCGCGATGATGGTGTAGCTGCCGGTGCCGATGTCGGTCATGTCGGTCTCGACCGTGACGCGGCCGTCGCGCGCGAGCCGCACCCGCGCCCCCGAGGTGAAGTTGATGTGGTTGCGGAACGCCGAGGCGACGCCCATCCCCACCAGCCAGCGGCCGTCGCGCACCTGTGCGGGCGTCGCGCTGCGTCGCGCCCAGCCGAACCGCTCGGCGCCCTCGCGCAGGCAGCGCACCAGCTGGCGCTCGGAGAAGCGCCGCTCCGGCTTCTCGGGATCGACCATCGTGTCGTTCCTGATGCGGAACTCGACCGGATCGAGCTTGAGCTGCTCGGCCATCTCGTCGATCGCGATCTCCAGCGCCATCATGCCGGGCGCTTCGCCGGGTGCGCGCATCGCATTGCCCTCGGGCAGGTCGAGCACGGCAAGCCGCATCGCGGTCAGCCGGTTCTTGCCCGCGTACAGCAGCTTGGTCTGGTTGACCGCGGTCTCGGGCTTGCCCTCCGGCTGGTCGCCCGAGCCGCTCTCGTGCGCGATCGCGGTGATCGTGCCGTCAGCGGTGGCGCCGAGGCGGATGCGCTGGCGCGTCGCCGGGCGGTGCGTGGTATTGTTGGCGATCTGCGGACGCGCCAGCGCGACCTTCACCGGCCGCCCCGCCGCGCGCGCGCCCAGCGCCGCCAGCACCGCGTCGGCACGCAGGAACAGCTTGCCGCCGAAACCGCCGCCGACATAGGGCGAGACGAAGCGGATCTTTTCCTTGGGAATGCCGAGCGTGAGCGCGAGATCGCCGCGCCCCCAGTTGATCATCTGGTTCGAGGTCCACACCGTCAGCTCATCGCCGTTCCACGCCGCCAGCGAGGCAAACGGCTCCATCATCGCGTGGCTGTGGTCGGGCGTGGTGTAGCGCTGGTCGAGCTTGACCGGCGCGGCGGCGAAGGCGCGCTCGAACTGACCGGTGCGATCGATCGGCGGGGCGCCGCTCCCCTCCTCGCTGTCGCCGCCAGTGAGCGGCGCGGTCTTGAGCGCGGCGTCGAGGTCGAAGCGCCCCGGCGCACGCGCGTAGTCGACGCGTACCAGCGCCGCCGCGGCGCGTGCCTGTTCGAACGTCTCCGCCACCACCAGCGCGATCGCCTGATGGTAGTGATCCACCTCCGGGCCGCCGAACAGCTTGACGGTATTGTACTTGCCCTTGCCGAGCTTGCCTGCGTCGGCGGCGGTGACCACCGCGATCACGCCCGGCGCTGCCTTGGCGGCGGCGGTATCGAGCGTGCGGATGCGGCCCTTGGCCACCGCCGCACCGACGACATAGCCATAGGCCGGATTGGCCACCTCGCGGTGTTGCTCATAGGCATAAGGCGCGGTGCCGCTGGTCTTGAGCGGACCGTCGATGCGGTCGTGCGCGCGACCGACCACGGTCATGCGGTCGATCGGGTTAGGGCCCGCGGGCGTGTCGAACTTCATGGCCTCAGCCCTTCTTCTGCGCGGGCGTGCCCGCCTGGGCGAGCACCGCGGCGAGCGCGCGCGTCGCCAGCGGCAGCTTGAACTTGTTGTCCTCGGTCGGCGTCGCGCCCTGGAAGGCGCGCGTGGTCACCGCCGCGGCACCTTGCGGCAGCAGCGCCTCCGCCTCCGCGACCCGCCACGGCTTGGGCGCGACGCCACCGAACGCCACCCGCCCGCTGCCGTCGCGCTGGATCACCGCCGCGACCGATACCAGCGCGTAGGCATAGGAGGCGCGATCGCGCACCTTCTCGTAGAAATGCTCGCCGCCGATCGGCTTGGGCAGCACCACCGCGGTGATCAGCTCGCCCGGGCGCAGGTTGGTGTCCTGCTCGGGATGGTCGCCCCACAGCCGGTGGAAGTCGGCGATCGGGATCGCGCGGCGCTGCCCGCTCGCGTCGACCGTCTCCACCACCGCGTCGAGCACACGCATCGCCACCGCCATGTCGCCGGGAAAGGTGGCGATGCACGACGAGCTCACCCCGATGACGCCGAGCTGGCGCGAATAGCCGCCGATTGCGGCGCAACCATCACCGGGCTTGCGCTTGTTGCACGCCATGTTGGTGTCGTAAAAATACGGGCAGCGCGTGCGCTGGAGCAGGTTGCCCGCGGTCGAGGCCTTGTTGCGCAACTGCCCCGAGGCGCCCGCCAGGATCGCGCGGCTGAGCACGCCATAGTCACGCCGCACGCGCGCGTCGGCGGCGAGATCGGTGTTGGTGACGAGCGCGCCGATGCGCAGTCCGCCCTCCCTGGTCTTCTCGATCGTGTCGAAGCCGAGGTCCTGGACGTCGACGAGGTGCGTCGGCGTCTCGATCTCGAGCTTCATCAGGTCGAGCAGATTGGTGCCGCCCGCGAGGAACTTGGCGCCGGGCCGCTGCGCGACCGCGCGCGCCGCCGCCACCGCGTCGGTCGCGCGCTCGTAGGTGAAGGTCCTCATGCGCGCTCTCCCCCGCCCTTGACCCCGGCCACCTCGGCGACCGCCTCCGCGATGTTCGAATAGGCGCCGCAGCGGCAGATGTTGCCGCTCATCCGCTCGCGCAGCTCCATGTTGGTGAAGCGCGCCTTGGCGGTGAGGTCGCCCTGCACATGGCTGGGAACGTCGCGCTTGATCTCGTCGAGCACCGCCACCGCCGAGCAGATCTGCCCCGGCGTGCAATAGCCGCACTGATAGCCGTCGTGCTTCACGAACGCGGCCTGCATCGGGTGGAGCTTGTCGGGTGTGCCGAGCCCCTCGATCGTGGTGATCGAGTCGCCCTCGTGCTGGAGCGCTAGGCTGAGGCACGAGTTGATCCGCCGCCCCTCGACGATCACGGTGCACGCGCCGCACTGGCCGTGGTCGCAGCCCTTCTTGGTGCCGGTGAGGTGAAGATGCTCGCGCAGCGTGTCGAGCAGGGTGGTGCGGGGATCGAGCGTCAGCGCATGCTTCTCGCCGTTGACGGTGAGGTTCACCGGCATGGTGGCGATCGCGCTTGGCGGCGTCCGCTGCGGGGCTGCCGCGGCGGGCGCCGCCGCGGCCATGGCGCTCGCCGCACTACCGGCGAGTACCCCGCGGCGCGATAGGGTGAAATCTGCCGTGTCGGACATCGCCGCGTCTCTCTTCCCGCCCTGTGAGGCATTGACCCAAGTCCGTCCGGACTTGTCGCAAATCCTAACGTATCAGCAGCCGATGTGGATCAGTCGTTTCACTCAGGAAGGCGATGAATCAGGTTCATCATCGTGCGATGGCCTGCCTGAGCAAGCAAACTGATGTATCCGAGCTCGAAGCCCTCTCCCCTGTGCGGGAGAGAGCTTATAGCCGCGGAGCTACGCACGAACAGCCTCCCCGTCACAGCTCCCGCAGCGCCGCCGCCGGTCGTGCCCGCAGCACCGGCAGGCTGCCGGCGACGCCGATCGCCACCGTCGCCACCACGCCGACCAGCAGTGTGACCGCGACCGCTCCCCAGTCGGGCAGCCACTCGAACCCGAACAGCTCGACCACCACGTACCAGCCTCCTGCCACACCCAGCAGCAGCGCCACCGCCGCCGCCACCAGCGCGAGCAGCGCATATTCGAGCAGCTGCATCGCCAGCACCTGTCGCCGCGTCGCACCAAGCACCTTGAGCACCACTGCGTCATAGGTGCGGGTCGCGCGCGCTGCCGCGATCGCGCCGACCAGCACCGCCACGCCGGCGAGCACCGCCACGCCCGCCGCGGCGGCGATCGCGGTCGCCATCTGGCGCACCACCGTCTGCACCTGCGCGAGCACGCCACCGACTTCGATCACCGACAGGGACGGAAAGCGCGGCAGCAGTGCGCGCGTCACCGCGCCGGTGCGCGCCGCGGGCATGTCGATCGTCGCGGCGAGGTTGTGCGGCACGTCGGCGAGCGCGCCGGGCGAGAACACCAGCACGAAGTTGAAGCCGAGCGTGTCCCATGCGATGCGACGGAACGACGCGATCGTCGCGGTGCGCTCCAGCCCGAGCACCGACACCGTCAGCGGATCGCCGATCTTGAGCCCGAGCGACTGCGCCAGCCGCTCGTCGACCGACACCAAGGGCCGGCGTGCCTCCGCCGCGTTCCACCAATGGCCCGCGCTGAGCGTGCTCCCCGCGGGCAGCGCCGCGGCGAAGGTCAGCCCGCGCTCGCCGCGCAGCGCCCAGGCGCCCTCTGGTATCTCGGCGAGATCGGCGACTCGGGTCTTGGCATAGCCGGTGATCGTGCCGCGCATCAGCGGCACCGTCGCGATCACCGCACCCGGTGCCGCGCCCGCGACGGTCGCGCGGAACGCGCCCTCGCGCTCGGGCGGCACGTCGAGCACGAACAAAGCGGGCGCGCGCTCGGGCACGCTGCGCGTGATGTTCCCGTCGAGGCTGGTGCGGATCGTCGCCAGCAGCACGAAGAGGGTGAGGCCCAGGCCCAGCGCCACCACCAGCGTGACCGTGCGCGCGCCGGGCCGGTGGAGCGCGGCCAGCGCGAGCCGCGGCAGCGGGCGCCGCGGCGCGGGCAGGCGTGCGGCAAGCCATCTCACCGCATGGCCGAGCGCGACCAGCAGCAGCAGCGTCGCCGCGGCGGCGCCGAGGAAGCCGGCGGCGAACAGCGGCCGCTCGCTGGTCACGAGCACCAGCGCCACCAGCGCGCCGCCCGCCGCGGCCATCCACGCCGCCGCGACGCGCCCGCCCCTCACGCGTCGATCGTGGACGCCGCGCAGCAGCGCCGCCGCCGGCACGCGCCCGGCAGCGACCAAGGCGGGCGCGCAGAAGGCGAGTGCGATCAGCAGCCCGTAGAGCGCGGCGAGCGCGAGCGGCAGCGGCGCCACCACGAAGCCGGGCGCCACCGGCAGCACCGCGCCGGCGAGCGCGCCGACCAGCGGCACCGCGATCAGCCCGGCGGCCAGCCCCAGCACGATCCCGATCCCCGCCACCGCGAGCACCTGGATGAGGTAGACGCGTGTCACCGTCGCCGATGTCGCGCCGAGCACCTTGAGCATCGCCACGCTGGCGCGCCGCTGCTCGAGATAGGAGGAGACGCCATTGCCCACGCCAATCCCCGCGATCACCAGCGCGGCGAGCCCGACCAAGGTCAGGAATTCACCCATCCGCGCAATGAAGCGGCTCGCCCCTGGCGACGCACGGTCACGCGTGCGCGTCTCCCACCCCGCCGCGGCGAAGCGCTTGCCGAAGCTTGCCACCACCGCTGCGGGATCGCGCGCGCCGAGCGCGACCCGGTATTTGGTCTCGTACAGGCTGCCGGGCTGGACCAGCGCCGTGCGCGCCAGCCCCGCGCTCGACACCAGCACGACTGGCCCGAAGCTGAAGCCCTCGCCCAGCCGGTCGGGTTCGTCCGCGATCACCCCGCCGATCCGGAATGTCGCCGCACCCAGCCGCAGCGGGTCGCCGACCCGCAGGCCGAGCCGCTCGGCCAGCGCAGGCGCGACGAGCGCCACGTCCGCCGCCGGCGCGCGCGCGACGTGCCCACCCGCGAGCGTCAGCCGCCCGTAGAGCGGATAGGCCGCGTCGATTGCCTTGAGCTGGACCGGCGCGGTCGCGCCGTCGCGCGCGACCGCCATCGACTGCATCCGCACCGTCTCGGACACGCGACCGAGCCGCGCGATCGCGGCGCGCTCGTCAGCGTCCGCGACGCGCTGCGAGATCGCGAACTCGGCATCACCCCCGAGCAGCACCCGCCCCCGTGCCGCCAGTTCGCCGGTGATCGCCTGGGTGAGACTGCCGATTGCCGCCAGCGCGCCGACGCCGAGAAACAGGCACAGCAACAGCAGCCGCAGTCCCTTGAAGCGTAGCGACAGCTCGCGCCGGGCGAGCCGCCACGCCAGCGGCCAGCCGCTCACGCCAATCGCCCGTCGGCGAGCTCGAGCACGCGGTCGCAGCGCTGCGCCAGCGCGGGATCGTGCGTGATGATGACGAGGCTGGCGTCGGTGGCGCGACGGCGCTCGAACAGCAGCTCCACCACGCGCGCGCCGGTCGCGGCGTCGAGATTGCCGGTCGGCTCGTCGGCGAACACCAGCGAGGGGCGCGGCGCCAGCGCGCGCGCGATCGCGACGCGCTGCTGCTCCCCGCCCGAGAGCTGCGCGGGATAATGGTCGAGCCGGTGCGCCAGGCCGACCGCCGCCAGCTCCGCTTCCGCCCGCGCACGGGCGTCGCCCGCGCCCTGGAGCTCGAGCGGGACCATCACATTCTCGCGCGCGGTCATCGTCGGCAGGAGGTGGAAGGCCTGCAGCACGATCCCGATCCGGCCGCGCCGCGCCACCGCCAGCGCGTCCTCGTTAAGCGCGGCGAAGTCGAGCCCGGTGACCTCGACGCTGCCCGAGGTGGCACGCTCCAGCCCGGAGAGGACCGCCATCAACGACGATTTCCCCGAGCCCGAGGCACCGAGCAGCGCGACGCTCTCGCCCGCGGCAACCTGGAGATCGACCCCGCGCAGGATCTCGACCGGCTCGGCGCCGCCGAGCGTGAGCCTTACATCGCGCGCGGCGATGACCATATGCGGCGCCGACATTCAGCGGAGCCGATGCGTTCGTGACGAGATCATATCTGACATATGCGGCGCCGGCGGCGCTTGTCCAAGCCGCGCTGTTGGTCGGCGGCTGTTCCAACGCCGACGACGCCGCGCCCGAGACGATGCGCGCGGGCGGCAACGACACCGCCACCGGCCCGGAGCCGATCGCGACCGTGCCGGTACGCGGCCCGGAGCGGACGGTGCTGGCGTTCGGCGACAGCCTGTACGCGGGCTATGGGCTGAGCCGCGGGCAGAGCCTGCCCGACGCGATCCAGGCACGGTTGCGCGCCGCAGGGATCAACGCGCGGCTGGTCAATGCCGGCGTCTCGGGCGACACCACCGCGGACGGTCGCCGGCGCCTCGCCTACACGCTCGACCGGCTCGGCACGACGCCCGACCTGGTGCTGCTCGGGCTCGGCGGCAACGACGTGCTGCGTCAGCTCGATCCCAAGGTGACGCGCGACAATCTTGCCGCGATGCTGGACGAGCTGGCCCGGCGCAAGATCCCGGTGGTGCTCACCGGCATGCTCGCGCCGCCCAATTTGGGTCCCGATTATGCGGGCCGGTTCAACGCCATCTTTCCCGAATTGGCGAAGCAGCATCACGCGCCCCTGTACCCGTTCATCCTCGACGGCGTACTCGGCAACCGCGCCCTCATGCTGCCCGACGGCGTGCATCCCAACGCCACCGGCGTCACGCGGATCGCGGACCGAGTGACGCCGCTGGTGCGGGCCGCGCTGGCGGCGACGGACGCCGGAGGTGATCCCGCGCGCTGAGCCGGCGCATGGTGGTGAGACTTCGAGTACCGTCGCGGTCGCACAAACTACCGTCATCCCGGCGCAGGCCGGGATCCACCGTTCCGCATACTCGGTGGCCGACGGATGTGCGGCACCGTAGATCCGGGCCTGCGCCGGGATGACGGTAGAGGGCGGGATCACGGTTGTGAGCCGGAAAAACGGTAGGGCCGGGATGAAGTGAGATGGAGTGGTGGGGCGCAGCGACGACGCCCCGCTCGCCGATCTCACGCCTTCTTCAGCTCGTCCGGCTTGTGCACCGCTTCCTTGCCCGACTTGTCGCTCTTCACGCGATATTGCGGATCATCCTTGGTGGCCTTGGCGGTGTGACCGCCCGCCTTGGTGGTCGAGGTCTCCTTCTTCACCACCTTGCCGCTGGTCTGCCCCTGCGGCGTGTCCCACTTCACCTTGTCACCGGCTTTCAGGCTCTTGGTCATGGCGCTCTCCTGTCGATCGCCGGACTAAAGTGGATCAGTCGCACACTTGTTCCGATATGCCGGGACATGCGGCCTTTCGCGCGTTCGCGGGTTGAGCCACGCGACCGAGGAGAGCATCATGACGGACCCCGAGAAGATCACCACCGGCGCCAACGATCGCGCGCGCGACGAACCGCTCGCCACCACCGCGCCGGGCATCCCCGACGACGCGCTGCTGCCGGGCGAGGACCTGCCCGAGCCGCCGAGCGACGAAGAGGTGGCGCGCGTCGCTCGCGCGCTGGGCGCACCGGTGCCCGCGGCGGAGAAGTGAGGACGTGCTGCCGGGGATAGCGTCGATCGCTTTACCCCCGGCAGCGACCCGGCAGAGGCCGGTCCATCCAAGCCGATCCGTGCTCCCGCGTCCGCGGGAGCCCAGAGCGGCAAACCGTACCGTCGGCGCGCCTGGACTCCGGCGAGCGCCGGAGCAGGCTTACGGCTAAGATGAGGTGGGTCGAACGCCGGTCCGGGCCATGTCGCGCGACGTTGCTGACCTCGGGCTCCCGCTCGCCCGCCCCGCTCAGAACCGCGCCCGCACCGCCCCGGCCAGCGTGCGCGGATCCGCCGGCGCGTGGAGCCGCTGCGTCCCGTCGTACCAGACATATTCGTAGCGATCGTTCGCCAGGTTGCGCAGCTGCACCGACAGCTCCACCGCGCGCGTCAGCCGATAGCCCGCCTCCGCGGTCAGCTGGAAATAGCGACCATAGCGACCCTGCGCGTTCGCCGGCGTCAGCTCGTAAGCCGACTGGCCGTTGCCCCATAGCGAGCCCCGCCACCGCCCGGCGCGCGGCGCCCATTCCACCCCGGCGGTGTAAACGTCGCCCGGCACATGGTCGATCGCGTTGCCGGCCTGTGACGGGGTCGCCGGGTCGGGCACGCGGATCACCGCTTTCTGGTGCGACCAGCTCGCCCAGGCCGACAGCCCGGCGACCGGCCGCACGCTCGCCTCGAGATCGAGCCCGCGGCGCCGCGTCGCGCCGAGATTGTCGAACTCGCCCGCAGGATCGTTGAGCCGGCGGCGCAGTTCGCCGGTCGCGGTCTGCTGCCACACCGCGGCGCGCGCGGTCAGCCATCCGCCGCGGGCCAGCCGCACGCCCGCCTCATAGCCCTCATTGATCGAGGCGGCGACGTCGCGCGCGCGCGGCGGCACCAGGAACGCACCCGAGCCCGCGCCGATCTGGAAGGTCCGCCCGTAATTGCCGTAGCCGGTGACGCCCGCCACCGGCTCGACCGCGACCGACAGCTTGGGCTGGCTGATCGTGCCATAATCATTGACCGGGTAGCGCTGCCCGTTGAGCCGGTTGACGTATTCGCCACCGACTCGGTCGACACGCCACGCCGGGGTCACGCGCAGCCAGCGCGTCGGTGTCGCCACCAGCTGGACATAGCCGCCGCCGACGGTGAGATCGACATCCTGGTCGCGCGTCGCCGCGACGACGCGCCGCCGCTCGGTGGTCCAGCGCTGGCTGATGTTGTGCTGCCACTGCACGTCACCGCCCGCTTCCGCCATCAGCCAGGACGCGGCGTGCCAGTGGAGCGCGCCGATGACGCCATAGTGCTGCTCCTCGGTCAGCCGCTGCTGCTGCGGCACGCCCGCCGAGAAGCGCACATAGCGATTGTCGTCGATGGTATTGGCGTAGCCGGTGAGCGACAGCGCCACCTGCTCGGTGGGCGCGGCGTCGAGCGACACCGCATATTGGCCGAGCTCGCGCGTGCCGCCGTCGCTCGCCGACACGGGATACGACCGCCGCCGATCCGTGTACGCGTCCGCATCGGTGAGATAGCCCGGTTCGTCCGCGGCGGCGCGACTGTGGCGCGCGATCAGCCCGAGCTGCGCGCCGCCGAGATCCACGCGCCACTTGCCCGACAGCGTCAGCCGGTCGAAGCCGGCATGGTCGCGATAGCCGTCCGACCTGCGATAGCCGACCGCGAGATTCTGGCTCAGGCGTCCCGTCTCGGCGCCCGCCGCCAGCTGCGCCTCGGCGGTGCCGAACGCGCCCGCGCTGATACGCGTGTCGAGGTATGTTCCGCCGGTGCGCGTCACGATGTTGGCGCTGCCCGCGATGGCGTGAAGCCCCCAGCGCGGGTCCGAGGTGCCGCGAACCAGCTCCACCGACCCGATCGCCAGCGGCGAGACGAGATCGATGAAGTCCATCCGCCCGGCATTGTCGTTCGACGGAATGCCGTCGATCAGCAGCTTCACCGCGTTGAGCTCGCCCTCGCCGTTGAAGCCGCGGATCGAGAAGCGGCCCGAGGTGGTGCCCTGGCCGAAGTCGGTCAGCACCACGCCGGGCAAGCGCGCGAACAGCTCCCAGGCATTATCGACGTTCTGCCGCTGCGCGACATCACCGCCGAGCACGTCAACCGAGGTGAGCACGTCGCTGGTGGCGCGCGTCATCGATTGGGCGGTGACGACCACGTCGCCGATCGCGAGGCCGGTGCCCGCGGTGTCATCGCGGGCGACGTGCGGTTCGGGCGCGGGCGCCTGCGCGCGCGCCACAAGGGGACTACAGGCGAGCGCGACCGCGCTCGCGGGAAGAAGGAGGCGTGACATGGGGATCCGATCGTTCGCGCACCCGCGGGCGCGCTGCCGCTGACGGTGCCGGACGCGCGCTGGGCGGCGACCGGCGAGGTTGGTCCGATCAGGCCAGCGTCGGGGGCGCGTGCGGCGGGGGGCGTGTGTGGGCCGCGGGAACCACGCGGAACACCCGTCGGGGCAGCGCCGCGATGATCCAGTGCGACCGAATGGGCAATGCGAGCGGCAGGGGATCGCCGGCGGCGAGCGTCGGCTGGCCGAGCCCGGCAAAGGCGCAGCTCGTCTCGGCGTGCGTGTGCGGATCGCGATTGGTGGGATGATGTCCGGCGTGGGGCGACGGCACCACCACGACGTCGCTCCACTCCGGGCATGCAACCAGCACCATGCCGTGCGCCGAGGCGGCGGGCATGAAGCCGGGTGGCGCGAGCAGGCGGAGCGCGAGCGCGGCGAGCAGCAGCCAGGCGGCCAGCGCCGGTCGTCGCTCGATCAGATGCCGCCACCGCTCCATGCCGCCAGCCTAGCCGCGATCGCGCCGCGTGTCGCCGGTGCACCGCAGGCAGGGAGTCGTGCGTCGGGGCGATCCGGCCTTAAGCATCGGCTAACCATCCTAAGCGGCAATTGTAAATATCGCGTTTAGCCGGCAACGTTCGCTAAGATATTGGCAATTCCTAGGTTCTATACACAGGTTTAGATCATGAGGCCTGTGTCATGAAGAACCTGAAGATTAGTGCCAAGCTGCTCACCGCCTTCGGCATCCTCGCCGCTGCGCTGGTCGTGATGGCGGCGATGTCGATTAGCGCGCAAAGCAAGTTGAACGATGCGGCGGAGACGCTTGGCCGCGACCGGCGGGACAAACTGATCGCGATCGCCACCGTGAATACCAGCACGTCGGATTATCGCGTCGCAGAGGCGGCCAGCATTCTGTCGACCGAGCCCGAGGCGATCCGCGCGGCGGAAAAGGATGCGGCGAACACCGACGCGCTGATCAATCAGAACGTCACGCTTCTCGACAAGAAACTGACCAATCCCAAGGCGGTCGCGGCGCTCGGCGTTTTCCGTCAGCATTGGGCCGCCTATATGGCGCAGTCTCGCGCGACGCTGCAGCTGTCGCACAACAATCAGAACGACGCGGCACTTGCCTCCTATCGCGCTAGCAAGAGCGCCTTCGATCGCGGCAACGACGACGCGGCCGAGATGCAAGCCATTCAGATCAAGCTGATGGAGGGCGAAATGGACGCGGCCAGCGACCTGTATCGCTGGTCGCGCAATAGCTCGATCGGCATCGCCGTCGCTGCACTCGCGCTCACCGTCTTCATGTTGCTGTCGCTGATCCGCGGCATCGCCACCCCGCTCGCCGCAATGACGTCGACGATGCGGCGGCTTGGGGCGGGCGATCTCAACGCCGACGTGGCGGTGGATCCGCGCCGCGACGAAGTGGGCGAACTCGCCACCTCGATGGTCGCCTTCCGCGACCAGCTTGTCGCCGCCGAGCGCGCCAAGCAGCAGCAGACCGCACTGATCGTCGACAGCGTCGGCAACGGGCTCGACGCGCTCGCGCGCGGCGACCTCACCGCACGCATCAACGCCGAGCTGACCGGGCCGTTCGCCAAGCTGAAGACCGACTTCAACCATGCGATGGACTCGGTGGCGACGACGCTCACCGCGGTGAACGCCAGCGCCGAGGGCATCACCAACGGCGCGGGCGACATCCGCCAGGCGTCCGACGACCTGTCGCGCCGCACCGAGCAGCAGGCTGCCAGCCTCGAGGAGACCGCCGCCGCGATGCACGAGATCACCACGACGGTGCGCGACACCGCCGCGAACGCGGTGAAGGCGAACAGCGCGGTGATCGAGACCCGCAAGGATGCCGAGCAGTCGGGCGATGTCGTGCGCCGCGCGGTGGACGCAATGAACGGCATCGAGCGCTCGTCGACCGAGATCAGCGAGATCATCGCGGTGATCGACGGCATCGCCTTCCAGACCAACCTGCTGGCGCTCAACGCCGGCGTCGAGGCAGCGCGCGCGGGTGATGCCGGCAAGGGCTTCGCGGTGGTCGCCAGCGAGGTTCGTGCGCTGGCGCAGCGCTCGGCCGATGCCGCCAAGGACGTGAAGAGCAAGATCAACGCCTCGACCGAGCAGGTCGACGCCGGGGTCACGCTGGTGGCGCAGGCGGGCGAGGCGCTGACACGCATCACCGGCCGGATCGGCGAGATCAGCGCGCTGGTCTCGGACATCGCCTCCGCGGCCGAGCAGCAGGCCACCGGGCTGCAGCAGGTCAACACCGCGGTCAGCGAGATGGACGGCGTCACGCAGCAGAATGCCGCAATGGTCGAGGAAGCCACCGCGGCGGCGCGCAGCCTCGCCGAGGAGACCGAGAATATGTCGCGTCAGGTCGCCCGCTTCCGGCTGAATGATCGAGCCCCGTCAGCGCTGCCCGCGCCGGCCGCCGCCTCCGGCGCTGGCTCGCCGGTACACCAGCTGCAAGCGCGTGCGGCGCAGGCCGGCGCGCGGATCGCGGCGGGCGCGCGTGCCACCCGCAGCAGCGCCGCCGTAGCGGTGGCGCAGGACGACTGGTCGGAGTTCTGATCGCGGCATAGGCCATCGGGCTGGCGGTCGCCGCCGTCGAGCTGCCCGGAAGCCCTGTCCTACACGCGCCGCGTCGTGCGACCCCGGCTCAGCGCTCTTTCTCATCGCCGGCGGTCGCGCGCAGCGGCCGCCGGTGCTCATCGGATCGACAATCGGCGCCGGTCCGCGCCCCGCGTCTCAACATTCGTGCCGCGCCCCGGCCCGAACCGCGCCGGCGCCTCAACTTTCTCAACATTCGCGGCGGGCAGGCGCCGGCGAGGCGATGTCACGCTCAACGAATTTCCTGTCATCACAGCCAGTTGAGGCAGGCACCCGTCGCCGCCTCGGCGCCGCGCGAATGTTGAGACACGCCAACCCGGCGGAACGTCGCTTTCCCCCGATCGTCCACAGCCGTGGGCGACGAGAGGAAACGACATGGGCAAGCGTGATCAGCTGCGGGTGGTCATCACCGGCGCATCGAGCGGCATCGGCGCCGCCACCGCGATCGCCTTTGCGCGACGCGGCGCGCGGCTGGTGCTCGCGGCGCGGGGCGCGGCCGGGCTCGACGACGTCGCGGCGCGCTGTCGCAGCGCCGGGGGCAGCGCGGAGACGCGCGTGGTCGATGTCACCGACGCCGCGGCGGTCGCCGCGCTGGCGCAGGAGGCACGTGCGACGCTCGGCGCCATCGACTTGTGGTTCAGCTGTGTCGGCGTCGGCGTGGTGGGGCGCTTCCACGACGTGCCGCTCGCCGATCATACGCGCGTGGTCGAGGCCAATCTGCTGTCGCACATGAACGAGGCGCATGCGGTGGTGCCGATCTTCCTGGCGCAGGAGCGCGGCACCTGGGTTAACATGATCTCGGTCGGCGGCTTCGTCGCGACGCCCTTTGCCGCCGCTTATGCCGCCAGCAAGTTCGGGTTGCGCGGGTTCAGCGAGGCGCTCCGCGGCGAGCTGTCGAAGCACGCGCACATCCACGTCTGCGACGTCTATCCCACCTTCGTCGACACGCCCGGGATCGATCACGCCGGCAATTACTCGGGCGCGCGATTGTCGCTGCCGCCCGGCGCGCTCGCTCCGGAGACGGTAGCGAAGGCGGTGGTGCGGCTCGCCCGTCACCCGCGTAATACCGTGGTGGTGGGGGCGCCTGCGCTGTTGCTCAAGCTCGGCCAGTTCGCCGCGCCCAACCTGATGGCGGCGGTGATGAACGGCTTCATGGACGTATGGTCGGCGCGGGCGCCGCGCGGCGCCGACACCGCGGGCGCGCTGCACGAGCCTCCCGCCGCGCCGAGCGGACCGGACGGCGGACGCCGCGACCCGCATCGCGGTCGCAAGGCCGCCGCTGCCGGGGCGGCTGCGCTGGCGGCGCTCGCGGGCATCGCGCTCTGGCGCGGGCGCGCGCGATGAGGTCGGTGCGGCTGCGCGACGGCACGTCGGTGCCCGCGCTCGGCCAGGGCAGCTGGATGATGGGCGAGCGCGCCGACGCGCGCGCTGCCGAAGTCGCCGCGCTGCGCGAGGGGGTCGCGCTCGGGCTGACGCTGATCGATACCGCCGAAATGTACGCGGACGGCGAGTCCGAGCGGGTGGTCGGCGAAGCCATCGCCGGGCAGCGCGAGGCGGTGTTCCTGGTCAGCAAGGCCTATCCGCAGAACGCGTCGCGTCAGCGGCTGGCGGCCGCGTGCGAGGCTAGTCTCGAGCGCGTCGGTACCGACCGGCTCGACCTCTACCTGCTGCACTGGCGCGGCAGCGTGCCGCTCGGCGAGACGGTGGAGGCGATGGAGCGGCTGGTTGCCGCGGGCAAGATCCTGCGCTGGGGCGTGAGCAACCTCGACCGCGACGACATGGCCGAGCTGGTCGCCGCCGGCGGGGCGGCCTGCGCGACCGATCAGATCCTCTACAATCTGACGCGGCGCGGTCCGGAGCATGATTTGCTCCCCTGGCTGGCCGACCATGGCATACCGGCAATGGCGTACAGCCCGGTCGAGCAGGGTCGATTGCTCGGCCATCCCGTGCTCGCCGCGCTGGCGGCGGCGCGCGATGCCACGCCCGCGCAGGTCGCGCTGGCGTGGCTGCTCGCACGCGACGGGACGATCGCGATCCCCAAGGCCGCCCGCATCGCCCATGTCCGCGAGAACCGCGCCGCCGCCGATCTCCTTCTTACCGCCGAAGAGATCGCTGCGCTCGACCGCGCTTTCCCGCGCCCGCGCGGACCGGTGCCGCTGGAGATGCTGTAAGCCGCGGTTCAGCCGGCCGGGCCGGTGACGCCCGCCTCGGTCTGCACCACCGGCTTCATCGTGCCGTCGGGATTATAGTGGAGATACTCGACCGTTACCGCACGCCGCCCGATCGCACCGTTGAGGTCGCCGATCGCGAGCGTCGCATTGTGGAGGAACAGGTACCAATGCTTCTTGAACTCGGCGATACCGGGATGGATGGTGAAGCTGTACTTGCCCGATCCGGTGAGCTCGCCGCGATAGGTCCACGGCCCGCGGATCGTCGGCGCCGTCGAATAGGAAATCTTCTCATCACGATGCTTGCTGCGATCGAGCGAGGCATAGGTGAGGTAATAGAGGTTGCCGCGCTTGTGCAGCCACGGGCCCTCCTCGAAGTGCGGCGGCGTGATCTCGGTGATCGGTCCGTCGAGCTCGATCATGTTGGGCTTGAGCTTGGCGATATAGCATTGCCGGTTGCCCCAGGCGATCCAGGTGGTGCCGTCGTCGTCGGTCAGCACGGTGGGGTCGATGTCCTCCCAGCTGTGCGTGCCCTTGGGCGTCATCTCGTTGGTGATCAGCGCCGAGCCCTTGGCGTCGACGAACGGACCGGTGGGCTTGTCCGCCACCGCCACCGCGATCGCCTTGCCGGGGTGCGTTGCGTCATGCTCGACCGCGGCGTAGAACCAATATCTGCCGTTCTTGCGGATCGTCTGCGAGGCCCAGGCGTCCTGCTTGGCCCACTTGAAATCCTTGACGTTCATGATCGGACCGTGGGCCGTCCAATGACGCATGTCGGTGGTGGAATAGACCAGCCACTCGCGCATGTTGAACATCTCGTCGCGCTGCGCCTCGTCGTGCCCGACATAGAGGTACAGCCGGTCGCCGACGACCAAAGGCGCGGGATCGGCGGTGAACTTGTCGTGGAAGAGCGGGTTCGATCCCGGCACCGGTGTGCTCGCCGCCACCGCACCGCTCGCCAGCATCGCCAATACGCCCAGAAAGCTCGTCATCCGCACGCGCACCGATCCTCTTCCTATCCTATCAGATCGGCAGCTTAGGCGGTCCTCGTCGCGGGGCAAGCGACGATCACGCCGCCGGCAAGGTCAGTCTGACGCAAAGCCCGCCGCTCGCCGCCGCGTCGAGCGTCAGCGTGCCGCCGTACAGCGCCGCCAGCTCGGACGCGATCGCGAGCCCGAAGCCATGGCCGTCGCCGCGCTCGTCGAGCCGCGTGCCGGGACGTGCCACCAGCGCGCGCGCCTCCGGCGCGATGCCCGGGCCGTCGTCCATCACCTCGACCCGCAGCCAGCGCCCGTCGCGACGCGCGCGCACGGTGACCAGCGCGGTGGCATGGCGCGCCGCGTTGTCGAGCAGATTGCCGAGCAGCTCGTCCAGGTCCTGCGGGTCGACCGCGACGACCAGATCGTCCACCACGTCCAGCGCGATCCGCTTCGCCCGGTGCAATGCGCCGACCGCAACCGCGAGGTCCGTCAGTGCGGGATGCAGCGGCGTCGCGGCGCGATGGTCGATCGCGGCGGCGCGGGCGCGCGCGAGATGGTGCCGGATGGTGCGGTCCAGCCGATCGACCTGCGCCGCCTGATCGGGCCGGTCGCGCAGGTCGAGCGCGAGCGCGGCGACCGGCGTCTTGAGCGCATGCGCCAGGTTGGCGGCGGCACCGCGCGCCGCGGCGAGCGCGGCCTCGTTGTCCGCGGCGAGCGCGTTGAGCTCGGCCGCCAGCGGCAGCAGCTCGGCCGGCTGATCCTCGTCTACCCGTGCGCGCTGCCCGGCGCGGATCGCGGCGACCTGATCGCGCAGGCGACGCACCGGCGCGAGCCCGACGCGCAGCTGCACCAGCAGCGCGGCGGTGAGCAGCGCCGCCACCGCAGCGAGCGCGGCGAGCAGCGGCGCGAGCGCCCCCTCGATCGGACGGCGCACCACCGCGCGCGGCGCCGCGGCGGTGAGCGTCACCGGCCCGCGGCGAGAGGCGATCACCAGCTCGCGCGCGTGCACCGCCCCCTGCCCCTCGCGCGGCCGCACTCCGCCGGGTCCGACCGGCCCGGCCGGCGGCGGCGGATCGAGCGGCGGGAAGTCCGCCGTCCCGACGCGGCCGTCCGGCCCCGTGACCCGCCAGCGCCAGTCCGGCCCCGCCTCCAAAGCGCCGCGCACGCGCGCGAGCCGCGCCCGGTCGACGCGACCGTCGGCATCGACCGTGCTGGCGAGCAGCGTCACCTCGGCATCGAGCCGGCGGTCGAGCCCCTCGACCACGAACCGCCCGAGCAGCACCGCGATCGCCGCGCCCGCGAGCACGAGCGCCGCGCCCGTTGCCAGCGCGGCCACCAGCAGCATGCGCGCCTGGATCGAGCGCGGTGCGCGTGCGCCGCTCACTCGCCCACCAGCCGGTACCCGCGCCCGCGCACCGTTTCGATCAACGCCGCACCAATCTTCTTGCGCAACCGGCCGACGATCACCTCGAGACTGTTCGAGTCGGTGTCGGCGTCGCCCTCGTAGACGCGCTCGAGCAGGTCGAGCCGCTCGATGACCGCGCCCTTGCGGAGCATCAGCTGCGACAGCACGCGCCACTCGAGCGCAGTGAGCTTGAGCGGCAGCCCGTCGAGCTCGAACGTGCCGGTCGGCGCGTCGAACGACAACGGGCCGGCGCGCAGCAATGGCTGGGCATGGCCGGCGGCGCGGCGCACCAGTGCGCGCAGCCGCATCACCAGCTCCTCGACGCGGAACGGTTTGACGAGATAGTCGTCGGCACCCGCCTTGAAGCCCGCCACCTTGTCGGACCAGCCGTCGCGTGCGGTGAGCACCAGCACGGGCAGGTCGCGCCCGGCGGCGCGCCACGCGCGCAGCACCGCGACTCCGTCCTGCCCGGGCAGACCGAGATCGAGCACCGCGGCGTCATATTGCTCGGTCTCGCCGAGATGCGCGGCGTCGATGCCGTCGCTGACGAGATCGACCGCGCAGCGTTCGTCGCGCAATGCGCGCGCGATACGGGGACCGAGGTCGCGGTCATCCTCGACAAGCAGGATACGCATGAGAGGCGGCTATACACCGCGCTTAAACCGAAACTGAACCGCCCGGTTCAGCGCGGGTGACGAGGGCCGGGCGTAGAGCCGGTGCATCGCAAGCAGAGGAGCTGATCGATGACCCTTCTACCCCATGTCACCGCCCCACGCCGCCTCGCTCTGGCGGGCGCGGCGCTGCTGGCGCTCGGCGCCGCGGGTGGCGCCGGCGCGATGGCGCTGACCCGCCCCGCGGTCGAGATGGCGCCGACCGTGCCGACCGCGGTCGCCAAGCTGCCGCAGTCGAGCGGCGTCGTCACGGTGCGCGGCCGCGTCGCCGCAGTGTACGGCGATCGCTTCGTCGTCGAGGATGCGACCGGGCGCGCGCTGGTGGACGCCGGGCGCGACTCGGCGCCGCGCGCGGGCGCGCCCGTGCTGGTGCAGGGCCGCTACGACGAAGGGCAGTTGCGCGCGCGCTTCCTGGTCGACAGCGCGGGCGCGCGCGAGGTCGGCCCGCCGCCGCCGCCGCGCGGCCCGGGCGCGCCGCCCGTCCCGGGTGCCGGGGCTCCGCCGCCGCCGCCGGGTGCCGGAGCGCCTCCCCCGCCGCCGCCGGGCGCGGGTGCACCGCCGCCCCCGCCCGGTGCGGGAGCGCCGCCGCCTCCGCCGGCCGCGGGGGGCGTGCCGGCACCCGACGGGAGCGCAGCCCTGCCCCTGCCGCCCACCGGCACCGCAGCGACGCCGCGCTGAACCGCTGTTGGAGAATGCGAGGCTTCGGAGCGATCCGAGGCCTCGCCACCTTACATAGACGCATGTCGGCCCTGCCGCGACGTGAGCGCTGCTGACTCGCGTTCCATACAGCTGACGTCACTGAAGGCGACGAATTCCGGAGCAATGATGCGCTGCTGGCTGGGGCGGCAGGATTCGAACCTGCGAATGCCGGTACCAAAAACCGGTGCCTTACCGCTTGGCGACGCCCCAACAGGCTCGCGCGCTTAGCCGCGCGCGGCGCAAGACTCAACCGATACGTCGCAGCCAGCCGTGCGGATCGGGCGCGCGTCCGCGCTGGACCGCGCTCAGCCGGTCGAGGAAGCGCGCGGTCAGCTGGCCGGTAGCGCCGCTGCCGATCGTGAACTCATAGTCCGGCCCGGCAGCGCGACCGATCGGGGTCACCACCGCGGCGGTGCCGCAGGCGAAGCTCTCCACCAGCCGCCCGCTCGCCGCGTCGGCGCGCCACTGGTCGAGCGCATAGGGCTCCTCGCGCACCACCAGCCCCTCGTCGCGCGCGAGGCGGAGGATCGAATCGCGCGTGATGCCGGGCAGAATCGTGCCGGTCAGCGGCGGGGTCTGCAGCGAGCCATCCTCGAAGACGAAGAAGATGTTCATGCCGCCCAGCTCCTCGATCCAGCGCCGCTCGGCGGCGTCGAGGAACACCACCTGATCGAAGCCGCGGCGGATCGCCTCCTGCTGCGCGACCAGGCTGGTGGCGTAATTGCCGCCGCACTTGGCGGCGCCGGTGCCGCCCGGCGCGGCGCGCGTATACTCGTGGCTGACCCACAGCGACACCGCGCGCGCTCCGCCCTTCCAATAGGCACCGACCGAGGAGGCCAGCACCATGTAGAGATATTCGGCCGAGGGTTTCACGCCCAGGAACGCCTCGGAGGCGATCATGAACGGCCGTAGGTAGAGCGAGCCGCCCTCGACCGAGGGCATCCACTCGCGCTCGGTAAGCACCAGCCGCTCGCACGATTCGAGGAACAGCTCCTCGGGCAGCTCGGGCATCGCCATGCGCCGCGCCGAGGCGTTGAACCGGCGCGCATTGGCCTCGGGGCGGAACAGCGCAAGTCCGCCGTCCTCGAGCCGATAGGCCTTCAGCCCCTCGAAGATCTCCTGCGCATAGTGGAGCACCGACGAGGCCGGGTCCATCGTCAGCGCGACACGCTCGCCGATGCGCCCGTCGTGCCAGCCGCGCCCTTCCGAATAATGCAGGATCGCCATGTGATCGGTGAAGACGCGACCGAACCCCGGATCGACCAGTCGCGCGGCGCGCTCGTTGGCGGAGACGGGCGAGGGATGCGGCTCGAACGCGAAATTCACGGAAATCAGCTCCCGATCGGCAGGATGGTCGTTGGCGGGCGCCGCGACAGACAATCGCATTGCCGGGTTGCGGTGGCCTAGGGCCGATGGCAAAGCCGGTCAACATGGCTGCCCCAACCCATTCCGCCTCGCCGCTCTTCCTCCGCGAGACCGAGATCCGCCGCGGGATCGAGTTGCTCTATTTCGGCAACAGCCACATCACGCGGTCGATCGATCGCGGGCTCGCCAAACAGGGTCTCGGTCGCGCGCACCACCGCGCGCTGTATTTCATCGCGCGCAAGCCCGACATGCCGGTAAGCGACCTGCTCGCGCTGCTGGCGATCACCAAACAGTCGCTCGGGCGCGTGCTCAACGAGCTGATCGAGCGCGGGCTGGTGGACACCCGTCCGGGCGAACGCGACCGCCGCCAGCGGCTGCTGCGGCTTACGCCGGCGGGCAGCGCGCTGGAGAGCGAGCTGTACGATTCGCTGCGGGAGAAGCTCTCCGCCGCTTATTCGCGCGCGGGCCAGGGTGCGGTGACGGGCTTCTGGGCGGTGCTCGAGGGGCTGATCCCGCCCGAGGAGATGGGCCGGGTCGAAGCGCTGCGCGGGTAAGGTCTACGGGACCGATGCGCCATTGCGTCGATCGCTACTGCCAAGTCACCGCGTTCCCGCGCACGCGGGAACCCAGGGCCAAGCAGAACAATCGATCGAAACGTTCGCGGCCGCTAGGCTCCCGCGTGCGCGGGAGCACGGGAACGGCGCCGATCGAACCAAGCGCCGTGACGTGACCGCCAGTCCGCTCACCCGGCGCCGTATAGCCGCTCAGCATCGGCCTTGAACGCCGCACCGCTGTCGCCCCGCGAGTAGAACATGTGTCCGCCCGGATAGACGCGCAGCTGGACACGCTCCGCCGCGCCGAACGCGGGCATCTGGTCGACGATCAGCCGCGACGCGAAATAGGGGCAGGACAGATCGTCCCAGCCGTGCACGATCATCACCTTCATCTTGGGATCGTTGGCGATCGCCTTGCGCAGGTCGGTCACCGGCGTGTCCGCCGGCTTGCCGCGGTCCCACGCCTCGTTCACCTTGTACGATAGCGCGTTATAGCGCGCGTCCGTCTTCCAGCCGATTTCGCGCGTGACGAAATCGACCATCGCGCTGGTGGTTGGCGCGATCAGCGCATCAAGGATCGGATCGTTCGAGCGCTGCTGCGATGACCAGGGGAAGGGATCAAACGCGGTGACGTTCGAATCGTAGACGCTGCCGATCGTCCCCTCGCCACGGTGGATCTCGCGCAGATAGGTTCCGGTGTCGACGCGCCCGCCGAGCTTCTGCACCAGCGCGGGTTCGAGCCCGGTGAGCTGTGTCACCCGCCCGACGACGCGCCCGGTCGCCTCGGGGTCTGAGCGACCGCGCAGCAGGTCGCGCGCGAAATCGCCGCGGGTATAGGCTTCCACTTCCGCCATCGCGGCGGGAGTCAGCTTGCCCTGGCGCTCGAGGTTGGCCGCCGACATCGAGGGCAGCGCGATCATCCACGGCAGCGGCGAGAGCGCAGTGGCGTCGTCGCCCGAGGCCGGATCGAGATAGGGCGAGACCATGATCAGCCCGTTGATCCCGACCCCGATCTGCGATTGCAGCTCATAGGCGATCCGCGGCGCGCGATAGCCGCCGTAGCTTTCGCCCATGACATATTTGGGCGAGCGCAGCCGCTCTTCCTTGACGAGCCAGTCGTACACCACCTTCGACAGGTAACGAATGTCCGGGTCGTTGGCGTAGAACGCCTTCTTGGTCGCGTCGGCGTCGACCAGGCTACGGCTGAAGCCGGTGCCGATCGGATCGATGAAGACCAGATCGGTGAAATCGAGCCAGCTGTTGGGATTGTCGCGTGCGATCGGCGCGTCCGAGGGAGCGTCGCCCTGCGCGCCGAACTGGACGCGCTTGGGGCCGACCGCGCCCATGTTAAGATAGACCGACGCCGCGCCGGGCCCGCCGTTGAACGCGAAGGTCACCGGACGTGACGGATCGCGGCCGGGCACGACATAAGCGGTGTAGACGATCTGGCCGATCTCCTTGCCGCTCTCGTCGCGCACCGCGATCGTGCCGACGCTTGCCTTGTAGCTGATCGTGCGCCCGCCGATCCGCGCACTCTGGCTGATCGTCTTGTCGCCAGGCAGCGGCGGCAGCTTGACGCCATCGTCCTCCTTCTTGCTCTCCACCTTGGTGACGGTCTTGTCCGTCTTGTCGGACTGGGCGTGGGTGACGCCGCTGGTGCCGAACAGCAGCGTGGCGAGCAGCAGGCGGAGCGGTCGAGCCAAGATAGTGATCCCTGTACGTCCGCGGCGACGGCGCGGTTGATGGCGGCAGCGGTACAAGCCCGCCGGCGCGACTGGCAAGCCGCGCAGCGAGCCGAAGGTGGCGCGTCACGCCGCCTCCGGCAAGCCCACCAACCTTACTATAGGCCGTACAGCCCGGCCGCGCGTGTCACCTCGAGTGGCGCGATCGGGATCTCGTCGGCAAGGTCACGCCGGCCACAGCCCGCTAGGCGTCGGCTCGAGATCATGCTGCTCCTCGATCGACCATGCTTCGTCGGACAAGCGCTCGCCACGCATCCAGTGCCGGTCCTGCTCGTCGCCGGGCGGCAGGTCGCGAGCGAGCGCTTTTTCCAGCTCTTCCTCCGCATGCAATGCCCTGACTCGTTGCTCGGCGGCTTGACGATCGGTCATGATGGCTCTCCTCGGCGAGAGTGGGAACGTTCGACGGCTCGTTTCGGCGGCGGGGAATGGCGCTGATCTGGCTCAATCGCGCGCCCGGCACGTCGGTTCGCCGCGGCGAGGCTAGGAGGTTGCGTGCGGACGCGTTACCAGCGTCATGGATGCGAACCGCATTGTGATCGGGAGTATCGAAGAGGATGCGAGCTATGAAGGGTATCGTGCTGGGCGTCGGGCTGTCGCTCGCCTCGTCCGCGGTGATGGCGCAGGGCCAGCAGGGTGATCCCAAGGCGACCGAGCAATGGTCGCCCGCGGTACCCGTGGTGGCGCCGGGCGCGTTCGCCGCCTGGGCCGCGCCCGCCGACGCGATCGTGCTGTTTGACGGCACGAACCTCGATCGCTGGAGCGCGGTGAAGACCGGCGGCGCCGCCGGCTGGACCGTCGCGGACGGTGCGGTGACGGTGAAGAAGGGCACCGGCAACATCCAGACCAAACAGTCGTTCGGCAGTTACCAGCTCCACCTCGAATATCGCATTCCCGCGGGCATCACCGGTGAGGGGCAGGCGCGCGGCAACAGCGGGCTGTTCCTCGCCTCCACCGGCCCGGGCGACGACGGCTACGAGCTGCAGATAATGGACAGCTACAACAACCCGACCTACGTCAACGGCCAGCTCGGCGCGGTCTACAAGCAGACGGCGCCGCTCGCGAACCCGGCGCGTCGTCCGGGCGAGTGGCAGACGATCGACGTGACCTGGGACGCGCCGCGCTTCGGCGCGGACGGCGCGGTCACGCGCCCGGCGTACGTCACCGCTTATTACAACGGCGTGCTGGTGCAGGACCATACCGAGGTGCGCGGCGGGACCGTCTACATCGGCAAGCCCAGCTACAAGGCGCATGGCAAGGCGCCAATCAAGCTGCAGGACCACGGCGACCCAAGCGCGCCGATCAGCTTCCGCAACATCTGGATCCGCGAGCTGCCCGAGCGCGGCTGACGCGCTGGTGCGGGGCGGGGCTCCTCCAAAGGGCGCAACCCGGCCTCACCCGCTGACGGCGTGAGTGCCCGTGGTCCGGCCTGCGCGCCGACCGCCCAACCCACCGCCGTCATCCTGCGCTTGTCTAAGGATCCACCGGCCCGCATGCGCCGCACGCGCCGAGAGTGCGGGACGGTGAATCCTGAAAACCAGCGGAATGACGGCGATGAGCGCATGTGAGCGCCCTGCATGGCAGGCGGCGGTGTTGGTCTCGCCTCCGCTCCCGCGTCTGCAAGCACACGGTGGCAGTTCAGACCCGCAAGACCCGCTACCGGGGCGTCCCCGCCGGCGTCAGCACCAGCAGCGTGACCCCCTGACGCGGCAACCGGAACGCCACCTCCGCCCCGCCGCGCGCCACCGCAACCCGAGTGGGTGCGGCCTCATCCGGCGCCAGCGCCGCCGCCTTCAGCAGCGCGGCGCGCTGCGCGTCGCTCGGCGCGATCGGTGACCCCATCGCCTGCCACGCGGCGAAGCTGTTCGCATGAGTCGCATCGACGCGATAGTGCGCCAGCGTCGCGCCGCGGGCGAACGCACGCGGCAGCCCGCGCAGCCGCACCCGCACCGCCGCCTCCGGGCCCGCCACGTCGTCGTCGTGATAATGCCAGACCAGCACCGCAACGCGATCACCGTCGCGGCTGGCGACCGTGCCAACATCGGGCGATGCGCGCACCCCGTCCGCCAGCGCCGCGTCGAGCGCCACCTGGTGGTCCGAGGCGGCGCGCACGTAGCGGCCGCTCATCTTGGCGAACAGCTTGAACACGTTCATCACCGGCAGGTCGATCCCGGCCGAGGTGAGCTGGCGAAAGCCGGCGAAGGGCGGCTGGTCCTCGAACTCGAACGCCCAGCTCAGGATGCCCTCAAGCTTGAGCTGGCGCCGCTCGGCCAGCGCACGCAGCCGGGGGAACGAGGCCGCGGTGTAGCTCGCGTACATCGTGCCGTTGCGATAGGCGTTGGCCGGCCCCTGGCAGGCGGCGCAGCCCTCGGGATCGGACTCGCCGATGACGATCGGCTTGGTACGGAACATCGGATCGGCCGCAATCGCGGCGAACTCATGATCGGCCGCGTGCAGGTGCGTGCTGAGCCCCATGCGGACGTGGCGGCCGGCACCGTCCTCGATCACGCTGGGCTGGCCCTTGGCATGGAACGAGAGGAAGTCGGTCGGCGTCCCCGCGGCGCGCGCATGCGCCATGAAGGCGCTGAGGAAATCGTCCCCCGCTCCGGCGCTGTCGGGGCCGCCCACGCGCGCCTCGGGCAGTGCGCGGCGAACACCGCGCACTGCCGCATCATGGAGCCGGAAGAACTCTTCGCGCGTGCCGCCCCAATAATATTGCGGCAAGTTGGCCTCGTTCCACGTCTCGAAATACCAGCTCGCCACCTCGGCGCGGCCGTAGCGCTCGACGCAATGGCGCACCCATTGGTGGATCAGCTCCTCCCAGCGCGCGTAATCGCGCGGCGGATAGGCCCAGCCGGTCCGCAGCGTGCCGCTGCCCGGGCGCCAATCGTGCTGATACGGCTGCGGGCGCGTCGACAGCGCCTCGGGCATGAAACCAAGCTCGACATACGGCTTCACCCCGCGCGCGCGATAGGTGTCGAAGATGCGGTCGACGATCGTCCAGTCGTAGATCGGGCGGCCCTGCGCGTCCTCGCGATACACGCCGGTGGAGCCCCATTTGAGCGCGGGCGTGCCGTCGCCCGAGGTGAGCAGGTTATGGGTGCGGAAATAAACGCGGTCGGGCGCGAGCGCGCCCAGCGTCGCCAGCGTGGTGCGTCCGTCCTTCATCGTCGCATAATTGGGCTCGTCGGCACCGAAGAAGCGCCACTCGTCCGTCACGGCGCCGACGTCACGCGCGGCATCCACCTCGACCGTGACCGCGAACGGCGGCGCCACCGCGTCTGTCGCGATCCCGGCGGCCGGACTCCACGCCGCGGCTGCGACACACACCGCGGTCATCAACGCTCGCATCACACGCTCTCCCCTGTCGCGCGATGATGCGGCGGCGTCGGCGCGCGCGCAAGCCGCGCCGCGTCCCTCCTTACCGCGCGCGACCCAGCAGCGCGCCCATGCTGTCGCGATCAAACTTCAGGCGCAGCGTGAGAAAAGGGCCGCGCCGGGTGTAGCAGTCCTGCCCGAAGTCGCGGTCGCGATAGCCGCTCACGTTGAACCCGGCGCTCAGCCACAGGTCGCGCCCCGGTGACACGCCGACGCTCGGGCCCGCGCTGAACGCCAGCGTGTGGCTGGTGACGCCGTGCTGCACCGAGCCCTGCACGCCGAGGTCGAAGCGGCGCCCGAGATCGCGCCGCAGCTCGACACCGACGACCTCGGTGACGCCGGTGTAATCGTCCGCGCCGAAGCTGCCGCGCACCCATCTCAGGCCGTGGTACAGCGTCAGCTCGACGCCATGCCCCTCCCCTTCCGCGCCGCTGCGATAGTTCAGCGCGACGTTGTTGATCGCGCGCAGCGTCGCGTGAAAAGCGTCAGCGCCGGCGTCAATGCCGAGCACGTTGCGGTCGGTCACGCCCGCGTCCGCCCGGTCACGCCGCAGCTGGAATCGCTCGAGCACCGACCAGCGGCTGTCGAGTGGGCGCCATGCCAGCGCCGCGTCCGCCGCGAGCGAGGAAGCACGCGCGGCGGAGGATTGCTCGACGCTGTACCAGCGTACCCCTGCCGCGAGCGTCCGCCCCTCGCCGAGCGAGCGCAGCATGTTGCTGGTCAGCCCAAACCGGTCGCCGCGCCCGCCCGTACGATATTCCGCGCGACCGTTCCACGACCATCGCTGCGCGCGATAGCTCGCGCCGAGCGTCATCGCGGCATAGTCGCCCCCGCCATCGCCTTGCGCCGTCACGCCCGAAGTGGTCGACTGGAAGGCAGCGACAGCGGCGCCGTCCGCGATGGCGCCGCGCAAGGTGCTGCTCGCGTCCAGCGTCGCGTCGACGATCCAGCGGCGACCGAGCGGCAGCGACTGGCTCAGGCCATATTGCGCGAACACGCGCTGCGCGTTCTCGCCCCCAACCGCCTGCTGGTTGAGCGTGCTCATCAGCTTGCCGCCGGTCCATGGCGCGACGTCGAACCCGAGCCGCGCGGTCTGCGCGGTGTAGCTCGCACCCTGGGCCACCTCATAGCCGCCGATCAGCCGCACCGTCGGCGCGACGCGATAAGCCGCGCTGAGCTGGTGGCGGGCCGGGAAAGCGGCGCTCGCCTTGTCGCCGCCGGGCGCCACCTGCGTCTGCCCGGTGAGCGTCAGCCGCCCGTCGAGCGCCGCCTGCGTGCCGCCGAGCGTGAGCAGCCGCGAGTCGCGTTGGCCGCCGTCGATGCCTTGATCTGACGCGAGCTGCGCGCCCGCGAACAGCGTCCCGCGCTCGCGCCGCCACTCCAGCCGAGTGTCAAGCGCGGTGCGCCGTCCGGGGCCGTCGAGCTGCTGCTGGTACCAACCGGTTGCGGTGAGCGCGAGCGCGCCGGTGAGCTGTGCGCGACTGTCAAGCCCGACGCGGCGCGCGCCCGCCTCGACGACGTTCTGCTGCGAGACGCCGAAGCCACGATCCTGCTGGCGCGCGTAGACGAGCAGGTCACCGCGTGCGCCGTGGTGCTCCGCCTCGGCGAGCCACGCCCGCCCGACACCGAGACCGCCGCGTCCGCCGCTCGCCGCCTCGGCGCGCAGCTCGGTCGCCGCGCCCGCATGCGCCTTGAGATCGACCGCAACCAGATCGGCTGTCGCGGTCGTCTCGTCATGGAGCGCGGAGGCGCCCAGTTCGACCGCGCCCCGCGCCAGACGTACCGCGCCGCGGCCGCCCGCCACCTTCTTGCGACCGGTGCCATAGGTCTCGTAGTCGACTACGATATATACGGGGTTAAGCGCGGGATCGCGCGTCAGCACCGGCTCGCGGAAGCGGATCGTGCCTGCGGCGACGTCAATGTCATAATCGATATGGCGGGTCATCTGCGTGGTGGCGACGATCCGCTCGGGACGGAACCGGTCGCGCACCTCGATGCGGAGCTTGTCGCTGTTCGGCACGATATCGCGGGCGGCGAGGCGATAGGGGCCGCTCAGGCCGTTGCCGGCGATCTCGTCGCGCGCATAGCGCTCGTCGGTGTGCGCGGTAAAGGCGCTGAACAGCAGACGCTCGCCGTCGTACGCGGTCTTGAGCCCGTTGAGCGTGCGGCTGTACCGCCCCAGCTTGGTGGCGGTCAGGCCGGTCTCATAGTCGCCGAACAAGGCGTAGAACGCGCGGCGCTCCAGCCGCAGGTACAGCTTGCGATCCGTCGCCGCGTCATAGCCCTGGCGCGTGCCGTCGCCATAGACGGTGTAAAAGCGATCGGGGTCGATCGTGCCGAGCAGCCCGCGCGAGCGGTCGCGCTGACGGTCGCTGTCGTAGGCGATCGTCGCCAGCCACGATCCCTTGATCCGCCCCTTGGCGTAGAGCGCGAGCTGGCCGTCGCGCACCGCGCCCCCGCGCACGCCCGGAGGCAGCGTGCCGGCGTGGCGGCGCAGCAAGTCATAGCCGATCGTGCCGGCGCCGAAACCGACCACGGTCCAGCCGCGCGCGGGCGCCGCCAGCCAGCCGGTGAGGTCCACGGTGCGGCGCGTGTCGCGGTCGGCGAGCTCGACGTGCGCGCGCACCGCCCCGCTCTGCATCGTCGGCTCGAGCGCGACGAAGGCGTAACCCTCGTCACCCACCACCTGTGCGGTGTGCGCCCCACCGTCGGCGACCTGGCGACGCTCCTGCGCGATCGCAACCTCCTCGGCGACCGCATAAGGCGCGTCGACCCGCACCGTCAGCAACGTGCCCGCGCGCACCGGGCGCCCCTGCGCGTCGGTGGCGCGGAGCGCGAGCAGCGGGCGGGTCAGTCCGTCCGCCACCAGACGGCTCTTCTCGGCCGCCGCCACCACCTGCGCGGGCGCACCAGCGACATGGACGACGCGGGTGAGCGTCTCCACAGTCGCGCCGCCGGCGTCGAGCACGCGCGCGACCAAGCGGTTGTCGCCGGGCACCACCGGCACGCCCGACCAGCGCGCCACCGCGATCGTGCCATCGGGGCTGGAGTCGGTGCCGTCGAACGCAAGCGGGTCGCTCGCCTCGCCGTTGATGGTCAGCGCGATGCGCTGGCCGGGGCGATGCTTGACCACCACGCGGACTGCGGGTGCGCGCGGATTGTGATCGGGGGCCGGGAAGAGGAACGCGACGCCCGGCGCCTCGCCGGCGAACCAGTCACGGCCAGCGCCGGCCGCGACGGCATCGACGAGTACCGGCACCGGCAACGCGGCGGCGGCCGCGGCGGCTGCCCCGGTCGGACGCAGCTGGAAATCGACGCGCTTGATCAGACCGCCCTCGCTCTCGACAAAGCGCGAGACCGCGCTGCCCGCCTGGCGCGTGTCCGCGTCGCACGCGACGGGCGCATGGCTCGCGGGCACCGAGGCGCGGTCGAGCGCGACGATGTGCCGCCCGGGGCGCACGCCCTCGACATGGTACAGGCCGTCCTTGTCGGTGACGACATAGGTGCCGTCCTCCAACAGCAGCCGGATACCCGACACGCCGCGGCGCTGGGCGACGGGGTCGCGGCAATCGCCCTCGGTGACGCGGCCGATGAGCGTGAAGCCGTCCGAAAACAGCAGCGGGCGGATCCGCACCGCCGCCGCGGCCTCATTGCCGGTCACGCCCGCGCTGGCGCTGGCGAGCACGCGGTTGACCGTCTCGCCCGGCGTGGCCCCCGGCGCGATCACCACGGTGTAGCGCAGCTCCGCGGTGGCGTGCGCGGCGATCTCGGGCACGTCGAAGTGGAGTTGCCGACCGTCGGGCGCGAGGACCGGCTCGACGACGCCGCGGGTCGAACCGCGCTGATAGCGCAGGCCGCGCGGCAGCAGGTCGGTGATGCTCACCGCACGCGCCGCGCGCTCGCCGCGGTTGGTGATGGTGACGCGATACTGCACCGGGTCGCCTGGAGACGCCTCGCGGGTGGAGGCGGTCTTGCTCAGCAGCAGCACGGTATCGCCGACACGGTCGAGCGGGATGTCCGAGAAGAAGGGATCGGCCGAGGCGATCGTGAAGGCGGCGCCGAACGACGCCTCGTTGATCAGGTAAGCCTTGCCGGCGGGGTCCAGCAGCGTCGCCAGCTCGGCCCGGCTCCGCGTCGAGGGGGCGACATAATTGCCGGGCGGAACGATCCTCAGATAATAGCTTCCTGGCGCGACCAGGGGGAAGCGGTAGTTGCCGGTGCCGAACTGATACAGGCGCCCGCTCGCGTCGCGCACCGAGGCACCGCTGATGACGGTCGCGGGATAGCCGCTGACGCCATCATCGCCGAACACCTGCGCCAGGTTGCCGTCACCGTCGAGCAGGCTCACCTCGGCGCCGTCAACCAGCGCACCCGTGACCGAATCGAACACGTAACCGGCGGGATCGACCAGCAGCGACGCCGCCGCGGGCAAGCTCAAGGTGTTGCCGGCGTAGGACATGCGCAGATAGCCGCCGCGTTCGCGCGAGGGATCGCAGCCGGCCAGTTCGGGCGCGGTGCCGCCGCCGGGCACGCCGCCGGCGAACACGCCCGTGTTCGGCCCGGTCTCGAGCAGCGGCAGCTTGACGGTGCGGCCCGCGGTGCTCACGTCGATCCAGTCGGTCTCGCGTGCCGCGGGATCGTGGTTGTCCGACGCGGCGTCCAGCACGATGATCATCGGCTGCTTGGTGTCGATGGTGCGCAGCGGCGCGGCGCGTGCCAGATCGACGGCATCAATCGGCGCCGGGATGAGCGGCGTGTCAGATCCGGTTTCGCAGTGCATGCCGCTGAGCCGATAGCCGACCGGCAGCAGGCGGAAGCTGAGCGACGACGGCCGCTTGATGCGATCGACGTCAAGCTCGACGGTGTTCGAGCCGATCGTCGCGCGCGCATCGGGCGCACCGAACGAGAGCTGCGCGGTGTTGCTGACGCGCGCCACCTGCCCGCTCGCCGCCGGTGCGAGCGCCAGCGCGCACAGCATCGCCGCCGCGAACGAGCGCAGCGCAGCGGGTACAGCCAGGATCGGCGGCTTGGGCATGAAGAGTCCCTGCCCGGCGCGTGACACGTGCCAGGGGATGCAGTCGGGCGCGCGCTCCCGCCGGAGCGGGAGCACGGCAGGAGCGGATCGAGGATTGCGCTAGTTGATCGTCACCTTGAACGAGGCCGCGACCGAGCCGCCGCCGCTCACCGTGCCGACATTGGCGATCACCTTCTTGGCGACGCTGTCGAACGAGGCGGAGAGGCCGTCCGTCTCCGTGGCATCGTCGGCGTCGTCATCCTCGCTCGACCCGTTGACGACACACGCGACCCCGAGCGTGCCCGGCGTGCCGATCGAAATCGAGCCCGGCACGTAGGTGGTGTTCGCCGGGATCACGTCGCTCAGCGTCACGCCGTTGGCGCCGGTGGTGATGGTCGCATTGCTCACGCGCAGGCAATATTCCACGGTGGCACCCGGGATCGCCTTGGGCACGGCCGAGCCGAGCCCGTCCGCCAGCACGCGCGCCGACTTGGCGACGGTCAGCGCCACATTGTTCACTGCGACGAAATAGCCAGAGTAGGCGCGCCCCTGCCCGTTGCGGCCAGCGTCGCCGAGCAACGCGCCGTCGCTGTCGTCATCGGCGAACACGATGTCGACAGTGCCGTCCGCGCCGTTGAGGTTGAGGTCGGTGGCGACCAGCGCGCTGCCCTGCGCCCCCGCCTGACCGCCCGCCGCTGCGATCACGTGGAGCGAGTCATAAGCATATTGCGCACCGGCCTGCCCCGGCACGTTGCCGACGATGAACACGGTCACCGAAGCGTCGGGCGCCAGCTCGTCGACCCAGGTCTGCGTGTCGACGCCGGCGTCGTAGCGGCCGTTGCCGTTCGAATCGACGTAGGCGCGCAGGCTGGTCAGATCGAAATTGTCGCTGCCGGGGAACAGCCCGAGCGAGATGCTCTGCTGGTCGGGATCGAGCAGGAAGTCCTGCACGTCGTTGGTCAGGTTGGTGACGCGAAAGGTCGTCACCGCGTTCTGATCATTGAGGTTCACTTGGGTCGGCCCAGTCTGCGCGGTGACCACGGTGAAGTTCACCTTTTTGTCCACCACGAACGACGCGGTCGTCGAGGTGGTCGACTGGCTGGTGCCGTTGACCGAGTAGGTCACCGATGCGGTATTATCGATGCGCGTCCCCGCGGTGGTCAGCTGCGCGGCCGAGGTAGGTGCCTGGGCGTGCGCCACCCCGCCGATCCCCGTACCGGCGGTACCCGCCAGCAGCACGGCGACGGCCCTTCTCACGAACATGTCACGTCCTTCCTGTTACGATCGGTGATGATGCTGGAGGTCACTTGAGCGCGGCCTGGAACGCGAACTCGCCACGCGCGCCGGGCGCCAGCGGACGCGCGAGCCGCCAGCGGACATGGGTGACATCGTCGGCTGCGGCGGCGCGAGTGGCACCGTTCGCGGCCAACGTCAGCTGCTCGAGCGCGCCATAGCGTCGGCCGTCCACCGACAGGTCGGGCGCCGGGCTGCCCGCCAGTGGCGCACGATAGGCAACGCCCTGCGGCACGGGATTGTCGAACACGATGTTGCTGAGCGGCTGCGCGCCGGTGTTGCGATACGCGAGCACGAAGACGACGCGGTCGCCGGGCACGGCGCGCTTGGCCGGCACCAGCGCGATGCGGGTGGTGCCATCCGCGGCGAGCTGCTTGCTCTCGACGAGCACGCGCGAGGTGACCTCGAGCGGGCCGGCGGCGGCGACGGGTGCCGCGAGCGCGGCGCCGAGCAGCAGGAGTGAACGGATCATCGAGAAACTCCTCACAGGATGATGGCCTTAAAGCGGATGGTGCGGGTCGCGCCGGCGGGCATGTCGCCGAGCGCGACGCGGACGGTGCCGCTGTCGAGCCGGCCGGTGTCGGCGTCGCCGCCGTCGCTGAGCGGCTGGTCGTCGAGCGTGATGCTGCCGGCGACGAAGCGGGTACCGGCGGGAATGGCATCGCTCACCTCCACCGCAGGGCAGTCGCGCGCGAACCGCGCGACCAGCGTATAGGTGACGATCGCGCCGACGGTGGCGCGCGCGCTGCCGTCGGGCGCCACGACGCTCTGCGCCTTGTCGAGTTGCGCCGCGGCACCGCCCACGATGAGCTTGCTGCTGGCGCTGGCGCGGCCTGTGGTGGCACCGATCACGGCGTCCGTACCGGCGGGCCCGGCGCCCGCGAGCAGCGTGCCGGGCTGGCCGGTGCCCGCGCGCGCGGTGGCGGTCGCGGTAACGGTCGCGCCGTTCCCCGCGCCCGCGACCAGCACGAAGACGTGACGGCTCTCGCCTGGGGAGAGCGTCACCGCCGCGTCGCCGCGGTCGTGCGCCGGATCGTACCGGCCGTCGCCGTCCGCGTCGGCGACGATCGCGGCAATGCTGGCGCCGGTCACGTCGATCGTGGCGGTCACGACATAGCCGCCGGGTGCGTTGCCGCGGTTGATCATGGTGAAGCCGACGGGCGTTGGCTCGCCGGCGATGGTGACGCTCGCCTGGTCCGCAGCGATGGCGACGTCGACGAGCGCATCGACCGCGACCGTCACCGTGTTGCTGTCGATCGCGCGCGGCGTGTCCGCATCGCTGGCGAGGGTCAACCAAGCGGTGTTGACGATCTGCGTGCCAGCCGGCGTGCCCGCGCGCGCCGGCGCCGCAAGCGTCCACGCCGCCGCAACCATTGCCACCCCTGTCGACCATCGCCGCGCGACCGCCATCGGACCCCCCGCCCTCGCCCCATGCGAGTGTGCGAGGAGGACCAGCGGCTCATCTGGTTAAGCAGATGCTAGCGACGCGCCTTTACCAACTGCCGCTGCGACCTAAGTCTAACGGTTAATCCGGTATGGTGCGGTATCGGTAAGGAGGAGCGATCCCCCGTCGGACGCCCGGCACCGGCACTCGTCTCTGCCCCAATCCGGGGTGACGAGCGAAGGTCTCGGTGAGCCTTGCTCGCGGCGAAAGTAGACATCGCGCGGTTCGCGACCGCGGCACTCAGGCTTGGCACGACATCGCTCCGCCTGGGGCGCTGGTGCCCCCGGCGAGATTCGAACTCACGACCTGCGGTTTAGGAAACCGTCGCTCTATCCTGCTGAGCTACGGGGGCGCCGCTCGCCCCCGTAGGTTTTCGCGTCAGCAGGGTCAATCGCTCACCAGCTCAGCCCGGCCCGAACGTAGAGGAAGCGACCGTTGAAGCCGAACGGCGAGTAATAAGGGAAGCCGATCACCCCGGTCGAATTGTTGCGCGGGATGGTGCGGTCCGGATAGACGTCGAACAGGTTGCTCACGCCCAGCGCGACCTGTCCGCCGGGCAGCGCCTGATAACGCACCTCCAGATCGGTCACCGCGTGGCGGCCGGTGCGAACATCGTCCAACAGCGTGCTGCCGGGCTGGTTGACGTCGCCGTAATAAGTCACGCGCGCAAGCGCGCCGACCTGGTCGAGCGACCAGTCGATCGTGCCGGTGACCTTCTCGCCCGGGGTGCCCTGCTCCACCGTCAGCACGCGGCTGCGCGCGAACAGTGTCGGCGCGGGGTTGAGCGTCGCGGTGGAGGTCGGCACGTCGGTCACCTTCACCTTGTTGACGTTGCCTGCGAGCGTGACGTCGAACGCGCCCACTCGCGCGGTGCGCAGGCGATAATGCGCGACCGCGTCGATGCCCTGGGTGGTCGAGCGCACGCCGTTGATGAAGAAGCGCGCCGCGGTCACGCCATAGGGGTTGAGCAGCGCCGCCACGCCGGGGCTGAACGAGGCGTTGATGTTCTCGGACAAGGCCAGCTGGTCGCGCAGCTTGATGTAATAACCGTCGACCGAGAGATCGAAGCCGCCGAAACGGATCACCGTGCCGGCCGAGAAGTTGGTCGACTTCTCGGGATCGAGCGGCACGCCGCCGAGCGCATTGCCGAGCCCGCTGGTCGAGGGCGTGGTAATGGTGAGGAAGGGGACGCCGTTCTGCACCACCGAAGCGGTGGAGGTGAAGAACTGCTGCTGGAGCGACGGCGCGCGGAAGCCGGTGGAGACGGTGCCGCGCAGCGCCAGCCAGTCGGCGATATCGTAGCGCAGCGATGCCTTGCCGTTGGCGGTGGACCCGAAGTCCGAATAGTCCTCGAACCGCCCGGCGAGGCCGAGCAGCAGCGCGTCGGTGAGCTGCGCCTCGATGTCGAGATAGGCGCTGCCGTTGCGACGTGAGCGCTCGAGCGCGTTCGACTGTGACAGCGCGGGGAAGCCCTGCGCCCCCGCCGACACGCCCGATACCGGCTGGCCAGCCGGCTCACCCGCCTCGATCTTGTAGCCCTCGCGCCGGCCCTCGAGCCCGAAGGCTACGTTGAGCGACTGGAACAGGTCGAACTTGCGCGCCACGTCGAGCCCGGCGACCCATTGGTCGTAGATCAGCCGACCGTCGAAGAAGTCGGTCTGCGAGGCGTTGCCCGCGGCGAAATTGGCGCTGTCGCGCGTGCGGAACGACAGCCGGTTGCGGCCGTAGCTGACGTTAAGATCGACGTTCCAGCCGGCCACCTCGCCGCGCACGCCCAGTGCCGAGTTGAGGTCGGTCGACTTGGTGTTGATTACCGGCAGGAAGCCGTTGGGATAGAGTGTGTTGACGTTATAACCACTGGTCACCCCCGGCAACCGCGGGAAGGCCGTGCCGCGCACGTCGCGGTCCTGGTAGCCGACCCAGCCGTAGAGGCTCCACTTGTCGGTCAGCGACGCGCCCGCGTTGGCGAACAGCGTATATTGCTCCAGCGCCGGGTCACCGAACCGCCCGGTGACGCGCGTCGGCGTGACGCGCGGATCGAAGTCGGCGCGATTGGTCGGCTGGCGGCGGTTATACTCGCCCGACAGCGTGAGGAAGCCGTCGCTGCCAAAGCCGATGCCCTGCCAGGCCGAGGCGGTGACATTGTTCTCGCCGGTGACGTGGCGGCTGCCACGTGCGGTGTCGATGTCGGTGTCGTAGAAGCCATAGGTGACGGTGGCGCCGCCGCCGGAACGGGCCTCGCGCAGCCGCAGATTGACCACGCCCGCGATCGCATCCGAGCCATATTGCGCCGAGGCGCCGTCACGCAGCACCTCGACCCGGTCGAGCGCCGCCACCGGGATGGTGTTGAGATCGACCGCCGACGAGCCGCGCCCGACCGAGCCGTTGGTGTTGAGCTGCGCCGAGGCATGGCCGCGCACCCCGTTGATGAGGACCAGCGTCTGATCGGGCGAGAGGCCGCGCAGCGTCGCCGGGCGCACCGCATCGGTGGCGTCGGTTGCCGCGGCGCGCGGGAAGTTCACCGAGGGCGCCACGTTCGCCAGCGCCGCGGCCACCTCGGTGGTGCCCTGCCGCTGGAGGCTGGCGCCGCTCAGCACGTCCACGGGTGATGCGCTGTCGAGCCGGGTGCGTCCGGCGGCGCGCGTGCCGGTCACCACGATGTCGTCGCTTTCCGCGGGCGGGGCGGCGCTGTCCTGCGTCGGGGCGGCCTGCGCCTCCGTCGCCGGCTGCGCCTGCGGCAGCTCGTCCTGCGGCTGCGGCTGCTGCGCCAGCGCGGGGCTGGCGAAGGCGGTCAGCGCGCTGGTGAGCAGGAGGCTTCGGGTGAAGCGATGCATGGCGAGGTCCCTTTATGTCGCGCCGACGCGCTCACGCGTCGTACGTTATTACGGGTCGCTTTACGCTTCTTCGCCTCTCCGTCGCTCAAATCTGCATTGTACCGAACTAAGCTTTTCTTCCCCTTTAGGACGGAACGGTCGCGCACTCGCCACTGCGGCTCAGGTGGCCGTGTAACGGTCGCAGGTATAGCGTTGCGCGGTCGGCGCGGGATTGTAGACCTGATCGAAGGTGCGACGATCGCGCACGATGAACGAGGCGGTGTAGCGCATCTGCTGCACTCCCGCGCTCAACCAGCGTGCACTGATCACCGGATTGTACAGATAGTTCACCTCGACGAACATCACCCCGGTGCCGGGCGGTGCGGTCACCTGCGCGCCGGTGCCGCCCATCCCGGCGACCTGGGTCCCGGCATAGGCCGGGCCGCTCTGTGTTCCGGCGTCCACCGGGGTGGTGCCATAATGCGAGTCGAAGGCCGCGCCGCTCGCCGTGCCGAGACAGCGCTGCCAATGGATATATTGCTTGCCGCCGTTCTCCTCCAGCGAGGACACGATGATCCGGCCGCGCGTCGCCAGCCCCAGTTTGGCGCCCTGCAGCCGCGCCGCGGTGAGCACGTCGTTGATGTCGACCTCGCGCAGCTGCGTCGAATTGTCGCTTTGCATGCTGCCGACGCGCGAAGCGTTGTCCGCCAGGTTGAGCGCCAGCTGGCTGACCTGGAGCGAGGTGAGCGCAAGGTTGCACGTCTCGATGGCGTAGCAGCCCAGCGTCAGCACCAGTGGCAGCGTGAGCGCGAACTCGATCATCGACACGCCCGATCGATCGCGCCGCAGCCGCGTGAGCAAGGGCGCGTGCGTCACGTACATACCGATCTCACCACCGTGTTGGTCTGCGTCTTGTACGGCTGGTTCTTGAGCAAGGTGGTGGCCGACAGCGACTGGGTCGGTGGCCAGCCGAGCAGTCCCGCCATCGGGAAGAGGCGGTTGAAGGTGAGCGTGACCGTGTAGTTGGTGACGTCGTTGGCGCTGCCCTGCCCGCCGACGCCCGGATCCGCGTCCCAGATGCCGTTGCCGTTGATGTCGTCGAAACACTCGCCCGTGTCGCGCACGCCATTACCGTTCTGATCGTTGAACGTTTCGGGCTTTACCAAAGAGAAGCTGGCATAGCTCTTGCGCGACGTGCTGACCGTCATGCCGCTACCGAGCGTCGCCAGCATCGTGCGCACCTTGTTGTCGATCGCACTCTGGTCGGCGGCGTTGTTCTCGAGCGCGCTGTCACGCCCCGCCTTGATCACCGCGCCTTCCAGCACCGATCGCGCATAGACGCCGTACATGAGATCGAAGAGACCCAGCAGCACGATGAACAGCACGGGCGCCAGCAGCGCGAACTCGATCGTGCTGACACCGCGCCGGTCACGCCCGATCCCTGCGCGCGCGCTCATTGGTCGATCCGCAGCATCGCGACCTGCTTGGCGATCTTCTGGAAGATCGAGGACAGCCCGCTGCCGGTCGTGGTGTACAGCGCCTGCGCGCTGTTGCGCGCGCATTGCGTCAGCTGGCTGCTCGGCGCGTCGTCGATCGCCACGGTCCAGACGTCGATGCCGAGCTGGCGCGCGCGGCCGCACTCGTAGAGGAAACGAGCATTGTGATAGCTAGCGAGGTTGCTCATGTTGCCGCCGCTGACGCGTTGATCCACGTTCTCGAGACCGTAGAGGCCGTAGATGTCCTTGACCGGCGACATGACGCCGTCGGTCAGAAACACGATCACCTTGCGCGGCGCGGGCTGGCCGGTGCGCCCGGCATTGTCCCCGGCAAAGATACCTGACGACGCGAGCAAGCGTGTTCCCCAGATCATGCCGGTGTCATGATACGTGCCGCCGAGTGGCTTGAAGTCCGGAGCGTCGACATAGGCAGCGATGGCGGACAGGGACATGACCGACAAGCGACGCATGGGCTTGCCGCACGAGTAAAATCCCGAGCTTCGTTGGCTCACGCTGCCGAGGTTGGTGTGATCCTCACCCTTACCGGTCTCGGACGCCTTACCGGCGCGATTGTATTCGACGTCCGCCCACATCGGCCGCCAGCGTGTTTCCGGCGTGCCGTTAGGGATAAGATCGGGATCGAGGTCGTATGACGACGAGGTGAAACTGGTCACCCCGGCCTGCGTAAAGCGCTCCTCGATGCAGCCGTCCCACTTCGACGTGGCGCCGATCGCCGGCAGTTTGCTGGGGTCCGGCACCGCGACGCCGGTGATGAACTTGGATACGTCGAACTCAAGCGCCTGATAACTATAGGTCGGCACCATGTTGCGGGTAACATCGCCGTAGCAGGCGTTGGTGTCCCAGAACTGGCCGCCCGTATAAGTCGCCTTGGCGGTAGCGTTGAACGTGCCCGCCGTGCCGTAGGAGCGCGTGCCCATCAGCGTGGGGCAATTCGGCTCCGTCTTGGTGTTCTGAGTGCCCGTCCAGCTTGCGACGGCCTCGCCGTCCGGCTTGCGTGTCTGATACCACCACTTCTCGCCGGCGTTCGCCCCAACGAGATAATTCGGCGCGACCTGATAGATCGCCCTCCCCGCGTTCACGGTCGAGGTATACGTGACGAAACCGTAGCGGACGCGCGTGCCGCTATCCACGGAGGAGGCGATGATCGCGGCAAAATCCTTCACCGCCTGGCGCAGCGCCTTCATCCGCGAACCATTGCTCGCCGTGGTCTCGGGCACGGCATAGCCGGTCGAGCCGGGATAACCCGCCGCCGCGTCGGGATCGCTCGCCGGCCGCGTATAGGCCTGCGCGGGATTGGACCGGGTATAGCTGTCACACTGCGCATCGGTGTCTTCCGGACGGCAAGCCATCGAGCCGGTGGTGTCGAGCACGAAGACGATGTCCGTGTCGGCGATGTCGTAGCGGGCCTTGCACGTCACCGTCAGCGTCGCGGTCGGCATGGCGAACATCTTCATCAGCGTCATCGGCAACTGGACCGAGGCGGTGCCCGCGACCTGCTGGTCGCTGGTCTTCACCGGCGTGAAGGTAGGCGTGGCGGCGCCGAACCACCCAGCAGCGAAATTATTGGCGAAGAACGTCTTGGCCTGCGCCGTCGCATTGGCGTCGAGCGTGCTGTTGCTGTCGCTGGCCATCGACCGGCGACCCGCCAGGACGCCTGCGTCGCACGCCTGCTGCAAGCGCGATTTGACCACATACATGCGCGACACGTCGAGGCCGGAGCCCGCCAGCGCGGCGAGCGGGATCATCGCCACGGCCATCATCGCCGCGACGTTCGCGCCACGATCGCGCGCCAGTCGGTTCAGCCAGGAGAAACGGGTCATGCGCCTGCAACCGCGTCAATGCCCGACGCGTGGATGACGCATAGCGGGCGAAGGAAGCCAGCCGCCGCGGCCCCGTCTTACCGGAGCGACAACGACGTGGAGCCTGAGACTCCATCGTAACTTTTTACAGTAGCGTGCTTAAGGAATCGTATCGGCGGTCGGTCGCTCAGACCGTCGGGGCGCCCCGTACCCCGACCGTGGCCACGATCACGTTGAGCAACGGTCGGCGCTGCGTATCCTCGACCGTGACGCGCCAATGCCCTTCGTCGGCATAGCCGGGATGTTCGGACAGATACACGCCGAGGCGGCGCACCGCATCGTTGCGCGCCTCAGCCAAGTCGGTGCATTCGGTACCGACCACATCGCGATCACGGCCGGAGAACTGAAAGTAAAACAGCGCCATTGCCATAGAAGTCCGGCACGAAGCGATCGTTCCGCCCCTATCATGGAGCAGCGCGCTCACCGCGCGCCGCTCCGCCCGGCCTCATCGCTTTGCCGCGGCCCGCGCCGGGTCGATGCGGCGCAGCTTGATGTTGCGGAACGCCACGGGCTCGCCGTGGTCCTGCAATGCGATCACACCGCTGGTAAAGGTGCCGAACAGCGGCATGGACGCAAACTTGGACTTGGCCACCCGCTCCTTCCACGCCGCGTCGCCGAACGAGACGTCGGCGGTGGGCACGCCGTTGAGCCACTGGCGGATGCGCCCAGGCTCGACCAGGAGCCGCGCGTGGTTCCAGCTGCCCGCCGGACGCGACACGCCTGCCGGCGGCACGGTGATGTCGTAGAGCGCGCCGGCGTGGTGCGACGGGATCTTGCCGTCGGGATGACCGACATCGTCGAGGATCTGCATCTCCAGCCCGGTCTCGTAGCTGCGCTTGGTCTGCGGCACGTTGCGCGCGAGGTAGATCACGCCGCTGTTGCCGCCGCGCTCCACCTTCCAGTCGAGCGTCAGCTCGAACGTGCCATATTGCTCCGCGGTGGCGAGATCGGCCCCGCTCATCTGCCCGCTGGCGGCGGTGAGCATCAGCGTGCCGTCCCGCACCACCCAGGACGGCGAGGGCGCGCCACCCTCATACGAGCGCCAGCCGGTGAGGTCGCGGCCGTTGAACAGCAGGTGCCAGCCCTGCGCGCGTTCCCGCGCGGTGAGCGTATTCGGTGCGCTCGCGGCCGACTGAGCCAGCGCCGGCGCACCCGACATCACGAGCGCCGCCGCGGCCAGCCCTGCTCTTATCGATCTCCGCATCCGCTCTCTCCGTTGTCGTTGTCGCCGGCATCGCCGACCTGTTTTCACTCAAGCCTATGCCCGCACCGCGCGCAACGCCCTTGCGGCTCACCCGCCCGCGCGCGACGACGCGCGCCAGACACGCGCGAAGTCGGCGCGCGCCGATGCCACCATCGTTCGCAGCAGGCGCGGCGCCACCAGCGTTCCGGCGCGCGCGCGACCGAACACATCGGCGCTCTCCGGGTGCATCGGCAGCACCACGTCGGCTGGGAGGCGATCGAGCCGGTCGAAGGTGGTGCGATAATCACGCGCGATGGTCGGATAACGACGATTGCCCACCAGGCGGTTGCCCGCCACCGTGACGCTTCCGGCGAACACCACCTCCAGCGGCCGGCCGCGATCAACCACGTGCATCACCCAGCTGGTGCAGCCCGGCGTATGGCCCGGCGTCGCGATCGCGCGCAGCGTGACGTCGCCCAGCGACACTTGCTCGCCGTCCGCCACCGGACTGACCTGCGTCACCGGCGTGAAGCGCATCACGCCATAATCGGTCTCGCCCGGCGGCACTCCGGCACGCAGCGAGGCGACGTCGCCCCGGCCGGCGAGCACGCGCGCGCCGGTGTCGCGGCGCATCCGCTCTAGCCCGCCGACATGGTCGAAGTGCGCATGGCTGACGAGGATGAGCTTGACGTCGCTGAGCTTGAGCCCGAGCGCGCGGATGTTGCGCTCGATCGCGGGCACGTTCTCTTCCATCGTCGCGTCGACGAGGATCGCCCCTGCGCTGGTGCGGATCAGATAGGCACCGAGCCCGCGGGTGCCGACATAGGTAATCGGGCCGATCAGCGGCAGCGGCGCGCGCGGCTGGGTCCACTCGGGTGGGCTGTCGAACGCGGCCGATGCTGGCGCGGCGAGCGCGAGGCCCGCCAGTGCGAGGGCACGCCATAACCGCGCGGTCGGCGCGGGGGCGTCGTCGGACGGGCCACCGTCCGCCCTTTCCCCGCCCGCCGCGCGGCGGCTCGCGCTGCCGAATGACGCGGACGAGCAGCCCGCGGCTGCTCGCGCGTCGGCCACCGCGCGGCGGCTGGCGCCGCCGAATGACGCAGGCGAGCAGCCCCCGGCTGCTCGCTCTTCCCGCGTCACTCCCACTCGATCGTGCCCGGCGGCTTGGAGGTGTAATCGTAGGTCACCCGATTGATGCCCTTCACCTCGTTGATGATCCGGGTCGCCACGCGCGGCAGGAAGTCGCCCGGGAACTGGAACGCCTGCGCGGTCATGCCGTCGGTCGAGGTCACCGCACGCAACGCCAGCACCGAGTCATAAGTCCGACCGTCGCCCATCACGCCGACGGAGCGCACCGGCAGCAGCACCGCGAACGCCTGCCAGATCGTGTCGTACAGACCCGCCATGCGGATCTCCTCGAGATAGATCGCGTCGGCCTTGCGCAGGATATCGCAGCGCTCCTTGCTGACCTCGCCGGGGATGCGGATCGCCAGCCCCGGCCCGGGGAACGGGTGGCGACCGACGAAGGCGTCCGGCAGACCCAGCTCGCGGCCGAGCGCGCGCACCTCGTCCTTGAACAATTCGCGCAGCGGCTCGACCAGCTTCATGTTCATCCGCTCGGGCAGCCCGCCGACATTGTGGTGGCTCTTGATCGTCACCGACGGGCCGCCGGTGAAGCTCACGCTCTCGATCACGTCGGGATAGAGCGTGCCCTGTGCCAGGAACTCGGCGCCGCCGATCTTGCGCGCCTCGTCCTCGAACACGTCGATGAAGGTCTTGCCGATGAACTTGCGCTTGGCCTCGGGATCGGTGACCCCGGCCAGCCCGCCGAGGAACAGCGTCTCCGCATTCACGTGCACCAGCGGGATGTTGTAGTGGTTGCGGAACAGGCCGACGACCTGGTCGGCCTCGCCCGCGCGCAGCAACCCGTGATCGACGAAGACGCAGGTGAGCTGATCGCCGATCGCCTCGTGGATCAGCACCGCCGCCACCGCGGAGTCGACCCCGCCCGATAAGCCGCAGATCACACGCCCGCTGCCGACCTGCTCGCGGATCTCGGCGATCTTGGTGGCGCGGAACTCGGCCATCGTCCAGTCGCCCGCCAGCCCGCAGACGTGGCGCGCGAAATTGGCGATCAGCTTGCCGCCGTCCGGCGTATGGACCACCTCGGGATGGAACTGCATGCCGTAATAGCGGCGCGTCTCGTCGGCGGTGAGCGCGAACGGCGCGCCCCGCGACGAGGCGACCGGCACGAACCCGGGCGCGAGCGCGGCGACATGGTCGCCGTGGCTCATCCACACCTGGTGGCGCTCGCCCGACTGCCACAGCCCGTCGAACAGCCCGCAGGCGGCGTCGACCTCGACATAGGCCTCGCCGAACTCGCCGGCATTGCCCTTCTCGACCTTGCCGCCCAGCTGTTCGTTCATCACCTGCTGGCCGTAGCAGATGCCGAGCACCGGCACGCCCGAGTCGAACACCGCCTGCGGCGCGCGCGGGCTGCCTGCGTCCACCACCGAGGCGGGGCCGCCGGAGAGGATCACGCCCTTGGGGCGCATCCGCGCGAAGGCGTCGGCGGCGGACTGGAAGGGCGCGATCTCGCTGTAGACCCCCGCCTCGCGCACGCGGCGCGCGATCAACTGGGTCACCTGGCTGCCGAAATCGACGATGAGGATGCTGTCGGGATGCTCCATGGCGGGCGTGTAGCGGCTGCGCCCCGGGCTTGGAAGGGGCGCGAATGTTGAGAATGTTGAGACGCACGCCGGGTGCGTGCGCGGCGAATGTTGACAATGTTGAGGCGCGGGCAGGTTCGCGCCGCCGCGTCGGGTGGGCGCGGGACGGCCGCCTCGCGGCAAAGCGTAAGGGAACGACTTCGGGCGGGAACATCGCGCCACTGTCGCAGGCGTGCGCCGTGTAGGACAGCGCCGGGACGCGCGGACCATGTGGGCCCAATGCAAGAGGGCCGCCCCGGCATCCCGGGACGGCCCTCCTGCGATCGTGCAACGCGCGCGCGATCAGGCGGCGACGTCGAAGTCCTCGTCGGTCGTCACCGGGCCCGAGTCCTGGCCCTTGGCGGCGACGTCGCGGTCGACGAACTCGATGATCGCCATCGGCGACGCGTCCGAGGCGCGGACGCCCGCCTTGATGATGCGCGTGTAGCCGCCGTTGCGCGAGGCGTAGCGCGGCGCCAGCACGTCGAACAGCTTCACCAGCTGCGCGTCGTCGAGCAGCCGCGCATGCGCGAGACGACGGTTGCTGAGACCGCCCTTCTTGCCGAGCGTGATCAGCTTCTCGATGTACGGGCGCAGTTCTTTCGCCTTGGCGACGGTGGTGGTGATCTGCTCGTGCTTGATCAGCGCGGCCGACATGTTGCGGAACAGCGCCTGGCGATGGGCCGAGGTGCGCTGCAGCTTACGACCGCCAACTCTATGACGCATGGGTCTTTCCTTTCGTTCGTCAGGGGGCCGTGAACGGGCTCCATCGAAGTCGCACTTCGATGGGTGCCCTCAGGTACCCCGGGCCTGGTGGGGACGTTTGAGCCCACCGTTGTCACGTCGCTCCCGCGGGAGCCTCTATAAGATAGGAGACCGGGTGGCGCCGCGGCGAAGCCGCGGCGTCGGTCGGGTGCCGGACGCGGCACCCGCCGGCCGGGCAGATCGACGCAACGCGGATTAGCTCGCGCCAATCCGCTGCGATCAGCCCATGATCTCCTGTTCGAGCTTCTTGGCGACTTCCTCGATGTTCTCGGGCGGCCAGCCGGGGATCTCCATGCCCAGCCGCAGCCCCATCGACGAGAGCACTTCCTTGATCTCGTTGAGCGACTTGCGCCCGAAGTTCGGGGTTCGCAGCATCTCCGCCTCGGTCTTGCCGACGAGATCACCGATATAGATGATGTTGTCGTTCTTGAGGCAGTTGGCCGAGCGGACCGAAAGCTCGAGCTCGTCGACCTTCTTGAGCAGGTAGCGGTTGATCTGCGCCGTGTCGCTCGCGACCTCGCCGCCCGACGCGACCGGCGCCGCGACGCCGACCGGGGCCGACCGCGTTACCGAGGAATCGTCGAAGTGGACGAACAGCGCCAGCTGGTCCTGCAGGATGCGGCCGGCATAGCCCACCGCGTCCTCGGGGGTGACGGTGCCGTCAGTCTCGATCGTCAGCGTCAGCTTGTCGTAGTCGAGGTCCTGCCCGACGCGGGTGGGATCGACCTTGTACGACACCTGGCGCACCGGCGAGTAGAGCGCGTCGACCGGGATGAGGCCGATCGGCGCGTCGGCCGGGCGGTTGTTGACCGCGGCGACATAGCCCTTACCGACGTCGGCGGTGAGCTCCATGTTGAGCGTCGCGCCCTCGTCGAGATGGCAGATCACCAGCTCGGGGTTCATCACCTCGATGTCGCCCGACACCGCAATGTCGCCCGCCTTTACCTCGGACGGACCCGTTGCGGAGAGCTGGAGGCGCTTCGGCCCCTCGCCCTGCATGCGGATCGCGATCTGCTTGACGTTGAGAACGATGTCGGTGACGTCCTCGCGCACGCCGGCGAGCGAGCTGAACTCATGCAGCACGTTCTCGATCTTGATCGAGGTCACCGCGGCACCCTGCAGCGAGGAGAGCAGCACGCGCCGCAGCGCGTTGCCCAGCGTCAGCCCGAAGCCACGCTCCAGCGGCTCGGCGACGAAGGTCGCCTTGCGCTTGCCGTCACCGCTCTTCTTCTCGAGCTGGTTGGGCTTCTTCAGTTCTTGCCAGTTCTTTGCGTTGACAGACAAGCTCTCGTCCCCTGGGGTTGGGCCGGCGCTGGCGGGCGCCGACCGGGTAATGGACGCAGCCGCTCGTCAGCGGCCACGCGAAGAACATCAGATCAGACGCGACGCCGCTTCGACGGACGCACGCCATTGTGCGGGATCGAGGTCACGTCGCGGATCGACGTGATCTGGAAGCCGACCGCCTGCAGCGCGCGCAGCGCCGACTCGCGACCCGACCCCGGGCCCTTGACCTCGACCTCGAGCGTGCGGACGCCGTGCTCGGCGGCCTTCTTGCCCGCGTCCTCGGCCGCGACCTGCGCCGCATACGGGGTCGACTTGCGGCTGCCCTTGAAGCCCATCATGCCCGCGGACGACCAGCTGATGGCGTTGCCCTGCGCGTCGGTGATGGTGATCATGGTGTTGTTGAAGCTTGCGTTCACGTGAGCGACGCCCGCGGTGATGTTCTTGCGTTCGCGCCGGCGAATGCGCTGCGGTGCCTGAGCCATGTGGTGTTCCTGACCTGAATTTCCAAGACGGAGGGCGGCGGGCTGTCAGCCTCGGGCCTGCCTTCCGGCGGAGAAGAAGTGCAAATCGTCCCGCGGACGATTTACTTCTTCTTACCCGCGATCGGCTTCGCCTTGCCCTTGCGGGTGCGCGCATTGGTGTGCGTGCGCTGGCCGCGGACCGGCAGGCCCTTGCGGTGACGCAGGCCACGGTAGCAGGCGAGGTCCATCAGGCGCTTGATGTTCATCGCGGTCTCGCGACGAAGGTCACCCTCGACGGTGTAGCCGGCATCGATCGCCTCGCGGATCTGCAGCACTTCCTGATCGGTCAGGTCCTGCACGCGCCGCTCCGGCGTGATGTTCAGCTTCTCGGTCAGTTCCTTGGCCTTGGCCGGACCGATGCCGTGGATGTAGGTCAGCGCGATCACCACGCGCTTGTTGGTCGGGATGTTAACACCCGCGATACGTGCCATGTGTTATGTCTCCTGTGCTCCACGGGGTGCGGCATGGCTGCACGCATCCCATCTCAACGCATTGCCTTCCGCGCCCCCGCCTGCCCGAGTCGCTCCCCGCCGAACGCAGGAAACGCGACGTGCGCACGAGTGCGACGCCGACGGGTGAGAGGTTGGAAGAGAGGGCGGATAAGCGCGCGGGAACGCACTGTCAAGCAAGCGGTTCCGAGTCGCGCTGCGCCAGCCGCCGCAACGCGACCCATTTGCGGAGCGCCACGACGACCCAGGCGAGCTCGACCAGCCCGAACGGCCACGCGCCCTGAAGGAAGCCGTACGCGGAGCCCATCAGGCATCCCAACGCGAACAGCAGCGTCCAGAATGGCGCGCGCTCCTCCATCATATAGCACAGCAGCATGAAAGTGACGGCGAACAGGCCGAAGAGGGTCAGCGCATCCATGCCGCGGGTGTGGCGTATCGCACGCGCGGGGACCAGAGCGCTGGTGGCTTAGTCGCCTGTGGGAGCGGTGATGGGGAGCGCGACCGACATCCCTCGCCTCGCGTCATCCTGAACTCGTTTCAGGACCCACGGCGCCGCACACACGTCCGCCGCGGCGCTTGCGGGAACGTGGATCCTGAAACGAGTTCAGGATGACGGGCTGTCAGGAGAATGGCGAGCCGCGCAGGCCGTTCCGGTGCGGCGAAATGGCGCCAAGCACCCGAAGAGCCGGCGGAGACAGGGAACCCTCCGCCGGCCTCGTCACCACCGGGAGAGAAGGTGACGAGTTCGTATTGTCTTCGGCGATCGGGCGGCGACCATCGCTGCCCGTGCCCTCTTCCTACCCGCTGCGGCGCTGCCGGAGCGTGTCAGGCGCATGAACTTTCGGTCATGTGTGTGAAAATACGACCGTATAGGATCATGGTCGCTGACGCGGGCTGGCGTCCGGACGCGCCGACGCATCCCGCGCCGCAGCGATGCGTTCACACGAGATGGAGGAACTGCAACGCGCCTATGCCTCGCTGGAGACACCGCATCTTCGTGCCCGCGCCGCGGTGGAGGTGACGCCCGCGGGGCTACTCGCGATCGGCGGGATGGTGGCCGCGGTGCTGGCGGGCAGCGCGGCGATCGTCCTCGCCGCGCGCCGTGCCCCGACAGCGCCGCGCCTCAGCGATCGCCGAGGATCGACTCGATCGCGGCGGTGACCGCGCCGATCTCGGCCATGCCGTCGACTCGCCGGACCAGGCCGCGCGACTCGTAGATCGGGATGATCGGTGCGGTCTTGGCGCGATACTCGGCCATGCGCGTCCGCACCGTCTCTTCATTGTCGTCGGGACGGCGCTTGAACTCGCTCGATCCGCACACATCGCAGACGTTCTCGACCTGAGGTCGCTTGAACGTGTCGTGATAGCCGGTGCCGCATACCGCACAGGTGAAGCGACCGACGATCCGCTCGACCAAAGCGTCCTCGTTGACCTCGAGTTCGATGACATGGTCGAGCGTCTGCCCGCGCTCCGCCAGCAGCAGGTCGAGCGCGTCGGCCTGCGCCGCCGTGCGCGGATAGCCGTCGAAGATCGCGCCAACGCCGGTACCCGCGTCCATCCGCTCGCCGATCAGCGCCGAGACGATGGCATCCGAGACGAGCTCGCCCGCCTCCATCACCGCCTTGGCCTGGAGGCCCACCGGCGTACCCGCCTTCACTGCCGCCCGCAGCATATCGCCGGTGGAGAGCTGGACCATGCCGCGCTCCTCGACCAGCCGCTGCGCCTGGGTGCCCTTGCCCGCCCCCGGCGGCCCCAGCAGAATCATGTTCACGAGATAACGCCTCCCTGTCGCGTCGTCCCGCGCCCCGCGTTCAGCGGCGGCGCGCGCCCTTCAGTTTCGCCTTCTTGATCAGGTCGCCATATTGGTGCGCCAGCAGGTGCGACTGGATCTGGGTGACGGTATCCATCGTCACGTTGACCACGATCAGCAGGCTGGTGCCGCCGAGATAGAAGGGGATCGACAGCGCCGACACCAGATACTCGGGGACGACGCAGATGAACGTCAGATAGGCCGCGCCAATCACCGTGATGCGGGTCAGCACATAGTCGAAATAGCTCTCGGTGTTCTTGCCGGGGCGGATGCCCGGAATGAAGCCGCCGTAGCGCTTGAGGTTCTCCGCCGTTTCCTCGGGGTTGAACACCACCGCCGTGTAGAAGAACGAGAAGAAGATGATGCCGGCGGCATAGAGCGCCATGTACACCGGCGAGCCGTGCTGGAGATATTGGTTCAGCCCGATCAGGATGTCACCGAAGCGGCTCTCGCCCGAGACGCGGTTGCCGGCGAACTGCGTGATCGTCAGCGGCAGCAGCAACAGCGACGAGGCGAAGATCGGCGGAATCACGCCCGCGGTGTTGATCTTGAGCGGCAGGTGGCTGCGATCCGCCTGCATGCCGCGCTGCGTCTGACGCTTGGGATATTGGATCAGGATGCGGCGCTGCGCGCGCTCCATGAAGCAGATCAGCAGGATCAGCCCCGCGACCACGGCGACGATCAGCACCACCGATACCGCGCTCATCGAACCCGATCGCCCGCCCTCGAGCAGGTTGACCAGGGTGGTCGGCAGATGCGCGACGATGCCCGCCATGATGATCAGCGACACGCCGTTGCCGATGCCGCGGCTGGTGATCTGCTCGCCCAGCCACATCAGGAACATCGTGCCGCCGATCAGCGAGATCACCGCGCCGATGCGGAACACCATGCCCGGCTCGATCACCGCGCCGCCCGCCTCGAGCCCGCGCGCGATGAAATAGCCCTGCACCGCGGTCAGCGCGACCGTGCCGTAACGGGTGTATTGATTGAGCTTCTTGCGCCCCGACTCGCCTTCCTTCTTGATCGCGGCAAGCTGCGGGCTGAGCGAGGTGGCAAGCTGCACCACGATCGAGGCGGTAATGTACGGCATCACGCCGAGCGCGATCAGCGAGGCGCGCGACAGCGAGCCGCCCGAGAAGGTGTTGAAGAAATCGAGTACGCCGCCCTTCATCCGCTCGGCGAGGACGCCGAGCTGGGTGGGGTCGATCCCCGGCAGCGGCACGTAGCTCAGCAGCCGGAAGACGATCAGCGCGCCGATCGTGAACCACAGCCTTTTCTTGAGGTCGGTCGCCTGCGCGAACTTCGCGAGGCTGATGCTCTGCGCCATCTGGTCGGCTGCGGATGCCATCGTATCGGTGTATCCTGGAAACGAAGAACGGCGGGATGCGTTTGTACCGCCCCGCCGCTCATATAGGCGCATCAGGCGCCTTGTCTAACCCGGTCTGTCCGGATCACGCGCGGCGCGAACATGAGGCGCGTCCGCCCTCCCTTACCCGTCAGCCCGGACTTGATCCGGGGCCCATCGTGCCGCGGGTCACAACGAACGTCGCGGCCGCGCCGTGGATCCCGGGTCGAGCCCGGGATGACGGGGAGAGTTAGCGGAGCGGCTTACGCCTGCGTCTGCGCCTGCTTGCGCGCGGCCTGCGCGGTGCGGTGCTTCGCCTTGTGCTTGTCCGCGGCGGGGACGATCTCCGGCACGGTGACCGAGCCGCCGAGCTTCTCGACCGCCTCACGCGCCGACGCCGACACGCCCGCGACGGTGAAGTTCAGCTTGGTGGTCAGCTCGCCCTTGCCGAGCAGCCGCACGCCGTCCTTGCCGCCGCGCGCCAGGCCCGCCGCCTTGAGCGCGGCATGGTCCAGGTCGGTGCCGGTCAGCTTGCCCGACTCGATCGCCTTCTGGATCTCGCCGAGGTTCACCGTGGCATAGTCCTTGGCGAAGATGTTGTTGAAGCCACGCTTCGGCAGCCGCATGTGGAGCGGCATCTGGCCACCCTCGAAGCCGGCGATGCTGACGCCCTCACGGCTCTTCTGGCCCTTGACGCCGCGGCCGCCGGTCTTGCCCTTGCCCGAGCCGATGCCGCGGCCGACGCGGATCTTGCGGTGACGGGCGCCCTGGTTGTCGCTGAGTTCGTTGAGCTTCATGATATGCACTCGCTTTCGCTTCTGTCGCGCTGAAAAACAGGAAGGGGGCCGGTTAGCCCCCTTCCCTCGTCGTGTCACTAGTCAGGTGGGAAAGGCTCAGCCCTCCACCACCTCGACCATGTGCTGCACCTTGCGGATCATGCCGCGCACCTCGGGGCTGTCCTGCAGCTCCGCGACGCGGTGCATCTTGTTCAGGCCCAGACCCACGAGCGTCGCGCGCTGGTCCTTGGTCCGCCGGATCGGCGAGCCGGTCTGCTTCACCTTGATGGTCGCCATCTCGCTCACTCCACCACTGCCGCGGCATCCGCCTCGGCGGTCGCCGCGTCCGCGCCATGCGCGCGGCCGAGCAGGTCGGCGATCTTCTTGCCGCGACGCTGCGCCACCGCCTTCGGCGAGGTCTGCGTGTTCAGCGCCTCGAAGGTCGCGCGGATCATGTTGTACGGGTTCGAGGTGCCGACCGACTTGGTCACCACGTCGGCAACGCCGAGGCTCTCGAACACCGCACGCATCGGACCGCCGGCGATGATGCCGGTGCCCTGCGGCGCCGAGCGCAGCGTCACGCGACCCGCGCCGAAGTGGCCGTTGCCGTCATGATGCAGCGTGCGGCCTTCCTTGAGCGGCACGCGGACCATCTTCTTCTTGGCCGCGGCGGTCGCCTTGGAGATCGCCTCGGGGACCTCGCGAGCCTTGCCGTGACCGAAGCCGACGCGGCCCTTGCCGTCGCCCACCACGACCAGTGCCGCGAAGCCGAAGCGCTTGCCGCCCTTCACCGTCTTCGAGACGCGGTTGATGTGGACGAGCTTCTCGATCAGCTCCTCACCGCCGTCGTCGTTGTTGCGACGGTCGTCGCGGCGGCCACGGCCACCGTCACGGCCACCGCGTCCACCACGATCGTTGCCGCCGCGACCACCGCCGCCGCCACGGCCACCACGCGCGCCGCGAGGCGGGCCATTGTCCTGCGGCGCGGCCTGCGCCGGTGCCGCATTGGCCTCGGCCTCGGGCGCCTGCGTCTGCTGGTTCTCGTCAGCCATGTCTTAGAACTCCAGTCCGGCTTCGCGCGCGGCCTCGGCCAGCGCCTTCACCCGGCCGTGAAAGAGGAAGCCACCACGGTCGAACACGACCTGCGTGACACCGGCGGCCTTGGCCGCCTCGGCGACGCGCTTGCCCACCTCGGTCGCAGCCGCGACGGTCGCGGTCTTGCCCTCATGCCCGGCCAGCGTCGAGGCCGAAGCCACGGTATGGCCGTTGGCGTCGTCGATGACCTGGGCGTAGATGTGCTTGCCCGAGCGATGCACCGACAGGCGCGGACGGGTGCCGGCCCGCGCGCGCAGCGCCGTGCGGTTGCGGCGACGCCGCTTGTCGAAAAGCGAAAGACCCTTGGTCACTTCTTCTTCCCTTCCTTACGGAAGATATACTCGCCGTCGTACTTGATGCCCTTGCCCTTGTACGGCTCGGGCTTACGCCAGCGGCGGATCTCGGCGGCCAGCTGGCCGACGCGCTGCTTGTCCGCACCGCTGATCTCGACGGTGGTCGCGTCCGGCGTCTTTACCTCGATGCCCTCGGGCACCTCGATGTTGACGTCGTGGCTGTAGCCGAGCTGCAGGCGCAGGTTACGACCCTGTGCCGCGGCGCGATAGCCGACGCCGGTGATCAGCAGCTTCTTGGTGAAGCCCTCGGTCACGCCGGTGACGAGGTTCTGCACCAGCGTCCGCTGCATGCCCCAGAAGGCGCGCGCGCGCTTGGTGTCGTTGGCCGGCTGCACGCCGATCGAGTCACCCTGCACGTCGTAGCTGATCAGGTCCGACAGCGGCATCGACAGGGTGCCCTTGGGGCCCTTGACCGACAGCTCGTTGCCGTTGCGGGTGGCGGTGACGCCCGACGGGATCGGGACCGCCTTCTTGCCGATGCGGCTCATTAGAACACCTCCGCCAGCACTTCGCCGCCGACGTTCTGCTCGCGCGCCTCGGCGTCCGACAGAACGCCTTTCGGCGTCGACACGATGGTGATGCCCAGGCCGTTCATCACGCGCGGCAGCTCAGTGGCGCCGGAGTAGATGCGGCGGCCCGGCTTTGAGACGCGCGCGACATGCTTGATCGCGGGCTGGCCCTCGAAATACTTCAGCTCGATGCGCACGCCCTTGGTGGACGCGCCCTTGCCGAGCGCGAGCTCCTCCTCGGAATAGCCGCGGATGTAGCCTTCGCGCTGGAGCACGTCGAGCACACGGACGCGCAGCTTCGACGCGGGCGACAGCACGCTGTCCTTGCGCGCGCGCTGGCCGTTGCGGATGCGGGTGAGCAGGTCACCCAGGGGATCGGTCACTGCCATCGTACGTCCTTACCAGCTCGACTTGGTGAGACCCGGGATCAGGCCCTTGTTGGCCAGATCGCGCAGCATCACACGGGCAAGCCCGAACTTGCGGTAGTAAGCACGCGGACGACCGGTCAGCGCGCAGCGGTTGCGAATCCGCGTCGGATTGGCGTTGCGGGGCAGCTCAGCCATCTTCAGCCGCGCGATGAGACGCTCGGTCTCGTCGAGCGACTGATCGTTCGCCTGCGCCTTCAGCTTCGCCAGCTTGGGCGCATATTGCGCCACCAGCTTCTTGCGACGCTCGTTCTTGTTCACGGAACTCAGTTTCGCCATGGACTTAAGCTCTCTTTATCAGACCAGCGAGACGGTCATGCCGCCTTCTTCGCGTCGGTCGTTTCGTCCTCGATCGGGAACGGGAAGCCGAACAGACGGAGCAGCTCGCGCGCCTCGTCGTCGCTCTTCGCGGTCGTGGTCACGATCACGTCCATGCCACGCACCTTGTCGATGCGGTCATAGTTGATCTCCGGGAACACGATCTGCTCCTTGATGCCGCAGGCGTAATTGCCACGGCCGTCGAAGCTCTTCGGGTTCAGCCCGCGGAAGTCGCGGACGCGCGGGAGCGCGATGGTGATGAAGCGGTCGAGGAACTCGTACATGCGCTCGCGGCGAAGCGTGACCTTCACGCCGATCGGCATGCCCTCACGCAGCTTGAACTGCGCGATCGACTTCTTCGCCTTGGTGACCACCGGCTTCTGACCGGCGATCAGCTCCATTTCCGACGCGGCCTGGTCGACGCGCTTCTTGTCCTGGGTCGCCTCGCCGACGCCCATGTTGAGCACGATCTTGTCGATCCGCGGGATCTCGTTGACGTTCTTGTAACCGAACTTCTCGGTCATCGCCGCAACGATGCGATCCTCGTAGATCGCCTTCATGCGCGGCTTGTAGGCGTCAGCCATCGATCTTCTCCCCGGTCTTCACCGCGACGCGGACCTTCTTGCCATCCTGCGTCTCGAAGCGGACGCGCGTCGGCTTGCCGTCGGCAGTGACGTGCGCCACCTTCGAGACGTGCAGCGGCGCCTCGATGCGCTCGAGCCCGCCCTGCGGGTTCGCCTGCGTCGGCTTGCGGTGACGGGTGGCGACGTTGACGCCGCCGACGATCACCTTGCTATCCTTCGGCATCGACTGGGTGACCGTGCCGGTCTTGCCCTTGTCCTTGCCCGAGAGGACGATGACCTGATCGCCCGTCTTGATCTTCGCGGCGGCCATTACAGCACCTCCGGCGCAAGGCTGATGATCTTCATGTGCTTCTTGCCGCGCAGCTCGCGCACGACCGGCCCGAAGATACGGGTGCCGATCGGCTCCTCGTTCTTGTTGACCAGCACCGCGGCATTGCCGTCGAACCGGATCACCGAGCCGTCAGCGCGGCGGATGTCCTTGGCGGTGCGCACGATCACCGCGCGGTGAACGTCGCCCTTCTTCACGCGGCCACGCGGCTGCGCTTCCTTGACGCTGACGACGATGATGTCGCCCACGCCGGCCGTGCGGCGCTTGGACCCGCCAAGCACCTTGATGCACTGCACCCGCTTCGCGCCGCTGTTGTCAGCGACGTCGAGATTGGATTGCATCTGGATCATTGATCCGCTTCCTTCTCGCCCCTGGGGTGGATACCGACCCAGCCCCGCCTAAAAAAACGACCCCCGGCAGGCGCATGGCCGTACCGAGGGGAGCGGCCGGTTAGCCGCTCCGCGGGCGAAAGGCAAGTGCCCTGCCCCCACGTCTTCCCGCCACACTCGGCTGGTCTCCGCGGCCAGGCCGCGGACCCTTCCCGAAACGCCGGCGGGCGCACTCAGCGACGCTTACGCGTCGACGTCGACCCGCTCGGGCGCGACATGCGTGTTCACGCGGTCGACGACCTTCCAGGTCTTCAGCTTGGAGATCGGCGCGGTCTCTTCGATGCGCACGGTCTCGCCCTGCTTATACTCGTTCGCCTCGTCATGGGCGTGGTACTTCTTCGAGCGGCGGATGATCTTGCCGTAGAGCGGGTGCTTCACCTTGCGCTCCACGTTGACGATCACCGTCTTCTCGCCCTTATCGGAGACGATCACTCCGGTCAGCACGCGCTTCGGCATGTGCGTCGTCCTCTTACTTGGCCGCAGCCGCAGCATTGCGCTGCGCCTGCAGGGTCTTGATGCGGGCGATGTCCTTACGGACCTCACGCACGCGGCTCGGCTTCTCGAGCTGGCTGGTCGCCGCCTGGAAGCGCAGGTTGAACTGCTCGCGCTTCAGGTTGCCCAGGCTCTCGGCGAGCTGGTCGTCGCTCTGGCCGGTGAAGTCAGTGGTATTTGCCATCTTACTCGCCTCCCAGGTGCGAGGTGTCGCCGAGGCGCGCCACGACCTTGGTCTTGATCGGCAGCTTCATCGCGGCGCGCTCGAACGCCTCCGCGGCGAGCGGCCCCTCGACGCCGTCGAGCTCGAACAGGATCCGGCCCGGCTTGACCCGCGCGGCCCAGAATTCGGGCGAACCCTTGCCCGAGCCCATGCGGACTTCGGCGGGCTTGCTCGACACCGGCACGTCCGGGAATACGCGGATCCACAAACGCCCCTGGCGCTTGATGTGGCGCGTGATCGCGCGGCGGGCCGCCTCGATCTGACGCGCGGTGATACGATCCGGCTCCATCGCCTTGAGGCCATAGGAGCCGAAGTTCAGCGAGGTGCCGCCCTTGGCGTCGCCGTGGATACGGCCCTTGAACGCCTTGCGGAACTTGGTGCGCTTCGGTTGCAGCATTGCCTTATTCCTTAGCGGCGGTCATCGCGCGCGGGGCGCACGCCGGAGGTCTGGGCCTCCATCATGAGGCGATCGGTCGCCATCGGGTCGTGACCGAGGATCTCGCCCTTGAACACCCACACCTTGACGCCGCAGACGCCATAAGCGGTGTGCGCCTCGGCCTCGGCATAGTCGATGTTGGCGCGCAGCGTGTGCAGCGGCACCCGGCCCTCGCGATAGCTCTCCGAGCGCGCGATCTCGGCGCCGCCGAGACGGCCGCCGCAATAGACCTTGATGCCGTCCGCGCCAAGACGCATCGCCGACTGCACCGCGCGCTTCATCGCGCGACGGAAAGCGATACGGCGCTCGAGCTGGTCCGCGATGCCCTGCGCGACGAGCTTGGCATCGACCTCGGGCTTGCGGATCTCGACGATGTTCAGCGAGACGTCCGAGCTGGTCATCGCGCCGAGCGTCTTGCGCAGCTTCTCGATGTCCGAACCCTTCTTGCCGATGATCACGCCGGGGCGTGCGGCAAAAACCGAAATGCGGCACAGCTTGGCGGGACGATCGATCACCACCTTCGAGATCGCCGCCTGCGGCAGCGTCTTGATGATGTACTGGCGGATCTTGAGATCCTCCAGCAGCAGGCGACGGTAATCGTCGCCCTCGGCGTACCAGCGGCTGTCCCAGGTGCGGTTGATCTGCAGGCGCAGACCGATGGGATTGCTCTTGTGACCCATTAGGCTTCTTCCTGCTCGCGCACGACGATCCGCAGCCGCGAGAACGGCTTGAGGATGCGGGTGGACTTGCCGCGGCCGCGCGTGGCGAACCGCTTCATGGTGATCGACTTGCCGACCGACGCCTCGGCGACGACGAGCGCGTCGACGTCGAGGTTGTGGTTGTTCTCGGCGTTGGCGATGGCCGAGGCCAGCACCTTGCGCGCGTCGACCGCCATCGACTTCTTGGAGAAGGCGAGGATGTTCATCGCGTCGGCCGCCGAGCGGCCCCGGATGAGCGCCGCGACCAGGCCCAGCTTCTGCGCCGAGCCGCGGATCTGCGTGCCGACCGAGAGGGCTTCCTTCTCGCCGACCTTGCGGGGGGATGCAGGCTTGCTCATCAGCGCTTGCCCTTCTTGTCAGCCGCGTGGCCCGGGAAGAACCGGGTCGGCGCGAACTCGCCGAGCTTCATGCCGACCATGTCCTCGTTGACCGAGACCGGCACGAACTTGCGGCCGTTGTAGACCGAGAACGTCAGACCGACGAACTGCGGCAGGATGGTGGAGCGGCGCGACCAGGTCTTGATCGGCGCGCGCCCACCGGCGTCCTGCGCGGCCTCGGCCTTCTTGAGCAGGCTCAGTTCGACGAACGGGCCCTTCCAGACAGAGCGAGCCATTACTTCTTCCTCGCGTGGCGGCTACGGATGATCATCTTGTCCGTAGACTTGTTGTGGCGGGTGCGCGCACCCTTGGTCGGCTTGCCCCACGGCGTGACCGGGTGACGGCCGCCCGAGGTCCGGCCCTCACCACCGCCGTGCGGGTGGTCGACCGGGTTCTTGGCCACGCCGCGCGTCAGCGGGCGCTTGCCCATCCAGCGCGAGCGGCCAGCCTTGCCGAGGTTCTGGTTCTGGTTGTCGGGGTTCGACACCGCACCGATCGTCGCCATGCACTCGCCGTGGATGTAGCGCTGCTCACCCGAGTTGAGGCGGACGATGACCATGCCACGGTCGCGACCGACGACCTGCACATAGGTGCCGGCCGAACGCGCGATCTGGCCGCCCTTGCCCGGCTTCATCTCCACGTTGTGGACGATGGTGCCGACCGGAATCTGGCCCAGCTCCATGGCGTTGCCCGGCTTCACGTCGGTCTTCTTGCCCGCGATCACCTTGTCGCCCGGCGCGAGCCGCTGCGGCGCGATGATATAGGCCAGCTCCTCGTCGGGATACTTGACCAGCGCGATGAAGGCGGTGCGGTTCGGATCATACTCGAGCCGCTCGACGGTGCCCTCGACGTCCCACTTGCGCCGCTTGAAGTCGACGTAGCGGTAGCGCTGCTTGTGACCGCCCGCGATGCCGCGCGAGGTCACATGGCCCTTGTTGTTGCGGCCGCCGGTCTTGCGCTTGCCCTCGGTCAGCGCCTTGACGGGCTTGCCCTTGTACAGCGCCGACTTGTCGACGAGGACGAGGCCGCGCTGCGCCGGCGACGTCGGGTTATAATGCTTGAGTGCCATCTTACTTGGCCCCCTCAGTGACGTCGATCGACTGCCCCTCGCGGAGCGTAACGATCGCCTTCTTGACATCGGAGCGACGGTAGGGCGCACCCTTCCAGCGCTTGGTCTTGCCCTTCTGGACGATCGTGTTCACGCCCGTGACGCTGACGCCGAAGAGCGCCTCCACGGCCGCCTTGATCTGGGGCTTGGTCGCCTTGTTGGCGACCTTGAAGACCACCGCGTTCTGCTCGGAGAGCAGGGTCGCCTTCTCGGTGATGTGCGGCGCGACAATCACGTCATAGTGACGGTTGTCGATCGCCTCTGCCGGCTTAGCCATTGAAGCGCGCCTCCAGCTTCTCGACCGCCGCGCGCGTCAGCACCAGCGTGTCTGCCTTGATGATGTCGTAGACGTTCGCGCCGACCGCCGGGAGCAGGTCCACGCCCGGCAGGTTACGACCGGCGCGGAAGCTCTCGCCCGCCTCGCCGTCGATCACCAGCGTGCGCTTGCCCGTGGTGAGCGTGGCGAAGTGGCCCTTGAGCTCCTTCGTCTTCTGCACCTCGAAGGCGTCGAGCACGATCAGCGAGCCGGCCTTGGCATGGCTGCTGAGCGCCATCTTGAGGCCGAGCGCGCGAATCTTCTTGTTGAGCCCGGGGTTGAAGTCGCGGACGCGGGCGCCGTGCGCCTTACCGCCGCCGATGAACACCGGGGCGCGGCGATCGCCGTGACGCGCCACACCGCCGCCCTTCTGGCGACCAAGCTTCTTGCCCGAGCGGGCGACGTCGGCGCGCTCGCGCGTGCCGCGCGCTGTGGCGCGACGCTTCTCGAGCTGCCAGGTCACGACGCGGTGCAGGATGTCGGCGCGCGGATCGAGGCCGAAGACCTCGTCGTTGAGCTCGATGTCCGCTGCATCGGTGCCGGCGAAGGAGGAAACCTTGACCTTCACGTTCAGCCCTCCTGGCCGTCGGTCGCGGGGGCATCGGCCGACGTATCGGCCGGCGTGTTCGCCGCGCTGTTGTTGTTGGCCGCCGACTTGATCGACGCCGGGAACGGCGCGCTCTCGTGGCGAGCCTGCTTGACCGCGTCCTTGACGAACAGCCAGCCGCCCTTCGAGCCGGGCACCGAGCCCTTCACGAAGATCAGGCCGCGCTCGACGTCGGTGCCGACGATCTCGAGATTCTGCTGGGTGCGGTTCTTGTCACCCATGTGGCCCGCCATCTTCTTGTTCTTGAAGACGCGGCCGGGATCCTGACGGTTGCCGGTCGAACCGTGCGAGCGGTGCGACACCGACACGCCGTGGGTCGCGCGCAGACCGCCGAAGTTCCAGCGCTTCATCGCGCCGGCGAAACCCTTGCCCTGGGTGCGGCCCTGGATGTCGACCAGCTGGCCGGCGACATAGTGATCGGCAGCGAGCTCGGCGCCGACGTCGAGGAGGTTGTCCTCGGTCACGCGGAACTCGTGCACCACCGCCTTGGGCTCCACCTCGGCCTTGCCGAAGTGGCCGCGCTGCGGCTTGGCGACGTTCTTGCTCTTGGCGACACCGGCGCCAAGCTGGACGGCGGTGTAGCCGTCACGGTCCTTCTCGCGACGGGCGACGACCTGAAGCGCCTCGATCTGCAGGACGGTAACCGGCACGTGGCGGCCATCGTCCTGGAACAGGCGGGTCATCCCCATTTTCTTCGCGATCACGCCAGTACGCATGATCCCTTGCTCCTTGACAGAGGCACCGCGAGGCCCATCCCCACGGTGCTTGTGATCCGCGCCTGGCGGCACGGATCGGTCAGCCCGGAATATGCGAAGCGTGCCCCCGTCCCGGGCTGGGCGCTTCCCCGAAGGGAAACAGACGGGAGACGCTGACCCGGCCACCCGAAGGCGGCCGGCGGTATCTCATGGTCGTCGGAGCGTCCGGCGGGCGGTGCGCTCGTCCGTCTCGCGCGATACGCCACGAAACGGAAAACCCGCGGGACTCACGTCAACCGCGGGAGCCGGCCAATTACGCGAGCTTGATCTCGACGTCAACACCCGCGGCGAGGTCGAGCTTCATCAGCGCGTCCACCGTCTGCGGGGTCGGCTGAACGATATCGAGCATGCGCTTGTAGGTGCGAACCTCGAACTGCTCGCGCGACTTCTTGTCGATGTGCGGACCACGGTTGACCGTGAACTTCTCGATGCGCGTCGGCAGCGGGATAGGGCCACGGATGAGCGCGCCGGTGCGGCGCGCGGTGTCGGCGATGTCGCCGGTCGCCTGATCGAGCACGCGATGATCGAACGCCTTGAGGCGAATGCGGATGTTGCTGTCCATGATCCCTACCAATGCGAAAGAGCGGGGCACTTCCTCCCCCGTCACTCCGGCCTAAACCGAAGCCCTGCTACGCTAGCGCTGACGCTGCCACCACAAGACCCCGGCCGAGACCGGGCTGACGGGACGAGAGCACCTCTTGCTGTTCTCGAACCCAAAGCGAAGGCGCGGCCATAACCGCGCTCCCATAAAAAGGCAACCGCCCGATGCACCATTCGGCGCATCGGGCGGAACCTTTCGCGTCGGGCCGGCGGACCGGCCCGGCACGGCTTACTTCGAGATGGCGCTCACCACGCCCGCACCCACCGTGCGGCCACCCTCGCGGATGGTGAAGCGCTGGCCGACGTCCATCGCGATCGGCGCGATCAGCTTGATGCCGAGCGCGACGTTGTCGCCCGGCATGACCATCTCGGTGCCCTCGGGCAGCTCAACGGTGCCGGTCACGTCCGTGGTGCGGAAGTAGAACTGCGGACGGTAGTTGGCGAAGAACGGCGTGTGACGGCCACCCTCGTCCTTCGACAGCACGTACACCTCCGACGAGAAGTCGGTGTGCGGCTTGATCGAGCCCGGCTTGCAGAGCACCTGACCACGCTCGACCTCATCGCGTGCGACGCCGCGGATCAGCGCGCCGACGTTGTCGCCGGCCTGGCCCTGATCGAGCAGCTTGCGGAACATCTCGACGCCGGTGACGGTGGTCTTGCGGACCTCCGGGTGGATGCCGACGATCTCGACTTCCTCACCGACCTTGATCACGCCGGTCTCGACGCGGCCGGTCACGACGGTGCCGCGACCCGAGATCGAGAACACGTCCTCGATCGGCATCATGAACGGCTTGTCGAGCGGACGCTCCGGCTGCGGGATGTACTCGTCCACCGCCTTCATCAGCTCCATGACCGCGTCCGGCCCGAGCTTCTGGTTCGAACCCGACAGCGCGCAGGTGGCCGAGCCCTTGATGATCGGAATGTCGTCGCCCGGGAACTCGTACGAGCTGAGCAGCTCGCGGACTTCCAGCTCGACGAGCTCGAGGATCTCCTCGTCGTCGACCAGGTCGACCTTGTTCATGAACACGACCATCGCCGGCACGCCGACCTGGCGCGCGAGCAGGATGTGCTCGCGGGTCTGCGGCATCGGGCCGTCGGTGGCGGACACGACCAGGATCGCGCCGTCCATCTGGGCCGCGCCGGTGATCATGTTCTTGACGTAATCGGCGTGCCCCGGGCAGTCGACGTGCGCATAGTGGCGGTTGGCGGTCTCATACTCGACGTGTGCGGTCGAGATGGTGATGCCGCGCTCGCGCTCTTCCGGCGCCTTGTCGATGTTGGCGAAGTCCACCGCCGCGTTGCCCGCGACGTTCTCCGCCAGCACCTTGGTGATGGCCGCGGTCAGCGAGGTCTTGCCATGGTCGACGTGACCGATGGTGCCGATGTTCAGGTGCGGCTTGTTCCGCTCAAACTTAGCCTTAGCCATTGTTTCCCTACCTTCTGATTTCCACTGGAGCCGCACTCAGGACTCGCCGTGAAGGCGGCCCCATAGCGGCTCAATTCGCGTTGCGCAAATCCCTAGCCCTGTCAGGGCCTGAGCCGGCGAGCCGAGGCGGAAGCAAATTCCGCCTCGTCGGTCCTCGGGCAGGCCCGAGGCCGGCCGGCCTGCGGCGTCTCGGAGCGGAAATTCCGCCCCGCGCGCCTTAGGCCAGCTTCGCCTTGACCTCGTCGGCGACGTTCTGCGGCACCTCGTCATAGTGCGAGAACTGCATCGAGTAGCTCGCGCGCCCCTGGGTGAACGAGCGCAGCGAGTTCACATAGCCGAACATGTTCGCCAGCGGCACCATCGCGGTCACCGCCTGCGCGTTGCCGCGCGTGTCGGTGCCCTGGATCTGGCCGCGACGCGAGTTCATGTCGCCGATGACGTCGCCCAGATAATCCTCCGGGGTGACGACCTCGACCTTCATGACCGGCTCGAGCAGCGTGATGCCCGACTTCTGCGCCGCCTCGCGCATCGCACCGCGCGCGGTGATCTCGAACGCCAACGCCGACGAGTCGACGTCGTGATACGCGCCGTCATACAGCGTGATCTCGAAGTCGATGATCGGGAAGCCGACCAGCGAGCCGGTCGCCGCGGTCTCGCGGAAGCCCTTCTCGATCGCGGGGATATATTCCTTCGGAATGTTACCGCCCTTGACCTCGTCCTTGAAGATGATGCCCGCGCCGCGCTCGCCCGGCGTCAGCTTCACCTTCACGCGACCGAACTGACCGGTGCCGCCCGACTGCTTCTTGTGCGTATAGTCGATGTCGACCGGCTTCTTGAGATACTCGCGATACGCCACCTGCGGCGCGCCGACGTTGGCCTCGACCTTGAACTCGCGCTTCATGCGGTCGACCAGGATCTCGAGGTGGAGCTCGCCCATCCCCTTGATGATGGTCTGGCCCGACTCGTGGTCCGTCGAGACGCGGAACGAGGGATCCTCAGCGGCCAGGCGGTTGAGCGCGACGCCCATCTTCTCCTGGTCGGCCTTGGTCTTCGGCTCCACCGACAGCTCGATCACCGGCTCCGGGAACTCCATGCGCTCCAGGATGATCGGGTGCGCCGGGTCGCACAACGTGTCGCCCGTGGTGGTCTCCTTGAGGCCCGCCAGCGCCACGATGTCGCCCGCGCGTGCTTCCTCGATGTCCTCACGCGAGTTCGCGTGCATCAGGAGCATGCGGCCGATCTTCTCCTTCTTGTCCTTTACCGAGTTCATGTAGGTGCCCTTGGTGAGGACGCCCGAGTAGATCCGCGCGAAGGTGAGCGAGCCGACAAACGGATCGTTCATGATCTTGAACGCCAGCGCCGAGAACGGGGCCTCGTCCGACGACGGGCGCTCGTCCGGCGTCTCGCCGTCGAGCTTGACGCCCTTGATCGCCGGCACGTCGAGCGGGCTCGGCAGATAGTCGACCACCGCGTCGAGCAGCGGCTGGACGCCCTTGTTCTTGAACGCCGAGCCGCAGACCACCGGCACGAACGCCATGCTCAGCGTACCCTTGCGGAGCAGCGCCTTCAGCGTCTTGGCGTCGGGCTCGTTGCCCTCGAGATACGCCTCCATGGCGTCATCGTCCTGCTCGACGGCGAGCTCGATCAGCTCGCTGCGATACTTCGCCGCCTTCTCGGCCATATCGTCCGGGATCGTCTGGTATTCGAACTTCGCGCCGAGCGACTCCTCGAGCCAGATGATCGCGCGATTCTCGACCAGGTCGACGAGACCCTTGAAGCCACCCTCGATGCCGATCGGCAGGTACAGGACGGCCGGCTTCGCGCCGAGGCGGTCGATGATCGACTGGACGCAGAAGTAGAAGTCGGCGCCGGTGCGGTCGAGCTTGTTGACGAAGCACATCCGCGGCACGCCGTACTTGTCGGCCTGGCGCCACACCGTCTCGGACTGCGGCTCCACGCCGGCAACGCCGTCGAAGCAGGCGACCGCGCCGTCGAGCACGCGCAGCGAGCGCTCCACCTCGATGGTGAAGTCGACGTGGCCCGGCGTGTCGATGATGTTGATCAGATGCTCGGGGCCCTTGCCCTCCTCGGCCTTCCACTTGCAGGTGGTGGCGGCCGACGTGATCGTGATCCCGCGCTCCTGCTCCTGCTCCATCCAGTCCATCGTCGCGGTGCCCTCATGGACCTCGCCGATCTTGTAGGACTTGCCGGTGTAATAGAGGATGCGCTCGGTCGTCGTCGTCTTGCCGGCGTCGATATGCGCCATGATGCCGATGTTACGGTAGAGTTCGAGCGGATGGCTGCGGGCCATGATCGGGCTTCCTTAGCGATGTGGGGAGCGCAGCGTACCGCCGGCTCCCCACGATATAGGTCAGTTCTGAGACGCTTCCAAGACAGGCCGCGTCCGCACCATTGGCGTTACCAGCGGTAGTGCGAGAAGGCGCGGTTGGCCTCGGCCATGCGGTGCGTGTCCTCGCGCTTCTTCACCGCGTTGCCGCGGTTGTTCGAGGCGTCGAGCAGCTCGCCCGAGAGGCGCGCCGACATCGTGTTCTCGCTGCGGCCGCGCGCCGCGGTGATCAACCAGCGGATCGCCAGCGCCTGCGCGCGCTCGGGACGAACCTCGACCGGCACCTGGTAGGTCGCGCCGCCCACGCGGCGGCTGCGGACCTCGATGCCCGGCTTGATGTTGTTCAGCGCGTCGTGGAACACGCCGATCGGCTCGCGCTTGGCGCGCGTCTCGACGGTGGTGAGCGCCGAATAGACGATGCCCTCGGCGACCGACTTCTTACCGTCGAGCATGACCGAGTTCATGAACTTGGAGAGAACCTCATCCCCGTACACGGGATCAGGCAGGATTTCCCGCTTCTCGGGACGACGACGACGCGCCATGTAATGTTACCTTTCAATCAGCTGGTGAGAATACGGGAGCGGCTTACTTCGGCCGCTTCGCACCGTACTTCGAGCGCGACTGGCGGCGGTCCTTGACGCCCTGCGTGTCGAGCACGCCGCGCAGCACGTGATAGCGCACGCCCGGAAGGTCGCGCACACGGCCGCCGCGGATCAGCACCACCGAGTGCTCCTGCAGGTTGTGGCCCTCGCCCGGAATGTAGCTGATGACCTCGCGCTGGTTGGTCAGGCGGACCTTGGCCACCTTGCGCAGCGCCGAGTTCGGCTTCTTCGGGGTCGTGGTATAAACACGGGTGCAGACTCCGCGCTTCTGCGGGTTCTGCTCCATTGCAGGGACCTTGGACTTGGCCTTCTGCGGCTCGCGGCCCTTGCGGACCAGCTGGTTGATCGTCGGCATGAAGCCTTCACCTTATCTGGAGGTTACTTTGCTGGAGCCCTGACAAGACTTGGAATACGAAAAGGACCGTACGGCAGCCGGTAACGGCGGCCTCGGGCCCTTGATGCATCCAGCAATGTTCAAGCTTGCCGGGCGGAAGTCACCTTCCACCCGAACGGAGGCGCCTATACGCGCGCTCGGCTCGTCGGTCAATCGCCACGGCAGACGGTGCTACGCTTGCCCCCGTCACGCCAGCGGCTACACCGCCGCCAACGCGAATCACGCTTCGGGGTCGGATGTTCGGTAATCTGGTGCGCCTGCCGCAGGTGGCGGGGCGCGATCACCGGCTCTGCCCGCTCATGGCGGGTATGGGTCTGATCTATCTCGGCTGTATCCCGCTCAGCAACGGCGACGTTCGCGAGCATCTGCTGCATTGGACCGCCCATCTGATCGCGCAGGGCCGATTCGCCGCACTCGGCCAGGCCTTCTCCGAATACACGCCGCCCTATCTCTATCTGCTTTCGCTCGGCACGTGGCTGGCGCCGCTGACGGGGCAGCTCGCCGTGATCAAGCTGGTGTCGATCGCGGGAACGCTCTTCCTCGCGGGCTGCATGCGCTGGCTGCTCGCCAGTTGCGTCGACGCGGACACCGCGCGGCGCGGCGCGTTCCTGACCCTGTGCCTGCCGACGGTGATCGCCAACGGCCCCGCCTGGGGCCAGTGCGACGCGCTCTATACCGGCTGGCTGCTGCTCGCGATCGGCGCGGTGGCGCGCGGGCGCGTCGCCGCCGCGATGCTCGCCGCCGGCGTCGCCGTGTCGTTCAAGCTGCAAGCGGTGTTCGTCGCGCCGCTACTGCTCGCCACGCTGCTCGCCGCACGCGGGCGCTGGTGGACGCTCGCGCTGGTGCCCTCCGCCTATGCCGCGCTGATGGTGCCCGCCTGGGTCGCCGGCCGGCCCGCGCGCGATCTGGCGCTGCTGTATGTCGCGCAGGGCGACTATTTCCACGATCTCGCGCGGTCGGTGCCCAACATCTGGCAGATCTTGCGCGCGCTGGCGCCGCAGCTGCCCTATGGCCCCGGGGTCGCGATCGGGCTGGTACTCGCGGCGCTCGCGGTGGTGGCGGTGGCGCTGGCGGCACGCGACCGGCTCGACGATCCGCGGCGCGTGGTGCTGGTGGCGCTGACCGGGGCGATGCTCGTCCCCTATCTCCTGCCCAAAATGCACAACCGCTACTTCTTCCTCGCCGACGTGCTCGCCTTCGCCTACGCGATCGTCGCGCCGTCGGTGCGGGCGATGCGCCTCGCACTCCTAGTGCAGCTCGCCTCGCTGCTCGCCTATGCCACCTTCCTGCTCCACCTGCCCGGCGGCGCGTTCGTCGGCGCGCTGGTGATGAGCGCGGCGCTCGCGCTCGCCCTGCGCGAGTTCAGCGAGAAGGTGGCGCCGATCGGCAGCGGGATGCCGCTGCTGCCCGCGCGACAGCGCCGCGCGGTGCGGGTGTGAGCCGAGGCGACCGCGCTCACTTGAACGGGTCGTGCCCCCAGTTCATCAGCGAGTAGCGCCAGTCGGAATGCTCCTTGTCCTCCGCCGGCCCGCCCTGCGCGAGGTGTCGGTGGACGTAGCTCACCACCTTCTTCATGTGCGCGTAGTCGTCGTCGGTAAGATCGGCCTTCTTCGTCCGCTTGAGGGCGACGATGCGCCGCCCCGAGCGATGGCCGACGCTCTCGCCGTCGCCTTTGCCGTCCTCCCCCTTCCAGCCGACGCGATTGCTGTCGTCGCTGTCGAGAAAGTGCTCCAGCTCGGCCGGGGCCATGTTGACCGCCTCGTTGAAGGCTTTCGCGGTGTCCGCGTGATCGTCGTGCTGCTCGGCCATATCGCTCTCCTCGCGCGGTGAAAGCGCGGGGAGAGCGAAGGGTTTCACTTCAGCTCGACGCCGCCCTTCACCACCGCGACCGGGTGCTCCAGCACGGTGACGTCGCGCAGCGGGTCGCCGCGCACCGCGACCATGTCGCCGTACCGTCCTACCGCGATCGCGCCCACGTCCTGTTCGCGACCCAGCGCGCGCGCCGCGCTGGAGGTCGCGGCGCGGATCGCGTCGAGCGGGGTCATGCCCCATTGCACCATCTTGGCGAATTGCTTGGCATTGTCGCCGTGCGGATAGACTCCCGCATCGGTGCCGAAGGTCATTGCCACGCCCATGCGGAAGGCGCGCTGGAAGGTCTGGCGCTGCTTGAGCCCGATCACGCGTTCCTTGTCGAGGCTCTCCTGCTCGGTGCCGTTCTTGGTACCGGTGGCGAGGATATAATCGTCATTGTAGATATCCATGTCGAACCAGGTCTTGTGTTCGATCGCGAGCTTCATCGCCTCGTCCGAGGCGAGGCTGACGTGCTCGATCGTGTCGATGCCGGCGCGGATCGCGGCCTTGATCCCCTCGTCGCCGTGCGCGTGCGCCGCTACCTTGAGGTGGAGCATATGCGCCTCGTCCGCGATCGCGCGCATCTCGTCTTCGCTGAGCTGCTGCCCGCCGACCGAGTCGCCGAGCGAGAAGACGCCGCCGGTGGCGCAGATCTTGATCACCTCGGCGCCATATTTGTGCAGCCACCGCACCTTGGCGCGGGCCTCCTCGGGAGAGTTCACCACCGAGGGCAGCTTCTTGTCGTAGGAGGGCGGCAGCGCATTGTCGTCGCAATGCCCGCCGGTCGCGCCGATGGCATAGCCCGCCGGGACGATGCGGGGGCCGATCACCCAGCCGCCGTCGATCGCTTCCTTGAGCCCGATGTCCTGGAAGTCGGCCGCGCCGACGTTGCGCACCGTGGTGAAGCCGGCCCGCAGCGTCTTGGCGGCGTTGGCGACGCCCACCGCGCCCCAGAAGCTGTCGGTGTATTTGAGCGTCTGATAGCCGCCCACTTCCGCCAGGCTGGTGAGATGGACGTGCATGTCGATCAGCCCCGGCACGAGCGTGACGTCGCCGAGATCGACCCGGCGCGCGTCCGCCGGGATCGCCGGCCGGCTGGCGCCGCCCGCAGCGACGGCGGCGATCCGCCCGTCGGTGACCACGATCACCGGGTCGCTGACGATCGCGCCCTTGTCGACGTCGAGCATCCGCGCCGCGGTCACCACCACGCTCTCGGCGGTGGCCGAGCCGGTGCAGGCAAGCGCCGCAAGCGCCGCGACGGCGCGCGGCAAAACGGTCAGTTTCATGCATGTTCCCCCTGTTTCCTGCACCATGGCGCAAGAGCGACAGGGAGGAAAGAAGGCGCGCTCAGTCGCGCAGCCGCTCGGTCAGGAAGGCGATCAGCGCCTCTACCCGCGCCGGACGCAGCGCGCTCGGCGGCGTGAGCAGGTGGAGCCCGATCGGGGCGGGCGCCCAGTCGGGCATGATCTCGACCACCCGGCCCGCGGCAAGTCCCGCGCCGACGATGAATCCGGGCAGCCGCGCTATTCCCAGCCCCGCCTCGAGCGCGGGCACGAGCGCATCGCCGCTGTTCGCGGACAGGGGCCCCTGCGCCTTGACCGACACCTCGCTGCCGTCGCGCGCGCGGAAGCGCCACGGCCCCGCGACATTGGTGTAACCCAGCAGCCGATGCGCGCTGAGCTGCGCGGGATGCGTCGGCGTGCCGTGCGCGGCGAGATACGACGGTGCCGCGACGACATGCGCGTTGATCGTGCAGAGCCGGCGCGCACGTAGCGAACTGTCGGGAAGGTCCGCGATCCGCAGCGCCACGTCGAACCCCTCCGCGACGATGTCGACGCGCGAGTCGGCGAGGTGAAGCTCGATCTCAATCGCGGGATGCGCCGCGAGGAAGTCGGCGACAACCGGCGCGACATGCTTGAGCCCGAAGCTCATCGGCGCGGCCAGCCGGACCCGTCCGGCGGGGGCGGCGGCGCCGTGCCGCGCCGCCTCTTCCGCCGCCTGCGCCTCCGCGACGATCCGCGCGGCATGGTCGGCCAGCGGGCGGCCCGCCTCGGTCAGCGCGAGCCGGCGCGAGGTGCGATGGAACAGGGACAGCTGCAGCTGCGCTTCCAGTCGCGACACGCCCTTGGAGACCGTCGCCTTGCTCAGCCCGATCGCGTCCGCCGCCGCGCTGAACGAGCGATGCTCGGCCACCGCCGCGAAGATCGCCCAGGCCTCGAGATCAGGGAGCCGCATCACTGCCGGGCGTAATGGCCGAAACGATCCGTTTCAATCGTTTCGGTTCCGCGGACGGCGTCGCTTACCTACGTTGGTTCGCGTCGAGCGCGGCTGATCCCGTCTCTTACCGTCCCCGCTGCACCAGGAGCCATCGCCATGACCAAGGTCCTCGTCCTTTATTACTCGTCCTACGGCCATATCGAGCAGATGGCCGACGCGGTCGCCGAGGGCGCGCGCGCGGGCGGCGCGGAAGTGGACATCCGTCGCGTCGCCGAAACCGCACCCGCCGAGGTGGCCGCCGCCGCGCACTTCAAGACCGACACCGCTCACCCTGTGATCGAAGGTCCGGACGCGCTCACCCAATATGACGCGATCATCGTCGGTGCACCGACCCGCTACGGCCGCATGCCGAGCCAGATGGCGGCGTTCTGGGATACCACCGGCGGCGTGTGGATGCGCGGCGCGCTGGTCGGCAAGGTCGGCGGCGCCTTCACCTCGACCGCGAGCCAGCATGGTGGGCAGGAGACGACGCTCTTCTCGATCATCACCAACCTGCTCCACCACGGCATGACGATCGTCGGGCTCGACTATGGCTTCCAGGGCCAGATGGGCGTCAAGGAAGTACATGGCGGGACGCCGTATGGCGCCTCGACGCTCGCCGACGGCGATGGCAGCCGCCAGCCCAGCCAGGTCGATCTCGACGGCGCGCGCTATCAGGGCAAGCGCATCGCCGAGACCGCAGCCAAGCTGAAGGGCTGAACTCGGGGCCGACAAGCTTCCGCCGTCATCCCGGCCTTGAGTCGGGATGACGGGCGTTTGCCAGCAACCCGAAATGTTTGAGCGTGCAGCGATCCTGTAGGCAGCCGCACGAGCGATCCCTTGAAGCCGGGCTCGCACCCTTGCGGACCAACCGTCAGACCGCGGTCGACTCGCGCTCGATCAGCTCATAGTCGACCAGCTCGTCCTCCGCTGCCGCGACACCGCCGCGGCGCCCCGCGCGGATCAGCATCTCGGCGGCGCGATAGGCCATTTGCTGGATCGGCTGGCGCACCGTCGTCAGCGCGGGCGAGATCAGCGACGCCATCGTCGTATCGTCGAAGCCGGTCACCGCCAGGTCGCGCGGCAGTCGCAGGCCGCGGCGATGCGCCGCGCCGATCACCCCCGCCGCCATGTCGTCGTTGCTGCACATGATCGCGCTCGGCGGCGCCGCGAGCCCGAGCAACGTCTCCGCCGCGGCGCAGCCTGATCCGTGATCGAACCGCCCCTCGAACTCCAGCGCCGCGTCGAGCGGGATCGCCGCGGCGACCAGCGCCTCGCGATAGCCATCGACGCGGCCGTAACTATCCGAGTGATTGGACGGCCCGGCGACGAACCCGATCCGGCGGTGTCCGCGCGCGATCAGGCGCTGCGTCAAGGCGCGCATCGCCGCGCGATTGTCGATCCGCACGGTGGCGGTGCCCGGCAGCGTGCCGCCGGTGGCGATCGCCGCGGCGGGCACGCCGAGCGCGCCGGCCACTCCGCCCTCGCTCAGCAACTCGGCGAATGGCGGGATCAGCAACAGCGCGTCCGCGCCGCCGCGCACCAGCGCGCGTGCCGCCTCCTCCGCGGCGTCGCGCGTGAGCCGCTGCTCCTCGCGCAGCAGCAGCTGGAGCCCGTGCGCGTTGGTGGCGCGCAGCGAGCCCGTCAGGATCGCATCAAGGAACGGCGTGCGCGCGCCGCTGTAGATCAGCCCTACCGTCGTGGCACGCGCCCGCGCGAGCTGGCGCGCGCTGAGATTGGGAACATAGCCCAATTCGTCAATCGCGGCGCGCACCGCCGCTACTGTCGCCGCGCCGGCGCGTCCCGCTCCGTTGATGACGTTGGAGACCGTCATCGGCGAGACGCCCGCGCGCGCCGCGACCGCGCGCATGGTTACCCCGCGCTCGGCGCGCCGCTCCATCGTCATGGCAGCTCGCCCGTGACGCGGTCGGGCGGCATCGCTCAGGCGCGCACGCGGCGCGGCATCGTCAGATCAACCCCGCCTTCTTGGCGCTCACCGCATGGTCCGCCGCACGCGCGGTGAGGGCCATGAAGGTGAGCGACGGGTTGATGCACGAAATCGAGTTCATCTGCGCGCCATCGGTGACGAACAGGTTGGGTGCGTCGTGCGACTGGCTGAAGCCGTTGAGCACCGACTCGCGCGGGTCGCGACCCATGCGCGCGCCCCCCATTTCGTGGATCGCGTCACCCGGAACGTGCTCCTCCTCGCTGCTGCGGACGTTGAGCAGACCGGCCTTGCGGAGCATCTCCTCGCCCTGCTGGCGCGCGTCCGTCATCATCTTCAGCTCATTGTCGCGGAAGCGGACGTCAAAACGCATCAGCGGCACGCCGAAGCGGTCCACCTTGTCGGGGTGGAGCGAAACGTGATTGTCCTCATAGGGCAGGCACTCGCCGAATGCGCCCATCGAGAATTGCCACGGGCCGTACTGGCGCATGCCCTGCTTCATCGACGCGCCGAAGCCCTTCGGCTTGGCGGGGTCGCGCCGCGCGCTGCCCTGATAGCCGTAGCCGCGCCGGAAGCCGAGCCCCTCGTCGCCGTTGTTGTTGCGGAAGCGCGGAATGTAGACGCCGCCCGGGCGACGCCCGAACTCGATATACTCCTCCATCCCCGGGATCTCGCCGGCGATGTTGACGCGGAAAATGTGATCCATGACGTAGCGGCCGAGCGTGCCGCTCGTGTTGAAATAGCTCTTCGCGCTGCCCGCCGGACGCGAGTTCATCAGGATTTGGTTCGACGCCATCGCCGAGGCGCAGAGGAAGACGATGTCGGCGCTGACCGTCTCGGCCTGACCAGTCTTGGCGTCGACGAAGCGGACGCCCGTCACGCGCTTGCGTTGCGGATCATATTCGAGGTTGGTCACCACCGCGTCCGAGCGCAGCGTGAAGCGCCCGGTGGCGCGCGCGGCAGGAAGCGTCACCGCCTGGGTAGAGAAATAGGCGCCGAACGAGCAGCCGCGTCCGCACTGGTTGCGCACCTGGCACTTGCTGCGATTCTGGTCGGGCTTGTCCTCGGTCATGTTCGACAGGCGCGTGTTGATCAGCTTGCGCCCGGGGAAGGCGCCCTCGAGCCGCTGCTTGAACCACTTCTCCGCCACGTTCATCGGCATCGGCGGCTGGAACTGGCTGTCCGGCAGGTAGGGCAGGTTCTCGCGCGAGCCCGATACGCCGATGTACTTCTCGACATAATCGTACCACGGCGCGACGTCGTCGTAGCGGATCGGCCAATCGCCGCCGACATTCTCTTTCTTGTTCGCCTCGAAGTCGGCCGGGCTCCAGCGGAAGCACCAGCGACCCCAGATGATCGACTTGCCGCCGACCGCCGCGGGGCGGATCCAGTAGAACTTGCTGCCCTCGTCAAAGGCATACGGGTTCAGTCGGTCGTTGTTGTAATATTTCTGCGTGCTCGGCGAGACATAGCCGTGCGTGGTAATGAAATAGTCGCTCTTCACCAGCTCCGGCGGCATCAAGTCGCGCGCCGGGATCTCGTAGGCGGGCTTGCCGTCATAGGTATAGTCGGTCTGGTGCTCGACCATGATCCCACGGTCGATCATCAGGACGCGCATCCCCTTCTCGGTCAGCTCCTTGGCGGCGAAGCCGCCGCTGACCCCGGAGCCGATGACGATCGCGTCGAACCTGTTCGTAACTGCCATGATCCCCTCCCGGGATAAGTGTCGTCAGAAGCGCAGCTTGCGCAGCGTCTGGAAGCTGGTGGTGATGTCGGGGATATACGGCGCGGGCGACTCGTCGTTCTCGACGTAGAAGTGCTTCACGCCGGCCATGCCGTTGAGCTTGAACAGCTTGCCGAAGTCGATCGTGCCGAGCCCGACCGAGGTCATGTTGCCGTCTGGGCGCTGGTCCTTGACGTGATAGGCGTAGATACGCCCCGCCATCCGCTTGATGAGCGCGGCCGCATCCTCGCCGGCGTGGATCGCCCAGTACAGGTCGATCTCCACCTTCACCAGCTTCGGATCGGTGCCCTTGATGAGGCGGTCGTACAGGCTGACGCCCTCGGGCTTGAGGGTGAACTCGAAATCATGGTTGTGATAGGCGAAGCCAAGGCCGTCCTGCGCGAGCTCGCGCGCGAACTTGTTGAAGTTCGGCAGTGCCGCTTCCCACGCCGCGGCGGTGCGGTGCTCGTCGGTCATGTACGGCAGCACGATCGTGTCGGCGCCCAGCGTCTTGGCCATCTTCACGCTGGCGTCGAACTTGTTGAGCAGCAGGTCGTAGCCGACGTGGATCGAGGGCGAGGTCAGGCCCAGCCGGTCCATCGTCCGGCGCAGCATGGCATGGTCCATGCTGTCATAGCCCCCACCGCCAAACTCGACCTCGCGATAGCCGATCTTGGCGATCTGCCCGAGCGTGGCGACCGGATCCTTCTGGAACAGCTCGCGGACGGTGTAGAGCTGGATGCCCACCTTGCCGAGCTGCGCGGCGGACGCGGGCAGCGCGCCCGCGACACCGAGGGCGGCGAGACCGGCGCTGCCGGCGAGGAACGTGCGACGGTCCGTCATCATGAGGAATAGACCTTGTTGACCTTGGAGTAGAGGAAGGCGCCGTCATATTGGCCGGGCACCGGTAGATATTCGCGCTCCTGCGTGATGCCGATCTCGGACGTGTAATAGCCGACGATCACCATCTGCCGGAACGGCTCGAAGAAGGCGGCGCCACCCGGCACCTTGTCCTCCATCGCCAGCGTCAGCAGCGCATCCTGCTGCGCCGGAGTGACCGCGGCGGCGCTCTTCTTGTAATCGGCGCGGCTGCGCGCCTCGATCGCGTCGAGCCCGGCGATGATCGGCACGCGATCCTTCGGCTCGGACCAGTCGGCGAGCAGCTTCTCGATATATTGCGGCACCTCCGCCGCGATCGCGCCCGGCGTGTCGGTGGCCGGGATCACGCGGTCGCTCAGCGCGGTCATCAATGCCTTCTGCGCCGGCGTGAATACCTGCACCGACGGCGGCCCGGTGTCGATCACCCCGAACGCCTGCTGCGAGGCGACGCCGGCGGCGCGCGCGATGGGGGCGAAGAGTTGGCTGCCGAACATCGCGACGATGCCCGCGAGCGCGTCTCTGCGGTCGATCACTTGATTTCTCCGTTCAGGTCGCGTGCGCCCGCGCGGGCGCCGCTGCTCGTGTTGGTCATGCTTCCTCCCCTGCGACCCGATCGATCGCGCGATAGGCGGCGATCAGCCGCTCCTCGCCCGCGCGCCCCTCGCGCGCATTGCCGTGTTCCATGCCGATCACGCCGGCGTAGCGTTTATCGCGCAGCCAGCGGACGACATTGGCATAATTGATCTCGCCCGTGCCCGGCTCGTTTCGGCCGGGATTGTCGCCGAACTGGACATAGCCGATCTCGTCCCAGCAGGTGACGAGCGAGTTGATCAAATTCCCTGACTGGATCTGCTCGTGATAGCAGTCCGCCAGGATCTTGATCCCCGGGCTGTTCACCCCGCGCGCCACGGCATAGCCCGCCGACCAGCTCTGCATGTAGACGTGCGGATGGTTCACCCGCGTATTGAGCGGCTCCATCACCAGCACCAGCCCGTGCGGCGCGACGATGTCCCCGGCGCGCCGCATCAGGTCGATCACGCGCGCGGTCTGGATCTCCACCGGCACGCGCGGGTCGAGGAACCCTGTGACAACCGTCGCGCGCTGCGTGTTGAGGCGCTTGGCCACCTCAATCGAGGCGCGCACGTCGGCGAGGAAGGCCTCGCGCTCGGCGCCATCGTCGCTGCCGAAGATGGGGCGGAACTCCGACCATTTCGGCATGCTCACGACAAACACGCCCATCGCCATGCCGCGCTGTTGCAGCGCCTTGGCCATCGCCTCCTGCTGCGCGATCGGCCGGGCCCGCGCCTCATTGTCCTCCCAGGCGCGGAAGCCCTGGTCCGCGGCGAAGGCGATCTGCTCGAGCAGGCCGCCGCGGCTCTTGAAGCTGCCCTCGTGCGGCGCGAAGCCGAGCGAGAAGCGCGCCGCGTTGGAGGTCGCGCCGCGCTGCGCCGCGGCCGCGGACGCCGCCAGCGGCAGCGCCGCTCCGGCGGCGATCAGCGAGCGGCGCGTCGGCGTCACGCGGCGTCGCCGCGCGCGAGCGTGGCACCACGCGCGCGCCGCTCGGACAGCCAGATGCCGCCGAAGACGAACAGCAGCACCACCGGGAACAGCGCCAGCTTGGCGAAGGACTGCGACGCCGCCGCATCCTCGACCTGGCGCAACGCCGCGCCGGTCAGCTGCTTGAACGCCTCGGGCCCACCGGCGAGCGCCACCTTGGCCTCGTCGAACATCCCGCCCAGCAGCGGCAGCACGAAGAAGCTGGCGAGCGCGCCGGCCGAGCCGACCAGTCCGATCGCCCAGGCACCGCCGCGCGGGTAGCGCTCGGCCACCGACGCCAGCATGGTCGGCCACATCGCGCAGACACCCAGGCCCCAGACGGTCGAGGCGAGGATCGCCGCGACGGGCGACTGCGCCAGCGATAGCAGGAACAGGCCGATGCCCGCGAGCAGGCTCGAGATCCACAGCAGCCCGGGGTTGGAGAGGCGGTTCGCCAGGCGCCCCGCGAAGTGACGGAACACGAACATGAGCGCGCTGACATAGACCAGCAGCAGGATGCCGCGCATGCCGACGCGGTTCGTCAGCGCGACGTCGAGCCACTGGCCCGGCGCGAGCTCGGACGAGGCGGTGAGGAACATCGCGCCGAACCAGACGAAGAAGCTCGGGCGGCGGAACACCTCGCCGATCATCTCGCCGAAGCCCGCGCCCTCCACCTCGGCCGGGGGCGCCGGGAAGGTGGTGGTGGCCGCGATCACGACCACGCCGACCGCGGGGATCAGCACCGAGCCCATGATCGCCTGCCACGGCAGCACGTCGGCGAGGAACACCCCGGCCAGGCCGCCGATGATGAGCCCGCCCGGATACCAAGCGTGGAGCACGTTCAACCGGTGCGTCGTCTCGTCCGGGTAGAGCCGTGCCGTCAACGGGTTGATCGAGGCCTCGGCGAGGCCCCAGCCGATCCCGCTCAGCAGCATGCCGAACCAGACGAGATTGTAGACCGCCATGCCGGTGGCAAGATGCCCCGCGCCGACGATCAGCCCGGTGCCGAGCAGGAAGCAGATGCCGCAGCCGATCAGCACGCGCTTGGCGCCGATCTTGTCGAGCAGCGCGCTGACGACGAAGACCGTGATCGCGAAACCGAGGAAGGCGGAACCCAGCGCCGCCCCAATCAGTTCACCCGCCTGAACCGGCGCGATGGGATCGATCCACTCCGCCTTGAGGCTGCTGGCGACCGCGGCGCGCAACGAGGCGCTGATCGCGGCGGTGGCCAGTGCCAGCACGCCGAGCCAGAACAAACGGCTGCGGTTCACTCCTGCCTGATCCACTCGGTCCTCTCCCTTGTCTCTCTGTCGTTATCGTCGGCGGTGCGGGATCAGCCGAGGCCGAGCAGGCGTCGATTGGCGCTGGGATCGCTGCCGCCGGCGAAATCGTCGAAGGCATGTTCCGGGCGGCGGATCATATGCGCCGCGATAAAGGGTGCGCCCTCGCGTGCACCGTCCTGCGGGTGCTTGAGCGCGCATTCCCACTCCAGCACCGCCCAGCCCGAGTAATCATATTGGGTGAGTTTGGAGAAGATGCCGCCGAAATCCACCTGCCCGTCGCCGAGCGAGCGGAAGCGGCCGGGGCGATCCACCCAGTCCGAATAGCTGCCGTACACACCGGCGCGCCCGGTCGGGTTGAGCTCCGCGTCCTTGACGTGGAACATCTTGATGCGCTCGTGATAGATGTCGATGAACTGGAGATAGTCCATCGCCTGCAGCACCATGTGGCTGGGATCGTAGAGGATGTTGGCGCGGCGGTGGCCGCCGACCTGGTCGAGGAAGCGCTCGAAGGTGACGCCGTCGTGCAAGTCCTCGCCCGGGTGCAGCTCGAAGCACAGGTCGATGCCCTCTTCCTCGAACGCGTCGAGGATCGGGGTCCAGCGCCGGCCCAGCTCCGCGAACGCCTCTTCCACCAGCCCCGCGGGGCGCTGCGGCCAGGGATAGACGAAGCCCCAGACGAACGCGCCCGAGAAGGTGGCATGCGCGCTCAGCCCGAGCCGGCGGCTCGCCTTGGCGGCGAGCCGCAGCCGCTCGACCGCCCACGCCTGGCGCTCGGCGGGCTTGCCGCGCAGTTCGGGCGGCGCGAAGCCGTCGAACAGCTCATCATAGGCGGGATGCACCGCGACCAGCTGACCCTGGAGGTGGGTCGACAGCTCGGTGATCGCCACCCCCGCCTCGCGGCAGCGGCCGGTCAGCTCGTCGGCATAGGTCTGGCTTTCGGCGGCAAGCTCGAGGTCGATGCAGCGCGCATCCCAAGTGGGGATTTGGACGCCCTCGTAGCCGGCCTCGGCCATCCAGCGCGCCGCGCTGTCGAGCGTGTCGAACGGCGCCTCGCCCATGAACTGCGCGAGGAAGACACCCGGCCCGCGCATCGCTGCCGCGCCGCCGCTCACTTCAGCGTCTTGAGATAGGCGATGACTGCGGCGCGCTTGGCGGGATCGGCCATGCCGATCGGCATGCGCGTGCCCGGCACCTTCTTGCCCGGCGCGGCGATGAATTCGCTCAGCGACTGCTCGTTCCAGGTCAGCTTCGAAGCCTTCAGCGCGGCCGAATAGTTGAAGCCGGGCGCGGACGCGGCCGGGCGGCCGACGACGCCGTACAGGTTCGGACCGATGCGGTTGGGGCCGCCCTTCTCGACCGAATGGCAGGCCTTGCAGGCGGCGAACGCGGGCGGGCTGCTGGCCTGCGCCGAGAGCGGCGCCGGCAGCGCGACGATCGCCGCGCCAGCGACAAGCGGAAGGGCGGTCAGTCCGGCGATCAGCTTCATCGCGAGTCTCTCCAATTGGTTGTTTGACGAATGTTTAGCGCTAAACAAGCGGGGATCAACCCGCTTGGTGGCACCGTCACCTGGCGACATTGCGACGGGAGAGATGAACGATGGCGCAACAGCACGCACTCAGGCTCGGCATGCTCGGCGGCGGCGAGGGCGCCTTTATCGGCGCGGTGCACCGCATGGCGGCGGGAGTCGACGGCGACTGGCGGCTGGTGGCGGGCGCGTTCAGCAGCGACGCCGAGCGCAATCGGCGCAGCGGCGAGTCGCTCGGACTCGATCCCGCGCGCGTCTACGCCACGTTCGAGCAACTGCTCGCCGCCGAGCGCGCGCTGCCCGAGGACGAGCGGATCGACGCGGTCGCGATCGTCACCCCCAACCATCTCCACGCGCCGATGTCGATCGCCGCGCTCGACGCCGGCTTCCACGTCATCTGCGAGAAGCCGATGTCGCTCAACCTGGCGGAGGCCGAGGCGATCGCCGCTGCAGTTGCGCGCAGCGGCCGGCATTATGCGCTCGCCTTCACCTACAGCGGCTATCCGCTGGTGGAAGAGGCGCGCGCGCGCGTCGAGCGCGGCGACTTCGGCACGATCCGGCTGGTGCAGGTGGAATATACGCAGGGCTGGCTGGCGCGCGCGATCGACCGTGACGGCAACAAGCAGGCGGAATGGCGCACCGATCCCGCGCGCGCAGGGCTCGGCGGCTGCCTCGGCGACATCGGCACCCACGCGTTCCAGCTTGCCGAGCATGTCTCGGGTCTTCGGGTCGAGTCGCTGTGCGCCGAGCTGACCACGCATGTGGCCGGTCGCCGCCTCGACGACGATGTGAGCGTGCTGCTGCGCTTTGCGGGCGGCGCACGCGGCGTGCTCAAGGCCAGCCAGGTGGCAGCAGGCGATGAGAACGGACTGCGCCTGCGCGTTCACGGCGAGCTGGGCGGGCTCGACTGGGCGCAGATGGAGCCCAACACGCTGACGCTCCGCTGGCTCGACAAGCCGGTAGAAATACTGCGCACTGGCGGTCCCGGGCTGGGCGACGGCGCGACCGCACGGACGCGCACGCCGGCCGGCCATCCCGAGGGCTATATCGAAGCGTTCGCCAACATCTACCGCGGCTTCGCCGGCGCGATCCGTGGCGCGTCGCCGGCGATGTGGTATCCCGGCGTGGACGACGGCGTGCGCACGATGGCGTTCGTCGAGGCGGTGGTGGCCAACGCGCAGTCGGACGTGAAGTGGAGCGCGCTGGGCTGAGGCGGACGGCTCGGCGGCTCCCCCTCCGCGCCGACCGACCGGGATGGTCCCCGATTTGAGCCGATCGTTAGAGTTTGCTTCGTCCGGCTGGAAGCGCCGGCGTGCTCCGGCGAACGCAGGAGCCCAGAGCCACGAGCGTCCTGCCTTGCGCCCTGGACTTCGGCGTTCGCCGGAGCACCATTCGGCCCGAATGGATCAGACCTGGCAGCCGCCCCGTCATTCCTAACCTCGTCTCAGGATCCACCGTATTGCGCCTCCCGAGCCTGAGGTGCTGGCGGGAAGGAGGTTCCCGAGACGTGTTCAGGGTGACGAGATGAAGGGTCGGCCCGCACCCAGCGCGGCGCCGGATCGCGCACCGCTGCGTGGATCAGCCACAGCAGCGCCACCGCGCGCACCGCGGCGGCAACGAGCACGTCGCTGTGGGTCGCGGAGATCGCCGCCCCCTCCATCCCCGCAAACAGCCAGAATTCGGCAAAATAGGCGGTGAGATCGCCGAGCAGGAACAGGGCCATCGGCCGCACCCGCGTACCGGTGAGCACCAGCAGCGGCCACAGCCACAGGTCGAATTGCGGCGAGTACACCTTGTTGGTCAGCAGGAACCAGGCGAGCACCGGGGTGAACAGCAGCCATGGTCGCGTGCCATGCCGCCGCCAGCCGACCGCGACGATGCTGGCGGCGCCGCCGAGAAACAGCAGCAGCGACCACAGGTTGCGCGTCGGCACATCGGAGCGCCACCAGCCGAACTGCGCCAGCAGCTCCCACAGGCTCGCCGCCGTGCCGCCGCGCTCCCGGGAGAAGGCGTAGAACTCGCGCCAGTTCTCGAACGCGAACCACGCCACGGGCAGATTGACCGCGCCCCAGCCGACCACCGCCACCACGACCAGCAGCGCGGCGCGGCGCACGCGCGTGGGAAAGTCACCCTGCCCGAGCAACATGCCGAGCCCGAGCAGCGGCAGCAGCAGCACCGGGAACAGCTTGGCCGCGCCACCCAGCGCCGCGAACGCCGCGGCGCGGGGCGATTGCCCGCGCGCCGCCGCGCGTACCGCCGCGATCGCGAAGGTGGCCGCGAGCAGGTCCCAATTATGCCCGAGGTAGAGGACCAGCGGCGGGCTCAGCGCCCAGGCATACTGACGCCACAGCCCTGCCCCGGCGCCGCGGATGAGTTCGAGCACGACGAAGGCGAGGATCGCGTTGCCGAGAGACACCGAGACGAGGAAGTCCGCCGCATCGGCGCGCGCGCCCTCGATCAGATGCGCCACCAGCCCCTCGATCCAGATCAGCGCACCGGTAAGCACCGGATATTCCATCCGTGCCTGGAAATAGGGCACCTGCCCGGCCGCGACGCCGCGCGCGCTCCAGAAGGGGATCGCGTCGCTGTAGCAGCCGGTGACATATTGCTCGCTGCCGCTCCATGCGGCGCCGCAATGCGCCTTGAACGCAAAGCCGAGCAGGCAGGTGAGCAAGAGCGCCCCGTACGGCCCGTTGGGGCCGAGCCGATCAATGATCCTCCGCACGCGACTGATCCATGGCAGGTCGCTTCGCCCTCGACAAGCGGCGCATGCGAACATACATCGAACACATGGCGCAACTCGACGTCCGCCAGAAGCTGGAAATACTCGCCGATGCGGCGAAGTACGATGCGTCATGCGCATCGTCCGGCACGGCCAAGCGCAACTCGGCGGATGGCAAGGGCATCGGCTCGACCGAGGGCATGGGCATCTGCCACGCCTACGCACCCGACGGTCGCTGCATATCGCTGCTGAAGATTTTGCTGACGAACAGCTGCATCTTCGACTGCCATTATTGCATCAACCGCAAGAGCTCGAACGTTCGCCGGGCGCGCTTCACCGCGGACGAGGTGGTCAAGCTCACGCTCGCTTTCTATCGCCGCAATTACATCGAAGGACTGTTCCTCTCCTCGGGCATCATCAAGTCGTCCGATTACACAATGGAGCAGCTGGTCGAGGTGGCGCGCGCGTTGCGCGAAGATCACCACTTTCGTGGCTATATTCACCTAAAGACGATTCCGGACGCCGATCCCGAACTGGTCCATCGCGCCGGGCTGTATGCCGATCGCGTCTCGATTAACGTCGAGCTGCCCACCGTCGGCGGACTGCGTCGCCTCGCGCCCGAAAAGGACGAGGCGCGGATCGAGGGTGCGATGGGCGACATGAAGGCGGCGATTACCGACACCGCTGACGCGCGCACCCGCTACAAGTCGGCGCCACGATTTGCGCCGGCGGGCCAGTCGACCCAGATGATCGTCGGCGCCGACGCGGCGACCGACGGCGACATCGTCCGCAAGGCGTCGACGCTGTACGATCGTTTTTCGCTGCGCCGGGTCTATTATTCCGCGTTCAGCCCGATTCCGGACGCCTCGGCGGTGCTGCCGCTCCAGCGTCCGCCGCTGATGCGGGAGCATCGCCTCTACCAGTCCGACTGGCTGATGCGCTTCTACGGCTTCTCCACTGACGAGGTGATCGCGGCGGCGGACGATTCCACCGGCATGCTGCCGCTCGACATCGATCCCAAGCTCGCCTGGGCGCTCAAGTTCCGCGACCGCTTCCCGGTCGACGTCAATCGCGCGCCGCGCGAGTTGCTGTGGCGCGTGCCGGGGCTCGGCACCAAGGCGGTAAAGAGCATTCTTGCGGCGCGGCGCTGGCGGCGGCTGCGGCTCGACGATGTGGCGCGGCTGACGGTCTCGATCGGGCGGGTGCGGCCGTTCATCATCTGCGAGGATTGGCGCCCGGTGGTGCTGGCGGACCGGGCGGAACTGAAACCGCTGGTCGCACCCAAGCCGAAGACGCGGCAGCTCGAGCTGTTCGCCGCCTGAGAGTGAGTCGCGGGTGAAACGGATCGCCGCGGTGGTGCGCTGTCGCGGCGTGATCGTTCGACGTGGCCCAGCGGTAAAGCGCTTATCCCCCCTCCCCTCCAAGGGCTGGGCGTTTCCGCGAGCGCGGCACGTGCGGAGAGCCTCCGTCCCAACCCCTCCCCTCAAGGGGAGGGGCTCAGAGGTGTGCTAGCCTTGCGCGTCATCACCCTCTCCGCCCCCGACGACGTCGACGGCTGGCGCGACGCAGCCCGCGCGCTGCTGGCGGATCACGTCGCGCCCGACGCGGTCGTCTGGCAGGTCGGCGGCGCTGTAACCGACCTCTTCGCCACGACGCCCGCGCAGCCCACCGCACCGCGCCCCGACCCGGTCGCGCCGACCACCCGCGTGCCGCGCGCTTTCCTCGATCTCGCCAATAGCGCCGCGCTCCACGACGACCCCGAGCGGTTCGCATTGCTCTACACCATGCTGTGGCGACTGCGCGACACGCCGCGGCTGACCGAGGATCACGCCGACCCGCTCGTTCGCCGCGTCGAGACACTCGCCAAGTCGGTGCGACGCGACATTCACAAGATGCGCGCCTTTCTCCGCTTCCGCAGCGTCGCGGACGATGACGGGACGGAGCGCTACGTCGCCTGGTTCGAGCCCGAACACCATATCGTCCGCGCCAATGCCGCCTTCTTCGTCAACCGCTTCGCGAGCATGCGCTGGTCGATCCTGACACCCGAGGTGTCGCTCCACTGGGACGGGTCCGCGCTGCACGAAGGTCCGGCCGCGCAACGCGGCGACGCGCCCGAGGGCGATCCGACCGAGGAGGTGTGGAAGACCTATTATGCCAGCATCTTCAACCCGGCGCGGGTGAAGGTCGGCGCGATGCTGCGCGAGATGCCGCGCAAGTATTGGAAGAACATGCCGGAGACCGCGCTGGTGCCGCAGCTGCTGGCGACCGCGCAGGCACGGGAGAGCGGGATGATCGACAAAGCGCGCGAGCGGGAGAGCGTCGTCGGCGACAATGCGCAGGCGGCGTGGGAGGCGCTACGCGACGAGGCGTCGGCGTGCACGCGTTGCCACCTCTACAAGCCGGCGACGCAAACCGTCTTCGGCGAGGGCCCGGTCGGCGCGACGATGATGTTCGTCGGCGAGCAGCCCGGCGATCAGGAGGATCTCGCCGGCCACCCGTTCGTCGGTCCCGCCGGGCAGGTGTTCGACCGCGCGCTCGCCGCGGCAGGGATCACCCGCGCGGAGACCTATGTCACCAACGCCGTCAAGCACTTCAAGTTCGAGCCGCGCGGCAAGCGCCGCATCCACGCCAAGCCCGACGCGGGCGAGATCGAGGCGTGCCGCTGGTGGATCGAGCAGGAGCAGATGCTGCTACGTCCCAAGGTGACGGTCGCGCTGGGTGCCACCGCCGCGCGCAGCCTGTTCGGCAAGGTGATGACGATCGGGCGCGAGCGCGGCCGCGAGCAGCGCCTGCCGGACGGCGGTGCGGCGTGGATCACGGTTCATCCGAGCTACCTGCTGCGCCTGCCGGACGAGGCGGCCAAGGCAAGCGAATATGAGCGGTTCGTGGAGGACCTCAGGATGGCGCACGCCGCGCTGGGGTGAGGGAAACGCTTGCCGGTGCGACATCCTCCCCGCTGGCGGGAAGGGAGACCAGCCAAAGGCTGGTGGAGGGGATGCGCCACACGCGGGTCGGCACGTCCGCGGGGCGCCCCCTCCGCCACCGCGCTGCGTGCGGCGATCCCCTCCTCGTGGCCGGGGGAATCGCCTGCGCTCACCCTTACAGCTCGCGCGGGTCGGGTCCCATGCGACCGTCGGGATCGTCCATCGCGTCGATCGCGGCGATATCGTCCTCGCTCAACTGCACTTCGCTCGCGCGCCAGTTGCTCGCGAGATGGTCGAGGTTGCCGGCCTTGGGGATCACCGACAGCCCCTTGGCGAGGTGCCAGGCGATCAGCACCTGCGCGGGGCTGGCGTCGAGCCGCTCGGCGATCGCGACGACGCGATCGTCGCGCAGCGTCTCGCCCTGACCCAGCGGCGACCAGCTCTGCGTCACGATGCCGCGCTCGCGATTGTACGCCTGGACCTCGCGCTGCTGGAACGTCGGATGCAGTTCGATCTGGTTGACCGCGGGCACCACGCCGGTCGCGTCGATGATCGCATCGAGATGCTCGGGCAGGAAGTTCGACACGCCGATCGAGCGTGCCTTGCCCTGCTCGCGCAGCGTCACCAGCGCCTTCCACGCGTCGATGAAGCGCCCGCCCGAGGGATGCGGCCAATGGATCAGATACAGGTCGACATGGTCACGCCCGAGCAGCGCAAGGCTGGCGTCGAGCGCCCCCTCGGCGTCGCCATGCTGGTCGTGCCACAATTTGGTGGTGAGCCAGACGTCGTCATGCCCCAGCCCTTCGCCGACGCCGCGCTCATTGTGGTAGAGAGCGGCGGTGTCGACGAGGCGGAAGCCCAGATCGAGCCCGGCGCGCACAACCGTGGCGACCTGCGAATCGGGAATCTGATACGTGCCCAGCCCGAGTTGGGGCATGGCACGGCCGTCGTTGAGCGTGAGATCGGTCATGTGCGTCGAACCGTTGCTGGACGGCACAGTTCCACTTTGCCGCTTCCCTTTCGCACCCGCGTGACGCAAGCGCAGGACCATGGTCGAGAAGATCCTTGCCGCACTCGCCGGCTTCGCCATCGCCGTGATCTCCGCCGGCGGCTATTGGGGCATCGCGCTGCTGATGGCGATCGAGAGCGCGTGCATCCCGCTGCCGTCCGAAATCATCATGCCGTTCGCAGGCTATCTCGTCTCCACCGGCGAGTTGAACCTGTTCCTCGCCGCGACCGCGGGTGCGATCGGGTGCAATCTTGGCTCGGTCGTCGCCTATGAGATCGGACGCCGTGGCGGGCGGCCGATGGCGGAAAAGTTCGGCCGCTACGTGCTGCTCGGCCCGGGCGAACTCGATCTCGCCGACCGCTTCTTCAATCGCTGGGGGAGCTGGGCTATCCTGATCGGGCGGATGCTACCGGTGATCCGCACCTTCATCGCCTTCCCCGCCGGCATGGCGCGAATGAAGTTGATCCCGTTTCACATCTATACGTTCGTGGGCTCCTGGCCGTTCTGCCTGCTGCTCGCCTGGATCGGCATGACGCTGGGCGACAAATGGAACAGCGACCCGCGGCTGAAGGCGTTCTTCCACCGCGCCGACGCGGCGATCGGCGTCGTCCTGGTCGTGGCGATCGCCTTGTACGTCTGGCATCGCGTGCGCGGGCTCAAGAAGCACGGCTGACGCGTCAGCGCGGGCGTTCGCCGCGACGGGGGCCGGGCCCGCGCTGTCCGCGATCGAACCGCGGCGTGCGGTAACCGTCGGCGCGGTTCTCGCGGCGCAGCTCGCGATACTCGCGCCGCACGTCGCCGCGATATTCCTGCCGCGCCGCGCGATTGCCCTGGCGGAACTGGTCGCGCGTGATCGTGCCGGCGCGATAGGCGTCACGGTTGGCGCGAAGGTCGCCGCGATAGTCGCGCCGCTCGCGCCCCACGTCACGGCGGAAATCACGCCAATTGTCACGCACGTTGCGATCGGCCAGCCCGTAGCGGCGCTGCTGCCAGTAGCGCTGCTGGTCGCCGTTCCAGCGATAGGGGCGACGGTAGCGGTCATAGACGTAGACGCCTGTGCCAGGGTAATAATAACCGTTGTTCCAGCCATAATAGCTCGGCGCATAGCCGTAGCCGCCGTATGGATCGTCGTAATAGCCGCCGCTGCCGATGCCGAAGCCGACCCCGCTATAGCCATAGCCGGTCGAGCAGGCGGAGGTCATGATCGCGAGCCCGCCCAGCAGGCTTGCGGTGACGATGCGGGTCCATCCCATCTGATGCTCCATACGCCGGAGTGAGCGGCCGATACGCGCCGCCGATCATCAAGCAACGGCGCGGGGCGCGGAACGGTTCCGGGTCGGTGCGGATCGGCCGGCCATCTCCGCCTCAATGGCCGTCGAAACTGACCAGCGACGCCACCGCCACATCGTCCGCGCGCAGCCGGTCGGCGCCGCCGAGCTCGGGCAGGTCGACGACGAACTGCGCCTGGCGCACCTCGGCGCCCGCCTTGCGCAGCAATCGCACCGCCGCGCGCGCGGTGCCGCCGGTGGCGATCAGATCGTCGACCAGCAGCACGCGCGCGCCCGGCGCGCAGGCGTCGGCATGGATGGCGATCCGGTCCTGCCCATATTCGAGTGCATAATCCTCCGCGATGGTCGCGCCCGGTAGCTTGCCGTCCTTGCGGATCAGCAGCACGCCCGCGCCCAGCGGCACCGCCAGCGCCGCGGCGAAGAGGAAGCCGCGCGCCTCGATCCCTGCGACCAGATCGACCGGCCCGTCCGCCGCCGCGACCATCCGCTCGACACAGGCGGCCAGTCCGCCAGCGTCGAGCAGCAGCGTGGTGATGTCGCGAAATTGGATCCCGGGCTTAGGAAAGTCCGGGATGGTGCGGATCAGGGCCCGAAGGTCGTCGTTCATGCGCGGCTCCGCTGCGACGGACAAGGAAACGGCGACCGAGGCGTGCGCCTCGATCGCCGTGTTCGCTTCCTAGCCGTTGCTCCGCGTAAGTCCATCGCGGAGGAACGTCATGCGGTCGGCGCTCGCGCCCTCAGTGCTTCACCTCGCGCCAGACGTTCTGATAGGCGCCCCAAGTGAGATAGATGAAGATCATCAGGAAGATCACCGCCGCCAGCCCCGCGGCATGACGCGCTTCCAGGTTGGGTTCGGCGGTCCAGGTCAGGAAAGCCGCCACGTCGCGCGCCATCTGATCCTTGGTCGCCTTGGTGCCGTCCGAATAGGTCACCTGCCCGTCCGACGTGATCGGCGGCGGCATCGCGATGTTGAGGTTCGCGAAATAGGGATTGTAGTGCAGCCCCTCCGGCGTCTTCGCATCAGGGAACTTCTTGAGCAGCTCGGCCGGCTGGTCACGATAGCCCGTGATCAGCGCATGGATATAATTGCTGCCGTCCTCGCGTGCCTTGGCCATCAGCGACAGATCAGGCGGCAGCGCGTTGGCGTTCGCGGCGCGGGCGGCGACCTCGTTGGCGAAGGGCGACGGGAAGTGATCCGACGGCAGGTTCTTGCGCGTCGCCGCCTCGCCCGTCTCCGGGTTCACGCTGGGCTGCTCGATTACCCATTGATTGGCGATCGCCTTCACCTCGGCCTCGGAATAGCCGATCTGCTGCAGGTCGCGGAAGGCGACATATTTCAGCGAGTGGCAGGCGGCGCAAACCTCCTTGTACACCTGGAAGCCGCGCTGCACCTGCTGGCGGTCGAACTTGCCGAACCAGCCTGCGGACGACAGGTGAATGTCCTCCGGATGCAGGTGGAACTCATGCTCGGCGGTGTGCGGCGCCGGACTCTGAATCGCGTCCTTTGCGGTGAAGAACAGCGCCAGTGCGAGCACGAAGACGAACCCCGCACCGATCACCAGTGAAATGAGACGAACCATTGCCTGTCAGATCCCCTCTTCGTCTCGTTCTCAGCCCGCCATCGCGGTCTTGGTGGGCGCGGTACCGCCGTGCTTCTCCAGCACCGCCTCGGTGATCGAGTTGGGCAGCGGCCGCGGCCGCTCCGCCGCCGACACCAAGGGCAGGATGATCAGGAAGTGCGCGAAATAATAAGCTGCGGCGATCTGCCCCAGCATCACGTTACGCGCGGTCGCCTCGGCGCCGCCGACATAGCCGAGCACCAGCACGTCGAACACCAGCACGATCAGGAACCAGCGGTAGGTCGGCCGGTAGTTGGCCGAGCGCACCGGCGAGCTGTCCAGCCAGGGCAGGAAAAACAGCAGCAGGATCGAGCCGAACATCGCCAGCACGCCCCACAGCTTGGCCGGCAAGATGAAGTCCGCGGTGAAGCTCTTCAGGATCGCGTAGAACGGCAGGAAGTACCATTCGGGCACGATGTGCGCCGGCGTCGAGAGCGGGTTCGCCTCGATGTAATTGTCCGGATGCCCCAGCAGGTTGGGCGAGAAGAAGACGAAGGTGGCGAAGATCAGGAAGAACACCGCCACACCGACGCCGTCCTTGGCGGTGTAATAAGGGTGGAACGGCACCGTATCCTGCTCGCCCTTCACGTCCACGCCGGTGGGGTTGTTCGAGCCCGGGATGTGCAGCGCCCAGATGTGCAGGATGATCACGCCCGCGATCACGAACGGCAGCAGATAGTGGAGCGAGAAGAAGCGGTTCAGCGCGGCGTTGTCGGGCGCGAAACCGCCCAGCAGCCACACGCGGATGGTCTCGCCCACCAGCGGAATCGCCGAGAAGAAGCCGGTGATCACCTGCGCGCCCCAGAAGCTCATCTGCCCCCAGGGCAGGACATAGCCCATGAAGGCGGTGGCCATCATCAGCAGGAAGATGACCACGCCGAGCAGCCACACCATCTCGCGCGGTGCCTTGTACGAGCCGTAGTACAGCCCGCGCCCGATGTGGATGTAGACCACCGCGAGGAACATCGACGCGCCGTTGGCATGCGCGTATCGCAGGAACCAGCCCGCGTTGACATCGCGCATGATGCTCTCGACCGAGCCGAACGCGACCGCGCCGTTGGCGGCATAATGCATCGCCAGCACCACGCCGGTGATGATCTGGATCACCAGCGCCGCCCCGGCGAGCACGCCGAAGTTCCAGAAATAGTTGAGGTTGCGCGGCACCGGATAGCCCGCGCCAATGGCGTTGTAGACGAGGCGCGGCAGCGGCAGCTTCTCGTCCAGCCAGCGCATCAGCGGCTGCTTCGGCTCATAATGCTTGGCCCAGGGAAAGCTCATCTCTCGTTCTCCCTCAGCCGACCGTCACGACGGTGTCGGACGTGAAATTGTAATCGGGCACGTGCAGGTTCTGCGGCGCCGGCCCCTGGCGGATCCGCCCGGCGGTGTCATAGGCCGAGCCATGGCACGGGCAGAAATAGCCGCCGAACGGGCCCTTGTTCTCGCCCTCGCCCGCGCCCAGCGGCACGCAGCCGAGATGGGTGCAGACGCCCAGCGTGATCAGCCAGTTCTCCTTGCCCGGCTTGGTGCGCTCGGCAAGCGTCTGCGGGTCGCGCAGCGAGCCGACATCGACCGCATTGGCCTCGCCGATCTCCTTCGGCGTGAGGTTGCGCACGAAGAGCGGCTGCTTGCGGAACGAGGACTTGATCGCCTGTCCCGGCGCAATCTTGGAGATGTCGATCTCGGTGGTCGACAGCGCGAGCACGTCGGCCGAGGGGTTCATCTGGTTGATCAACGGCAGCACGATCGCGACCGCGCCGATCCCCGCGAAGGACACGGCGGCGATGTTGATGAAGTCGCGGCGGCGCGGGTCGTGGGCAGGCTCGTGATAGGGCGCGGGATCCTCGCCCGGCGGAATATTGTTCTCGACCGTCGCCATTCGCGTCAAACCTCTACCCGTTTCATTCTCCCGCCGGGTCGATCCGATGCCGTCGCGACATGCCGCCTCCCCGCGCCGACCTGCCCGTCCCCGAGGCGGTCTGGCGGGGGTGATAGCCGCGGGCCCCGCGCTTTGCCAATCCCATTTTGCGGTCGCGCAACAACCTGCGTAGAGCGGCAGCGATGCGGATCGCGCTGTTCCAACCCGATATCGCCGGCAACGTCGGCACGCTGCTGCGGCTCGGCGCCTGCCTCGATGTCGCGGTCGATCTGATCGAGCCGATGGGCTTCCCGTTCGGCGAACGCGCGCTGGCGCGCGCCGCGATGGACTATGCCGCGCATGTGCAGGTGCGGCGCCATGCCGACTGGGACGCCTTCCTCGCCACCGTCGCGGGCCGTGTCGTGCTCGCCACCACCGCGGCCGCCGTGCCGCTGTCGCGGGCGCGCTTCGTCGCGGACGATGTGCTGCTGCTCGGCAGCGAGGGCGCGGGCGTGCCGGCGCATGTCCACGATCGCGCCGACCTGCGCGTGCGCGTGCCGATGCGCGCCGGGCTGCGCTCGCTCAACGTGGCGATCGCGGGCGCGCTGATCCTCGGCGAGGCGCTGCGCCAGACCGGCGGGTGGGACAGATTGACCGATTGACCGCAGCCCTCTCCGCGGGCGAGAGCGCATCTCCATGATATTGGACGAACAGCAGACCGCCGCCCGGACCTGGTTCGAGCAGCTGCGCGACCTGATCTGCGCCGAGTTCGAGGCGATCGAGCGCGAGGCGGGCTCCGACGCGCGCTTCGACTATCTCGCCTGGGACCGCGCCGATCCGAGCGGCGCGCCCGGCGGCGGCGGCGTGCGCGGGGTGATGAAGGGCCGCGTGTTCGAGAAGGTCGGGGTCAACGTCTCCACCGTCGGCGGCACGTTCGAGGGCGATTTCGCGCGCACGATCCACGGCGCCGGCGACGACCCGCGTTTCTTCGCCACCGGCATCAGCCTGGTCGCACACATGGCCAACCCGCATGTTCCCGCGGTGCACATGAACACGCGCTTCCTCGCCACCACCAAGCGCTGGTTCGGCGGTGGCGCCGACCTCAACCCGCCGCTGCCGATCGCCAAGGACACGGACGACTTCCACGCCACGCTGAAGCGCGCCTGCGACCACCACGATGCGGCTTATTACCCGCGCTTCAAGCAATGGGCGGACGACTATTTCTACATCCCGCACCGCGGCGTGCACCGCGGCGTCGGCGGCATCTTCTACGACCATCTCGAAGGAGACTTCGCCGCCGACCTCGCCTTCACCCAGGACGTCGGCCGGGCCTTCCTCGACGTATACCCGCGGATCGTGCGGCGGCGGATGCACCTGCCCTTCACCGACGCGGACGTGACGCAGCAGCGCGAATGGCGCGGGCGCTACGCCGAGTTCAACCTCGTCTATGATCGCGGCACCCTGTTCGGCCTGAAGACCGGCGGCAACGTCGACGCCATCCTGATGAGCTTGCCGCCGGTGGCGACATGGGGCTGACCCACCTTCCCGCCGACCAGGTCGCCACCGTGGTCACCTCGCTGGAGATGCGTCGTCGGCCGGCGCTGCGCCCCACGCCGGACTCACCGCTGCGACTGGTGCGCTGGGCGCGGCCGGAGCCGGAGAAGTACCGCACGCTGTTTCGCCGCGTCGGCGCGCGCTGGCTGTGGTTCTCGCGGCTCATCATGGACGATGCCGCGCTCACCGCGATCATCCACCACCCGCAGGTGCAGGTCTTCGCCGCGGTCGACCCAAGCGGCATCGAGGTCGGGATGGTCGAGCTCGACTTCCGTGCCAGTGGCACGTGCGAGATCGGCTATTTCGCCTTGGTGCCCGAGCTCACCGGGCAGCGCCACGGGCGCTGGCTGATGGCGGAGACGCTCCAGCGCGCCTGGATCGCGGGAGTGACACGCGTGTGGCTCCATACCTGCACACTGGATCATCCCGGCGCGCTCGGCTTCTACCGCGCGCAGGGCTTCACCCCGACGCGGCGCACGATCGAAACCTTCACCGACCCGCGCGTAACCGGCGCGCTCCCCGCCGACAGTGCGCCTCAGCTGCCCCTGCTCGCCGCGCGATAGACCACCACGCCGAGCAGCAGCACCGCGACCGCATAGGCTGCGGGGATCACGGCAAGCAGCGCGTCGGTGAGCGCGAGCAGCACCGGATCGCCGCTCCCGGGCGCGCGCAGCGCCTCGTCCGCGGCCAGCAGCGGCGACACCGCCACCCATTGCGCCAGAAACAAGGTCACCAGCGCGCCGGTGATCGCCCAGTCCTGCCCCTTGGTGAGCCGCCAGCTCAGCCGCAGCGCCGGCCCGGCGCGCAGCGCGGGGTGACGCGCCAGCGCGGGCAGCGCCGCGATCAGCCGCGCCTGAATGTAGAGGCCCGGCAGTACCAGCAGCCACATCCCGAGCCCGACCGGCACCGCCACCGCCATCGTCACCAGCACGAACGACCACAGCCGCGCCAGCGCCTGGCCGAGCGCCTGCCCCACCGTCAGCCGGTCGGGATCGAGCAGCAGCAGCGCGATCGCCGCCACGCCATAAGCGGCGAGCAGGTCGGCAAGCAGGTAGAACAGAGCGTTGCTCTGCCCCCACACGGTCACCGCGGCGAGCCAGGCGCGCATCATCAGCTCGTCGCGCGGCGGCGGCGGCAGCGGCGGCAAGGGGTCGCACAGCAGCAGCGCGGCAAAGGCGGGCAGAAAGACGAACAGGGCGGCGAGCCGCAGCACCAGCTCGCGATCGCGCCGGAACAGCCGCCACGCAACCGAGAGCAGGCCGGCGAAGGTGAGGCTCATGCGCGCAGCGCCGCGGCGTCGTCGCGCGCGCACGCAGCGACGTAGAATTGCGCGTAGAAGACGTTCTGCACCACCGTCGCGCCCGCACTGACGATCGCCAGCGCCACGCTCGTGCCGAACAACACCGCCGCGTCCCTGCCGAGCAGCAACTGAAGCGCGACCCCTATCACCGAGCGCACCGCGACGGTGATCACCATCAACAGCACGCCGTAGAGGATCAGCACACCGATGAGCCGCGCCGCGCTGCCGCGGGTCAGCGCGAAGCAGCGCCGCAGCGCCCCCAGTCCGCGCCGCTCGTTCACGACCACCGCGAACAGCGGCGCCAGGCGCGCACCGAGCCACAGCAGCACCGCCGCGGCGACCAGCACGAGCAGCGCACCGATCGCCAGCGGACCGGGCGCGGCGCGCTGCAGGTCCACCATGCCGGCGGCGGTCACCGTCGCGCCCGCAGCGATCAGCGCCGCCGCGCCCGGGACGAAGGTCAAGGCCAGCCCGACCACCAGCGCCGCGGTGACGCCAACCGCGGCACCGATCCGCCGCGTCGCGATGCCATAAGCCGCCGCCCGATCGACGCGCGGGTCGCTCGCCACCGCGGTGATGGCGAGCATGCCGAACAGCATCAGGACCGCGGCGGCGACGTTCACCACCATCCGAACGAGCGCCGCACCCTGGCCCGGCGCGAGCAAGCTCGCCGCCGCGGCTTCGAGGACGGAGGGTATCACGATCGTGGCAAATGCGATGCCGGCGAGGATCGCGGCACGACCGCGCAGCACGTCGACCGTGCGCTCCCACACCAAGGCCATCCTGATCATCGCGCGACGTTCCCTTCAACCGCCCGCCTAGCGCTCCGCCGGGCGCTTGCCAACCGCGCCGCGGACGCACATCTGGCGCGGATGCACCAGCCGGCGATGATCGAGGACGTGGATTGGCGCGTGTCGCCCGGGCTCACCGATTATGCCGCGGCGCTGGCCGCGATGGAGGCGCGCGCTGCCGCGGTCGCCGCGGGAGAGGCGCGCGAATTGGTGTGGCTGCTCGAACATCCGCCGGTCTACACCGCCGGGACCAGCGCCGATCCGCGCGAGCTGGTCGATCCGCGCTTTCCGGTGGTGCCGGCCGGGCGCGGCGGACGCTACACCTATCACGGCCCCGGCCAGCGCGTCGGTTATCTCATGCTCGACCTGAACAAGCGCGGACGCGATGTGCGCTGCTTCGTCCATGCGCTGGAGGGCTGGCTGATCGCGGCGCTGGCGCGGCTCGACATCGCTGCCTTCCGCGCGCCGGGCCGCGTCGGCATCTGGACGCACGATCACGCCGGCGCCGAGGCCAAGATCGGCGCGATCGGGATCCGGGTGCGGCGCTGGGTGACGCTGCACGGCTTCTCGATCAACCTCGCACCCGACCTGTCGCACTTCGGCGGCATCGTGCCATGCGGGCTGGCGGAGTTCCCGGTCACCAGCGCCGCCGCACTCGGCTCGCCGCACGACGCTGCAACCTTCGACGCCGCGCTAGCGTTAACCGTCGACGCCTTTCTGCAAAGCCTGACTTGCGTCGGTGAAAACGAGGCTTGAGAGGGCGGTCATCTACGATTAATGTCTACGCCGGTTTGGGATAAAAAACGGCCGGGTGGTCGCCTAATCCACAGTCTAGGGAGCAAATTCATGCGTGCAGTCATCACCAAGGTCCTCGGCGGTTCGGCGCTCGTGGCAGCCGCTCTCGCCGTTTCGGCGTGCGGTTCGAAGACCGAGACCAGCGAGAACACCATGATCACCGACATGAACGCCACCGAGGGCATGGACACCATGACCGACAACATGACCGCCGTTGACGGCGCCATGAACGGCGGCATGATGGCGAACGACACCATGGGTAACGACATGATGATGTCGAACATGTCGAACGCGATGTAATCTGCCGCATCCGGCGATTGTGTTGACAAGGGTCGCCCGGGGAACTGGGCGGCCCTTTGTTTTGGCCGGATTACCCTCCCGTCGTTACGCCGCCTCAACAAGCAAGGCGGTGGTTCCCTGTCGCAGCGCCAGACTGAATCTTTCGTACGATGGAATGTTCTTGGGCGATTTACCCGATTTGACGTAAAAGGGTGGCGCGGCCGTAGCCGCGTCGAGGAGTGTTGGGGAATGCAGAAGGTGGGGATCGTCGGCGCATGGGTGGCGCTGGCGGCTGGAGTGTTGGCGGCGGCGCCGGCGTCGGCGCAGTTTTTCTTCAAGTCGAAGGATCTGCACGGCGAACCGATCGTCGGCAACGAGGACGGCATGGGGCATCCGCTGCCGGGGGCGACGCCCGCGGAGCTGCGTGCTGGCGTGGTGTGGAACATGCGCGCCGCGCTCAACGTCGCCGCGCTGCAATGCCAGTTCGAGCCGACGCTGCTGACCGTGCAGAACTACAATGCGATCCTGGCCGATCATCGCGCCGAACTGGCCAGCTCGTTCGACACGCTGGGCAAGTATTTCACGCGCATTGCCAAGACCAAGAAGGAAGGTCAGTCCGCGCTCGATCAATTCGGCACCCGCACCTATGCCGGTTTCGCTACCGTGGCGGCGCAGTTCAACTTCTGCGCCACCGCAGCGAGCATCGGTCGCGACGCGCTCTATGCGCCGCGCGGCGGCTTCGGCACCGTTGCGGTGGCGCGGATGCGCGAGCTGCGCAACAGCCTGAAGCCATATGGCGAGCAGCAATTCCCATCACTCCAGGTGTTGCCCGCGACGCTGCCCCGCTTCGACGAGGCTTGCTGGAAGAAGGGCCTGTTCATGGAGCAGAAGTGCGGCGCGCCCCTCACCCCGATGGTGTACGCAGCGCGGTGAGGCGCGAGGGCGCCGGGCAGGCGCCCCTCCCGCCAAAGCAACCTTCGACGGAGCCGGCGCGTGGCGGCGCTTCCGCCGCGCTGTGCCCGGGCGGTGAACGGGTGCGGGGACTGATTGCCGAGCCGCTGGTGCAGGCTTGTCGCTTCGACACCGGTGGATCGTCGCACTCCCCCGCGTCGGCGGTGGCGAGGTAGGGACGGCGGCGCAACGCGGCCTTACCATGATTCAAGAAGAACATGCCGCCGTGATCGGATGATGCGGCCTTGCTCCTGTCCACGGCCTCTGCTGCGCGGAAACGTCAACCTCTCGTCTTCGTTGAACTTTGCGTTCCGCTCCGTTGACTGGTCACGTTCTCGTTCAAAAGAAAGGCGAACGACCGCGCCCCGCGGCTCGCCTCCTGCTCTTGCCAGACACCGGCACAGACAAGGCTCTTTCCAAGTCGCTATGCTATGCGCGTTGAAGATCGTTTCGATTACGAACTCGGGCGAGCACCACGCTTGCTTCGACATGATGAGGTGCTCAGCGCCGTGCCCGAGCCCGGCACCTGGGCGATGATGCTGATCGGCTTCGCGCTGATCGGCGTCCCGGTGCGCTCGCGGCGACGCGAGGCGCCGGGGGCGGTCGTCTGAGCGACATGGAGACGGGGGTCGTCGGCTTCTCGCCGGCGACGCGACGTCCCGCGCGCTGCTGCGCTTGCCGAGCTAGCGCAGACCCAGCATCTTATGCGTCTGCAGCGACAGCCGCCAGCGCGGGCGCTCCATCACCAGCGCCATTGCCGCGGCGACATTCTCCTCCGCCCGCGCGTCGTCGAGCGGCTGGAGCAGAAAGTGGCGGAAGTCCCAGCCCTGCACCGCGTCCAGGTCGGTGCCGGCCTGCGGCCAGACGAGCTTCAGCTCGTCGCCCGAACGCTGCACCGTGTCGCTCCCGGCCTTGGGGCTGATGCACACCCAGTCGATGCCGGGATGAACGGGCAGCGTTCCGTTGCTCTCGATCGCGATCTCGAAGCCCGCAGCGTGGAAGGCGTCGATGACGGCGTCGTCGACCTGGAGCATCGGCTCGCCCCCGGTCAGCACGACGAAGCGCCGCTCCCGGTCCGTGCCCCAAAAGCCCTCCGCCGCCGCCACCAGCGCGGCGGCGTCGGCGAACCGCCCGCCGCCGGCGCCATCGGTGCCGACGAAATCGGTGTCGCAGAAGCGGCATACCGCGCGCGCGCGGTCCTGCTCGCGCCCGGTCCAGAGATTGCAGCCGGCGAACCGCACGAACACCGCACGCCGGCCCGCCTGCACGCCCTCGCCCTGGAGCGTCAGGAACATTTCTTTGACGGCGTAGCTCATGTCAGTCGACCGGCGGGGTCACCGCATAGCGGGTCGGATCGGTCACCCCGGCCTCGACGAAGCCCTTGTGGCGCAGGCGACAGCTGTCGCAGCGCCCGCAATGCAGCTCGCCCGGCGCGGGATCGTAGCACGACCAGCTCATCCCCATGTCGAGCCCGAGCCGCGCGCCCGCGCGCACGATATCGGCCTTGGTCATGTGCTGGAGCGGCGCCTGGAAGCGGAACGGCTGGCCCTCGACGCCGGCCTTGGTGGCGAGTTCGGCGAGCCGCTCATAAGCGGCGATGAACTCGGGCCGGCAATCCGGATAGCCGGAGTAGTCGAGCGCGTTGACGCCAAGATAGATGTCCCGCGCGCCCGCCGCCTCGGCCCAGCCCAGCGCCAGGCTGAGAAAGATCGTGTTGCGGGCGGGCACGTAGGTGACGGGAATGGTGCCGTCCACGCCGCCCTTGGGCACGTCGATGGCGCGATCGGTCAGTGCCGAGCCGCCGAAGGCCGAAAGGTCGATCGGCAACAGGACGTGCCGCGTCGCGCCGAGCGCATGCGCGATCCGCCGCGCCGCCGCCAGCTCGACCTGATGGCGCTGGTTATAGTCGATCGAGAGCGCGAACAACGGGTGGCCCGCCTCGCGCGCGAGCGCGGCGGACACCAGGGAGTCGAGCCCGCCCGAGACGAGCACGACCGCGGGAGTCGATTGGGTCATGATGCGGCGCGGGCTAGGCCTTCGCGCGCACGAGCGCAAGAAAAAGGGCCGCCCGAGGGCGGCCCGTAAGGTGCTTGGTGTCAAGCTAGGGAGAGAGCGTGCCGCATCACCAGCACGAGGACGCTTATGGGGGATGAAGGTTAAGGTCGGACTAACGGTGATGCCCCTCCTACCGATCGCCGTCTTCTCCCCTTCCGTTCGGCTCGGGTAGCGATCGAACCTCTCGGGAGCGCGTCGCGAGAGCGCGCCGCCTCCGACTCCTCCTCGATATGCGGTCGCGGCAAGCCTGAGGGCCACTTGAAGCGAACGGAATGGGGTCGCGGCGCAGGAGCCGCCCTCAACCCACCAGTTCGTCCGCGCGCACCGGAAAGCTGGTCGAGCAAAAGGCGCAGTCCACCCCGATCACGCCCGATTCGTCCGCCATCGCGAGCCGCTCCTCCAGCGGGAAGCGCGCGAGCACCGAGCGGATATAGTCGACATCGCAGCGGCAGCCCTTCACCAGCGGCTGCCCGGCGAGCACGCGCACCTCGGCCTCCTCGTTGAACAACCGCCACACCAACGTCTCCAGCGGCACGTCCACATCGGCGAGTTCGTCGCCGCCCATCGTCTGGCCGAGCGCCTCGATATGCTCCCACTCGGGGTGATCGAGCTTGGTGTGGAGCCGCTCGCGCCCTTCCTCGCCCTCGGGCAGGTGCTGGAGCAGCAGACCGCCCGCGACACAGCGCCCGTCCGCGCTCTTGCGCATGCCGACGCGCACCAAGGTCGGGATCTGCTCGGACTGGTAGAAATAGCTCTGCGCCGCCTCGCTCAGCGTGTCGCCGTCGAGCGGGACGATGCCCTGGTAGCGCTCGCCGGTGGTGGCGAGATCAAAGGTGATCGCGAGATAGCCCTTGCCGAACAGCGCGAACAGCGACGGCTCCGCGGGCGCGGCGGCGAGCCGGTCGGCGTCATACTGGATGTAGCCGCGCACTTCGCCGGCGCGATAGTCGCACACCAGCAGCGTGACCACGCCCGCCTCGGTCTGCGTCTGCATCGTCAGCTGCCCCTGCGGATCCTTGAGCGTGCTGCCGATCAGCGCGGTGAGCGTCAGCGCCTCCGCGAGCAGCTTCTCGATCGCGGGCGGATAGGCGTGCGCGGCCAGGATGGTGTCGAGCGTCGGCCCGAGCCGCACCACGCGCCCGCGCGCGTGCCGCGCCGGGATGGTGAAGCCGAGCGCGCGGTCGAGGTCGGGAGCGGTCGTGTCGGTCAAGGCTGCCTCGTACTGACGAGTGATGCGACTGGCTCACCGCCCTGTCGTCACCCCGGACTTGTTCCGGGGTCCATCGTTCCGCGAACGCCGCGGCCGGTAGCGTTCGCGGCGCCATGGATGCCGGGTCAAGCCCGGCTTGACGGAGAGCGGAGAGTAGGCGGTCTAGTCCCGACTATCTGGGAAGTCGCGCGCCCGCGATCAACCGATCTGGCCGAAGCACCAGCGCAGCACCGATTTCTGCGCGTGGAGCCGGTTCTCCGCTTCCTGCCAGATCAGCGACTGCGGCCCGTCGATCACCTCGGGCGTGACCTCCTCGCCGCGATGCGCGGGGAGGCAGTGGAGGAAGGCGGCGCCGGGCTTGGCCGCCGCCATCAGCGCGGCGTCGACCTGATAAGGCATCATCGCGCGCAGCTTGGTCTCGGCCTGCGCCTGGCCCATCGAGATCCACGTGTCGGTGACGACCACGTCGGCATTGGCCACCGCCTCGCGCGGGTCGGCAACGACGCGCGCGCGGCCCGAGGCGCGGACGATCGCCTCCTCCTCGGGCTGGAACCCCTGCGGGCACGCCGCGACCACGTCGAAGTGGAGCAGCGCCGCCGCCTCGACAATCGAGGCGAGCACGTTGTTGCCGTCGCCCAGCCAGGCGACCTTGAGCCCAGGCAGCTGGCGCCCGCTCTCCACGATGGTGAGCAGGTCCGCCATGATCTGGCACGGGTGCGATTCGTCGGTGAGGCCGTTGATCACGGGCACGCTGGCGTGCACCGCCATCTCTTCCAGCTTGGCGTGATCATCGGTGCGGATCATGATCGCATCGACATAGCCCGACAGCACGCGCGCGGTGTCCGCCACCGTCTCGCCGCGGCCGAGCTGCATCTGCCCCGCCTCCATCACGATCGACTGGCCGCCGAGCTGGCGGATCGCCATATCGAAGCTGACGCGGGTGCGCGTCGAGTTCTTCTCGAAGATCATCGCCAGCACGCGGCCGGCGAGCGGCGCATCGGCGTCGGCGCGGCCCTTGGGCCAGCCCGCGCGCGCCTGTTTGCGCTCGAGCGCATCGGCCAGCATGGCGGCGATCGCGTCGCCACCGGCGTCGCTGAGGCTCAGGAAATGGCGCATGTCACTTCTCCGCGGTATGGGAGAGGCCGCTCGATCAGCGACAGATGGAGGAACCTCCACCAGCGCTGTCGTTCACGGAGCTCCCCCTCCACCACCACGCTGGCGCGTAGCGGTTCCCCTCCCCGCGAGCGGGGAGGATTGCTCCTACTCGTCGGCCACCGGAACGTAGACCCGCGCGGCCTCGCTCAGCTTTTCGACGCACTCGGCGATATGGCTCTCGTCGATCACCAGCGGCGGCAGCACGCGGACGACATTCTCGCCCGCCGCCACCAGCAGCAGCCCGTGCTGGTCGCGGCAGTGCGCGACGAAGCGGCGGCTGTCGCTCTTCAGCTTGAGGCCGAGCATCAGTCCATGGCCGCGGACATGGTCGAACAGGTGATCGTGGTTGGGGATCAGCTGCTCGAGGGACGAGCGAAGCCGCTCGCCCATCCGCGCCACCTGATCGAGGAAGCCCTCCTCCAGGATCACGTCGAGCACCGCCTCGCCCGCCGCCATCGCCAGCGGGTTGCCGCCATAGGTGGACCCGTGCGTGCCGAACACCATGCCCTTGGCCGCCTCGGCGGTGGCAAGACAGGCGCCGAGCGGGAAGCCGCCGCCGATCCCCTTGGCCACCGCCATGATGTCGGGCGTGATACCGTACAGCTCGTGCGCGAAGAACTTGCCGGTGCGGCCGTATCCCGCCTGCACCTCGTCGAGCACCAGCAGCAGCCCGTGCTCGTCGCACGCCGCGCGGAGGCCGCGGAGGAACTCCTCCGACGCGGGGCGAATGCCGCCCTCGCCCTGGATCGGCTCGACCAGGAAGCCGGCGCTATGCTCGTCGATCAGCGCGAGCGCGCCCGCCAGGTCGTTGAACGTCGCGTACTTGAAGCCGGGCAGCAGCGGCTCGAAGCCGTCGCGCATCTTGGCCTGGTTGGTCGCCGAGATCGCGCCAAGCGTGCGGCCGTGAAAGGCGGTGTCGAAGGTGATCAGGTCGTGCCGCTGCGGGTTGGCATTGGCATAATGATAGCGCCGCGCGGTCTTGATCGCGCACTCCACCGCCTCCGCGCCCGAGTTGGTGAAGAACACCGTGTCCGCGAAGGTGTGATCGACCAGCCGCTGCGCGAGATGCTCGCCCTGCGGGCTGCCATACAGGTTGCTGGTGTGCATCAGCGTCGCGGCCTGATCCGCGATCGCCTTGACCAGCTTGGGATGCCCGTGGCCGAGCGCGTTGACCGCGATGCCGCTGGCGAAATCGAGATACTGCTCGCCGTCCTCGCCGTAGAGATAGACGCCCTCGCCTCGCACCGGGCGCACGCCGCACCGCGGATAGACGGGCATCAGCGCAGGGGTGGACGACACGGGGCCTTCTCCTCGGAAAGAACAAGGGCGGCCCGCTCGGACCGCCCCGAGGCCAGCTTGTACGGTGGCCCGCCGCGGCGGGTCAACACCGCGCGAGGGACGGGCGCGCGTCGCCACGGCGATTGCGATCGGCGCGCGACTATCCCACATAGGGAGGTAACACACCATTTGGGGAATCCATGGCCGATCCATATGCGACGCTGGGCGTGGCGCGCGGCGCCAGCGAGGCGGACATCAAGAAAGCCTATCGCAAGCTGGCGAAGGAGCTGCATCCCGACCGCAACCAAGACAATCCCAAGGCGGCGGAGCGGTTCGGCAAGGTCACCAGCGCCTATGATCTGCTGACCGACAAGGACAAGCGCGCGCGCTACGACCGCGGCGAGATCGACGGCGACGGCAACCCCACCGCCCCCTTCGGCTATGGCGCCGGCGGCGCGCGCCCGGGTGGCGCGGGCGGGTTCCGCTCACAGCAGTTCGACACGGGCGGCGAGGCGCCCGACATGTCCGATATCTTCGAGGGCCTGTTCGGCGGACGTGCCGGCGGCGCCGGCGGCTTTGCCAGCGGCTTCGGCCGGCGCAACGCCGGGCCGCCGCCGAAAGGTGGCAACGTCGCCTATCGCCTGCAGGTGCCGTTCGCCGACGCCGCCGCGCTCGCGCCGCAGCGCGTGACGCTCGCCGACGGCAGCACGATCGATCTCAAGCTTCCTGCGGGTGTCGATACCGGCACGCAGATGCGCCTTTCGGGCAAGGGCGACCCCGGCGCGGGCGGCCCGGGCGACGCGATCGTGACGATCGAGGTGCAGCCGCACCGCTTCTTTACCCGCGATGGCGATGACGTGCGGCTCGACCTGCCGGTGACGCTCAAGGAGGCGGTGGAGGGCGGTGCGGTCAAGGTGCCCACCGTCGACAAGCCGGTCATGCTCACCGTCCCCGCCGGATCGACCTCGGGCAAGACGTTGCGCCTGAAAGGCAAGGGCTTCCACCGCAAAGCCGGGGGGCGCGGCGATCAGCTCGTCCGGCTGGTGATCGACGTGCCCGCGGATGACGCGGCGCTGAAATCCTTCGTCGCGGGCTGGGCCGGCGCGGGGAACCCGCGCGCCAACATGGGCGTCTGATTTGGGTGACGGACGCCCCTCTTTCGCTCACGCCTGAGGACCGCGCACGCCATCACGGCGCCGCGCGGCGCCGGCTCGACCGCCAGCTCGCGCGCGTCCGCCCCGGCAGCTACAGCTGGGAAGTGCTCAAGCGTAGCGCGGTCGGCGTCTACACCGATGGCTTCATCCACGCCGGGAACCTCGCCTACCTCGCGTTAATGACGGTATTCCCGTTCTTCATCGTCGCCACCGCGATCGCCTCGTTGTTCGGACAGACCGATGAGGTGCAGCGCGCGGTCTCCAGCTTCCTTTCGGTGTTGCCGCGCGACGTGGCGACGATCCTGCGCGAGCCGATCCACAACGTGCTCCAGGCGCGCACCGGATCGCTGCTCTGGTTCGGCGCGCTGGTCGGGTTGTGGACGGTCGGCAGCTTCGCCGAGACGATCCGCGACATCTTCCGCCGCGCCTATGGCACGCGCTCGTCGCAGTCGCTGTGGCGCGCGCGGCTGGGGCTCAGCGTCGCGATCATCGGCTCGGTGGTGATCGCGCTGTTCTCCTTCCTGGTGCAGGGTCTGCTGATCGCGGCCGAGCAGTTCATCTATCGCCTCCTCCCGTTCGCGCAGCATGTCGCCGACTGGCTCAACCTCGCGCGCCTGATCCCGGCCGCGGTGATGTTCGGTGCGCTCTACATGCTGTTCTACTCGGTTACGCCCGGCCGCTATCGCCGCAGCGACAGCAGGAAATGGCCGGGAGCATTGTTCACCACTTTGTGGTGGGTCAGCATGACGGCGGGCCTTCCCTGGGCGCTCTCGCAGCTCGGCGGCTATGACCTCACCTATGGCAGCCTGGCCGGGGTGGTGGTGATGCTGCTGTTCTTCTATCTGATCGGCCTCGGCCTGGTGTTCGGCGCGCACCTCAACGCGGCACTGGCGGAGCCGCCTGATGCGGTTGTAGAGGGGGCCGAACAAGGTGAATGATGAACAGGGTAAGGGCGTGAACGGATTGATGGCGGGCAAGCGCGGGCTCATCATGGGGCTCGCCAACGACAAGTCGCTGGCCTGGGGGATCGCCAAGCAGCTCAGCGAGGCAGGGGCCGAGCTGGCCTTCTCCTACCAGGGCGCAGCGATGGAGAAGCGCGTCCGCCCGCTCGCCGAGCAGCTCGGCGTGGCGCGGCTGTTCGATTGCGACGTGTCTGACATGACCGCGCTGGACGCCACTTTCGCCGCGCTGGCGCAGGAATGGCCAACGATCGACTTCGTCGTCCACGCCATCGGCTTTTCCGACAAGTCGCAGCTGCGCGGCCGCTATTATGACACCACGCTCGACAATTTCCTCATGACGATGAACGTCTCCGCTTACTCGCTGGTGGCGGTGGCGCAGCGTGCGCGCGCGATGATGCCCGAAGGCGGCGCGATCCTGACGCTGACCTATTACGGCGCCGAGAAGGTGATCCCGCATTACAACGTGATGGGCGTGGCCAAGGCGGCACTGGAGACGAGCGTGAAATATCTCGCGGTCGATCTCGGGCCGGACAATATCCGCATCAACGCCATCTCGGCGGGGCCGATCCAGACGCTGGCGGCGCGCGGCATCGGCGATTTCAACTACATTCTGAAGTGGAACGAGCTGAACTCGCCGCTGCGCCGCACCGTGACGATCGAGGACGTGGGCGGCGCCGGCCTCTATCTGTTGAGCGGCCTCGCCAGCGGGGTGACCGGCGAGATCCACCATGTCGATGCCGGTTACAACGTGATCGGGATGAAGGCGGAGGACGCACCGGATATCGCGCTTGCCTGAGGCGGACGCCTCGGCCGAGCTGATCGTCCGCCCCGCGCGGGGCGAGGACGTGGCAGGGATCGATGCGCTGCTGCGCAGCTGCTTCGCGCGCACCGACGAGGCGGATCTCGTGCGCCGCCTGTGCATCGAAGGCGCGATGGTGCTGATGATGGCCGCGGCCGAAGCGGACAGCGGCGCGATCGTGGGTGCGGTGGCATTCAGCCGCATGGCGGTGACGGTCAACGACCAGGACGTGCCCGCGGTGGCGCTGGCACCGCTCGCGGTGGCGCCGGCCTATCGTCGTCGCGGCGTGGGCGAAGCGTTAGTCCAGGCCGGGCTCGAGCGGCTCGAGGCGGAGCGGGTGGTGCTGTGCTTCGTGCTGGGCGACCCGAATTATTACCGCCGGTTCGGGTTTCACGAGGATTATGCGCGTCATTTCGCGTCGCCCTATGCGGGCGAGCATCTGCTGGCGTTGCCGCTCCAGGGCGGGCTCATGCCGTGCGGCGTCCGCGGCGACGCGCGCCACGCCGATGCCTTCGCGCTGCTCGGCGAATAGTGAGCGGGGGCAGCCGCGGCTTTCCGGTGACGAGCGCTCGCCGCGGTGAGCCGCCGCGGCGAACGCCGGGGCCCGGTTGAGAAAAGCTTCGTGGGTCTCACATACGTGCCCCAACCGAATGCCGGCGTTCGCCGGGGTGGCGCGTGAGTACAAGGCGACCTCATGCGCCTCTGTCCTAACCCTCCCGCATCTGGCACAGCGCACGCCATGTCCCCCGCCGGCCGCCCGCGAAGGTTGAACGCTGACCCGCGCGCGTCTCAACTTTCTCAACATTCGGACCCTCGCGCATGAGCTACAACACCTTCGGCCGCGTGTTCCGCTTCACCACCTGGGGCGAGAGCCATGGGCCGGCGCTGGGCGCGGTGGTGGACGGCTGTCCGCCCGGGATCGCGCTCAGCGAGGCGGACATCCAGCCGTGGCTCGAGCGCCGTCGCCCGGGCCAGTCGCGCTTCACCACGCAGCGGCGCGAACCCGACCAGGTGCGCATCCTGTCCGGCGTGTTCGAGGGGCGCACCACCGGCACGCCGATCAGCCTGATGATCGAGAACGTGGATCAGCGTTCGAAGGATTATGGCGAGGTGGCGCTCGCCTATCGTCCCGGCCACGCCGATTACGCCTATGACGCCAAATACGGCGTCCGCGACTATCGGGGCGGCGGGCGCTCGTCCGCGCGCGAGACCGCGGCGCGGGTTGCGGCCGGAGGCGTGGCGCGGCTGGTGGTGCCGCAGGTACGCGTCCGCGCCTGGGTCGAGGCGATCGGCGGCGACGGGATCGACCCGGCCGCGTTTGACGACGCCGCGATCGACGCCAATCCCTTCTTCTGCCCCGATCCCGCCGCCGCGGCGCGCTGGGAGGAGAAGATCGATGCCGCGCGCAAGGCGGGTTCGTCGCTCGGCGCGGTGGTGGTGTGCGAGGCCACCGGCGTGCCGGCTGGCTGGGGCGCGCCGCTCTACGCCAAGCTCGACAGCGAGCTGGCCGCCGCCTGCATGTCGATCAACGCGGTGAAGGGCGTGGAGATCGGCGATGGCTTCGCCGCGGCGGCGCTCTCGGGTGAGCAGAACGCGGACGCGATGCGCCCGGGCGCCGACGGTCCCGCCTTCCTCGCCAACCACGCCGGCGGGATCGCAGGCGGGATCGCGACCGGCCAGCCGGTTCGCGTGCGCGTCGCGTTCAAACCGACCAGCTCGATCCTCACGCCGGTCGAGACCATCACGCGCGAGGGCAGCGCAACCGAGATCGCCACCAGGGGCCGCCACGACCCCTGCGTCGGCATTCGCGGCGTCCCGGTGGTGGAGGCGATGGTGGCGCTGGTGCTCGCCGACCAGGCCTTGCTTCACCGCGCACAATGTGGCTAAGTTAGTTAATTAAGGGCTATTGTGCCCGGAACACCTGCTTCGTGCGGCTCGTTGTGAGCGGACACTGAAGGAGAGGTTCTCATGCGCATTCTCGTGATCGCGGCCGCTGCCGCACTCGCCCTGCCCGCCGTCACCTCGGCCCAGACCACGGGCGGCACCGGCGGTGGCGCGGGTACCGGCGGCGGCATGGGCACCGGCATGGGCCAGTCCGGCTCGATGGGCCAGTCCGGCACGATGGGTCAGTCCGGCACGATGGGTCAGTCCGGCACGATGGGCACCACGCAGCAGCCCGGCTCGACCGGCACGTCGACGCAGGGCACGTCGTCCGACACGATGTCGACGACTTCGCCGCGCTCGACCAACCGCTCGTCGCGCCATCGCTCGAGCGGCACCCATTCGGGCACCAGCGGCAGCACCAATCCGGATCCGACGACCCAGACGATGAACCCGGACCCGACGGTCAACCCGACGTCGCAGAACAACCCGCGCACGACCGGCGCCGACCCGACGGCGACGTCGCCGCAGTCGCCGCAATAACACTGATCGCCTTGGCCCCCGCGCTCCGGCGCGGGGACCGAGCGCGTCTCAGTCGGCGAACGGATCGCGCACGAGGATCGTGTCCGCGCGTTCGGGGCTGGTCGACACCAGCGCCACCGGGCAGCGGATCAGCTCCTCGATGCGCTTGATGTACTTGATCGCCTGCGCCGGCAGATCCGCCCAGCTCCGCGCCCCGGCGGTAGAGCCCTGCCAGCCGTCGACCGTTTCATAGATCGGCTCGACCAAAGCCTGGTCCGCCGCATGAGCCGGGAAATAGTCGATCACCTCGTCGCGCAGCCGGTAACCGGTACAGATCCGCACCTCGTCGAAGCCGTCGAGCACATCGATCTTCGTCAGCGCGATGCCGGTGATCCCGCCCACTGCCGCCGACTGGCGCACCAGCACCGCGTCGAACCAGCCGCAGCGCCGCTTGCGCCCGGTCACTGTGCCGAATTCATGCCCGCGCGTGCCGAGCCGCTCGCCGGTCTCGTCCTCGAGCTCGGTTGGGAACGGCCCCGAGCCCACGCGCGTGGTGTAGGCCTTGGCGATCCCCAGCACGAAGCCGACCGCCGCCGGCCCCAGCCCCGACCCGCCCGCCGCGGTGCCGGCAATCGTGTTCGACGAGGTGACGAACGGATAGGTGCCGTGGTCGATGTCGAGCAGCACGCCCTGCGCACCCTCGAACAGGATGCGCTTGCCGGCTTCCTTGGCGGCGTTGAGGTCGCGCCACACCGGCTTGGCGAAGGGCAGCACGAAACCCGCGATGGCGCGCAGCTCGGCGACCAGCGCGTCACGATCGATCGGCGCCTCGCCGAAACCGGCGCGCAGCGCGTCGTGGTGCGCGGTGAGCCGATCGAGCTGCGGCCCGAGATCGTCGAGATGCGCCAGGTCGCAGACGCGGATGGCGCGGCGACCGATCTTGTCCTCATACGCCGGGCCGATGCCGCGCCGCGTCGTGCCGATCTTGCCCGCCCCGCTCGCGTCCTCGCGCATGCCGTCGAGATCGCGGTGAAACGGCAGGATCAGCGCGCAATTGTCCGCGATCCGCAGCGTCTCGGGCGTCGCAACGACGCCCTGCGCCGCCAGCCGCTCGATCTCCGCCTTGAGCGCCCAGGGATCGAGCACCACGCCGTTGCCGATCACCGAGGGCGTGCCGCGTACGATCCCGGAGGGCAGCAGCGAGAGCTTGTAGGTGGCGTCACCGACGACGAGCGTGTGGCCGGCGTTGTGCCCGCCCTGGAAGCGCACGACGACATCGGCGCGCTCGGCGAGCCAGTCGACGATCTTGCCCTTGCCCTCGTCGCCCCATTGTGCGCCGATGACTGCTACGTTGGCCATGGATACAGGTCTCCGCCTGCCGGGCGAACCCGCGCGCCCTTCGACAGGACTCGGCGCGCGAGTGGTTCAGCGATGTCGGTGGCGCGGGTAGCGGCGGGGGTCCGCCGCGTCAACCGCGCCGCCTCAGTCGAGCGCGCGCGCCGCGCCCTCCGCGTAGAAATGGGTGCAGACCTGCGCTTCGGGCGTGTCGCCAGGCTCAAGCGCGGCGACGGTCACCCACCCCTGCGCGCGCATCGCGGCGCCGTCGCTCGCGGGCGTGCCGAACGGCAGGAACAGGCGGCGCCGCTCGATCGCGGGCGGGTCGCCGATCAGCCGGTCCGCGAACAGCGAGAAGCCGGTCGCTGCCTCTTCCGCGCCGCCCTCATGCATCACCGTGTACGTGCCGCCGCGCCCGACCTCGCTTGAGGCGCCGGGCGCGAAGAGCGAAAAACCGAGCCACGTCTGATATTCGAAGCCATGCCGCTCGGTCGGGTCGAGCGTCAGCACCGCACGGCCGTCGACCGCACGCGCGAGCGTGGCGAGTGCGTCGAGCCGCGACGTCAGCGCGCCGTCGCGATCGAAGGCGCGCAGCCGCGCCATCGCCTGGTCGAACGGCCCGGCCGCGGTGACGAGCGGGAGATAGTCCGGCGCCAGCGCCGCGACCGCCCCCGCGTCCTTGGCGTCGAGCCGCTGGCGCAGCGTGTCGAGCGTGTCCGCCGCGACCGGCAGCGGCCCGGCGGCGAGCGTGTCGACCAGATCGGGCAAGGTGAAATCGAGCGATGGCGTCGCGATCCCCGCCGCTGCGACCGCCTCGATCGCCACGGTCACCACCTCCTGCGCCGCAGCGACCGTGTCGAGCCCGAACAGCTCGGCGCCGATCTGGCGCGTCTCGCGCGCGGGAGCGAGCTGGCTGGCGCGCAGCTTGAGCACCGCGCCGGCATAGCTCAGCCGCACCGGGCGCGGGTGATGCGCCATCCGGGTCGCGGCGATCCGCGCCACCTGCGCGGTGAGATCCGGACGGATCGCAAGCGTGCGCTGCGACACCGGATCGACGAAGCGCACCGCATCCTGCAGCCCGCCCGCCTTGAGCCGCGAGCCGAGCCCGTCGGCGAACTCGGCCAGCGGCGGGTCGACGCGCTCATAGCCATGCGCATGGATCGCGGCGAGCACGCGCGCCTCGAGCAGCGCGGCCGCGTCGGCGACGGGGGGCAAACGGTCGCGGAGACCTTCGGGGAGGAGAGCGGTCATGCGCGCTGCTCCCTCTCCCCAACGGGGAGCGGGCCGGGGTGAGGGGCCGCGGCAAGCGCGACGCCAAGGTGAAGCAACACGCCATCTAGGTTCATCATCACGTCCGCACTGGTGCAGCGGAGCACCCGATAGCCGCGCGCCTCAAGCCATGCTGTCCGCTTCTCGCCGCGGGATTGATCATTGTGCGTGTCGCCGTCAACCTCGACGATCAGCCGGTGCGATCGAGCCGCGAAATCCACGATGTACGCGCCGACCATGACCTGCGGCGCGAACTTGACCTTGACGAAGCGCCGGTTGCACGGCGCGCGCCAGAGGCGCGTCTCGCGCCCGGTCATCTCGCGACGGAGGCGGCGGGCGCGATCTTTCAGCAGCGGGTCTGTTTGCATGGGAAGCCACCTCGCCGGGCCCCACCGTCCGGGGCATCCCCCTCAATCAACCCTCTCCCCTCCGGGGAGAGGGCTAATGACCCGCTTTCAGTCCTCTCCCCCGGGAGGAGAGTTCGAGGTCGGCCATGCCCCCGGCATGGCCTGAACAGCGCGTGGCGCTGTTCACCCCGAACTGGTCTGAGTGAGAGACCGATGTCCCACCGAGACCAACCTGCCCCTGAGGCTTAGAACGCCAGCCCCATCGCGGTCTTCACCCCCGGCAGCGCCTTGACGCGCGCGAGCAGCTCGGCGTCGACCGGCTGGTCGACCGAGAGCAGCAGCACCGCCTCGCCGCCCGCCTGGCGCCGGCCAAGGTGGAAGGTGCCGATATTGACGCCCGCCTCGCCCAGCAGCGTACCGATGCGGCCGATGAAGCCCGGCGCGTCCTCGTTGACGACGTACAGCATCGCGCCGGTGAGATCGGCCTCGACCTTGATCCCGAACAGCTCGACCAGCCGCGGCGCCGAGTCACCGAACAAGGTGCCCGCGACCGAGCGCTCGCCGTCCGCGGTGCGCACCGCGACGCGAACCAGCGTATGATAGTCGCCCTCGCGCTCGGTGCGGATCTCACGCACCTCCATGCCGCGCTCGCGCGCCAGCAGCGGCGCGTTGACCATGTTCACCGTGTCGGTCTGCTGGCGCAGGAAGCCGGTGAGCACCGCGCTAGTCAGCGGCTTGGGATTGAGGTCCGCCGCGGCGCCCTCGCGGTGGATCGAGACGCGGTCGATCGCGCCGGTGGCGAGCTGGCCGACGAGCGAGCCGAGCTTCTCCGCCAGCCCCATGTACGGGCGCAGCTTGGGCGCCTCCTCGGCCGAGAGGCTCGGCACGTTGAGCGCGTTGGTGACGCCGCCGGAGACGAGATAGTCCGCCATCTGCTCGGCGACCTGTATCGCGACATTGACCTGCGCCTCCGTCGTCGAGGCGCCGAGGTGCGGGGTCGAGACGAAATTGGGCGTGCCGAACAGCGGGCTGTCCTTGGCGGGCTCGGTCACGAACACGTCAAGCGCGGCGCCAGCGATATGGCCCGAGTCGAGCCCGGCCTTGAGCGCCGCCTCGTCGATCAGCCCGCCGCGCGCGCAGTTGACGATGCGCACGCCCTTCTTGGTCTTGGCGAGGTTCTCGGCGGAGAGGATGTTGCGCGTCTGGTCGGTCAGCGGCGTGTGCAGCGTAATGAAGTCGGCGCGTGCGAGCAGCTCGTCAAGCGTCACCTTGGTCACGCCCAGCTCGACCGCGCGCTCCTCGGTGAGGAACGGGTCGAACGCGACGACCTTCATCTTCAGCCCGAGCGCGCGGTCGGCGACGATCGAGCCGATATTGCCCGCGCCGATCAGCCCCAGCGTCTTGCCGGTGACCTCGACGCCCATGAAGCGGTTCTTCTCCCACTTACCTGCCTGGGTCGAGGCGTCGGCCTCGGGCAGCTGGCGCGCGAGCGCGAACATCAGCGCGATGGCATGCTCCGCGGTGGTGATCGAGTTGCCAAACGGCGTGTTCATCACCACCACGCCCTTGGCCGAGGCGGCGGGGATATCAACGTTGTCGACGCCGATGCCGGCGCGGCCGACCACCTTGAGGTTGGTGGCGTGCTCAAGGATGTCCTTGGTCACCTTGGTCGAGCTGCGGATCGCGAGGCCGTCATACTGGCCGATGATCGCCTTGAGCTCGTCCGGTGTCTTGCCGGTGATCTCGTCCACCTCGACGCCGCGCTCGCGGAAGATCTCGGCGGCGCGGGGGTCCATCTTGTCGGAAATGAGGACTTTGGGCATGGGAAGGTCCTGTCGAAAGCTGCCGGTGCTCCTGCGCACGCAGGAGCAGGGTCAGGGAAGATCACGTTCGTGGCGCTGGGCTCCTGCGTTCGCAGGAGCACCGGACGGTTCAGGCCGCCTTGGCGGTGGCGTAGGCCCAGTCGAGCCACGGGCCGAGCGCTTCGATATCGGCAGTGTCGACCGTCGCGCCGCACCAGATGCGCAGGCCCGGGGGAGCGTCGCGATAGCCGCCGATGTCAAAGGCGGCACCCTCCGCCTCGAGCAGCGCCACCATCTTCTTGATGACCGCCTCGTCGGCGTCGACCGTGAGGCAGACGCTGGTCTTCGACCGCGACGCCGGATCGGCGGCGAGGTGCCCTAGCCAGTCGCGCTCGGCGACGATCTGGTCGAGCGCCGCGGCGTTGGCGTCGGAGCGCGCGATCAGCCCGCCCTCGCCCAGCGACTTGGCCCATTCGAGCGACCAGATCGCGTCCTCCACCGCCAGCATCGACGGCGTGTTGATCGTCTCACCCTTGAACACGCCCTCGGTGAGCTTGCCCTTGGAGACCAGGCGGAACACCTTGGGCAGCGGCCAGGCGGGGGTGTAGCTTTCCAGCCGCTCGACCGCGCGCGGGCCGAGGATCAGCACGCCGTGCGCGCCCTCGCTGCCCAGCACCTTCTGCCAGGAGAAGGTGGCGACGTCGATCTTGTCCCACGGCAGGTCGTAGGCGAACACGCCGCTGGTGGCGTCGGCGAAGCTCAGCCCCTCGCGGTCGGCGGGGATCCAGTCGCCGTTGGGCACGCGCACGCCGCTGGTGGTGCCGTTCCAGGTGAACAGCACGTCGTTGCTCCAGTCCACCTGCGCCAGATCGGGCAGCTGGCCGTAATCGGCGCGGATCACCTTCGGGTCGATCTTGAGCTGCTTGACCGCGTCGGTCACCCAGCCCTCGCCGAAGCTCTCCCAGGCGAGCGCGGTGACGGGGCGGGCGCCCAGCATCGTCCACATCGCCATCTCATAGGCGCCGGTGTCGGAGCCGGGGACGATGCCGATCCGGTGCGTGTCGGGCAGGTCGAGCAGCTCGCGCATCAGGTCGATGCAATATTGCAGGCGTTGCTTGCCGAGCTTCGAGCGGTGCGAGCGTCCGAGGACGTCGGTGGCGAGCTTGGCGGGATCGTAGCCGGGCGGCTTGGCGCAGGGGCCCGACGAGAAATGCGGGCGCGCCGGCCGGGTGGCGGGCGTCGCGGGCGCGAGGGTGGCGTCGGCGGCGGTCGTATCAGTCATGTCTGACTCTCCTTACAGAGAGCACGCGCGGCGTTGGGACCGCGTGGCCCGTCGACCGCGCTACAGACGTGCAGGGCCGCTGGCAAGCCGGATGATCGTCTAAATTAGGAAGGTTTGGCAGGCGGGGCGGGCAGCAGCGTGAGCGAGACGGAAGGTCGGGTGCGTCATCAAATCGCCTGGGGCGTTGCGGCGATTGGCGCATTATGGCCATGGCTTGTCGATGAAGTGATCCGCTCCATGGCGGCGTTCCTGGCGATCAGACGGCACGGCGGGATTGGCGGCCATGTCCTGCCGCTGCCACCCCTGTCACCGTGGCTGCTGCATCAGGCGCTGGACGGGGATCTCGGCCTGCTGCTCTTCGCGCTCGCCGCGGTAGCGCTGCTGCGCTGGCTCTATGTCATCGATCGTAACGCGCATCTTCTCGCGGCGACGTCGCGCTACCGGCCAAGATACAAGCCGCGCTCGGCGGTGATATGGTTCTTCGTGCCGTTCGCCACCCTCATCCGTCCCTTTCAGGTGGTTCTGGAGTTCTGGCGGATCAGCCACGACCCAGCCGCGCCGACGCGGGTACCGGTGCCCACACTGCTGCGTTGGTGGTGGGGATTGTGGCTGCTCGCCATGACGATTGACTATGCTCTTTCCAAGATCCGCGAAAGCCTCTGGATGAAGGGGGAAAAGCGTCTGGCTGGAGGACGAGCTTTGCACCCTGGCATGGCTGACGACCGCGCGCGGAGTGGTGCAGACCGCGCTCGTCGTCGTGCTCACCATCGTCATCCTCCACCTCTCCTTCCGGCAACGCGCGGCTTTAGCTCGGCGCATTCCGCCGTTACACGAAGCCGATGACGTCGTGGCGTAACCACCGTTCCCGCATCCTCCTCGTCACGCTGCTGCTTGCCGGCTGCGGACGGGTCGAGCGACCCTCCCCACCCAGCGCGCGCGGCGAGGTCGAGGGGCCGAGCCTGCGCGAGACGCGCCAGTGTTTCGCCGACCTGCGCGCACTAGGGGTCGATTTCCAGCCGCTGCCCGACAAGCAATATGGCGGCGGCTGCGCGCTGATCGGCACCGTCAAGCTGCTCGACATCGGCGTGCCCACCGCCAATCTCGGCGCGGTGCGCTGTGGCGAGGCGCGCGCTTATGCCGCCTGGGCGCGCAACGGCGTCGCGCCGGCGGCCTATCAGATCCTCGGGTCGGAGCTGTCGCGGATCGTCAGCATGGGCAGCTACGCCTGCCGCAACACGATCGGCACCAAGGGGCCGGCGCGGCGCTCGGGCCACGCGCTCGCCAACGCAATCGACATCGCCGCGTTCGAGCTCAAGGACGGCCGCCGCATCTCGATCGTGAACGACTGGCGCTCGCCTGATCCGGCGGTGCAGCAGTTCCTCCACAAGGTGCATGCCTCGGCGTGTCGCCGCTTCGGCACGGTGCTGTCGCCCGATTACAACGCGGTCCACCACGACCACCTTCACCTCGAGGACGACGGCGCGCGCTTCTGCCGCTAGCCGCGCCCATGTTCTTGCGACCGTCATCATCCCGGCCTATCGATCCGCGATGACAGACACCCGCGTACCCAGCCGCGTCTTTCCGCGCGCCAAGCAGGATGCCGAGGTCGCCAAGACCAACGTGTCCACCCCGCAGACCGAGAGCCCCGCCTATCGGCTCGCTTTCCAAGACATGGACTTCCTCCTGCGCGAGGACCTGCGCCCGGTCCGCTTCCAGCTCGAGCTGCTCAAGACGCAGCTAATCTTCGAGCAAGCGCATATCGGCTCCACCTTCGTCTTCTACGGCTCGGCGCGCATCCCCGAGCCGAGCAAGGCGCAGGCGCTGCTCGATCTCGCCACCGACGAGAAGAGCCGCCGCGTTGCCGAGCGACTGGTGGCGAAGAGCAAATATTACGACATGGCACGTGAGCTGGCGCAGCTCTGCTCCAACTTCCCGCGCGACGAGGCCGGCAAGCGCCACTTCGTGGTGTGCTCGGGCGGCGGCCCGTCGATCATGGAGGCGGCCAACCGCGGCGCGGCGGACGTCCATGCCGAGTCGATCGGGCTCAACATCGTGCTGCCGCACGAGCAGGCGCCCAATCCCTATGTCACGCCGGCGCTGAGCACGCAGTTCCACTATTTCGCGCTGCGCAAAATGCACTTCCTGCTCCACGCACGCGCCCTGGCGGCCTTCCCCGGCGGGTTCGGCACGTTCGACGAGCTGTTCGAACTGCTGACGCTGATCCAGACCGGCAAGGTCGAGCCGATCCCGGTGCTGCTGTTCGGGCGCGAGTTCTGGGAGCGCGTGATCAACTTCGAGGCGCTGGTCGAGGAGGGCGTGGTGTCCGAGCGCGACCTCGGCATCTTCCGCTACGTCGAGAGCGCGGCGGAAGGCTGGGCCGTGGTGCAGCAATTCTATCGCGAGCGCCACGAGAAGGGCGAGGCCGCGCGGTAACGCCTGCGGCGAGGGGCGTCGCCGCGGTCAGCCGTGCGACGCTCGCCGCTGCGTTGCTCTCCAGCCCCTCACGTCCGTCATCCTGAACTCGTTTCAGGATTCACCGCACCGCCGGCGCCGCAAGCATCGGTGATGCGTCACCGTGGATCCTGAAACGAATTCAGGATGACGCGCATTACCGTCGCTTACGGCTTAGCGGGCGGCACTACTCCGAGTTCCTTGTTCTCCTTCGCCGCCGGATCGACCGACGGGGCGCCCGAGGCCGGCGTGCCGGTGTTGGCGAGATTGGCGGTATCGCCCTTCGCGCTCTCGGTGACGTTCGCTACCGCCTGGTCGGTGGTGGCCGCGGCGCCGGCCGCAGGCGCGGCCGGCAGCGGCAGGTTCGAGCCCTGCTGGTTGAGATAGACGATCACGTTGGCCCGGTCCTGCGGATTGCCCAGGCCGGCGAAGGTCATCTTGGTGCCGTTGGCGAACTTGCGCGGGCTGGTCAGCCAGGCGTTCATCTTCTCGAAGTCCCAGGTGCCGCCGACGGACTTGAGCGCGTCCGAGAAGGCGAAGCCGCCCTTGCCCTGCGCCACGCCCTCGCCGAGCGTCGCGTACAGATTGGGGCCGATACCGTTGGCGCCGCCCTGGTTGATCGTGTGGCACGCGGCGCATTTCTTGAACACCTCGGCACCCTTGGCCGGATCGGCGCTGGCGAGCAGCGTCGCGATCGGCACCTCGGCGCCGCCGCCGCCCGCGCCAGCCTCCTCCACGCCTTCGATCGCATAGCCCATTTTCTCGGGGCGTTCGCCGTGGAAGATCTGGCTGCCGACGATCGACAGCCCCAGCGCGACTCCGGCACCCGCCAAGACCCAGCCGAAAATCGTGTTGCTACGATCGTCCATGTCGCCCGTGTGCCCCTCTCTAATTAGGTCGATCCATAGAAAAGCCGCCACCGCACCGCAAGCGCTTGAGCGGCACGCCGCGCTCTTCTACGCGCCGGAGCCGAGATGGACAGCTACGCCGCCCCCGCCGTGCCGATCGTCAAGCGCCTGACCGAGGCTGCCGCCGCCGCGCCCGAGCGCGCGGTGGCATTCCAGGGGGCGCCCGGCGCCAACAGCCATGTCGCGGTGTGCGAGGCCTTTCCCGACGCGCTGCCGCTGCCGTGTTTCAGCTTCGAGGACGCACTGGACGCGGTGAAGCAGGGGCGCGCCGCGCGGGCATTGATCCCGATCGAGAACTCGCTCCACGGCCGCGTCGCGGACATTCACTTCCTGCTGCCCGAGTCCGGGCTGGTGATCATTGGCGAGCATTTCCTGCCGATCCGCCACGCACTGATCGGGCTCGGCCCGCGCGAGGCGGTGACCAGCGCGATGAGCCATCCCCAGGCGCTCGGGCAATGCCGCCACTGGCTCCGCGCGCACGGCATCGCGCCGGTGAGCTACCCTGACACCGCCGGGGCCGCCGCCGTCGTCGCCGAGCTGCGCGACACGAGCGTGGCGGCGCTGGCGCCCCCAGGAGCGGCCGCGATCTACGGGCTCGAACTGCTCGCCACCGACATCGCCGATGCGGATCACAACATGACGCGCTTCGTCGCGCTCGCCCGTGACGCGGTCACGCCTGGCGGCGAGGCGGACGCCGACAGCGGCACCGCATGGATGACGACCTTCATCTTCGAAGTGAAGAACGTGCCCGCCGCGCTCTACAAGGCGATGGGCGGCTTCGCGACGAACGGCGTCAACATGACCAAGCTCGAGAGCTACCAGCGCGGGGGCAGCTTCGCCGCCACCGAATTTTATGCCGACGTGGAGGGGCGCCCGGGCGATGCTTCGTTCGACCGCGCGATGGCCGAACTGGGCTTCCACGCCAAGCACCTGCGCGTGCTGGGTTCCTACCGGCAGGCCCGCAAACGCGGCTGATCGCGCCCTTGCCTCGGACGCGCCCGGCCGTATCGTATGGTGCGACGGCCAAGGGTGGGGAAGATCGACGATGAAGACGCTGCTGCTGGCGGGCGCCGCGCTGGCCGTGGTCGCGGGTGGGCCCGTCACGCCCGCCGGCGCGCAGGGTGAGGCGCAGCCGCCGCGTGCCGCCAAGAAGCCGCACCAGGTCGTCTCCGCCAACGGCACGCGCCAGGACGATTATTTCTGGCTGCGCGACGATAGCCGCAAGAACCCCGAGATGCTCGCCTATCCCGCCGCCGAGAATCTTTATGCGGATGCGACACTCGCGTCGCTCAAGCCGCTCCAGGACAAGCTGTACGCCGAGACGGTCAGCCACATCAAACAGGACGACAGCAGCGTCCCGTATCGCGAGCGCGGCTATCATTATCAGACGCGTTTCGCTCCGGGCGCGGATTATCCCGTCATCGAACGCCGCAAGGGTGCCGCCGACGCGCCGGCCGAGCTGATGTTCGACCAGCCGACGATGGCCAAGGGACACAGTTACTTCGCGCTGAGCGACTGGACGGTAAGCCAGAACAACCGCCTCGTCGCCTATGCCGAGGACGTTGTCGGGCGCCGCCAATACACGCTCAGGGTCAAGGACCTTGCCACCGGACAGCTGCTGCCCGACACGGTCACCGACGTCGAGCCCAACCTCGTCTGGGCCGACGACAACCGCACGCTCTTCTACATTGCCAAGGATCCGGTGACGCTGCGCGGCTATCGCGTGATGGCGCACGTGCTCGGCACGCCGGTGAGCGCCGACCGCCTCGTCTACGAGGAGAAGGATGACACCTTTCAGATGGGGATCAGCCGCACCAGCGACGATCGCTTCATCTGCATCGGTGTGTCCGCCACGGTGAGCGACGAGCAGCGCTGCGCCCCCGCCGCCGCGCCGTCCGCTTTCACCCTGGTGGCGCCACGCGCGCGCGAGTTCCGCTATGGCGCGGATCACATGGGTGATCGCTGGATCATCCGCACCAACCGCGGTGCGCACAACTACAAGCTCATCACCGTCGCCGACCGCGATCTCGCGCGCGGTGTGGGGGCGTGGCGCGACCTGACGCCGGCGAGCGACAGCGTCTTCATCGAAGACTTCAAGCCGTTCCGCGGCTTCATCGCGCTCGACCAGCGCGAGGGCGGCAACCGCATGATCCGGCTGCTGACCAACGGCCGCTCGGCGCCGGTGAAGGCGGACGAGCCAGCCTATCAGATGCAGCTGGCAGTCAACGCCGAGCCCGACACTGACTGGGTACGCTACACCTATGCCTCGCTGGTGACGCCGACGACCACCTATGAGGTCAATGCGAAGACCGGCGAACGCCGCGTGCTCAAGGTCGCGCCGGTGCCCGGCTACGATCCCTCTAACTATGTTACCGAGCGGGTCTGGGCGACCGCGCGCGACGGCACCAAGGTCCCGGTCTCGGTGGTGTACCGCAAGGGCGTAAAGCGCGACGGTACCGCGCCGCTGTTCCAATATGCCTATGGCAGCTACGGCCTTTCGATGGACCCGGCGGTCGATCCGGCGCGGATCGCCATGCTCGACCGCGGCGTGGTCTATGCGCTGGCGCATATCCGGGGCGGGCAGGAGATGGGGCGCGGCTGGTATGACGACGGCCATCTGCTGCACAAGAAGAACAGCTTCACCGACTTCATCGACGTCACGCGCTATCTCGTCGCGCAGAAATATGCGGCGCCGGGCCGGGTGGCCGCGATGGGCGGCAGCGCCGGTGGGCTGCTGATGGGCGCGATCGCGAACATGGCGCCGCAGGACTATGCACTGATCATCGCGCAGGTGCCGTTCGTCGATGTGGTGACGACGATGCTCGACTCCTCGATCCCGCTGACGACGTTTGAATATGACGAATGGGGCAATCCGGCGCAGAAGCCCTATTACGACTACATGCTGAGCTACTCGCCCTACGACAATGTCGCGGCCAAGGCCTATCCGGCGATGTACGTCAGCACCGGGCTGTGGGACAGCCAGGTGCAATATTACGAGCCGACCAAATGGGTCGCGCGCCTGCGCGAATTGAAGACCGACGCCAACCCGCTGGTCTATCGCGTCAACATGGAGGCGGGCCATGGAGGCAAGTCGGGCCGCTTCGAGCGCTACCGCCAGGGCGCGGAATGGCAGGCGTTCGCGCTGCAGCGGCTGAAGGTGGCGGGCTGAGGCGACGCGGGCGCCGGGTCCGCGCTCCTTCAGCATAGACTTGCTCGCTCCGCTTCATCTCGCCTGCCGAGACCGGTGGCGGGTTCGTTGACGCGCAGACGCCGAGCCGTGAAGAAGGTAATTCACGCGGGGACGCGGAGGTGTTCCGCTCGTAACGAGTGTCGACCCTGACAACGGGATGGTTGCGGCATTCTTCTCCGTGCTCCTGCGGAAGCAGGAGCCCAGTGACGCACACACCAGCAGGCGTTGTTTTGCTTGGCCCTGGGTTCCGGCTTTCGCCGGAACACGGCGGCGAGAGACGCGAGTTGAGCGGTTCAGCAGCGCTCCCGATCATGAGAGCACCGACGCACAGCACACCCAAAAACGCGCTCGCAGCGGCTACTTGCAGAAGCCGCTACGCGGCGTTGTTCACCTCCCCGCGCGTCCGCGTGAGCACCTCTTCGCGTCTTCGCGTGACCACCATTTCTTCACGCCACGCCCGGGTGGCTCAGCCGGCCCACGCCCGCAGCAGCGTGTGCGCGATCGCGTAAGGCGGGGGCGCAACGAAGCGCCCACCCTCCCCCGCGAGCGCCGTCCGCACCTCCTCACGCGTCACCCACATCGCGTCCTCCAGCTCGTTGGTGTCGAGCGTGATCGTGTTGTCGGTCGCCTGCGCGACGCAGGCGATCATCAGCTGCGACGGGAACGGCCAGGGCTGGCTCGCGACGTAACGCACGTCGCCGACCCGCACGCCCGCTTCCTCCGCGATCTCGCGTGCGACCGCCTCCTCGATCGATTCGCCCGGCTCCAAGAAGCCCGCGAGCGCCGAGTAGCGGCCCGCAGGCCAGCTCGGCTGCCGCCCGATCAGCGCGCGCCCGTCATGCTCCGCCAGCATGATCACCACCGGATCGACGCGCGGGAAATGCTCGGCCGAGCAGGTCGGGCAACGTCGTCCCCAACCGGCGCGGAACAAAGCGGTGGCGCTGCCGCAATTGGCGCAGAAGCGATGGCGCGCGTGCCAGTCGAGCAGCGAGCGCGCCGCCGCAAAGGTCGCCGCCTCGCCCGCGCGCAGCTGGTCGAGCAGGCCGAAGAGGCTGGGCGAGCGGAACGGCGGCGGGGCACCCGCGCCGGGCACGACCGCGGCGAAGCGCGGCGCGCCCGCGTCGAGCCCGAGCAGCACCAGCTCAGCATCCGCCGGCGCGGCGGACAGCGGGGCCCAGGCCAGCGCACCGCCCTCCCCCACCACCGGCTCGAACGACTCGAGCACCAGCAGCCGCGCCGCCGGGTCGGCCGCCGCCGCGGCGAGGCCGTCGGCGTCGTGGCGCAGCGCGTCGGCGCGGTCGAGCGTGCCGCCGGTGAAGCCGGTCGCGATCACCGCGGCACGCCGGGGTGGAGGCGCGCCGCGTCACGCGCCAGCGCCGCGAACGTCTCCTTGGCGAGCGGGTAGCGCTCGCCCGGAAAGTAGTTGACCATGATCGTCCCCCTGAAGCGTCGCGCGGGATCGACGATCGCCACCGTCCCCGCCGCACCGCCCCAGCCGTAGCTGCCCTTCGACGCGCCGCCGGCCTCGTCGGCGAGATACACCACACCGCCCGCGCCGAAGCCCTGCGCCACGCCTTCCTTGTTCTTATAGCTCACGCCCGGCGGCAGCAGGTTGGACATCGCCAGCCGGGCGGTCTCGGGCTTCATGATCGTCACGCCGTCGAGCGTGCCCGCGTCCTGCAGCATGTGGAGGAAGCGGTCATAGTCGCGCGCCGACGCCACCAGCCCCGCGCCACCATAAGGGAAGCTCGGCGGCTGGAGGAACACCGAGCGCGCCGCGGGGTCGAGCGGGATCAGCTGGTCGCCCGCGAAGGCATAATTGGTGGCGAAGCGCGCGACATTGCCGGACGCGACCTGGAAGTCGGTCGAGGTCATGCCGAGCGGATCGAGGATGCGCGCGTGGACGAAGCGCTCGAACTTCTGCCCGGAAACCCTCTCGATCACCGCGGCGAGCACGTCGAGCCCCATCGAATAATGCCAGACCGTCCCCGGCTCCGCGACCAGCGGCGCCTGCGCGACCCGCTCGGCGAAGGCGATCAGCGACGTCGGCCGCGTCTTGCGCGCCAGTGCCTCGGTCTGCGCGTTGGCGGAGAAGGGGACGAGCCCGAGCCGCTCATATTCCTTGAGCAGCGGCCCCTGCGCGTTGATCTGGTAGCCGATGCCCGAGCTGTGCGTCATCAGCTCGCGGATTGTGATCGGCGCGCGCGCCGGCCGCGTCTCCAGCGACGTGTCGGGGCTGGTCAGCACCTTCATTTTAGCGAAGCCGGGGAAATATTTGGAGAGCGGGTCGTCGAGCGACAGCTTGCCCTCCTCCACCAGCAGCATCGCCGCCATGCCGGTGATCGGCTTGGTCATCGAATAGACGCGCCACAGCGAGTCGGGGCCGGTGGGCTGTGCGCCGGGATCGGTCGCGATCGTGCCCGCACTGACGAACACGGTCGGCAGGTCGCCCAGCCCGAAGGCGCCGACGATGCCGGGCATCTTCCTGTCGCGGACATAGCCGTCGAACAGCGCCTGAGTCGCGGGCAGGATCTGCGCGGCCGGCAGCCCCTGGAGCGCGCTTGTCCCCTGCGCGGGTGGCGCCGTCTGCGGACGCGGCGCGGGTGCGGGCGCCCGTTGCGCCGGGAGCTGAGTCGCCGCCACCAGCGCGGTGAGCGCCGCCGTACCGATCCACCGGAACACCGTCATGCCTGTCTGCTCCTCGCCAGCGCTGCCGCCTTTGCGAACAAGGTCGGCAGCCCCGCCTCGTCCAGTGTCGCCACCGGCCACCATTCACCCAGGTTGGTCGCGCGCTCGGTGTCGGCGACCGCCACATCCAGGTCCAGCGTGAAATGCGTGAAGCCGTGCTCGACCCGTCGCTCCAGCACGCGCCACGCCGCCTCGGCGGGCGCGTCGCGCAGCCCCGGCGGCGCAAGCTCCCATGGGCCGGTCGGCAGCGCGCGCATGCCGCCGAGCAGCCCCTTCTCCGGCCGGCGCACCAGCAGCACGTGACCGTCACGCTCAAGCCAGAAGATCGTGCCGTAGCGATGCGGCCGCGCCGCCTTGGGCTTCTTCACCGGGAAGGCCTCGGGCGTGCCCAGCGCGAGGGCGGCGCACTGGTCCGAGAGCGGGCAAAGCAGGCAACGCGGCTTGCGCTGGGTGCAGACCGCGGAGCCGAGATCCATCATCGCCTGCGCGTAATCGCCCGCGCGCTCGTCCGGCGTGATCGTCGCCGCCGCGGCGCGGATCGCGCGGCGTCCGCCCGGCAGCGGCACGTCGATGGCGAACAGCCGCGCCACCACGCGCTCGACATTGGCGTCCACCACCACCGCGCGCCGCCCGAACGCGATCGCCGCGACCGCCGCGGCGGTATAGTCGCCGAAGCCCGGCAGCGCGCGCAGCGCTTCCTCGGTGTCGGGCAGTCGGCCGCCGTGCTCCGCCGCGATCGCGCGCGCGGCGGCGAGCAGGTTGCGCGCACGGGCGTAATAGCCGAGCCCCGCCCAGGCCGCCATGACGTCGGCCTCGTTGGCCGCGGCGAGGTCGGCGAAGGTCGGCCAGCGCGCCACCCAGACGGCGAAACGCGGGCGCACCGTCGCCACCGTGGTCTGCTGCAGCATCACCTCGCTCAGCCAGACTCGATAGGGATCGGGTGTCTCGCCCGGCAGCGCGCGCCAGGGCAGCGCGCGGCGGTGGCGGTCATACCAGTGAAGCAACGGCTTGGCCGCAGTGATCGGGCGCTTGGCGTCCATGCCTCGGCTATGGCATGGGGACGGGAATGAGCAAGCGCCCTCGCGTCTCCGACCAACCTCCCGAGCGGCAGAACCGGTCGCGCCAGGTCGCCGAGCTGTTGCCGGCGGTGGGTGGCGCGGCGTTCCGGCGCTTCGGCTTCGTTCAGTCCGCGATCGTGTCGCGCTGGCCCGAGATCGTCGGCGAGAAGCTCGCCGCCGCGAGCACGCCCGAGTCGATCCGCTTTCCGGTCGGCAAGAAGCAGGACGGCACGCTGACACTCACCGTCCGCGGCGCACACGCGCCGATGATGAGCCACCTCACGGTCGAGATCATCGAGCGGGTCAACCGCTTCTTCGGCTATGCCGCAGTGTGCAAGGTGGCGATCCGCCACGGCGAGGTGAGCAAGCGCCCCGAGCGCCGCGCGCCGCCGTCGCTCGCCCCCGCCCCCGAGCTGGGCGGCAGCCTCAAGACGATCGCCGATCCCGAGCTCAAGGCGGTGCTTGAGGCGCTCGCCTCAGGCGTCGCCGCCAATCCTCCCTCGCTGCCGAAGGTACGATGACCCGCTTCCGCTCGCTCCTGCTGCCGCTCGCCGCGCTCGCGCTCGGCACCGCCGCCGGCGCTGCCGCGCCGCGCCCCTGGACCGCGGTGGCGTCTCCTGTGGCGACCGGCAGCTACCTGATCGGCAACCCCAAGGCGCGCGTGAAGCTGGTCGAGTATGTCAGCTACACCTGTCCGCACTGCGGTCATTTCGCCGCCGAGTCGCGCGCGACGCTCGGCGCGATGGTGCGCTCGGGCTCGACCAGCGTGGAAGTGCGTAACCAGATCCACGACGGCATCGACCTCGCCGCCGCCACGCTGGCGCGCTGCGCCGGGCCCGCCGCCTTCCCCGCGCTGCACGAGGCGTTCTTCGCCAAGCAGGAGCAATGGTACGAGCGCGCCGCCGCGTGGAGCGAGGGCAATCGTGCGCGGATCGCGTCCTGGCCCCAGCTCGACCAGCTCAAGGCGGTGGCGCAGGGCGCCGGGCTCGACGCGATCGCCAAGCAGGCGGGCGCGCCCGCCGCGGCGATCGACGCCTGTTTCGCGAGCGACGCGCAGGTGAAGCGCGCCATCGCTGGCTCCGAGGCGACCAGCAAGGTGAAGGGCACGCCCGCGTTCGAGATCAACGGCAGGCTGATCGAGAATGTCGGCTGGGCGCAGCTCGAGCCGCAGTTGCGCGCGGCTGGGGCGCGATGAGAATGTCGCCCTTCGATCCTCCCCTGCAAGGGGAGGTGGCAGGCCGAAGGCCTGACGGAGGGGTGACCCGGGTGGCGAGCGTTCGGGGACTCACCGGCGTCGACACCCCTCCGTCGCGCTACGCGCGGCACCTTCCCTTCCAGGGGAGGATCTAGTGACAACAATACGGTCTTATCAACGGAGTGACCGAATGAAGCGTCTCGCATCCCCCCTGCTCTTCGCCGCCGCGGCGCTGCTCGCCGGCTGCGGCAGCGGCGGTGACGGCAATGGCAGCGCACCCAGCGCGCCCGCCGGTTCGGTCAAGGCGGTCGCCGCGCCCGCGGGGTCGGACTGGACCCAGCAGGTCCGCCAGACCCCCGAGGGCGGCTATGTGATGGGCAACCCCGACGCCCCGCTCAAGCTGGTCGAATATGGCTCGCGCACCTGCCCCACCTGTGGCGCGTTCGGCCAGACCGGCATGCGCCCGCTCGAGGAGAATTATGTCAAGACCGGCAAGGTCTCGTACGAGTTCCGCGACTTCCTCGTCCACGGCCCGCCCGATTTCGCGGCCTCGCTGCTCGGCCGCTGCGCCGGCGCCGCGCCGTTCTTCCCGATCCTCGAGCAGATGTACATCGACCAGCCCAAGTTCCTCGACGCGCAGATGAAGGCGGCGCAGGACCAGTCGTTCCTCCAGCAAACGCAGAACGCCACGCCGGCGCAGGTGGCGAACGCCTGGGCGGACAAGATGGGCTATGTCGAGTTCGTCAAGCAGCGCGGCATCACCGAGGCGCAGGCGCGTGCCTGCCTCAACGATCCCAAGGCGATCGAGGCGCTAACCAAGATGACGCAGGACGCCACCGAGAAGCAGGACGTGACCGGCACGCCGACCTTCTTCCTCAACGGCCGCAAGCTGGAGAACAGCGTCACCTGGCAGGCGATCGAGACCGCGCTCAAGTCCGCGGGCGCCTGACCCGGGTACTGCGGCGAGGCTGACCCTCGATGCGCATCAAGCGGCTGCGGCTGACCGGCTTCAAGAGCTTCGTCGACCCCGCCGACCTGCGCATCGAGCCGGGGCTGACCGGGGTGGTCGGCCCCAACGGCTGCGGCAAGTCCAATCTGCTCGAGGCGCTGCGCTGGACGATGGGCGAGAACAGCGCCCGGTCGATGCGCGGCGCCGGCATGGAAGACGTGATCTTCGCCGGCACTGCGACGCGGCCGCCGCGCGACTTTGCCGAAGTGTCGCTCCTCGCCGAGATCGACGCACCCGACGGCGCGCAGGAACGTGAGATCGTGCGCCGGATCGAGCGCGGCGCCGGCTCGGCCTATCGGCTCGACGGGCGCGACGTGCGCGCCAAGGACGTCCAGCTCCTCTTCGCAGACGCCGCGACGGGCGCGCACTCGCCCGCGCTGGTCAGCCAGAACCGCATCGGTGCGGTGATCGCGGCCAAGCCGGGCGAGCGCCGCGCGATGCTGGAAGAGGCCGCCGGCATCGCCGGGCTCCACGTCCGCCGCAAGGACGCGGAAACGCGGTTACGCGCCACCGAAGCCAATCTCGCGCAGCTCGACGAGCTGATGGCGGATCAGGGCACGCGCATCGCCGCGCTGCGCCGCCAGGCGCGCGCCGCCGAGCGCTACCGGCTGCTGTCCGAGCAGATCCGACTCGCCGAGGCGCGGATGATCTTCGCGCGCTGGCGCGACGCCGCCGCCGCCGCGACCGCTGCCAAGCAGGAGGCCGACGCCGCCGCGGCGCAGGTCACCGCCGCGACCGAGGCGGAGCAGGCGACGCTGGCCGCGCAAAGGGCGGCCGCCGAGCAGGTGGCAACGGCACGCGCCGCGGCATTGGCGGCGCGCGATCGTGCCGGCGAGCTTGCGCACCAGCTGACGCGCGTGCGCGAGCAGCGCCATGGCGTGCAACGCCGGCTGGAGGAGATGGAAGCGTCGCGCCGTCGCATCGGTGAGGACCGCGCGCGCGAGGACTCGCTCGCGCACGACGCCGCTGCCGCGCTGGAGCGGATCGCCGCCGACGCCGACCGGCTCGACCAGCGGATCGCCGAAGGCAGCGCGGCGCTTCCCGCGCTCGACGCCGCGCTGGCGGACGCCGAGCGCCACGCGCGCGACGTCGAGGTCGCGCTCGCGCAGGCACTTTCCGCGGAGGCGGCGGAAGCGGCGGAGCGCCGCGTCGCCACCGCCGCGCATGCCGCCGCGGCGGCGCGGCACGAGCGTGCGCGGCGCGAGGCGATGCGGCTGGCGGAGGCGATCGAAGCCCTCGACGATCCCGCCGCGCTGGAGGCGGCGCGCGACGCCGCACGCGCGGCGCAGGCAGAAGCGCAGAGCCAGATAACGAAGGCGCGCGCCGCGCTCGACTGGTCCGAGACGAGCGAGACCGAAGCGCGCGAAGAGCGCGATCCCGCCGAAGCGGCACGCGCCGCGGCGCTCGCCGCGCTCGCCGCGCTGGACGGCGAAGCCGCCGCGCTCGCGCGCGCGGTCGAGCAGAAGGGGGAAAAACTGCTCGACTCGGTCAGCGCCGAACCCGGGTTCGAGCGCGCGCTGGCCGCCGCGCTGGGCGACGAGCTGGAGAGCGCGCTCGCCGACTGGCATGGCTCCGCGATCGGCGAGGACGATCCGCCCGCGCCGATCGGTACGCTGCCGCTCGCCGCGCGCGTCACCGCGCCACTCGAGCTGGAGCGGCGGCTGTCGCAGGTCTTCCTGGTTGAAGGGGATTCGGGCCAGCCGCTGCGCCCTGGGCAGCGGCTGGTCACGCGCGAGGGCCGCGTGCGCCGCTGGGATGGCTACGTCAGCACCAGCGGCGGTGTCGCCGCGGCCGAGCGGCTGGAACGCCGCAACCGGCTCGCCGCGCTGGAACGCGAGCGCCCCGCGGCGGAGGCGGCGGTGCAGAAGGCGACAAAGCGCCGCGCGCAGATCGACGAGCGGATCGCGCGCGCGCGCGCGGCGGCGCAATCCTCGCGTGCGCTGCTGGCGCAGGGCGAGACCGCCGTCCGCGCGGCGCAGCGCGACGAGGATCGCGCCGCGGCCCAGCTCGAACGGCTCGCCGGACAGCGCACCGATCTCGCACAACGCGCCGAGCGGGTCACCGCCGAGGCCGCGGAAGCGCTGGCCGAGCAGGACCGTGCCGCCGACGCGCTCGCCGCACTGCCAGACGGCGCCGCCGCCGCGGGCGAGACCGCGCGGTTGCTCGGCGAGGCGGAGGCGGCGCGCGCCAAGGTGGCGCTCGCACGCTCCGACCGCGCGACGCGCGAGCGCGACGTGGCGGACGCGCGCGAGCGCCGCGCGCTGGGGAAAAGCGAGGCGCAGGGCTGGCGCACCCGCGCGGGCGAGGCGGCGAAACGGATCGCCGACATGGACGGGCGCGCCGCCGACCTGGAGCGCGAGCTTGCGGTGCTGGCGGAGCGGCCCGATGCGCTGGCGGCGGAGATCGCGTCGCTCGACACCGAGGTGTCCGCCGCACGTGGTGCCGCCGATTCGACCCAGGCGGCCGAGCGCGCCGCCGAGGCGGCGATGCGCGCGGCGGATGCCGCGCACGCGCGCGCCGCCGAGGCGCTGGCCAGCGCGCGCGAGGCACGGGCCGGCGCCACCGCGCGCGCCGAGAACCATGAGTTGCGCCGGGTCGAGATGGGGCGCGTGTCGGGCGAGCGCTTTGAATGTCCCGCCCCGGTTTTGCCGGAGAAGATCGGCTTCGCCAGCGCCGAGGTGGCGTCGCCGCAAGACGAATCGGCCACGCACGAGCGGCTGACACTCGAGCGCGAGCGGCTCGGCCCGGTCAACCTTGTGGCCGAGCGCGAACTGGCCGAGCTGGAGACGAGCGGCGCCGCCACCGCGGCGGAGCGCGAGGAACTCGGTCAGGCGGTCAACCGGCTGCGGGGCTCGATCGGCACGCTCAACCGCGAGGGACGCCAGCGGCTGCTCGCCGCCTTCGAGGCGGTCAACGGCCACTTCCGGCGGCTGTTCACCACCTTGTTCAACGGCGGTCAGGCGCATCTCGCGCTGGTTGACTCGGACGACCCGCTCGAGGCCGGGCTGGAGATCATGGCGCAACCGCCGGGCAAGCGACTGCAATCGCTCACCCTGCTGTCGGGCGGCGAGCAGGCGCTGACCGCGGTGGCGCTGATCTTCGGGCTATTCCTCACCAATCCCGCGCCGATCTGCGTGCTCGACGAGGTCGACGCACCGCTCGACGACGCCAATATCGAGCGCTTCTGCGACCTGCTCGAGCAGATGAGCCGCGAGACCGACACGCGCTACCTGATCGTCACGCACAATGCGGTGACGATGAGCCGGATGCATCGGCTGTTCGGCGTGACGATGGTAGAGCGCGGGGTGAGCCGGCTGGTGTCGGTCGACCTGCAAGCGGCGGAGCTGCTCGCGGCGGAGTGAGAGGCATGGGCGCGCGCTTCCCCTCCCTTCCCGGCGTCGCCCTGAAGTCGCGCCAGGATCTATCCTCCCGCAGACGCCGCCGCCGCGACGTTTGCGGCCCGATGGATCCTGAAACGAGTTCAGGATGACGGCAGGGCGAGGGGCAATGTCAGCGCCCGCTCATCCCCGCGCCGCGACCAGCACCTCCACCTCGCGCGCCACCGCCGGCGCGGCCGCGCGGCGCGTCAGCAGCCGCCGCAGCGGATAGAGCAGAGCGGGCGCGCGCACCGACAGCGTCAGCACCACCATCACCGCGGCGAGCGAGGCGCAGCACAGCAGGCGCACCCAGCGCTCGCCGTCGATCGCAGTGCCGGCGCGCAACAGCGCCACCGTGATCAGCCCCGCTCCCACGCCGCGAAGCCAGCGCCGCTGTACCGGCGACGTGGCGCCCGCATCGCGGTGGAAGCGGTGCGACGCCGCCGCGATCAGCACGAACGCCAGCGCGCACAGCACGAAACCCTCACACATGCGCCAACTCCCCCAACTTCCTGCGTGTCATTGCCTGCCGCTCGCGCCCGGCCATCCAGCTCGCCAGCGCGAGCAGCGCCGCAATCGCGATCATCGCCACGTCGAAGCCGACGAACAGTCCGTCGCCCGCGCGAAGTGACGCCACGAAGCCGCGCTCGGTCGTCGCGGCGTTGACGAGTGGAATCGCGGCGAACAGCAGCGCCCCCAGAGCGAACAGCTCGCGCCACGCGCGCTTTGCGGGACGCGCCAGCTGCACCAGCGCCGCCGCTCCCCAGGCGTAGAACATCGTCGCCACCTCGGTGTCGGCGCGACCCGCCGCCTCTGCCGGGATCAGCCGGTTGGCCAACAGGTAGCTCGCCATGCCGATCGGCAGCGCTGCGATGGCGGCGATGTTGAGCCGCTCGACCAGCCGCAGCCCGAGGAACGGTGCCGTATTCGGCCGCCGCCGCGCCGCGGTCCATAGCAGCAGCCCGGTGCCGACCATCGCCGCGCCGGTCAGCCCGAGCACGAAGAATGTCCAACGCAGCGCCGGCCCGGCGAACTGCGCCGTGTGCAGCCCCAGCATGACCCCGGCGGTCGCCAGCGCGGGGCCGGCTCCGACCGCGGCCTCGGTGACGCGGCCGGTCGCGCCCGCATAGCTGATCGTGCCGCCGCGTGCGTTGAGCGCGCTCGCCCCGGCCGACGCCACCGCCACCGTTGCCGCCGCGTCGCCCGGGAAACGGATCACCACGCGCTGCGCGCGCTGGCCGAGCCGGCGCTCGGCGTCGCGTACGAGCGGCGCCACCGCCACCAGCGGTGCGGCGCGGCCGCTTGCCTCGCCCTCGGTGACATAGCCATAGGCCTCGCGCGCGAAATCGGTGGGCTGGCGGTAATTGGCGGCGATCGGCCAGGGCATGTACATCAGCACCAGCGTCATCAGCCCGGTGTAGGTGATCATTGCATGATAGGGTAGCGCGAGCACCGCCGAGACGTTGTGCGCGTCGAGCCAGCTGCGCTGCCCCTTGTTCCAGCGTAGCGTGAAGAAGTCGGCGAAGATCCGCTTGTGCGTCACCACGCCCGAGACGATCGCACCGAGCATGAACATCGCGCACACGCCCGCGAGCCAGCGTCCCCAGGGATGCGGCAGCTGGAGCTGGAAATGGAAGCGGTAGAAATGCTCGCCGCCGCGCGTCGCGCGTGCGTGCACCGGCTCGCCGCTGCGCGGGTCGAGCTCCAGCTCCGGCGGACGCGGCCGCGCGGGGGGCTTGGCGGTCGCGCCGGGGATCGCGAACACGCGCGTCACCGCGGTGCGATCGTCGGGCAGGTAGATATACCATTGCGAGTCGCCGCGGCCGACCCGCGCCAGATAGTCGACCGCCGCCTGCGCCGCCGCCGCGCCGCCGACGCGATTGGGCGGCTGCTCCGGCTGCATCCACTGCGTGATCTCGGGGCGAAAGTAGCTCGCGGTGCCGGTGAGAAACATCGCGAACAGGATCCAGCCCGCCAGCAGCCCCAGCCAGCCATGGATCCACGCCATCGATTGCCGCAGCGATCGGCTCACGGACGCGGACCGATCAACCACGTCAGCCCGCCGGCGATCAGCGCGACGCCCCAGGTCAGCGCGACAACGCGCGCGAGTCGCGGCTCATGAAAACACCACAGCCCGAACATCGCATAGACCAGGAAGCTCGCGATCATCGCCCAGGTGGTCGCCTCCACGCTGGCCAGCGGCAGCAGGCGTGCGGCGAGGCTGACGAGCGCCGCGGTCGCGGCATAGCCGCCGAGCAGCGCAGTCAGGCAGCGCGCGAGCATCGCCCACGCCCCGGGGCGGATCCGCACCCGGCGTGGTGGCGCCTCCACTCGCTGCATCAGCATTCCGCCTTCCCCCTTGCCCTAGCGACAAGAGGCTTATAGCGGTCTTTGCGAGTCACTAGCAATAGCGAATTAAGGGGTCGGTATGAACAGCAAGAGCGCCCTGCGGCGGCTCGCGACGACGCTCGCCGGCGGGGTCGTACTGACCGCCGCGCCCGCCGGGGCGCGGCCGCTCGAGCCGGTTGCGACCGAGGCGCCGCCCGCCCCCGCGAACGAGGACGAGAACGACGAACGCGACGACATCCTCGTCACCGGCGAGCGCGAACGGAGCAACGGCCGCGCCGGGGCCAAGACCGACACGCCGCTCATCATCCTGCCGCAAACCGTCACCGTGATCGATCAGGACGAGCTGACGCGCCGCAACGCGTTGTCGATCAACCAGGCGCTCGGCTATGTCGCGGGTGTCGCACCCAACCAGCGCGGCAACGTCGCGACCCGTTACGATCAGCTGTTCCTGCGCGGCTTTACCCCCGGCGTCTTCATGGACGGCATGCGCCAGCAGGGCGGCGTCTATTCGAGCCCGCAGACGGACTTCCACCTCGTCGAGTCGGTCGACGTGATCAAGGGGCCGGCGTCGGTGCTCTACGGCAGCGGCACGCCGGGCGGCCTGGTCAATCTCACCAGCAAGCTGCCCGGCGCCGAAGCGGGAAGCCGGATCGAGCTGGCGAGCGGCAATTTCGCGCTGCTGCGCTCCGCGATCGACCTCAACCAGCCGCTCGACCGCGACGGCCGCTGGCAGTTCCGCGTGATCGCGGGCGCCGAACAGGGTGACGGCTTCCTCCAGCACACGCGCAACCGGCGCTATTACGCGCGCCCGATGCTGCGCTTCGCGCCCGACGACGCGACCAGCGTGACGCTGATCCTCTCCTACCAGCGCGATCCCGAGGCCGCGTCCTACAGCGGCGTGCCGGTCTACGGCTCGGCGCTGCCCAACCCGTTCGGGCGCTTCCCGATCGATCTCAACGTTTCCGAGCCGGGCTATGAGGCGTTCGACCGTAAGCAGAAGTCCGCGACGCTGCTGTTCCGCCACCGCCTGTCCGACGCGCTGACCTGGACCACCAACGCGCGTTACTATGACGTCGATCTCCATTATCGGCAGATCTATCTGTCGGCCTTCCGCACTACCGGCACCGGCGCGGCGCGCACCACAGATTTCTCGACCATCGTCCGCGGTGGCGGCGGATCGGACGAGCGCTTCCGCACGATCACGCTCGACAATCGCCTCGCCGCGGAGGTCACCACCGGGCCGGTGCGCCATGTGCTGCTCGCGGGGCTCGATTACGCGCACAACGAGGGCCGCAACGACCAGCAGTTCAACACCGGGCGAACCGCCGATCCGGTCACCAGCATCCCCGACTTCGACCTCTTCCGCCCGCGCTATAACGGCACGCTGCCGGGCTTCGCGCTGACGCAGACGCGCAGCTTCCGCCGCATCGACCAGACCGGTGCCTATGTGCAGGACCAGCTTTCGCTCGGCGGGCTCAACCTGATCGCGAGCGGACGCTGGGACTGGTACGACCAGCTGACGCGCAACCGCACCACCGGCGCGGTGACGCGCTCGTCGCAGACTGCCTTCACCACGCGGATCGGCGCCTTGCACGAGACCAGCGCGGGGCTCGCGCCGTTCGCCAGCTATGCCAAGAGCTTCGAGCCGCAGACCGGCGCGGGCGCCGATGGCGCGCCGTTCGTGCCGGTGACCGGCCGGCAATATGAGGCCGGCATCAAGTTCCAGCCGCGCGGCGGCGGCGCGCTGTTCACGCTGTCCGCGTTCGATCTGCGGCGGCAGAACGTACCCGTCTCGGATCCCGCCAACCCGAACTTCTCGATCCAGGTCGGCGAGGTGAAGGTGCGCGGCATCGAGCTCGACGGGCGCGGCACGGTCGCGCGCGGCGTCACGCTGGCGTTGGCGGCGAGCTATACCGATCCGCTCGTGACCAGCGGCACCGTGCCGGTCGGCAGCGGCGACCAGCTCTCCGGCGTCACCGGCACGCGCCCGCTCGGCGTGCCGCGGTGGAGCGCGTCCAGCTTCGTTTCGTCGGATCTCGGCGACGCGGTCGCGGGCGGTCTCGGCGGCCTCTCGCTCGGCGCGGGCGTGCGCTACGTCGGTGAATCGGACGGCACCGCCAGCTACGCTCGCGGCGCCGCCACATCGGTGGAACGCTTCGCCTCGCCCGGCTATGTCCTGGCCGACGCGCTGCTGGGCTATGACCTCGGCGCGCTCGATCGCCGCTGGGACGGGCTGAGCCTCAGCGTCAACGCCTCGAACCTGTTTGACAAACGCCATACCGCCAGCTGCTTCTTCAACAACAGCTGTTATTTCGGCGCGGCGCGCACATTGGTCGGAACGCTGCGCTTTAATTGGTAGCCGAGCGCGCCGCCCGGCCGAGTTATAGCGTCATTAACCAAAATCGGCGATGATGCGCGTGCCGATGGGAGCGTGACGATGACCGACCTTGTTGCCGAGACGCCGATGCGCCGCGCCGTGGCGCTGTGCCGTCGCCACGTGATGGCGGCGTTCGGCTTCAGCGCGCTGGTCAACATCCTCTACATCGCGCCCACGCTTTACATGCTCCAGGTCTATGACCGGGTGGTGCCGACGCAGGGGCAGCTCACCTTGCTGTTCCTCACGTTGGTGCTGCTGTTCGCGCTGGTGACGCTGTCGCTGCTCGATCGCGTGCGCACCCGGCTGCTGGTGCGCGCGGGGGTCCAGCTCGATGCCGCACTGGCGCCGGCGCTGCTCGACTCGACGCTGGGCCGGCCCGACCTGCCGGTGGCACGCCAGGCGCTGCGCGAATTCGACACGATGCGGCAGACGCTGAGCGGCGCGGGCGTGCTCGCGCTGTTCGACGCGCCCTGGACCCCGATCTACGTCTTCGTCTGTTTCCTGGTGCACCCCGCGATCGGCGCGGTGGCGCTGGCGGGCGGCACGATCCTGCCCGTGCTGGCATGGCGCAACGAGCGCGCGACCCGCGCCGCGCTCGAGCGCGCACAGGTCTCGGCGGCGAACAGTTATGCCAGCCAGGAAGCGATGCTGGGGGGTGCCGAGGCGGTGCGCGCGCTGGGCATGCGCCGCGCCATGGTGGTACGCCAGCTGCGCCTGCGCGAGGCGATGCTGGCGCAGCAGACCGCGGCCGGCTTCACCGGGGGCAATTACCTTACCGCCACCAAGTTCGTCCGGCTCGCGCTGCAGAGCCTCGCGCTTGGGCTCGGCGCGCTGCTGGCGATCGACAACCAGATCTCCGCGGGCGCGATCTTCGCCTCGTCCTTCCTGATCGCGCGCGCACTTGCGCCGATCGAGCAGCTGATCGGGGGCTGGAAGGGCATCGCGCAGGCGCTCGGCAGCTACCGCCGGCTCGACAAGCTGCTGCTCGAGACGCAGCACGCCACCCCGGCGACGCAATTGCCCGTCCCGCGTGGCGCGATCGTGCTGGAGGCGGTGACGCTGCTCAACGACGCGCGTGACGGCACGATCGTGTCCGACGTCTCGCTCCAGATCGCACCGGGCGAGGTGGTGGCGATGATCGGCCCGAGCGGCGCGGGCAAGTCGACCCTGGCGCGGATCATCGCCGGGGCGGTGCGCCCCGACCGCGGCCGCGTGCGGATCGACGGCGCCGACCTTGGCGACTGGGACCCGGAGCGGCTTGCCCAGCATGTCGGCTATCTGCCGCAGGAGCCGACGCTGTTCGCGGGCACGATCAAGGAGAACATCGCGCGCTTCCGCGGCGAGCTGGGCGAAGATGCGGCCGCGATCGACGCCGCCGCGATCGCCGCCACCGAGCGCGCCCGCGCGCGCGAGCTGGTGCAGCGACTGCCCAATGGCTTCGATCACCTGCTCAAGCCGGGCGGGCGCGGACTCTCCGCCGGGCAGTCGCAGCGTGTCGCGCTGGCGCGGGCGATGTTCGGCGACCCGGCGCTGCTCGTGCTGGACGAGCCCAACGCGCACCTCGATTCGGAAGGCGACGCTGCGCTGCTCGCCGCCATCGACCATTACAAACGCGCCGGACACACCATCCTGGTGGTCAGCCACAAGCTTGGCATCCTGCCGGTGGTGGACAAGCTGCTGCTGATGCGCGGCGGTCGGGTCGAACTGTTCGGCCCGCGCGACGAGGTGCTGCAGCGGATCGCACCGCCGAAGCTTCGCCCCGTTCCCGCCGGCGGCGCGCCCGCCGCCGATCTCCCCTCTCCCGCCGCGAGCGCCTGACATGGCCAGCCTGCCGATCACCGATACCGTTCACCTCCCCGCCGACCCGCGCCGCGACATTCGCGCCGGCGTCGTCATCGCGGTGCTGTTCTTCGTGCTGTTCCTCGGCTGGGCGGCGTTCGCGCGGCTCGATGCGGCGGCCTATGCCGAAGGCGTGCTCCAGGTCTCGGGCCAGCGCCAGACGGTGCAGCATCGCGACGGCGGCGTGGTGCAACGCATCTTCGTGCGCGAGGGCCAGCGCGTCCAGCAGGGTCAGCTGCTGATCCGGCTCGCCTCGCCCGAGGTGCTGGCGACCGAGCGCGCGCTTGCCTCGCAGGCGATCCGGTTGCTGGCGCAGCGCGCGCGGCTCCAGGCGGAGCAACTCGGCCAGACGCAGATCGCGCCGCCCGCCGAGTTCGCGTCGATGCCCGCGGAGGACCGTCCCGAGATCGCGCTCGCGATGCGCCTCCAGCAGACCGAGCTGCGCGCGCGCACCGCCACCTTGGCGGCACAACGCGACGCGCTCGGCCAGCGTGGTGCGCAGTCGCGCGAGCAGGGCCGCGGCTATGGCGAACAGGTCGTCTCGGCGCAGGAGCAATTGAAGCTGCTCGACGCGCAGCTCGACGCGCTGCGGCCCGTCGCCGCCAAGGGCTTCGTCTCGCAAACGCGGTTGCGCGAGCTGGAGCGGATGCGCGCCGAGCTTCAGGGTCAGCGCGGTCAATATGCCGCCAGCGTGGCGCAGACGCGCGAGGCGGCGCGCGAGAGCCAGATCGAGCGGCTCGAGGCCGAACGCACCTTCAGCGAGCGCACCGCCGCCGATCTGCGCGACGTCGAGACCAAATTGGGCGACGTGCTGCCCAAGCTGAGCGCGGCACGCGACCAGCTCGCGCGCACCGAGATCCGCTCGCCCGCGACCGGCGCGGTGGTGGGGCTGACCGTGTTCACGCCCGGTGGCGTGATTTCGCCGGGGCAGAAGCTGATGGACGTGGTCCCCGAACGTACCCCGCTGCGGATCCAAGCGCATATTTCGCCCGACGACGCCGACGACCTCAACGTCGGCCAGCGCACGCTGGTCAAATTCCCCAGCCTGCACGAGCGCGACCTGCCCGAACTCTCCGGCGAGCTGACGCGGCTGTCGGCGGACAGCTTCACCGACGAGAAGACCGGCCGCAGCTATTTCACCGGTGAGGTGACCGTGCCGCCATCGCAGTTGCGCCTGTTGTCGAACTTCCGCGGCAAGGATTTCCAGCTTCGCGCCGGCATGCCCGCGCAGGTGCTGATCCCGCTGCGCAAGCGTACCGCGCTCGACTATGCGGTGGAGCCGCTGGTCGGCGGCTTCTGGGCCTCGTTCCGCGAGCATTGAGCGAGGCCAGGAACGTTGCGCTTCTTCGGCTTTGACCAAGACTTCTTGACCTAAATAACGACCCCGCGTCATCGCCCTTCCGCCCCGCATGGGGCAGCTTTCTGCCAAACTCTTCCGTCAACCCGGAGGGTGGGCTCGGATGCTTCGTGCCGCGCGCGCCAAAAGCATCGCTTCTGCGGAAGCGTGGATCCCGACCAAGTCCGGGATGACGGGAAGCACGATGCGGCCCCGGCATTGTTTAGAACGATCGTCGTTAGAACGATTATCGCCGCGAGAGAAGCGGCCCGAAGAAGGTTCCGCTCGGCCAGCACGGTTGATCGATGATTTGACTCGCTTCGGCGCATGCACATCAAGCGTTAACCATCACGGACGTAAAGCGGGCGGGTTCCGAACGATCGGCAAGTGGCGACGGCGGGACGCCCTATCAGCTCCAGTGACGAGACCGATCATGGCCCAGTCCATGTCCGCCGAGCCCAAGCGCTCGCACCTGTATTTCCTCCGCGCGCTCGCGCTGCTGCGGCCCGAGAAGCTCAAGGCCGGATCGCTGATCGGCGCGGGGCTGCTCGTCGCGCTGCTCCAGGTCAGCGAGCCGCTGCTGTTCGGCAAGGCGGTCAACGGGCTCACCTCCGGCGCCGGGCCGATGCGCTATGTCGCGATGTGGTGCGGCATCAGCGTCGCGGTGTTCCTCGCCAGCGTCGTCATTTCGCTGCTCGCCGATCGCATGGCACACCGCCGCCGCCTCGCCGCCATGTCGGGCTATGTCGAGCATCTGCTCGCGCTGCCGCCGTCGTTCCACACGGAGGCGCGCTCGGGCCGGCTGATGCGCATCATGATCTCGGGCTGTGACGCGCTGTTCAACCTGTGGCTGCCGCTGCTGCGCGACCAGATCACCAATGTCGCCATCGTCGCGGTGCTGCTGCCGATCGCGCTCGCCACCAACTGGCGGCTCGCGCTGGTGCTGGTCGCGCTGATGATCGTCTATACGGCGGTCAACCTCGTGGTGATGCGCCACACCTCGACCGGGCAGGCGCAGGTGGAGGACCGCTTCACCGATATCTCGGGCAATCTCGGCGACCTGTTCGGCAACGTCACGGTGCTGCAGAGCTTCCTCGCGGTGCCGGGCGAGCTGGGCAACGTCCGCCGCTCGCTCCACGACCTGCTCGCCGCGCAATATCCGGTGCTTAACTGGTGGGCGGTGTCCGCGGTGCTGACGCGCGGCGCCTCGTCGATCGCGATCGTCTCGATCTTCGGCTTCGGCGCGGCGCTGGTGTCGCGCGGGCTTGCCACGATCGGCGACGTCGTTTCGTTCGTCGGGTTCGCCACGCTGCTGATTGCGCGGCTGGAGACGATCACCAGCTTCATCGTCGACAAGGCGCAGCGTCTCCCTGCGCTCGTCCAGTTCTTCGACGTGCTCGACCAGCAGAGCCATATCGGCGAGGTCGCGGATGCGCAGCCGCTCGCGGTGAGCCATGGCCGCGTCACGTTCGAGAACGTCTCCTTCCGCTATCCCACCGGCTCGGGCGCGGTGCGCGACCTCAGCTTCGAGGTCGAGCCCGGTCAGACGGTCGCGATCGTCGGCCCGACCGGTTCGGGCAAGTCCACCGCGCTCGGCCTGTTCCAGCGCGCCTATGACCCGGAGAGCGGGCGCATCCTGGTGGACGGTCAGGACATCCGCGGCGTGACGCTCGCCTCGCTACGCGCCGCGACGGGCGTGGTGTTCCAGGAGGCCGGGCTGTTCAACCGCTCGATCGCGGAGAATATCGCGATGGGCAACCCCGACGCGACGATGGAGCAGATCGAGGACGCGGCGCGGATCGCTGGCGCCTATGACTTCATCATGCGCAAGCCGCAGGGCTTCGCCACCCCGGTCGGCGACCGCGGCGCTGGCCTGTCGGGCGGTGAGCGCCAGCGCATCGCGATCGCGCGCGCGCTGCTGAAGAACGCGCCGATCCTGCTGCTCGACGAGGCGACCAGCGCGCTCGACGTCGCCACCGAGGCGCGGTTGCAGGAGAGCCTCGAGCGGCTGCGTCAGGGCCGCACCACCTTCGTGATCGCGCATCGCCTCTCCACGGTGCGCGCCGCCGACCGGATCGTGGTGCTCGATCAGGGCGAGATCGTCGAGCAGGGCGGGTTCGACGAGTTGCTCGCGCGTGGCGGTGCGTTCGCCCAGCTCGCGGCCGACGGCGGGCTCACCGTCCCCGCGGCCAACGACGACACGGGCGAGCGCAAGGCGGCGTAAAGGAGCCGCCTGCCCCTGCGTGGGCTCCGGAAAGATCCTCCCCGCTCGCGGGGAGGGGGACCAGCCGCAGGCTGGTGAAGGGGGTTCGCGCGGACGCTGCGCCAGATGGAGAGCCCCCCTCCATCACGCCCCTTCGGGCGCGCTCCCCCTCCCCGAACCGGGGAGGATCCGGGTCACGCCGCTCGTAACAAACTGATGGGGAGCAGGTGATGTCCACCGACCCCGTCGCGTACGCCGCCCTCGAACATCGGCGCTCGTTGCTCGGCACCGGCGGCCGCGACGTCCCCGCTTTGACCCGAACGACGGCGGTGCCGCGACGCGGCTGCTGCTCCTGCCGGAAACTTCGGCGCGCACGGTCCGGTGATCGTCTCGCGCGACCAAGCCACTGGCACGTCGCGCAATCTCAAGCGCTTCCTCGACGGGGCCGAGATCGACCGCAGTGACACCCTGCTGTGGAACGCGGTGTCGTGGAACGGCCATCCCCCGGCGCACGCAATCGCCCGGTCCGCTGCGGCGAGATCGCCGAGGGGCTCGCGCTCCCCCCGCCGCTGCTTCACCTGCTGCCGTGTCTCGAGCTGATCGTGCTCGCCGGCCGTGCGGCGCGCGAGGCCGCCGCGCTGGTCGAGCGCGAGCGGCCCCCGATTGGGGTGCGGACGATGCCGCACCCCTGCCCACCGATGTCTGCACCAGTCCGGCGGTGCCCCGGACGATCGCCGGACGATCGCCGAGGCCGCGGCGCGGCTTAGTCGAGCCGGCGCGCCAGTTCCACGTTGAGCCCCAGCGCCGCGAGCGTGCCGAGCGCGCCCGAGAGCAGATAGGCCCCTGCTGCAACCAGGCCGAACGCCTGCGTCAGCGCCAGCGCGGCGAGCGGCGCGAAGCCCGCACCGAACAGCCAGGCGAGGTCCGAGGTCAGCGCCGCGCCGGTGTAGCGCGCACGCTTGGGGAAGTTGCTCGTCACCGCACCCGAGGACTGGCCGAACGACAGCCCCAGCAGCAGGAAGCCCATTACCATGAACAGCACCTCGCCCGCCCGGCCGCCGTTCAGCAGCGTCGGCGCGAACCCGCTATAGGCGGCGATGCCCGCGGCAGTGTAGCCGAGCACGCTGCGGCGCCCGATCCGATCAGCCAGCAGCCCCGACAGCACGATCGCGCCGATCCCGATCACGCCGCCGATCGTCTCGATCAGCAGGAAGGTGGCGATGTCCTCGCGGGTGAACAGATTGACCCAGGAGAGCGGGAACACCGTCACCATGTGGAACAGCGCGAAGCTGGCGAGCGGCGCGAACGCGCCGATGATGATGTTGCGCCACTGCGCCTTCACCGTCGCGCCGACCGGCGACGGCGTGAGCTCGCGGCTCTTGAACAGCTCGGTATATTCGGGCGTGACGACGATGCGCAGGCGCGCGAACAGCGCCACCACGTTGAGCGCGAACGCCACAAAGAAGGGGTAGCGCCAGCCCCAGGAGATGAAATCCTCGGCCGGCAGGGTCGAGACGAAGAAGGCGAACAGCGCGCTGGCCACCACCAGCCCGAGCGGTGCGCCGAGCTGGGGCACCATCGCCCACCAGCCGCGCTGCTTCTCCGGCGCGTTGAGCGCGAGCAGCGAGGCCAGCCCGTCCCATGCGCCGCCCAGCGCGATGCCCTGGCCGATGCGGAGCAGCCCGAGCATGATCGCGGACCAGCCGCCGATCTGCGCATAACCCGGCAGGAAGGCGACCAGCACGGTGGAGGTGCCCAGCAAGAAGAGCGCGAGCGTGAGCTTGGTGCCGCGGCCGTGGCGGCGATCGATCCACATGAAGATCTGCGTGCCGATCGGGCGCGCGATGAACGCGAGCGGGAACAGCGCGAACGACCACATGGTGGCGGTGATCCGCTCCATATACGGGAACACCACCGCCGGGAACACCAGCACGGAGGCGATGGCATAGACGAAAAAGTCAAAGAATTCAGACGTCCGACCGATGATCACGCCGATCGCGATCTCGCCGGGACGGACCTGATGGTCGTCCCGCGTGTTGACGTTGCGGGCGCCGCGCTCGAGCGGCGCGGAATGTGCGGTGGCCATTACATGTTCCCGATCGGACGTATCTCGCGGCTTCTTAGCCTAAGTGCCACAACGCCGGGATGGGACAAAATGTCCTATTCCGCTGCGCCGCAGCAAAGCTTAGCTGCGCGCCCATGATCCCCCTGCCCGCCCTTCTGCCGTCCCTGCGGCGCGCGTCGTCTGCCATCCCCCGCCTGTCCGCACTCGGCGCCCTCGCCCTGCTCGGCGGCTGCGACACCGTGGTGATGAGCCCGGCCGGCGACGTGGCCGTCCAGCAGTCGAACCTGATCATCTGGTCGGTGGTACTGATGCTGCTGATCATCGTGCCGGTGATGGCGCTGACGGTGGTGTTCGCGTGGCGCTACCGCGAGACCAACACCGAGGCGAGCTACGAGCCTGACTGGGATCACTCGACCGGGCTCGAATTGGTGATCTGGTCGGCGCCGCTGCTGATCATCATCGCGCTCGGCGCGCTCACCTGGGTGGCGACGCATACGCTCGACCCGTACCGCCCGCTGGCGCGGACCGCGCCGGGCAAGCCCGTCGCCGCGGCGGACCGCCCGCTCGAGGTCCAGGTGGTCTCGCTCGACTGGAAGTGGCTGTTCATCTACCCCGAGCAGGGCATCGCCACGGTCAACGAGCTCGTCGTGCCGGTGAACCGGCCGGTCAAGTTCACGATGACCTCGTCAACCGTGATGAACGCGCTCTGGGTGCCGGCGATGGCGGGCATGGTCTACACCATGCCGGGCATGGAGACGGTGCTCCACGGCGTGCTCAACCGGCTTGGCAAGTTCGCGGGGCGCTCAGCCAATTATTCCGGCGCCGGCTTCTCGCACATGACCTTCTGGACCCATTCGGTGTCGCCCGCTCGCTTCGAGCAATGGGCTGCCGGGGTGAAGCGCAATCGCTGGCAGCTCGACACGACCACCTATCTGCGGCTCGAGAAGCCGACCGAGAAGGTGCCGCCGCTCGGCTTCGGCACGGTGGACCCGACGCTGTTCCGCCGCATCGTCGGCATCTGCGTCAAGCCCGGCACCAATTGTATGGAGGGAATGTCGCACGCCGGCCCCGCGGTGAACGACCGCGCGCCGCGCGCCGGCGAAGCCGAGGGCGCGCTGACCCGCGAACCGTCCGAGAAGGGCGAGGCACCGCATCTCAGCGCACCGCACGGCGAGGCGCCGGGCCAGAACGATCCGGGCGCGGACAGCAACCGCAACATGACCCAGCTCCACCTTCCGGCGCCGCTGCGCGCCAACGCCTCGCAGGGGGCTTGAGGACACCATGTCGGACGATCTCGTAAAGACGATCTTCGGGCGGCTCTCGATCGAGAGCTTCCCGATCCATGAGCCGATCCTGGTCGGCACCTTCGCGATGGTGGCGCTCGGCGGCGCCGCGCTGCTCGGTGCGCTGACCTATTTCCGCCTGTGGGGCTATCTCTGGAAGGAATGGTTCACCAGCGTCGATCACAAGAAGATCGGCATCATGTACATCGTGCTCGCGCTGGTCATGTTCCTGCGCGGCTTCGCCGATGCGCTGATGATGCGCGCGCAGCAGGCGATCGCCTTCGGTGGCAACGAGGGCTTCCTGCCCGCGCACCATTATGACCAGGTGTTCACCGCGCACGGCGTGATCATGATCTTCTTCGTGGCGATGCCGTTCGTCACCGGTCTGATGAACTATGTCGTCCCGCTGCAGATCGGCGCGCGCGACGTCAGCTTCCCGTTCCTGAACAATTTCAGCTTCTGGATGACGGTCAGCGGCGCGGTTATCGTGATGATGAGCCTGTTCGTCGGCGAGTTCGCGCGGACCGGCTGGCTCGCGATGGCGCCGCTGTCGGGGATCGACTATTCGCCCGATGTGGGCGTGGATTATTACGTCTGGGCGCTCCAGATTGCGGGCGTCGGCACCTTGCTGTCCGGCGTCAACCTGCTCGCCACCATCATCAAGATGCGCGCGCCGGGCATGACGCTGATGCAGATGCCGATCTTCACCTGGTCGGCGCTGGTGACCAACGTGCTGATCGTCGCGGCCTTCCCGGTGCTGACCGCGGTGCTGGCGATGCTGAGCCTCGACCGCTACGTCGGCACCAACTTCTTCACCAACACCGGTGGGGGCAACCCCATGATGTACACCAACATGATCTGGATCTGGGGCCACCCGGAAGTGTACATCCTGATCCTGCCCGCGTTCGGCGTGTTCTCGGAGGTGGTCTCCACCTTCTCGGGCAAGCGGCTGTTCGGCTACACGTCGATGGTCTACGCGCTGATCGTCATCTGCATCCTGTCGTATCTGGTGTGGCTGCACCATTTCTTCACGATGGGCTCGGGCGCGAGCGTCAACAGCTTCTTCGGCATCACCACGATGATCATCTCGATCCCGACGGGGGCGAAGATCTTCAACTGGATGTTCACGATGTATCGCGGACGCATCCGGTTTGAGCTCCCGATGATGTGGGCGGTCGCCTTCATGCTGACCTTCGTGGTCGGCGGCATGACCGGCGTGATGCTGGCGGTGCCGCCTGCCGACTTCCAGTTCCACAACTCGCTGTTCCTCGTGGCGCACTTCCACAATGTCATCATCGGCGGCGTGCTGTTCGGCATGTTCGCGGGTGTGAATTACTGGTGGCCCAAGGCCTTCGGGTTCAAGCTCGAGAAGTTCTGGGGCACAATCAGCTTCTGGTGCTGGGTGGTGGGCTTCTGGGTCGCCTTCACGCCGCTTTACGTGCTGGGGCTGATGGGCGTCACCCGCCGCCTGCGCGCCTTCGACGACCCCGGTCTGCAGATCTGGTTCGTGATCGCTGCGATCGGTGCGCTGATCATCGCCGCTGGGATCGGCTCGATGCTGATGCAGTTCTACGTCAGCATCCGCGACCGCGAGAAGCTGCGCGACTTCACCGGCGACCCGTGGAACGGCCGCACGCTGGAATGGGCCACCTCGTCGCCGCCGCCGGCGTACAACTTCGCCTTCTCGCCGGTGATTCATGACCTCGACGCATGGCACGACATGAAGCAGCGCAAGGCCGAGCGGCCGACCGAGGGCTTCCGCGCGATCCATATGCCCAAGAACACGGGCGCGGGGATCATCCTGGCCGGGCTGTCGACGGTCTTCGGTGTCGCCATGATCTGGTACATTTGGTGGCTTGCCGCGCTCGCTTTCGTCGCGCTGCTCGCCGTCGCGATCGGCCATACCTTCAACTATGACCGCGACTTCCACATCCCCGCCGAGGATATCGTGAAGAACGAGGACGTGCGCACCCGCGCGCTCCAGAGCGCGGGGATCTGAGACCGATGAGCACGATGACGCAGACCCCGCCCGGCGCGGAGAACCCGGTCTTCTACGACCTGGACGAGCACGAGCACCCGCCGGGGCACAGCACGATGCTGGGCTTCTGGCTCTACCTGATGAGCGACTGCCTCATCTTCGCGATGCTGTTCGCGGCCTATGGCGTGTACGGCGGCAGCTACGCGGGCGGGCCGACCGCGCGCGAGCTGTTCGAGCTGCCGCTGGTGGCGGTGAACACGACGATGCTGCTGCTGTCGTCGATCACCTATGGCTTCGCCATGATCAGCGCGGACGAGCGCAAGCAGGGCGCGGTGCTCGGCTGGCTGGCGGTGACCGCGCTGTTCGGCGCCGCCTTCCTCGCGATCGAGCTCTACGAGTTCAGCAACCTGATCCACGAGGGCGCGGGGCCGCAGCGCTCGGCTTTCCTCTCGTCCTTCTTCACCTTGGTGGGGACGCACGGGCTGCACGTCACCTTCGGCCTGATCTGGCTGGGAACGCTGATGGTGCAGGTGTCGCGCCGCGGGCTGGTCGACGCCAACCTGCGCCGGCTGCAGTGCCTGTCGCTGTTCTGGCACTTCCTCGACGTCATCTGGATCGGCGTCTTCACCTTCGTCTATCTGCTGGGAGTGCTGCGCTGATGAGCGCCGAGACGCATCACGGCCACGCCGCCGACCACGGGCACGGGCACGACGATCCGCACGGCGGCGCCGCGCACGGCTCGCGCAAGGGCTATTGGATCGGCTTCCTGCTCTCGGTGCTGCTCACCGCGCCCGCCTTCGCGCTGGTGATGACCGGGGTCATCGCCGATCCGCGGGTCACGGCGGGCATCGTGATGGCGCTCGCGATGGTGCAGATCGTGGTCCACATGATCTATTTCCTGCACATGAACACCAAGTCCGAGGCGGGCTGGACGATGATGGCGCTGATCTTCACCGTCATCATCGTGGTGATCGTGATCTCGGGCTCGCTCTGGGTGATGTATCACATGAACCTCAACATGATGCCGCAGATGCAGGCGGAGATGTCGAGCGCGGGCATGTGACGCGCCGGCACGTCTTCCTGGCGCTGGCGGTGCTCGGCACCGCGCTGCTCGCCGGGTTGGGCGTGTGGCAGGTCGAGCGGCGCGCGTGGAAGCTCGCGCTGATCGACCGGGTGGAGCGCCGGCTCGCCGCCGCGCCGGTCACGGCCCCGCCGCACGCGGCATGGCGCAGCATTGACGATGACAGCGCCTATCTCCGCGTCCGTGCCACCGGGCGCTGGCGCGCCGCCACCCCCGTGTTCGTCCAGGCCGTAACCGATCTGGGTGGCGGCTATTGGGTGATCGCCCCGCTCGACACCGCTGGCGGCACGATCCTGGTCAACCGCGGCTTCGTCCCGCTCGGCGACCGTGCCGCGATCCGCGCGCCGGCCGGGGTGGCGAACGTCACCGGACTGCTCCGGGTCACTGAGCCCGGTGGCGCGTTCCTCCGCGACAACGATCCCGCCGCCGACCGCTGGTACTCGCGCGACACCGCCGCGATCGCGCGCGCCCGACGTCTGGGGGAGGTCGCGCCCTATTTCATCGACGCCGACGCGAGCGGGGCGACCGGCTGGCCGCGCGGCGGGCTGACGATGGTGCGCTTCCGCAACACGCACCTGATCTACGCGCTCACCTGGTTCACGCTGGCGGCGATGATGGCCTATCTCGCGTACCGGATCGCGCGGACGCCGCGGGACGCGTGAGCGCCGGTCCCGTGCTCCTGCATACGCAGGAGCCCAGAGCCGCAAGCGTCTTCGTGCGTGTCCCTGGGTTCGTGCGCCCGCAGGGACATCGCGACGTGTAAACCCAAGAGAGTTCAGCTCTCACGTGAAAGACGCTAGTCCAGCCCCATGCCGCACCTCGCCAATATGCTCGGGCCGCTCGCGCGCGGTGGACCGGGAGGACGCAACGTCCGCCTGCTCGCGCTGCTGCGCTGGCTCGCGGTGGCGGGGCAGCTCGCCGCCATCCTGCTCGTCCATTTCGTCATCGGCGTGCGGCTGCCGCTCGTTCCGATGCTCGGCGCATTGGCGGTGCTGGTGGCGCTCAACGTCGCGGTCAGCCAGGTGGTCGAGCGCCGCCCGATCACCAATGCCGCGCTGTTCGCGACGCTGCTGGTCGATGTCGCCTGCCTGACGACGCAGCTCTATCTCAGCGGCGGGGTGAGCAATCCCTTCATCACGCTGTTCCTGCTCCAGGTGGTGATCGCTGCGCTGCTGCTGCGGGGCTGGACCAGCTGGACGATGGTGGCGCTGACCAGCACGCTGTTCGCCTGGCTCGCCTGGGCCGCCCCGCCCTTTCCGCTGCCGCGCTTCTGGGCGTCCGATCTCTCGATCCCCTATGTGGCGGCGAGCTGGTTCAACTTCACCCTCACCGCGACGCTGCTCGCGCTGTTCGTCACCCGCATCGTGCGCAATGTCTCCGAGCATGACGCGCGCCTCGCCGCGCTGCGTCAGCGCGCCGCCGAGGAGGAGCATATCGTCCGCATGGGGCTGCTCGCCAGCGGTGCGGCGCACGAGCTCGGTACGCCGCTGAGCTCGATCGCGGTGATGCTGGGCGACTGGCGGCGCGAGCCTGCGATCGCGCGCTCGCCCGCGCTGCTCGCCGATCTCGACGACATGCGCGCCGAGGTGACGCGCTGCAAGGATATCCTCGGCCAGGTGCTGCTCGCCTCGGGCGAGGTGCGCGGCAACGCGCCGGTGCGCACCACGCTGCGCACCTTCCTCGCCGGGATCGTCGACTCGTGGAACGAGAGCAAGGGACCGACGGCGACCTACGAGCATCTGATGACGAGCGACCCGCGCATCGTCGCGGACAAGGCGCTGGCGCAGACGATCACGAACCTGCTCGACAATGCGGTCGAGGCCGGCGCGCGGACGATCTCGCTGTGCGCCTGGTGGGACGGCGACCGGCTGGTGTTGGCGGTGCGCGACGACGGCGCGGGCTTCCCTGCCGCCATCCTCGACGGGCTCGGCAAGCCCTATCTCAGCACCAAAACGCGGCGCGGCGCCGGGCTCGGGCTGTTCCTGGCGGTGAACGTGTTGCGCACGCTGGGCGGAACGGTGTCGGCGCGCAACCGCGAGCGTGGCGGCAGCGAGGTGATGCTGACGCTGCCGCTCGCCGCGATCTCGATCCCGGAGGAGACCGTATGAGCGCGCGCCGCTTGCTGATCATCGAGGACGACGCGGTGTTCGCGCGGACGCTGGCGCGCTCGTTCGAGCGGCGCGGCTATCAGGTGCGCGCGATCACCGACCCTGACGACATCGACACCGTCACCGCCGAACTGAAGCCGGATCACGCCGTGGTCGATCTGCGACTCGGCAATGCCTCGGGGCTGACCTGCGTCGAGCGGCTCCATGCGCTCGACCCGACGATGCGAATCGTGGTGCTCACCGGCTTCGCCAGCATTGCCACCGCCGTCGAGGCGGTGAAGCTCGGCGCGACCAACTATCTGTCGAAGCCGGCCAATTCGGACGATATCGAGGCCGCGTTCCAGGCCTCCGGCGAGGGCGACGCGTCGGTGGAACTGGTGGCGCATCCCACCTCGCTGCGCACGCTCGAATGGGAGCATATTCACCAGACGCTCGCGGACTGCGGCTTCAACGTGTCCGAAGCGGCGCGGCGGCTCGGCATGCACCGGCGGACGCTGGCGCGAAAGCTCGGCAAGCGGCATCTGTAGTGCGCGGGTGAGCCGCGACCATTGCAGCCCAACGTCGTCCCGACCTTATTGCAGGAGCCGACGCTCCGCCCGTCGTGCGGCGCTTGGGTACGCGGCGCGGTGCCGCCTGACGCGAGTTCAGGATGAGGAGAAAGCCTGTTTCGCCCAAGCGGAACCGTGCTGGGCGCGCATGCGGGAGACCAGAGGCTAGATGGTGACGTTTGGTGGCTCTGGCGTTCGGCCTACGCCGGAGCGCGCTGGCGGCTCAGACGAGACGCATGAAACCCTGCGAGATCGAGCAGCGGCAGCTCGTCGGTCCAGCACCAGCGCGGCTTTTGCGCGCGGTGACGGCCCGCTCTCACAGCCGCCGGTGCTTCCCGCCATAGCGCTGGCCGATGTAGCTGCCGATCCGCTCCATTTCGTGCGCGGCGGCGGTGGCAGCCTCGGAGCAGCACGGCATCGGATCGCGTTCGGCCTGCGCCGCGCGCGCCGAAACCCGCTCGCACAGATCCTCGATGTCAGCGCGCGTCAGCAGGTTCTTCTCGCGCATCAGGCATAGCAAAGTCTGAAGGATGACGATGCTCTCGTCACCAGCGCGCTCGTTCGACAGCATCGCTCTCTCCTCATCTTTTCGAGGACAGAGTACGCCGAATCTCGCGTATCGCAAGCAAACGTTTGCGCCTCGGCGCAGACCGACGCTTTGCAGCGCGACGGCGCCACCGATTGGCGGTCACGTCGGCGCCGTGCGGCCACTGGCCGGCGCTGGACCGAAGGACCGGTACGCCGCTCGCGACGCTCGCTCGGGAGCTGACGCGGTCTCGCCAACACGGACTGTTCAATGCCGGTGCCGGCGGCGTCGCTGCGCGCCCGATCCTGGTACGCGCACAGCGTCGCCCCCACCCTTTACAGTCCGGCCCACCGGCGCTGATCGGGCTAGCCTCACGATATCCGCGCAAGTCGTTGGTACGGCGGGAGACCTCACGCATCAGCCAAGCGCGGCTGATCAACGTCGCCGAGCACGGACCCGCTCGGCCGATCCTGCCGCGTGAGCGTCTCCATGGTTGCAGGGGCAACCATGCGGAGGCTAGATGACGGTGATTGTTCGTGGGGGGCTGGGTTGTTGTCGAAGCCGACGAAGCTGGCGGACCTGGCCGCGCTGGCGGGCGTGTCGACCGCAACCGTGTCGCGCGCGCTCTCCGGTCACCCGTCGGTCAGCAAGGCGACGCAGGCGCGCATCCAGGCGTTGGCGCGCGAGCACGACGTCCGCCCCAACCAGCTGGCGCGCAACCTGCGGCTACGCAGCACCGGCGCGATCGGGCTGGCGATGCCGCTCGGCCATGCACGCACGCAGCACCTCACCGATCCGTTCTTCCTTTCGCTGCTGGGCTATCTCGCCGACCTGCTGGTCGATCACGGCTACGACGTGCTGCTGTCGCGCGTGCTGCCGGAAAACGGCGACTGGCTCGACCGGCTGGTGGACGCCGGACGGATCGACGGCCTGCTGCTGATCGGCCAGTCGGACCAATATGACACGATCGAGCGCGTCGCGGCGCGCTATGGCGCCCTGGTTGCCTGGGGGGTGCACCGCCCGGGACAGCGCCATCTCGCCATCGGCTCGGACAATCGCGCGGGCGGTCGGCTCGCGGCGGAGCATCTGCTCGCGCGCGGGCGCCGCCGCCTGCTGTTCGTCGGCGATCCGATGCCGCCCGAGTTCGCCGACCGTCTCGACGGCTTCGCCGCGGCGGCGCAGGCGGCGGGCTGCCGCGCCGAGGTGCTCGCCACCGGGATGGACCCGGACCGCGTCCATGCCGCGATGCGCACCCGGCTCGCGGTCGGCACACTGCCGGACGCGATCTTCGCCGCCTCCGACGTGGCCGCGATGAGCGTGCTGCGCGCGGTGAGCGAGGCGGGGTTGGACGTGCCCGGTGCGGTGGCGGTGATCGGCTATGATGACGTGACGCTCGCCACGCATACCTCTCCGCCTTTGACGACAATCCGTCAGGACCTCGCGCGCGGCGCGGCGCTGATGGTGGAGCGGCTGCTCGCGCGTGTCGCCGGCCAGGCGGCGGAGTCCGCGGTGATCACGCCCGAGCTTGTGGTGCGCGCCTCGACGTGAGTGGCGCGCCGGTGCGACTGCAAAGGCACTAACAGGAGTGTTAACGGACCGCGAGGGTCCCTCACGGGCTCTTTTTGCAATCGTTTGCAAAGTTGTCTTGCAATCGATTGCAGTAGCGTGCATCAGCCCCTCGACTAGTCGCGAAGACGACTGATCACCGCCGGGGAGGATAGAATGATCGCACGTTATCGCCTGCTCGCCGGGGTGCCGGCGCTGTTGCTGGCCGCCGCCGCCCAGGCGCAAACCGCCGCTCCCGTGGCCGAGACGTCGGCGGACCACACCATCGACACGCCGGCGCCCGCGGAGGACATCGTCGTCACCGGCGTCGCGCAGGGGCGCAACCGGCTCGACACCTCGGTGTCGGTCAGCTCGCTCGACGCCGACCTCACCAGCAAGATCCCGCCCCGCAACACCGCCGAGATCCTGCGCAATCTCCCCGGCGTGCGCGTCGAGGCGTCGGGCGGCGAGGGCAACGCCAATATCGCGGTGCGCGGGCTGCCGGTCGCCTCGGGCGGCTCCAAGTTCCTCCAGCTTCAGGAAGACGGCCTGCCCGTCCTCGAGTTCGGCGACATCCTCTTTGGCAACGCCGACATTTTCCTCCGCAACGACCTGTCGCTCGCGCGCATCGAGTCGGTGCGCGGTGGCTCCGCCTCCACCTTCGCCAGCAACTCGCCCGGCGGCATCATCAACTTCATCTCCAAGACGGGCGAGCAGGAGGGCGGCTCGTTCCAGCTCTCGTCCGGGCTCGACTATCGCGAGTATCGCGCCGACTTCGTCTATGGCGGCCGGATTGACGCCAACACGCGCTACGAGCTGAGCGGCTTCTATCGCCTCGGCGACGGCCCGCGCGACGTCGGCTATAACGCGATGCGCGGCGGTCAGATCAAGGCCAACATCACGCGCGAGTTCGACGGCGGCTACATCCGGCTGTACGGCAAGTATCTCGACGATCGCAGCATCGCCTATCTGCCCAATCCGGTGCGCGTGAGCGGCAGCGGCGAGAATCCGAGCTACAGCAACGTGCCCGGCTTCTCGATCAACCAGAACACGCTGCACAGCCGCTACATCGGCTCGGTGCTGACGCTCGACGGCGGCAACAATCCCGTGCGCCGCAACATCGGCGACGGCATGCACCCCGACGTCAAGTCCGTCGGGTTCGAGGGCCAGTTCGCGATCGCGGACGGGTGGAACGTCACCGAGCGGTTCCGCTACTCCGATATCTCGGGCGACTTCGTCTCGCCCTTCCCCGCCGCCGTCGGCGACGCGCAGACCGCGGCCGAGGCGCTCGCCGGGCCGAGCGCGCAGCTCTATTACGCGAGCGGGCCGCTCTCCGGGCAGCGCATCGCCAGCCCGTCGACGCTCGGCGGCAATGGCCTGCTCGCCAGCGTGGTGCTGTTCGACGTCGACCTGAAGAGCCTCAACAACATCACCAACGACCTGCGCGTCAACGGCAAGGTCGATCTCGGCGGCGGCGCGGTGACGCTGGCGGCGGGCATCTACAACTCGCGCCAGGACATCGTCACCGACTGGCTGTGGACCAGCTTCTACCAGACCGTGCAGGGCGACGGCCGATCGGTGCTGGTCGACGTGCGCGACTCGACCGGCGTGGCGCGCACCGGAGGGGGCACGCTCTACTCCGCGTCCTTCTTCGGCAATTGCTGCCGCCGCAGCTACGACATGCGCTACACCACCAACGCGCCGTTCGCGCAGCTCGGTGTCGAGCTCGGCCGGCTCAACGTCGACGGCTCGCTGCGCTATGACTTCGGCAGCGCCAAAGGCAGCATCGCCGGCGACCTGCCCGGCGCGACCACCACGCGCGGGCAGGACATCGACGGCAACGGCTTCCTCTCCTCGGCCGAGCAGGCGGTGGCGTTCATCCCCGCCAACCGCACGCCGGTCGACTATACCTACAGCTATCTCTCCTACTCGGCCGGCATCAACTACCGGCTCAGCGACACGCTCGCGGCGTTCGCGCGCTACAGCCGCGGCGGTCGCGTCAACGCCGACCGGCTGCTGTTCGGCCCGCTGATCGACACCACCACGGGCGGGCTGGTCGCCGGCGCCAAGCCGTACGACTTCGTCAAGCAGGCCGAGGGCGGGTTGAAGTTCTCCACCGGACCGCTGGCGCTCTACGCCACCGTGTTCAACGCGCGCACGCAGGAGACCAATTACCTGCTGTCGCAGCAACAGTTCACCAGCCGCGATTACGAGGCGACCGGCGTCGAGCTGGAAGGCCGTTTTCGCGCCGGCCCCTTCTCGCTGACCGCGGCGGGCACCTATACCGACGCCAAGATCAAGCGCGACGCCACCGACGCGACGCTCGACGGCAACCGCCCGCAGCGCCAGGCCGCGTTCGTCTACCAGGCGACGCCGCAGCTCGACTTTGGGCGGGTGAGCATCGGCGCCAACGTGATCGGCACCACCTCAAGCTATACCCAGCCGGTCAATGACCTGAAGATGCCCGCCTATACGCAGGTCAACGGCTTCCTGCTGGTGCGCGCGGCCGAGAACGTCAGCTTCAACCTCAACGCCAACAACATCTTCGACGTGAGGGGCATCACCGAGGCGGAGGACGCCAGCATCCCCGCGAACGGGCTCGTGCGCGCGCGCTCGATCAACGGGCGCACCATCGCCGCTTCAGTTCGCTTCGATTTCTGACGCGCGCGGGCGTGGCGACGACGTTAGGCGGGTCTATGGTGCGCGATGTGACAGGAAGGATGACGATGGAGGAGCGGCTCGCCGCGATTGCGCCGCGGCTGCGGCGGCAGCTCGACCGGCTCTACGGCACGCAGGCTGACACTGACGCGCTGTGGGCCGCGACCGAGACGCTATTGCGCGAGCGCCACGCCGAGCGGCCCGAGGCGCTGCGCGCGCTCGACGCGGCGCGGCTCGACGATCCGGACTGGTTCGTCCGCCCCGACATGCTGGGCTATTCCACCTATGTCGACCGCTACGCCGGCACGGTCGCGGGTCTGGCCGATCGCGTCGACCATCTCGAGTCGCTCGGCGTGCGCTACCTTCACCTGCTCGCGCTGCTGAAGGCGCGCGCGGGCGACAGCGACGGCGGCTTTGCGGTGGCGGATTACCTCGCGGTCGAGCCGCGGCTCGGCACGAACGACGATCTCGAGGCGCTCACCGCGCGGCTGCGTGCGGCACGGATCAGCCTGTGCGTCGACCTCGCGCTCAATCACACCGCGGACGACCATCACTGGGCCGCAGCGGCGCGCGCCGGCGACCCGTTCTACCGCGACTTTTACATCGTGCTCGACGAGGCCGAGGCGCGCGCCCGCGAGGACACGCTGCCGCAGGTGTTCCCCGCCACCGCGCCGGGCAATTTCACGGATGTTCCCGCGATGGGCGGGCACGTCTGGACCACCTTCTATCCCTTCCAATGGGATCTCAACTGGCGCAACCCGCACGTCTTCCTGGCGATCCTTGACGTCGCGCTGCGGCTCGCCAACCGCGGCGTCGAGGCGTTCCGGCTCGACAGCATCGCCTTCCTGTGGAAGCAGCCCGGCAGCGACTGCCGCAACCTGCCCGAGACGCATTACATCGTCCGCGCGCTGCGCGCCGCGCTCGACATCGCCGCGCCCGCCACCTTGCTCAAGGCCGAGGCGATCGTCCCCACCGCCTTCGTTCCGCCCTATTTCGGCCGCGATGAAGGTGACGGTTTCGAGCCCGAATGCCATCTGGTGTACAACAATTCGCTGATGGTGGCGGGCTGGGTCGCGCTGGCGGAGCAATCGGCGGCGCTGCCGCGCGCGATCGTCGCGGCGAGCGGCGGGCTGCCGCGCGGCGCCAACTGGCTGAGCTACGCACGCTGCCACGACGATATCGGCTGGGGCTCGGTGCTCGGCGACCTGCGCGCGATCGACCCCGCGCCCGAGCGCCGGCTCACCGCGGCGGCGCGCTTCATCGAGGGCGCGGACGGTGGCTGGGCGCGCGGCGCGCCGTTCCAGAGCGACGGCGCCACGCTTCACGGCAGCAACGGCACGCTGGCGTCGCTCGCCGGGCTCGAGGCGGCGCGCGAAGCGGCCGAGCGCGAGGCCGCTTATCGTCGCATCGCGCTGGTCAACGCGCTGGCGATCGCGAGCGGCGGGCTGGCGACGACCTACATGGGCGATGAGCTCGGCCAGCTCAACGACTACGCTTATCGCGACGATCCGGAGCGTGCGCACGAGGGCCGCTGGCTGCATCGTCCCGAGCTGAACTGGGACGCGCGCGAGGGTGCCGACGCGCGGCGCATCAGCGGCGATCTGCGCGCGCTGCGCGCCGCGCGCGTGGCGAGCGGTGGCGCAGGCGCGCCGGCGCTCGTAGAGACCGAGGCGCCCGCGCTGCTCGGCGTGAGGTGCGGCAGCGACCGCGTGTTCCTCAACTTCGGCGCCGCGCCCGTAACGCTGCCCGAAGCGGGACGCGACCGGCTGACCGGCGAAGGCTGTGACACCGCGCCGGGCTGGGGCGTCATCTGGCTGGAGGACGAGGGATGAGGCGGCGGAGAGATAGGTCGCCATCTGCCAAACTCTTCCATCATGCCGGACCTGGTCCGGGATCCACCGTGCCGCGCACTCGTCGAGCGTCGCTCTCGCGGAAGAGTGAATTCCGGAACAAGTCCGGGATGACGGAAGGTGAAGAGCGTTCCGGAAGTTGCGCGGCGGAGCCCGTCAAGTGGAGGAGGAACGGCAGCCCCGTCCTGACCTCAAGGCGATGACCCGCCCCCGCCTCTCGCTGGCGCGGATCGTCGAGATGAACCTCGGCTTCCTGGGGCTGCAATTCTCCTTTGGCCTGCAGCAGGCCAATATGGCCCCGATCTACGGCTATCTCGGCGCCGATGAAGCGACGCTGCCGCTGCTGTGGCTCGCCGGTCCGGTCACCGGGCTGCTCGTCCAGCCGCTGATCGGCGCGATGAGCGACCGCACCGACACGCGCCTCGGTCGCCGGACACCCTATTTCCTCGTCGGCGCGGTGCTGTGCAGCCTCTGCCTGTTCGCGATGCCGTACAGCCGCGCGCTGTGGATGGCGGCGAGCCTGTTGTGGGTCCTCGACGCCGCCAACAACGTCACGATGGAGCCATATCGCGCCTATGTCGGCGACCGCCTCGCGCCCGACCAGCGCGCCACGGGCTTCCTGACGCAATCCGCCTTCACCGGGCTGGCGCAGACACTCTCCTATCTCGCGCCGAGCCTGCTGGTGTGGGTCGGGCTCGACAAGGATGCGGTGGACGCCAACGGCATCCCCGACATCACGCGGCTGGCGTTCGTGATCGGCGCGGTGCTGTCGCTCTCGACGATCCTCTGGTCGGTCTGGCGCGTGCCCGAACTGCCGCTCGCCCACGAGGAACGCGCGCGCCTCGCCGCCGCGCCGCTCACGCTGCGCGGCGCGCTCGCCGACCTGCGGATGGCGTTGCGCGAGATGCCGCGGCCGATGCGACAGCTCGCGCTGGCGATGCTGTGCCAATGGTATGCGATGTTCGCCTACTGGCAGTTCATCACCTTCGCGCTGGCGCGCTCGCTGCACGGCACCGCCGACGCGACCAGCCAGGCGTTCCGCGACACCGCGCTGACGGTCGGGCAGCTCGGCGCCTTCTACAACGCGGTCGCCTTCGTCGCTGCGCTCGCGCTGGTGTCGCTGACCCGACGCCATGGCGCCAGGCGAGTCCACGCCTGCTGCCTCGCCGCCTCGGGCGCGGCGATGCTGGCGATCCCCGCCATCGGCGAGCCGGCGTGGCTGTTCGTGGCGATGATCGGCATCGGCATCGGCTGGGCCGGGATGATGGGCAATCCCTATGTCATGCTCACCGACATGATCCCGCCCGCGCGCAACGGCGTGTACATGGGCATCTTCAACATGTTCATCGTCATACCGATGATGATCGAGAGCCTGTCGATCCCGCTGTTCTACCACAACCTGCTACGCGGCGACGCGCGCGCCGTGCTGGTGCTCGCGGGCGCGCTGATGCTGCTCGGCGCGCTGGCGACCGTGGCGGTCGGCCGCGAGCGGCGGGTGGCCTGATTCGGCGTTCTGTCGCCACCTGCCGTCCTCGTGAACTTGTTTCAGGATTCGGGTGCCGCGCACTCTCGTTTTGCGGCGCAAGCAGGACCGTGAGTCCTGAAACGAATGCCGGGTGACGGCGGGGCTACGAAAGCGCCCCGTCAGGCGAACGCCGCGACCGCCTCGCTTATCACCGCATAGACGCGGTCGAGGTCGTCATCGCCGATGCAATAGGGCGGCATCACGTAGAGCGTGTCGCCAAGCGGGCGCAGCAGCACGTCCCGCTCGCGGAAAAACCGCAGCAGCCGCGGCGCGCGATCGGACAGATAGCCCGCTCCCTCCCCCAGTTCGAACGCGGCGATGGTGCCGAGCGCGCGCGTGCCGCTCACCCCCGGCAGCGTCGCCAGGGCCGCGACACGCGCCGCCTGTGCCGCCGCCAGTGCCGCCACGCGCTCGCGCACCGGCTCGTCGCGCCAGATCGCGAGATTGGCGCAGGCCGCGGCGCAGGCGATCGGGTTGGCGGTGTAGCTGGACGAGTGGAAGAACATGCGCGCGCGATCGTCGCTCCAATGCGCCTCGAACAGCGGCTCGCTTGCCAGCGTCACCGCGAGCGGCACCGCGCCCCCGGTCAGCCCCTTCGACAGGCACAGGATATCCGGCTCCACCGCGGCCTGCTCGCACGCCAGCAGCGTGCCGGTGCGCCCCCAGCCGGTCATCACCTCGTCCGCGATGAACAGCACATGGTGGCGCGCGCAGATCGCGCGCATCTCGGCCAGCACCGCGGGCGGGTAGAACAGCATTCCGCCCGCGCCAAGCACCAGCGGCTCGACGATGAACGCCGCCGCCCCCGCCGAACAGGCGCGTTCGAGCGAGTCGAGCGTTGCCTGCTCCGCCGCTGCGACGGGAAAGGGGATCGTGCCGACGTTGAACAGCAGCGGTGCATAGGGCCGGTTGAAGACGCCGCGCGCGCCGACCGACATCGCGCCGATCGTGTCGCCGTGATAGCTGTGCTCGAGCACCAGGATGCGATGCCGCGGCTCGCCGCGCGCGTGCCAATAGCCAAGCGCCATCTTCAGCGCGACCTCGACGCTGGTCGACCCCGAATCGGAGAAGAACACGCGCGTCAGCGCCGCAGGCGTGAGCGCGACGAGACCGCGCGCGAGTTCCTCGGCGGGCTCGTGGGTCCAGCCCGCGAAGATGATCTGGTCGAGCCGCTCGGCCTGGTCGCGGATCGCGGCGACGATACGGGGATGGTTGTGACCATGCGTCGTCACCCACCAGGACGAGATCGCGTCGATAACGCGTCGCCCGTCCGCGGTGTGGAGCATGGCGCCCTCGCCGCGCGCGACCAGCGGGATCGGCTCGCCCAGGCCGTGCTGGGTGAACGGGTGCCAGACCGGAGAATTGCTCATCGGAAGGACGCCACGTCGAAGCCGCCGGCGAACGCGTCCGCCAGCGTCGCGGCGTCGAGCCGCGGCAGCAGCGGCAGGCGGCCCAGCCGACGCACGCCGCCGATCGCCGCGATGGTGGCTTCGCTGTCCTCGTTCGCGTCACCGACGAAGGCGATCCCGAGCAGCGTCACGCCACGCGCGCGCAGCGCCTCGATCGAGAGCAGGCTATGGTTGATCGTGCCCAACGCGGTCCGCGCCACCAGCACCGTCCGGCACCCCCAGCGCGCGATCTGGTCGGCGAACAGCCAGTCGCGCGTCAGCGGCACCAGCGCGCCGCCCGCGCCCTCCACCACCAGATCGCCGTCGACCCGCGGCAGCGCCAGTCGCGCCGGATCGATCGTCACGCCGTCGAGCTCGGCAGCGCGGTGCGGCGAACAGGGCGTGCGCAGGCGATAGGCCTCGGGCAGGATACGCCCGGGCGGCACGCCGAGCGCGGCCACCGTCCCGGCGTCGCTGCCGTCCTCCAGACCCGCCTGCACCGGCTTCCAATAAGCGGCGCCGAGCGCGACCGTCAGCGCCGCCGCGAACACGGTCTTGCCCACGCCGGTGTCGGTGCCGGTCACCGCGATCACCGCGCTCATGACCGCGCCCCGGCGAGCACCGTGGCGAGCCCGTCGACGTCCGCCGCGGTCACGTGGAGCGTCAGCGACAGGCGGAGCCGCGCGCTGCCCGCCGGCACGGTCGGCGGCCGAATCGCGCGCACGTCGAAGCCGGCGCGCTGCACCGTCGCCGCGAGGTCAAGCGCGCGGCGGTCTTCGCCGATGATCAGCGGGATTACCTGCGTGCCCGTGACCGACGCGCCGCACGGGCCGAGCCGAGCCCCCGCCTGCGCGATCAGCGCGAGCAACCGCTCGCGCCGCTCGGGCTCATCCGCGACGATCCGCAGCGCGGCGCGCGCCACCGCGGCGGCGAGCGGCGCGGGCGCGGTGGAGAAGATGAAGGGCCGCGCGCGCGCCACCAGGAAGTCGCGCACCACCGCGGCGGCGCACACCAGCGCGCCCTCGCAGCCGAGCGCCTTGCCGAAGGTCTTGAGCGTGATCACGTTCTCGCGCCCCTCCCAGGCGGCGGCGAGCCCGCGCCCCTGCGCGCCGAACACGCCGGTGGCGTGCGCCTCGTCGATCACCAGCATCGCGTCGTGCCGCGCAGCGATCGCAAGCAGATCGGCGAGCGGCGCGCGGTCACCGTCCATGCTGTACAGGCTTTCCACCGCAATCCACGGCGTGCCGGTACCGCCGCGTGCACGCCAGCCGACGATCGCCGATTCGACCGCGGCGGCGTCGTTGTGCGCGGCGGCCTCGGTCTCGGCGCGGCCAAGCCGCATCCCGTCATGCGCGCTGGCATGGACCAGCGCGTCATAGACGACCAGGTCGCCGCGCTGGGGCAAAGTACTGAACAGTGCCGTGTTGGCGGCGTAACCGCTGCCGAAGAACAACGTCGTCTCGCTGCCGAAGAAGCGCGCGCCCTCCTCCTCCAGTGCCTCGTGCTCGGGATCGTTGCCGCGCAGCAGCCGCGATCCGCCCGATCCCAGCCCGACCCCGCGCTCGAGCGCGTCGCGCGCGGCGGCACGCAGGCCCGGGGCGTCGGCGAGCGCGAGATAGTCGTTCGACGAAAAGTCGACGCCGCGACGCGGCGCGAGCGTGCGGAGCCGGTCGCGCGCGGCGAGCGCGGCGAGTTGATCACGATGCGAGGCGAGCCACATGACCGCGGCTATAGAAGGCGTGCGCGCGAACGCCAGCCGGTGCGGCGAGCCAGCGATGCGGCGGGATGCGGCACGTCACGGCGCCAGCGGCGTTCATCGCGCATGACCAGACGCTCCTACCCCGCCGCGCCCGCTTTGGCCGCGCTCGCCGTGGCCGGCGCGCTCGCCGGCTACGTCTATGCTGGCCGACGCTCCGGCACCGCGCCCGCCAGCTACCCGCCGCTCGATGTGCCCAAGCCGTTCGCCGACGGGATCTGGCTGGTCGATAGCGGCCCGATCCACGCGGGCGGGCTGGTCCTGCCGGTGCGCATGACGGTGATCCGCCTCGGCGACGGCAGCCTCCTGCTCCACTCGCCCACGCCCTACACGCCGGCGCTGGCGGCCGAGCTCGAGCGGCTCGGACCGATCCGTCACCTCGTCGCGCCCAATGTCGCGCACTGGACCTACCTGCCGCGCTGGCAGCGTGCCTTTCCGCGCGCGACGCTGTGGGCGGCACCGGGGCTCGCGGAGCGCGCCCAGGTGCGCCGCGCAGGACTGCGCATCGATTCGGTGCTGGGCGAGGAGGCGCCGGCGGCGTGGCGCGATGCGCTTGATCAGGGGATCGTGGCGGGCGGCGCCGGGTTCCGCGAGACGTGGCTGCTCCATCGCGCGACGCGAACGCTCGTGCTCACCGACCTGGTGCAGAACCTCGACGCGGCGCGGCTTCCGACCATGACCGCGCTGGTCACGCGTGCGACGCGCGGCACCGCCGGCACCACGCCGCTCTACCTCCGCGCCGCGCTGCGGCTAGGCGGCGAGCCGACCCGTGAGTCGATCCGCGCGCTGGTCGCGCGCGGGCCCGAGCGGGTGGTGATGGCGCATGGCGCGCCCTTTGCGCGGGACGGAGCGGCACGATTGCGCCGCGCGTTTGCCTGGGTCTGACTCTGACGGGCACGCGCGGCCCGGGTTGCACGATACACGAGCCGGCTGCTTCGCCTGCGCCGTTCGGCGATCCGGGATGATTTGAGCCCCGTCCCTCTCTCGCCCGTCATCCCGGACCTGCTCCGGGACACACTCGTCAGCGATGGCTACCCACAGGGGTGCGCGGCATGGTGGATCGCGGAGCAGGCCGGGATAACGAGAGAGGTGCGTAGCAGCTCCTGCAGCGAGACTGCCGCTGTGCCGGCCAAAGGCTTCCGCGATAACGCGTCAGCTGGAGTGCGGCTGTGACGTGCGCCCTCGCCGCCTGCACGCCACGCCGCGCCCGATCTTACCCGCCCCAACAACAAGCGCCCGGCGCAGAGCACCGGGCGAAGGTTGGTCTAGGGAGCACTAGACGGTCTGAGACGATACCCTGATCCGGGTATCGAAAGCCTGAATCAGAGCGTGTTGCCCGCGGTGGCGCTGAGGTTGTCACCGGTCGCGTTGGCGGGCAGCGCACCGACGTCCTCACCGTTGCCCAGCGCCGAGAAGTTGCCGTCAGCCGGCAGTTCCTCGTTGAGCACCGTCTCGTTCGCCAGCGTGTCGTTGGCGGCGGTGTCGTTGCTGGTCTTCGAACCGCAGGCGGCGAGCGCCAGCGCCAGAGCCATCCCGGTCACACCGGCGACGATCTTCTTCATCAACTCCGATCCCCTTCAAAATAGGCGGCGCCATGCACCGTCGGGAGCAATCTACACCACGCAGATCGGAATACAAGAGAGTAGATGCTGGTCACTTACCCGCAAAGGCGAGCGCACACGACCGCACCGACGCCCCAGCGTCTCCGGACACGGCCGGCGCTACCTGTCCGTCTATTATAGAACGCGCTCAGGGGAGAAGGAACGTACCCTCGATCACCGTGACGCACTCACCACGAAGGATCACGCGGTCACCCGCCAGCGTGCAGCCGACGCGACCACCGCGCGCGCTCGCCTGAAACGCGTCGAATGTGTCGCGACTGAGTCGCTCCGCCCAATAGGGCACCATCACTGCGTGCGCCGAGCCGGTCACCGGATCCTCGGGAATGTCGAAATAGTCGGTGAACACGCGGCTCACCACGTCGGCGGTCTCACCGCGCGCGGCGACGATATGGACGATCGGGCCGAGCGCGCGCACGGCGCGACCGTCCGGCGCCGCGGCACGAACCGCCGCCTCGTCCGCGACGATGACGAGCGCATAGCCCTTCTCGTGCCACAGCGTCTCGATCGCCTCCACGCCCAGTGCGGCGACCACCTCCGGCAGCGGCTTCGGCGCGGGCGTCCAGGCCGGCAGCGCCATCGCATAGCTGGCGCCGATCGCCCCGTCCGCGCGCGCCACCTCGAGCACCCCGGCCTGGCGCGTGCGGAAGCGCACCGCGGCGCGGTCCGCGTCAGAAGACAGGACGAAATGCCCGCTCGCCAGCGTGGCATGCCCGCACAGCGCGACCTCGGCCGCAGGGGTGAACCAGCGCAGCTCGAAATCGCTCTCGCCGCTGGCGTCGGGCACCAGGAAGGCGGTCTCGCTCAGGTTGTTCTCCTCCGCGATCTGCTGGAGCAGCGGGTCCGCCGGCCAGCTCGCCAACGGCATCACCGCCGCCGGATTGCCCGCGAAGGCTGCTCCGGCGAACGCGTCGATCTGAGCAAAAGGGATGCGCATCAGTAGCCTACTCGCTTGCCGAACCAGTGCGGCATGACATCGGCCTCCACCAGCGGATTGTCCGTATCGACATGGCCTTCGGGATCGAGATGGATCAGCGTCTCGACGCGCGGGAAGGTCTGGCGCAGCGCCACCTCGACCCGCTCGACAATGTCGTGCGCGTCCCGCACCGTGAGGCTCGGGTCCACTTCCATGTGGAACTGCGCGAACTCGTGGCTGCCGGCGCGACGCGTGCGGAAGTCGTGGATGCCGCGTATGCCGGGCTGGCGCGCTGCCACCTCCATGAAGGCGGCGCGCTGGTCCTCGGGCCATTCCTTGTCCATCAGCATGTCGATCGCCTGGCTCGACGCCTGGAACGCACCCCAGGCGAGCCACAGCGCGATCGCGATACCGAACACCGGATCCGCGCCCGCGACGCCGACATATTGATCCAGCACCAGTGCCGCGATCACCGCCACGTTGAGCAGCACGTCGGACTGGTAATGGACGTTGTCCGCCAGGATCGCCACCGAGCCGGTGCGCCCGATCACGTGGCGCTGATACGCGAGCAGCACGAACGTGGCCAGGATCGCCAGCACCGAGACGCCGATGCCCAGCCCCGCGCCCTCATTGGCGGCAGGCGCCGAGAAGCGCTGGATCGCGCGCACCGCGATGCCGATCGCGGAGGCGGTGATCAGCACGACCTGAAACAAAGCGGCGAGCGCCTCCGCCTTGCCGTGGCCGAAACGGTGATCGTGGTCGGCCGGCTCGGCGGCGAGCTTCACCCCATACAGCGTCACGACACTGGCGAGCAGATCGAGCCCGGTGTCCGCGAGGCTGCCGAGCATCGCGACCGAGCCGGTGTGCCAGGCGGCATAGGCCTTCACCACCAGCAGCGAGGTCGCCATCGCGACGCTCGCCAGCGCGGCCCGCATCGCCAGCGGCACGGCGCGACGGCGTTCCTCGCTGGTCATGGGAACAGCAGACCTTCGCTCCAGTCACCCCCATCGACGCGGGTGAACAAGCGGCGCTCGTGCAGCCGGTGCGCGCGATCCTGCCAGAACTCGATCTCGTCGGGCGCGACGCGGTAGCCGCCCCAAAATGGCGGTCGCGGCACGTCCTGCCCGTCGAAGCGCGCGCGCGCGGCGTCGACCCGCGCCTCGAACGTCGCGCGTGAGTCGAGCGCGCGCGACTGGTCGGACGCCCAGGCGCCGAGCTGCGAGTCGCGCCCGCGCGAGGCGAAATAGGCGTCGCTCTCGGCATCGCTCACCTGGCTCACCGCGCCGGTCACGCGCACCTGCCGCCGCAGCGACTTCCAGTGGAAGAGCAGAGATGCCTGCGCGTTGGCGGCGAGTTCCTCTGCCTTGCGGCTGCCCTGGTTGGTGTAGAAGACGAAACCGTCGGTGTCGTGCCCCTTCAGCAGCACCATGCGGGCGGACGGGCGCCCGCGGGCGTCGGCGGTGGCGAGCGCCATCGCGTTGGGGTCGTTGGGTTCGCTCTGTTCCGCCTCCGCCAGCCAGCGGTCGAAGAGGGCGATCGGATCGTCGGCCATGGCGCGCATCTAGGCGAAATGCCCCGGGATTTCCACGGCAGATCGATGCCATATCATGCCACACGGAACCCCTTTCCTCGCAAATGATTGAATCGCCTCCGGAACAAGGGAAGTGACATGGCCGCGCGGGCATATTGGCAGGGGCAGATCCGGCTCGCGCTGGTTTCGATCCCGGTGGAAATCTACTCGGCGACCAAGTCGGGCGCGCAGATCAGCTTCCACCAGATCCACGAACCGTCCGGCAAGCGGATCAAATATGAGAAGGTCGTGCCCGGCATGGGACCGGTCGACACCGACGAGATCGTCAAGGGCTTCGAGGTCGAGAAGGGCGAATATGTCCTGCTCGAGCAGGATGAAATCGACGCGGTGAAGCTCGAGTCGAAGAAGACGCTCGAGCTCACCCAGTTCGTCGACGCCAGCGAGATCGACGTGCTCTATTATGAAAAGCCCTATTTCGTCGTGCCCGCCGACGATCTCGCCGAGGAGGCGTTCATCGTGTTGCGCGAGGCGCTTCGGCGGACCAAGAAGGTCGGGCTCGGGCAACTGGCGATGCGCGGGCGCGAATATGTCGTCAGCCTCAAGCCATGCGGGCGCGGCCTCGTGCTGGAGACGCTGCGCTATGCCGACGAGGTCAACAAGGCACAGGGCTATTTCCGCGACATCCCCGACGAGAAGCCCGACCCTGAGCTGCTCGACCTCGCCGAGGCGCTGATCGAGAAGAAGAGCGGTGCGTTCGACCCACAGGAGTTCCACGACCGCTACGTCGACGCACTGCGCGGGCTGATCGAGCGCAAGCGCAAGGCGCATGGGCGCAAGATCATCGAGGACAATGACGAGGGCGGCGCCCGCTCGGGATCGAACGTGGTCGACCTGATGGCGGCGTTGAAGAAGTCGATGGAAGGCTCGCGCGGCGCGGCGAACGAGAATGCGGGCGCGAGCAAGGCCGCGGCCAAGCCTGCGGCGAAGCGCACGCCCGCCAAGAAGCCCGCGGCGAGGAAGCCGGCGGCGAAGAAGAGCGCGTGAGGTGAGCGCCCGTGGTTCAGGAGCCTGCGTGTCCGCATCTTTCCTCGTCACCGCGGACTTGATCCGAGGCCCATGCCGCCGCGTACGACACGGCAGCTGCGCTCGCGGCGCCATGGATGCCGGATCAAGTCCGGCATGACGGTCGTGGGATCCGTCACCTTGCTCGATCTCGCAGGGCTTGTTGAGGAGAGCATCGCGTGACGAGGAAGAAGGACCAGCCCGGTTCACCCGCCGCCGCCCCTGCTCCCGCCACCGACCCGCTCGCGCGCTACAATGCCAAGCGCGACTTCAGCCGCACCGCCGAGCCCGCCGGCACGCTCGCGCCGGGGAACGGCAACAGCTTCATGGTGCAGAAACACGACGCCACCCGGCTGCATTGGGACTTCCGCCTGGAGATCGACGGCGTGCTCAAGAGCTGGGCGGTGACGCGCGGCCCGAGCCTCGACCCCGACGAAAAGCGTCTCGCGGTCCGCACCGAGGACCATCCGCTCTCTTATGCCACGTTCGAGGGGACGATCCCCAAGGGCGAATATGGCGGCGGCACGGTGATGCTGTGGGACCGCGGCACCTGGGCGCCGATCGCGGGCAAGAGCGCGCGCGACCTCGACAAGGGCCACCTCCACTTCATACTCGACGGCGAGCGGATGAAGGGCGAGTGGCTGCTGATCCGGCTGCGCCCGCGCGGGAAGGAAAAGAACGAGAACTGGCTGCTGCGCAAGATCGACGACGCTTATGCCGGCGGCACCGACACGTTGGTCGAGACCGCGCTGACCAGCGTCGCCACCGGCCGCACGATGCAGGAGATCGCCGACGGCGCGCCGCCGCATGAAGAGGCCGCCGCGCCGACGTCCCGGCCCGCGAAGCCGAAGACGGCGAAGCGCGGACGCAAGCTCGCGCTTCCCCCGTATGAGCCGCCGCAGCTCTGCACCCTCGTCGACTCGGTGCCGAGCAGCAGCGACTGGATCCATGAGGTCAAGTATGACGGCTATCGCGCGCTGGTGGCCGTCGCCGACGGGGAGGCCAAGGTCTACACCCGCAACGGGCTCGACTGGACCGACAAATTCGCGGGCGTCGCCGCCGCCGCGGCCGCGCTCCCGGTCGGCAGCGCGCTGATCGACGGCGAGATCGTCGCGTTCAAGGACGGGCGGCCGGACTTCTCCACGCTGAAGGACGCGATATCGGCGGGCGGCGCGATGACGCTCTTCGCCTTCGACCTGCTTGAACAGGACGGCGAGGACCTGCGTCCGCTCGCCACCGTGCAGCGCAAGGAGCGACTGCGCGCGCTGGTCGGTGCGGGCGAGGCGCGGCTCCAGTTCGCCGAGCATGTGGTCGGCGCGGGCGAGCAATTGTTCGAGACGATGTGCCGCGAGGGCTATGAGGGCGTGGTCTCGAAGAAGGCCGACGCGCCCTATCGCGGCAAGCGGACCCAGGCGTGGCTCAAGGTCAAGTGCACGCGGCGGCAGGAGTTCGTCATCGTCGGCTGGACGCCGTCGGACAAGCGCCGCGGCTTCCGCTCGCTGCTGCTCGGCGTCCACGACAATGGCGCGCTGCGCTATGCCGGTAAGGTCGGGACCGGCTTCTCCGCCGCGCTGATCGATGAGCTCGGCGCGCAGCTGGAACGGCTCGAGCGCAAGACGCCGACGGTGAGCGCGCCGCGTGCCGCGGTGCGCGGCGCGCATTGGGTCGCGCCCAAGCTGGTCGCCGAGATCGCCTTCACCGAAACCACGCCCGACGGGGTGCTGCGCCACCCCAGCTTCCTCGGGCTGCGTGGCGACAAGCCGGCGCGCGAGGTGGTGGTTGAGCGCCCGACGCCGCCGCCTGCCAGCGCCGCGGCGGCGGTGCCCGCCACCTCGATCAAGGTATCGAGCCGTGACCGCGTCATCTTCCCCGAGAGCAGGGTGACCAAAGGCGATCTCGCGGACTATTACCTCACGGTCGCCGGGATCATGCTGCCCTGGGCGGGTCATCGCCCGGTCAGCCTGGTGCGTTGCCCGCAAGGCCGCGCCAAGCAATGCTTCTTCCAGAAGCACGACGCCGGCTCGTTCGGCGAGGCGGTGCACCAGGTGCCGATCCGCGAGAAGGACGGCTCGACCGAGAACTATCTTTACGTCGACTCGGCCGACGGCCTGGTCGCCTGCGTGCAGATGGGGACAATCGAGTTCCACGGCTGGGGCTCGACCGTGGCGGCGCTCGAACAGCCCGATCGCATGGTGTTCGATCTCGATCCCGATGAGGGGCTCGACTTCGCCGACACCAAGCGCGCCGCCGAGCATATCAAGGAGCAGCTCGCCGAGCTCGGCCTGACCAGCTTCCCGCTGCTGTCGGGTGGCAAGGGCGTGCACGTCGTCGTACCGCTCACGCCCGCGGCGGAATGGCCGGCGGTGCGCGACTTCGCCGAACGGTTCGCGCGCGCGCTGGCGCAGGCGGAGCCGGAGCGGTTCGTCGCCAACATGAGCAAGGCCAAGCGCAAGAACCGGATCTTCATCGACTATCTGCGCAACCAGCGCGGCGCGACCGCGATCATGCCCTATGCCGCCCGGGCGCGCGCGGGCGCACCGGTCGCGGCCCCGGTCTCCTGGACCGAGCTGCGCGACCTCGACACCGCGGCGCGCTGGCACGTCACCGATGCCGCCGAGCTGATCGCGCGCGCCAACAGCCGCTCGCTCAAGGGCTGGGGCGTGGCGGACCAGGTGCTGCCCGAGGTGTGAGTGTGTGTACGGCCGGATCATGTGCCATTCCCGTCATCCCGGACCTGTTCCGGGACGGGGATGACGGTCAACGAAGGGGCCAAACGTTCTAAGTGGCTGTTCTCCGTGCGCCGCCTCCGCCACACTCCACCGCCACGATCCGCTCCCCACCCGGCGTAGACCTCGGCCGGCTATAATGGAGAGGAGCCTTCGCCCGTCATCGCCGGACCCGCCATGCCGCACCGCCCCCGTCTCCTCGCCTGTCTCCTCACGTTCACCGCCGTGCCCGCGTCCGCCACGCCGCTGCCGACCGGCTGGTTCGACACGATCCAGGGCCGGTTGGCGGCCGATGCCGCGCTCCACGCCCTGAGCGATCAGCTCGCCGCGCGCGACAGCGCGACGCTGGTGCTCGACGCTTGGTGCGCTGCGCATCATATGGCCACCGAGCCCAAGATCGTCGCCGAGCGGGTGCACGGCGACGAGCGCACCGCCCCGCCAGAGGTTCGCGCTTTGCTCAAGGTCGCGCCCGACGAGCGGCTCGGCTATCGTCACGTGCGGCTGAGATGCGGCACGCATGTCCTGTCGGACGCGGACAATTGGTACGTTCCCGCACGCCTCACCGCCGACATCAACCACCAACTCGACACCACCGAAACGCCGTTCGGCCGCGCCGCGCAGCCGCTGCACTTCCGCCGCTACACGCTGTCGAGCCACCATCTCTGGTCGCCGCTGCCGCAGCACTGGGAGACTCTGCCAGGATGGCGCTGGCCGCTGCGCGGCGAGATCGACGTGCCCGCCACCGTGCTCGAGAACCGCGCGGTGCTGCTGTTGCCGGACGGGTCGCCGGTCAGCGCGGTGGTGGAGCGCTACACCGGTGCGGTGCTGGCCTTCCCCGCCCCGCCGGTCGCCCGCTGATTTCTACCAGCGCGGCTTTGCCTTGCCCGGCGGCATCGCCTAGGGTCCCGGCTGCCCGCGCACGGAGGACCGAGTGGCGACCCAGCCTGCCCTGTTCGATGCCGGGACCAACGCGCGCCGCTGGCTCGACGATTATGCCGGCGCGGCGGACGACGCGATGCGCGCGGGCGACGAAACCGCCGCGCTGGCGATGCTGGAGGAGCTCGCCGCGGTCGCGGGCGATGATCTCGGCCATGCGCGCGAGCGGGTACAGCGCCATGCGGCGGACATCGGCACCGGCTTCCGCATCATCGGCGAGGACAGTGAGCGTCCCTGGCCGGTCAGTCCGATCCCGCTGCTGATCGAGGCGGACGAATGGGCGCACATCGAGCGCGGCGTGGTCCAGCGCGCCGACCTGTTCGAGCGCATCCTCCAGGATCTCTACGGCGAGGCGCAGCTGGTCCAGCGCGGCCATCTGCCCGCCACCCTGGTCACCGGCAGTCCCTACTTTTTGCGCCCGCTGGTCGGGCTGACCCCACCCGGCGGGCACCATCTGCGCTTCGTCGCGGTCGATCTCGGGCGCGGACCGTCGGGCGAGTGGCGCGTGCTCGCCGACCAGCTGCGCACGCCCACCGGCGCCGGCTATGCGCTGGAGAACCGGCTGGCGGTCAGCCGCACGCTCGGCGGGCTGCAGCGGCGGCTCAACGTCCGCCGCCACGCGCCGTTCTTCGCCGCCTTCCGCGACGGGCTCGCCGCCGCGTGCCGCCGCAGCGACCCGCGGATCGGGCTGCTCACCCCAGGCCGCTACAATCCGAGCTATCCCGAGCAGGCGCATCTCGCGCGCTACCTCGGGCTGCTGCTGGTGGAAGGCGACGATCTCGCCGCGCTGGAGGAGCGGCTGTACGTGCGCACCATCGGCGGGCTCAAGCGCGTCGACGCATTGTGGCGCCGGCTCGACCCGCGGCTGCTCGACCCGCTCGCGTTCGACTCGCACTCACGCATCGGCGTGCCCGGGCTGATCGACGCCTGGGCCGCGGGCAATGTCGTGCTCGCCAATGCCCCGGGCGTCGGCGTGCTCGAGAGCGCCGCGTTCGGCGCCTTCCTGCCCCAGCTGGCGACGCGGCTGACCGGCGCCGACCTGATCCTGCCGCAGATCGCGACCTGGTGGTGCGGCCAGGCACGCGAGGCGGAGCATGTCGCCGCCGAGCTGCCGTCGCTGCTGCTCTCCTCCGCGTTCGGCGCCCGTACGCTCGGCCTGCCGGGCGACGCGCCGGTGGCGGGGGCCGACCTTTCCGCCGCACAGCGTGCCGCGCTGCTCGATGCGATGGCGCTGCGTCCGCAGGACTTCGTCGGGCAGGAGATCGTGCGGCTCTCCACCATGCCGGTGGTGATCGAGGATCGGATGGAGCCGCGCCCCTTCACGCTGCGCGTCTTCGCCGCGCGCGACCGCGACGGCCGTTGGCAGGTGATGCCGGGCGGGTTCGCGCGGATCGGCGCGCATCCGGACCCTCGCGCCGCGGTAATGGGCGAGGGCAGCTGGTCCGCGGACGTCTGCGTCCATGGCAGCGAGCCGGTCGCGCCGGTGTCGCTGCTGCCCGCGGTCGACACGCTCCACGTCCGCCGCAATCCGGGCACGCTGCCGAGCCGCGTTGCGGACAATTTCTTCTGGCTCGGCCGCTATCTCGAGCGCGGCGAGGCGATGCTGGCGGTGATCCGCGTCATGCTCGGCAATTCGATCGACGCCGATGCGGGCGCCGCTTTAGGCGCCGACACGGTCGCCAAGCTGGTCAATGAGCTGGTCGCCGCCGGCGCGGCGCCGCCGCCCGCCTCGCTGCGGCGTTCCGATCTCACCCAGTTCGCGCGCACCGCGATGGAGGCGCGCGCGGACGGGTGGCAGTCGGTGGCGGCGATCAACGCGCACGCGCAGCGGATCGCGGGCGGCTCGCGCGACCGGCTCTCCGCGGACATGATCCGGCTGCTCGATGCGCCCTTTCCCAGCCACCGCGGGCTGCTCGACCGCGCCGGCTCGCTCCAGCGCCGCTATGCCGCCATTGCCGGCCTTTCCGCCGAGCACATGAGTCGCACCGCGGCGTGGCGCTTCCACGATCTCGGCCGGCGGATCGAGCGCGCCGCCGCGATTGCGCGCGCGGCGCGGGTGTTCGGCGCCGTCGGCGCTGGGCTGGACGATCTGTCGACCCTGCTCGATCTCGGCGACAGCCAGATCAGTTACCGCCAGCGATATCTCACGGGGATCGCACGCGTTCCCGTGCTCGATTTGGTGGCGCTCGATCCCGGTAATCCGCGCGCGCTGATGTTCCAGGTCGAGGCGATCCGCGAGCATCTCGCGCGGCTGCCGGTGCTGGAGGATGACGGCATGGCCGAGCCGCAGCAGATCGAGGCGACCGAACTGTACGCGATGGTGGCGCCCGAGCAGGCGGCGACGCTCACCGGCGAGCTGCTGCTGGCGGTGGAGCAGCGGCTCGGCCGGCTGTCGGACGCGGTCGCGCGGCGCTATTTCCTGCAGGGCGCCGAGCCGCTCCGCGCCGGCGGGCTGACGCTGGCGTGAGCGAGGTGCTTGCACCCGCCCGCCCGAACCCCGAGGTGGGCGGCGGCATGCGCTACGACATCGTCCACATCACCCGCTTCGACTATGGCAATGCGGTCAAGTTCGCGCGATGCAACCTGCGGCTGCGGCCGATCGACTGGCCCGGACAGCGAGTGGAATCCTATTCGTTGAGCGTCGCGCCCGCCGGTCGGGTGCATCCCGCGCGCGCCGAGGCGGGGCTGGCGCAGGTCGAGCGGCTGGTGATCGAGGAGCCGGTCCGCTCGCTGACGATCGAGAGCCGCGCGCGCGTGACGATCGCGCGCGACGTGCCCGTCCCCGCGCCCGACGATCCCACGCTGGCCGAGGTCGCGGCGCTCGCGCGCGCGTCGACCGACCTCTCCGCTGCCGGCCCGGCCGCCTATCTCTTTCCCTCGCCGCTCATCCCGCTCGATCCCGCGATCGCGGACTATTGCCGCGCCGATCTGGCGCCCCAGCGCAACGCCCTGGAGGCGGGGATCGCGCTGGCGCGCCGGATCCAGCGCGACTTCACCTTCGATGCGGCCGCGACGCTGGTCGACACGCCGCCGCACGAGGCGTTCCGCCAGCGCCGCGGCGTCTGCCAGGATTTCGCGCAGGTGATGATCGCAGGGCTGCGCGCCGCGGGACTGCCCGCGGCCTATGCCTCGGGCTACATCCGCACGCTCCCGCCGCCGGGACAGGAGCGGCTGGTCGGCGCCGACGCGACTCATGCCTGGGTGCTGCTGTGGTGCGGGCCGAGGCGCGGCTGGATCGGGGTCGACCCGACCAACGGCATCTGGATGGCGAGCGATCATGTGATCGTAGCAGTCGGGCGCGACTATGGCGAGATCGCCCCGGTGGACGGCGTGGTGCTCGGCTCGGGTGCGCAGGCCATGGAGGTCAGCGTCGACGTCGCCCCGCTGGCGGGATGACGCGAGTGCTCAGCCACAGCGATCGAGCGTGAAGATCGCATAAGCGGCGGCGCGGCGCGCGCTGTCCGCCAGTTCCACCTCGCCGTCGGCGAGGCGCAGCCACAATCGCCCGAGCGGCGCGAAGCCGAGCGTTCCCGCGATCCCCGCGACGCGATGCGCCAGCGCGACCGTCGCGTCGACGTCGAGCTCGTCCCGCACGCGCGTCAGCAGGTCGCGGAAGCCGTGGAGCAGCGCGCTCATCTCCGCCGCGCCGAACTGCGCGCGCAGCCGCGCCACCGTCGCCAGCGTGTCCGCACGCTGCCACTCGGCCAGCGCAGCGCTCGCCGCCGCCGGCGGGGCATTGCGCGCGAGCGCACCGTCATAGCCCAGCGCGCGCCAATCGGCGATCGCGATCCAGGCGGCGCTCGCCACCGCGACGACGGGGATCAAGGGTCGCTCCGTTTCGCGACGGATCACTGCTGGCAAGAGCGCATCGGACGCGTCGCCTGAAGCGACGACCAGCTCGGCATCCGGCCAGTCGCACACCGATCGACGCGAACCCTCGACGACGTGAAAACCGGCATCGATCAGGGTCGTCGCAAACTCGGGCTCCTCCCCGAGGATGAGACAGGTTGGATGGCTGATGCACATCAGACTATCCCCATTACGGTGTAAAAAGCGCTCGACAGCAGGTGCTCCGCCGCAGAACCTCAGTGGCAGGAATTAGATAAGCAAGTCCGTATGATAGCAATGCACGAGCGAAAGCTTGGAGGTCGTGCCCTGGTGGCCGACGATCACCCGCTCACGCGGGAGGGATTGTCGCTCGCGGCGCGGGCGGCGCTGCCCGGCACGCAGGTCGTCACCGCCGGCTCGATCAAGGAAGCGGTCGCGGCAGCGGAGCGGACGTCCTTCCGCATGATCCTGCTGGATTACGACGTGCCGGATGCGCACGGCTTTTCCGGGCTGCTCGCGCTGCAGGTCCTTGCGCCGACGACGCCGATCGTGCTCGTCACCGCCAACGAGCGCGCGAGCCTGATCGAGGCGGCGCGCGCCCTCGGCGCATCCGGCTATCTGTTCAAGAGCTTGCCGCTTGACGTGCTGGTGGAGCGGCTGCGCAGCATCGACGACGGCGCGGTGATCTTCCCCACGATCGACACCGCGGCTCCCGACCTGAAGGACCTGCGCGCCCGGGTCGAGTCGCTCTCGCCGGCACAGCGCGGCGTGCTGCTCGCACTGGCGGACGGGCGGGCGAACAAGCAGATCGCGCGCGACCTCGACGTCACCGAAGCGACGATCAAGGCGCATCTGACCGTCATCTTCCGCAAGCTGGGGGTAAGCAATCGCGCGCAGGCGCTGCTCGCGATGCAGCCGATGCTCGGCCGGCCCGCGCCTTGAGCGTCGCGGCGCGCCCGATTGCACCGTCGCGAGGACGCTTCCTCGCGATCGCGGCGGCGGCGCCGCTGCTGCTAGCAGCGCTGATCGTGTGGACCGAGGCGGAAGACGCGCGCTCCGACCGGCTGCGCGCTGCCACTGCGCGATCGTTCGATCGCGAGCGCGCGCAGGTCATGCTCCTGTCGGCGTTGAAGGATGCGGAGACCGCGCAGCGCGGCTATCTGCTGACGGGCAACCCGGATTTCCTCGGCCCCTACGCGCCGGCGCGCGCCGCGTCCGAGCCACTGAGTCAGCAGCCAGGGGTCGCCACCCCGACCGTGAGCGCGCTGATCGCGGCCAAGTTCGCCGAACTCGATCGGACGTTGGCGCTACATCGCGCCGGCGACCGCGCAGCGGCGCGCCGTGCGGTGGCCGGAGGGGAGGGACGGCGGATCATGGACCGCCTCCGCGACGAGCTCGCGCGCGACGGCGCCATGGAGCGCGCGGGCATCGCCGCGCAGCGCGCCGCCACCGAGCAGCAGCGCGACATGGTCAGACGGCTGCTGCTCGCCATCACCGTGCTGCTCCTCGTCCTGCTCGCGATCACGCTGCGCTCGCTCTGGCGATCGCGCCGCGATGCTTATGCCGCCGCGCTGGTCGCGTATGAGAACAGCGAGCGCAACGCGGCGATCCTGCGCAGCACCGGCGACGCGCTGCTGATCCTCAATCCGAGCGGCACGATCGAGCTGATCAACGCCGCCGCCAGCACACTGCTCGGCTATACGTCGGAGGAGCTGGAGCGGCGCGACATCGCCACGGTGCTGGACATCGGCGAGGGCCAGGGCGACTTCCACACCCGCATCGGGCTGAGCGACGGCACATTGCGGCAGGATGTGCTGACCGCGCGTGCGGTACGGCGCCGCGACGGCAGCGAGCGGATCGTCGACGTCGCGATCGGCGTGATGCGCGTGCCGAGCGGTGACCATCTCGTCGTCTCGCTGCGCGATGCCTCCGAGCGCGCGCGCATCGAACGCGTCAAGGACGAGCTGATCTCGACCATCGGGCACGAGCTACGCACCCCTCTCACCTCGGTGATCGGCTCGCTGGCGCTGCTGCGCGGCGACGCCAGCGCCGCCCTGTCGCCGCAGGCCGGTCGGCTGGTCGATATCGCCGACAATAATGCGCAGCGTCTGATCCGGCTGATCAACGACATGCTCGACATCGACCGGATCGAGTCGGGCCAGCTGGCGATGTCACGCCAAAGGCTCGACCTGCGCGCCATCGTTGCCCAGGCCACCCTCGACGGTGAGGGACTGGCGCGCAGCCGCAGCGTCACGCTGATCGACGCGTCGGAAGACAGCGCGATCATGGTCACCGGCGACGAAGGGCGTCTGCTTCAGGTCGTGGCCAATCTCGCCTCGAACGCGATCCACGCCTCGCCCGCTGATGCGGCGGTGACGCTCGCGGCTCGCCGTGCGGGTGATCGCGCGATGGTCACGGTGGACGACCGCGGCGACGGCGTGCCCGACAGCCTGCGACCGCGGCTGTTCGAGCGGTTCGAGGCCGCGCGGGGCGGCAGCCGCGCGCCGAGCAGCGGGCTCGGACTGGCGATCTCGCGCGAGATCGTGCGTCGCCACGACGGCGCGATCTGGTTCGAGGACCGCCGTGGCGGCGGGACGCGCTTCGCCTTCGATCTGCCGCACCGCGCCCTGATCGTGCCCGACCCCGCTGTGTCCGAAGGCGACCGGCCCCTGTTGCTCCACCTCGACGACGATCCCGACGTGCGCGCCACCGTCGCGGCGGCACTCGCGGGCGTGGCGCGCGTAACCGCCGTGGCGAGCCTCGCCGAGGCGCGCATTGCGCTACGCGACGGTGCGCCGCAGCTGGCGGTGCTCGACATGCAGGTGGTCGACGGCCACGGCCCCGAGCTGATCCCCCAGCTGGTCGACGCCGCGGGCGCGGCGATCCCGGTCGTGATCTATTCGGGCCAGGACATCCCTGCCCCCTTGGCGGCGCGCGTTGACGCGGTGCTCACAAAGGGGCGGCATGACCTGGCCGAGCTGATCGTGACGGTACAGCGCATGCTGGCTCGATCACGTCCACGGGTCGACGCATGATCATCGGCGCGCTTCACCTGCTGTTCGTCGACGACGACCCCGATATCCGGACCATCGTCCAGCTCGCGCTGGGGCTCGACCCCGGGATGGCGGTGACCGCCGCGGCGAGCGCGGCTGAAGCCCTCGCCGCGCTGACGGCAGCAGCGCCCGACGCCGCGCTGCTCGACGTCACGATGCCCGACATGGACGGCCCGACGCTGTTCGCGGCGATGCGCGCCCGCGTACCGGCGCTGCCGGTGATCTTCATGACCGCACACGGTCGCGATCACGAGGTAACAGCGCTGCGCGCCGTCGGTGCCGCCGGCGTGATCGTCAAACCGTTCGAGCCGCTGACGCTTGCGCGGCAGGTCCGCGCGCTGCTCAGCGGCTAAGCACCGCCTCGCGCCGCGCGATGGCGCCGGAGAGCTGGCGCACGCTCAGCGGCGCGGCGAACTCGATCGCGAACGCCGTGCCGCTGTCCCAGCACAGCCGTCCGCGCACCACCAGCTCGGCATCGATCACGACCTCGATTGCGCTGCCGACCGGCGCAGGCGGCTCTCCCGCGACGCGGATGCCACCGAGCCCCAGGTCCAACGCGCGACATTCGGTGAGCCGCGCGTCGACGATCAGCTCGACCGGTCCGTCATAGTCGAACCGCGGACTTCGCGGCGTCTCGGCGACGGTGCGAAGCGCCGCATCGCCCAGCGCCTCGTCAAACGCGAGACCCACCGCGCGGTCGCGCACCCACCGCACCGAGGCGGCACAGGCGGTCAGCCCGCGGGTCTCCACCGTCACCGCCGTACCCACGGCGGGGGGAAGGTCGAGTTCGACCGCGGCGCCACCCGGCCCGAGGTTGCGCACGGTGCAGACGTGCTGGCGACCGGCGACGATCAGCCGGCCGAGCGCGTACAAGGTGCGCTCGCGCGGCGCCGCACGCTGCTCCTCGACCGGTCGCGGCCCGTGATCGCTCCCCTGCCCCATCACGTCCTCCGTCGTCGCGCTCTGGCGCGCCGCCTGCGTCGTCATCGCGCCTGCCCCCGCCCTGCGCAACGGCCATGCGTTCCGCCGCGTGCGCGACTCGCGCCGTTTCCGTCCGCGGCGACACCGCTCGCGCACCAGGCCGATCCATCGCCGACCACCCCGCTGCCTTCACCCGGCATCGCCGCCCCCATCGCGATCATCGTTCGCCCGCCAGCCCAGTCTTACGCCCCACGTCACGATGACCTTAAAGGACTGATTGGCAACCAAATAGTTAACCAGCGCGCCGCAACGTCGCCGACATCGCATCATATCGACCGAAGTCGTACCCGACCACCGCATCAACCCTGTCCGGCGGTAAAAGTCGGCAGCTGGCAGGGGCTTGCGCTTGGGACGCCGAGCGCTCAGCATCGGAACGAAGGGCGACCGATGCGCACCGGCCAGGCATGGCGGAGACGCGGGACACTCCGGGGGGTATGATGACGGACGCGCCCGCTATTCTGATAGGCTGGAAACGCGACCGGACCCGGCATGGCTTCGTCGTGACGCTGCAGCTGGCGCGCTCGGCCGGGCACGCGCATCGGCAGGACTATGATCGGGTCAGCATGGTGCTCAACGAACGTCAGCTGCGCTCACTCACCCGTGACCTGGTGCGCGCGAGTGACGATCGCGGGCTCGACGTCTTTCACCGACCGCGTGGCTGGCGGCGCTGGCTGGCGTTGCTGCGCGGCGGGCAGCGCGACTGACAGGCGCGGCCCGCCGCCAAGCGGGCGACGTGCTTGCGTGTGCGTTATTGCCTGGAGCGACGAGCCCGCTCCGCTACGACGCCCCGCTTCGGCGGAGCGGCATGGCGGCGCGGACGAACCGGGCTCGATCGCCGCCCCGTCCTGCCGTTGCCGCTACTTGCCGGCGCCCGGCTCGGCTGCGTGCAGCGGCGCGTGGATGCGCGCGAACGTGGCGGGTGGCAGCTTGCTCTCGGCGCGGTCATAGGTGAGCAGGCCATTGATCTCACCCTCGACGTCGGTCGTCTGGGTATAGACCGCCGCGCTGAGCCCGAGTTCGCGCGCCTGCCGGATCACCTCGGCATATTTGCGCTGGTAGCGCGCCTGATAGTCGCTCTTGTCCTTGGCGGTCTGATAGCCCCAGTTGTTGCGTGCCGGGAACCACAGATGTCCCGGCATGGGCAGCCCGATCCCGCCGAACTCACCGATGACGATCGCGCGATGCGTCTGGTGGGTCGGCGCTTTGGGCACGTCCTCATAGGTGTGGATATCGAAGAGGTCCGAGCCCGCGTCGCCGGTATCGAGCCAGCCCGATACCTTGTTGACCAACCGGCTGGGATCGAGCTCGTGGACCATCTTGGCAAGCCGCGTCGAGGCATATTGCCCCCAGCCCTCGTTGTTGACCACCCAGGTGACGATCGACGGATGGTTGCGCAGATCGCTGATCATCCGGGTGAGCTCATATTCGAACTCGTTGGTGACCGCCTGCGGCATCAGCGCCTCGCCCTGCGACGTCGGGCGGACGAACTGATCGAGGCTCTCGTCCTCCTCGCCTGAGGGCATGTCCTGCCAGATCAGGATGCCCATGCGATCGGCTTCATGATAATATTGCGCCGGCTCGACCTTGATGTGCTTGCGCAGCATGTTGAAGCCGGACGACTTGAGATAGTCGATCTCGAAGCGGATCGCCTCCTCCGAGGGCGGGGTAAGCAGGCCGTCGGGCCACCAGCCCTGATCGAGCGTGCCGTTCTGGAAGAGCGGCTTGTTGTTGAGCATCATCACCGGCTGTCCCGGCACCTTGCCCGGGCCGATCGAGCTCTTGCGCATCGCGAAATAGCCGTCGACCGAATCGCGCGCGCCGCCCTGGACCGCGGCGTCGCGGTAGAGCGCTGCTTCGTGCGCGGTGAGGATCGAGTCGCCGCGCTCGCGATGCGGGCTATTGTCCGGGCCGGTGTACGGACCGCGCACCTTCACCAGCTCGACCTTGAGATCGTACAGGAACGGATCGTCCGGCGACCACAGATGCGCGTCGGGGATCGCCAGCGAGGCCGGACGGTTGCCGCGCACCAGCGCGGTGGCAACGGTGCGCCCCTTCTGCGTCGCAGTGATGCGCACCGCGTCGTCGTCCGCCGCGCTGCGGTTGAGCGCGACATCGACCGAGAGCGTACCACGATCGATGTCGGGCGTGATCTTCATGTCCTCGACGTGAAGCGCAGGGACCGGCTCGAGCCACACCGTCTGCCAGATACCGGTGACCGCGGTGTACCAGATGCTGTTGGGCTTGAGCACCTGCTTGCCGCGCGGCTGCGCGCCTGCCGAGGTCGGATCGGTGACCTGCACCACCAGCTCGTTGTCGCCGGCCTTGAGATAGTCGGTGACGTCGAGGCTGAACGCGTCCGAGCCGCCGCGGTGCGATCCGACCAGGCTGCCGTTGACAAGGATGCTCGCCTCATAATCGACCGCGCCGAAGTGCAGCAGCACGCGCTGGCCCTGCCAGTCGGCCGGAACCGCGAACTGGCGCCGGTACCAGAGGCGATCCTCGGGCGTGACCGCGCGCGCGACGCCGGACAAACGCGACTCGATCGCGAAGGGCACGAGGATCGCGCCGTCCATCTGCGTCGGCTGCGGCGCGGCCTTGGGGCGGATCGCATAGTCCCAGCGGCCGTTGAGGTTGAGCCACTTGGCACGCTTCATCTGCGGGCGGGGATAGCTGCGCCACGCGTTCGCCGGGGTGACCGCACGCCCCCAACGGGTGACCAGGTCGCTGGTATAGACCTTGCCGGCCGCCGGCGCGGGCGCGGTCTGCGCCGCAGCGACCGATGCGGTCGCCACGCCCGACAGCGCCAAGACGAGGATGCCAAGCTTGCTCATGTCTCTCTCCCGCTCGGGTCATACACCCGTTATTTCAGAAAGATGCCATAAGCGGCCCGATAAGGAAAAGCGAATTGGCAGATTAATGCGTTTTGCGCAAAAAGCGCCATGACCACTCCAGATCAACGCGGGCGCGGCGCGCACCTGTCAGATTGCACGCATGTTCCCGCAACCTCCCGCGCCGACGCGTCCGCTGATCCTTCTGGCCGAAGCCGAGCCGTTCCGTGCCGATTATCTGCGCCATGCATTGCATGACGCGGGCAACCAGCTACTCGGCCCGGTCCGCGCCGTCGCGGAAGGGCTGGCGCTGCTCGGCAACCTGCGCGAACGCCCGGCCGCCGCGATCGTCAACCTGCGGCTGGCGGACGGCGCCGCGTTGGCGTTGCTGGATACGATCGAAGCGGCGGGTGTCCCACTGCTGCTGATCGGCGAGGCGGGAATGGCACCCCCGGCGCATCTTGCGCACCGGCCGTGCCTGCTAGCGCCATTCGCCTCCTACCAGATCGTCGAAGCGGTTCGACAGCTGCTACCCGCCGCGTCGTCGCGGACGGCGCACGCTTATGTCGTCGAAGGAGAGCAAGGTGGCTGACGCAGAGACTCCGTCGCCGGGCGCCACCGCATTGTTGATCATCGACATGATCAACGACCTCGCGTTCGACGGCGGCGAGCAATTGGCGCCTGCGGCGATCGCGGCGGCGCACCGTATCCGCGACCTGCGCGACCGAGCTGACGCCGCCGGGGTGCCGGTGATCTACGTCAACGACAATTTCGGCCAATGGCACTCGGAGCGCTCGAGCATCGTCGATCACTGCCGCCGCGACGGCAGCCGTGGAGCCGCGCTGATTGCGGTGCTGCACCCGCGTGACCGCGACTATTTCGTCGTCAAACCGCAATTCTCTGGCTTCTACGCGACCAACCTGCCGGTGTTGCTGCCGCAGCTCGGCGTCAGCCGCCTGATCCTGACCGGCGTTGCGGCGGACATCTGCGTCCTGTTCACCGCCGCGGACGCGCACATGCGCGACTACGACCTGTGGGTACCGGAGGATACCGTCGCGAGCGAGGCGGACGAACATCAGCGCTGGGCGCTGGAGCTGATGCGCCACAGCATGTGTGCCGAAACCACGGCGTCGGACGCGCTACCGCTCGACGACTGGCTCGCGCGCGCACCGGATTGAGCGAAACGCGGGCGTGCCTGCGATCGCGGCGCCGGATCTGCGCGCGTCGGCCGTCCTGCCGCGTCAGTAGTTCGGCCACAGCCCCGGCGTCGCGATCTCCAGCACATGGCCGTCGGGATCGTTGAAGTAGAAGCTGCGCCCGCCCGCCGGCCAGTGGATCTCGCTCAGCTCGGGCACAGCCGCTTCCCGCAGATGCGCGCACCAGGCGTCATAGTCCGCCGCCGCGACCTTGAACGCCATGTGTAGCGGCCCTGCGCCGTCGTGACCCGGAATGTGCCCCTGCGGCGTGTCCTCGCCGGCGGTGGACTGGCCGCGCGTGAACAGCAGCAACACGCTGCCACCGCCGGCGTCGAGCGCGGTCAGCCGCTCCTCGTCGCGCAGGATCGCCAGACCCATCATGTCGTGAAAGAACGCGATCGAGCGCGGCTTGTCGTCGACGTACAATGCGGTCTCGAGCACTCCGTTGAGCGGCAACATCCTTCTCTCCCGGTCGCGACGCTCAAACCGCGCCGGTGCGCTCAACGACCAGACCGACTGCGGCGATCCGCTCGACCCGTTCATAACCGGGCTGGTCTAGATCCTCGCTGAAGATGTCGGGATCGAGCTCGCGATAGTCGAGCCGCACCCCGATCGCGGGCAGCCGCTCCCGCAGCGCCTCGCGCAGCACGTCGCGCCCGTCGACGATCGACACCCCGGTGTGGAGGACCAGCCGTCCGCCGGGGGCGAGCAGCGCAAGTCCCTGCACCACCCATTCGAGCGACAATCGTGCGCCGTACAGATCGCCGCCATCGCGATAGGCACGGCGGCCGGGATCAATCATGAAAGGCGGATGCGTGACGATCAGGTCGAATGAGCCGGCGAGATCGCGCGGCGCCTCGACCCGCTCGGTCGCATGGCTCACGCCGGCGTGCTCCGCGTTGACGCTGGCGAGCACCAGCGCGCGCGGGTTGATGTCGGCGAGCGTGAGATGCGCCCGGTCGAGCCACGACGCCGCGACGATCCCGCCGACGCCCGCGCCCGCGCCATAATCGAGCACGCGCGTGGCGCGATGGTCGAGCTGCGCCGCGATGAGCTGCGCGAAGCGATAGCTGTCCGGCCCGAGGAACACCGAGTCGGGCGCGTCGGTCGGAAACGCCGAGTGGAGAAAGAGCCGGCTCTCGACGCGGGAGGCGCGCAGCAAAGGACGCAGCCGGCCATCGGGTTCCGTCGCCACGGCGCCGGCAGCGCGGAGCGCATCCCGCAGCTCGGCGTCGAGCAAGGCGGGCTCGAAGCGACGACTCCAGCCCAGCACATCACGCAGGTCACGCGCGAGCTGGTCGGGCGCGCGCGCGAGGACGCGTGTGTGCGTTCCCGGCGTGGCCGTAACGAAGTCATAGCCGCGCGCGTCGAGCAGTCGCAGCAATGCGAGCAGCGCGGGACGTCGCTCCGCCGCCGCCCAGGGGGCGGCGAGCAGCTGATCGGCCTTGCTCACATCGATCAACATATTGTCTCTCCGTGCCTTTATTCAGCAGGAGAACGCCGGACCGCGACGCGTTTTCCGCGCCTTGACCTGGGTGAGTGGCTTTTCGGATCAGGCGGCGCAGGTCAGTGCGGCGGCGCGCGCGGCGTCATAGTCGGCCAGCGCGTCGTCCAGCGGGCGCATCAGCAACACCCCGCGCTCGGGCCGGTCCTGTCCTGCGGCGCCGTGACGAACCGTCCACGCGCCGGTCGCGCGGTCGATCAGCAGATCGAGCGCCGCGCGGACGAGATCGGGCGCGTAGGTGGGCTCGGCCGCCGTCGAGGCGAGCGGTCGCTCGGCCGCGAACAGGTCGCGCGCGTAGATCACCAGCGTCGCCTGATCCTGCCGCGGCGTCGCCGGCGTGCTGTCGCTCCATGCTAGGTCAAAGCGAAGCCGCGGACCGGACGGGTCGGCGACGGGGCGCAGGTGGTCACCCCCGAGATCAACGATCGCCCAGGACGGGACCGGGCCGGTACCGGACTGCGCGAGCACGACCGGGATCGCGCGCTGCTCGCATGCGGCGAGCATGTGGGGCAGGAGCGAGTCGTCGCGCCCGACCACCAGCAATGGAGGTATGTCATCCGCCCCCGTCGCGCCCTGCGGGTGACGCGCCGCAACAGGCGCGGGACGCGGCACCGCGGCATAAGCGAGCCGCTCCGGCCTGCGCCACCAGCCGGGCGCGCGCACCAGCGGATCGCGCGCACCACCGGACACGAGCGCACGCAGCAGCGGCACCATTGCGGTGGCGCGCGGCACCCCGTCTGACACGTCGTAGACACCGGGCTCATACAGCCCGGGGGTGGTCAGCAACGTGTTCCAACCCTGGCTGCCGAGCAGCGACCAGCAGGTCACCGCGCGCAGGTCGACGCCTTCCTCCCGGAGCGATCCGGCGACGTCCCAAGCTTCCGCCATCCAGCGCATCTGCTCTTCGCGCGTGCAGCCGTTGTGCACCTCGGTCACCGCCAGCGGCAGGCGATAGCGCGCCCATGCTTCGCGCAATGCGCCCGCAAGCCCCGGCGCGCCCGGCTCAAGCACGCGCACCGCCTCGATGTCGGCGAAACGCTGGCGTTCGTTGCCGCCATGCGTGTGGCGAGGATAGCGCTCCACCCGGTGGTCGAGGAAGCGGTCGCTGGTGAGATAATGGTTCACCCCGATCACATCGGGCGGGCATGGCGCCTCGTGCAGTCGGGCGAGCTGCTCCGCCAGCCCGAAGCCGACCAGCCGTGACCACAACGGGTGACGCTGATCGACGCGCCCGCACAACAGGTCCCACGTCGCCCAGCGCCGCACATTGTCGAACGCGACCTGATCGCGCGTGACCACGGTGCCGAAGCTCCGCCCGAGATCCTCGGTCTGGATCAGCTCCGCGTGCGGCGTGACGGAGCGGATCGCCGCCATCGCGCGCGACGTGGCATCGACCTGATTGACCAGCGCGCGCCAGAAATCGCCTTCGTTGCGGCGATGCGGGTACCAATGACCGTAAAGCGCCGTAAAGCGCGCCGTGGTGAGCGGCTCGTTGACAGGCGTCCAGCGTTCGATCCACGGGTAACGCTCGGCGGCTGCGCGTGCATAGTCCGCGAGCAGCTCGGGGAAGCGCGGGTCGAGCAGATCGGTGTAGCGCGGGCCCGAGCCATGATGCACCAGCCCGGCGATCACCGCGATCCCGCGCGCGCGGAACCGCTCCAATCGCTCGTCGTACCAACGCCAGTGACGCTCATCGGGATGCTCCGGCGCGACGCTTTCCCAGTGGATCGGGAAGCGGAGACTGGTGATGCCGACATCAGCGATCAGCTCGATATCGTCAGGCCGATTGCGGTGACCGAGCAGCGCAAATTGATCGACGTAATAGTCGCCGACGCGATTCACGGTACACTCTAGTCCGCCCCAAAGTTCGAGTTCGCGCACCGTCCGCTCCTTCGCTCGACCGTGCCGCCAACGTCTCGAAACGCGCGTCGTTGCCTAGGGGCGCGAAAATGCGACGGAGCAGGGCTTATTCAAACCTATGTTTGTCAAATACTTACCCTGGAACATGCGGCTATGTTCCTGAGTTTCCCAATATGTCCGAAACTCCGGGAGACACTTCCGTGACCCTGCCTCCGCCTCACCTGCCGCACCAGGAGCATCGTGCGACCGACAAAGCGGAAGGGGGCACGCTGGTCTGCTTCAGCCACCTGCGGTGGAATTTCGTCTTCCAGCGCCCGCAGCATCTGATGAGCCGCTTCGCGGCGTCGCGACAGGTGTTGTTCTGGGAAGAGCCGATCGTCACGGAGTCGCTTGCCGCGGCGCGGGTCGAGCAGACGCGCTGCGCCACCACCGGCGTGATCGTCTGCACCCCGCATCTGCCTGCCGGTCTCGACGGAGATTCGGTCTGTGCCACGCTGCGCGACCTGCTCGACACCGTGATGCGCGACACACCCGCGCCGGTGGTGCGCTGGTACTATACGCCGATGATGCTGCCGTTCTCGGAGCATCTCGCGGCTGACTGCATCGTCTATGATTGTATGGACGAGCTGTCGCAGTTCAAGAACGCGCCGCGCGACCTGCTGCCGCTCGAGCAGCGGCTGATCGATCAGGCGGATCTCGTCTTCACTGGCGGCTACAGTCTCTACGAGGCGAAGCGGGACCGCCACGCCGCGGTGCACGCCTTCCCCTCGAGCGTGGATGTCGCCCATTTCGCCGCCGCGCGGGCGCCCGGCGCCTCCCCTGCGGACCAGGCGGGGCTGCCGCGCCCGCGCTTCGGCTTCTACGGCGTGATCGACGAGCGCATGGACCTCGATCTGCTCGCCGCGCTCGCGGACGCGCGGCCCGAGTACAGCATCGTGATCGTCGGCCCGGTGGTGAAGATCGCGCCCGACGATCTGCCGCGTCGCCCCAACCTGCACTACCCCGGCGGGCGCAGCTACGCCGAGCTGCCCGACGATCTGCGCGGCTGGGACGTGGCGCTGATGCCGTTCGCGATCAACGAGGCGACACGCTTCATCAGCCCGACCAAGACACCCGAATATCTCGCCGCGGGCCGCCCCGTGGTGTCCACCCCGGTGACCGACGTGGTGCGCAGCTATCGCGACGTGCGCGGCGTGTTCGTGGCGGGTGATGCCGCCGCCTTCGCCACTGCCTGCGACGAGGCGCTGGCGCTCGCGCGCACGCCGGACGACTGGCTGCCCGCGGTCGACGCGATGCTCGCGCGCGGGTCGTGGGATCAGGTGCAGCACGAAATGGCCGCGCTGATCGATCGCGCGATCGCCGCCGGACGTCACGTCCAGCCGATCGTCTCGCCGACGGTGTGGCCGGTGAGCGGGCGCGAGCGCTACGACGTGATGGTCGTCGGTGCTGGGTTCGCGGGTGCGGTAATGGCGGAGCGGCTCGCCAACGCCTCGGGCAAGCGCGTGCTGGTGGTCGATCGCCGGCCGCATGTGGCCGGCAACGCGTTCGATCATCTCGACGCGGGCGGTGTGCTGATGCACCAGTACGGGCCGCACATCTTCCACACCAACTCGAGCGAGATCGTCGACTATCTGTCGCGCTTCACCGAGTGGCGCCCGTACGAGCATCGCGTGCTCGCGGACGTGCGCGGCACGCTGGTGCCGATGCCGATCAACCGCACCACCCTCAACGCGCTCTACGGGCTCGACCTCGCGACCGAGGAGGACGCGGCTGCGTTCCTCGCCAGCCGCGCCGAGCCGGTCGACGTGGTGCGCACCTCGGCGGACGTGGTGATCTCGGCCGTCGGCCGCGACCTCTACGAGACGTTCTTCCAGGGTTATACGCGCAAGCAATGGGGGCTCGATCCGTCCGAACTCGACAAGTCGGTCACCGCGCGGGTGCCGACCCGCACCAACACCGACGATCGCTATTTTACCGATACGTTCCAGGCGATGCCGCTGGAGGGCTATACACGGATGTTCGAGCGGATGCTCGACAACCCCAACATCGATCTGCTGCTCGGCGTCGATTATTGCGAGGCGCGCGACGCCTATCCGCACGACCATCTCGTCTTCACGGGACCGATCGACGAATATTTCGGCTATCGCTACGGCAAGCTGCCGTACCGCTCGCTGCGGTTCCAGCACGAAACGCTGTCGCAGGAGTGGCACCAGCCGGTCGCGGTGGTGAACTATCCGTCGCCCGATGTGCCGTACACGCGCGTCACCGAATATAAGCACCTGACCGGCCAGCAGGCGCCCAATACCAGCATCACCTATGAATATCCGAGCGCGGAGGGTGATCCTTATTACCCCATTCCGCGTCCGGAAAATCAGGAGCTGTTCAAGCGCTACGAGGCGCTGGCGATCGCCGAGGCGGGCGTCAGCTTCGTCGGTCGGCTGGCGACCTACCGCTATTACAACATGGACCAGGTCGTCGGGCAGGCGCTGGCGACGTATCGTCGTCTGGCGGAGCGCTGGCGTGAGCCGAGCGCGCCGCAGGTGGAGCCGATGCTCCGCCCTGCGGCGGCCTGACCGGGGCGGCTACAGTAACAGGCGCAGCGCCAGCGAGGTGGTGCGCCCGTTGATGGCGCGGGCGCGCACGATCCCGTTCGCCGGGATCGCCGCGTTCTCGGATTCAGTGAAGCCGAGCGTGTCGAGCACGTTGTTGCTGTTGACGGACAGCTGCACGCGGCCGCCCAGATGCCAGGTGGCGAACGCGCCGACGGTGGTGAAGGCGGGCAGTTTCAGCTTGTTCGTGTCGTCGGTGAAGCTGCTGGTCGTGCCGACGACATTGGCGCCCAGCTCCACCCGGCCGAACGCCAGCTCGGGCGTCGCCTGGTAGATGAACCGCGCCTGGCGCCGCGGCACATTGCCGATGGTGATCGGCTTGATCTGGTCGGCGACGATCCTGGAGTCGGTGTAGGTGCCGCCGGCGGAGAGCCGGAAGACGCCAAGGTCGAGCCCACCCTCCGCCTCGACGCCGTGCGCGCGGTACACGCGATCGACGAAGACGCCGGGCCGCGTGCTCTCCGCATTCTGCTCACCCGTCTGCGCCCAGAAGCCGGTGAGATCGAGCCGGGCGCCGGCATGCCGGTATTTAATTCCTCCTTCGGCCTGCTCGACGCGATCGACCGCGGCGTTCGGCTTGGTGAGCCGGCCCGTCTTCAAGCTGATGTCGTTCGGGTTGAACAGCAGCCGGTCGGCGTTTGTACGCCCGCCGCGGCTGTAGCGCGCAAAGACCGCGAACGGCTCGGCGAGGCGGAGGTTGATGCCCGACGAATAGGACAGATAGTGCCAGTCGTAATCGACCGGCGCGGAGAAGCCGTCAGGGAAATAGGCGACGCGCGTTTCCGCCGGGACGATCACGCCGTCGCCGTTCATATCGCGTGTCGTCAGTGGGATCGGCTGCTTGGGATACAGGTCCGACCCCGCAATCAGCCCCTCCGCGTGACCGAGATCATAGCGCACGCTCGCGCCGACCGAAACGCGCCCGAGCTTGTAGTTGAGCGAGCCGAACGGCGCGTTGGTGAAATAGTCGACGCGGTGCCGGCGGCGGCAGCAGTCCTGGAAGAAGCTGGCGCCATAACCGTACACGCCGTCCTGCGTCTGTGCGACGCCGTCGGCGTCGAGCACGTCGACCAGCGCCGCGTTACCGCCGCCGCGCACCTCCATCACGCGCGAGGCCCACAGCCAGTCGGTGTGGATATCCTGCCGCGAATTGTACAGGCCGAGCGTGCTGGTCAGCTCGCCGGGGCCGATCGGGTCGACGCGGCTGCCGCGCAGATCGTTGAAGACGTTGCCGAGATCGTTGAGCTTGGTGTTGAAGACGATCATCCGGGCGAGCAGGCCGTTGCCGCCGCCCAGCACGGTTGGGTCCGTGATCGTGACACCCGCGTTCGGGCCGGTGGCGTAGCGCAACGTGCCGGCAGACTTGACGAGGGTAGCGGCGATCTCGCTCGCCGCGCCCACGCTTTCGGGGAAATCGCCGCCGATGCGACCGTTGATATGGCTGTAGCGGAAGCGATCGACGACGGTGAAGCCGGCGAGCGTCGCCTGCGCCTCAAGGCCGATCGACTGCACCGTCGAGCGGCGGCCTTGGCGCTCGTCATAGACGCTGTAGCGATTGTCGCCGTCGAGCGTCGGAACGCGCAGCGCATAACGCGAAAACAGCGCGTCGTGGCCGATATCGAAGCCCGGCAGGCTCTCGTAGTGCGGTGCGGCGTCGCTGCCGGTCACGCGCACCGGGTTGGGCGCATAGCCGACCGCGCCGTCGTCGAGCACCTTGCCGTACAGGCGGACATAGCCGCCCTCGAACTCCTTGGTGATGTTCAGCTTGAACTGTCCGCCGCGGTTCCCCTGATAACCGATCTGGCGCGGCCCCTGCCCGATGCGCACGAAGCCGCCGAAATGGTAGCGCCACGTGTCACCGAGCCGCCCGCCATAATCCACGTCGAGGCGATGCTCGCCATAGTCTAGGCCCTCGAGCAGCTGCACCGCGCCGCCCTCGGTCTCGCCGGTCTTGGAGATCAGGTTGATCACGCCGCCGGGCGAGTTGGACGCGAAGGTGGAGGCGGAACCGCCGCGGATCGAGGCGATCGTGGCGAGGTTGAGATCGGCCCGCATGAACATGTCGGCGTTGGCGAAAGCGATGTCGCCATATTCCAGCACGGGCAGGCCGTCTTCCTGCAGCTGCAAGTATTTACCGCCGCCGGTGGCCATCGGCAGGCCGCGGATCGACAGATTGGCGCCGCCCTCGCCGCTCGAACTTTCCGAGCGGATGCCGGGGATGTTGCGGAACACCTCCGCCAGCGAGCGCGGCGCGATCTTGTCGATATCGTCGGCGAGCAGCTGGCTGGTCGATACGGCGGTGTCGAGCCGGTCGCGCCCGCGGGCCACCGCGGTGATCACGACATCGCGGCGCGGCGCATCGGCCTCAGGCTGCTTGTGGCTCGCCGTGGCGTCGGTCGCATCGGCCGCGCTGGCGAGGGCTTGGGCCGAGGCCGTCCTGGACAGCACGATCGCCAGCGGCGCTGCCGCCAACAGGAGGAAGGTCTTCACGCGCATTGATGAAAAGTCCTGTGATGTAAGGAGGTGTCGGATCGGTCTGATCGGAGCGCGCGTGGCGCTCAGAGAGGGAGCACCGCGCCGGGCGAGTTCGAGGCCGAGCGCGAGAGCCCGGCGAGCAAGCCCGACGCGACCGGGCCGGCCGTTGGCCACAGCAACAGCGCCGCCGCCGTGCTAAAAAGGGCAGTCTGCAATACCATGGCGCGTCCCGTGATCTCGTCGGGGCGCCCTATTGATAAGCAAGACGACGTTGTCATCCGTTTGCGCAAAGGTCCGCTTCTGGCCTACTAACGCTAAGTGTTTGGATATACTGGTTACGGCCTACAACCGCTCCGGCTGGTATCACCGAATCAGGTTAGAAGACAGCGCGTAGGATTGTCCGCAAACAGCGGCCCGTCTCAACATAGCTTAGTAAATTTGGCGCAACCAAATTGTAGCTAGGCATGGCGCGGCCGAATCACCCCGCGCCCCAGCGACCGGCCAAGTGACCGTTTGTGCCTCCGCCGTTCTAAAGCATGTTCAACCGTACTCCCGCGCATGCGGAGGGTCAGAGCCACGGGCGGTCACGTTGATGGCCCCGGGCCGCGGCGTTCGCCGAAGCACGCTGGCATTTCCATCGAGATGGATCAGACCCCGGGGGACAGCGGCCGGCCCGATCGGCCCCGTGGCACATGGCTCACGCGCCGCACAGCAGGCGGGTGGCGCAACGACGGCGCAAGCGAACGCCAGCCGCACGGCCGCTCGGTTGAGCGGCTATCCTCTCCCGCCAAGCGCTACGGGCGTGAGCACCAGCTGCTCGGGCACTCCGATCCGCCGGCGGGTCACGTCCGCGGACGGATGCTGCTCGACGCGTTGGAGCAGCATGCGCCTTTCCGATGCCACCTCTCGCTCAGGCTGGTGGCCATGGCCGCTCTTATCATCATGCCGCCGTGCGGCGGCTTGGCATCAGCGCACCACGCCGCCGACGAGTGCCGGCCTCGCTCACTCCTCGCCCGTGGCGCTGGCCGGACGAGCACGGTCCGGCGTGGTGACCTCGCCGCTGAAGGGCGACAAGCGGAACGTCACGCGCGTCGGCTCAAGCCGGGTACGATATTGCGGCATCGGCAATCCCGCCTGACTCCATTCGGTGTCGCCGCCGACGCCCCATTGCGCCGAGTCGACCAGCAAGGTCACCTGTCCGTGCGGGACGACGTCGGTCGACTTCCACGTGCCCGGCGTATGGCGGTCGAGGTCGGCATAGGGGAAGGCCAGCGCGTTCATCATCAAGGGCCGGTCACCCTGGACGCGCACGCCCCGTCCGCCCCCCGAGAGTTCCATCCAGCGCACGTCGACCTTGTTGCCGGTCTCCTGCGGGCGGATGAAGTCGTGGTTCTGCTCGGCGATCTTGCCGCGCCACAGCCCGATCGGCGCCGAGGTCTTGCGATCGACATAGCTCTCGTGCGGGCCGCGCCCATACCATTCCACCTCGGTCACGTCGGTCGGCATCGCGAAGGCGAGCCCGACGCGGAACGGCGCGGGCAGGTCGGTCTTCACCGGCGTGAACTGGCCGTCGACCGCCACGCTGCCGTCCGCCGCCATGGCGTAGCGCGTGGTGAAGGTCGCGGCCCCGTCGCCCAGCGCATAGTCGACCGTGACCTCGGCGCCGGCGTCGGTGCGCGCGCTGCGCACCGCGGTGACCCGCCGCGTGTCGCTCATCGCCTTCCACATCGCCAGCTTGCGGTCGGTGCCGATGCCGATGTCATTGTCGGTCACCGCGCGCCAGAAATGCGGCGCGCCGCCGCTCGCGAGGGTCCGCCCGCCCTGCGCATAGTCACGCACCAGCCCGGTGGCGCGATCGATCACCAGCGTCGCGCCGTTCGCCGACAGCGTCACCGCGCCGCTCGCCTGCCGGAGCGCCACCGCGCCCGCTGCCGCGGCCGGGGCGATCGCCGTACCGGGCTGAACCTGGAACTGCTCGAAGCCGAGCAGCGTGCCGCCGGCCACGCCGGGGATCGCACCCTCCTTAGCGTGGACGTTGACCGTGATGAAATATTCCGACCCCGGCTTGCGCTGATAGCCGGCGAGCGGCAGCGTGATCGCCTCCGCGCCGCGCGCCGGTGTCGCCAGCGGCGGCAGCGCGCCCTTGGCGATCGGCACGCCGTCCTCCGCCAGCTCCCAGTCGAAGCTGAAACCCGACAGATCGCGGAAGTCGTGGCGGTTGCGCACCGTCACGCGGCCGGTGGCTGTGTCGAAGCCGTCGAACTGCGCCGGCGCATAGACCTTGCGCAGCTCGTACAGCTGCGGGTTGGGCGTGCGGTCGGACTGGAGCAGGCCGTCGCCGAACTCGATGTCGCCGCCCGGGTTGGCGCCATATTCGCTGCCATCGCCCCAATAGCGCCGCCCGTCCTTGGCGTAGCGGTACATCGACTGGTCGACCCAGTCCCACACGAAGCCGCCCTGCAGCTTGTCGGGGTGAGCGTAGATCGTGTCCCAATATTCCTTTAGATTGCCGCCGGTCTGGCCCATCATGTGCGCGTATTCGCACTGGATCATCGGCTGCTTGAAGCGCCAGTTGACGGCATAATCGCGCATCTTCTCGACCGTGTCGTACATAGGCGCATAGATGTCGGCGAAGTAATTGGGGCGATGGTCGTGGACGCCCTCCCACGTGCCCCAGCCGAGATAGCTCAGCAGCCGCGACGGGTCGCGCTGCTTGGCGGCGGCCGCGCCCGCCTCGAAGTTCGGCCCGATCCCCGCCTCGTTGCCGAGCGACCAGAAGATCACCGAAGCGTGGTTCTTGTCGCGCTCGATCATGTTGGTGACGCGGCTGACATGCGCGTCCTTCCACGCCGGGTCGAAGCCGATCTGGAGCTTGGCGCGATCGTCGGGGTGGTTGTTGCCCGCCTCCATGTAAGCGTGGCTCTCGACGTTAGCCTCGTCCATGACATAGAGGCCGTAGCGATCGGCGAGCTCGTACATATACGGGTCGTTGGGATAGTGCGACATGCGCAGCGCGTTGATGTTGTTGCGCTTCATCAGCTGAACGTCGCGCTCCATCGACGCGCGCGTGATCGTGTGGAAGGTCTCCGGATCGTGCTCGTGGCGGTTGACGCCGCGGATCGTGATCGGCCTGCCGTTCACCGTCACGCGGCCGTCGATGATCGCGACCCTGCGGAAGCCGATCTGACGGGCGCTCGACTCGATCAGCGCGCCCTTGGCGTCAGACAGCTCGACCAGCAGCGTGTAGAGACTGGGCGTCTCCGCGGTCCACGGTCGCACGTTCGCGACAGTGCCGCTCAGCGTCACCTTGCGCTCGCCCGAGCCCGCCGGCACTTCGGCGCGCGCCTGCTGGAGCACGCGGTCGCCGTCCATCAGCACGTAGCGCGCGCTCGCCGCCGCGGTGCCGCCCACCGCCACCTCCACCGCGAACGTGCCGTCGCGATAGGCGTCGTCGAGCCCGGCGTGGACGAACACGTCGCGCACGCGCGTCTTCGGCGCGGCGAGCAGATAGACCGAGCGCTCGATCCCCGAGACGCGCCAGAAGTCCTGGTCCTCGAGGTAGCTGCCGTCGGACCAGCGGTGGATCTGGATCGCCACCGTGTTGCGCCCCGGCTTCACGAAGCGGGTGACGTCGAACTCGCTCGGCAGCTTCGAGTCCTCGGAATAGCCGACCTTCTCGCCGTTGACCCAGATCTCGTAGGCGGAGCCCGCCGCGCCGATGTGGAGGATCACGTCGCTGCCCTGCCAGCCGGCGGGCACGTCGACGTCGCGGCGATAGGAGCCGACCGGGTTGGTCGCGTGCGGGATCAGCGGGCGGTTGGCCGGGAACGGATAGGTGACGTTGTTGTAGCGCGGCTGGTCGAAGCCCTGCGCCTGCCAGTCGCCGGGGACCTTGATGTCCTTCCACCCTGCGACATCGAAGTCGGGCTTCTCGAACCCCGCGGGCAGGTCGTCCGAGCTGGGCGAAAGCGCGAACTTCCACGTCCCGTCGAGCGTGACGTAGCGTGACGAGCGCGCCTCCTCGCCCGCAATCGCGAGCGCACGCGTTTCGAACGGGAAGCCGGTGGCATGCGCGGCGATCTTGTTGCGCGCATTGACCGCGGGATTTTCCCAGTCGGGCCGGGAGGGATCGACCTGCACCGGCTGCACCTGCGGCAGCTCCTGCGCCGCGGCGTTCGATCCGAGCGGCAGCACCAGCGACGCGGCGGCCACGCCAGCGAGCAACAGCGAGCGCATTCCGTCTTTCCTCCCCCTGCGGGCAGCCTGTCGCCACCCTGCTGTTGTCTGACAATAATACCACGCCGCACCGGCACAAGCGATCTCGCGCAAGCCGCTGATGTTGAGCGGAAACCATTGCCGAGCGCGGCAGAGACTCGGCGACTTGCCGACGGTGTCACGCCACTTTCACGCGCGCTTCCTACGGCGCACGCATGATCCACCTCGCCCGCGCGCTCGCGCTCGCCACTCTCCTCTCCGCTCCCGCCGTCGCGCGCGACGCCGCGCCGCTGCGGCTCAACGACGTGCAGGTGATCGGCACGCACAACAGCTACAAACGCGCGATGCCGGCCGCGACCATGGCACGACTGCGCGCCGCCGACCCGAAGCTCGCCGACGCGCTCGACTATGCGCACCGCGACCTCAGCGAGCAGCTCGACAAGGGCGCGCGCCAGCTCGAAATCGACGTCAACTATGATCCGCAGGGCGGCCATTATGCGCACGGCTCGGAGGATCCGGCGCTACGCCGCCCGGGCTACAAGGTGCTCCACATCCCCGGCATCGACAATTCGTCCAGTTGCGTGCTGCTGACCGAGTGTCTGACGATCATCCGCCGCTGGTCCGACGCGCACCCGCGCCACGTGCCGATCATGCTGATGTTCAACGTCAAGGACGAGCAGAATGCGGCACGCGGCGGGATCGACTCGGTCGTGCCCGACGCGACCGGCTATGACGCGCTCGACGCCGAGATCCGTGCGGTGCTGCCGCCGTCCAAGCTGATCACCCCCGACGACGTCCAGGGCCGCTACCCGACGCTGCGCGACGCGGTGCTGGCGAACAACTGGCCGTCGCTGGAGCAGGCGCGCGGCAAGATCCTGTTCGCTCTGGACGAGACGCCGGCGAAGGTGGCGCTGTACCGCGGTGCGCGGCGCTCGCTCGAGGGGCGCGTGTTCTTCATCAACACCGACGAGGACTCGCCCGCCGCCGCTTATCTCACGCTCAACGAGACGATGGCGGATGCGGCGCGAATCCGCCGTGACGTTGCCGCGAATTATCTCGTGCGCACCCGTGCCGACGCCGAGACGCGCGAGGCGCGCAGCAACGACACGCGCCGCCGCGACACCGCGCTGGCGAGCGGGGCGCAATATGTGTCGACCGACTATCTCTGGCCCGACCCGCGCTTCCCCGGTGGCTATCACGTGGCGCTGCCCGGCGGCGGCGTGGCGCGCTGCAACCCGGTGCGTCGGCCGGAGGGGTGCGCGATCGGCGAGCGGTGAAGCGGGCAAACGAAGACGAGCTAAGCCCCCCTCCGGCGTCATCCTGAACTCGTTTCAGGATCTACCGGGCCGCGAGCACCGACCCGCTCGGTCATGCCGCAACGTGGATCCTGAAACGAGTTCAGGATGACGCCAGCTCTTGGCTGATGTCTCGCCCATCCCCCACGCAGCTAACGCAACCTTTACCAGCCCTCGCCTAAGCCGCCCGGCGATGACCGCGCACTTCCTCATCCAGGTCGACGTGCCGCGCGCGCTCGTGCGCATCACCATGTCGGGCTTCTTCGACGCCGCCGCGATCGCGCGCTTCGTCGCCGCGCGCGACGCCGCGCACGCCCTGCTCACCTGCGGCGCCAACGCGCATGTCACGCTCGTCGACATTCGCGACATGGACATCCAGGCGCAGGGCAGCGTCGCCGAGTTCCGCGCCGTGCTCGCCGACCCGCGCCATGCCTCACGCCGGCTCGGCTTTGTGGTGGCCCGCTCGCTCGCGCGCTCGCAGATCCGCCGCGCCGCGGCCGATCGTGCCGCCTGTTATTTCGAGACGATCGAGCAGGCCGAAGCCTGGCTGCTGGACGCGGAGTCGGCGGCAGCGTAGCGGGCGAACCGTCTCACTGCCCCGCGCCGCGGCGCAGCGCGAGCGCCATCCCGGACCAGTCGATGTCCTCGCCCTCGATCGCGATCGTGCTGCGCAGATGGTCGCGCACGATCCCGAGCAGCGGCATCGGCACGCGATAGGCGGTCGCCGCCGCATCGGCGAGTGTCATGTCCTTGAGCCCGAGCGGAGCGGGGAAGCCGGCGGGGCGGAACTTCTCCTCTACCAGCAGCTCGCCATAGGTGCGATACACCGGCGCGCCGAACAACGTCTCGGTCAGGATCTCGAGCAGCGTTGCGCGCTCGACGCCGCCGCGTTCGGCCAGCGTCATCGCCTCGGCCATCGCCTCCACCGCGGCCATGATCATGAAATTGCCGCTGAGCTTGACCAGATTGGCGGCCGGCGCGCGCTCGCCGACGCGGAAGGTGCGCTGGCCGATCGCGTCGAACATGGGCTGCGCGCGGTCAAGCGCCGCCGCCGCACCGGCGACCACGACGAAGAGCTTGCCGGCGGCCGCCGCGGGTGGTCGTCCGAACACCGGCGCGGACACATAGCCGCCCGCGCCGGCCTCGGCCGCGAGCCGCTCCGCCAGTGCCACGCTGATCGTACTGTGCGAGACGTGGAGCGCGGGTGCGGTGGCGATGCCGTTCTCGCCCCAGACCACCGCTTCGACCGCGCGATCGTCCGCCAGCATCGTCGCCACGATATCGCCTTGCGCCGCGTCCGCCGGCGAGGTCGCCGCGCGCGCGCCTGCCTCGACCAGCGACGCCAGCTTGTCGGCGGAGCGGTTCCACACGCTCACCTCATGCCCCGCCGCGAGCAGGTTGCGCGCCATCGCGCTGCCCATCTGCCCCAGTCCGATGAACCCGATCTTCATGCGTCCGCCCCTTCGCCCGGTACTGGCGCGCCCGGCGGGATCAGCCGCTCGGCGCGCAACTCCTGCCACAGTGCCGCGGGCAGCGGCGCCTGCATCAGCCGCGCATTTTCCTGCACCTTCTCGGCGCGCTTGGCACCGGGGATCACCGCGGCGACGACCGCAGGCGCGGCGCAGAACTGCAGCGCGGCGGCACGCAGGTCGGCGTCATGCCGCGCGCAGATTGCGGCGATCCGGTCGCGCCGCTCCATCATCTCGCGCGGCGCCTCGGCATATTCGAAGGTGGTGCCGCCCGCGAGCAACCCCGAATTATAGGGGCCGCCGATCACCACAGACGCGCCACGCTCGGCGCAGAGCGGGAAGAAGCGATCCAGCGCCGGCTGGTTGAGCAGGCTGTAGCGCCCCGCCAGCAGGAAGACGTTGGGATCGGCGCGCTCGAGCGCACGCACGCACGGCTCGACCAGATTGACCCCAAGCCCCCAGCCCTTGATCACGCCCTGATCGCGCAGCTCGGCCAGCGCGCGGAACGCGCCGCGCTCGGCCGCCGCAAACTCGGCTTCCCAAGCATCGCCGAGATGATCCGCGGCGAGATCGTGGACGAAGGCGATGTCGATCTGGGCGAGGCCGAGCCGCTGCAAGCTGTCGTCGATCGACCGCAGCGTCGCATCGTAGCTGTAATCGGCCTCGACGCGGAACGGCAGGCCCTGCTTGAACGGCGGGTTCTCGGGCCGGCGCGCGTCGGGGCGGAGCAGCCGACCGACCTTGGTCGACAGCGTGAACGCGTCACGCGGATAGTCGCGCAGCACCGCGCCAAAGCGATGTTCGGACAGGCCGCTGCCGTAATGCGGCGCGGTGTCGAAATAGCGCACGCCGCTGTCCCAGGCGGCGCGCAGCGCGCCCGCGGCGGTGGCCTCGTCAACGGTGTCGAACATATTGCCGAGCGGCGCGCCGCCAAAGCCGAGCGGACCGGGCGGATGAAAGGACATAGCGGCTCCTGCGCGAGTTGTGGATAGGAGCGTCACCGACCTTCCGCCCCTCTCACGCGCGGCGCGAGGGAGCAGCGTGCCGGACGCTTTCTTCGATGTGCAAGCGCGACACGCGCCCACCTGTTCCGCCATCCGCCGCGGTCGCCATCGATCGGGCGCGGCTTTTCCGTCACGATCCGCCGCTTTGCGCTGTCCTACACAGAACAAGCGTGGAACATGAGGCACATAGCGCGACCCGATTCGGTGATCTCGCGCGCTGAGATGGAGGTAAGCCGCCCCGCCATGCGACGATCCGTCACGCCCCCTGCCGCACTCGCCGCCGCGCTGCTGCTCGCCGGATGCGCCGCCAATGCGGTGCGGATCGAGGCCGCGACCGAGGTCACCGCGCGCGGGCGCGAGGCGGTCACCGCGACCGGCGCCTACCTCGACGCGGTGGAGCAGCGCCGCCGCGACGCCGCCGCGGCGCTGGTCGCCAGCGACGCCAGCTGCCTTCCTGCCACGCCGCTGCGCATCCAGGTACCGACAAGCGCCGCCGCGCCGCCGGCGCCGCTCTGCCCCGAGGGCGACGCCCCCGCGCCGGGCTATGCCGTGCTCCGCATCGACGTCGGCACCAGCCCGCGCGCGCTGCTCGCGCCGCGCGTCGCGCTGCTCGCCGCCGTCGGCGACTATGTCGAAGCGCTGGCAACGCTCCTCGTCGCGCCCAAGACCGACGCCTCGGCCGAGCTGACCGCCTTCGCCGAACAGGTCGGTCGTGTCGCTGCCGCCGCGGGCGCGGCCGAGGTCGACCCGGCGACGCCGCGCGGCGAAAGCCTGATCGCGCTTGCCGCCTTTGCCGCCGAGCTCGCGCGCGAGGCGCGAACCGCGGGCCAGGTCCGTGCGCTGGTCGAACAGCGCGGCGACACGGTCGATCGCGCGCTGGCCGAGCTGCGCCGCGAGGTCGACGGCTGGGGCCGCACCGCCGCGCGCAGCGCCGACGACCTCTATGGTAACGCGCTGTTCCGCGCCTATCTGCGCCACCGCGCCGACCTCACCGCCGAGCAACGCGAGCAACTCGCCGCGCGCGTGTTCGCCGCCCGCGAGGCGGCGCGCACCGGCCCCGACCGCGCCGCCGCGGTGGCGGACGCGCTGGCTCTCGCCGCGACTGCGCAGGCCGATTTGCGCGCGGCGCTGTCGGGGCGATTGACCGCGGCGCAGCGTCGCGCCGTCGCTCGGCTCAACCTCGACCGGATCGCGCGCGCGCTCGGGCTGGTCGCCACGCTCGCGCGCCCGTGATGAGGAGACCGCGATGACCCGCTATGCCGAGGCGCTCGCCGCCGCCAACGCGCTTGCCGAGCAGGTACAGTCGTATGTCGCCGATGGACGGTTCCTGCCGCGCTATTTCGACCGGCTGTTCGGCCTGCGCACCGCGCTGGGCGACGCGCTCGACCAGTTCGCCGCGACGCTGATCACCGTCCCGGGCGACGCGGCGGTGTTCGCCACCGTGCTCGACCGCGCCACCGCCGCGCGCGCCACGGGCGCGGGGCTGACACCCGACGATGGCGCGGTGGAGCGCTACGCCGCCGCGGTGACCCGCGCGACCGAGGCGCTGCGGGCGCGACCGCCCGGCGAGGCCGCGCGCGGCCCGGCGGCGCCGCTGCTGCGCGGCGCGCTACGGGTAACGCCGGCCGGCAGCGCCCCGCACCCGGGCGCCGCGCTCGTCGCGGATACCGCGCCATCGCCGGCCGAGCCTTACTATACCAGCCTCGCCAAGCTCTTCCCGGTCGAGGCGACGATGCTCTACCCGATCGCCGACACGATCGCGGGCACGGATCGTGCGCTGCGGCTGCTTCTGATCGCGCTCATTGCGCTGGTCGTCGTCGCAGTGCGCTGGCGCGGCACGCAGGACGCGGCAGGCGTTCCCGATGCCGCGGCCATCGCGGTCTCGCTCGCTTCCTTCCTGCTCTACGTCGCGACGCTCGGCGGGTTCGGCGATCTGGCCGGCGGTGCCGCGCAGACGCAGCAATGGCTCGCCTTCGTCACCATCATCTGGGTCGCGCTCGTGCCGCTTGCGCTGCGCCGCCCCCGTCATTGATCGCCAGAGGAGACCAACGATGTGCACGCTGACGCACCGCCACTCGCTCCATTGCATCCTGCCACCCTACATCCTGTCGCGCATCGCCGAGCACGGGCCGGCCGAGCTGCGCAGCAAGGCGATTCACGCGCTGCTGGTCGATCCGTCGATCCGGATTGTCCGCGCCACCACCGCCGCGCCGGCGCGCGGCGGTGTGCGCCGCGGCGCAACCGCACCGCTGCTCGCGCCCACGCCGCAGCGCACGATCCGCGACGGCGGTGGCCGGCCGGAGGCGCCCGGCACCACGGTGCTGCGCCGCGAAGGGGATCCCGCCACCGGCGATGCGGCGGCGGACGAGGCCTATGACGGACTCGGCGCGACCTTCGCGCTCTTCTGGCAGGCCTATCAGCGCGATTCGATTGATGATGCCGGGCTGCCGCTCGATGCCACCGTCCATTACGACCAGGACTATGACAATGCCTTCTGGGACGGCAAACAGATGGTGTTCGGCGATGGTGACGGCGAGCTGTTCAACCGCTTCACGCTCGCGCTCGACGTGATCGGCCATGAGCTGACGCACGGCGTCACCGAGCATGAGGCGGGGCTGGCCTATGTCAATCAATCCGGTGCGCTCAACGAGAGCATCTCGGACGTGTTCGGCTCGCTGGTCAAGCAGCACGCGCTGGGTCAGGACGCGGTGACGGCCGACTGGCTGATCGGCGCGGGGCTGTTCACGCCCGCGGTGAAGGGCAGCGCGTTGCGCTCGATGAAGGCGCCGGGCACCGCCTATGACGATCCCGTGCTCGGCAAAGACCCGCAGCCCGCGCATATGGACGCGTTCGTCCGCACCAATCAGGACAATGGCGGCGTCCACATCAACTCGGGCATTCCGAACCGCGCCTTTTATCTCGCCGCCACCGCGATCGGCGGAAACGCCTGGGAGCGCGCCGGCATGATCTGGTACACGGCGTTGCGCGACCCCGCCGTGGGCGCGAACACCGATTTCGCGGCGTTCGCGCGCGTGACGCAGGACGTTGCCGCGCTTTTGTACGGCGCGGGCGGCGCAGAGGCGATGGCGGTGGCCGAAGCGTGGAGCAGCGTCGGAGTGGTATGATGGCGGAGACGGCGGGGAGCGAAGCAGCGTGCGGCGAGGCGCGGATGCGGGTCGAGGGCGGGTTCGCGCACCTGCCCGGGCGGGCGCGCGAGTGCGCGATACCGCTCGCGACGCTTCCCCCGCCCGATCGCGCCGAACTGGCACGGCTGGCTGACGCCGCCGCCTTCTTCGACTGCGAGCCCGCGCCGACGCAGCCGCGCCCCGACGCCCGCACCTACACGATCGCGCTCACGCTCGACGGGCGGACGCGCGAGCTGCAGGTGGCGGAGCCGATCCGCGACCCCGCGCTCGCCGAACTGGTCGCAACGTTGCGCCGGATCACGCGCGAACGGGGGTGAGTAGGTCACGCACGCGCGCGGTGGCGGTGCGCGACGTTGTCCTTCCACCCCCATCTTCCTGAACGCGTAGCCCTCTTCCCAAGAGAGAGGGCTTGAAGGTCACGCGGCCACGCCGCCGCGCTGTTCGCGTCCTGCTCCCTGTCTTCGCGAGAGCGACGATGCGTCGTCCTGAACGCTTCGACGCCGCTCCTTTATGCCCGCGTCTCGAGCCGCGGCACGAGCAGATGCACCAGGAGCAGCGCCAGGAGGTACGCGCTCCCCGCCCAGACGAACACCGGCAGGTAGCTGCCGACATGCTCCAGCACCTCGCCGACGTAGCGCGCCATGATCATGCCGCCGACCGCGCCCGCAGCGCCGCCGATCCCCATCACCGAAGCCACCGAGCGCGACGGGAAGGTGTCCGATACCATCGTGTAGAGGTTGCTCGACCAGCCCTGGTGCGCCGCCGCCGCGACGCCGATGATCGCCACCGCCGCCCACAGGCTCGACACGACAGTGGCGAAGAAGATCGGCAGCACCAGGATCGCGCTGGCCAGCAGCGCCAGCTTGCGCCCGGCGTTGACGCTATAGCCGCGCTTGATCAGCCAGGACGAGAGCCAGCCGCCGCCGATGCTGCCGACGTCGGCGAGGAGGTAGACCGCGATCAGCGGTGGGCCGAAGGTCTTGAGGTCGAGCCCGTGGCGCTTGGCGAAGAAGTCGGGCAGCCAGAACAGGAACAGGTACCACACCGGGTCGGTCATGAATTTGGCGACGACGAAGGCCCAGGTACCGCGATGCCGGAACAGCGACGCCCAGGACGGGCGCGGCGCCGCGGCGTTGAGCTCGTCGGCATGCTGGTCCGAGGTGATATAGGCCAGCTCCTCGGGCGAGACGCGCGGATGCTGCGCCGGCGCGCGATAGAAGGCCAGCCACGCCGCCAGCCAGGCGAAACCGAGCAGCCCGGTGATGATAAAGGCGGCTTGCCAGCCGTAGCTGAGCGCGATGATCGGCACGACGATCGGCGTCGCGATCGCGCCGACATTGGCGCCGGCGTTGAGGATGCCCGCGGCGAGCGCTCGCTCCTTCTTGGGGAACCACTCCGCGACCGACTTGATCGCGGCGGGGAAGTTGGCGGACTCGCCGAGCCCAAGCGCGAACCGCGCCAGCGCGAAGCCGCTCGGGCTGCGCACCAGCGCGTGGAACAGCGCGGCGAGGCTCCAGATGACGATGGCGGCGGCATAGCCGATCTTCGAGCCGACCCGATCAATGATCACGCCCGACGCGAGCAGCCCGATCGCATAGGCGGCCTGGAACCAGGACACGATCATGCCGTAGTCCACCTCGGTCCAGCCGAGCTCGGTCTGCAAGGTCGGCTTGAGGATGCCGATGATCTGGCGGTCGATATAGTTGATCGTGGTGGCGAAGAAGAGCAAAGCGCAGATCGTCCAGCGCACGCGCCCGCGCGGCCTGACTGCCGGCGAACTCACCTCAGTTGCTGAACTCACTCAACCCTCCCGCGGCGGCGCGTGCCGCCTTCTCGCTTCAACCTTCGCGCAATCTCGCGTCGAGCGCCGCGCGGTCTTCCGCATCGGCCCGCCAATGATCGGCGAACAGTCCGCGCTCGCCGAAGAACGCGGCGACGATCCCGCTCTCGCCGACCTCGCGCCACAGCGCGGCGAGCCGCTCCGCCATCGGATCGTTGACCGGCGCGCCGTCGCCGCGGACATGGCGCAGCCACGCCGCCAGCGCGGTCAGCGTCGCGGGGCAGCGTCGGCCCGCCGCGGCACTCGCCCGCAGCGTCGCGAGCCAGCGCTGCGGGATCTTCTGCGAGCCGTCCATCGCGATCTGGAGCAGCGCGTGCGGCAGCGCCGGATTAGCGAAGCGCGCGAGCAGCGCGTCGGCGTAAGCGTCGAGATCCTGCCCCGGCGCCGGGGTGAGGCTGGCGGCGGCCTCGTCGCGCATCAGCGGTTCGACCGTGGCGCGGATCGCCGGATCGGCGACCGCCTGATGAACGAACTGGTGTCCGCGCTCGAGCCCGAGATACGCGAACGCCGAATGCGCGCCGTTGAGCATGCGCAGCTTGGCGAACTCATAGGGCGCGACATCGGCGACCAGCTGCGCGCCTGCCAGCTCCCAGCGCGGTCGCCGCGTCGCGAACTGGTCCCCGATCACCCATTGCATGAACGGCTCGGTCGTCACCGCGGCGGCGTCGTACAGGCCGATCGCGGCGGCGGTGCGCGCGAGATCCTCGTCGCGCGCCGCGGGCACGATCCGATCCACCATCGTCGAGGGGCAAGCGCATTCCGCCTCGAACCAGGCGCGCAGCGAGGGGTCGCTATGGTCGAGCCACGCGCCGAGCGAAGCGGCGAGCGCGGCACCGTTGTGCGCGAGATTGTCGCAGCTCACCAGCGTCAGCCCGCCCGCGCCCGCGTCGCGGCGGTCGGCGAGCGCGCGTGCGAGATGATGGTAGATCGTGCCGCCCGCGGCCGCGACCGCGGCGAGGTCGAGCGCGCCGTCCGGGCCGCGATGATAGCCCTTCTCGGTCACGGTGAGCGTGACGATCGCGGTCGACGGCGCGGCGAGCACCGCGCGCAGCCGCTCGCCGTCGCGCGGCGCCACCAGCATGTCGCGCAGCGCCCCGACCAGCGCGATCTGCTCGCCCGCGGCGGAGCGCTGCGTCACCGTATAGAGCCCGTCCTGCGGCAGCAGCGCCTCCGCCACCGCAGGGGAGCGCAGCGACACGCCGGTGATCGCGAAATCGCGGTCGCCCGCGGCCATCGCCGCGTCGGTATAGACCGCCTGGTGCGCACGGTGGAACGCGCCGAGCCCGAGATGGACGATCCCGGTCTGCTGCGCGTCGCGGTCGTAGCCGGGGCGCGCGACGGTCGCGGGGAGGCGATCGACGGTGGCGGACGAAAGCGGCTCGGGAGCGCCGCTCACAGCTTGTACGCCTTGCGCACCAGCCCGACGGTGAGGTCGCGCGCCAGCTCGGCGGCTTCCCAATCCTCCAGCCGGTGCTCGGCGACCAGCCGCGCCAGGTAATGGCAGTCGACCCGCCGCGCGACATCGTGGCGCGCCGGGATCGACAGAAAGGCCCGCGTGTCGTCGTTGAAGCCGACGGTATTGTAGAAGCCGGCCGTCTCGGTCGTCATCTCGCGATAGCGCATCATGCCCTCGGGCGAATCGTGGAACCACCATGCCGGCCCGAGCCGCAGGCAGGGATAATGGCCGGCGAGCGGCGCCAGCTCGCGCGCGTAGGTGGTCTCGTCCAGCGTGAAGAGGATCAGCGTGAAGCGCGGATCGTTGCCGACGACGTCGAGCAGCGGCCGGAGCGCCTCGACGAACTCGATCCGCACCGGGATGTCGGCACCCTTGTCGCGCCCGTGGCTCTCGAACAAGGCGCGATTGTGGTTGCGGTACGAGCCCGGATGGAGCTGCATCACCATGCCGTCCTCGACGCTCATCTTCGCCATCTCGGTGAGCATCTGCGCGCGAAACAGCTCGGCGTCGGCGGCATCCCACCTGCCCGCGGCGATGCGGCCGAACAGCGCCTCGCTCTCGGCCGGCGACAGATTGGCGGTGCGCGCGGAGGCGTGGCCGTGATCGGTCGCGGTCGCCCCGGCGGCGCGGAAGTCGGCGCGGCGTTTGCGGTGCGCCGCGAGATAGCCCTGCCAGCTCCACACGTCCTCGCCGGTCAGCTCGGCGAAGCGCGCCATCGCGGGCTGGAACTGCTCGTGCTCGACGTCGATCACGCCGTCGGGGCGATAGGTGGTGACGACGCGCCCGCGCCACCCCGATTCACGGATGCGGCGATGCGAGTCGAGCGGGTCGTCCGCGCCCTCGGTGGTGGCGAGGAACTCGATGCCGAAGCGATCAAACAGCGCGCGCGCGCGGAAGGCAGGCGTGGCCAGCCGCTCGTTGATCGTGTCGAAAAAGAGATCGGCCGTGCCCGCCTCGAGCGCGACGTCAAAGCCGAACACCTCGGCGAAGACATGGTCGAGCCATAGCCGCGACGGCGTGCCGCGGAACAGATGGTAGTGCGCGGCGAAGGTGCGCCACGCCTCGCGCGGGTCGGTCGCCGGCGATCCCGCGCGCGACGGGATCGCCAGATCGTCAAGCGCCACGCCCTGCGAGTAGAGCATGCGGAACACGTAATGATCGGGCGCCAGCAGCAGCTCGGTGGCGTTGCGCCACGACGAATCCTCGGCGAACCAGCGCGGATCGGTGTGGCCGTGCGGGCTGACGATCGGCAGCCCGCCCACCTCGGCGTAGAGCGCGCGCGCGATAGCGCGCTGGGTCGGGTCGCTCGGGAACAGCCGGTCCGGATCGAGGCGTAGTGCGCGCGTCATGCCATCACCTCCGCCGGCGCCGCCACGGTCGCGTGCGCAATTCCGCGCTCCAGCCCGCGCAGCTCGGCGAGCCCGCGCATCCGGCCGAGCAGCGAGTAACCCGGATTGCTCACGCGCGCGAGATCGTCGAGCATCTGGTGGCCGTGATCGGGGCGCATCGGGATCGCACGATCCTCGCGCTGTTGCAGCCGGTGCACCGCGGCGACGATCGCGCTCATGCCCGCGTCGCCCTCGAGATGCGCCGCCTCATGGAACGTTCCATCGCCTTCGCGCTGCACCGAGCGGAGATGGAGGAAGCCGATGCGCGTACCGAGCCGCTCGACCATGCCGGGCAGATCGTTGTCGGCCCGTGCGCCGAACGATCCCGCGCAGAAGCACAGGCCGTTGGCACGGCTCGGCACGCGCGCGAACAGGTCGGTGACATCCGCCTCGGTGCTCACCACGCGCGGCAGACCGAACAGCGCGAACGGCGGATCGTCGGGATGAACCACCAGCCGTATGTCGAGCTCCTCCGCCACCGGGCAGACCGCCTCGAGGAAGGCGACGTGGTTGGCGTGCAGCGCGGCCGCGTCGATCCCGTCATAGCCGGCGAGCGCGGCGCGGAAGTCCTCGATCGTGAAGCTCTCCTCGCTGCCGGGCAACCCCGCGATGATGGTGCGCTCGAGCCGGTGGCGCGCATCGGCGTCCATCGCGTGGAAGCGGCGCTCGGCACGCTCGATCATGCTCTCGGCATAGTCGCGCTCGGCTCCGGCGCGGCGCAACACGAACAGGTCGAACGCGGCGGCAGCGTCGTGCTCATAACGCAGCGCGCGCGCGCCGTCAGGCAGCTCCCATCCGAGATCGGTACGCGTCCAGTCGAGCACCGGCATGAAATTGTAGGTGACGACGCGGATGCCTTCGGCTGCCAGGTTGCGCAGGCTGGTGCGATACGCGTCGATCAGTTCGTCCCAGCGCGCGCCGCGGGTCTTGATGTCGTCATGCACCGGCAGGCTCTCGACCACGGTCCAGCCTAGCCCTGCCGCGGCGATGACGGCGCGCCGTTCCGCCACCGCCGCCGCGCTCCACACCGCACCGTTGGGCACGTCATGGAGCGCGGTGACCACCTCGGTCGCGCCGGTCTGGCGGATGTCGCGCAAGCGGACGGGGTCTGACGGGCCGAACCAGCGCATCGTCTGCGTCATCCATCGCATCCGTCCGTGGTCCTGCGCCGTCATTCGTTCGCCTCTGCTATCGTCTCGAAACATCATGCTCGGGTCAGAACACGAAATTGACCGCCAGCGCAAAGGTGCGCCCGAAATATGCGGTGTAGAGCGGGTCCTTGCGCACCGTATCGACGGTGAGCCGGTTGGTCTCGTTGGTGATGTTCTGCACTTCCGCGATCAGCTTGACGTTCTCGGTGAGGTTGTACGAGGCGGACGCGTCGACGAAGATCGAGCTGGCGTTCGACGTCGAATCCGCGTCCACCGAGCCGCTCGGCACCGCGGTGAGGAAGGACGAGCGATAGTTCACCGTCGAGCGGATGCTGAAGCGGCTGTCCTCATAGTAGAGCGTGCCGCTCGCGGTCTCGGGGGAAAGGCCGACCAGCGGCGCGGTGCGCGAGAGCGTCGGCGAGATGATATAGTTGATGTTCGACCGCACCCGCGTGAAATTGCCCAGCGCGCCGAAGTTCTTGAGGAAGCCCGGCAGAAAGGTGAAGGGCAGCTGTGCGTTCACCTCGAAGCCGCGCAGCGGGCCGCCCGGCGTGTTGTTGCTGCGCTGGACGGTGAACTGATCGCCCGGCCGCAGCTGCGTGCCGTTGAGCAGCGTCAGCGGCAGGCCGATGTCCTGGAAGGCCACGCTGGTGCTGGTCGTCTGGATGTAGGTCTCGATGTTCTTGTAGAAATACGCCACCGACAGCAGCGAGCCCGGGCGGAAATACCATTCCAGCGCGGCGTCGAAGGTGTTGGCGCGGATCGGGTCTAGGAACGGGTTGCTGAACGACGCGGTCTGGATCACCAGATTAGCCGAGCCCGAGGGGATCAGCTGCCCGTAGGACGGGCGCGACATCACGCGTGCCGCCGAGAGGCGCGCGATCAGGTCGGGCGTGACGTCCAGCGCCAGGTTCATCGACGGCAGCCAGTCCTCGTAGGAGCGGCCCACCTCGGAGATCACATATTGCGAGGGGTAGAGCGATCCCGCCGGCGCGGCGGTGGTGATCGGGCCGTAGGTGTCGAGGCTGGTGTGGACGTAGCGCACGCCCGCGTCGCCGCGCAGCGTGACCGGCAGGATGTCCTGCGTGTCGAACTTCACCATGAAATAGCCCGACTTGTACTTCTCGTCGACGCCGCCGTAGGTGCCCTTGGCGCACTCGATGCTGCAATAGACGTAGCTGTCGAGCCCGACCGCGTCGCGGAACTTGTTCGGGTCGATCGAGACGAAGTCCTGCAACTGCCCGTCGAGGTTCTTGCCGATGCCGGTGGTGGTGAAGGTGATGTCGGCGAGCGAGACGCCGCTGGGCAAAGCCAGCGGGTTGTTGGTGGCGAGCTGGCGCTCGCGCGCGGTATATTTGTTGGTGCGATACTGGCCGCCGAACTGGACGGTGAAGCCCTGCGCCGGCTTCCAGTCGCCGTTGAGCTCGAACGTCTTGCTGACGATCGTGTTGCGGCGGATGAAGTTGGAGAGCTGGCCGCGCTGGTCGCCGTTGGCGAGCGGCGGGCCGTATTGGAACAAGGTCGGGTCAGTCGTGTCGATGCCGTAGCCGATCTTGGGAATGTCGGGATTGTCGCGGAAGTCGATCGACCAGTTGCGGCTGTCGTTCGAGTCGATCGCCACCTGCAGCCGGTTCACGTCCAGCCGCGATTCGTTGATGCCGGCGAGACCGAACACGCGGAAGCTGTCCGAGAAGCGATGGTCGAGGTTAAGGTTGGCCTGCTTGTACTCGGAGGTGAAGCGCTCGCTCTGCATCTCGGAGCGCAGGTCGACCCCGTCGAACAGGCCGTGGATCAGCGAGCCATTGTCGTCGACCTCGATCTCGCGCACCGAGGTGAGCGGCTGGCCGTTGTTCGAGATCGCGCGACCGAACGAGCGCGCGTCGAAATAGGTGTCGAGCCGGTCGACCTTGAAGCGCGAATAGAGCCCGTCGAGCGAGATGTCGGTGTTGTCGCTCGGCTTCCACTGGAAGGTCAGCGAGCCGGCGATGCGCTGCTGGTCCTGGCTGCTGCGCACGGGGCGCGGCAGGCGCGGCAGGTAGACGCCGCCGCCCGGCCGGCCGTTCACGCCGGTCCGGCTCATGATGTAATCATAGGCCGCCTGGGTGCCGGTGCGCGGGTTGTTGGTGCTGCAATTGTTGGCGTCCGAGCCGATCGCGGCGCCGCTCGGCTGGGTATAGCCCACGCCGGGGCTGGTCACCGCGCCGCCCTTGTAGATATAGCCGGCGGGCGTGCAGAAGGGGAAGATCACGCCCGCATTGGCGCTGCCGGTCGGCTGGGCGAGGCCGTAGACCGTGGTCGGCACGACATCGACCGCCGAATAGGCATATTCGTCGATGCGGCGCTTCGAATAGGCCACGCTGGCGAGCACGCCGAACGTGTCGCCGAACTGCTTGGAGACGAGCGCGGACAGGCGCGGGTCGACGTCCTTCTTGATGTCGTTGTAGATGCCGCGCGCGGTGCCGGAGAAGACGAACGACTTCTTCTGGTCGAACGGCTTGGGCGCGCGCAGGTCGACGGTGGCGCCGAGCGAGCCCTCCTCGACGTCGGCCGAGGTCGTCTTGCGCACCGACAGCGCCGAGAAAATCTCGGTCGGGAAGGTGACGAAGTCGAACGACCGGCCGGTCGCGACGCCGCCGCGGATGTCGCTGCCGCTGACCTGCGACACGCCCTCCATGCCGTTGATGCGGACGCGCGTGAACTGCGCGCCAAGGCCGCGCACCGAGATGTTGCGCCCCTCGCCGCCGTCGCCGCGGGACAGCGCCACGCCGGGGATGCGCTGCATCGACTCGGCGAGGTTGGAATCAGGGAACTTGCCGATATCCTCGGCGACGATGCTGTCGACCGCGGCGGTCTCGGCGCGCTTCTGGTTGAGCGCGCTGTTGAGCGAGGCGCGGAAGCCGGTGACGACGATGTCGTTGATCTGCGCCTCGCCGCCCTCCTGCACCGGGGATTGCGCGCCCTGTGCGTCGGCGGCCGGCGGGCTGGCCGGCGCACCGGCGGACACGACATCGCCGGTGGCCGAGGGCGGTGGCTGGTCCTGCGACGCGGTCTGCGCCGCGGCGGAACCGGCGATCAGCACGGCTAGCGCGCTGGACGACACGAACAAAGCGCCTTTGTGGCGGCCGAAGATGCCCACATCCCCTCTCCCATTGGGCGCACGCTCGTCTGAGGCTCGCTGTGCGCTTGTGTCGCCGCCACCCTCTAGGCGGTGGTCGGCTGATGGAACGAGGCTATCAGCCGCAAAGCTGTCTGGCAACTGGCCTGACCAGATTGTAGGAAATCGTCTTCAAGCTCCTCCCCGGCACGGGGACGGGGACCGCCAGCCCAAGGCTGGTGGTGGAGGGGCTCATTCGAAAGTGCGGCGCCTGCACAAAGCCGCTCCACCGCACCGCTTCGGGTCGCAGTCCCTCCCCGCGATCGCGGGAGGACCTTAGTCGCCCTACACCGTCCGCCTTGCCAGCGCGCGGCGACGCTGGTCGGTCTCCTTGCGCGCGCGTTCGACCGCCTCGGTCTCGGTGACGTCGAGCAGATGGTCGATCACCCGGCTGAGATGGTCGCGCATCGCATTGCGTGCGTCCACCGGCGAGTGCGCCTCCAGCGCCTTGAGGATCCGCCCATGTTCGGCCAGCCGGTTCTCGGTGCCGAGGCTGCCGGCCTTGAGCAGCACCTCGCGCGCGAGCGGCGAGCGGAAGCGCATGTCCCAGAAGTCGGTCACCGCCGAGATGATCACCGCGTTGCCGGTCGCTTCCGCGATTGCGATGTGGAAGCGGCGGTCCGCATCCTCCGCCGCCGCTACGTCGTCGCGCGCCATCTCGCCGAGCAGCGCGCGCAGCTCGGCGAGTTGCTCGTCATCGATCTCGGTCGCGGCCACCGCCGCCACCTCGCCCTCCAGCAGCCGCCGCGCCTCGGTGATCTCGAACGCGCCGATGTCGAGCTCCTGCTCGACGTGCGGGGTCGCCGCGGCGAGCACGAACACGCCCGAGCCCTTGCGCGCCTCCACCAGCCCCTGCATCTCCAGCGCGATCATCGCCTCGCGGATGGTGGGACGGCTGACGCCGAACCGTTCGGTCAGGTCGCGCTCGGCCGGCAGCCGCGCGCCGACGGGATAGATCCCCCCGACGATGTCGGCGACGATCGACTGCACGATCCTGCGATACAATTTGCCGCCATGCTCGGCCACGCGCGTCGGCTCCCTCGCTCCGCGACGATCCCCCATGCGTTGCCGCGGCCCGCCTGTCCTCGGCTCCGCCAACGATCCCGTCAAGATGCGTTAGCCAATGGGCGCGTGAAAATGCCTGACAACGGACTTGCATGTGGTCCGACCACGATCTACGCCTTGTCGCCACGAGAGCGCCTCCACCGATATCAGTCGGATACGAACGAGCGCCCGGACATGGACGAGGGGAGAGATCGTGGTTCGCACACTCGCGTTGCTGGCATTCGCCGCACTGCCGTCGAGCATCCTCCCCGCTGCCGCTTTTGCTGCCCCGCCTCAGTCACGCGACGCTGCCGCGCCGTGGCAGGATCTCATGCCCAAGCCCGATCTCGCCGGCTGGCACCGCACCGGCGGCAACGCCACCTATGAGGTGGTCGGCGACGAACTCGTCGGCCGCGCGGTGATCGGCAAGGGCAACAGCTGGCTCGTCTCCGATCAGCGCTACGGCGACTTCATCGTCGAGTTCGACGCCAAGACCGATCCGACGCTCAATTCGGGGATGATGATCCGCGGTCAGAGCCGCCCCGATTACCGCAACGGCGTGGTGTTCGGCTACCAGGCGGAGATCGATCCCTCGTCGCGCGCGTGGAGCGCGGGCCTGTACGACGAACAGCGCCGCCAGTGGCTCTACACGCTCGGGCGCAACGAGGCGGCGCGCAAGGCCTTCCGCTCGGGCGACTGGAACCATTATCGCGTCGAGGCGATCGGCGACCGGCTGCGCACCTTCATCAACGGCGTGCCCGCCGCGGACATCGTCGACGACACCGACGCGCGCGGCTTCCTCGCCTTCCAGGTCCATGCGCTGCCTGACGAGGTTGCGGCCAAGGGGCCGGAGGTTCGCTTCAAGGGCCTGCGCATCATCACCCAGGACCCCAAGCGCTACGCCTCGCCCGAGAACAGCCTCGAGCAGCAGGGCTGGAAGTCCAACGCGCTCACCGCGGCCGAGCGCCGTGCCGGCTGGACCTTGCTGTGGGACGGGCGCAGCGCGAAGGGCTGGCGCGCCGCCAAGAGCGGCGGCTTCCCGTCGCACGGCTGGACCATGGCGAACGGCGTGCTGTCGGTCGAGAAGAGCGCGACCGAAGCGGCGCGCGGCGGTGACATCGCCACCGCGGCGACATATCAGAACTTTGAACTGTCGGTCGATTTCCGCCTGTCCGAGGGCGCGAACAGCGGGATCAAATATCTGCTGCCGCCAGCGCCGAACGGCGGCGTGTCGAGCGTCGGCTTCGAATATCAGCTGCTCGACGACGCGCGCCACCCCGACGCCAAGATGGGGCGCGACGGCAACCGCACGCTTGCCTCGCTCTACGACCTGATTGCGGCGCGCAACCTCTCGGACCCGGACAGCCCGGGCAAGCGCGCCAACCCGCCGGGCGAGTGGAACCGCGCCACCGTGCTGGTGCGCGGCAACCACGTCGAGCACTGGCTGAACGGCTTCAAGGTGGTCGAATATGAGCGCGGCTCGGCCGAGCTGAAGGCGCTGATCGCGCAGAGCAAGTTCGCGCAGGCGGCAGGCTTCGGCGAGACCGCGGACGGCGCCATCCTGCTGCAGGACCATGGCGACAAGGTCGACTTCCGCTCGATCAAGCTGCGGACGTTCTGATGATCGATCGATGACTTCTACAAATACCACCACCCCGGCGCACGCCGGGATCCAGGTGGGAGACGACGGTGAGTCTCACCACGGCTTTCCCAACTGGGCCCCGGCGTTCGCCGGGGCGGCGATCAAGCGCTAGGAACACCACCACCCCAGGGGAGGCACCACGATGTTCGACCGTCGAACGATGATCAAGGGCGGCGCCGCGACGATCGGCGCGCTGGCGTTCACCGCCAAGAGCTACGCGCAGATCAAGGGCGCCAACGACCGCATCCGCGTCGGCATCGTCGGCGTCAACGGCCGCGGCCAGGCGCATATGAGCGCCTTCGCGAAGCAGCCCAACGTCCAGGTGACGCACTTCGCCGACGTCGACTCTGACGTGCTCGCCAAGCGCGCCGCCGAGTTCGCCGAACGCTCCGGCACCAAGGTGAAGACCGTCGGGGACTATCGCAAGCTGCTCGACCGCAAGGCGGTCGACGTCGTCACCGTCGCGACGCCGGATCACTGGCACGCCAAGGTCGCGATCGACGGCATGGACGCGGGGCGCAACGTCTATATCGAGAAGCCGATCGGCATCGCACCCGCCGAGGGCGAGGCGCTGATCGCCACCCAGCAGCGCACCGGGCGCGTGCTCCAGGTCGGCAACCAGCAGCGCTCCAGCATCGAGACGCGCCAGCTGCTCGACCTGATTCGCGCCGGCGAGCTGGGCGACGTCTACGAGGCGCAGACCTGGTATGCCAACAACCGCAAGTCGATTGGCAAGGGGCAGGAAGTGCCGCCCCCGCCCAATCTGGACTGGAACCTGTGGCAGGGGCCGCGCCCGCGCGGGCCGTATCGCTCCAACCTGGTCCACTATAATTGGCACTGGTTCTGGAAGTACGGCACCGGCGAGATCTGCAACAATGCCATGCACGAGCTGGACGTCGCGCGCTGGCTGATGGGCGTCACCTACCCCAAGACGGTGACCGCGCGCGGCGACCGCCGCTTCTTCCGCGGCGACGATTGGGAGATGTACGACACGCTCGCGCTGACGCTCGGCTATGACGACGGCCGGGTGATCCGCTGGGACGGCGAGAGCTGCAACGGCATGCTGCGCTACGGTCGCGGGCGCGGCACGTTGCTGCTCGGCACCAAGGGCGCCGCGGTGGTCGATCGCAACGGCTTCGAGCTGTACGATCTGGCGGGCAAGAAGCTGCGCGAGGTGAAGGCGGCGGCCTCGTCGGAGACCACCGGCACGGTCGGCGAGGGCGCGCTCGACGTGCTCCACGCCGCCAATTTCCTCGCAGTGGTGCGCGGGCAGGAGCAGGCGCTCCACTCGCCGATCCAGGAGGGGCATATCAGCACGACATTGTGCCACCTCGGCAACATGGCCTATCGCACCGGCGGGTCGCTCACGGTCGATCCGGCGACGGGCAAGCCCAATGAGGCGGCGGCGCAGAAGCTCTGGTCGGTCGACTATGAGCCCGGCTGGGAGGTACGCGCCTGAGGTGACCGGGGTGGAGGCGAGCGTCGCGCGGTTCGCCGCGATGGGCACGCGGGTCGAGCTGCACCTGTTCGGCCGCGATGACCCGGACGCGCTCGCCGCTGCGCGCGCGGCCATCGAAGCGGTGGAGGACGCGCTGACGGTGCGGCGCGAGTCACCCGCGGTGGCGCTCAACCGGGTGCTGGCGGTGAGGGGCGAGACGGTGGCGGCGGATCCGCTGCTGTGGGAGGCGCTGCTCGCAGTGGATGTCGCGTGGCAGGCGACGGGCGGATTGTTCGACCCGAGCGTGAGGGATGGGCCGGAGCTGCTGCACGGGTCGAGAGACGAGGGCACCCCCTCCCCCAACGCTGTTCCCCGGCGAACGCCGGGGCCCAGTCGGGAAAGCCTTGGTCGCTCTTGCGAGACGTCCACCACCTGGGCCCCGGCGTCCGCCGGGGCGGAGCGTGAGGGGGGCGAGACGATCTCCCACCAGTGCTTCTCCAGCGGCGACGTGGCCGCCGTTGGCGCGTCGTCACGTCCGCCTTCCCCACTGGGCCCCGGCCTTCGCCGGGGCACAAGCGCGCACCAGGCCCGCGACGTCTCCCCCCTCCCCGGCTGGTCCGCGCTCCGCATCGATCGCGCCACCCGCCGTGTCGCCGCCGCGCACCCGCTCGAGCTCGACTTCGGCGGTTTCGGCAAGGGTTTCGCGCTTGATCGCGCCGTCGCGGTCTTGCGCGCCGCTGGAGTCACCTCCGCCTTCCTCTCCGCCGGCGAAAGCTCGATCGCGGTGATCGGCGAACATCCGCTTGGCGGCGCGTGGCCGCTCGCGATCCCGCATCCCGAGATCAACGGCGTGTGGCTGACCGAAATCGAACTCAGCGACGCTTCGCTCTCGGTCTCGTCGACGGTTGGCGCCGGTGCGGCGAAACCCGGCCGCGCCGCGATGGTGCGCCCCAGCGACGGCGCCGTCATCACCCGCCCCGCCACCGCCGTCGCCGTCGCGACGACCGGCGCCGACGCCGAGGCGCTCAGCACCGCGCTCCTCGTCGCCGACGCGCCCGTGCTCGCCCGCCTCCGCGCCGCGGCACCCGATCGCCGCTTCCTCTTCTCCCATGACGCGCCGACGCGCGCCGATCGACCGATGGAACTCACCGCATGACCGACGACGATTTCGCGCTCTCGCGCCGCTCCTTCCTCGATCGCGTGCTGGTCGCCTCGGCGGGCATGGGGATGAGCGTCGCCGCGCCCTGGACTGCGCTGGCCGCGGCAGAACCCGCCAGCGGCCCGCGCGTGCGGCTCGGCGTGATCGGCACCGGCGACCGCGGCCGCGCGCTGATCCAGAACATCAACAAGACGCGCAATTGCACCGTCGCCGCTCTGTGCGACCCGTTCGCGCCGCATATGGCCAAGGCGCGCGCGCTGGTGCCCGCCAACACGCCCGTCTTCACCGATCACCGCGCGCTGCTCGACGCCAAGGGGATCGACGCAGTGGTGATCGCCACCCCGCTCGACCTGCACGCCCGCCACACGATGGACGCGCTCGACGCCGGCTATCCGGTGTTCTGCGAGAAAGCGATGGCGCGCACGATCGCCGACTGCGGCGCGATGGTCACGCGCGCGCGCCAGCGCGGCAAGGTGCTCCAGATCGGCCACCAGCGGCTGTTCAACCCGACCTATCTCAACGCACTGAAGCGCGCCAAGTCCGGCGACATCGGCACGATCACGCAGATCCGCGCGAGCTGGCACCGCAACCGCAGCTGGCGCCGCGACGTGCCCGCCGGCGGGCAGGAGCGGGAGATCAACTGGCGGCTGTACCGCGCGCGCTCGGCCGGGCTGATGACCGAGCTCGCGACGCACCAGCTCCAGGTCGCCAATTGGTTCATGGACGGGCTGCCGACGCGCGTGATGGGCTCGGGCAGCATCTGCTTCTGGAAAGACGGGCGCGAGGTCTACGACCAGGTCGCGCTGATCTACGATTACTCGGACGGGCGAAAGGTGATCTACACCTCGATGCTCAACAACGCGCGCTACGGCTGCGAGGAGCAGATCCAGGGCAGCAAGGGGACGATCGAGCCCGAGCTTGGCCGCATCTACCAGGAGGTCCAGCCAGCCGCTGTCCCCGCGCTCGCCAAGATGCGCAAGGACGTCCAGGCCGGGCGCAAGAACACCGTCCCCATCGGCGGTGCCACCTGGTTCCCCGAGCTGCCCGTCACCACGCCGGGCGACTCGCTCGGCTGGGGCGAATATGACGAGACGATGCTCCAGTTCGAGGGCTTCGGCGAGGCGGTGCGCAGCGGCAAGGAGGTGCCCGGGCTGCTCGCCCAGGCCTATTACGCCAGCCTCGCCTCCTTGCTCGGCGAGCAGGCGATCGACACCGGCCGCGCGCTCGACTGGCCGACCGACCTCGTCACCGTCTGACCTTTACTTCTCCCAAGGACCTGCTGCCATGGACATGATCGATCGCCGCCTCCTGCTCGCCGGTGCCGGGCTCGTCGGTGCCGGGCTCGCCAGCGCGGCGGGGGCGCAATCGACCTCGGCCGGTAACGGCGTTTCCGCCGAGGGCGCGCCGACCGGCCCCGACCCGAGCGCCAAAAATCGGCTGCGCTTCGCCGTGATCGGGCTGGACCACTCGCACATCTACGCGATCACCGACGCGCTGATCCGAGGCGGCGGCACCTTGGTGGCGGTGCACGCGGGCGACCCCAAGCAGCTCGTCCCCTTCCGCAAGCGCTACGGCGACGTGAAGGTGGCGCGCACCGAGGAGGAGATCCTCGCCGACAAGACGATCCAGGTCGTCGCCAGCGCGTCTATTCCCAACCTGCGCGCGCCGCTCGGCGTGCGCGTGATGCGCGCGGGCAAGGACTTCCTGTCGGACAAGCCGGGCATCACCAGCCTGGACCAGCTCGCCGAGGTGCGCCGCACGATCGCGCAGACCAAGCGCAAGTTCGCGATCATGTATTCCGAGCGGCTCGAGGTGCGCGCGGCGGTCAAGGCGGGCGAGCTGGTCCATGCCGGCGCGATCGGCCGCGTGGTGCAGACGATCAACATCGCGCCGCACCGCGTCAGCGCGCCGACGCGTCCCGAATGGTTCTGGGACGTCAAACATTACGGCGGCATCCTCACCGACATCGGCAGCCACCAGGCCGACCAGTTCGTCTTCTACACCGGCTCGACCGAAGCCTCGGTGGTGGCGTCGCAGGTCGGCAATTTCGCCACGCCGCAACATCCGCGCTTCCAGGACTTCGGCGACATGATGCTGACCGGCAACGGTGGCGCGGGCTATGTCCGGGTCGACTGGTACACGCCCGATGGCTTGCCGACCTGGGGCGACGGGCGCGTCTTCATCCTCGGCACCGAGGGCTATATCGAGCTGCGCAAATACGTCGACATCGAGGGCCGGCCCGGCGGCAACCACCTGTTCCTGGCGGACAAAAAGGGCACGCGCTACATGGATTGCAGCAAGGTGCCGCTGCCGTTCGGGCCGCAGTTCGTCACCGACGTGGTCGAGCGCACCGAGGTGGCGCAGAACCAGGCGCAGGCGCTGCTCGCCGCCGAGCTGGTGCTGAGCGCGCAGGACAAGGCGCGCACGCTGTCGGGGTCGCGCCCGCCGGTACAGGGGGGATAACGGGGCGACGGACGTGGGCGCCAGCCACCCGATCGTCCCGATACTGACACGGGTGAAGGCGCCCGCGCGCCGGCTCCGCCACCTTTCCCGCTTCCTGCCGGAGCCGCGCCATGCCCACGATCACCTCGCCGTCACCGCCGACCCGTGCCGCGCTTGCGCTCGGCTTCGCGCTGGGTGGTTTCTTTGACGGCATCCTGCTCCACCAGATCCTGCAATGGCATCATCTGCTCAGCCGGGTGAGCGCGGTGACGTCGCTGCGTGCGCAATTGCTGTGGGACGGCTATTTTCACGCGTTGATGTACGCGATCGCGATCGCCGCGCTCGCGGCATTGTGGCGCGCGCGTGAACGGCTGGACGGAGGCGCGCGGCTCGGCGGCGCGCTGCTGCTCGGGTTCGGCACGTGGCACGTGATCGACGCGATGCTCTCGCATTGGCTGCTCGGCATCCACCGCGTCCGGCTCGACGTGCCCGATCCGCTGCGCTGGGACCTGCTGTGGCTCGCCGCCTTCGGGCTCGCGCCGATGCTGGCCGGCTACGCGCTCCGCCGCCGTGCCGCCGCCTCCAGCACGCGCTGGCCGCTCGCGGTGGTAGCACTGCTGGCCGCAGGCACGGGAGCCTGGTCGCTGCGCCCGGTGCCGGCGCAGCGCCTGACCACGATCGTGTTCGCCCCCGGCGTCAGCCCCGCCGCGGCGGTCGCGGCACTGCGTGCCGCCGACGCACGTATCGCTTGGAGCGATTCGCGTCTCCAGGTCGTGGTGGCGGCAGTGCCCGCTGGACGTCGCCTCGGCCTTTACGCGGCGGGCGCGCTGCTGGTGGCGGGGGCCGGCCTGCCCGGCGGCTGCGCCGGCTGGAGCGGGTGACGCGCGTTGCTCTCCCACCCTGCTAAAAGGCATAGAGCGGTGACGAGGACGAGGAGCGCGAGACCATGACCAGGCACCTTCCGTGGATCCTGCTCGCGCTCATCGGCGCGGGCTGTCTCGGCGTGGTCGCGTCGATGCGCGGCGAGCCGGTCAACGCGCTATGGATCATCGCCGCCGCGCTCTCGGTCTATCTCGTCGCGTACCGCTATTACGCACGCTATATCGCGCGCGTGGTCGTCGCGATCGATCCGATGCGCGCCACCCCCGCGGTGCGGCGGGCGGACGGGCTCGACTATGTCGCGACCGACCGGCGCGTGCTGTTCGGCCACCATTTCGCCGCCATCGCGGGCGCGGGGCCGCTGGTGGGGCCGGTGCTCGCCGCCCAGATGGGCTATCTGCCCGGCACGCTATGGATCCTCGCCGGCGTGGTGCTCGCCGGCGCGGTGCAGGACTTCATGGTGCTGTTCATCTCGATGCGCCGCGACGGGCGCTCGCTCGGCGAGCTGATCCGGATGGAGATGGGCGCGGTACCCGGCACGATCGCCTTGGTCGGCGCCTTCATGATCATGGTGATCATCCTCGCGGTGCTGGCGCTGATCGTGGTGCGCGCGCTGGCGGAGAGCCCCTGGGGACTGTTCACCGTCGTCGCCACCGTGCCACTGGCGATGGTGATGGGCGGCTATACGCGCTGGCTGCGCCCCGGCGCGATCGGCGAGGTATCGGTGATCGGCGCGGTCGGGCTGGTCGCGGCGATCCTGCTCGGCCAGTCGGTCGCGACCAGCGCAACGCTCGCGCCGTGGTTCACACATACCCCCGTGGCGCTGTGCTTCGGTCTGATCGGCTATGGCGCGGTGGCGTCGCTGCTGCCGGTCTGGCTGCTGCTGGCACCGCGCGATTATCTCTCGACGTTCCTCAAGATCGGCGCGATTGCGGCGCTGGCGATCGGCATCGTGCTGCTCGCGCCGCCGCTGCGCATGCCCGCGCTCACCGACTTCGCCGCGACCGGGCGCGGCCCGGTCTGGGCGGGGCCGCTGTTCCCCTTCCTGTTCATCACCATCGCGTGCGGCGCAGTGTCGGGCTTCCACGCGCTGATCGCGAGCGGCACCACGCCCAAGCTGATCGCCAGCGAGGGCGACGCCGCCTTCATCGGCTATGGCGCAATGCTGATGGAGAGCGCGGTTGCGATCATGGCGCTGGTCGCGGCGTGCATCCTCGATCCCGGCATCTATTTCGCGATGAACGCCCCCGCCGCGATCACCGCGGGCGACCCTGCCACCGCCGCCGCGGCGGTGACGGCGATGGGCTTTCCGATCGCGCCCGAGGCGCTGACCGACACCGCGCGCCAGGTCGGCGAGACCACGATCATCAGCCGCGCGGGCGGCGCGCCGACGCTGGCGGTGGCGATGGCCGAGATCTTCTCGCACGCGATCGGCGGCCCGGCGATGAAGGCCTTCTGGTATCATTTCGCGATCCTGTTCGAGGCGTTGTTCATCCTCACCGCGGTCGATGCGGGCACCCGCGCGGGACGCTTCATGCTGCAGGACCTGCTCGCGCTGGCGGTACCGCGCTTCCGGGACACGAGCGGCTTCGTGCCCGGCCTGATCGCCACCCTGTTGTGCGTCGGCGCCTGGGGCTTCTTCCTCTACCAGGGGGTGACCGACCCGCTCGGCGGGGTGAATACCTTGTGGCCGCTGTTCGGCATCTCCAACCAGATGCTCGCCGCGGTGGCGCTGCTGCTGGCGACGGTGGTGCTGTTCCGGATGAAGCGCGCGCGCTACGCCTGGGTGACGGTGCTGCCCGCGACCTGGCTGGTGCTGTGCACCGGAACCGCGGGCGTGATGAAGCTGGCACATCCCGATCCCGCGATCGGCTTCCTCGCGCACGCGCGACGCTTCGCCGACGCCGCTGCGCGCGGCGAGGTGCTCAAGCCCGCCAAGACGCTCGCCGAGATGAACCGGGTGGTGTGGAACGACCGGATCGACGCGGCGCTGTGCGCGCTGTTCCTGGCAGTGGTGAGCGCGATCCTGTTCTACGCCGTACGCACCTGCGCCGCGGCGCGGCGGCTCGACCGGCCGAGCGTCCGCGAGATCCCGCCGGCGGGAGCGACGGCGTGAGCTCATGGTGGCGTCGCCTGGCGCAAACCGCGCGCTTGATGGTCGGCCAGCCCGATTATGACGCCTATCGCCGTCACTTCGCCGAGCAGCATCCCGAGCGCGAGCCCATGACGCGTGCGCAGTTCTTCCGCGATCGCGAGGCGGCGCGATACCGCGGCGGCGGCGGGCGCTGCTGCTGAACGCGGGAGCGGCCTCCCCAACCACGTTATGAATTTCACCTGAAATGGTGATTAATAGCGCGTTGATCTCGCTTATGGCACGGCTTAGCGTGATGGCCGGCAAAAGGCGCGCCCTGTTGGGCCGTTCCGGTGCGGTGACAGAGGCTCGAATGAGTGTTCCGGACTGGCAGATCAGTGGTACGATGGCCGCGGCCCAGCGCGACGCGATACTGGCGGCGCTGCTCGCCACCGACAACAATCTCACTCATGCGGCGCAGCGGCTGCGCATTGGGCGGACGACACTCTACCGGCTGATCAAGTCGTACGACATCATCATGACCGAGCGCGTGCCGCGGCGCCGTGTCGCAGCGGGCGGACCGCGCGGCATCGACGGGCACAAGGACGGCGCGGCGTCGCGCGTGATCCTGGTGGACGGCGCCTGGTATCTCGTCCCCGCTGTTGCGCAGGCGTCGTGAGCGGTGAATCAATCCTCCCCTGCGAGGGGAGTGCGGGCTTTGGCTTGCCCCCGGCAAGCCAAAGCCCGCACTGGCAGGCCGCAGGCCTGACGGAGGGGTGTCGCGGGTGGTGAGTCCATCGCCCTTCGCCGACCGCTTCCCCCCTCCGACGCGCTACGCGCGCCACCTCTTCTCGGAGGGGAGGATCGTTCTCGCGTGCGCGCCTTCCCCGAACAATGTGGGAGAGTACGTCAGCCTCAGATCGTCCAACCGCTCCGATACTGACGCGTCAGCATCGTGTTCGCCTCCGCCGCGTCGGTGATGCGCGCGGCATTGCCGTCGTAGCTGATCGGCCGACCGGCACGCAGCGCGACCATGCCGAGCAGCATCGTCTCGTTGAGCGTGGTGGCGTAGGCGAACGGACACGATGGCTGCGTCTCGCCGCGGATGGCGGCAAGCCAGTTGCGCTCGTGCCCCTGCAACCCGCCCTCGATCCGCGGCAGCGAGCGCGGCACCGCGGCGGCGCGCTCGGCCGCGCCGGCGCCGAACACCACCGGCTTCTCGCCATAGGTCTCGTGCATCAGCATGCCTTGGTCGCCGACGTAGAGCACACCGCCGTCGGGCGTCATCGTCACCTCGGCGGGCAGGTCGTGCGGCGTCGGCGGCATCAGCCCGCCGTCATACCAGGTGAGCTTGATCGGGCCGCCCTTGGCGTTGCCGAACTCGAAGAAGGTCAGCCCCGCCAGCGGCCAGCTGCCCGGCTGCGCCGGCTGGTCGCGCGACGCCCAGCGCGAGTGGCGCGTCTCGACCCGCGTCGGCAGGCCGGGCTCGAGCGCCCACACAGGGAAGTCGAGCAGGTGCGCGCCCATGTCGCCCAGCGCGCCGGTGCCGAACGGGGTCCAGCCGCGCCAGTTGAAATGCGCGTAATCGGGGTTGTAGCCCCAGTCGACCGAGGCCGGCCCGAGCCACAGGTCCCAGTCGAGGCTGGCGGGCTTGGCGACCGGATCGGGGCGCGCGATGCCCTGCGGCCAGATCGGGCGGTTGGTCCAGGCGTGGACCTCACGCACGTTGCCGATCGCGCCGCCACGCAGCAGCTCCACCACGCGGCGGCCGTCGTCGCCCGAATGGCCCTGGTTGCCCATCTGCGTGACGATCTTGGGGTTCTTGCGCGCCAGATCGGCGAGCATTCGGCTCTCCGCCACCGTATAGGTCAGCGGCTTCTGGACATAGACGTGGAGCCCGCGCTCCATCGCCATCTTGGCCGCGACCGCGTGATGGTGGTCGGGGGTGGCGATCAGGACGGCCTCGATGTCCTTGCGCTTGTCGAACAGCTGGCGATAGTCGCTGAAGCGCTCGGCCTTGTCATAGGCGGCGCGCAGCGCGACCCGCTCGGGGTTGGTGTTGCCGCTACGGCCGAGCAGCGACTTGGCGACATGGTCGAAATCGACGTCGCAGGCGGCAACGATATTCTCGCCGGTCAGCCGCGAGGCATTGGCGGCGCCCATGCCGCCCGCGCCGATCACCGCGATGTTGATCTTGTCGCCCGCCTTGCGCCGCCGCGCCGCCTGCGCGACGCCCGGCACCGCCCCCGCCATCGCCGTGGCCGCCGCGCCTGCCAACCACGTGCGGCGGCTAATCCCCTCGCTGATCGTCATCGTCTCTCCTTCGCGTGCGTCGTTGCAGAGGCTTGCGCGCTCACCGCCCTCGTGCCGCGGCCTTGGCTACACGCCGGGAGTGGCGCCATTCGAAAGCAATTATCTTATTGTATGCGGCACGTTGGGGGATGGGGCAAGCCGATACGTTAGCGGCGCTGACGTATGCGGAACGGGACGGGTCGATCGGGCCACTCGCGGGCGGGCGTCGCACCTTCCTCCCGTCATCCCGGGCTCGACCCGGGATCCTTGGTGCCGCGTACACCCGCGCCGTTGTTCTCGCGGCGCCATGGATCCCGGCTCAAGGCCGGGATGGCGGACGGAAGAAGCGACCCGCCCCCCTCAGAAGCTCAGCGCCGCGCTGAAGCGGAGCGAGCGGCCGAGGATCGGGCGCGCCAGCACCGGCCCCGTCCCCTGCGAGCCGATGATGCGCGGGTTGCCCTCGGTCAGCCCGATCTCGTTGGTGAGATTGTTGCCCGTCACCTGGAGCCGGATCCGCTCCGCCACCTCGACCGACACGCCCGCGTCGAGCTGGTAGAAACGCGGCAGCAGCTGCTGGTTCTCCGGATCGGAGAAACGGTCGCCGGTATATTGCAGCGTCGCGAACAGCGACGGGCGCAGGCTGCCGACCGGCAGCTCGTAGGACGGCGTCACGCGCCACATCCAGCGCGGCTGGCGCTGCACGCGGTTGCCCGTGTTGTCGATCGCGCCGCCGCCGGTGAAGAAGTCCTGGTAGGTGCCGTCGAGGAAGGTCCCCGCCGCCGCCAGGCTGAAGCCCGCGAACGGTCGGATCGCGCCCTCCAGCTCGACGCCGGTCGCCTTGGCGCCGCCGACCTGGCTCAGCGCGACGTTGTTGATCAGCTGCGTCGTCGCCAGCCCGTCGAACTTGTTGTGGAACACGGTCGCGTACAGGTTCAGCCACGGCATCGAGACCTTGAGCCCGCCTTCATAGGTATCGACCCGCGCGACGATCGTCAGGTTCTCGCGCAGATTGTCGAACTGCGGGAAGCTGTGGCCGCGGCTGTAACGCGCGAACACGCCGACCTGCGAGGTGAAGTCGTAGTTGGCGCCCGCCGTCCACGACCAGCGCCCTTCACGGAACGGGTCGAGCGTGCGCCGATCGCCGAACACGTTGACGGCATTGTCGTACAGCGTGTTGGGATTGCCATCGAGGTTGACCGGGGTCGCCGCCGGCGTGCGCAGATTCCCGTCGACGATATGCTTCTGGTAGCGCAGCCCGCCGTCGACGCGCAGCTGGGGCGTGATCTGCAGCTCGTCCACCGCGTAGAAGGCGAGATCCGACCCTTTGTAATAAGCGTCGACGAGGAAGCCGTTGCCACCGGTGAAGCCGTTCTGCGTCGCGGTGCGCCCGCCGTTGAGCGTCAGGTTGAGCAGCCGTGCATTGGGCTCGGCGGTGAGCAGCACCTGGTTGCCCAGCGCCCATTGGTCGCGCGTGGTGTAATCGGCGTAGTAGAAGCCGCCGGTCAGCTTGTTGCCGCCCGCCTTCCACTCCAGCGCGGTGTCGGCGACGAAGGAGGTGATCTTCTTCTGCACGCTCCAGATGCCCGCGCGCATCACCTGCGTGTCCGCCCCCGAGGCGACCGCGCCGCCGCCATTGACGTAGCTGAGCGAGGTGACGGTCGAGCCCGCGCCGCCCAACGTGGTCGCCAGCGCCGAGGCGGCGGTCGGCGGACCGTCGGGGACGAGCCCGACCGTGTCGGCGCGCCCGCCGAGATAGCTCATCCGCTCGCGCACGCGCAGGCCGTCGGCCACCTCATAGTCGAAGGTGATGCCGGTGTTGATCACGTCGGCGCCGCGGCCGTTCTCGAGGTTGACGGTATTGCCCTGGACGTTGCGCGTCAGCCGCGTCTCCGGCCCGAGCAAGGTGCCGGTGCCCGCGTCGAAGCCGGGATAGGCGCTGATCTTGCGCCCGTCCTGGATCACCGGGATCGGCAGCAGCCACTGGCCGCGATCGTTGAGATAGCGCGCATAGACCTCGACCGAGCCGCGCCCTTCGAAATCATGGTGGATGTTGGCGGTGACCTGCCCGCCCTTCTCGGCGCGGAAGCCTGGGTCGCGGATGCCGTTGCCCTGCGCGTAGAAGCCGCCGATCATGAAGCCGGTGTTCTCGCCGAGCGGGCCCGACACCCAGGCGTCGCCGCGCGCCTCGTCATAGTCGGTGTACGAGAATTTCGCGAGGCCGTGGAGCTCGCTGCCGCCGGTGCGCGGCACGACGTTGACGGTCAGGCCGGGCTGGCCGTTGGAGAAGAGTGAGCCGGTGCCGCCGCGCACCGCCTCGACGCGCTGCACCGTCTCGTCGAGCCGGATCAGCTGCGAGTTCTCGAGGAACGACAGCGTCGAGGGCGGGAAGATCGGCACGCCACCAAGCTGGAAGGTGACGAACTGCGCGTCGCCGCCCGAGGGGTAGCCGCGGACGAAGATGTTGGCGCCGTTCTGCCCGCCCGAGCTCTCCGCCATCACGCCGGGAACGGTGCGGAGCAGGTCGGCGGTGCTGTTGGGCGCCGCGCGCTCGATCGCGTCGTCGCTGAGCGTGGTGACCGCGAAGGCGGCGTCCTGTCGCCGCGTGCCGCCACCCGCGGTGCCGACGACGATGATGTCGTCGCCGGTCGGCGCATTGGTGTCGACGATGCCGGTGTCGGGCTGCGAGCGCTGGGCGGTGTCTTGCGCGGGGTCGGGCGCAACGCCGGTCTGGGCGAGCGCGGGCGTGGCGAGCAGCGTCAGTGCGACGGTGGCGGCGCCGCTGAGCAGCCGCGAGGCGTGAATGGACCGCATGCTTCTTCTCCCTCTGGTGCGGCGCTCGGGTGGCGCCGTTAACCACGAATGTACGTCGCGCTCGGACTCGTGTCGACACGCGGCGGGCTGGCGGAGGATCGTTGCCGGTGAGGGGTTGCTTCTGCGCCACAGTACGGCGTGTCAGCCGCTCCCCTTCAGGGGAGGGGTTGGGGTGGGGCCTCTCCGCGGGGATTGGGCCCGCAAGTATAACTCGGTCGCGTCGATCTCGGCGAGCAGAAGAGACGGCACGGCCCGGTCATAACCCTAAAGCGGCGCGCCCGCGGCGAGGCCCCACCCCTGCCCCCCCCCCCTGAAGGGGAGGGAGGCTGGCAGGCAACTCGCGAGCGCAGCCTCACCCCACCAGCGCGACGCGGCAGATCCGGTCCGACGCGGTGAGGAACAGACTGCGGCCGCCCTCGCCCACGCAGGCGTTGGCGATCGGCTTGCCGTTGCCGATGATGCCGAGCGGCTCGCCCGCCGGGCTGAGCACGTGCATCCCGCCCGGCCCGCTGACGAACAGATGGCCTGCCGCGGCGACGTCCATGCCGTCGGGCGCGCCCGGCCAGCCCTTGGCCTTGTCCACGCGCATGTCGCGGAACACGCGCGAGCCGGTCGGCAGGCCGCGCGCGTCGAGTGCATAGGCCCATACCAGCGGCGCCGCATCGTCCGAGCACGACAGGTAGAGCGTGCGCTCGTCCGGCGAGAGGCCGACGCCGTTGGGGAAGCGCCGCGCGCCGTCGAGCAGCGTCACCCGGCCGCCGGGATCGAGCCGATAGAGCCCCATGACGTCGAGCTCGCGCAAGGGCGAGTCCGGCCCGGCGGCGAAGCCATAGGTCGGGTCTGTGAAATAGATCGCGCCCGAACGCGCCACGACCACGTCGTTGGGGCTGTTGAAGCGCTTGCCCTGGTAACGGTCGGCCAGCACCGTGCGCTTCTTGGTCGCGAGGTCGACGCGCACGATCGCGCGCGTGCCGCTGTCCGCGACGATCAGCCGGCCCTGGCGATCGAGCGCGAGCCCGTTCGCGCCGGCCTCGCGGATCGAAGGCGGGATCGGCGTCTGCAACCCGGACGGGTCGAGGAATGGCTGCGCGCCGTCGCGGCGCGACCAGCGGTGGACGACGTTGGCGGGCACGTCGGAGAACAGCAGATACTCGCCATTGGCGACCCACACCGGCCCCTCGGCCCAGCGATAGCCGGTGGCGAGCGTCTCGATCGTCGCGCCGCGCGGGATGATCGCATCGAGCCGCGGATCCAGCCGCAGCACCCCCATCGGCGGCGGCTCGGCCGCGCGCGCGGCGGTGGCCGCGAGCGCGCCAAGCCCCGCGCCCAGCCCCGCCAGCGCGCTGCGCCGAGTGATCGCGGTCATGCCAGCCGCACGCGCTGGCCCTCGCGCGCCGAGCGGTAGATCGCCTCGATCACGCGCAGGTCGGCCAGTCCCTCCTCGCCCGCGACGATCGGTTCCTTGTCGTCGAAGATGCACTCGGCGAGATGGTCGAGCTGCGCCGCATGCTGCGGCTTGCTGGCCGGCGGGTCGCGCGGCTCGGTGCGGCCGTCGCGGTTGATCCGCATCTTCTGCCCCTCATAGGAGGTGGCGGGCTCGAGCTCGATCCAGCCCTTGGTGCCGATCACGCGATAGGCGTTGTGGTTCGAGCTGTAGCTCGACACGCAGGTCGCCTCGATCCCCGAGGGGAAGCGCAGCAGGAAGGAGATGCGGTCCTCTACCGTACGGAAACGCGGGTCGGACCGGTCGGTCGACTCGATCGCGCTGACCTCGACCGGGTTCTCCCCGGCGAGATACCGCGCGGCGTTGAGGCTGTAGATGCCGATGTCCATCAGCGAGCCGCCGCCCGACAGCGGCCGGTCGAGCCGCCACTGATTGGGCTGGGCGTTGAAGCCGTGCTCCGAGGTGATGATCCGCGTCGGCCCGACGAAGCCGCTCTGCGCCAGCTGGATCGCGAGCATGTTGTGCGGCTGGAAGCGCGAACGATAGCCGATCATCAGCTTGCGCTTGGCTGCGCGGCACGCCGCGATCATCGTCTCGCATTCCGCCACCGAGACCGCCATCGGCTTCTCGCACATTACATGCTTGCCCGCCTTCGCGGCGCGCACGACATATTCGGCGTGCATCGAATTGGGCAGGATGACGTAGACGACGTCGATCTCGGGATTGTCGCGGATCGTGTCGAAATTGGCGTAGCTGTAGCGGTGCGTCTTGGGGATGTTGTACTGCGCGCCGAACTTCTCGAGCTTGGCGGGCGTGCCGCTGACCAGCGCGACCAGCTTGGAATGCTCGCACTCGGCGAACTTCGACATGATCAGCTCGGCATAGCGGCCGAGCCCGACCACGGCATAGCCGATCTTGCGGTCGCGCGCGGGCGCGGCGCAGGCGCCGCTTGCCGCGGCGGCGAGCCCTACCCCGAGCCCGGCGATGATGGTGCGGCGGTCGGCCTCGCGCATGATCCTCTCCCTTGTCCCCGATCGGTGGCCTCAGCCCCGTGCGCGGAAGGGTAACAGCATCATCCGGAGAGCGCTACCATCTCCGCCGAGCGCTCGCCGCGCGCGTCGTAGCGCGCCTGGGCGGCGGCGACCGCGCCCAACCGCGTCTCCGCCCAGTCAATCATCTGGCGCAGCGCTCCGATCAGTTCGCGCCCCATCGGGGTGATCCGATAAAGTACCTTCACCGGCACACTCGCCTCGACCTCGCGCGTCACCAGCCCGTCGCGCTCCAGCGAGCGCAACGTCTGGCTCAGCATCTTCTGCGACACCCCGGCGATGCGGCGCTTGAGCGCGTTGAAGCGGTGCGGTGAGTCGCTGAGCAGCAGCAGGATCAGCACGCTCCATTTGTCGCCGACGCGGTCGAGCAGCCGACGCGTCGGGCAATCTGCGGCATAGACGTCGCCGCGAACGGTATCGTCGGGGTGACCAGGTGAGGCCGAGGTGCCGTCTTGCATGACACCACGTCCTAGCCAAGTAGGTCACCGTTGGAAACCAGGCGTGGAGATCGAGATGAAGGTAGCAGTGCTGGGCGCGAGCGGTCGCGCGGGCGCGGAGATCACGCGCGAGCTGGCGCGGCGCGGCCATCAGGTCACCGCGATCGCGCGCCATCCCGAGGCAATCCCCGCGGCCGACGGCGTCACCGCGGTGGCGGGCGACGCGCACGATGCGGCCACGCTCGCCGGGCTGGTCCGCGGTCACGACGCGGTGATCAGCGCGCTCCACTTCGATGTGACCGCCGAGACGCTGCTGGGCGCGCTGCGCACTGCCGGTGTCGGTAGGCTGCTGGTCACCGGCGGCGCGGCGAGCCTGCGCACCGCCGATGGCGGCCGGCTGATCGACTCGCCCGACTTCCCCTCGGCGTGGCGCGACATGGCGATGGGTGGCGTCCGCTTCCTGGAGGCGCTCCGCGGGGTGGAGGACGTCGACTGGGCCTTCTTCTCGCCCGCCGCGCTGATCGAGGAAGGACCGCGCACTGGCCAGTTCCGGCTCGGCGGCGACGAGCTGGTGGTGGACGCCGAGGGGCAGAGCCGGATCAGCTTCGCCGATTACGCGATCGCGATGGTCGACGAACTGGAGCAGCACCGCCACCCGCGCGCACGCTTCACCGCGGCGTATTGAGACACGTCCGGGATGACGGCAGCGATTAGGGGAGCGGCGCGACAACTCGCGACAGGCCAGCACCTTCAACCCAGCGCCTTCTCCAGCTCGGCCTTGCTCATCGTCGAGCGGCCCGGCACGTCCGCCTTCTTCGCGCGCTCGTACAGCTCGGCCTTGCTCGGCCCCTGCCCACGCTCGCGCCGCTCCGCCTCGCCCTTGCGGCGCTTGTTCTGCGCGGGGGTCTGCTGGTTCGACGCGCCCGCCTCGCTCAGCCCGATCGCGATCGCCTGTTTGCGGCTGGTGACCTTGCGTCCCGCGCTCGTCTCCAGCTCGCCTTCCGCGAACTCGTGCATCACGCGCTCGACCGTCTCCTGCTGCGCCTTGCTCTGCTTCGCCATCTCACACGCTCCTGAAGCGATGCGGCGAGAACCGGGGCGAGCGACGCGGGGTTCCCAGACCCTCCCGGCGAGCGGGGAGGATCTGGTCTTCAGAATGCCGCGATGCCGGTGATCGCGCGGCCGAGGATCAGCGCGTGGACGTCGTGCGCGCCCTCGTAGGTGTTGACCGTCTCGAGGTTCATCAGGTGGCGCATCACCTGATATTCGCCCGAGATACCGTTGCCGCCGTGCATGTCGCGCGCCGCGCGTGCCACGTCGAGCGCCTTGCCGACATTGTTGCGCTTGACCAGCGAGACCATCTCGGGCGCGAACCGGCCCTCGTCCATCAGCCGCCCGACGCGCAGGCTGGCCTGCAGCCCGAGCGCGATTTCGGTCTCCATGTCGGCCAGCTTCTTCTGGAACAGCTGCCGCCCGGCGAGCGGCGTACCGAACTGCTTGCGATCGAGCCCGTATTGCCGCGCGGCGTGGAAGCAATATTCCGCCGCGCCGAGCGCACCCCAGCTGATCCCGTAGCGCGCGCGGTTGAGGCAGCCGAACGGCCCCTTGAGCCCCGCCACGTTGGGCAGCAGCGCGTCCTCGCCGACCTCGACCTCGTCCATCATCACCATGCCGGTGATCGAGGCGCGCAGCGAGAGCTTCCCCTCGATCTTGAGCGTGGCGAGGCCCTTGGCACCCTTCTCCAGCACGAAGCCGCGGATCGCGCCGTCATGCGCGTCGCTCTTGGCCCAGATCACGAATACGTCGGCGATGGGGCTGTTCGAGATCCAGGTCTTGGCGCCCGAGATCACATAACCGCCGTCGATCTTGCGCGCGCGCGTCGACATGCCGCCCGGATCGGACCCGGCGTCGGGCTCGGTCAGCCCGAAACAGCCGATCAGCTCGCCGCGCGCCAGCCCCGGCAGCCAGCGGTGGCGCTGCTCCTCCGAGCCGTAGCTGTAGATCGGATACATCACGAGGCTCGACTGCACGCTCATCATCGAGCGATAGCCTGAGTCGATCCGCTCCACTTCGCGCGCCACCAGGCCGTAGGCGACGTAGGAGGCGCCGACCCCGCCATATTCCTCCGGGATGGTCGGGCCGAGCAGCCCCAGCGCGCCCATCTCACGGAAGATGGCGGGATCGGTATGTTCGTTGGCAAACGCCTCGACGATGCGCGGCGCGAGCTTGTCCTCGGCGTAAGCGCGCGCGGTGTCGCGCACCATCCGCTCGTCGTCGCTCAGCTGATCGTCGAGCAGGAACGGGTCTGCCCAATCGAACCGGCCCATCTGGGTCATGCGTACGTCAATCCTCTCCGCTGGCCTGCCCGGTGGACCCGAGTGCCGCAGCCGGCTCTAGCGCAGCCGGCACACTTTCGCGCGCGCTTTCCGATCCCCGCGACGCCGGCAACGCAATCTCGCAGAAGACACCGTCGTCGAGCAGCTCGAACCGCGTGCGCGCGCCGAGCTGATACGGCAGCGCATGCTCGATCAGCTCGCGGCCATAGCCGCCGCCCTCGATGGCGACGCGGGCACGATCCAGCGCCACGCCGCGCTCGATCCACTCCACCTCCAGCAGCGGCAGGCCGCCGCCATCCGTCAGCCGCCAGCGCAGCGCGAGGCGCCCGCCGCGCCCGGAGAGCGCGCCATATTTGAGCGCGTTGGTGGCAAGCTCGTGCAGCGCCAGCGCGAACGTCTGCACCGTACTGGAGCGCAGCCGGATGCCGCGCGGCCCGTCCAGCGTCACCTTGCCCGCCGCAATCCAATCGGTGCCGCCGAGCGACTCGAGCTCGCTGCGGACCAGTTCGTCGAAGGCGATCCGGCTGCCCTCCTCGCGCCGCGCGAGCAGGCCGTTGACCCGCGCCAGCGCGCTCAGCCGGTCGTCGAAGCGCGCCGCGAAATCATCCAGCGAGCCGCTGCGTGCCACCAGCTGGTTGGACAGGCCGCGCACCACTCCGAGCAGGTTGCGCGTACGATGCTGGAGTTCGGCGACGAGCACCTCGAGCCGGTCGGAGCTGGTCTTGGCCTCGGTCGCGTCCTCGCTGATCCCGCCGATGCGGTGCAGCCGGCCCTCCGCATCGTGGATCGGAAAGGCGGTGTCGCGGACCCAGCGCACCGCCCCGTCCGCGCCGGCGCGCAACCGGAACTCGCACGTTACCGTCGCGCCGTCGCGCACGCGGCGCAGCGCGTCCAGCACGCGGGGACGATCCTCGGGCAGCATCCGCTCCGCGACACGTCGCAGACTGTCCGACGAACCGCTCGCGAGCGACACGCCGTACAGCCGCTCGAACGCAGGACTGGCGTAGATCAAACCCAGATCGGGCGCGTTGCGGACCCACAGCGCATCCGCCGAGGCGGCGCCGAACTGGCGGAACAGCTCCTCGCTGGCACGCAGCGCGGTCTCGGCGCGCTTGCGCGCGGTGAGATCGATCGTGACCACCAGCAGCGAGCGGACCGGCTCGCTTGCCTCACCCAGGGGCGTGATGCTGCTGTTCGCCCACACCGTCGCGCCGTCAGGGCGATGGTAGCATTTGTCGAGCGACGCGGTCCGCCCGGTCGATAGCGCCTGGCGCACCGCCGCTACCGAGGGTGCCAGATCGGACGGCACTGTCACGTCGGCGACGCTGAGCCGCAACAGTTCCTCACTGCCGCGCCCAAGCAGGCGGCACAGCTCCTGGTTTACCCGCAGGAAGCGACCGTTCTCGTCGACCTCCGACAGGCCGACCGATGCGCTGGAAAAGATCGCGCGCAGCCGTGCGTCGGTCGCGTCGCGCGCGGCGCGATGACGCCGCTCGGCGGTGACGTCGCGCAGCACGCCGACCCATGCGTCGATCGTGCCGTCATCGGCGTGGACCGGGTTGATCGTCCAGTCGACGATATAAGCGGCGCCATCCTTGCGATAGTTGATCGTCTCGCCGGCATAGCCGCGGCCGGCGCGCATGGCGGCCTTGAGCTCGGCGAGCACCGCCCGGTCGGTCGCCGGTCCCTGGACGATCCGCGGCGTCCCGCCGACCAGTTCCTCGATGGCATAGCCGGTGAGCCGCGCCATCGCGGCATTGGCGAAGCGGATCACCGGTCCGGGCGGCTCGATCGCGGCCTCCGTGATGACGATCGCGTGATCCGCCGCCGCCGCGGCACGACGGAACAGCGCCGCCTCGTCCAGCTCCGATGACAACGCGTACGATCCTGTCATTGACGCAGATTACCCGCCCGGGCAGCGCTCCGCCAGCGGCTTAGAGCCTGATCCACCTCGTCTGATGGGGCAGCGTGCTCCGGCGAACCCCGCAGCCCAAGGCGACGGACGTTACCGCCTGTAGCCTGGGCTCCCGTATGCGCGGGAGCGTGGTTCAGCTTGGGTGCGGCAGGCCTTAGGTGCGCTGCTCCTCGCTCCGATCGCGTCGGGCGAACGCCGCCACCAACGGCGCGTCGGCGGCGCGCCTCGAACGCGCTCGTCGCCGCATCGGGGCGTTGGCCGCGATGTCAGAACCTCGTCCCCAGCCGCAGCCCGATCGTACGCGGCGTGATCGGCACCACATAGGGGCGCTGGTCGCACGCGCCGCATTGCTGAAAGCGCGAGATCTGGCCGCGCTCGTCCCATAGATTGCGCACGAACAGCTCGAGCGTATAGGTCGACCATTCCGCCCCCGCTGACAGGTTGCCGGTGGTATAGCCCTCGATCCGCCCCAATGCCGCCGCCTTGGCGACGCGCAGATCCGACGCGGCCGAGCTCTGGTGCGACACCAGCCCCTGCAGATACGCCTTGGCCGCGCCGATCGGGACGGTGTAGCGCGCGGTGCCGCCGATCTTGAACCGCGGCGTCACCGGCAGGCGCGTCCCGCTCGGCGCAAGCACGTCGCTCCCGTCGCCGAGGCAGGTGACGGTCGCGCACAGGTCGGTGCGCGTCTTCGCGTCGGTATAGGCGCCCGAGGCGGTCAGCGAGAGCGGGCCGGCGCTGACATTGGCGTCCATCTCGATGCCGCGGATGCGCGCGTCCGGGCCGTTCTGGATCACCGTGAAACTGTTCTCGCCGAGGAACGAGAATTGGAACTGGTCCCAGTTCTGCTGGTACACCGCGCCGTTGATCCGCAAGCGTCCGTCGAGCCAGGTCGTTTTCCAGCCCAGCTCGTAATTGGTGAGGAAGTCGGCGTCATAATCGCCGACGTCGCCGCGCCGGTTGATCCCGCCGGGGCGGAAGCCCTTGGACCAGGTGGCGTAGAGCAGCAGCAGGTCGGTCGGCTTCCAGGTCGCGTTAAAGCGATAGGTCACGCCCTGGCCATCGGCACGCTTGGGCACCACCCTGCCACCCTCGACCACGCCGAGATTGACGCAGGGAGTCGCGCCGACGTCCTTGGTGGTGAGAAAGGCGCTGGTGTCGCCGCCATTGAGGTAAGCGTCGCGCAGCGTGCCGCCGCCGGCCAGATAGCAGCCCGCCATGCCGGTGCGCGAGCTGCCCGCGGCGTTGAACGGCGTGGCCGTATAGGGTCGTCCGTCGGCCGAATCGACGCCGGGATTGCGGCCGAAGCCGAAGAAGCCGACCAGCGAATTGTCGTAGATGAAGGCGCGCCCGCCCGCGGTCAGCGTCAGCTTGGGCGTAAGATCGTAGCTCGCCTCGCCGAACACCGCGTAATCCTTGTCGACGCGATGCTGGCGCGTCAGCCATAACGTGCCGGTATAGCCGTTGACCGACACGTCCGGACCCAGGTTCGGGATCTGATAGTCCTGGAAGATCAGGTTGCTCTGCCGCTGGTAGAAGGCGCCGGCGACGAGCCGGAACGGCTGGTCGGCGGGCGAGGCGACGCGCAGTTCCTGGCTGGTCTTCTTGAAATGGTCGCGCCCGATCACGCGCTGGCGCGGGTCGATCGTGTTCCCGGCAGCGTCCTGATAATAGAAATAGCCCGCCAGCCCGCCGACCGAGGAATAGAGCGAGTCATAGGCCTCGGAATAGTCGGTATAGTCGCTCGACTGCTCGGCCCGACGGTCGAGATAGGCGCCGGCATAGGTCACGTCCCAGTTGCCGAGCTGGCCCTCGATCGTCAGCGCCGCCTGGGCGAACCGATCCTTGCGATATTCGGGGTAGAAGTGCTGCACCGCGAGGTCACCGACCTTAGGATCATAGGCGTAGGTCCCGTGGCTGCGCTGCTCCTGGTAGAGCAGGGTCGGCGTTGCGGTCCAATTGTCGTCGAGATCGATCTTGAGCGCGGCGCGGCCGCCATAGGTCTCGGTGTCGTTATAGTCCTTTTCGACGAATTGGTCGTTGGTGACGGTGATGCCGCCGGGCTGGGGCAGGAAGCTGCGCGTGCCCGGCACGTTGTCGATGAAGCCGGCATCGCGCTGGTAGAAGCCGACGACACGCAGCGCCATGCGCTCGCCGAACGGGATGTTGAGCATCCCCTCGGTGGAATAGCCGATCCCGCCGGAGTGGACGCTGTTCACCTCGCCGTCGACGCGGCCGTAGAAGCCGGCGGTGTCGGGCTTGTTGGTGATGATGCGGATCGTGCCCGCCTCGCTCGACGCGCCGTACAACGTGCCCTGCGGCCCGGCGAGGCTCTCGATCCGGGCGACATCATAAATATGGATGTCGAGCGTGCCGCCGATGGTCGTGACGGGCTGCTCGTCGAGATAGGTGCCGACCGAGGGCAGCGAGCCCGAGTGGTTGCCGTCGCCGCCCGAGGCGACACCGCGCATGTAGACGGTGGTGACCCCCGGCTGCGACGACTGGAACGCCACCGACGGCAGCAGTTGGGTATATTCGTTGAAGTTCGAGACGTTGAGCTGATCCAGCCGGCGCGTGCCGATGGCCTGGATGCTGATCGGCACGTTCTGGATGTTCTCGTCGCGCTTCTGCGCGGTGACGATGATGTCGCCATCGGTGGTGCTGCTGTTCTGCGGCACGTCCGCGCGCGTGGTCTCGCCCGAGCCGCTCGGCGTGGCGGCGACCTGATCGGTCGGCGTCCCGGTCTGCGCCGCCGCCGGGGACACGATCGCGGCCGGCGCGAGAAGCTGCACCAGCATGCGACGCTTGAAGCTCACCACCACAATGCCCCCATTGTTTCTGCTATGTGACCGGCATGCTGCGATGCGGCGGGGATGGCGTCAATCGTGCTTGTGGCGACGCGGGCGATTTCGTCGCGGTGACGGTGACGTTGTCATGGCAATATCGCGTGCGACGCTGGTGTCCGGGACCGTTCAAGCCGCAACAGCGTGCCCCCTGAAGACCCCAGCGTCGCCAGCCCCAACGCTTCCGTCATCCCGAACGCGCTTCAGGATGACGGCGGCGGTCCGATCGACGCGGAAGTGCCGCCCCCTTGATACCTAGGGTTGCCAGTTGGGCCGGTAGCTCGGGTCGAGCCGGCGATCGAGGAAGTAAGCCGCGCTGATGAAGGCGAGGTGAGTCAGCGCCTGCGGGAAGTTGCCCAGCGCCTCGCCGCGGCGATCGAGTTCCTCGGCGAACAAGCCGAGGTGGTTGCCGTAAGCGATGCCCTTCTCCAGCATCAACTGCGCCTCTGCCAGCCGCCCGGCGCGCGCGAGACATTCGGCATACCAGAAGGTGCAGGTGGTGAACGCGCCCTCACCGCCCTCGAGCCCGTCGGCGTTGCGGTAACGGTAGACCAGGCCGTCGTCGCGCAGTTCGTCCCCGATCGCATCGAGCGTGCGCAGCCAGACCGGATCGGTCGAGGAGACGAAGCGGACCAGCGGCATCATCAGCAGCGCGGCATCGAGCGTGGTGCCGCCGCGCTCCTGGACGAAATAGCCGTGCTCCGGATGACGGAAGTTCGCCCACACGTCGTCCACGATTGCGTCACGCGCTTCCGACCAGGCGACCAGCGGCGCGGGCAGCGAGCGCTTCTTCGCCAACCGGATCGCGCGATCTAGCGCGACCCAGCACATCACGCGCGAGTGGAGGAAGTGGCGCGGCGCCGAGCGCATCTCCCAGATGCCGGCATCGGGCTCCTGCCAGTGCGCGATCACGAAATCGACGATGCCGCGGACATGCTGCCAGCCCTCGTGGCTGATCGCCGCACCGTATTTGTTCGAGAGATAGGTGCTGTCAAGCAGCTCGCCGAAGATGTCGAGCTGGGTTTGCGCATGGGCCGCATTGCCGATCCGCACCGGGCGGCTCCCGGAATGGCCGGCGAGATGATCGAGCTCCTGTTCGTCCGCCGCCTCGGAGCCGTCGATCGCATACATGACGCGGACCGGGTGGGCCGCGTCGGCATGCATCACACGCTGCCCCGCCCAGCGGCGAAAATGCTCGGCCTCGTCGACGAAGCCGAGCCGCATGAAGGCGTAGACGGTGAACGAGGCGTCGCGGATCCAGGTCGCGCGGTAGTCCCAGTTGCGCCCGGCGCCGGTCGCCTCGGGCAGCGCGAAGGTGGCCGCCGCCGCGATCGAGCCGTGCCGCCGCGACGTCAGCAGCTTGAGCGCGAGCGCCGAGCGCAGCACCTGTTCGCGCCAGCGTCCCTTGTAGCTGGCATGCCGGAGCCAGCCGCGCCATGCTGCGGCGGTGGCCTCGATCGCCGCCGCGATCGCGGCGCTGTCGGGCAGCGCAAGCGTGTCGTCGCCAAGCACGAACCAGGCGGTGTCCCCCGCCGCCAGCGAGAAGTCGGCGGTGACCGCCCCCTCCTCCGCCACCAGCGGCATCGCGCCGTGCAGCCGCATCACCAGGTCGCGGCCAACGAAGCGCGCCGTCCCGCCCTCGGCCGTCACGCGCGGCACCTCGCGCGCATAATCGAACCGCGGCGCGCAGCGCATGTCGAACCCGACCGTCCCCTGCGTCACCGAAACGCGCCGGATCACGCAGCGTGCGCCCAGCGTCGCGGCGGCATCCGGGTGCGGCATGAGATCGACCACCTCGGCGCTGCCCTCTTCCGCCATCCAGCGCGTGATCAGCACGTTGGTGTCGGGCACGTAGAGCTGAAGCCGGCGCGCCTCGCGCAGCCGCGGCGCCAGCGCGAAGGCGCCGCCCTTCCCGGCGTCGAGCAGGTCCGCGAAGATCGTCGGGCTGTCGAGCGACGGCCAGCACAGATAGTCGATCGTGCCGTCCCGCGCGACCAGCGCCGCGGTCTCGAGATCGCCGACGATGCCGCGGTCGCCGATCGTGCGCGGCGGCTCAGCCATTGTCGCGGAACTCGGGGTAGAGCGTCATGCCGCCGTCGACGAACAAGGTCGTGCCGGTGACGTAATCCGCGGCGTCCGACGCGAGCCACACCGCGGCGCGCGCGACATCCTCGGGCTCGCCGATCCGGCCGTACGGGATCAGCCGCAACAGCTTCTCCAGCGCTTCCTCGGTTTCCCACGCCTCCTTGTTGATCGGCGTGCGGATCGCCCCCGGGGCAATGGCATTGACCCGAATTCCGTCGGCGGCGACCTCCTGTGCGAGCGAGCGCGTCAACATCCGCACACCGCCCTTCGCCGAGGCGTAGTTGACGTGCCCGGCCCAGGGGATGACCTCGTGGACCGAGCTCATCGCGATGATCGTCCCCGCGCTCCGCGCCGGGCGCCCCTCGCTCGGCTGCGCGCGGAAGCGTCTCACTGCCTCGCGCGCGCAGAGGAAATGGCCGGTGAGATTGACGCCGATCACCGCGTTCCAATCGTCGAGCGAGAGGTCCGCGACCGCGGCGTCCTTCTGCACGCCAGAATTGGCGACGAGCACGTCGACGCGCCCGAAGGCGGCGGCGGTCTCGTCGAACAGGCGGATCACTTCCTCCTCCTGCGAGATGTCGGCCTCGATCGCGACGGCGCGCCCGCCGGCGGCCTCGATCCGCTCGACCAGCTCGTCGGCGGGCGCGCGCTGCGAGCGATAGTTCACCGCCACCGCGGCGCCGGCGCCGGCCAGTGCCTCGGCGACCGCGAGGCCGATGCCGGAGCTCGCGCCCGTGACGATCGCGCTATGGCCGGCGAGCGGCCGTGCCGGGTCGGTCATCGCCGCCACCTCAATCGCGCGTCGGTGAGGAGGCGTTGACCGGCTCGGGCGCCGAGACCGCGCGCAGCGTCTGCAGCTGCGTCTCGGGATCGATCCGGCGCGAGCGCTGCATCACCTTGACCGGCTCGGCCTTGCCGCTGCGCATCGCCGCGACCACCGCCTCGATCACCGCGAGGTCCGCCAGCCCCTCCTCGGCATCGGGCTCGGGATCGCGCCCTTCGAGAATACAGGCGGAGAAGTAGCGCAGCTCGCCGCCGAACTGGTCGGTCGCGGCGAACGTTTCGTGCGCATCCTTGCCGCCCACGCTGCGGAACTGCTCCAGCCCCTGACCGAAACCATAGGCTGGATTCATCTCGATCGAGCCCTTGCTGCCGACCACGATGAGGCTGTCGACCGCGTCGGCGGCGTAGCTCACGGTGAATTGCGCGAGGCGATCGCCGGGCAGGCGCAACGTCACCGCGACCGTGTCGTCGAGGTCGCCCAGCCCGGCCGACGCGTGACGCACCCCGACCGCGGACACCACTTCGACCGGCTCGGCGCCGAACAGGTAGCGGATCGCGTTGATCGGATAGGGCCCCATGTCGAACAACGGCCCGGCCTCGATGCCGTGATGCGCGCGATGATTGGCGGGATCGAGCGGCTGGCTGAAGAGCGAGGTGAAGGCGATCAGCTCGCCGATCTCGCCCGCGCGGATGCGCCGGATCGCGTCCAGCGTCGCGGGTTCGAAGTGGAGGCGATAGGCGGTCATCAACTTGGCGCCGCCGCGCTTGGCCGCCTCGGCGATCAGTTTGCCCTGCGCCACCGATACTTCGAGCGGCTTCTCGCACAGCACGTGGATACCCGCCTCCAGCGCGGGCACCGCGAATTCAGCATGCCGCCAGTTGGGCGTGGCTAGATAGATGGCGTCGATCTCGCCGGTGCCGAGCAGGGCGGCGAAGCTCTCATAGCCGTAGAGGTGCTTGACCCCATATTTCTTGCCGAGCTTGGCGAGCTTGACCGGATCACCCGAGACCAGGGCAGTGATCTCCGAGTTGCCAGTGTGCTTGACGCCGGGCATCAGCGCTTCCTGCGCGATGTCGCCCAGCCCGACGATGGCGTAGCGCACCTTGCGCCCGCCCAGCCCGAGTGCCGACGCGATGCTCATGCCTGTCTCCGCTGCGTTTGATCGAGGAACGCCGCAACCGCTTGGGAGCGGGGGAAGGTTCCGTCACGCGTGGTGGTCAGACGGGCCGGTCGGTCAGTGCCGAGACGATCGTCGCGGAGGATCGCTTGTCATCGGATCGGCGCGATGGCGGCGCCGCAGGCGCCACCGCGCTCACCCCAGCGCCGTCGCCACCGCCGCGCGAAGCTCGGGCAGTACCTCCGCTTCGAACCACGGGTTGCGCCGCATCCACAGCTGCGACCGCCACGACGGATGCGGCAGCGGGAACAGCGCCGGCAGATAGGCGCGGAAGTCGGCGACGCGCGGGGTGAGCGCGCCGGGGCCGAGCACATGCGCCTGCGCATAGCTGCCGACCAGCAGCGTCAGTCGCACCTCCGGCATCGCGGCCAGCAGCGAGTCGCGCCACAGCGCGGCACAGGCGCGCGGCGGCGGGCGATCGCCCCCGCTGGCGCGGCCGGGATAGCAGAACGCCATCGGCAGCGTCGCGACATGGCGTGCGTCATAGAAAGTGTCGGCGCCGATCCCCATCCAGTCGCGCAGCCGGTCGCCGGAGGCATCGTCGAACGGGCGCCCGCTGGCGTGCACCTTGCTGCCCGGCGCCTGGCTCGCGATCAGCACGCGCGCGGTGGGTGAGACCTGGATCACCGGGCGCGCGCCCAACGGCAGCGCCGCGCTACAGGCGGCGCAAGCGCGGACGCGCGCCACCAGCTCGTCGAACGTTTCCATCGCCGCGACGTAGGCGGTCAGGCGCGCGGCGCAACCGTAGCCACCACGCTTGGCGTTACGCACGCGCAGGGGCATGGTCGGCGCGAGGAGATCGCAGTGATGGACGACGAGGACGTGCCGCCGGACAGCAAGCTCACGCGCACGAAGCGGCGGTGGGCCGAGGAGCACAAGTTCGTCGATTCCGCGGCGGCGCGCGGCGAGGACCGGCTGCCACCCGGCCAGCATCTCGTTTCCAACTGGCCCGTGCTCGATCTCGGCGTCACGCCCGACATCCCCACCGCGCGCTGGCAGCTGCGGATCGCCGGGCTGGTCGAGCGCCCCGTCACGCTCGACTGGGCGGCGTTCAGCGCGTTGCCCGAGGTGCGGCGGCGCTCGGACATCCACTGCGTCACCACCTGGTCACGCTACGACAATGACTGGACCGGCGTGAGCACGCGCGACCTGCTCGACCTGGTGGTGCCGCGCGCCGAGGCCAAGGCGGTCATGCTCCACGGCGCGGACGGCTACACCACCAACGTGCTGCTCGAGGATTTCGCCGCGCCCGCAGCGCTGGTGGCTTATGCGTGGCAGGGCCAACCGCTGACGCGCGAGCATGGCGGGCCGGCGCGGCTGATCATCCCGCACCTGTATTTCTGGAAGAGCGCCAAGTGGATCACCGCGATCGACGTCCTCGGTGCGGACGCGCCGGGCTTCTGGGAGGTCAACGGCTATCACATGCGCGGCGACCCGTGGAAGGCGGAGCGCTACGGTTGACGATCGCGGCCGCTATCGAGCACGCGGCCCTGGTGGACGCTCGCCTCACTCCCCCGCGAGATAGCGCGCGAGCGGCTCGATCATCTCCTCGGGAATACGGCGCGCGATCACCGGCATCACCTGCTGCGGCTGGCGGGCGTCGATCACCGTCTCGTCGCCACGCCAGTGACGCAACCGCTCCGCGATATACACTGCGTGCTGCCCGGCGAGCACCGGCTGCGGCTTGCCGGGCGCGTGGCAGCTCGCGCACGGCGGCAGCTGACGCTCGGGCAGCCCGCGCTCGACGATCAGGCGCGCGCGTGCGTCACGCCCCGGCGCCGCACCCAGCCCCGGCATCGCGGCGAAATGTGCCGCCAGCGCCCGCCGCTGCTCGGGGGTGAGCACCGCCGCGACATTGGCCATCACCGCGCTCTGGCGGCGCCCGTCTGCATAGGCAGCCAGCGCCGCCTCGAGATAGGCCGCGCGCTGCCCGCCGAGCACCGGAATGTCGGGCTGCCCGCGCCCGCGTCCGTCCGCGCCGTGGCAGGCGACGCAGCCCACCAGCGTGGCGCCGGCGAGCGCACGCGCGTCGGTCGTCCCCGCACCCGTCGCCCCGCCACTCAGCACGCGATATTCCGCGACCGACATCATCGGCAGGCGGCGCACGAAGGCGACCATGCGGCGGATCTCGTCGTCGCGCCCCTTTCCGCCCCAGGCCGGCATGCCGCTATATTTCACGCCGTGGCGAAGGATGTAGAACAGCTGCTTGTCGGTCCACTGCCTGGCGTTGACCGACAGATCGGGCGCGGGCGGCATCGCCTGCTGCATCACCGGCGAGGGGCGCTGTCCCGGCGCGCCGTGGCAGGTCGCGCAGGCGGCGGCGAAATGCCCCGCCGCGCTCACCATCGCGCCGTCGCGCGCGATCGGATCGTCGGGCGAGTCGAAGAAGCTGTGCGTCTTGACCGAGTTGCGCATGGTCCAGTGGAGGAACCACTCGGTCACTGCCCAATGGCCTGACGAGGCGGCGATGTTGAAGATGCCCGACCAGGCGAACAGCAACCCCGCCGCCGCCAGCGTCGCCAGCGCGGCCACCAGCCGCTTCCAGGTCACCCGGATCGTCATGCTGCGCGCGGCTCCCGCAAGAGGGTGGCGAGCAGCCACAGCCCGCCGAGGCAGTAGCTCGCGCCGCCGACCACCAGCATCACCACGCCGCCGAGCTGCTGGTCGGCGAGCGCGTCGAGGCCCGTCGCGGGGTGCATCGCCATCATCGCGTAGAGCGGGCGCGGCGCAAGCCCGATCAGCGCGCCCAGCAACGTCATGTGCATCGAGGTGAGCAGCAGCGCGGCCGCACCTGCCGCGGGCTGCGCCAAGGCGGCGCGCCACAGCGCGACGCCCGCGGCGAGGAACAGCGCCTGCTCGACCAGTGCGACGGCGGCGTGCGAGTCGGCGAGCCCCCGCAGCGCGGGAAAGTGCCACGCCCAGACGATCGCGAACTCCATCATCGCCCAGAGCAGCGGCGCGCCCGCGCCACGTGGGCGCCGCGGCAGCGCGGCGGCGAGCGCCGGTGCAGCGACCGCGACCGCACCCATGTGCGCCGCCATATGCCCGGTCATGCCGAGCCCGGCGAAGCCGAGCGCGGTGGCGCCGAGCGCGAGCGCGAGGCCGGGCGCGGCTTTCACCGGCAGTCCGTCAGCAGCAGCGCGGGGGCGGCGGTGAACAGCACCGCGACGAAGCTCAGTCCGGCCAGCAGCAGCGTCGCGGTGGCGAGGAAGCGCAGCCGGTCGATGTCGGTACCCTCGTCGTGCGGCGGGTCGTCGCCCGGCGTGCGCGACTGCACCCAAGCGATCCAGCCCGAGCCGAGGATGATCGCCAGCGCCGCGCCCGTGCCGACCACGAAGGCGACGGGGAAGCGCGGGAAGGCGCCGAGCTTGGCGCAGCTCACCGCCACCCAGAGGTAGCAGAACAGGAAATGCACCGCCCAGACGGTCGGCGGCACGATCAGCGTCCACAAGGTCACGCGCAGGCCGCGGATGCGCTCGCCCAGGCTCTGCCGGCCGCGGGGTGCGTCGCGCTTCATGCCGCCCCCGGGAACAGGCCGATCGTGGCGTAGGTCACCACTGCGGTCAGCGCCATGAAATGCTGGTAGACCGTGATGTTGCGCAGGTCGGCGTCGTGCTGCGGCGTCATCCGCCCCGCCAGGCTGCGCGCCAGCGTATAGAGCTGCATGATCGCGCCGACACCGCAATGCGCGGTGGTCCAGATCGCCAGCGTCCACACGATCGCGGGGTAGACGTGGAGCTCGGGCTGCAAGCCGCTGAGCCACGGCCCCGCCAGCCCGGAGCCGATCGCGCCGAGCGACAGCAGCGCCGCCATCCCCAGCGCCGCGCGCGCGGCGCCGACCGCCTCGCGCCGGTTGAGCTCGCGCGCGGCGACGGTCAGCGCCCAGCTCGCCAGCATCACCGCCATCGCCAGCATCGGCCAGAAGCTGCCCGGTCCGTCCATGCCGGGGCCGCTCGGCGGGAAGTTTTCGTGCCGCGTCCAGAAGAAGTAATAACCGAACACCAGCCCCGAGAAGGCGGTGGCGTCGGCCATCATCGTGATGAACATCGCCCACCAGCCGCTCGCCGAGGCACCCGAGATATACAGCGGCAGCGCGATGCCGTGCCCGATCGGCTTGCAGTCCTTCTCCGGTATCTCGGCGGTGCCGGTCCACAGCCAGTACAGCACCATTGCCAGCGTCACGACGGCGCCGACCAGCGCCGCCCAGTAGAGATGATAGGTCGTCAGGATGAAGACGCTGCCCAGCGCGATCGCGGTGAGCATCGGCACCACGCTCGGGCCGCCGAGCCGCAGCACCTGCACCGGTCGCGCGTCGAGCACGCTGGTGACGATCGTCTCCCGTCGGCCTTCCTCCGCGTCTGGCAGGAAGAAGCGGCCTTCGTCCACCTTGGCGACGAAGTTCTTCTGGTCCCAAATCGGGTAGCGGCTCTCGATCAGCGGGATCGAGCGGATGCCCCAATCCTCGTCGTCGGGATGGGCGAGCCACTCGAGCGTCCCCGCGGCCCAGGGGTTGCGCGGCGACTTGGAGCGGCGCGGGCTCAGCGCGAGATCGACGCACACCAGCAGCACGCCCGCGGCGAACACCCAGGAGCCGATCGTCGAGGCGAGGTTGAGCCCGCCGATGCCGAGCTCCTCCGGATAGGTGAAGACGCGCCGCGGCATCCCCATCAGCCCGGAGAAGTGCATCGGGAAGAAGGTGAGGTTGGCGCCGCCGAACAGCAGCCAGAAGGCGGTGCGCCCGATCCGGTCGGACAGCTTCTTCCCGGTGATCAGCGGCCAGTAATAATAGAGGCCGCCGAACAGCGGGATCAACGTGCCGCCGATCAGGACGTAGTGGAGGTGGGCGACGATAAAATAGGTGTCGTGCGCCTGCCAGTCGAACGGCGCGATCGCGACCATCACGCCGGTCAGCCCGCCGATTACGAAGATCGCGATCGAGCCGGTGACGTAGAGCAGCGGCGTCGACCAGGTCACGCGCCCCGCCCAGAGCGTGGCGATGAAGGCGAAGATCTGGATGCCGGTCGGGATCGCCACCGCTTCCGATGCGGCGGAGAAGAACGCCAGGCTGATCTTGGGCAGCCCGGTGGTGAACATATGATGCACCCACAGCCCGAAGCTGAGGAACGCCGTCCCCACCGCGGCGAGCACGATCCAGGGATAGCCCAGCAGGTGCCGCCGCGCGAAGGTCGGCACGATCATCGCGAACAAAGCGATCGATGGAAGGAAGACGATATAGACCTCGGGGTGGCCGAAGATCCAGAACAGGTGCTGCCACAGGATCGGGTCGCCGCCCTTGGCCGCGTCGAAGAAGGGCCAGCCGAGCAGCCGCTCCAGCTCGAACAGCACGTCGCCGGCGATCAGCGGCGGAAAGGCGAACAGGATCATCACCGCGACGACCAGAATGTACCAGGCGTAGAGCGGCATCAGGTTGAGCCGCATGCCCGGCGGGCGGCACTTGAGCACACCGGTGATCAGCTCCACCGCGGCGGCGACCGACGACACCTCGATGAAGCTCAGCCCCAGCATCCATATGTCGGCGCCGAGCCCGCTCAGGTCGGTGCGCGTGGTGAAGGGCGGGTACATGAACCAGCCGCCGTCGGGCGCGGCGTCGAAGAAGATCGAGCCCGAGACGAACACGCCGCCGATCAGGAAGCTCCAATAGCCGAACGCGCTGAGCCGCGGGAACGGCAGGTCGCGCGCACCCAGCAGTTGCGGCAGCAGGATGATCGAGACTGCCTCGAACATCGGCACCGCAAACAGGAACATCATCATCGAGCCGTGCAGCGTGAACAGCTGGTTGAACGTCGACGGCGTGACCAGCTCGTTGCCCGGCTGCGCCAGCTGCACGCGCATGATCAGCGCGAGCACGCCGGCGAACAGCATGAAGCCGAAGGCGGTCAGCGTGTACCACACGCCGACCTGGTTGTTGTTGGTGTCGGTCCAGCGCAGGAACAGCCCCTTGGGCGGCGCCCAGACGGCGCGCAGCCGCTCCTCCTGCGCCGCGCGCAACGCGGGATCGTCCTGCGCGTGGAGGCTCATCGATTCGTCTCCAGCCAGCGCGCGATCGCGGCGGCGTCCTGCACGGACATTTGCGGGTAAGCGGGCATGCGCGCGCCGGGCTTCACCGCCGGCGCGTCGCGGATGAAGCGGACGAGGTTGGCGGTGGTGAGCGGCTGGATCCCTGCCGCCATCGTCGCGCGGCTGCCGAGATGCGTGAGGTCGGGGCCGATCGCGCCCGCCGCGCCGGTGCCGCGCACCGCGTGGCAGCCGCCGCAGCCGTGGGCGTCGAACAGCCGCGCGCCCGTCGCAGCGGCGGTGGTAACCGGGCGGCGCTCGGCGGCGAGCCAGGCGTCGAAGGCGGCGGGCTCCATCGCCACCACGTCGAACGCCATCAGCGCGTGGCTCAGCCCGCAGAATTCGGCGCATTGCCCGCGGAAGCGCCCCGTACGCGTCGCGTGGACGACGAGCGTGTTGGTGCGGCCCGGCACCATGTCCATCTTGCCGGCGAGCCCGGGCACCCAGAAGCTGTGGAGCACGTCGCCGCCCTCAAGCGCGAGCACGACGTCACGCCCGACCGGCAGGCGCAGCTCGTTGGCCGAGGTCACCGCGGCGGCGCCGGCGGGCTGATAGGCCATGCGCCACCAGAATTGCTCGCCGGTGACGGTGACGCGCAGGTCATCGCGAGCGGCGCGGATCGGGCGCATCGCGGGAAGCGTGGCGATCAGCAGCGCGAGCAGCACGACGCTGGGCACGATGCCGCCCGCCCACAACACCAGCCGCATGCCCTGGCGGTGGGTCAGCGCGCCCTCGCGCGAGCGCGACGCCGCGACCATCAGCGCGGCGAGCGCCAGCGCGATCACGACCGCGCCGAGCACCATCCAGCCGGTCAGCCCGGCGAGCCACGCGGCCTCCGTGCCGAATGTTGTGAATGCGGATTGGCGCCCCGAGCCGATCGTCTTGTCCCCCTCGTCGAGAAGGATCGTGACGGAGCTTTGTTCCTGCTACGGCGGTGACGAAGTGTTGCTGGGCTCCGAGGTGATCACACCGAAACGCTTTCACCGGTGTTCGGCGGCGGCCGAGAGCTCGGGGGAGGCGTTGATGAGACTCGCGTGCTCGGCGCGAAGACGTGCGCTACGACGGACGGGAAGCCGGGCCACGACCCTCGCAGCGAACCGCCGCACGAGCGCACGATGCGGACGCTACACACCATTACTGACCCGAGCACCGCTGTGTGCGGGGAACGAGCGTCAAAAATGATGGAGAAGCTGGCGCACCCGACAGGATTCGAACCTGTGGCCTCTGCCTTCGGAGGGCAGCGCTCTATCCAGCTGAGCTACGGGTGCCGGTCGGGTGCGACTAGCAGGGTGCGCCGCGCCGCGCTACCCGCTTTTCGCGTGGCGGCGCGCGATCGTCACTGGCTGGAACGGCGCCAGCCCACAGCTTGCGCCGCGCATCCCGCCGGTCGCATATAGAACGGTGATGATGTCCTGCGCGCACAACTGCCCTATCGAGGTAGCGTAGCCGAAGCGCCGCTCAAAGCCGAGCCCGGGACAGGCCTGGGGCAAGGTCACGCGGTAATAACGATTGTCGACGGTGTGGAAGTCGATCACGCGGTCGCTGCGCACCAGGCTCTCGCGCAGCGCGGCGATCGGCACGCAGGTGCGCGCCTCTCCCACCGCGACCGCCTCGGGGACCGCCGGCCCGCCGTCGCGCGCGAGCGCCGCGCCCGAGAGCAGCACCAGCGCCATCGCGAACCATCCGCGCATCGCCGCCTCCTCAGCCCGCCCGCGCCACGATCCGCTCCTCCGGCGGCGGGGTCTTGGGCTTGAACGCGCAGAGATCATGCTCGATGCAGCGCCAGCATTCGGGACGGCGCGCCTTGCAGACATAGCGGCCGTGCAGGATCAGCCAGTGATGCGCATGGACGCGGAACGGCGCGGGCGTCACCGCGTCGAGCTTCTTTTCCACCGCCAGCACGGTCTTGCCCCGGGCCAGGCCGGTCCGGTTGCCGACGCGGAAGATGTGCGTGTCGACCGCGAACGTCTCCTCGCCGAACGCGACGTTGAGCACGACATTCGCGGTCTTGCGCCCGACGCCGGGCAGCGCCTCCAGCGCGGCGCGGTCGCGCGGCACCGCGCCGCCGTGCTGCGCCAGCAGCGCCTCGCTCAGCGCGATCACGTTCTTGGCCTTGGTGTTGAACAACCCGATGGTGCGGATGTGCTGCTTGAGACCCTCAAGGCCGAGCGCCACCATCTTCGCGGGCGTGTCGACCTCGGCGAACAGCGCGCGCGTGGCGCGATTGACGCCCGCGTCGGTCGCCTGCGCCGAAAGCACCACCGCGACCAGCAACGTGTAGACGTTGACCGACTCGAGCTCGGTTTCGGGATGAGGGTTCGCCTCGGCCAGCCGCCGATAGAATTCGGCGACCTCGCGCCGGGTCACAGCCCCAGCACCTCCGCCATCGCGTAGCGGCCCGGCGCGCGCCCGGCGAGCCACAGCGCCGCCTTCACCGCGCCGCGCGCAAAGAGGCTGCGGTCCTCGCCACGATGGTTGAGCTCGACGCGCTCGCCCTCGCCCGCGAAGACGACCGAATGATCGCCCACCACCGAGCCGCCGCGCAGCGAGGCGAAGCCGATCGTGCCCTCGCTGCGTGCGCCGACCAGCCCGGCGCGGCTATCGACGCGCACCTCGGCCAGCCGCGTGCCCCGCCCCGCCGCAGCGGCCTCGCCGAGCAGCAGCGCGGTGCCCGATGGCGCGTCGACCTTGTGGCGGTGGTGCATCTCGACGATCTCAATGTCCCACTCGGCGCCGAGTCGCGCCGCTGCCTCACGCACCAGCGTTTGCAGCAGCGTGACGCCGAGCGAGGTATTGCCGGTCTGCAGCACCGGGATGACGTCGGCGGCCTGTTCGATCAGCGCGTGATGGGTCGCGCCCAGACCGGTGGTGCCGATCACGATCGCTGTCCGGGCTGCCACCGCGGCGGCGAGATGCGGCTCGAGCGCGGCAGGCGTCGAGAAGTCGACCAGCACGTCCGCCGCCTGCGCGAGCGGCAGCGGATCGCCACCGGCGTCGACGCCCCCTGCGATCACGCACCCCTCCGCCTCGGCGATGGTGGCGATCGCGCGCCCCATCCGGCCGTTGCTGCCATAGATGCCGATGGCGGTCATGTCGCGTCACTCATTGGGTTCGGAGCACGCGCCTTGGCACGGTACAGGCGGGAATGACAGTCGCGCGGTGACCAAAGCCGGGACAGCCACGGCGGCGGCGACCGGCGGGCCGGCGCGCGAAAAAACACGGTCAGAGAGCGGGACCCAGCCAGCAGCGCCGGAGCGCGCCGACGCCGCGCGCATCGTCCAGATCGTCGCGCCGCGCAGCGACGCCATCGACACGGGGGTGGGGCCTCCCCTTCACCGCTTCCGCGCCGGCAGGGCGCGCCCCGGCACGGCGGGGCGCCCCCTGCCGAATCGGCTTACTGGTTGTTCTGGCGGTGCAGGAAGCGTGGCAGGTCGCCGCCCTCGCCCTCATCGGTGCGGCCGCCGGCGTTGCGCGTGGCGTTCTGCATCCGCTCGAACAGCGTGCCGCCCAGCTTGACGCGCGGCTGCGGCGGCGCTTCCTCGTTCTCGCCACCCGGCGCGAGGAAGCGGCGGCGCGCGGCGTCGCCCGTCGACGCCTGGGGTGCCGGCATCAGCGAATCGGCGCCGAGCAGCAGTTCGTCGTCCGCCGGGGCGGCCGGCGCGGCCGGAGCGGGTTCGACGATCGGACCGGACGTGGTCGGCGGCACGCCGTGCGCCATCGCGCCCGCGGCGGCGCCGCTCGGCTGCTGCGGCGGCACCTCGCTGGCGGGCTGATAGGCGGTGGGGATCGGCGCTGGTGCCGGCGTCGGCGCGGCGGTCGGCTGCGACGCAGGCGACGGCGCAGCCGCGCTCGGCGCAGCGTCCGTGCGGCGCGGCGCAGAGAAGCTGAAGGTGCGCGCGGGCTCCGCCGTGGCGGTGCTCGCCGGCGCGGCCGTCGCGGCGTTGTTCTCGATCCCGGTGGCGACCACCGAGACGCGGATCTTGCCCTCCAGCTCGGGATTGAACGCGGAGCCCCAGATGATGTTGGCGTCCGGATCGACCAGCTCGCGGATATGGTTGGCGGCCTCGTCGACCTCGAGCAGGCGCATGTCGTCGCCGCCGGTGATCGAGACGATCACGCCCTTGGCGCCCTGCATCGACACGCCGTCGAGCAGCGGGTTGGCGATCGCCTTCTGCGCCGCGATCAGCGCGCGATCATCGCCCTCGGCCTCGCCGGTGCCCATCATCGCCTTGCCCATCTCCTGCATCACCGAGCGGACGTCGGCGAAGTCGAGATTGATGAGGCCGGGCATGACCATCAGGTCGGTGATGCCGCGCACGCCCTGTTGCAGGACCTCGTCGGCCATCTCGAACGCCTGTTTGAAGGTGGTGTTGGCGTTGGCGACCAGGAACAGGTTCTGGTTCGGGATCACGATCAGCGTGTCGACGAACTTCTGCAGCTCTTCGATGCCCGCGTCGGCCGACTTGGCGCGGCGGTTGCCCTCGAAGCTGAACGGCTTGGTGACGACGCCGACGGTGAGGATGCCCATGTCGCGTGCCGCCTTGGCGATCACCGGGGCGGCGCCGGTGCCGGTGCCGCCGCCCATGCCCGCGGCGATGAAGCACATGTGGCTGCCCTCGAGCAGGCGCGACAGCTCGTCGATCGTCTCTTCCGCGGCGGCGCGGCCGATCTCGGGGCGGCTGCCCGCGCCCAGGCCCTGGGTGATCTTGGCGCCGAGCTGGATCTTCTGCTCGGCATCCGACTGTTTGAGCGCCTGCGCGTCGGTGTTGGCGACAAGGAACTGCACGCCCTGCACGTCGGCGCGCATCATGTTGGCGATGGCATTGCCGCCGGCGCCGCCGACACCCACGACGGTGATGCGCGGGGTGAGATCGTCGAGGTCGGGGGTGATGAATTCGATGCTCATCGCGTGCTTACTCCGTCCGCCCCGCACCGCCGTCACTCGCGGGGGTAATTTCTACCGATGTGCAACAACGAGACGCCGGGTGAAAGAGGAAACACCGCGAAACGCCCTGTAGCCGCGTCAATAATTTGCCTTGGCCGCCTGCACGAGCTTCCAGAAGCCGCGCAGCCCGCGCTGGCGATGGACCATCTGCTGCGTCGGCACGAGCCCGCGCAGATCGATCGGATCGCTCGCCGCGAAGAAGGCCAGCCCGGCCAGCGTCGCGAAGCCCGGCCCGGAATGCGCCTCGGGCAGCCCGGTCAACCCGCGCGGCCGGCCGACGCGGACCGAGCGGCCCAGCGCCTGCTGCGCATAATCAGCGATGCCCTTGAGCTCCGCCCCGCCGCCGGTGAGCACCACCTGACGCCCGACCGGCCCCTCGAACTTCAGTTCCTTGAGCGCGGCCTGGATCTCGCTGGTGAGATGCTCCAGCCGCTGCCGAATCACCGCGATCAGCGCCGCCTTGGTGATCTGCAGCGCCTCCGAATCCTCGTCGTCGGTGCGCTCCCGAATCGTGACCATCTCGTGATTGTCGCGCGGGGAGGCATTGGCCGAGCCGTGGAAGCATTTGATCCGCTCGGCCTGAAGCCGCGTCGTGCCGAAGGCGGAGGCGATATCGTCGGTGATATCGGCGCCGCCATAGGGGATCGACTTGAGCCCGACGAGCATCGAGCCCGCGAACAGCGAGACGTTGGTGATCCCCGCACCGATCTCGACCAGCGCGACACCGAGGTCACGCTCCTCCGCGCTGAGACAGGCCAGGCCGGTGGCGACCGGTGCCGCGATGATCGACTTCACCTCGAGGTGCGCGGAGCGGACGCACAGATCGAGGTTGCGCACCGGCGAGCCATCCGCGGCGATGACATGGATATGGACGCCAAGCCGGTCGGCGTGGAGCCCGAGCGGCTTCTTCACCCCGGTCAGTCCGTCGAGCGTGTACAGCGCGGGCTGCGCGTGGAGCACCATGCGGCCCTGCGGATCGATCGACTGGCGCCCCTCCTGGAGCAAGGCGTCGATATCGGCCTGCTCGATCCGCATTCCGCCCAGCTCGGCCTCGATGAAGGCCTCGTCGCTCACCAGCCCGCCGGCGGAGAAGCCCGCCCAGACGTTCTCGATGTTGAAGCCCGCGATCCGCTCGGCCTGCTCCACCGCCTCGCGCACCGCCACTTCGGTCGCGTCCATGTCGGCGATATAGCCGCGTTTGACGCCGCGGCTCTCGCGCTGGCCGGTGCCGAGCACCACCAGCTCGCCGCCATCGCCCTTCTGCGCGATCATCGCCGACACTTTCGACGAGCCGATATCGAGCGCGGTGATCAAACCGTCCGGTGCTGCCTTGGCCATGTCGTCCCCCTCATCCGTTCGTCGTCACGCCTCGACGACGCGCGTCGCTTCCCTCGCGCGCGCCGCCGTGGTCTCGTTGCCACCGCCCTGATCGGTGGTATTGCCCGCCACCGCATCGGCGGTGCCATCGTCCTGCAAGCGCTGGTGCAGGTCCTGCCCGGGCTTGCGCGCCACCAGTTTGGCGGGGTCGCGCAGATCGAAGCGGACCCAGCCCTTGCCGAGCAGCGAGCGCGCGCCGTCGAGCTGCGCGAACTTGATCAGCGCCTGCGCCGCGCCGTCCTGCGGCAGCGCCAGCGTCTCGCCGGTGTCGAACGTCAGGTCCCACCGCCGATTGCCGACCCAGGTGGCGGCGCGCACGCGGGGCTTGAGCGCGGGCGCGGCGGCGAGCAGCGCCTGGTAGCCCGCCTCCTGCCGGTCCGCGCCCGGGCCGATCACCAGCGGCAGATCGGGCATATGCGCGGGATCGACCGGGGCGAGCAGCCGCCCGGTCCCGTCGATCAGCGTAAGCTGGCCATTGTCCTGCCAGATCGCGGCGGGCTCGCGCTCGGTGATGTGGATCAGCAACCGGTCGGGCAGCCGCCGCGCGACATAAGCGTCGGCGATCCAGCCATAAGCGAGCAGTCGCTCGCGCACGCGCGCGAGATCGACGCGGAGCATCGCGCGGCTCGGCTGATCCTCCAGCGCGATCGCGTAGACGGTCTCGCGGTCCATCCGCTTGAGCCCGGTGATGTCGACCTGCTCCACCTTCAGCCCGGCGGTGCCCGCCGCCTCGGCGATGCCGGTGCCGATCGCCTGCGGCACGCCCAGCAGCGTCGCGAGCGAGAGCGCCGCCGCGCCCGCGCCGCCGACCAGCGTCCAGGTCACCGCCCGACGCAGTGTCTCCTCGCTGACCGGAAGGCGCGCGATCAGCCGGTCGCCAATCGATGCCTTGGGCGCGCGCCGCCGGCTGTTGACCGCGCGCCGCGGTGGCGGGGCGCCGCGCTTGATCGTGCGGCTCACCGCGCCGCGTCCTTCGCCCGCACGGCCGCTTTCGGTGCGGGCAGCCGCATCGCGGCGTCGACGATCGCCTGCACCAGCTCGGGGTAGCTCATGCCGGTGTGGCGCGCCTGCTCCGGCACGAGGCTCAGCGCGGTCATGCCCGGCTGAGTGTTGACCTCCAGCAGGAACAGCCCGTCGACGCCGCGCTCGTCGTCCCAGCGGAAGTCCGAGCGGCTGCACCCGCGGCAGCCGAGCACGCGATGCGCCTGGAGCGCCAGCGCACCGCACGCCTCGGCGATCTCGTCCGGCACCGGCGCGGGGAAGAGATGGTCGGTCATCCCGTCCGTGTATTTGGCGTCATAATCGTACCAGCCCGACTTGGGACGCAGCTCGGTGACGCCGAGCGCGCGCGGGCCGTCGGCGCCGTCGAGCACCGCGGTGGTCAGTTCGCGCCCGCGAACATAGGGCTCGGCGAGCAGCTCGGCGAACTCCTGCCACGGCCCCGCGGTGTCGCGCCCGATCGGGAGGCCGTAATTGCCGCCCTCGGTGACGATCGCGACGCCGACCGACGAACCCTCGTTGACCGGCTTGAGGACATAGGGACGCGGCAGCGGGTCGGCCTCGAACACCTCCGCCGACTGGACGATGCGCCCACCCGGCATCGGCACGCCCGCGGGTACGAGCACCTGCTTGGTCAACACTTTGTCGATTGCGATCACCGAAGTGGCGAGCCCCGAATGGGTGTAGCGCAGCCCCATCAGCTCGAGCAGGCCCTGAACGCTGCCGTCCTCCCCAGGCGTGCCGTGGAGCGCGTTGAAGACGAGGTCTGGCGCCGCCGCGGCGAGATCGGCGGCGACGCTCGGGCTGAGGTCGACGCGGGTGACGCGGTGGCCGAGCGACTCCAGCGCCTCGGCGACGCCGGCGCCCGAGTTGAGCGACACCTCGCGCTCGGCCGACCACCCGCCCATCAGGACCGCGACATGGAGGCGACGATAATCCTCCCCGGCACGGGGAGGGGGACCGCCAGCCGCAGGCTGGTGGTGGAGGGGGGCTTCCGCGGACGGAGCGCTTCGTGGAAAGCCCCCTCCACCACCGTGCTCCGCACGGCGGTCCCCAGCAGCGGGTTGATCATGCGCCGCATGATCAAGGATCGTCCGGGGGAAGATCCGACCCGCTGTTCCTTGCAGGGGAGGAATGATACCGTCACCCACGCGTTGTATCTCCCATTCCAGTTCGACGCCGCTCGCGGCCTTGACCCGCGCGCGCACGTCCTCGCCCAGCGCCTCGATCTCGGCGCTGCTCGCCGCGCCGAGATTGAGGAGGAAGTTGGTATGCTTCTCGCTCACCTGCGCGTCGCCCCGGCGCAGCCCGCGGCAGCCGGCGGCGTCGACCAGCTCCCATGCCTTGGCGCCCGGCGGGTTCTTGAAGGTGGAGCCGCCGGTGCGCGACCGCAGCGGCTGGCTCGCCTCGCGCGCCGCGGCGATGCGGTCCATCTCGGCCTGGATCGCGGCGGGCTCGCCCGGCATGCCGCGGAAGGTCGCTCCCACCACCACCGCCCCGTCGGGCAGCGCCGAGTGGCGGTAGCTGTAGCCCAGCTCGTCGCGCGACAGCGTCCGCCGCGTGCCGTCGCGCAGCACCACCTCGGCCTCGACCAGCACGTCGGCGGTCTCGCGACCATAGGCGCCGCCGTTCATCCGCACGAAGCCGCCGACCGTGCCCGGGATGGAGCGCAGGAACTCCACCCCCGCCACGCCGGCGTCGCGCGCGGTCGAGGACACAAGGATGCCGCTCGCTCCGCCGCCGCAGCGCAGCCGCGAGTCGCCGATCGGTTCCACCTGCGCGAAGGCCTTGCCGAGCCGGATCGTTACGCCCGGCACGCCGCCGTCGCGCACGATCAGGTTCGAACCGAGCCCCAGCGGCAGCACCGGCACGCCCGGGTCGAGCGCGGCGAGGAAGGCAGCGAGATCGTCCGCGTCCGCGGGCTCGAACAGCCAGTCGGCCGCGCCGCCGCTCTTGAACCACACGAGCGGCGCCAGCGCGGCACCGGCGGTGAGCCGCCCGCGCACCGAAGGGAGCGTGGCGACGCTCACCGCCGCTGCGCCTCGATCGCGCCGGCGAGCCCCGCCGCCCATTTGGTGATGTCGCCCGCGCCGAGGCAGACCACCTGATCACCCGCGCGCAATTCGCCCGCGAGCGCAGCGGCGAGCGCGGCGGCGTCCTTGACCAGTTCGGCCTGGCGATGGCCCCGGTCGCGCAGCCCCGCCACCAGCGCGGCCGAGTCGACGCCGGGCACCGGCGCCTCGCCCGCGGCATAGACCGGCGTGACATAGACGAGGTCGGCGTCGTTGAACGCGCCGCGGAACTCCTCCATCAGATTGCCGAGCCGCGAGTAGCGATGCGGCTGCACCACCGCGATCACCCGACCCGGCGCGGACTCGCGCGCGGCGGCGAGCACCGCGCGGATCTCGACCGGGTGGTGGCCGTAATCGTCGACGATCGTCGCCGCGCCGCCCTCAAGCGCGACCTCGCCCACCTTGGTGAAGCGACGCTTGACGCCGGAGAAGCGCTCGAAGCCCTTCTGGATCGTCGCGTCGTCGATGCCGAGCTCGAGCGCGACACCGATCGCGGCGAGCGCGTTCTGGACATTGTGGCGGCCGGGCATCGGCAGGTCGATACCTTCGATCGAGCGCACCGCGCCGTCGCGCGCGCGCACCTGTGCCTCGAAGCGGTTGCCGCCGGGATAGGGCGCCACGTTGACGCCGCGCACGTCGGCCGAGGCGGCGAAGCCATAGGTGACGATGCGGCGGTCGCGCACGCGCGGGATCAGCGCCTGCACCTCGGGATGGTCGAGGCACAGCAGCGCCGCGCCGTAGAAGGGCACGTTCTCGACGAACTCGACATAAGCGTCCTTGGCGCGGTCGAAGCTGCCGTAATGGTCGAGATGCTCGGGATCGATGTTGGTGACCACCGCGATCGTGCCGTCGAGCCGCAGAAAACTGCCGTCGCTCTCGTCCGCCTCGACCACCATCCAGTCGCTCGCGCCGAGCCGGGCGTTTGAGCCATAGCTGTTGATGATGCCGCCGTTGATCACGGTGGGGTCGACCCCGCCGGCGTCGAGCAGCGCCGCCACCATCGATGTGGTCGTGGTCTTGCCGTGCGTGCCCGCGACCGCGACGGTCGACTTCAGCCGCATCAGCTCGGCGAGCATCTCGGCGCGACGGACGACGGGGACGCGGTTTTGCAGCGCCGCCTCCACCTCGGGGTTGCCGCGCTTCACCGCGGTGGAGGTGACCACCACCGCCGCCCCCGCGACGTTCGCGGCGTCGTGCCCAATCGTCACCTTGATGCCGCGCGCGCGCAGGCCCTCGACGACATAGCCCTCGGCGACGTCCGAGCCCTGCACGCTATAGCCGAGATTGTGCATCACCTCGGCGATGCCGGACATGCCGATCCCGCCGATGCCGACGAAGTGGATCGTCCCGATATCGGTGGCGACTCCCCTCATGCGAACGCCTTGCGCTGCACGACCCGGCCGACCGGCAGCCGCGACTCGGGCGAGTCGAGGCTCTCCACCAGATCGGCAAGGTCGCTCGCCGCCTCGGGCGTGCCGCAGGCGCGGGCGCGCGCGGCGGCGTTCTGAAGCGCTTCCGGGTCGAGCCCGAGTTTCTGCATCTGCTTGGCGAGCTCGCTGGGAGTGAAGGCGGATTGCGCGATCGTGCGCGCGCCGCCGGCGCGGGTGATCTCGCGCGCATTGGCGGTCTGGTGGTCGTCGGTGGCGCTGGGGAGCGGCACCAGGATGGCGGGGCGCCCCGCCGCGGTCAGCTCGGCGATGGTCGAGGCACCCGCGCGCGCGATCACCACATGCGCCCAGCCGAGCTGCTCGGGAAGGTCGGGCAGATAGGTGGCGAGGTCGGCCGCGATCTCCAGCCGCGCATAGGTTTCGCGCGCGGCGTCGATGTCCTCGATCCGCGCCTGATGCGTCACCTGAAGGCGGCGGCGGAACGCGACCGGCAGCATCGCCAATCCCTCGGGCACCACCTGGCTCAGCACCGATGCGCCCTGGCTGCCGCCGGTGACGAGCACGCGAAAGATGCTGTCCTCGTCGAGCAGCGGATAGGGCTTGGCGCGCAGCGCGAGCACGCTCTCGCGCACCGGGTTGCCGACATGGTGCGCCTTGGCCTGGTGGCGCGGGCGCAGCCGCTCGGTCTCGGCATAGCTGGTCGCGATCGCGTCGACCTTGCCCGCCACCAGCCGGTTGACCCGGCCGAGCACCGCATTCTGCTCGTGCACCGCGGTGCGGATTCCCGCCGCGAACGCCGCCGACAACGCGGGATAAGCGGGGTAGCCGCCGAAGCCGATCACCGCGGCGGGCTTGAACGTCCGGTACAGCTCGGCCGCCATGGCGCGGCCCTGCATCATCAGCCGCGCCGCCTTGGCCCAGCCGAGCGGGCCGCCGGCGAAGCGCCCGGCGGGGATGACGTGGGTCTGCACGTCCTCGAACAACCCCGGGAAGCGCACCCCGCGCGCGTCGCTCACCAGCGCGACGCGGTGGCCGCGCTTGGTCAGCTCGGTCGCGAGCGCCGCCGCTGGCACCATATGGCCGCCGGTGCCGCCCGCGGCGAGCACGAAGTGGCGCGGGCGAAAGTCCTGCACGGGCGTCATTCGGCGTTCCATCGCGTGATATAGGGGCTGCGCAGCAGGAACGGGTTGCGCCGCGTGAACGCCAGCAGCAGCCCCATGCCGAGCGACAGCGCCACCATCGACGAGCCGCCGTAGCTGATGAACGGCAGCGTCATTCCCTTGGACGGCGCGAGCCCGGTGTTGACCGCCATCGAGATCAGCGCCTGCGCGCCGAACTGCACCGCCAGCCCCGAGGCGGCGAGCAGCTTGAACGGGTCCTGCTCGTCCAGCAACTTGACGAACACGCGCACCACCAGCGCGAGGAACACCAGCGCCACCACCATGCAGGCGAGCAGCCCAAACTCCTCGCCGATGACGGAAAAGATATAGTCGGTATGCGCCTCGGGCAGGCCGTATTTGACGGTGCCGCCGCCCGGCCCGGTGCCGAACCAGCCGCCCGAGGTAAGCGTGCGATGCGCCGCGTCGGTCTGGAAATGGTCCGCCGCGCCCTCGCCTTCCAAACCGGGGAACAGGAAGGCGTCGATGCGCGCGCGCGCGGTGCTGTAGAACAGATAGGCTGCCACCAGCGCGGCGGGCACCATCGCGACGAAGCCCATGATCACGCGCGTCGGCGTGCCCGCGATCGTGACGAGCGCCAGCCAGATGCAGCAGAAGATCACGGTCTGACCGAAATCGGGCTGGAGCATCAGCAGCACCGCGATCAAGCCGGTGAGACCGGCGGTGATCATCGTCACCGGCAGCTCCTCGTCACGCGACTTGAGCGACAGCAGCCACGCCACCGCGACGACGAAGAAGGGCTTGAGAAACTCGGACGGCTGGAATTGCGCGAAGCCCAGGCCGATCCAGCGCCGCGCACCGTTCACCACCACGCCCGCGAACGGCACGATCATCAGCAGCGCGACGCAGACCGCCGCGCCGATCAGCGACATGCGCCGCGCTGCCGTCACCGGCAGCATCGACACGCCGAACAGCACCGGCAGCGACACGCCCGCCCACAGCAGCTGGCGCCAGAAATAATGCAGCGGTGCGAATTTGAGATGCTCGCCCGAGTAACGCGACGCGCTCGCCGGCGACCCTGCGGCGACCGCGATCAGCCCGATCGCGATCAGGAACAAGGCGAGCAACAGCAGCACGCGGTCGATGTCCCAGAACCAGGTGCCGAGCGGCGACGGGTCGCCGCGACCGCCACGCCCCTTCAGCCCCGCCCGCTGTGCCCTGCTCACGTCGGTCATGCCAGCGCCTCCACTGCCGCGCGGAACGCGGCGCCGCGATGCTCGTAATCACGGAACTGGTCGAACGAAGCCGCCGCCGGCGACAGCAGCACCACCTCGCCGCGTTGCGCCTCGCCCGCGGCGATCCGCACCGCGCGCTCCAGCGTCTCCGCCTCCGCAACAGGGACGTGGTCGCGCAGCAGCGCCGCGAAGCGCGGCCCCGCCTCACCGATCGTATAGGCGCGCACGACGTTGCCGAAATGCGGGACGCAGGCGTCCAGGTCGTCGCCCTTGGCGCGGCCGCCGAGGATCCAGTGGACGCGCGGATAGGCGGCGAGCGCGGGGGCGGCGCTCTCCGGATTGGTCGCCTTGCTGTCATCGATCCAGGTGACGCCGCCCAGCGTCGCCACCCGCTCCATGCGATGGGGCAGCCCGTTGAAGGTCTCGAGCCCCGCTTCGATCGTGGCACGGTCTAGGCCGAGCGCCTCCGCCACCGCGATCGCGGCGAGCGCGTTCTGCGCATTGTGCGGCCCCTGCAACGAGGGCCAGCGCGACTGGTCGAGCGGCGTGCCCGGCGCGATCGTGGTGATCGTCTCCCCGCGGTGCGCGAAGCCCTGCGCGATCGCGGCCGAAGCGGCATCACCCGTGCCGATCACTGCGCGGTGTCGCGGCGACTGCATCGCGAACAGCCGCGCCTTGCTGGCGGCATAATCCTCGAACCCGGCGTAGCGGTCGAGATGGTCGGGGGTGACGTTGAGCAGCACCGCGACATCGCAGTCGAGCGTCTGCGTCAGGTCGATCTGGTAGCTCGACAGCTCGAGCACGTAGACGCCGCCCGCGGGCAGCGGTTCCTGCGCGAGGATCGGCAGGCCGATGTTGCCGCCCATGCGCGCGGGCAAGCCGGCGGCGTCGAGGAGGTGGTGGACCAGCGCGGTGGTGGTCGACTTGCCGTTGGTGCCGGTGATGCCGACGACCCGGTGCGGCGGCAGCTCGGCGCGCGCCCGCGCGAACAGCTCGATGTCGCCGACGATCGGCACGCCCGCGGCCCGCGCCGCCGCGGCGAGCGGGTGCGTGTTGAGCGGCACGCCGGGTGAGACGACCAGCGCGTCGAAGGTGGCGAGGTCGAGGGTGGCGAGATCGGAGATCCGAAGATCCTCCCCGGCAAGGAGCAGCGGGTCGGATCGTCCCCCGAACGAGCCTTGACCATGCGGGGCATGGTCAACCCGCTGCTGGGGACCGCCAGCCGCAGGCTGGTGGAGGTGGGCTTCCTCAAGCGTTGCGCCATGAGGCAAGCCCCCTCCACCCCCCGGCTGCGCCGGGCGGTCCCTCTCCCCGCCAGCGGGGAGGATCTGCTCGCGCTTTGCCGCGTCGCTGTCCCACGCCGTCACGCGCGCGCGGGCGGCGAGCAGCGCGCGCACGGTCGCGGCGCCCGAGCGTGCCAACCCGAGCACCGCATAATGTTTTCCCGCCCAGGCGCGCGCCAGGATCATTGTTCGGGACCGCGGCCTACGCCGGGGTGCGGTGAGGGCGATGACGACATCGCCCTCACCGCAGCTTCAACGTGGAGAGACCGGCGAGCGCCAGCACCAGGGCGATGATCCAGAAGCGGATCACCACCGTGGGCTCGCTCCAGCCGAGCTGCTCGAAATGGTGGTGGATCGGCGCCATGCGGAAGATGCGCTTGCCGGTGCGCTTGTACCAGAACACCTGGATGATGACCGACAGCGCCTCGACCACGAACAGCCCGCCGATGATCCCCAGCACGATCTCATGGTGCGCCACCACCGCGATCGTCCCCAGCGCGCCGCCGAGCGCGAGGCTGCCGGTATCGCCCATGAACACCGCCGCGGGCGGCGCATTGTACCACAGGAAAGCGAGCCCCGCCCCGACCATCGCGCCGCAGAAGATCGCCATGTCGCCCGCGCGCGGCACGTGCGGAATGCCGAGATAGTCGGCGAACTTCACGTTGCCGACGAGATAGGCGATGATCATGAACGCCACCGCGGCGATGATCACCGGCATGGTGGCGAGCCCGTCGAGTCCGTCGGTGAGGTTCACCGAATTGCCGAAGGCCACGATCGTGAAGGCGGCGAACAGCGGGTAGGCATAGCCGAGATCGATGAAATAGCTGTTGGTGAACGGCAGGTAGAGCCCCGAGCCATTCTCCTGCATGATGATCCAGGCGGCGATGCCCGCGATCAGGAACTCGAGCAGCAGTCGCGTCCGCCCCGAGATACCCGCGGTGCTCGCCTTGCGCACCTTGTCATAGTCGTCGAGGAAGCCGATCGCGCCGAAGCCGAGCGTGACGCACAGGCACGCCCAGACGAACGGGTTGGCGAGGTTCATCCACAGCAGGATCGACAAAGTCAGCGCGGTGAGGATCATCAGCCCGCCCATCGTCGGCGTGCCGCGCTTGGCGAGATGGGTCTGCGGGCCGTCGGCGCGGATCGGCTGGCCCTTGCCCTGACGCACGCGCAGCCAGCCGATGAAGCGCGGGCCGATGATCAGGCCGATGAACAGAGCGGTCGCCACCGCCGCGCCGGCGCGAAACGAGAGATAGCGGATGAGGTTGAGCCCGCCGGGGAAACCCAGATGCTCCGCGATCCAGTACAGCACTCAATCCACCTTGTCGGCGAGCGCGGCGACCAGCCGCGACAGTCCGACCCCGTTCGATCCCTTGACGAGCACCGCGTCCCCCGGACGGAGCAGGGCGCGGATCTGGTCCAGCGCCGCAGCGGCATCGCGCACATGGACGAAATCGACCTGCCCCTCAAGCGCCGCGGCGAGCGGCGCCATCGCCTCGCCGACCAGCACGGCCGTTTCGACGCGCGCCGCCGTCACCGCGGGAGCAAGCGCCTCGTGATAGGCCGCCGAGCCGTCGCCCAGCTCGCGCATCTCGCCCAGCACCGCGACGTGACGGCCGGGCTCCTGCGCCAGCACCGCCAGCGTCGCCCGCATCGAGGCCGGGTTGGCATTGTAGCTCTCGTCGATGAGGAGCGCGCGGCCGTCGCCAACCGCGATGTCGCGCCGCGCGCCGCGCCCGGCGAGCCCGCCAAGCTCGGCGAGCGCGAGCCCCGCCAGCGCGAGGTCGGCGCCGACCGCATCGACCGCGGCGAGTATCGCCATCGCGTTCGAGACCCAATGCTGCCCGGGCTGCGCGATCGTCATGTTGAGCTCGCGTACGCCGACGCGGGCGCTGACGAAGGTGCCGCCGCGCGGCGAAGGCATCACCTCGGCGGCATGGACGTCGGCGCGCTTGTCCAGGCCGAAGGTGACGATCCGCGCGGCATACGGCATCGCCGCGGCGATCAGCCGCTCTCGGTGCGGGCTGTCATAAGGGATGATCGCCATCCCGCCGGGTTCGAGCCCCCGGAAAATCTCGCCCTTGGCGTCCGCGATGGCGCTCTCGTCCGGGAAGAACTCGGTGTGCGCCGGCGCGATGGCGGTGACGATCGCGACGTGCGGGCGGACGAGCGTGGTGAGATGGGCGAGCTCGCCGGGGTGGTTCATCCCCATCTCCAGCACCGCATAGTCGCTCGCCGCAGGCATCCGCGCCAGGCTGAGCGGCACGCCGGTATGATTGTTGTAGCTCTTCACCGAGCGGTGCGCGTGTCGGCTCGGGGAGCGATCGAGCGCGGCGAACAGCGCCTCCTTGGTCGAGGTCTTGCCGACCGAGCCGGTGACGCCGATCACCTTGCCGGCCACGCGCGCGCGCGCGGCGCGGGCGAGCGTCTCCAGCGCGGCGAAGGTGTCCGTGACGCGGACCGCCGGGTGTGCGCCATTGCGCGACACGATCGCCCCGGCGGCGCCCTGCGCGAACGCCTGGTCGAGGAAGCGGTGGCCATCGCTATGCTCGCCGGCAAGCGCGACGAACAGGTCGCCCGGCCCTACCTCGCGCGAGTCGAACGCGACGCCGGCGGCGGCGAAGTCGGCGGTGGCGGCGCCGCCGGTCGCGCGCGCAATGTCGGCGGCGGTCCAGAGGCTCATGACACTCCTCCCCGAGCGGAGGTGATTTTGTCCACCACCCCGCTCACGCCGCCATCTCCCGCGCGACCGCGACGTCGTCGAATGGCAGCACCATCTCGCCGACGATCTGCCCTTGCTCGTGCCCCTTGCCCGCGATCAGCACGATGTCGCCCGCCGCCGCCTCGCGCACCGCCGCGGCGATGGCGGCACGGCGATCGCCGATCTCGCGCGCGCCCGGCGCGCCCTTGAGCAGATCGGCGCGGATCGCGGCAGGATTCTCGGAGCGCGGGTTGTCGTCGGTGACGATCACCACGTCCGCCGATGCCGCCGCCACCTGGCCCATCGGCTCGCGCTTGCCCGCGTCGCGGTCGCCGCCGGCACCGACCACCAGGATCAGGCGCGCGGCGACGTGCGGGCGCAGCGCCGCACAGGCCGCCTCGATCGCGTCGGGCGTATGCGCATAATCGACATAGACCGGCGCGCCCGTGGCGGTGATCGCGGCGCGCTCGAGCCGGCCGCGCACCGGCTGGAGCCGCGCCAGGCCGGCGATAGTCTGCGCGACGTCGCCGCCGGTGGCGATCACCAGCCCCGCCGCGATCAGCGCATTGGCCGCCTGATAGCCGCCGATCAGCGGCAGCTGGACGCGGTGCTCGGTGCCGCCGGCGCGAACCACCAGCCCCTGCCCCAGCAAGGTCGGCGTGCGCTCGAGCAGCCGGACGTCGTCGCCGTGCTCGCCCACCGTGACGACGCGGTTGCCGCGCTCGCGCGCCAGGTCGATCACGCGCTCGGACTGGGGATCGTCCGCCCACACCACCGCACTGCCGTCGTCGCTCAGCACCTGCGCGAACAAACGCAGCTTGGCGGTGAAATAGGCCGCCATGTCGCCATGATAGTCGAGATGGTCGCGGCCGAGATTGGTGAAGGCGGCGGCGCGCACCGGCAGCCCTTCGGTGCGATACTGGCTCAACCCGTGGCTCGAAGCCTCGAACGCGACGTGCGTCACCCCCTCGCGCGCCAGCCCCGCGACGTTCGACAGGAAGGTCACGACGTCGGGGGTGGTGAGCCCGGTGACCACGCGCTCTTCCGCGGTGGTGACGCCGAGCGTGCCGATCGAGGCGGCGTGATGCCCCGCCATGCGCCAGAGCTGGCGCGTCATCTCGACGGTGGAGGTCTTGCCGTTGGTGCCGGTCACCGCCACCGCGGTTGCGGGAAACGGCGCGTAGAAGCGCGCGGCGAGCTGCGCGAAGCGCTCGCGCGGGTTGTCATCGGCGACATGGACCGCGCCGTCCACGCGCGCCTGCGGCCGCGCCACCACCGCCACCGCGCCCGCCTCCACCGCAGCGGCGATATAATCCTCGCCGTTGACGCGCAGCCCCTCGAACGCACCGAAGACGTTGCCCGGGGCGACCTTGCGATGGTCGATCGCGAATCCGGTGACGGTAGCGGCCTCGTCGCCGCCGGTGAGCGCGCCCAGCCTCATCGTGCCCGCCTCACTGCCCGCCGCTCTTCGGCGCGTCGTCGCCCTGCCACAGCGTGGGCAGGATGTCCGAGACGTCGACGTCGCGGTGATCGTCGGGCACCACGCCCAGCATCGAGCCGACGCGCGCGATCGTGCGCCCGACCACCGGGGCGGCGTTCCACGCTGCGGTCTTCCACCCGAAGGTCTCCTTCGTTCCCTGCGGCGAGTCGAGCATCGCGAGCACGACATAGCGCGGCGCATCCATCGGGAAAGCCGCCGCGAAGGTGGCGACGTTGCGCGACCGGTCGTAGCCGCCCGCCACCGCGGCCTCCGCGGTGCCGGTCTTGCCGCCGACGCGATAGCCCGGCGCATCGCCCTTGCGCCCGGTGCCGCGCAGCACCACCAGCCGCAGCATCTGCCGCATTCGCGCGCTGGTCGCCTCGCTGATCACGCGGCGTCCGACCGGCGCATGCCCCGGCTGAAGCTTGAGCAGCGTCGCGGGCCGCCAGACTCCCCCATTCACCAGAGCGGCATACGCATTGGCGAGGTGGAGCGGAGTGACCGCGATGCCGTGGCCGAACGCGGTCGTCATCGTGGTAGTGCGCGCCCAGTAGCGCGGCCACAGCGGCCGGCCCTTCTCGCGGATCTCGATGTCCGGCCGGGTGTCGAACCCGAGCTTGCGGAACATCGTCTCCATGCGCTGCTGGCCGACCTCGTCGGCCACCCGCGCGGTGGCGACGTTCGACGAATAGATCAGCGTCTCCGCCATGTTGAGCCAGCGCTTGGGATCACCGCGCTCGTCATGGATCGTGTAACGGCCGATCTGGAGCGGGTGCGTCGCGTCGAAGCGCGCCTCCATCGAGGTGACCACGCCGGTGTCGATCGCGGTCGCCATGGTGATCGGCTTGAACGTCGAGCCCAGTTCGAACACGCTCTGCGTCGTCAGGTTGCGCAGCTGGTCGCTGCCCGACATGCCGACGCGATTGGGGTTGAAGGTCGGCAGCGACACCATGGCCAGCACCTCGCCCGTATGGACGTCAAGCACGATGCCGCCGCCGCCGCGCGCCGAGAAGGTGGTCATCGCGCGGCCCAGCTCGCTCTCCAGCGCGGCCTGCACGCGGGTATCGAGCGACAGCGCCACCGGCTGGCCGATCGTGGCGGGGTTGGTCAGCCGGTCGTCGAGCGCGCGCTCGATCCCGCTCATGCCGTGGCCGCCGCTGATGAAGCCGAGCGCGTGCGCCGCCAGCGCGCTCTGCGGATAGAGCCGCTGCGTCTCGCGCTCGAACACGATGCCGGGCTCGCCGATCGCATTGACCGCCTCCACCAGCGCTGGGCTGGCGCGGCGATTGAGATAGGTGAAGCTCACCGGCTTGGTGATCTGTGCGTAGAACCAGGACTGATCGCCGCGCTCGGGCATCAGCTCGGCAAGGCGGCGTGCGATCTCGGAGGGGTCGCCGATCAGTTTCTTGGGGTGAACGCCGATCGTCCAGGCGTCGATCGTGCGCGCGAGCGGCGCGCCGTTGCGATCGACGATGTCGCCGCGCGGCACCGCCGCGGTCAGCGCGCTGCTGCGGTCGCCGCTCGCCACCACGCCAAGCATCGCGAGCCGGCCGATCACCACCAGCACGCCGGCGACGAACAGCAGCATCAGCACCATCAGGCGCAGATGCTGGGTCGCGAGCAGCTGCTGGCGCTGGTCGCCCGCGCGCGCGCCACGGACCGGACGGGCGACGAGTGCGGTCACCGCAAGCGACCGCGTTCGGTGCGCGCGCGGCTGAGCAGGTCACCCACGGTGGTCTCGCTCAGCAGCGCGCGGTCGAGCATCGCGACCTTGGCGGCGCGCGCCGAGGCGGTGGCGGGTGCGGCCGCCGCCACCACCGCCGGCGTCAGGCGGGGCGCGGCGGCCGGTTTCGCCGCCGCCACCTTCACCGTCGCGACGGCCGCGGTGCGAACGGTAGCGGAGGCGGCGGAAACGGCGGGTGCAGGCGCGGCGACGACGACGGGGGCGGCGGGGACGATCAGCTGCGCGGTCTGCACCGGGGCGGCGCTGCCAGGCAGCGGCACGGGTGCGGGCTGGTTGGGCGACAAAGCGGCGAGCGCTGCCTCGTCGCGCACGAACTGCGCGGCGGTCGGCACGGTGAGCGCCAGCGTGTCACCGTTCCAGCGCTCGAGCTGGGCGAGATTGGCGCGCACGTCGAACTCGGTTTCGAGCGCACGGATGTCGCGCTGCGCGCCGACGATCTTGCGGTCGAGCTGCTCGATCCGCTTGCGCTCGGCGGCGACCTGCGACGAGACGAGGTAGAAGCCGATCGCCACCATCGCGCAGCTGGTCAGCCAGCCTAGCCCCTTCAACCGATACATCGCCGCCATCGTTACGCCTCCAAACCCCAGGGTGCCGCCGTCGTCCGTCGTGCCGCGCGCAGTGTCGCGGAGCGCGCGCGCGGGTTCGCCGCCAATTCCGCCGCATCGGCGCGCACCGCGCGCCCGCTGATTTCGAAGGTCGCTGCGCGCGTCGGCGCCGCCGCCGGCAGGTGGCGCGAGCCGCCCGGCGCCGCGCCCGCGCGATCACGCAGGAAGCGTTTGACGATGCGATCCTCGAGCGAGTGAAAGCTGACCACTGCGAGCCGGCCGCCGGGGCGCAGCACGCGCTCGGCGGCCGCAAGTCCGCGCTCCAGCTCGTCGAGCTCGCCGTTGACGTGGATCCGCACCGCCTGGAACGCGCGGGTCGCCGGGTCTTTCTTGTCGTGCGGGCGATGCCCGAGCGCGCGCCGCACCACCGCGGCGAACTGCGCGGTGGTGGTCAGCGGCCGCGCCGCCACGATCGCACGCGCGATCCGGCGCGATTTGGGCTCCTCGCCATAGCGGTAGAGCACGTCGGCGATCGCTTCCTCGTCGGCGGTGTTGAGGAAATCGGCGGCGGACGGCCCTTCCTGGCTCATCCGCATGTCGAGCGGCCCGTCGCCCTGGAAGGAGAAGCCGCGCTCGGGCTGGTCGAGCTGCATCGAGGAGACGCCGATGTCCATCGTGACGCCGTCGACCGGCACGAGCCCACGCGTTTCCAGCTCCTCGGCGAGCGCCGAGAAGGTGGCGGCGACGATCGTCAGCCGCGGTTCGGCCGCCGCCAGCGCGCGACCGGTCGCGACCGCGTCAGGGTCGCGGTCGAACGCGATCACCTCCGCGCCCGCGGCGAGCAAGGCGCGCGTGTAGCCGCCGGCGCCGAAGGTCGCGTCGACGTGGCGCTCGCCGGGGGCGGGGGCGAGCGCAGCGAGCACGGGCGCGAGCAGCACGGGCACGTGCGGCGCGGCGGCGGGACCGGGGGGCAGGCCGGTCGTCGGGGCGGTCTCGCTCATCATAGCGCGATCCCCTTCTCCTCGCAGGTGAACTCGACATATTCCTTGAGGAAGGGGTCGATGTCGGGAGTTTCGAGCAGGATGTTGGGCGCCCAGATCGTGATCCAGTTGAACGCACCCAGGAACACCGCCGCGCCCGCGATCCGCGCGTAGCGACGCTCGAACGCGGGCATGATGAAGCGGCCCGAGCCGTCGAACGGCAGCGGCTCGGCGCCGCCGGCGCGGTCGAGGATGTTATAGTCGACGCGACCGGTACGCTCGAACTGTGCAGCGTCGAGCGCTTCCAGCTTCGCTTTCCAGAACGGCACGAACCCGGGATCATAGGCGATCAGGCAGCGATGCTCGGGATGGGGCGCAATGATGACGGTGCCGCCGTCCTTGCCGTCCTCGCGCGGGGCGTTCTTGGCAAGCATCGCGCGCAGGGTGTTGGGAATCGCGACACGGCCCTTGTCGTCGACAAGACCAAGCCCCTTTCCCTGATAGTCCACCCTTTCGACCACGCCCACCTCACACTCGGAGCGCACGACCTCCTGTTTCGTCGAACGGCCATCGCCGCCCGCCGACGCTGCCCGTCAGCCAACAACAGTGGTCCTGCCCCCAATGTCGTGGAGGTTACGTATCAGGGTTACCTGGGGATGAGAAGGGAAATTCGGGGACAGTCGGGGATACTCGGGATTTTGCCCGATTCCGTTGACGCTACGTGCCGGGAGGCGGACGCGGTGACGCTCGTGAGGCACCTGATTCGAGCCGATCCCGGAGTGTGAGGCACGGCGTCCCCGAACTTCCCCGGCGCGGCGCCGCTATCCAAGCGGACGCAGGACCGGAGTGCGGCACGCGACAGCGTTCGCGATTCTGCGATCCCGCTAGCGCGAAGGCTTGCCGCTTAGCGCGCGACAGCCCGCCAAAGGCGTTGTCCCGAACTCGCTTCAGCATCCACCTGCCTGCAAACACCTCGCGGCCCGGCACCCGCCGGACGGAAGGTAGTGAAACGACTTCAGGATGAAGCGAGCTGTTGTGGAACGTCCGCACGCGAGCCACCGCAGACGGGATCGGTGAAGCGCGGCCGGGCGGGCTGCCACCCGCGCAATGATTTCCGCTACAAGGCACCGCGCCACGCCCGGGCGCGCGGCGGGTCACTTGTGCTCGGGCGCGGGCTTTTCGGCCGGCGGGGTGTTGGCGGCGCTCGGGGTGACGCCGAGTTCGGCGAGCGGCTCGTTGGTCGGCGTCACGGTCGGGATCGGCCCCGGCACGCTCATATTGGCCACGACCGCCGGCTGCGCCGCCCCGGCGACCGCGACGGGGCGTTCGCGGTCGACGGTCGAGAAGATCGCGCTGGCGACGCCGATCAACAGCACCACCATTGCCAGCCCGACCATGCCGACCCGTACCCGCTGGCGTGCCTGCTCCGCGACATGGCGCTCGGCGGCCGCCTTCTTTCTCTGCAAAGCCTTCATTTCGTCGCGCAACGTTAACCGATCGTCGCGCCGCTGTCGATCACGCCTGGTCACGTCGCTGGCGCACCAGCCCCTTGCTCGCCAGCCATGCCGGGTCATAAAGCGTGGAGAGATAGCGAAAGCCGGTATCGCACAGGATCGTCACGATCCGCTTGCCGGGCCCGAGATGGCGCGCGAGCCGCACCGCCCCGGCGACGTTGATCCCCGACGACAGGCCGAGGCACAGCCCCTCCTCCGCCAGCAGCCGCTCGGTCCAGTCGAAGCCCTCCTGGTCCGCGATACGGAATTGGGTGTCGACCGGCGCGCCCTCGAGATTGGCGGTGATCCGCCCTTGGCCGATCCCCTCGGCGACCGAATTGCCCTCCGTGCGCAGCTCACCGCAGGCATAATAATCGTAGAGCGCGGCGCCGTGCGGATCACTCAGCGCGATACAGACACGCTCGTCCCTTGCCTTCAGCCCCAGCCCCACTCCGGCGAAGGTGCCGCCGGTGCCGACCGCGCAGGTGAAGCCATCGATCCGGCCCTCCATCTGCGCCCAGATCTCCTCCGCGGTCCCGACGATATGGGCGCGGCGATTGGCGATGTTGTCGAACTGGTTGGCCCAGATCGCGCCGGGCGTCTCCTCGGCGATGCGGCGCGAGGTGTGAACGAAATGATATTGGCTCGAATAAGGCGCGGCGGGAACGGTCACCAACTCGGCGCCGAGCGCGCGCAGCGTGTCCATCTTCTCCTTGGACTGCGTGTCGGGCATCACGATGATGGTGCGATAGCCCTTGGCGTTGGCGACCAGCGCCAGCCCGATCCCGGTGTTCCCCGCGGTACCCTCGACGATCGTGCCGCCGGGCTGGAGCTGGCCGCGCGCCTCGGCATCCTCCACGATGAACAGAGCGGCGCGATCCTTCACGCTCGCGCCAGGGTTGGTGAACTCGCACTTGGCGAAGATGTCGCAGCCGGTCACCTCGCTCGGCCCCTTGAGCCGCACCAGCGGCGTGTTGCCGATCAGCGCCAGCGTGTCGCTTGTGTTATGCATGAGGCGCTAGATGCGGAGCGCAGGCGCGATGCGCAAGCGAGCAGAACTATCGTCCTGCCACTCCGGCCTTGGCGAGATGCGGCGCGAGCCGCCCCGTCAGCCACAGGAAGAACATGCGATAGTCGGCGAGCAGCGACCAGAACGGGTGCCGGAAGGTGGCGGGACGGTTGTGCTCGACGGCGGCATGCGCCCCCCAGGCGAAGGCGTAGCCCGCCACCGGCAGCGCCGCCCACCACCATCCGCCGAACGCCAGCGCGGGCGCGGCGGCAGCGAAGCTGAGCGCGGTACCGGCATAATGAAGCGCGCGCGTGGCGGGCCGCGCGTGCTCGCGGAGGTAGAAGGGCCAGAAATCGGCGAAGGTACGCGGGGTCATGGCGAGGCTCTCCGGTTCTCTGCCGAACCATATAGGAAGTTGAGCGCGCCTTCTCTCCGCGACAGAGCGAAGGACCGAGCTCCGGCCCGACCTGACGAGCGGGGCACGCGCCTCCGGTGGTCCGGAGCGGGGCGGGCTGCTTCCGTAACCGGAGCATTTGGGTATGCCTTTCCTCCCCCCTTCCCGTTGCAAGCGAGGAAGGTAGCGGCGGCACGAGAGCCGCACAGCGGCACCACGCCGCTCGCCAAGCGGCCGGCCATCTGCCATGTTCCCGTTCCGTTTCCCCTGCTTTCGAGTCGCCGGCCGATGCCCAGCGCGGATCTCAGCCTGCCGCCCCGCCCGCTGCGCTGGCTGTTTCTCGACCTCAACAGCTATTTCGCGAGTGTCGAGCAGCAGGTGCAGCCGGCGCTGCGCGGGCGCCCGGTGATCGTCGCGCCGGTCGACAGCGACACCACCGTCGCGATCGCGGCGTCACGCGAGGCCAAGCGTCACGGGATCTCCACGGGCACGCCGGTGTGGGAAGCCAAGCGCAAGTGCCGCGACCTGGTCGTCACCCCGGCGCGGCACGAGCTCTACGTCGCCTACCACCATCGCATCGTCGCCGAGGTGGAGCGCCACGTGCCCGTGACGCGCGTCTGCTCGATCGACGAGGTGGCCTGCCGGCTGCTCGACAATGAGAACGGCCGCGACGCCGCGCTCGCATTGGCGGGGCGGATCAAGCAGGGGCTCGCGCGCGCGGTCGGCACGTATCTCACCTGCTCGATCGGGATCGCGCCCAATCGGCTGCTCGCCAAGCTCGCCTCCGACCTGCAGAAGCCGGACGGACTGGTGGTGTTCGAGGCGGAGGCGCTGCCCGAGGCGCTGTACCCGCTCAAGCTGCGCGACATCGCGGGCATCGGCGCCAACATGGAGCGCCGGCTCGCGCGCGACGGCGTCAATGACATCCGCCAGCTGCTCGCGCGCCGCCCGCGTGACGCCGGCCACGCCTGGGGCGGCAGCGACGGCGACCGGCTGTGGTACCTGCTTCACGGCGTCGATCTGCCCGAGAAGCCGACGCAGAGCCGGACGATCGGGCATAGCCATGTGCTGTCGCCGCGCCACCGCGGCTACGAGTCCGTTCGGCTCACCGCGCGGCGGCTCGCGCTCAAGGCCGCCAGCCGGCTGCGGCGCAAAGGCTATCGCGCGCGGCTGCTGGTGCTTCACGCGCGCTTCGAGGACGACAAGAGCAAGTGGCGCGCGAGCGTCAAGCTGCCCGCCACGCAGGACAGCTTCGTGATGCTGGCGCGGCTCGACGCGCTGTTCCCGCGGCTGCGCGAGGCCGGCGTGACGCACCGCAGCGGCTGCCGCCTGATCGGCGTCACGCTGGCGGAAATCGAGCCGGTCGCCGCCGAACAAGGCTCGCTGTTCGCCGCGCTCGACCCCGACGACCCGCTCGCGCGCGAGACCCGCACGCTGGCGCTCAGCCGCGCGATGGACCGGCTCAACGAGCGGTTCGGCCGCAACGCGGTGTCGGTGGGCCCGCTCGACGGCGGCCGACTGGACCGGGTCGGCAGCAAGATCGCCTTCGGTCGCATCCCCGAGGCGAGCGAATTCCACGAATGAGGGCGGTCAAAACGAGCCAATGAAACAATGACTTTCATATGACAGGGTTGACGACCTTTTCCGCATGCGCGAAGCGTGCGGGCCTATGCAAAAGCTCGCTTTCCTCTCAATCGCCGCCTCCCTGTTCGCGCTCGCAGCGTGCAATTCCGAGCCGTCCCAGCCGCAGGTACTCGACTCCAACCCCGATCCGATGGCGTCGCAGCTGGCCAATGCCGCGCCCGTCGAGATGCCGCCCGCGATCAAGGCCGACAAGACGATGCGCTGCAAGGACGGCAGCCTGGTCTACGTGACCTTCTTCGCCGGCGACAAGCAGGCGGTGGTGCGCACCGAGAAGAACGGGACGCCGACGATGCTCAAGGGCGAGGGCGGCACCGCGCCGCTGTCAGCCGACGGCGGCTGGAAGCTGACCGGCTCGACTACCGAGATCGAGCTGACCCGCCCCGGCAAGGGCGCGATCTCCTGCCACGCCTGAGCTGAGCCGCACCGGCACGCCGCTGCGGCATGCCGGCGCCTCCCCTCGATCAACGTCTTGCTCGAAGCGGCGGCTCCCCGTAGCGTCGCGCACCTGATGGCAACGATCGCGATCTACAGCCTGAAAGGGGGCGTCGGCAAGTCGACGCTCGCCGTCAACCTTGCCTGGTGCGCCGCCACTCTCTGCGCCCGCCGCACCTTGTTGTGGGACCTCGACCCCCAGGCGGCGTCGAGCTGGGTGCTCGGCGACGGCGCCGCGCACGACCGCGCGCAGGCGCTCTTCTCGCGCGACGTCGCTCCCGCCAAGCTGGTCACCCCTACCCGCTTCGACCGGCTCGCCCTGCTGCCCGCCGACGGCTCGCTGCGCGACCTCAACCATCTGTTCCGCGAGCTCGACAAGAAGCGCCGCCTGCGCAAGCTGATCGCGGATCTCGGCGACTATGATCACGTCATCCTCGACTGCCCGCCGGGTCTGACCGAGACCGCCGACCAGGTCGCGCGGGCCGCCGACCTCATCGTCGTGCCGGTGGTGCCCTCTGCTTTCTCACAGCGCGCCTATGCCACGGTCGAGCGCCAGTTCGGCGGGCAGGTCGCGATCCTGCCGGTGCACAATATGGTCGACCGCCGCCGCGCGCTCCACGTCGCCTCGGCCGAGCGTCATCCCGACTGGCCCGCCATCCCGGCGGCGAGCGCGATCGAGTCCGCCACCGCGCACCGGCTGCCGGTCGGCGTCAGCGCCCCCAAGAGCGCCGCGGCCAAGGCCTTCGCGCAGCTGTGGCGCGTGGTGGAGCAGCGCTGCGCTTGAGCGTCGAGCCGCTCGACCCGTCGCTGCTGCTGGGCGCCTATTCGGTCGGCGTCTTCCCGATGGCGGACAGTCGCGATGCGACCGATGTTTATTGGGTGGAGCCGCGCCGCCGCGCGATCCTGCCGCTCGACGGATTCCACCTGTCGCGCTCGTTGCGCAAGGTCATCGCGGCGGACCGCTTCCGCGTCACCGCCGATCGCGCCTTCGCGGACATCATCGCTCTCTGCGCCGAGAGCGCCGCCGACCGCCCCGACACCTGGATCAACGCGTCGATCGAGCAGGCGTTCGTCCGGCTCCATGGGCTCGGGCTGGCGCATTCGGTGGAATGCTGGGACGGTGAGCGGCTGGTTGGCGGGCTGTACGGGCTCGCGCTCGGCCGTGCCTTCTTCGGCGAGAGCATGGTCAGCCGCGCGCCCAACGCCTCCAAGGTGGCGATCGCCGCGCTGGTGGCGCGGCTGCGCGCGGGTGGCTTCACGCTGCTCGACTGTCAGTTCATGACCGAGCACCTCGCCTCGCTTGGCGCGATCGAGGTGGACCGGGCCGACTACATGACGTTGCTGGGCGCGGCGCTCTCCTCGACCGCCTCGTCTGCGGCGGGCGCGGCGTCGGCCGGCGCGCGCGAGGCCGGAGCGGGCGTCTTCGGTGCGCTCGACGCCGTCGCCGGACCGGACGGCGCGGTGCCCGGGAAGGTCATCGCGCAGCTCTTGGTCCAGACATCGTAGACCGGGTGGATCACCACATTGGCGGCGGGACGCTCCTTGTAGAGCCAGCCGGAAAAGGCACGGCGCCAGCCACCCTCGACCGAACGGACGTCGAGCTGGACGAAGGCGCCGGTGAGCAGCTCCGGCTCCCACGGGGCGGTCTGCTCGCACGCGCGCAGCCGCACGATCACGTCGCCGGCGCGTACCGCCTGGCCGGGCTTGAGCGTGATCTCGCGACTGACGCCGTTGCGTTTGTTGAGCAATCCCAACACCGCCACGCGCTGCGCCATCGGCGTGGCACCGAGATCGACGGGCTCGTCCTGCGAGTCGAGCGACACTTCGTCAGAGGCGCGCGGCGCCGGCGCGCCCACCGGCGCGGGCAGTGCGGTGCTCACCGCCGGCGTGCCGCTGCGGCGCGCGCTGCGCCAGCCCAGGCCCGCCCAGATCGCCGCCGCCACTGCCACTATCAGCCCGCCGATCGCGAGCCAGCGCTTCACGCGTCGGGGCTCCACGCCTCATAATCGCCCGTCGCCGAGGCGCGGTTGCCGCCTTTCTCGAGCGCGCCCTGCGGACGATAAGCAAGCGCGGTGCCGGTCAGGTTGGGCACGGCCGGCTTCTGCCACTGGCGCGGCGGCGGCAGCGTCTGATCGGGCACCCCGTCGACCTGATGGTGCAGCCAGCTGAACCACTCGGGAGGCACGCGGCTGGCGTCGTTCGAGCCGGCGTAGATCACGTAGCGCCGCGGATTGCCTGCGGTGTCGCGGCCACCCTCCCAATAGGTGTTGCCGAGCGAATCCTCGCCGACCTGGCGCTTGCCGCGCAGCCCGTAAAGGATGGTGCCCCAGCTGGCGCCGTTCCACCAGGTGAAGGGATTGAGGTTGATGCCCATGGTGCCTCGCGCTTACCCGCCCCGTCGGCGCGGTTCAATGCCCGCGTGTGGTCGCAATGCCGATCCTCCCCGACACGGGAGGATCGGCACGTCCTGCTCTCACCAGCTGACGCGGTCGCCCACGCCGATGCCGAGCGCGGCAGTGCGCCCGCCGACCAGCTCGAGCACCGCGGCAACCGGCTCGCCGGAGCTCACCTTGGCCTCGGACAGCGGCGTGGTGCTCTGCGCAATTGCAGCGATACTGTGATCCGCGCGGATGAACACGATGTCGAGCGACAGCGGCGTGTCCTTCATCCAGAACTCCGCCACCCGCGGCGCTCCGCCGCCCGCAGGATAAGGCGCGAACAGCATCGCGTCGTCGGGCTGGAGGTCGGTGCGGAACATCAGCCCCTGGGCCTGCTGCGCCGCGGTCTCGGCCACCTCGGCGCGGAACGTGTGGCGTCGACCGTGGCTTTCGATCGTCACGGGCAGCGTGCGGCGCTGCGTACCGGCCGGTGTGTTCGTGATCGCGGCGGGGCTGGCCGCCGGGGTCGGATCGCCGCCGCCACAGGCCGCGAGCAGCGCGGCGAGCACGAGCGGCACGACCGCGCGGATCACTCGATCACCCCTACCGCGACCGCCAGCGGCCCCTTGCGCCCCTGGATGATGCGGGCGCGCAGGCGCTGATCCGGTTGCGCCTCCGCGATCCCGGCGCGGCGCAGCGTCTCCATGTGGACGAAGATATCGCCCTCGCGCGCGACCGCGACCAGAAAGCCGTATCCCTTGATGCGGTTGAACCATTTGACGGTCACCTCCTCCCACTCGCCCGCCTCGGCGGCGAGCGCGCCGGGTTCGACGCGGTCGCGGTCGCGATCGCGCATCGTCTCGAGCGCGACGCTGAGATCGATCGCCTCGATCGCCACCGCCTGCCAGCCGCGCTGCCCGCGGATCGCGGTGCCGGCGACGCGCGCTCCCTCGGGCAGGGTACGCCGGCCGAACGCCTGGAGCACGCTGAAATGAAGCAGGATGTCGCCAAGGGCGGGATCGTCCGCGACGATGAAGCCGAACCCGCGCGTCGCGTCGAACCATTTGAGAACGCCCGATACCGCTACCGGCGCGACCTCAGCCGGCGGCTGGCCGGCCGGATCGTGCGGATCCCCGGCGGTAGCGGAAGCCTCGTCTCGCACGTCGCGTCGTCGTCCCCTTTCGCCGTGTCGCAGCGTTAACGCCGTACTATCGGTGCACTGCACAATGATCGTTGGCAAGCGCCGATCCGTCATTCCTGTTCAGGAATCTCGCCGGGTTGGGACTCGACGATGCGGCGCGCCAGCGGCGGCGCATGGCCGGCGCGGACCAGTGCGGCGAACTGGCGGGTGCGCTGCGCGGGATCTGCCGGCGTGGGCGCGTATGGCCCGATCCGCTTGCGCCGCGCGAGCGCCAGCGCGCTCTCCAGCGCGGCAGCGCGCGCCTGTGCGATCACCGGGGCGGCGTCCTCGGCGTCAAGCCCGGCGGCGCGCAACGTCTCCGCCACCCGGCGCGCGCCGAAGCCGCGCCGCGCCAAGGCCGCGCCTTTCTGCTCGGCGAAGCCGCGATCGTCGACATAACCCAGTGCGGCCATCCGCGCCGCGATCGCGGCCGGATCGGCAGGCGCGCCCTCCCACCCGCGCTCACGGATCTTGCGCGCGAGATACGCGCTAAGCTTCCCGCGCGTCGTGGCAAAACGCTCGACATAGCGGAGCGCGAGCCGTTCCAGCGCGGCCTTGTCGAGCGGCGGCGGGCGGCGGGCGGGTGAATGGGGCAGCGACACGGCCATGTTTGTGCCACACTGGCATCCGATTTTGAACGCTCGGCCAAAGTACGCCTTTAACCGCTTAACTATTGCACCGGCGTGACCGCTGCGACAGGAACACAGGATGACGACCGACACCGCCCCGATTGCCGCCCAGGCGCTTCCGACGCCGACGGCCGATCCGTTGCCGCGCCGCTTCGCCGATTTCGCGACGCTGGGCGAGGCGCTCGATTATGCCGCGCAGGGCGGCCGCGGGCTCAACTTTCACGACGCGCGCGGCACATTGGTGCGCGCCTATGGCTTCACCGCACTGCGTGATGATGCGCGCGCCTGCGCCTATCGCCTGATCGCGGCGGGCGTGGCGCCGGGCGACCGCGTCGCGCTGGTGGCGGAGACCAGCGCCGAATTCGCCGCCTTGTTCTTCGGCGCGGTGCTCGCCGGCGCGTGGCCGGTGCCGCTACCGCTGCCAACCTCATTCGGCGGACGCGATTCCTATATCGACCAGCTTCGCGTCCAGCTCGACAGCTGCGATCCCGTGATGCTGGTGTTCCCGCCCGAGCTCGCGCAGATGGCGGGCGCCGCCGCGGAGAGCGCGGGGGTGCGAGGGGTCGACTGGGTCGAGTTCGCCACGCATCCCGGCCCGGAGGCGGCGCTGCCGGCGAGCACCGCCGAGGACGTGTGCTATCTGCAATATTCAAGCGGGTCGACGCGCTTCCCGCACGGCGTGGCGATCACGCATCGCGCGCTGCTGAGCAATCTCGCGGCGCACGCGCATGGTGTGCAGATCATCGAGACCGACCGCTGCGTCTCGTGGCTGCCGTGGTATCACGACATGGGGCTGGTCGGCTGCTTCCTCTCGCCGGTCGCCAACCAGGTCTCGACCGATTACCTCAAGACCGAGGATTTCGCGCGTCGCCCCTTGTCGTGGCTCGACCTGATCAGCCGCAACCCCGGCACCTCGCTGAGCTATTCGCCGACCTTCGGCTACGACATCTGCGCGCGCCGCATTTCGAGCCAGACCAAGGCGTCGGATCGCTTCGACCTGTCGCGCTGGCGCGTCGCGGGCAATGGCGCCGACATGATCCGGCCCGACGTGATGCAGGCCTTCGTCGACGCTTTCGCCGACGCCGGCTTCCAGGCGACCGCCTTCCTGCCGAGCTACGGCCTCGCCGAGGCGACGCTGGCGGTGTCGCTGATGCCGCCGGGCGAGGGCATCCGCGTCGAGCTGGTCGAGGAGACCGAGCTCTCCGGCATGCAGCACGGCGAGGACCGGCCGCAGCGCTACCGCGCAATCGTCAATTGCGGCAAGCCGGTGCGCGACATGGAGATTGCGGTGCGCGAGGAGGACGGCACGCCGCTGCCCGACGGGGCGATCGGCAAGGTGTGGTGCCGCGGCCCGAGCGTGATGGTCGGCTATTTCCGCGACCCCGAGTCGAGTGCGGCATGCCTCGTCGATGGCTGGCTCGACACCGGCGACATGGGGTACATGTCTGACGGCTACATCTTCATCGTCGGCCGCGCCAAGGACATGATCATCATCAACGGCCGCAACCACTGGCCGCAGGACATCGAATGGGCGGTGGAGCAGCTGCCCGGCTTCAAGGCCGGCGACATCGCTGCCTTCGCGATCACCACGCCGGGCGGCGAAGAGACCCCCGCGGTGCTGGTGCAATGCCGCAGCTCGGACGAGCGCGAGCGCGTGCGGCTGCGCGACGAGATCCGCGACCGCGTTCGCTCGGTCACGGGCATGAATTGCGTCGTGGAACTGATACCGCCGCGCACGCTGCCGCGCACCAGCTCGGGCAAGCTCAGCCGCGCCAAGGCGCGCAATCTTTATCTCGCAGGCGAGATCAAGCCTTACGATCTCGCCGCGTAACCGGGCGGCCGGCGCCGCGATGAAGGCGCGCCGGCACCACGCAATCGGTATCGTTGCGCCATTTTCTCGCTCCATTATGCCCTGCGTTTCGGAGCGATCGTGTGGGGCGACCCGCAAGCTCCTGTTAGCTCATGATTTGCTCCCGGCAACCCAATGCCGGGTCAGCGGCGCAAACCTGCCGGTAGCAACGCTTCGTCAACGACGATCCTGCTAAGGACCGGCGGTGACACGAAACTCTTCCTCGCCCGCGGCGACGATGCCAGTCCGCGCCCGATCCGGGCACGGGCTCGGCGGCAGTTTCCCGCGGGACCTGACCGGCGGGCGGTCGTCGGCGCGGCACATCGCGCCAGCGCTGCTGCTGGTCCATGGCCTGGCCGCGACAGTGACGGTCACGCTGCTGCGGTCCGCGATCGCGATGCCCTGGCTGGCGCTCTGGGGCGCGGCGGTGGCGGGCGCGGCGCTGAGCCTTACCCGCGTCATCCCATCGCCCGACCAGCCTGGCGGGCGGCGCTCGCCCGCCCGTGCCACGCTGGCCAGCGCAGCGCTGGCGGCGGCCTGGGGCACGGTGCCGCTGGCGCTCGCCGCGCTGCCCGGCGTGCCTGGCGCGCAGCCGCTCCACCTCCTGCTCGGCACGGTGACGATCGCCACCGCGCTGTCGCTGGCGGCGCTCGCACCGGCAGCCTGGGTCTTCATCGGCGGCGTCGCCGCGGCGAGCGCGCTGCCGCTCGTGCGGAGCGGCCATCCGCTGTCCGCGCTGATCATTGCCGTCTCTGCGCTGGTACTGGCCCTCGCCGTGCTGACGCGCGCGCGCGTGCTCACACGCCTCGCCGCGGCCGAGACCGAGCTGCGCGAGCATGAGGCGACGGTGCGGCTGCTGCTGCGCGAGTTCGACGGTGCGGAGGCCGACTGGCTGTGGGAGACCGACCCGGCGCGCCGCATCATCGATGCCGGCGAGCGCTTCGCCACCGCCTGTGGCGTCACCCCGGCGGCGCTCGAGGGCGCGTCGCTGCTCCAGGTGCTCGCCGGTTCGGACTGGGAAAGCGGCTCGGCGAGCGACGAGCTGCGCCTGCTCGCCGACAAGATGACGCGGCGCGAGCCGTTCAGCGACATTGCGCTGCGCGTCACGATGCGCGGCGAACCGCGCTGGTGGAAGATCGCAGCGGCGCCGCGGCTGGACGCGGCGGGGCGCTTCGCCGGCTATCGCGGCGTCGTGTCCGACATCACCGAGCAGCGCACCTCGGCCGAGAAGATCAACCGCATGGCCCGCTTCGATGCCCTGACTGGATTGCCCAACCGCCTGTCGGTGAACGAGGAGCTCACCCGTGCGCTGAGCGATGCGGAGCGCTGGCGCGCCCGCTGCGGGTTCATGATGATCGATCTCGACCGCTTCAAGGCGGTCAACGACACGCTCGGTCACCCGGTCGGCGACCGGCTGCTGCGCCGCGTCTCCGAGCGGCTGGCCGAGCTCGTCACCGACAATGAGCTGATCGGCCGGCTCGGCGGCGACGAGTTCGCGGTGGTGGTGCGCGACGCCAGCGATGCCGGACGGCTAGAGCGGCTGGCCCACACCATCATCGAGACGCTGTCGCGCCCTTATGAGGTCGATCAGCACACGCTCTACATCGGCGCTTCGGTTGGCGTCGCGACCGGGCCACGCGATGGGCGCACCGCAGAAACGCTGATCCGCTCCGCCGACCTCGCACTGTATCGCTCCAAGGATCGCGGCGGCGGCGTCTATCACGCCTATGTCCCGCAGTTCCACGTCGAGGCGGAGGAGCGTCGCGTGATCGAGCTCGCGCTGCGGCGCGCGCTCGAGCGGGACGAGCTCCACCTCGCCTACCAGCCGGTGGTGGACGCGCGCAACGGCGCGGTGCGCGGCTTCGAGGCGCTGCTGCGCTGGAGCCATCCCGAGCTGGGCGACATCCCGCCGGCCAAGTTCGTGCCGATCGCGGAGGATGCGCGGCTGATCTCGCCGATCGGCGAATGGGTGCTGCGCACCGCCTGCGCCGAGGCGGCGGGCTGGCCCGACGACGTGCGCATCGCGGTCAACGTATCGCCCGAGCAGCTGCACAACCAGCAGTTCGTCGGCGTGGTCACCGCGGCGCTGGCCCAGAGCGGCCTGCCGGCACGTCGGCTCGAGCTGGAGGTCACCGAGAGCGTGTTCCTGCGCGAGGGCACCGGCGCGGTGCGGCTGCTCAAGCAGCTGCTTGATCTCGGCGTCGGGCTCAGCCTCGACGATTTCGGCACCGGCTATTCGTCGCTCGGCTATCTCAGCGCGACGCGCTTCTCGTCGATCAAGATCGACCGCAGCTTCGTCCAGGCCGCCTCGCGCGGCACGCCCGAGGCGATCGCGATCATTCGCGCGGTAGTGGCGATGGCGCAGAGCATGGGCATGGCCACCACCGCCGAGGGTGTGGAGACCGAGGCCGAGCTGCGGCTTGCGCAGGAGCTCGGCTGTGGCAGCATTCAGGGCTTCTATTTCGGACGGCCGCTGCCGGTAGCCGAGGCGCGCGCGCTGGCGATCGCAGTCCGCCGCCCCGACGCCTCCGCCGCCGCAACGCGCGCCGCCTGAACGACATCGCGCGTTCCGCCCTTGACGAACGCGGCCGCGGCGTTCAACAGCGCGCGGGCACAGGAGTGTAGCTCAGTTGGTAGAGCATCGGTCTCCAAAACCGAGGGCCGTGGGTTCGAGTCCCTCCACTCCTGCCAACCCACATCGGTGATGACCCCTGGCATCGCGCTTGCGCGCGCATCGGGGCTGCCTATTCGCTTGGTCCGGGTCAACCACCAAGGGAGTAGACACATGCGTTCCATTCTTGCCGGCGCCGCCGCGCTCAGCCTCGTTGCCACGCCGGCGCTTGCCGCACCGGCCGCCAACCCCGCCGCCAGCCTCTCCGTCGCCGGTGCGCGCGCCGCCACCACCACCGCGAACGACAGCCAGGTCGCCGGCGGGGCGATCATCGGCGCGGTGATCGCGGCCGGGATCGCTGCGATCGGCGTGATCGCGATCGTCAACGACCACGACGATTCGGACAGCAACTGAACGCCCAGCGGTCGCGCTTCGCGGCCGGACGGCGACAGCCAGGATCAAGACGGGGGCCGGCGCCGATGCGTCCGGCCCCTTTTCGCGTCCGCGGCCCCGTACGGCATCATGCCGCCGCGCTTGCCTTTTCACCGCGACGATCCTATGTCCGCTGGCACTTCCGACAGCGCGGACGGTCACTCATCGCTTTCTCCTTATCGACGGGGAAGCGGTGGCGGGCCCATGCCGGCGGCTGGCGGGGACATTTCTATCAAGGCTCAACAAGGGCTCAGTATCGTGGCGAAGACGACCCCGCTCGAGTTCATCCGACAGGTCCGCACCGAGACCGCCAAGATCGTCTGGCCGACCGGCCGCGAGACGCTCATGACCGGGGTGATGGTTGTCGTGATGACCACGGTTCTGGCGCTGTTCTTCCTGGCGGTGGACTCGTTCTTCAACGCCGTGGTGAAGGCGCTGCTGAGCCTCGCGAAGTAAGGACGGGAAGCACGACGATGGCGCGCTGGTACATCATCCACGCCTATTCGGGGTTCGAGGGCAAGGTCCGCGACTCGATCATGGCCGAGGCGACCCGCATGGGGCTCGAGCAGCTGGTCGAGCAGATCGAGGTGCCGACCGAGACCGTCACCGAGGCACGCCGCGGCAAGAAGATCGCCGTGGAGCGCAAGTTCATGCCGGGCTACGTGCTGGCCAAGCTGAACATGAACGACGATGTCTACCACCTCGTCAAGAACACGCCCAAGGTGACCGGCTTCCTCGGCTCGTCGGGCAAGCCGCAGGCGATCTCGGATACCGAGGCCGCGCGCATGCTCAACTCCAAGGAGGAGGCGGCGGTCGCGCCCAAGACCAAGGTTAAGGTCGATTACGAGATCGGCGACGCGGTCAAGGTGCTCGAAGGACCGTTCGCGACCTTCAACGGCACCGTCGAGGAGCTCGACTTCGACAAGTCGAAGGTCAAGGTGTCCGTCAGCATCTTCGGTCGCGCGACACCGGTGGAACTCGACTTCGAACAGGTCGAGCGCAGCAAGTAAGCGGTCGACGGGGGCGCCGCCGCAGCGCCCCCTTCCTTTGGTCATCCCGGCACGGGCTCAGGAAGAGGCGCGATTGCCGTCGTGCGAGCCACGTGACGGTGCCGCGAGCGGCTGAGGTGCGAGCGGCTGGCTTTCGGCCAACCATGGTGCGGGCGCATGTGGCGCGAGATCGGCGCGCTTGCGCTGCTGCCGCACTTCCAATCCCGGCGTGAACAGTGTCGTGGGCGTGCGACGGAACTGCGCCGGTGTCATGCCGACGAACTCGCGGAATTCACGATTGAGATGCGAGGCGTCATAGAACCGCAGCTCGGCGAGTTCGTCCGCGCTCGGCACGGCCAGACCGCGCATCACCGCGGCCACGTCGAGAAAGCGGCTGCGGCGCATCACCGTCTTGGGCAGATGGCCGAAATGTTGCCGCACCGCGCGATCGAGCCGGCGCCCTGACAGGCCGAACTCCGCCGCGATCTCGGTGACGGGTCGGGTCGGGTCGGTGCGGGCGATGCGCTCGAACCGCGTGCTGACCAGATCGGGTGCAGCCGCGCGGATCACCAGATGCTCGCGCACGACCTGTTGCAGCCGGTCGAACGTCTGCTCGTGATCGAACACGTCCGCGCAGGCCCAGCGCAGCGCCTCGTTCCAGCGCCCGGCTGCGATCGGATCGAGCCGATCCGCCAGCGCCTCGGCCGGCCGATCGCAGAAGCCGAACCAGCCGCCAGGCCGGATCGCGAAGCCGGCGGCGATGATCGGGCCGACGCATCGCACCGGAAAGCGGCGTTGCTGCGCGCCGAACAGCATCGGTCCTTCATAGTCGCGCCACTGCCCGTCGATCATCGTGGACCAGCGCCCGATCATCGGCAAACGGATGTAAGCCGTTTCATTTAAAAGAAAATCTTCGAGAACAGCGGTCTTTTGACGATCAACGATGGTGACAAAGAAGCGGGCGACGAACGGCGCAAGATCATCCGCCGGCGCGCGGCTCACCGACAAAGGTGCGCCGTCGCGCGAAGTCCCCGTCCGTGGTATGAAGTCACCCATGACTGGCGAATTACGGCGTCGGTTCTGCCGCCGCAATCATTGTCCCGACCGAATTGGGGGGTGAGCCCTGAAATTGCGTACAATTCGGCGCTGTTACGGCAAAAAAGGCGGGCCGTGGCGGCGGCGGTGACGGCATTGCCATTCGCGCGCCGTTGCGCTAGGGGCGCCGGCTTCCACCGTATCAACCCGATGGAACCTTGGCGGGAGGGCGCGGCGCAGGCCACGCCCGGACGGACCGCTAAACTTGAACCGGGCGCGCCCGTTCGCGAGCACGCCCAGTAACAGAGTGAGACGAATGGCAAAGAAGATCACAGGCTATATCAAGCTGCAGGTGCCCGCGGGCGCTGCCAACCCGTCGCCGCCGATCGGCCCGGCGCTGGGTCAGCGCGGCGTGAACATCATGGAATTCTGCAAGGCGTTCAACGCGCAGACCGCTGACATGGAGAAGGGCTCGCCGCTGCCCACCGTGATCACCGTCTACGCCGATCGCAGCTTCTCCTTCATCACGAAGACGCCGCCGGCGACCTTCCTGATCAAGAAGGCGGCCAATCTGAAGTCGGGCTCGAAGGAGCCGGGCAAGGTATCCGCGGGCAAGATCACCCGCTCGGCGCTGGCCGAGGTCGCGCAGACCAAGATGAAGGATCTGAACGCGAACGATCTCGAGGCGGCGACCCGCATCATCGAAGGCTCGGCCCGCGCGATGGGCCTCGAAGTGGTGGAGGGCTGAGGCCGTGGCGAAGGTGAGCAAAAAGCAGAAGGCCTGGACGATCGACCGTGAGAAGCTGCACGGCGTCGACGAGGCGATCGCGCTGGCGAAGCAGAACGCGACGTCCAAGTTCGACGAGACGATCGAGATCGCGCTGAACCTCGGCGTCGATCCGCGCCACGCCGACCAGATGGTCCGCGGCGTCGTCACGCTGCCGGCTGGCACCGGCAAGACCGTCCGCGTCGGCGTGTTCGCGCGCGGCGCCAAGGCCGACGAGGCGCGCGCCGCGGGTGCGGACGTGGTCGGCGCAGAGGACCTGATGGAGACGGTCCAGGGCGGCACGATCGACTTCGATCGCTGCATCGCGACCCCGGACATGATGGGCGTGGTCGGCCGCCTGGGTAAGGTGCTCGGCCCCAAGGGCCTGATGCCGAACCCGAAGCTCGGCACGGTGACGATGAACGTGGCCGAGGCGGTGAAGGCCGCCAAGGGCGGTCAGGTCGAGTATCGCGTCGAGAAGGCCGGCATCATCCACTCGGGCATCGGCAAGGCGAGCTTCGGCGCCGAGGACCTGCGCCGCAACTTCGACGCGCTGGTCGACGCGGTGGTCAAGGCCAAGCCGTCGGGCGCGAAGGGCAAGTACGTCAAGAAGATCGCGGTCAGCTCGACGATGGGCCCGGGGATCAAGGTCGACGTCGCCGAGGTCGCGGGCGCCTGACGCCGCGCCCGGTCCGGCGGGTCGATCTCGATAACCGAGGAAAAGGGCTGGGAGCGATCCCGGCCCTTTTTCGTCTGGGCGGTGCCGAGGCATTGCGGCGCCAACCCAGGTCGACCGGCGCTGAGAACCGCCAGGCGCGGCGGTGATGCTACCGCGCGCGCACCGGCTGCGGGCCGACCGTCGCGGAGACCCGCACCGGAATGCGCCCGATCTTGCGCGCGAGCGCCGGCGGATCGATCAGCGTCACGCGCCCGCCCTTCCATTGCAGGTCGTTCTCGCGCCGTGCCTGCTGCACCATCCGGTTGACGTGAACCGAAGTGAGCCCGAGTGCGTCCGCAAGCGTCTCCTGCGTCAGCGGCAGGTCGAAGCTGTTGCCGCGCGCCATGCCGTTGAGCGTCAACCGCTCGTGCAGTTCGAGCAGCAGATCGCCGATCCGCTCCTGCGCGTTGAGCCGCCCCAGCCTGGTGACCTGCGCGAGCACATACGCTTGGTCGAGCGCGTCACCCACCGCATACACCCTTTCCAGCACCGATCCCGCGGGCGCCGGCGGCGCCGCACAGGCGAGCACGTCGGTCAGCGCGACCACCGTGGTCACCGCGATCGGCCGCGGTTGCAGGCAATGCCCTACCAGATCGCCGGGAAGCAGGAAGCTGAGGAACTGGCGTCGCCCATCGGGCAACAGCCGCACCCGCGCCGCCCAGCCGCGCAGCAGCAGCAGCGGCTCCGACACCTCGCGCCCCTCGCTGATCAGCTCGCGGCGCGACCGGATCGTGTGCGCCTGTGCGGCGGCGGCGACGATCGTATCGAGCCCCTCCTGATCGAGCGGGACCAGACTCGCGAGGCGCTGGAGTGCGGGTTGGCGATCGTCGATGATGGTGGCGGCGCGGATCATGGCACGTCCTCCGTTGCGAGCAACTGGTTGAGCGCGTGCAGCACCGTCGGCACCGCGAACGGCTTGGATACGCGCGGCACGTGGCGATAGGCGTCGGGCAGCGCCCAATCGTCATAGCCGGTGACGAAGATGAAGGGCACGCCCTTCGTGGTGAGCCGGTCGGCGATCGCCAGCGACGAGTCGCCCTCGAGATTGACGTCGAGCAGCGCGGCATCGAGGTCATCCCGCTTGGCAAGCTCCAGTCCGGCGGCGAGACCGCTCACCGGGCCGACCACCACCGCCTCCTCCGTGCCAAGTGCACGGCGCAGGTCCGACGCGATGAAATATTCATCCTCCACGACGAGGATTTGTTTGCCCGAGAGCCGTCCCGGCATGGTCATGCCCCTTGCTCGTCGCCGCCAAGCGGCAACATGATGGCGCAACGGACGCCGCCGCCCCGAAACTCAAGCCGCGTCTCGGCGCCAAGCCGATAGGGCAGCGCTTCCTCGATCAACTCGGTCCCGAATCCCTGATGCGCGGGGCGGACTGCTACCGCTGGAACGCCCCGTTCCGTCCAATTAAGGTCGATTCGGCGAACACCTGTTTGATCCACTATAACATGCCAGGTAATCGAGAGCGACCCGCCCGCCACCCGGAAGGCACCATATTTCAGCGCGTTGGTTGCCAATTCATGGATCGCCAGCCCGAGCAGCTCCACCGTGGCGGCGGGAAGTGCCACGTCGGGTCCCTCAATGCGCAGCGCGGGCCCATCCGCGACGTCGACGCTGAGCAGTTCGTCGCGGATCAGATTTTCGAGGTCGACCATGCCGCTGGCATTGATCGTCGCGCTCACCTGCGTCCGGGCCAGCGCGTCGAGACGGCCGCGGAAATGATCCGCGACATCCTCGAGCGACCCGCCCGCCTCGACCGTGCGCGAGAAGACCGAGCGGACGACCGTGAGGATGTTGCGGACGCGGTGCTGGAGCTCGGCGACGAGCGCGCTTTGCCGTTGCTGAAGCAATTGCACGTCGCTGATGTCGGTCGCCGCGCCGAGCCAATGCGTGATCTCTCCGTCGGCGTCGCGCACCGGCACCTGGCGGATCAGCAGCGCGCGATAGTCGCCGCTGGCGTGGCGCACCCGACATTCCACCGCAACCGGCGTGCCCGCCGCATAAGCGCGGCGAAACGCGCGCGTCACCCGCCCCACCTCGGTCGGATGGATCAGCTCCATCCAGCCGCCGCTGGACGCCTGTTCGTCGCTCTGCCCCGTGGCGGCCTGCCACTGCCGATTGGTGTCAATGCGCTCGCCCGCCGCGTCGACCCGCCACAGCATGGCGGGCACCAGCTCGAGCGTGCGCCGGCGCTCCTCCTCAATGTCCCGAAGCGCCAATTCGGCGCGTTTGCTGCGCAGCGCCTGGACGATGGCAGGTGCCAGTTCCTCCGCCGCCGCGAGATCGACGTCACGAAAACCGCCCGGACGGTTGCCCAGGCCGACGATGCCGATCAGCGCGCCGTTGCGACGCAGCGGCACGCCGAGGAAGTTATCCAGCGGTGGATGACCCGCGGGCAGGCCGATGCGGTCGGGGTGGCCGGCCGCGTCGTTGAAGATCAACGCCTTGTCGCCGCGCAGCACGCGGCCATACAGGCCATGGATGGTCAGCCCACTCGGGACCTGCCCGGCCGGCCAGTCGCTCTCGGCCGCCTCGAACGCCCGCCAGCCGCGCTCGCTGATCGCGATCTCGTCGAGCAGGCCGGTAACCGGATCAACCTCACCCATGAAGCTGAAGGCGGCACCGGTGACATCCTCCGCGACGCGCAGGCAGACGCGGCCGAGCGCTTCCAGCGTGGGCGCGGTCAGCGCCTCGTGAAAGATCCGGTTGATGCCCTCGAGCACCGCGTTCTTGCGCGCGAGCGTGGCCAGCAGGCTGGTCTCGTCGCGAGGCTCCATCCTCATCGTACTTACCCTCAGCCGGCCAACGCATCGACGCGTCAATCGCCCAAATCAAACACCTTAACCTATGTCCTGCGGCAATCGACGTCGTTACGATCGACGCCGTGGCGCAGCGCAGCGGCTAGTTCGCCGGCGTCGCCGCGGTGCCGCGCGCGCGATAGCGGTCGAACCACGCCAGGATCGCGGCCGCCTTGGCGGCCGATTGCGACGGGCGCGCCGTGAGGCCGCCATGGCTCGCGCCGGGCACCTTGACCAACGCGGTCGGCACCTTGGCGATCTGGAGCGCGGCATAATATTGCTCCGCCTCGCTCACCGGGGTGCGATAATCCTCGCTGCCGACCACCACGAGGGTGGGCGTCTTGACGTTGCCGACGAGGCTGAGCGGCGAGCGCACCCAATAGCTCATCGGGTCTTCCCACGGCAGCTTGGTGAACCAATAGCGCGAGGTGAAGGTGGTGTTGTCCATCGTCAGCGCCTCGCTGAGCCAGTTGATGACCGGCTTCTGCGTCGCTGCGGCCTTGAAACGGTCGGTCTTGCCGACGATCCACGCGGTCAGCACGCCGCCGCCCGAGCCGCCGGTCACGAACAGATTGTCCGAATCGGCGGTGCCGTCGGCGATCGCGGCGTCGACCGCGGCGATCAGGTCGTCATAGTCGGCGGAGGGATAGTTCTTGTCGATCAGGTTGGCGAACTCGGCGCCATAGGAGGTCGAGCCGCGCGGATTGACCCACAGCACGGCGTAGCCCGCCGCGGCGTAGAGCTGCACGTCGCTCGCGAAGGTCGGACCATAAGCCGAGTGCGGGCCGCCGTGAATCTCGAGGATCAGCGGGACGCGCTGGCCCGTAGTGCGCGCCGGCGGGGTGGCAAGCCAGGCGTCGATCGCGCGTCCATCAGGCGCGGTGACGCTCAACTTGCGCACCGGCGCGAGCGTCTTGGCGGCGGTCAACACCGCGTTGAGCTGGGTCAGCCGGCGCGGCTTGCCGCCGGCGAGCACCCACACGTCCGCGGGCGCGCCGGCGTCGCCGCCGGTGTAGGCGATCACGCCGTCGCGCGAGACCGAGAAATCGCCGCCGGTATAAGGCCGGTCGAGACCGCTCCCCTGGAGATTCTCGGCGAGCACGGTGAGCCGCGCGTCGCTGCCGACGCGCGCGAGCTTGCGCTGACCATGGTCGTCATAGCTGGCGTAGAGGGTGCGCCCGTCGCGCGCCCATTGGACGTCCTCGATGCTGCGGTCGAGCGCCGCGGTGAGCGATCGCGGCGCGCCTCCGTCCGCGCCGACGACATAGAGCTGCGCGTCCTCGTAGCCGCGACGATGGTCGTCGAAACCGATCCAGGCGATCCGCGCCCCGTCGGGCGAGAAGCGCGCGTTGGCGTCGGGTCCCTGCCGCGAGGTCAGCGCGGTGACCGCGCCGGTGGCCACGTCGACCGACTGGACATCGGTGTTGAGCACCTCGCGCTCGGTATCGCCGGCGCGGATCGCGGCGAACAGGAGGCGGCGGCCGTCGGGGCTCCACGCGAGCGGGCCGTCGTCGTCGAAGCGGCCGAAGGTGAGCTGGCGCGCCGCGCCGCCATCCGCCGCCACTACGAACACATGCGCGTAGCCGGGCTTGCGATAGCCGGGGCCGTCGTTGCGATAGGTCACCCGATCGATCACCTCGAGCCCGGGCGCCCATTTCGCACCTTCGGGCTTGGCGGGCGGCTTGCCGAGCGTGGTCGAATCGCCCGCGACAGTCGCGACATAGGCCAGCCGCGTGCCGTCGGGCGACCAGGCGAGCGCGCTCGGGTCGCCGGGCAGCGACGTCACGCGCGCGCTGCTGCCGCTGGCGAGCCACCGCACGAACAGCTGCGACTGGTCGCCGTCACCCGCGACATAGGCGATGCGCGTGCCGTCGGGCGACCAGCGCGGGGAGGAGCCCGACGTCGCGAACGGCGTCTGCCGACCGCTGGCGACATCGACCAGCCACAGCGCGGAGGCCATGCGATCGGTCATGATGTCGCCGGTGCGGCGGACGTAAACGATCGTCTTGCCGTCCGGGCTGATCTGCGGATCGCTTGCGACCGACAGGCCGAACAGGTCGGCGCCGGTGAACAGCCGCGACGCGCCGTCCGCCGCCGCCGCAGGCTGTTGCGCGCTGGCGGGCGCGGCGAGCAGGGCGAGACAGACGGCGAGGCGGGAGAGCGTAAGACGCACGATGGGATCGACTCCGCGGAAGAAGGAACGCGCGCGATCATGGACGAAAGTATCGCGGGCGCAATGATGCGCGTGGGTGAGGCTTGCTAGGGGGAGGACGCGAGAGCAGCCTCCTTCCAGGGCAATCCCGACCTGCCCCGAGCGCGACCGGCCCCCACGCGAGGGCCGGAGCCCAGCTGGAAGACGCAGGTGGCTCCCACATCGGCGGCGCCCCCTTCCCTCCGACCCCGCCTCTGGTAGGCTCGCGCGCCACGGACGACGGCAGGAGAAAGCGCGATGACCCCGGACGGCGAGCAGCGCGCGGGGGGCTATGCGTGGTACGTGCTCGCGGTCCTGTTCGTCGTCTACATCCTCAACTTCGTCGACCGGCAGGTGATCTCGATCCTCGCCGAGGACATCAAACGCGACCTCCAGCTGCGCGACGAGGACCTGGGCTTCCTCTACGGCACCGCGTTCGGCGTCTTCTACGCGCTGTTCGGCATCCCGCTCGGGCGGCTCGCCGACAGCGCGCATCGCGTGCGGCTGATGACGGTCGGGCTCGCGCTATGGTCGACGATGACCGCTTTGTCGGGCTTCGCCAGCGGGGGCGCGCAGCTCGCCGCCGCGCGGGTCGGCGTCGGCGTCGGCGAGGCCACCGCGTCGCCTTCGGCCTATTCGCTGATCTCCGACTATTTTCCGCGCCGGCTGCGCGCCACCGCGTTGTCGATCTACTCGGCCGGCATCTATGTCGGCGGGGGGTGCTCGCTGCTGGTCGGTGGGCTGGTGGTGCAGCACTGGCACCGCGCCTTCCCGACCGACCCGCCACTCGGGCTGGCGGCGTGGCAGGCGGCCTTCCTCGCGGTCGGGCTGCCGGGGCTGCTCCTCGCGGTGCTGGTGGCGACACTGCGCGAGCCGGTGCGCGGCGCGGTCGAGGGGCTGCCCCCACCGCCGCCCCACCCGGCGCCGTTGCGCGCCTTCGGCAGCGAATTGCTGACGATCCTGCCGCCCCTCACATTGATCGCAGCGGCGCGGCGCGGGGTCGGCGCGCTCGCGATCAATATTGGCGTGCTCGGGGCGATGGTCGCGGCGGTGGCATTGTTGCACGCCAGCGGCGAACCGCTGGCGCAGTGGATCGCGGTCGGCATCGGGACGTACGCGGTCTTCTCCTGGGCGAGCGCGCTGCGCCACCGCGACCCGCCGACCTTCGCGCTGATCGTCGGCACGCCCGCCTTCCTGTGCGTCGTCGTGGCCTACGGGCTCAACGCCTTCATCAGCTATGCCGCCTCCTTCTGGGCGGCGCCTTATGCGATGCGTGCGCTCGCGGTCTCGCCCGCGCAGGCGGGACTGGTCCTGGGCGGCGGCGTGGCGCTGTCGGGCTTCCTCGGCGTGACGAGCGGCGGGCTGATCGCGGACCGGCTGCGGCGGCGCCACCCGTCGGGTCGGCTGGTGCCGGTGCTGTGCGGCACCATGCTGCCGGTGCCGTTCCTCGTCGCCGGCTTCACCGCGGGCGCGCCGCTGACGCTCTATCTTTGCCTGTTCGCGGCCCAATATCTGGCGAGCTGGGGCCTCGGGTCGGCCGCGGCGGCGACGCAGGACCTGGTGCTGCCGCGCATGCGCGGCACCGCCACCGCCACCTTCTTCATCGGCACGACGCTGCTCGGGCTGGCGCTCGGCCCGTATCTGGCCGGCCGCATTTCGACGCTGAGCGGCAGCCTCTCGACCGGAATGCTCGCGCTGCTGGCGGTGGTGCCGCTCGGGGTGGCGGCAGGGGCCGCGGCCTATCGGCTGGTGCCGGAGGCGGAGCGGACGCGCGAGGCGCGCGCGCGGGCCGCGGGGGAGTTGGGGTGAGGTAAGCCGGCTCGGGGCGGCGGCTACCTCTCCTCGCCCTACCCTCCGGCGTTATCCTGAACCCGTTTGAGGACCCACGGTGCCGCGAGACAGTCGGCACCTGAGGAGGCGCGGCGCGGTGGATCCTGAGACGAGCTCAGGAAGACGCCAGTGAGAAGCAGGCGGTGCCGCCCCTCACCCTGCCTGGAACACACCGCAGGCGATGCGAGCGCCCGAGTTGCCGCTCGGATCGGTCTTGAGGTCGTCCTGTCCGGCGTGGATCACCATCGCCGCGCCGTCGGCGTCGAGCAGCCCCGCCATCGTCGCGCCGGGGATGGTCGCGCCGATCGTGCCGCGACCGTCGTTGCCGATCACGAGGTTGGGCAGATCGCCCTGGTGCGGCCCCTGCGGGTTCGTCGCGCCATGCTTCATCTGGGTCGGGTTCCAGTGCCCGCCCGCGGTCTCGAACCCCGGCGCGTCGCAGCGGCCGACCATATGGACGTGCGCGCCATGGGTGCCCGGGGGCATGCCGCTGGCATCCACCGTGAAGCGGACTCCGCCGGCCACCTCGGTGGCGGTCGCGCGGCCCGCCGGCGCCCCGGTCGCGGTGACCAGCGACGCGGTGGCGCTGGCGCCGCCCGCGACCGGCGCGCCCGTGCCCATCTTGCCCTGGTCGTTGCACGCCGCCAGCGCCAGCGTCGCCAGCCCCAGTCCCGTCACCGCCGTGATCCGCCGCATCGCTCGCTCCCTTGTCCGTTGATCCATGTTCTTGCCACGGGCAACCCGCGGGCCGCGCGCGCGGTTCCGCGCCCGACCGGCTCGGGTCACCGATGCCCGTGCGCGATCAGCTGCGCAATCCGCCGCCCGACATAGGCAGCCTGCGCGATCGCGACGACGAGCACCACGTTGAGCACCACGATCTCGATCAGGAAGAACCACAACGGCGTTCCCGCGATCATGCTGAGCCCGAGCAGGATTGTCCGCGGGTTGGCGCCAAGCGCGGCGGCGGCGGGCAGCAGCTTGCGCCCCTCCTCGCGCGCGATCTGCGCGATGCGGCGGCGCTCGGGCGGGTCCGCCGCGGCGCTCGCCACCAAAGCGTTCACCACCTGCGTCGGCCCCGACATCTTGTGCCACGCCCAGAGATAGAGGCCGGACAGCTTCACCCCGATGCCGTCGCCGCCGGACTTGGCCGTCTGCAGCCACGGCACGTCATAGGCCCACCATTGGTAGGTGCGCCGCTGGCTCTCGGCGAAGACCGACTGCACCGCGCGGCTCACCCCGGCGAGCAGCACGATCGGCCAGGCGACCCAGCCGATGCGGTCGTCCATCGCCGCGCCCAGCAGCGTGTAGAGCACCGCATGCCCGGCATAGTCGCATAGCCCATCGACGATCTCGCCCGAGGGCGAGGCGCGCCCGGACAGCCGCGCCAGCGCACCGTCGGCGCCGTCCACCACGTGCCACAGGCAGTGAAGCAGGAAGCCGAGCGCGATCGCCGCGGGCGTCCCCACCTGCGCGTACAGCACCGCCGCCGCCATCACCATCAGCGCGCCGAACACCGAGACCATGTTCGGCGTCACCGGCGTCGGCACCAGCGCACGCGCCAGCAGGTGCGCCAGCGGGTGATAGATCGTCCTGTTCAGAAAGCCTTGTAGCTCGCGCGGCTTCCCCGCCACAGCCGGTTCGGAATCGTTCACGCGTTCCTCGTGCATTTGCCCCGGCGCGCCTATACAGGCGATCGCTCCGCTTGACAGTTGCCACGTATCTGTCACGAAGCGGCAACGTATATGTCTTCAGCTCGGCTAAGCGCCGACAAGTGGGGTAGAATGGCTTCGATCAAGGTGGCGGTCATCGGGGTAGGCAACTGCGCGAGCAGCCTCGTGCAGGGCAAATACCACTATGCCGGCAGCAACACCGCCGCCGGCCTGATCCATGAGGAAATCGGCGGCTACAAGGTCGGCGACCTCGAGTTCGTCGCGGCGTTCGACGTCGATTCGCGCAAGGTCGGGCTCGATCTGGGCGAGGCGATCTTTGCCAAGCCGAACTGCACCAAGGTGTTCCACGCCGACGTGCCGAAGACCGGCACGATCGTGAAAATGGGCGCCAAGCTGGACGGCGTTGCGCCGCACATGCTCACCGCCGCCAACGATCGCGGTTTCGAGATCAACGACACGCGCGACGCGGAGAAGGCGGAGATCGTCGCCGAGCTCAAGCGCTCGGGCGCCGAGATCCTCGTCAACTTCCTGCCGGTCGGCAGCCAGGAGGCGACCGAGTTCTACATGGAGTGCGCGCTCGAGGCGGGCCTCGGCGTGGTCAACTGCATGCCGGTGTTCATCGCCTCGCGCCCCGAGTGGGAGAAGAAGTTCGCCGACGCCGGCCTGCCGATCATCGGCGACGACGTGAAGGCGCAGGTCGGCGCGACGATCGTCCACCGCGTGCTGTCCAACCTGTTCGGCCAGCGTGGCGTGACGATCGATCATACCTATCAGCTCAACACCGGCGGCAACACCGACTTCATGAACATGCTCGACCGCAACCGGCTGGCGAGCAAGAAGGAGTCGAAGACCGAGGCGGTGCAGGCGGTGATCGCCGAGCGGTTGGCGGACGAGAACATCCACGTCGGCCCGTCGGACTACATTCCCTGGCTCGGCGACAACAAGCTGTGCTTCCTCCGCCTCGAGGGTGACCTGTTCGGCGGCGTGCCGATGAACCTCGAGCTGCGCCTGTCGGTCGAGGATTCGCCCAACTCGGCCGCGGTCGTGGTGGACGCGATCCGCTGCGTGAAGCTCGGCCTGGAGCGCGGCATCGCCGGCGCGCTCGAGGGTCCGTCGGCGTTCTTCTGCAAGCACCCGCCGCAGCAGGTGACCGACGATGTGGCGGCGGCGATGACCAACGAGTTCATCCACGCCGACGCGCGCCTCGCCGCCGAGTAAGGCCGCTCCCTTGCACGCGCTCATCGTCGCGGCCGGCTATGGCAGCCGGCTGCGCGCGGTCTCTCCCTCGAAGCCGCTGACGCTCGTGCAGGGCGTGCCGCTGATCGAGCGCGTGCTGCGGGCCGCGCTCGACGGCGGAGTGACCGACGTGACGGTCGTCACCGGCCACGAGGGCGAGCGGCTCGAGCGTCACCTCGCTCTGGTCGCGGCGACGCTCCACGTACCGCTGCGCTGCGTGCGCACCCCCGACTGGTCGCTCGCCAACGGCCATTCGGTGCTGACCGGCGCCCAGGCGATCGGCCCACGCCGCCACCTGCTGATGATGGCGGACCATCTGCTCGACCCGTCGCTGATCGCGCGCGTCGTCGCGGCGCCCGAGGCGGCGCTCACGCTCGGGGTCGACCGCCGGCTCGACAATCCGTTGGTCGACCTCGACGACGTCACGCGGGTGCGTACGGACGGCGATCGCATCGTCGCGATCGGCAAGCACCTCCCCGACTATGATTGCTACGACACCGGCGTGTTCGCGGTGGACGCGCGCTTCCACGACGCGCTGCGGGAGTCGATCGCGGTCGGTGGCAGCGGCTCGATCTCGGCCGGGGTCGAAGCGCTGGCGGCGCGCGGCGAGGCGCAGGTGGTCGACATCGGCGATGCCTGGTGGCTCGACGTCGACGACCCGCGCGCGCTCGATCAGGCCGAGGCCGCGCTCGCCGCGCATCCCCGCGCCGCCTAACAGCAAGAAAATGTAACCTCGATCAGCGGGAACGTGTCCGCCCGCTATGTCATTGCCAGCCGCGAGACCCGATGACGAGGATCGCCATGGACACCAACAAGCACGGCTTCTCCTACCGCAGCTTCGCCGGCTGGCCCGCGCTGCTGGCTATCGCGCTGCTGATCGCGACGGTGCTGTACCTCAACTACGGCCGTGACGCGTCGGCGACGCGGCTCAAGCCCGCTACCGGCACCGCGCGCGCGATGGCGCTGGCGGCCGAGCGCGGCGACGAGGCGATGCCGCGCCGCTGACGCTCGCTGGTGCGGCCCGCCGCTGATCCGGGCGGGCCGCGCCCCTCACTGCGCGCCCGACATGGTGCCGTTCGAGAGGTCGCCGAGCGTGTCGCCATTCTCCATCGTCATGGCATTGTCCGCCGCGACATTGTCGCCGGCGGCACTGCCCGAGGCGGTGACGCCCTCGGCCTGGCTCTGGTTGGCGACGACGTTGCCATTCTCGTCGGTAGTGACGGTCTGGTCCGCGCTGCCGCATCCGGCGAGCGCGACGGCGAGCGGAAGCGCGGCGAGAACGGCGGCGCGCGGCAGGATACGGGTCATGATAATCTCCGTTGGCTGAAGCGCGGCAACGTCGCGCCGCCCCGCGTCGTTCCCCCGCGGTCGATCGCCGGCCGATCGCGCAACAGGGCGCCGCAGCTGCCATCGCCCGTATAGGGTCGTACCCAGCTCATCTAACCCGTGAGCGCGCTCCGGCGAACGCCGGCGCCCAGGGTTACCAGCGCTCCCGCTTGCCAGCCCGCGCTCCTGCGTGCGCGGGAGCACGCGTCGGCTTGGATGGATCGAACTTCGACATGGGCGCCGCCGCTGCCTCGCCTCGGCGGCGCCGCCCGGCTCAGAACTCGGCGCGCGCCCCGAACAGGATGGTGCGGCCGTAATAATTGACCTCGCCGAAGCGCAGCTCCTTGTCGTTGTACGTGTTCTGCCGCGCACCCGCGAGATTGATCCCCTCCAGGCTGAGCGTCAGCCGGGGGGCGACGCGCAGCGAGAAATTGCCGTCGAGCGAGCCGAACGGCGCGACATAGCTGGGTGCCTGCACCGTGCTGCCGGTGCCGCTGAGATAGCGGTCGCGCCACACATAGGACAGCCGCGTCGACACCGGCCCCTTGTCGTAGAAGCCGACGAGATTGAAGCTGTTCTTGGACAGCCCGATCAGCTGGTCGCGGATCTCGCGGTCCCCGGCGCGATAATCCGCCTGCACCGAGGTATGGGTGTACGACGCCTGCACGCCGAGCCCGTCAAGCGGCGCGGGGAGGAAGCTGAACACCTGGCTGTACGCGAACTCCGCGCCATAGACCTTGGCGTCGCCGCCGTTGATCTGCGTCGACAGCCGCACCGTGCCGCGGCCGGGAATGTCGATGTCGATGTTGTTCTGCGTGATATAGTCGTCCATCTTCTTGTAGAAGACCGCGCCCGACAACAGCCCCGACGGCGCGAAATACCATTCGAGCGAGCCGTCGAACTGCGTCGCCAGGAACGGTACCAGCTCCGGATTGCCGCCGCCCGCGGTCGGCGCGTCGGTGGAGACGGTGATGCGCGGCGCGACGTCGGTGACGTTGGGCCGGGTCAGCACGCGGCTGGCGGCGAGACGGCCGACCAGCTTGGTGGTGAGGTCGGCGCGCAGGTTGAAGCTGGGCAGCACGTTGTTGAAGGTCTTGGGATAGCTCACCGGCGTCGCGACCGATCCCGCGGTCAGCGTCCCGCTCGCGACCTGATCGGTGTGGACGTAGCGCACGCCGACGTTGCCGCTCACCGCCACCGCGCCGACCGGGAATTGATAATCGGCGCGGACATAGCCGGCCGCGATCTTCTCGGTCACCTCGAAGGTGGAGCGACGGTCCGCGAGCGACAGCGGCGCGTTCGCCACCGGCGGGGTGAAGAAGGCGTCGAGATAGGCGTTCGTCACCGGCACCAGGAAGGTCCGCGGCGTGTTGCCGGACACGCCCTTGAGGAAGTCGTCGAAGGGCAGCGGCTCATAGGCGCCGCTGCCGAGCGTGCTCAGCGGCGTGCCGGCCGTCGGATTGACCAGGAAGTCGCGGCGGAAATAGTCGCGCTTGCGCCAGTGATACTCCCCACCCGCGGCAAGCTTGGACAGGAAGCCGTCCAGGTCGCGCGCGACGTCGGCGCGCGTGAACCAGTCCCAGTCCTTGCTGTCCTTGGGCGCGATGTTGAAGGTGTAGAGGCTGTAATTGGCCGGATTGCTGGCGTCGACCGGCGTGGTGAGCGTCGGCAGCACCTTGTAGCCACCGGTGGCGTCATAGCTGAGCGGCGCGATGAAGATCGCGCGGCTCCGCACCGTGCCCTGGCGGTAATCCGGGTGGAAGCTGTGCGCCGCGGACCAGTTGACGTCGGCGGACAGGTGCCAGCGATCCGGATTCCAGCGCTGCTTGAGCCCGACCGTCAGCAGATCGTGACGGTTGAGGCTATATTCGCGCGACGCCATGAAGCGGACGTTGTTGATCGTCGCCTTGGTGATCGTGTCGCCGTCGGTAACAACCGAGCCGGGGACGACCGACGACCCCGCCGGATTGTAGCTGCTCTTGCCGTCGTCCGGATAGATGTCGAGCCCGAACTCGTCGTACTTCACGTCGAGCCGGGTCGCGACCACGTCGAGGATCGTCTCCAGCTCGGCGGTCGGGCGCCACTGCGCCGAGATGATCCCCGACACGCGCTCGCGATCCTCCGTCTCCACCGTCGGCCGCGTGCGCGTCGGCGAGTAGAGCCCCTTGGGCAGCCCGCCCGTGGCCGCGGTGGCGTAGCGGTCGGCGATCCAGCCGAACCCCATGAAACGGTCGTTGCGCACCGACTTGGCCCAATATTGCGCACCCGCGAGCAGCCCGAACGTGCCGCTGTCATTGGTCGCGCTGGTCAGGATCGTCGCGTTGGGGCGGACCTTCTCGGTCTGCGTCGTGTACGTGCCGCGCAGGTTGAGCGTGGTCTTGTTGCCTACCTCGAGCGGGCGGAAGGTGGTGACGTCGATGTTGCCGCCCAGCGCGCCCTCGCTCATGTCCGCGGTGGGCGTCTTCACCACGTCGATCCGCGAGGTAAACTCGGCCGGCAGCATCTCGAAGCGGAACTGGCGACCGTTGGCGCCGCCGTTCTCGATCAGGTCGTTGAGCGCGACAGTGCGCCCGTTCATCAGCGTGTTCTGGAACTGCGGCCCGAGCCCGCGGACGCTGACGTACAGCCCCTCGCCGCGCGGCCGCGTGATCGCCACGCCGGGAACGAGCTGGAGCGCCTCGGCGACGTTCTGTGTCGGAAACTTGCCGATGTCGGTCGAGCTGATCGAATCGACGCCGTACGCGGCGCGGCGCTTGGTCTCCACCGCGGCATCGATGCTGCGCGCGTAGGTGCCGTTGACGACGATGTCCTCGCCGGGCTGGTCCGTGCCGCTCGCCGCGTCGGTGGCCTGAGGCGTGGCCGCCGCCGTGGCGGCGGTGTTCGCCTGGGCGTGCGCCGCGCCGGCGAGCGACGTGACGCTGACGAGCGCGACCGAGGCCCGAAGCAGGCCGAGATAGGTTGGCATGAACGTATTTCCCCGCGCGGCATGAGTGCCGTCTCGGCGCGGGCCTCTAGGTAGGCACGGTGTAAATCGCGCGACGCTTTGGCGACATTTTCGTTACTATGGCGAAACTAGGTCACTCTGGAGCGCCGGCGAGCGTTGGCATAATGGTGACTTGTTCGTCACGTCGCACGCCCCCTTGCCGTCCCCGGCGCCAGTATCCGTGATGCGCGCTCAGCGATCGCGCCACCACAGCCATAGCGCGATCGCAACGCCGAGCGCGAGGCCGGCGAGGAAGCCGATCGTCGGCTGGCCTGCGACGAGACCGAGGATCGTGCCGCCGAGGATCAGCGCGGCGATCGGGAAGCCGCCGGCAAGCGGGGAACGGGGGGAAGGCGCCATCCGCGTGCTGTGACATGTCACGGCGCACCGCGCCAGTCGCGCCGGACCGTGCCGCAGGTACGATCCTGATGGATGTTGGCAGCTTTCCCCCCTTCTTCTCGTCCCCGCGCACGGCTAGACGGAGCGGATGAAGCCGGACGTGGGGCGGCGCGGCGCGCTGGTCTGCGCCGTGGTCGTCGTGATGACAGGAGCAATGCCGGCGCGTGCGCAACAAGCGCCGGCGGGGGCCGCGTCGCGGTCCGCCGCGCCGGCCGACGCACCGCCCGCTCCCGTGCTCGACGACGTCGACCCCAGCGCGCCGCTCGCCCCCTTGCCCGACATCGGCGTCGACTGGCCCGATCTCGCCGCCACGAGGGGCGCCCCCGCTACCGAGAATGCGCAGCTTGGCGCGACCACGCGCTACGCCTGGCGGATCGACGGGCTCGACGCAGCGGGCACGCCGCTGCTGCGCCAGCGCTTCCAGGAACTGTCGGTGCTCGCCGGCAACGACGGCAAGGAGGCGAACCCGGCGCAGCTCGATCGCCGCGCGCGGCAGGACGCCGAGCTGCTGCTCACCTTGCTCAAGGGCGAGGGCTATTATGACGCCGCCGTCGCCACCCGTTTCGAGCGCGCCGAGAAGCGACCGGTGGTGGTGCTGGCCGCGACGCCGGGAACGCTTTACCGCTTCGCCGGGGTGACGCTCGCCGGCGTGGAGGCGGCGGGCACCAAGGCGCAGGCGCTGCGCGACGCCTTCGCGGTGCGCCCCGAGGACCCGGTCAACAGCGACGCGGTCGCGGCCGCCGAGACGCAGCTGCGCACGCGCGCCGGCGAGGAGGGCTTCGCCTTCGCGCAGATCGGCGATCCGCAGGTGGTGGTCGATCGCGCCGCGCAGACCGCGACACTGGCGGTAGAGGTCGCCCCCGGCACCGCGCGCCGCTTCGGCCGGATCACCGCCAACCCGGACAATCACGTGTTCGACGCGGATCACGTCGCCGATATCGCGCGCTTCAAGACGGGCGACCTCTATCAGGCCTCGCAACTCGACGATCTGCGCCGCGCTCTGGTGCAGACCGGGCTGGTCTCCACCGCCGAGGTGCGCGCGGTCGCGGCGGGCGATCCCTCGGTCGTGGACGTCGCGGTGCAGCTCCAGCCGGCGCCGCCGCGCACGGTCGCGGTCGAGCTCGGCTATGGCACCGGCGAGGGCGCCCGCTCGGAAGTCAGCTGGACGCACCGCAACCTGTTCCCGCCCGAGGGCGCGGTGACGCTGCGCGGCGTCGCGGGCACGCGCGAGCAGCTCGGCCAGATCACCTTCCGGCGCAACAATTTTCACGGCCGCGATCGCGTGCTCACCGCGCAGTTCGCCGCCGCTCACCTGCTGCGCGACGCCTATGAGGCCAACACGCTGTCGCTGTCCGCGGCGCTCGAGCGGCAGACCAACATCTTCTTCCAGAAGACCTGGACCTGGTCGCTCGGGGCCGAGCTGGTCGCCTCGGACGAGCGCGACGTGATCCTGTCCACCGGCGCGCCGCGCCGCCGCACCTTCCTGATCGGCGCGCTGCCGACCAGCCTCGGCTATGACGGCTCGGACGATCTGCTCAATCCGACGCGCGGTTTCCGCCTCGCCGGCCGGGTCAGCCCCGAGCTGTCACTGCAGAACCGCGCCTTCGGCTACACGCGCGTGCAACTCGACGCGAGCGCGTACCAGCCGGTAACGAGCGGCACCGTGCTGGCGGGCCGGGTGCGCGCGGGCACGATCCTGGGCGCGCCGCGCGACCAGATCGCGCCGTCGCGGCGCTTCTATGCGGGCGGCGGCGCCTCGGTGCGCGGCTACGGCTTCCAGTCGATCGGTCCGCGCGACCCCAACAACGACCCGATCGGCGGGCGGAGCCTCGCGGAATTTGCGCTGGAGGCGCGGATCAAGGCGTTCGGCAGCTTCGGCGTGGTGCCCTTTTTCGACGGCGGCAACATCTACACCGGCGGGCTGCCCGATCTCACCGGCTTCCGCTACGGCGCGGGCATCGGCGTGCGCTATTACTCCAACTTCGGCCCGATCCGCGTCGATCTCGGCACGCCGATCAACCCGCAGAGGGGGGATAGCCGGCTCGCGGTCTATGTCTCGCTGGGACAGGCATTCTGATGCGCGGGCTGCGGATCGTCGGCGGGGCCGTCGCGGCGCTCGTCGCGCTCGCGCTGCTGGTCGTCCTCGTGCTCGACACCGGAATCGGGCACCGCTTCGTCGCCGACCGGGTCAATGCGCTGCGCCCCGACAACGGGCTGCGCTTCCGCATCGGGCGGATCGACGGCTCGCTGTACGGCCGCGCCGAGCTGATCGACTTCCGCCTCTACGATCCCAAGGGTCTGGTCCTCACGGTGCCGCGCGCGCGGCTCGACTGGTCGCCGCTCGCGTGGTGGCACAACCGCCTCGACATCGCCTCGCTCGACATTGCCACCGCGACGCTCGCCAAGCTGCCCGAGCCGCGCGACACCGGGCGCAGCGGACCGCTGCTGCCCAAGTTCGACATCGCGATCGAGCGGCTCGCGGTCGACCGGCTGGTGGTGGCGCCGCGCGTCACCGGCGTGGTGCGCTACGGCCGGTTGCGCGGACGCGCCGACATCCGCGACGGCCACGCGCTGGTCGATCTCGCCGCGCTCGTACAGGGCAGCGACTCGCTCGACCTGAGGCTCGACTCGCGTCCGGAAGCGGGCCGGTTCGACCTTGAGGCGCGCGCGCGCGGCACCTCGCGCGGGGTACTGGCGAAGCTGACCGGGCTCAACCGCGCGCTCGCGCTCGACGTCGCTGGCGACGGCGACTGGCACCGCTGGGACGGGCGCGCGGTGGCGCAGGCCGGCGCGGCGCGCGTGATCGACCTCGCGCTGGCGAATCGCGAGGGCCGTTACCGATTGATCGGCACGGTGGCGCCGAGCGCGGTGAGCGGCGGCAAGCTCCGGTCGCTCACCGCGCCACGCGTCGCGGTGGATGGGAACGCCACCTTCGCCAACCGGCGGCTCGACGGCGCGCTGTCGCTGCGCTCGCCCGCGATCGCCGCCGAGGTGGAAGGAATGGTGGACCTCGCCGCCAGCGCCTTCCGCAACGTCCGGGTCAGCGCGCGGCTGCTGCGCCCGGCGGCGCTGTTCCGCAACATGACCGCGCGCGACATGCGGCTGCGCGCCATCCTCGACGGCAATTTCCGCACCTTCACCTTCGACTATCGCCTCACCGCCGCTCGCTTCGCGTTCGACGATACCGGCTTCGAGCAGGCGCGCGCGGCGGGGCGCGGGCGCTGGTCGAAGACGCCGGTGCTGGTGCCGGCGCGCTTCACCGCGGCGCGCGTCACCGGCGTCGGCGACGTCGCCGGCGGTATCCTGCGCAACCTCAGCCTCGATGGCCTGCTCAAGGTCACCGCCACCCAGGTCACCGGCGACCGGCTGCGGCTACGCTCGGACCAGCTCGCCGGCGAGGTCGGGCTCCGGCTCGACCTGCGCACCGGCCGCTACGACGTCGCGCTGAGCGGCGGGCTGGGGCGCTACCTCATCCCCGGCATCGGGCTGGTGCAGGTCGACTCGCGGCTCCAGGCGGTGCCCGGACCGAACGGCCATGGCACGCGCGTGATCGGGCGCGGCACCGCGCGCGTGCTGCGGCTCGACAACGCCTTCTTCCGCTCGCTCGCCGGCGGGCTGCCGCGGATCGAGACCGAGCTGGAACGTACGCCCGACGGCATCCTCCACTTCACCCGGCTGGTACTCACCGCGCCGACGCTGCGGCTCGCCGGCAACGGCTATCGCCGCCGCGACGGCACCTTCTTCTTCGAAGGCGCGGGCACGCAGGGCACCTACGGCCCGGTGACGCTGCGGCTCGACGGCAGGATCGAGCGGCCGACACTCGACCTCGTCTTCGTGCGCCCCAACGCTACCTTGGGGCTCGCCGCGGTGCGCGCGCGCCTCGATCCCAGCGCGCAGGGCTTCGCCTTCACCGCGGCGGGCGGGTCGCGGCTCGGCGCCTTCACGGGCGCGGGACAGATCGTCCTGCCGCCCGGCAACGGCCAGTCGCGCATTCTCGTCGAGCGGCTCGACGTCAGCGGCACGCGTGCGACCGGCGCGCTCGACATCGTCGACGGCGGCTTCCGCGGCCGGCTCGCGGTGAACGGCGGCGGCTGGAGCGGCGCGCTCGACTTCGCCCCGGTCGGCGAGGTGCAGCGCATCGCCGCACAGCTCCAGGCGCGCGGCGCCCGCGTCGGCAGCTTTGCCTCGGTGCGCGTGGCACAGCTGCAGTTCACCGCATTGCTCGACCCCGCCGGCACCAAGCTCGACGCCACCGCGCGCGGCGCCGGGCTGCGCCACGGCGCGCTGTCGGTGTCGCGCTTCGACGGCGCGGTCACGCTGGTGGGGGAGAGCGGCGAGATCCGTGCCGCAATCGCCGGCTCGCGCGGGGTCGGCTTCCGCGTCCAGACCGTCACCGCCGTCACGCCCGACGGCTATACGGTTCGCGCGAGGGGCAGCATCGGCCAGCGCCCGATCCGGCTCGACACGCCCGCGGTGCTGCGCCGCGATGGTGACGCTTGGACGCTCGCGCCGACCGAGCTTAGCTTCGCGGGCGGCTCGGCCAAGGTATCGGGGCGGCTCGGCGACGGCGACACGAGTTTCCGCGCGACGCTCGCCGACCTGCCGCTGGCGGTGCTCGACATCGGCTACAGCGGGCTTGGCCTCGGCGGCAACTCCAGCGGGTCGCTCCGGCTCGACGCCCGCGCGGGCGCGGCGCCGACCGGGCGCGCCGACGTGACGGTGCGCGGGCTGACGCGATCGGGGCTGGTCACCTCCTCCACACCGGTTGACATGGGTTTGGCGGCGGTGCTTGCGCCCGATCATGCCGGGGTGCGCGTGGTGATGCAGTCGGCGGGCAGGGTCGTCGGCCGTGCGCAGGCGCAGCTCAAGCCGCTCGGGTCGGGCAATCTGGTCGAGCGACTCGCGCGCGCGGGGCTGTTCGCGCAGCTGCGCTACAGCGGCCCCGCCGACACGCTGTGGCGGCTGACGCGGATCGAGTTGTTCGATCTCACCGGACCGGTCGCCTTCGCCGCCGACGTGACCGGCACCACCGCCGCGCCGCAGCTGCGCGGCGTGGTGCGCGCGGCGGGCGCACGGATCCAGAGCGCGACCACCGGCACCTCGATCACCAACGTCGCTGCGAGCGGGCGCTTCAGCGGCACGCGGCTCCAGCTCGACCGCTTCACCGGCGATGCCGGGCGTGGCGGCAAGGTGGTGGGCAGCGGCTGGTTCGACCTGCGCCCGACCGGCGTCGCGCTCGACCTGCGCGTCGACGCGGACCACGCGGTGCTGATCGACCGCGACGATATCGGCGCCACCGTCACCGGCCCGATCACCTTCCGCTCCGACGGCGAGGGCGGCGTGATCGGCGGCGACGTCCGGCTCGACAGCAGCCGCTACCGGTTCGGCCAGGCCACGGCGGCCAGCGCGCTGCCGCAGGTATCGGTGCGCGAGATCAACGTGCCCGGCGGCGACAATGCCGACGACGACGTGGTCGCGCCGTGGCGGCTCGACCTGCGCGCGCGCGCGCGCAATGGCCTGATGGTCACCGGGCTCGGCTTGTCGAGCGAGTGGACCGCGACGGTGCAGATCGCGGGAACACCGCTCAACCCCGCGCTGACCGGGCGCGCCGACCTGGTGCGCGGCGATTATGAGTTCGCCGGGCGCGAATTCGAGCTGTCGCGCGGCATCATCCGCTTCGCCGGCGAGGTGCCCGCCAATCCCGCGCTCGACATCGAGGCGAACGCCAACACCACTGGACTCAACGCGACGATCCGCGTCACCGGGGTGGCGCTTAAGCCCGAGATCAGCTTCACCAGCACGCCTGCGCTGCCGCAGGACGAGCTGCTCTCGCGGCTGCTGTTCGGCACCTCGATCACCAATCTCTCCGCGCCCGAGGCGCTTCAGCTGGCGGCCGCGGTGGCGGCGTTGCAAGACGGTGGCGGCGGGCTCAACCCGATCAACGCGGTGCGCCGCGCCGCCGGGCTCGACCGGCTGCGCATCCTGCCGGCCGACCCGCAGACCGGTCAGGGCACGTCGATCGCGGCGGGCAAATATGTGACGCGGCGCGTCTACGCCGAGATCATCACCGACGGTGCGGGCTATTCGGCGACCCGGGTCGAGTTCCAGGTGACGCGCTGGCTGTCGCTGCTGTCGTCGATCTCGACGCTGGGCCGACAAAGTGCCAACGTGCGCGTGTCGCGCGATTACTGACCGCCTCCGGGCGCGGTCTGGGCATGCCGGCGAGTGTGAGCGTAGCGGGGGAGCAGGGATGAGGATGATGTGGTGCGCGGCGGTCGCGCTCGCGGTCGGCGGCAGCGCCGCAGCGCAGTCACCCGCCGCGCTCAACACGCCGCCGCCGCCCCTTCCAACCGCCGCGGCCACGCCGCCCGCCGCACTGGCCGACGACATGAAGTCGGTGCTCGACCAGCTCCCGCTGCTCGGCGCGCGGCCGATCGAGGCGCTGACCGCGGCGGAGGCGCGGCTCGAGCCAGGCGCAGCGGACGCCTATAACGCCGCGATCCACAAGGCAGGGATGTCGGTCGCGCCCGATGCCACGGTGACGACCCAGGACCTCGCTTATGGTGCCGATGCGATGCAGTTCGCGCGCGTCTACCGGCCCGGCGCCGCCGCGGGTACGGGCGCCCCGCTGCCGCTGATCGTCTATTATCACGGCGGCGGCTGGGTGCTCGCCGACGTCACCGCCTATGACGCGACGCCGCGCCTGCTCGCCAAGCAGCTCAATGCGATCGTCGTGTCGGTCGAATATCGCCACGCGCCTGAATATCGCTTCCCTGCGCAGCACGACGATGCCGCGGCGGCGTATCAATGGGCGCTGCAGAACGCGGCCGGCTGGGGCGCGGACCCGGCACGCGTCGCGCTGGCGGGCGAGAGCGCGGGCGGCAATCTCGCGCTCAACACCGCGCTCTACGCGCGCGACCATGCGCTCGTTAGGCCGCTCCACGTACTCGCGGTCTACCCGATCGCCAACCGCGATCCCGCGCTGCCCTCGCGCCGTGACTCCTTCGCGGCCCGGCCGCTCGACACCGCGATGCTCGGCTGGTTCGCGCATCATTATGCCGCCTCCCGCGACCAGCTCGCCGACCCACGGCTCGACCTGGTCCATGCCGACCTGCACGGACTGCCCCCGGTGACGATCGTCAACGCGCAGATCGATCCGCTGCGAAGCGACGGCGAGACACTGGCGCAGGCGCTCCGCGGTGCCGGGGTCAGCGTCCAGCAGCGTACCTACAATGGCGTGACGCACGAATTCTTCAGCATGGGCCGGCTGGTGCGCGGCGCCTATGACGCCGAACTCTATGCGGTGGCGCGGCTCAAGTCGGCGTTCGGCCTGTGAGGACGGAGAATAGAATGACGCTGCGGGTGATCGCGGGGCTGGCCGCGATGCTGGTGTCGGGTGCCGGCGCGGCGCAGGCGATGTCGCCCGCGCGCTACCTCGAGGCCGCGAGTGCGGCGGCCCGCTATGAACGGGACGCGAGCCAGATGGTGATCGAGTCCACCACCGACCCGCGCGTGCGCGAGCTTGCGCGGATGATGCTGGCGGATCAGGCGCGCAGCACCGCGGCCCTGCGCGCCGCCGCGGCACGCGCGCGGGTCCGGGTGCCCGTCGCCGCGCTCACCCCGCTCCAGACCAAGCTGATCGCCGAGCTGCGTGACGAGACCGGCGCGGCGCGCGATGCCACCTATCTGGCGCAACAGCGCGCGGTGCAGGGCGGCGTGCTGACGCTCCACCAGGCCTATGCCGCGGGCGGCACCGCCGCGCCGCTGCGGGTGGCCGCAGCGCGGATCGTGCCGACGGTGGCGCGACACGCCGAGGCGCTGAAGGCAATGTGACCGCGGGCGCGGCGCGGCAGTGCTACTTGCCCGCCTCCCACGCGCGCTGCCCGCCGATCCATGTCTCCAGCACCTTGGTCTGGCGCAGCTCGGTCGCGCCGGCGAGCAGGGGGTCGCGATCGAGGATCAGGAAGTCGGCGCGCTGCCCGGGCGCGAGTACGCCGAACCGGTCGTCGGCGAAGCCGGCGTAGCTCGCGCCACCGGTGTACGCCCACCACGCCTGCTCGCGCGTCACTGCCTGCTCGGCGTGCCAGCCGCCGACGGGCTCGCCGTTGGCGTCGGTGCGCGTGAACGCCGCCGCCCAGCCCGCCCAGGGATCGGGCCGCTCGACCGGCACATCCGAGCCGAACGCCAGCTTGGCGCCGCTGTCGAGCAGCGACTTCCACGCATAGGCGCCCCCCAGCCGCGCCGGGCCGAGCCGCGCCTCCGCCATCACGCGATCGCTGGTCTGGTGCGTCGGCTGCATCGAGGCGATGATGCCGTACCGCCCGAACGACTTGAAGTCGGCGGGGTCGACCACCTGCGCATGCTCGATCCGCCAGCGCCGGTCGCCGGTGTAGGTGTGCGACAGCTCGGCGATGGCGTCCATCACCTGCGAGTCGGCGCGGTCGCCGATGGCGTGCACCGCGACCTGGTAGCGGTCCATCGCGGCACGGCTCATGATGTTCTGCAACTGGTCGTCGCTGAGGAAGCCGAGGCCGCGTTGCCCCGGCGCGTCGGCGTAATCGGCCTTGAGCCAAGCCCCACGCGAGCCGAGCGCCCCGTCGGCGTAGAGCTTGACCCCGTCCAGTCGTAGCCGGTCGTCGTACAGCCACGGCGTCGGCCCGGTGCCGCCGATCGTTACCGCGGTGTCGATGCCGAGCGCGTAGGACATGATCCGCAGGCGCAGCGCGCCCGTGTCGCCCATGCGGCGATAGGTCATCCAGTCGTCCAGGCTCGTCCCCATGTCCGCGATCGCGGTGACGCCGTAGCCGAGCAGGATCTGCTGCGCCTTCAGGAAGGCGGCGGTGCGGTCCTTCGGGCTGACCTTGGGAACGACCTTCTCCATCAGGTCGGTGGCGCGATCGACCAAAGTGCCGAGCGGCTTCTCGATCCGCCCCCCCGCCGGGTTCGGCGTCGTCGCGCTGACGCCCGCGGCCTTTAGCGCGGCCGAGTTGGCCCATACCGCATGGCCGTCGGCGCGCGTCATCACCACCGGCCGGTCGGCGACCGCGGCGTCGAGGTCGGCGGCGGTGGGGAAGCGGCCGAGCCCCCACACTTCCTGGTTCCAGCCGCGGCCGACGATCCACGGCCGCTCCGGATTCTCGCGCGCATAGGCGGCGATCTTGGCCTTGGCCGCGTCGAGCGTGCGCGTGTCGGAGAGATCAAGCGTCAGCGCGGCGATGCCGAGCTGGATCACATGGCCGTGCGCATCGATCATGCCGGGGACGAGCACGCGCCCCTTCATGTCGGCGCGCCAGTCGTAGCGCGGCCCGGGGTTCTTCTTGCTCGGCTTGGGCGGCTGCTCGTCGGGCGCGATCAGGCGGACCACCTTGCCCTGCGGATCGATCACCATGGCCTTGAACCGGACGACGCGCTGGTCGCGATCGAGCGTCAGTCCTGTGACGTTGTCGATCAGCGCGTCAGCGGCGGCGGGCGCCGTGGTGGCGAAGGCCGTCAGGATGGCGGCCGCGCCGAGCAGGCGCGTGGACGGGAAGCGCTTCATAGGCGTCCGCCATATGACCGGCAGGCGATCTTGGCGAGAGGTGCGCGCGTCATGCGCTGCGCGCACCCGGCGTCGCGCGCGAGCGGGGGTGTTCCTCTCACCTCGATCATAGGCTAGCACCGCGCGATGGCCAGTCTCCCCGTGTCCGATCCCGCTCTGCCCGTCTCGCTCGACGACGTCCACGCCGCCCACCAGCGCATCGCACCGTCGATCGTGCGCACGCCGACGCTGATCAGCCGCACGCTGTCGGAAATGACCGGGGCCACCGTTTATCTCAAGTTCGAGAACCTCCAGTTCACCGCGGCGTACAAGGAGCGTGGCGCGCTCAACACCTTGCTGCAGCTGTCCGACGCGGCGCGGCAGAAGGGCGTGATCGCGGCGTCGGCGGGCAATCACGCGCAGGGGCTGGCCTATCACGCCCACCGGCTCGGCGTGCCCGCGACGATCGTCATGCCGCGCAACACGCCCACGGTGAAGGTGACGCAGACCCAGGCGCACAAGGCCAATGTGATCCTGGAGGGCGACACGTTCGACGCTGCCTATGCGCACGCGCGGCTGCTCGAGACCGAGCGCGGCTTCACCTTCGTCCACCCGTTTGACGATCCCCGCATCATCGCCGGGCAGGGGACGGTGGCGGTCGAGATGCTCGAGGACCATGCCGACATCGACACGCTGATCGTGCCGATCGGCGGCGGCGGTCTGATCTCGGGCATGGCGACGGTGGCGCGCGCCGCCGCGCGCGCGATCGAGGTGGTCGGCGTCCAGGCCGAGCTGTACCCGTCGATGTACAACCGCATCAACGCGACCCAGCTCGCCTGCGCGGGCGACACGCTGGCGGAGGGCATCGCGGTCAAGGAACCGGGCGGCATCACCGCGCAGATGGTCGCGCGGCTGGTCGACGAGATCGTGCTGGTATCGGAGCGCAGCCTGGAGGAGGCGGTGAGCCTGCTGCTTCAGATCGAGAAGACCGTGGTGGAGGGCGCCGGCGCCGCCGGACTCGCCGCGCTGCTCGCGCACCCGGACCGATTCCGCGGGCGGACCGTCGGCGTGGTGCTGTGCGGCGGCAATATCGACACGCGGCTGCTCGCCAACGTGCTGCTGCGCGATCTCGCGCGCTCGGGTCGCATGGCACGGCTGCGGCTCAAGCTGCGCGACCAGCCGGGCGCGCTCTACAACGTGATGCGCGTGTTCGATCGCGAGCGCGTCAACATCATCGAGATCTCGCACCAGCGCGTCTTCACCACCCTCCCCGCCAAGGGACTGATCACCGACATCGAGTGCGAGACGCGCGATCGTGCGCACCTCGACCGGCTGATCGACGGGCTGTGCGAGGCCGGCTACGAGGTGAAGGAAGTGGAACTCGCCTGACCCGGTTCGTCCCGAGCAGCACGCTGAAATGATGGTGAATCTTCTTTTCACCATCGGCACGACCCTACATATGAGGGGTTACGCACCGGGCGGAGTCGAACAAGGAGGCTGAGGCGGTGACCGCGCCATTTCGATTCCCGCGCTTCTTCGTCACCAGCCCGCAGCCGTGCCCCTATCTGCCCGGCCGGCAGGAGCGGAAGGTGTTCACCGAACTGAGCGGCCCGAACGCGAGCGAGCTCAACGACGCGCTCGGCCGGATCGGCTTTCGTCGCAGCCAGTCGGTCGCCTATCGCCCGAGCTGCGCGGGCTGCGCCGCCTGCGTCTCGGTGCGTGTCGTCACGCATGAGTTCGCGCCGCATGCGTCGCAGCGCAAGCTGATGCGCCGTCACGCCGATCTCGAGGTCAGCGCGTGCCGGCCCTGGGCCACCGACGAGCAATATCAGCTGCTCCGGCGCTACCTCGCGGCGCGCCATCCCGGCGGCGGGATGATCGGCATGGACGAGATGGACTATGCCGACATGGTCGAGCAGTCGCCGGTCAACTCGGTGGTGGTGGAATATCGCGAGCCGTCCGTGAACGGCCGGCCCGGGGCGCTGGTCGGCGCGTGCCTCACCGATCGGCAGGTCGACGGACTGTCGATGGTCTACAGCTTCTTCGCGACCGATCAGGACCCCCGCCCCGGGCTCGGCAACCTGATCATCCTCGACCATATCGCGCGCGCGCGCGCGGCGGGGCTGCCCTATGTCTATCTCGGCTATTGGGTGAAGGGCTCCGCCCGAATGGCGTACAAGACGCGCTATCGCCCGATCGAGATGCTGGGACCGCGCGGCTGGACGCTCATGCCCGACGAGGAAGCGGTCGCGGCCCGGGCCTAAGCGTCGGCGAGCCGAGGCGCATTCGTCGTCGCGCCGGGCGCGACCTTCGCCCCTCTCCGTCATCCCGGACTTGGTCCGGGATCTACCGTGCCGCGCACTCCTGAAGCGTTGCGTTCGCCGGGGCTGGGTCTCGGAACAAGTTCGCGATGACGGGGAGTGCGTCGCTGTGAGATCGCGACCCGCGGCCCGCCGTCACCGAGCCGACTCAAAAGACGGTCAGGACACGGACGCGCGTCCGCCGCCACGGATCGCTTCCCTCGCGCGGTGGTTATCGCGTCGATGAGCCAGCGCAGCGACCCGCCTGACGCGCGCCCGTGGTGGGAAGGCGGCACCGTCTACCAGATCTACCCGCGCTCGTTCCAGGACAGCGACGGCGACGGCATCGGCGACCTCGCCGGGATCGAGCGCCGGCTCGACCATGTCGCCGCGCTTGGTGTCGACGCGATCTGGCTGTCGCCGATCTTCCCCTCGCCGATGGCCGACTTCGGCTATGACGTCGCGGATTATTGCGGGGTCGAGCCGATGTTCGGCGACCTCGCCGCCTTCGACCGGCTGCTCGCCGCCACGCACGCGCGCGGGATCAAGCTGCTGCTCGACTTCGTGCCGAACCACTCGTCGGACCAGCACCCTTGGTTCCAGGCGAGCCGGTCCAGCCGCACCGACCCGAAGCGCGACTGGTACATCTGGCGCGATCCCGCTCCCGACGGCGGCCCGCCCAACAATTGGATCAGCGATTTCGGCGGCTCGGCGTGGGACTATGACCCCGCCACCGGCCAATATTACCTCCACGCCTTCCTGAAGCAGCAGCCCGACCTCAACTGGCGCAATCCGGCGCTGAAGGCGGCGATGCTGGACGTTATGCGCTTCTGGTTCGATCGCGGTGTCGACGGCTTCCGCATCGATGTGCTGTGGCATATCATTAAAGCGGAGGGTCTGCCCGACAACCCGCCCAACCCCCATTGGCGGCCCGGCATCACCGAACGCGACCGGCTGATCCAGCAGCATTCGACCGACCAGCCCGAGGCGCACGCGATCGCGGCCGAGATGCGCGCGCTGGCGGACAGCTACGGCAGCCAAGGACAGCCACGCGTGCTGATCGGCGAGATCTTCCTGCCCAACGAGCGCCACGCGCGCTGGTATGGCAGCGTCGACCGGCCCGAGGTGCACCTCCCCTTCAACTTCCAGCTGATCGAGAATGCGTGGGACGCCGCCGCGCTGCGCGACGTGATCGCCGCCTATGAGGCGTCGCTGCCGCCGCACGGCTGGCCCAATTGGGTGATCGGCAGCCATGACGCGCCACGCATCGCCGCGCGCGTCGGCGAGGCGCAGGCGCGCGTCGCGGCGATGCTGCTGCTGACGCTGCGCGGTACGCCGACGCTTTATCAGGGGGACGAGCTCGGCATCGCGCAGGTCGACATTCCGCCCGAGCGCGTGCGCGACCCGCAGGAGCTGCGCCAGCCCGGGATCGGCATCGGGCGCGACCGTTCGCGCACGCCGATGCCGTGGGACGCCAAAGCGCACGCCGGCTTTTCCACCGCGGAGCCATGGCTGCCGCTCAACGCCGACTGGCGCATGCGCAACGTCGCGGCGCAGGAGGGCGACCCGCGCTCGATGCTGAGGCTGTACCGGCGCCTGCTCGCGTTGCGACGCGCGCATCCGGCGCTGGCGATCGGCGACTTCCGGCTGGTGGAGGCGGACCGCGACGTGCTGGCCTATGAGCGGCGGCATGACGGCGAGGTGCTGCGGGTCGCGCTCAACCTGTCGAGCGAACCGCACGCACTGCCGTTCGACGGCGAGGTGCTGCTGTCGACGCTCGACGGAGCGAGCGATGGCGTGCTGCGTGCGAACGAAGGCGTGGTGATGCGGTGACCGTGCGGCGCACATCCGAAAGGACCTTTCGATGAAGGCCGCGGCGCAGCTCTCACCCGGCATCCCGGACTTGGTCCGGGATCCATGGTGCCGCATACGCATCGGCCGCGGCGCTCGCGGCACGATGGCGTCCGGAACGAGTCCGGGATGACGGGGTGAAGGGTGGTTGCGCCAATCCGCCGCATGACGAAGGAGCACCAATGAAGATCGCCATGCTCGCCCCGATCGCCTGGCGCACCCCGCCGCGCCACTATGGCCCATGGGAGCTGGTCACGCACCTGCTCACCGAGGCGCTGGTCGCGCGCGGCATTGACGTCACCCTGTTCGCCACGCTCGACAGCGTCACCGCGGCGCGGCTCGACGGCGTCGTCCCCGCGCCTTACTCGGAGGACCCCGCGATCGACGCGAAGGTATGGGAGTTCCGCCACCTCGCGCATGTGTTCGAGCAGGCCGACCAGTTCGACCTGATCCACAATCAGGCCGACTTTCCCGCGCATGCCTTCGCGCGGCTGGTCGACACGCCGCTGGTGACGACGATCCACGGCTTCTCCTCGGATCGCATCCTGCCGATGTACGCGCCGTTTCAGGACCGCGTCCATTATGTCGCGATCAGCGACGCCGATCGCCACCCATCGCTGCGCTACGCCGCGACGATCCACCACGGCATCCCGCTCGACGACTTCGCGTTCGACCCGCGCGGCAGCGACGACCTGCTGTTCTTCGGCCGGATTCATCCGGACAAGGGCGCGGCGGAGGCGATTGCGGCGGCGCGCGCGAGCGGGCGCCACCTCCACCTGTACGGCATCGTCCAGGACCAGGGCTATCACGACCGCACGGTGACACCCGCGCTCGCTGGTGCGGGGGTGACGTGGCACGGGGCGGTGGGTGGCGCCGAGCGGGTCGCAGCGCTGGGCCGCGCGCGCGCGCTGCTCCACCTGATCAACTTCGACGAGCCGTTCGGGCTCTCGGTGGTGGAGGCGATGGCGTGCGGCACGCCGGTGATCGCCAACCGCCGCGGCGCGATGCCCGAGCTGATCGAGCATGGTGTCACCGGCTTCCTCGTCGACAATGTCGATCAGGCGGTGGAGGCGATCGAGCATGTCGGCGAGCTCGACCGCGCCGCGTGCCGGCGCCGGGTGGAGGCGCTTTTCAGCGTCGAGCGCATGGCGGACGCCTATGTCGCTCTGTACCGGCGCATCATCGGGTAAGAGATGAATTGTCCCCGGTCTCGCTCCTGTCTCGTCATCCCGACTTGTTCCGGGATCTACCCGTCCACCTTCTCATCGACCGCCGAGTGCGCGGATCGGTGGATCCCGGAACAAGTCCGGGATGACGGAAGAGGGCGCGTTCGACGAACACCACCACCCACCACCCGCACCCGCCACACGCTGGCGAGCCGCCCGCGCGACCCTTATCTCCTCCCCATGACCGCCCCGACCGACCGCCACGCCACGCTCTACCGCATGATCCTGCCCGACCACACCTGCCCTTATGGTCTCAAGGCCAAGGACCTGCTCGAACGCCGCGGCTACACGGTCGAGGACCACCCGCTACGCACGCGCGCCGAGACCGACGCGTTCAAGGCGGCGCATGGGGTCAAGACCACGCCGCAGACCTTCATCGCGGGCGAACGCGTCGGCGGCTACGACGACCTGCGCCGACATTTCGGCCAGCGCGTCCCCGCGGCGGGCGAGACCAGCTACCGGCCAGTGATCGCGGTCTTCGCGATGACCGCGCTGATGGCGCTGGCGGCGAGCCACGCCGCGTTCGGCACGCCGTTCACCGTACGGGCGGGCGAGTGGTTCATCGCCTTCAGCATGTGCGTGCTGGCGCTGCTCAAACTGCAGGACGTCGAGACCTTCTCGACCATGTTCCTCAACTACGACCTGCTCGCGCGCCGCTGGGTGCGATACGGCTACGTCTATCCCTATGCCGAGGGCCTGGCGGGCGTGCTGATGGCGGCGCATGCGGCGGACTGGCTCTCCGTCCCGATCGCGTTGGTGATCGGCGGAGTCGGGGCGGTGTCGGTGGTGAAGGCGGTGTACATCGATCGCCGCTCGCTCAAATGCGCCTGTGTCGGCGGCGCGACGCGGGTGCCGCTGGGCTTCGTGTCGCTCACCGAGAACGTGATGATGGTCGCGATGGCGCTGTGGATGGCGCGGGGGTGATGTTGGTTCCCTCGCGCTAGCGGGGTGGCAGCGCGCAGCGCTGTCCACGGGGAGTTCTCCGCACACCCGCCGGTGCGTTTGCGGACAACCTCCTCCGCCCCCGGCTTCCTCTCTGCGCCGGGGAGGCACTCATCACTTTACGGCTGGTCCTGCTCCGCCTTGATCGTGGCGCGGCGCTCGCGTTTCCAGCGGGTGGCGTTCTGCGCGACGCAGCCGGTCGCGCTCGCCGCGCCGACGGTCGAGCAGCTGCCGACGCCCACGGTGCCGACGCTCTGGTTCGCCGCCTCCTTGGCCGCCCAGGCCTGGTTCTCCGGCGTCACCTCGAAGTTGCGCAACTCCTTGGGGATGCGGAACTGCTCCTCGGCGGGGCGACGCGTGCACACCACCACCTCGGCGCCATCGGCGTTCGTGGGGCAGCGCTCGTTGCCGTACAGCACCAGCACGCCGTTCACCGGCGCGTTGCGCGAGACGCCCTGGGCCGCGGTGGTGCGCGGCGCTCGCACCGCATCGGGAGACGGGGGACCGCTCTGCGCGCTCGCGGCGGCCGAGGCGACCAGCAGCAGCAGCGCGACGGGGGCACGACGACGCATCAACCTTCCTCTCAGATCCGCTTGGCGGTTGCGATCGCCACCCGGCAGCCGAACCGGATCACCGCCGACATCAGCGGATAGGCGGGCGCGTTCTCGGCGCCATGCGCCAGCGCGGTGTCGCGATGCTCCAGCTCCTCTGCCTGGAACTCGCGGATCGCTTCGGACAATTCGGGGTCGCTGTCGCCCAGCGCGACGAGCTGCTCCTCATAATGTTTGTCGATCTCGGTCTCGACCGCGGCGGTGCAGGCCATGGCCGCCTCGGGCCCGATCGCGGCGGTCACCGCGCCCAGCGCGAAGCCGGCGACGTCCCAGAACGGCTGGAACAAGGTGGGGCGTACGCCGCGCTCGACGATCATGCGGTCGAAGAAGGCGCGGTGCTTCTCCTCCTGCAAGGCCATCGCGGAGATCTTGCGCGCCATCGGCGAGCGCTGCCCCATGATCGCGAGCTGCCCCGCATAGATCCGGATCGCACCAAACTCGCCGGCCTGGTCGACCCGGATCATCGAGTCGCTCGCGGCGGGCTTGTCTCCGGGCTTCCACGTCATGCGCGCCTCCACATCTGCGATACGATCAGCGCGGCGCCGAGAAACGAGAGCACCGCGTTCCATCCCGCCAGCGACACGCCGAGCAGCGACCATTGCGCCGCGTCACAACGAACGATCGGCGCGGCGAGCAGGTCCTTGAGCGCCTGGTCGGTGGAGAGACCGACCGTGCTGGTGGTCTGCGTGCAGGCGGTCACGCCCTGCCACCAATGATATTCCACCCCCGCATGGAAGACGCCGATCGCGCCCGAGACGACGACCAGCGCCGCCGCGCCCGCCACCAGCGTCGCCTGCACCCGCGGCGCGCGCACCACGAAGGCCAGCGCCGCTATCGCGACCGCGCTATAATGCGGCCAGCGCTGCCAGTGGCACATCTCGCAGGGGTATAATCCACCGATCAGCTGGAACGCCCAGGCACCCGCCAGCAACGCCGCCGGCACCAGCAGCGCGAGCAGCCGCGCGTTGCGCAGCCCCTGCCCCGCGCGCGCGCCGAACGGGCGATCCAGCGTTGCGGAACTCACTTCTTGCTCGCGATCGGCTGGTTGCTCGCCATCGACTGCGTCACCGCGGCAACCTGCTGCGGCCCGCCCAGTCGCGCGATCGTCTTGAGCGCATACCAGAGCTGGAAGTCCGCGATCCCCTGCTTCTTGAGCGCCTCGGGCGTGGCGGTGAAGCGCGGATCGTCCTTGGTGTCTTCCTCCAGCACCGCATTGTCGGGCGACTTGATCTCGTTGATCAGGTGACGCCGCAGATCGGCCTCGCGGAACACCGGGCGCGACTTGTAATCGGCGTCGGAGAGCTGCGGCACGCGGATATCGGGTTCGATCCCGCCCTCCTGCACGCTCCGCCCCGACGGCGTGAAATAGCGCGCGGTGGTGAGCCGCAGCGCGGTACGCGGGCCGAGCTGGAGCAAGGTCTGCACCGACCCCTTGCCGAAGCTGCGCTCGCCCATCACCAGCGCGCGGTGGTGATCCTGCAGCGCGCCGGCGACGATCTCGCTGGCGGAAGCGGTGCCCGAGTCGGTCAGCACGATGATCGGCAGGCCGTTGGCGACATCGCCCGGCTTGGCAAAATAGCGCTCGATATCGTCCTTCTCGCGGCCGCGCTGGCTGACGATCTCGCCGTGGTCGAGGAAGGCGTCGGACACCTCGATCGCCTGGGTCAGCAGCCCGCCGCCATTCTCGCGCAGATCGACGACATAGCCGAGCGGCTTGTGCCCGAGCGACTTGTCGATCGCCATCACCGCGGCGCGCGTGTCGGCACCGGTCGCTTCGGAGAAGGTGTTGATGTTGATGTAGCCGACGTCGCCCTTCACTTCCCATTTGACCGGGCGCTGGACGATCACCTCGCGCATGAGGGTGACGTCGATCGGCTTGTCGCGCCCGGGGCGGACAAGCGTGAGCGAGATCTTGGTGCCGGGCTTGCCGCGCATCTGCGCGGTCGCCTCGTCGAGCGTGCCGCCGTAGATCAACTTGCCGTCGATATGCGTGATGAAGTCGCCCGACTTGATCCCGGCGCGCCCCGCGGGCGTGTCCTCCTGCGGCGAGACGACCTTCACCGCGCCGTCCTCCATCGAGACGGTGAGGCCGAGGCCGCCGTAATTGCCCTCGGTCTGGATGCGCAGATTGTCGAAGTCCGAGGCGTCGACGTAGCTGGAGTGCGGATCGAGCGCGGCGAGCATGCCGTCGATCGCGCCCTTGATCAGTTGCTCGTCGGTGACCTTGTCGACGTAATCGGCCTTCACGCGATTATAGACGTCGAGGAAGGTGTCCATCTCGCGATAGGCGCTGGTATCGGCGGCGGCGATCGCGCCGGTGGCGACCGGCACCATCGCAATCGTGGTGACCAGCGCGGCGGCCTGGAGCAGCTTGGACTTCATGCGAACGGTCGAGACCCCGGTGAGAGCGATCCCGCGATGTAGCGGAATTGCACGGACGATCCTAGCGCCCGCGCGGCTGAACCGCGGCTGAGCGGGGAGGCTGCGCCGCGGGGAAACGGCCGAGCGGCCGCGCCGCTCGAAGCGGGCGCGAGAGCGTCCTCACCCCACCAGCTGCGCGACGTCCATCGGCACGCCGCGGCGGCGCAGCTCCACCGTCACCGCCGCGTCGCCGCGATCGGGCGCGTGGCCGAGCGGCGCGCCGGGCGCGACCGTTTCGCCGCGGCGCACCGTAGCGGCGCCGATGCCGGTCACCAGCGTTTGCCAGCCTGCGCCATGGTCAAGGATCACGATCGTGCCATAGCTGCGGAACGCACCGACATAGCGCACCACCCCGCCAGCGGGCGCCACCAGCGTCGCGCCACGCGGCACCGCCAGCGTCAGCCCGCGCGCGCGCACGCCGTTGCCCGACAGCTCGCCGAGCCCGGTGAGGAGCCGTCCGCGCGCGGGTAGCCGATAGGCCGGCGCCGCGCTCGCCCGCCCGGCAACCGTGCGCGGCGGTCCAGCCAGTGCGATGAGGTCGCCAAGCACCGCCTGCGTGCCGCCGAGCGCGGCTATCCGGTCGGCACTGTCGCGCGCACTCTCCTCCAGCGCCAGCGCGCGCTCGTCGTCACCGTCGAGCGTGGCGAGCCGCTCGCGCGCCTCGACCAGTCGGGCGCGCTCGGCGGCGAGGTCGCGCTCGGTCGCAGCGGCGCTCGCCGCCAGCGCGCGCGTCCGTGCGAGCGCGCCGCGCAGCGCGCCGGTGCGGCGCGCGATCCGCGGCACGGTTACGCCCAGCACCGCCTCGACATGAACGAGATCGGCGACATTGCCCGGCTGGGTCAGCAGCGCCAGCCGCGGTCGCCGCGCCACCGCGGCCACCGCGGCGACCAGCCGCACCACCGCCCCCTGCTCGGCGGCCAGCCGTGCGCGCTGCCGTGCCAATCGCGCGGCGATCGCGGCGGCGCGGGCGCGCTCGAGCGCGATCTCCGCCTCCGCGCCAGCGAACGGCGCGACGTCGCGCGGCGCTCCCGCGGGCAGCGCCGCGCCGTCCGCCGTCAGCAGCGCAACCGTGAGAACGGCGACGACGACGCGGGCGGCGCGCACCACGTCAGCCTTCGCGATGATAGGGATGGTTGGCGAGGATGCTGGTGGCGCGAAACAATTGCTCGGCCAGCAGCGCACGCGCGAGCAGATGCGGCCAGGTGGCGCGGCCGAACGACAGCAGCAGGTCGGCCTCGCCGCGCTCAGCGTCGGAGAAGCCGTCGGCGGCGCCGATCAGGAAGCGCGTCTCGCGCACGCCGTCGTCACGCCAGCGCGCGAGCGTCGCGGCGAACGCAGTCGACGCGAGGATCTCGCCCTTTTCGTCGAGCAGCACGCGACGCCCCTGCGCGGGGCGGTCGGGCTCGCGCCCGCCGCGGTCGGGCAGCTCGCTCACCCGCGTCGGCCAGGCGATGCGCTTGAGATAGCGGTCGACCAGCTCGGCCTCGGGCGAGCGCCCGATCCGTCCGCGCGCGACGATATGGAGCAGCATGGCGACACGTTAGCGGCGCCGCGCGACGACGTCATCCGGCGTGTGAGTCGTAGCGAGGCGGCTTCCGGCGCAAGCGGCGGAGACGGCGGAGACGGCGCTGCGCGAACGCCCTCTCTCCTCGCGGAGTTCAGGGCGACGGGAGGGTGCCCCGCAGAGAGGTTCGTCTCGGTGAAATCCCGCCCCTCACCCAGCCCCTCTCTCCGGGGGGAAAGAGGACTTTCAACGTCCTGACTCGAGATCGCGGAGTACGTCCCGATGGACGACGCACGGAACGATCGGGAAAGCCGCTCCCTTATGCCGCGCCTGCGGCTCCCGTCGCGGGCGGGGCGTCGCCGAACGACCACATCCGCTCGAGATTGTAGAAGCTGCGCACCTCGGGGCGGAAGAGGTGGACGATCACGTCGCCGGCGTCGATCAGCACCCAGTCGGCGCTGGGCAGCCCCTCGATCCGGGCCGGGCGGCCGGTCTCGCCCTTGATCTTCTCGGCAAGCTTCGACGCCATCGAGGCGACCTGGCGGGTCGAGCGCCCGCTGGCGATCACCATATGGTCCGCGATCGACGACTTGCCCGCGAGCGGGATCGAGATCGTGTCCACCGCCTGGTCGTCGTCGAGCGATTGCAGGACGAGCTGGTGCAGCGCCGCGACCTGGTCGGCGTCGGCAGTGCGGTGAGCGGGGTCAGTGGCGGGCAAGGTGGCTCCTCAGGATGCCGCGGACGCTGCGGCGGGCGTAATGGTTGCGGATATGGGATCGGCGAAACGAACGTGCCAGGCAGGATCGGCGGCGCGAAGCTGCGTCGCGGACGTCGGGTCTGGGCGGAAACGTAGCAGCACCAGGGCTGGCACACTCCACTCGGTCCACTTCCTGGCCTGGCGTGCGGGCCGCCGAAAGCGCCGCAGCCAACCCATCGCGGGAGCCGCGAGGGCGCGCGCATCATAACCCGGACGCGCCACCACCGCAATCGGCATCGTCAGCGCGATCGTCCGCCAGCGCTGCCACTGGTGAAATTGCGCGAGATTGTCCGCCCCCATGATCCACACGAAGCGCGTTCGCGGATAGCGGCGGGTGAGCTGGGCGAGCGTGTCAGCGGTGTAGCGCGTGCGCAGCCGCGCCTCGATGTCGGTGGCGCGGATCGGCGCGCGCCGCGCCATCGCGCGCGCCGACGCCAGCCGCGCCGCGAGCGGCGCCATGCCGCGCGCGGGCTTGAGCGGGTTGCCCGGCGACACCAGCCACCACATCTCGTCCAGATCGAGCGCGCGGATCGCCGCGAGCGTGAGATGGCGATGGCCGCGGTGCGCCGGGTTGAACGAGCCGCCGAGCAGGCCGATACGCCGGCTCACGCCAGCCCCGCCGGGTCGCCCGACCGCGGTGACGGGCGCGGAGCCGCCGGCGCGGACGTCCAGTCCTCGCGTTCATGGTACACGCGCAACACCTCGCAGCGCTGCCCGACCAGCCGATAGTGGATCAGATAGGGCGTGCCGAGTACGCGAAGCACGCGCGTGTCGCGGCGATGATGCCGGCCGACATAAGGAAAATCGCGCAGGAACTCGGCGCGCCGCCGGATCGCGGACACCATCGCCAGCGCGGTCGCAGGCGTGGCATGATCGTCGAGCCAGGCGTCGATCGCGCGCAGATCGTCGAGCGCCGCGCGCGCCCAGACGATCGTCGTCGCGCTCGGGGCGAGCGCGCTGGCGCGACGGCGGGCGGACGGCGCTCCCCACCAGTCCCTCACGCGCGCGCCGCTGCCGCGACCCGCAGTCGCGCGGTCGCCGCGCTCAGCCGCATTGCGCGCGGCGCCGCGCGATCATCGCCTCCAGCGCATCCATCACCTCGTCGTGCGGCACGGTGTCGCCGCGCTCGACCTGATCGATGCCCTGCTGGACGAACGCGTCCACTGCCGCCGCACGCGCCACCGCATCGCGGATCGCCGACGCAGCGAAGGCCTCGCTTGTGATCCCGCGTGCCGCCGCGATTGAGTCCACCAGCGCCACGGTGGCGTCGTCGAGTTCGGCGGTGATCGCGCGTGGCGCGCTCACCCGCGCACCTGGCCGGTGCCGCGCCCGATCCATTTGTACGTCGTCAGCCCCTCGAGCGCGACCGGGCCGCGCGCATGGAGCCGCCCGGTGGCGATGCCGATCTCCGCGCCGAGCCCGAACTCGGCGCCGTCGGCGAACTGGGTGGAGGCGTTCCACAACACGATCGCGGAATCGACCGCGGCGAGGAAGCGCTCCGCCACCGCCTCGTCCTCGGCGACGATCGCGTCGGTATGGTGCGAGCCGTGCCGCGCGATATGCGCCAGCGCGCCGTCGAGGTCATCGACCAGCGCCACGGCGGCGACCGCGTCGAGATATTCGGTGTCCCAGTCGGCGGCGTCGGCGGGCGTGATCGCGGGAAGCAGCGCTTGCGCCGCGGGATCACCACGCAGCGCGCACCCGGCTGCGGCGAGCGCCTCGAGCAGCACGGCGGCATGCGGCCAGGCGCGGTCGATCAGCAGCGTCTCCATCGCGCCGCACACGCCGGTGCGGCGCAGCTTGGCGTCGATCACCACCGCGTGCGCCATCGCGGCGTCGGCCGAGCGGTGGACGAAGACGTGGTTGATGCCGTCGAGATGCGCCAGCACCGGCACGCGCGCCTCGGCCTGCACGCGCGCGACCAGGCTCTTGCCGCCGCGCGGGATAATCAGGTCGATCGCTCCCTCGGCCGCGAGCATCGCCCCCACCGCGGCGCGATCGGTGGTGGGGACGAGTTGGACCGCGTCCGCGGGCAGCCCGCCCGCCTCCAGCCCCTCCACCAGCGCGGCGTGAAGCGCGCGATTGCTTGCGACCGCCTCCGACCCGCCGCGAAGGATCACGGCGTTGCCCGACCGGACGCAGAGCGCCGCGGCGTCGACCGTGACGTTCGGTCGGCTCTCGTACACGATGCCGATCACCCCGATCGGCACGCGAACGCGGCTGAGCGCCAGCCCATTGGGGCGCACCGCGCGATCGATCACCTGCCCGACCGGATCCGCCAGCGCCGCCACGGCAGTTACGCCGTCCGCCGCAGCGGCGAGCCGCGCCGGATCGAGCAGGAGACGATCGATCATCGCGGCGGACAGCGCATTCTCTCTCGCGCGCGCCACGTCCTCCGCATTCGCCGCGAGCACCGCCGCCGCCTGGTCGCGCAGCGAGTCCGCGGCGCGGCGTAGCGCGGTGGCCTTGGTCTGGTCCGTCGCGGCGGCGAGCGCGAGCGCAGCGCCGCGGGCGCGCTCGCCCATGGCGGCGATCAGGGCGGCGGGAGATTGCGGGTCGAGCATAGGTGCTGCGGTAGCATGCGCACGCGCACACGCCCAGCACCGAGCGCGATCGCCTTATGCCACGTGCGCGGTCACCGGCACCTCGGGGGCGACGCAGGCGCCCTCGCGCGTGCCCGCCATCGCCGGCGGTCGCGCCCGTCGCATGGTCCAGTTCGCCTGAAGACGCACACGGGGGTTGGGCGCGCACCAGATCTCGCCGGTGTCGTTGATTGCCGTCACCCAGATCAGATTGTGCTCCTGCCCATAGTCGATGATCGCGAAGGCATAGCCGGCGCCGCGATCGAGCACGTGCATCGGGAGCGGCGGGTCGAGCTGCTGGAAGGACATGAGAGAAGGCTCCGTTGCACAATCTTAACCCATGCAAGGATTTCCTGGTTCCGCGCTGGCGGGATCATCGCCGGCACCTATATTCAACGACATGCGCCAGACCTCGTCCGATCACCGCCGCCCTGCCCATCCCGATCGTCGTCAGATCCTCGCGCTCGCCGGGCTGGGCACCGCCGCGGTGGGGCTGGTCGGCTGCGGCCGGAGCGCCGCCGCGGCGCCGGAGCACTTCGCCGTGACCAAGACAGACGCGCAGTGGCGCCAGCAGCTCGGCCAGACCGCCTATGACGTGCTGCGGCATGAGGGCACCGAACGACCCTTTTCCAGCCCACTCAACGACGAGCATCGCAACGGGCTGTTCGCCTGCCGCGGCTGCGGCAACGCGCTGTTTTCGTCCAAGACCAAGTTCGACAGCGGGACGGGCTGGCCCAGCTTCTACGCGCCGCTGCGGGCCGCGGTGGCGACGCGCACCGACCGCAGCCTCGGCATGGCACGGGTCGAGGTGCATTGCGTGCGCTGCGGCGGACATCTCGGCCACGTCTTCGACGATGGGCCGCGGCCGACGGGCAAGCGCTATTGCATGAACGGTGTGGCAATGACGTTCCGCGCGGCGTAGCGGCGCGCGGCGCGGCACCTCAGTCGGCGTCGACCGGCAGCGCGCCCGCGACCGGGGCCGACGCGGTGGTCGCGATCGTCATGGGGGCGAGCGGCGCCTCCGCCTCGATCGTCGGCGCCCTGTCCGCATAGATGAAGCCGGCGAGCGGATAATTGGTGGTGCCGAGATCGCCACTGCCGGCGAACCAGACACGCACCATGCTCCAGTCACCCGCAGGGGAGACGTCGATCGCGCGGACGTCGCGCTCAATGCCGCCGCGGCGCGACCAATTGGCGTGGGTGAGCAGCACCTCGCGGTCGCTGACGATGCGGCTCACCATCGCGACATGGCCGACCGGCATCCCGCGCGTCGCCTTGAACGCCATCACCGCGCCCTCTTGCGGCACGTGCCCGCGCTCGTAGCGGCCGGCGGCCTGCCCCCACCAAGTATTGGCATTGCCGCGGATGGCGATGCCGGACACTTCGCGAGCGAAGGGCACGCACTGCAAGTAACGGGCCTGAGCGGGCGCGACCGTCATCAGCGCGCACGATACCATCAGCGCAAAACGCGCCGTCAGCGTCTTGGAATTCACGGGCGACCCCCCGGTCTCTCGAAACTGTTATCTTCTGCTAGGCGGCGAATCTCACCATCACAAACGCTTCCGGAACCTTTCCGGACGAGTCGAGTTGCCGCGACGACGAGCCGAACACTCGCCTTGAAGTTAGGGCAGCCTCGCTGACATTGAGTGTGAATCAGGGGTTAAAATCGCCCCTCTCCGTCCACGAATCGCCACCATCACGCACGTCGCTTCCTCGCCGCCGCCACCGTCGTGCAGCCGGCAGGCCGACGTTCCCGCGCCACTATGCTGCGGCGAGCCAGAAGCGACGACGATGCTCTGATCCCGGGTCTGCCGTCCGTCTTGCTGCCGCCCACCCCGCCTCCTACGATCCGACCGCCCCAATCGCCGGTCGCCCGCCATGGCTTTCGACCCTGACCTCTTCGCCGCGCTGATCGATCAGGCGAGACGCAGGTGGACATGGAGGATGCGGTGCCCGACGGCGTCGTGGCGGACATGCGCGGGACCATTGTGCGGCTTGCTCGTGAGACGTTGCACGGTGTGGATCTTGTGTCACCTCCGCGAGGGCGAACGCGTATCGCAGGAGCCCGCCGCAACGCGGACGGCGGCGCTGCACCGAGCGACCGTCGCAACCAACCACTTAGGAGAGGTCCATGAACACCGACCATCTGTTCCGGCTCGACGGTCGCGTCGCGCTCGTTACCGGGGGTAGCCGCGGGATCGGGCGGATGATCGCGGCGGGCTTCGTCGCGCAGGGCGCCACCGTCTATGTCTCCAGCCGCAAGGCCGACGCGTGCGAGGCCACCGCCGCCGCGCTCGGCGAACGGTGCCACGCGCTGCCGATGGACGTCGCCACCGTCGACGGCTGCCGCGCGCTGGCGGCGGCGCTCGGCGAGCGCGAGCAGCGGCTCGACATCCTGGTCAACAACGCGGGCGCAGCCTGGGGCATGCCGTTCACCGACTTCCCCGAGGTCGGCTGGGACAAGGTGATGGACCTCAACGTGAAATCGCCCTTCTTCCTGACCCAGGCGCTGTATCCGCTGCTGCGCGCCGGCGCGGCGGCGCACCCGCCGGCCAAGGTGATCAACATCACCTCGGTCGACGGGCTACGGCTCAACCCGTGGGAGACCTACAGCTACCACGCGTCCAAGGCGGCGTTGATCCACCTGACGCGGCGGCTGGCGGCACGGCTGGTGGAGGACGGCATCCACGTCACCTCGATCGCGCCGGGCGCCTTCGCGAGCGAGATGAACCGCGCCGCGCGGGACCATGGCGATGCGGTGGCGCAGCGCATCCCCGCGCGCCGCATCGGCACCGCGGACGACATGGCGGGCACCGCGATCTTCCTCGCCAGCCGCGCCGGCGACTATGTCGTGGGCGAGACGATCGCGGTGGACGGCGGGCTGGTCCATGCCGCGCCGGGCGGCAGCATCGACGCGTGAGCGGGGCCGCGGCGCCTCGTTCCGCCCCTCCCCTCCGTTCGTCTTGGGTAGCGATCGAGCGTGGCGAGAGCGCCTATCGGAAGCGTCAACGGCAGCTTCTCGACGTGGCGTTCCGGCAAGCGCGACGGCTACTCGAAGTGAACGGCCAGGGTGGCGCACTCACGTTGTCGTTCGACGCGCTGTAGCAAAGGCACTCCCCGGAACGCTCACGCTCCCGCACCCGTTCGTGCCCGTGAAGGAGACGTGGCATGGACAAGGACGATATCAAGCCGACCGAAGTGACCGAGCGCCCCAACCTCTCGACCGAGCACCAGCGCGAGGGCGACGCACGCCGCCCCAGCGAGACGCTCGACAAGGGCCAGCCCCAAGAGGAGACGATCCCGCGCAAGTCGTCGCTGCTCGGTGACTGATTCGCGACGGCGCAGCGGCGACGCTCCGCCGCCGCGCGAGACATGAACCCGCTGCGCCGCAGCAACGTGACAGACACGTAACGGCGCCGCGGGACACAACCGCGCGCCCTGGCCTGACATAGTGTTTCCGCGCGCGCGCCGGCGTTGACCCGATGCTGCAATGCAACCGAGAGCAAGCGACCTGCTCTCGGAGATCGACACATGATCCATTATCTGGTCGACACGCGGCATGACGAGCCGCTCAGCTGGCGTGATGTCGAGGCGCTGCCGATCGTCGGCTTTGCCCTGCTGCTGCTGGTGGCGGTCGCACGGATGCAGCAGGAGCTCGCTCCGGCGCTGTCGGCCGAATTCGTCAAGGCGCTGGCGCTCGTCTTCCTGCTCGGCGCGCGCAAGGTCCTCGGCGACATCATCGCGCGTGACGATGAGCTGGGCGACGAGCGGGGTGACGCCGGCGCGTTCGACGGCTCCATCGAGGCCGTGCCCGCCGAATGATCGTCGGCCCTGCTCCGCGCATCCGCCAGACGCTCTACCCCGCCTGGCGCACGCTCGCCGTGCTGTTCGTGTGGGACTCGGCCGTCACCCTATTCTATTACGCGATGCCCTTCGCCGCGCCGGAGCTGCCGATCACCCTATTCGGCACGGTGCTCGGGCTATTCCTCGGCTTTCGCACCAACTCGGCCTACCAGCGCTGGTGGGAGGGGCGGACGCTGTGGGGTGCGATGATCAACGCCTCGCGCAGCCTCGCGCGCGCCGTGCTCGGCTTCGTGCCCGACGACAGCGTCGCCGCGGCGCAGATGAAGCGGCTGATCGTGCGGCGCCAGATCGCGTACGTCCACGCGCTGCGCTGTCAGCTGCGGCGGCAGGATCCCGCGCCCGAGATCGAGCGGCTGCTCGGCGCCGAGGCGGCGGCGGCGGCGCTGGCGCGTACCAACCCCGCCAACGCGCTGCTTGATGGCACCACGCGGATGATCGCCGACATCCGCCGCGAGGGATTGATCGACACGATCGAGCAGACCCAGATCGAGCGCTTGATGGTGGACATCGCCAATGCGCAAGGCGGGATGGAGCGGCTCAAGAACACGCCGCTGCCTGCGCAATACCGCACCTTCCCGGTATTCTTCGCCAAGCTGATGTGTCTGTTGCTGCCGTTCGGGCTGGTGGAGACGCTGGAATGGGCGACCCCGATCGGCTCGTCGCTGGCGGGCTTCATGTTCCTCGCCGGGCTGCACGTGGCGGACGACCTCGTCGACCCGTTCGCCAATACCGTGCACGACGTGCCGCTGAGCGCGATGTGCCGCACGATCGAGATCGATCTGCTCCAGGCCGCCGGCTACGACGCGCCCGCGCCGCTTCAACCGGTGAGAAGCGTCTTGTGGTGAGCGGGGCGGGATGGCGCGACAGTGGGAGGCTTCTGTTGCCCGGTGCCTCCCGTACCGCTGGAATCCCCTTCTGTTGCCCGGTGGGGTCCAACCGCGCTTTTTTGGTGTAACGTCAGGCCGTTAGGCCATCAGTTACGCCGCAATCGCGAGTGCTTCGTTGTCGTTGGCACTTGTGTAATGGGCCGTTGCGGTGGTCCCATTCCGAGCGAAAACAGCGCTTTTCAACACACGTCGATCCTGGTTCGGCCCCGTCAGCGCGGCTGCGTGCAGCCGCGATGGTGGAGCCGCCGGGTACTGCCCCCGGGTCCGCTGCGCCTATTGTACGCCGCAGTTTATCGCCATAGCCGGGTAGAACCCGACAGCTGCCATATAGGAGGACGCGCGCGCCGGGAAAAGCCCCGGTTGGCCATTTGCCCGCCACAATATCCCTGTATATACTGCGATATGCTCACCCAGCGGTCCCGTTACGCCCTTCGCTCCATGCTGTTCCTGGCGGGCGCGCCGGCCGGATCGCCGCCGATCCCGATGACGCGGATCGCCGCGGAGGCCAATGTCCCGCGCAAGTTCCTCGAGCTGATCCTGGCCGACCTGCGCGACGCCGGGCTGCTCCACAGCCATCGCGGCAAGATGGGCGGCTATGTGCTGTCGCGCCCGGCGCATCTGATCTCGCTCGGCGAGGTGATCCGCGTGATCGAGGGGCCGCTCGCGCTGGTGCCGTGCGTCAGCCGCACCGCCTATCGCTCGTGCAAGGACTGCAAGAGCGAGGCCGACTGCGCGATCCGCCACGCGATGATGCGCGTGCGTGATGAGACCGCGCGCATCCTCGACGGTACCAGCCTGGCCGACGCCACCGCCAACCAGCTCGCCGCGGCCTGAGCCGAGCGGCCGCGTCACGGCCGCGCGCGATCGCACGCCGCCGCGGCACGGGTACTGGACCCGCTGCGACCAGCCGCTTACCCCGAGCGGCATGACCGACGCGCCGCTGCCCACCACCGACACCGAGGCGGACGCCGAGCTTGAGCGGCTCGCGCGCACGATCGCCTATCACAACGAGCGCTATCATACCCACGACGCGCCCGAGATCAGCGACGCGGACTATGACGCGCTGGTCCGTCGCAACGCCGCCATAGAGGCCGCCTTTCCCGCGCTGATCCGCGCCGATTCGCCCAGCCGTCAGGTCGGCGCCGCGCCCGCCGCGCATCTCGCCAAGGTCGCGCACGCGCGGCCGATGATGAGCCTCGACAACGCCTTCGCCGAGGAGGAGGTAGAGGAGTTCGTCCGGCGCGTGCGCCGCTTTCTCCGCTTGGGCGACGACGAGCCGGTCGCGCTTACCGCCGAGCCCAAGATTGACGGCCTGTCCTGCTCATTGCGCTACGAGGATCGCCGCCTGGTCCAGGCGCTCACCCGCGGCGACGGCACCACCGGCGAGGACGTCACCGCCAATGTGCTGACGATCGACAACATTCCGCGCACCCTCCCGGGCGATGCGCCCGCCGTGTTCGAGGTGCGCGGCGAGGTCTATATGGAAAAGGCCGCCTTCGCCGCGCTCAACCAGCGGCTCGCGGCCGAGGCGGAGGCGAGCGGCAAGGAGGCGCGCCGCTTCGCCAACCCGCGCAACGCCGCGGCGGGCTCGCTGCGCCAGAAGGACGCCGCGGTGACGCAGGCGCGCCCGCTCCGCTTCCTCGCACACGGCTGGGGCGAGGCCAGCGCGGTGCCGGGCGAGACGCAGGAAGCGATCGTCGCCGCGCTGCGCGCCTGGGGCTTCCCGATCGCCGACGCCTTCGCGCGCTGCGACGACGCCGCGGCCGCGCTGGCGGTCTATCGTGCGATCGAGCATCGCCGCGCCGATCTACCGTTCGACATTGACGGCGTGGTCTACAAGGTCGACCGGCTCGACTATCAGCAGCGGCTCGGCAGCGTCGGGCGCGCGCCGCGCTGGGCGATCGCGCACAAATTTCCCGCGGAACGCGCCGAGACCATACTCGAGGCGATCGACATTCAGGTCGGCCGCACCGGCAAGCTCACCCCCGTCGCGCGACTCACTCCGGTGACGGTCGGCGGCGTGGTCGTCACCAACGCCACGCTGCACAACCGCGACGAGATCGCGCGGCTCGACGCGCGCGTCGGTGACCGCGTGCTGCTCCAGCGCGCCGGTGACGTGATCCCGCAAATCGTGGAGGTGCTGCCGCGCGACATCGAGCGCGCACCCTATGTCTTTCCCGACCATTGCCCGCGCTGCGGCAGCGAGGCGGTGGCCGAGGAGGGCGAGGTCGACGTGCGCTGCACCGGCGGGCTGATCTGCCCGGCGCAGCGGCTCGAGCGGCTCAAGCATTTCGTCAGCCGCGGCGCGCTCGACATCGACGGGCTGGGCGAGAAGACACTGGTCGAGTTCGTCGCGCTTGGCTGGATCGCGGAGCCCGCCGACATTTTCCGCCTCGCCGCGCACCGCGACGAATTGGTCGGGCGCGAGGGCTGGCAGGCCAGGTCGGTCGATGCGTTGCTCGCGGCGATCGAGGCGCGGCGCCAGCCCGACGCGGCGCGGCTGCTGTTCGGGCTCGGCATCCGCCATATCGGGATCGTCACCGCGCGCGACCTGCTCAAACATTATGTCACCTTGCCGGCGGTGGCCGCGCTGGCGGCCGAGCTGATCGCGCTGCGCGAGCGCACGCAGGCCGCGCTGGGCGAGGACGAGGGCCGGCTGCGCAGCCGGCTCGACAAGGCGCTGGCCGAACTGATCGGGGTGGAGAATGTCGGCGCCGCGGTCGGCCATGCGCTCGCCGACTTCTTCCACGAGCCGCACAATCGCGCGGTGTGGAACGACCTGCTCGCCGCAGTGTCCCCGCCCGACTTCCGCGTCGAGACGGTCGCGTCGGAAGTGTCGGGCAAGACGGTGGTGTTCACGGGGACGCTCGAGACGCTCAGTCGCGATGAGGCCAAGGCGCAGGCGGAGTCGCTCGGTGCGCACGTCTCGGGCTCGGTGTCGAAGAAGACCGACCTGCTGGTCGCAGGGCCGGGCGCGGGATCGAAGGCGAAGAAGGCGGCCGAGCTCGGCATTCGCGTCGTCGACGAGGCAGGCTGGATCGCGATCGTCGCCGCCGCGGCGGGCTAAGAGGTCAGGGCCGCGGGAGCGGGGCACCGCTGCCGTGCTCCTGCGGATGCAGGAGCCCAGCGCCTTCGGCGGTGTCGCTGACGCCCCGGGGCTCCCGCACGCGCGAGCGCCCATCGAACGTGGTGAGCGGCTGCGTCACCGGTTGGATGGACACCGCTGCTCGCGCGATCGCCCCTCCTCCCCTTACTGCCGTCATCCCGGACTTGTTCCGGGATCCACTCGTCCGCGTAGCCACCGGGCGATGAGTGTGCGGCCCGGTGAGTCCCGGACCAAGTCCGGGATGACGGGTCGTGCGGGAGGCAGGTCCCTTATCCCAAAAGGAAAGGGCGACCCGCAGGCCGCCCTCCCCGTCGCCTCGCTCGTGAGCGGCTCACGCCCCCGCGGGCGAGGCGCTCCCGAACGGCCCCGACGGGCGCTTGGTCTTCGGGATCGACGTCCCCGCCGCGGGCACCGGCGGCGCCTTCGGCCCCTGGTCCATACGGCCGATGTCCTCGCCCGCGATCAGCCGCTTGATCTCCTCGCCGCTCAGCGTCTCATATTCGAGCAGCGCGCCCGCCAGCGTGTGAAGCTGGTCGATATGATCGGTCAGCACCTGCTTGGCGCGGTGAAGCCCGCCCTCGACAATCGCCTTGATCTCGTCGTCGATCAGCTGCGCGGTGGCGTTCGACATCCGCACCGGCTGGCTTGATGAATAACCAAGGAAGCTCTCACCCTCGGGCTGGGCATATTCCACCGGACCGACCTTGTCGGACATGCCCCATTTCGTGACCATGTCGCGCGCCAGACCGGTGGCATATTGGATGTCGCCGCTCGCGCCGCTCGACACCTTGTCATAGCCGAAGATCACTTCCTCGGCGATGCGTCCGCCCATCGCCACCGCGAGGTTCGCGTACATCTTGTCGCGGTGATAGCTGTAGCTGTCGCGCTCGGGCAGGCGCATCACCATGCCCAAGGCGCGGCCGCGCGGGATGATCGTCGCCTTGTGGATCGGGTCCGACGCCGGCTCGTGCAGCGCGACGATCGCGTGGCCCGCCTCGTGATAGGCGGTCATGCGCTTCTCGTCCTCAGTCATGACCATGGAGCGGCGCTCGGCGCCCATCATGACCTTGTCCTTGGCTTCCTCGAACTCGGCCATGGCAACCAGCCGCTTGCCCTTGCGCGCCCCCATCAGCGCGGCCTCGTTGACGAGGTTGGCGAGATCGGCGCCCGAGAAGCCCGGCGTGCCGCGCGCGATTACCCGCGCGTCGACGTCCGGTGCCAGCGGCACCTTTTTCATATGCACCTCGAGGATCTTGATACGACCCTCGATGTCCGGGCGCGGCACCACCACCTGGCGGTCGAAGCGACCCGGACGCAGCAGCGCGGGGTCGAGCACGTCGGGGCGATTGGTCGCCGCGACGATGATGATCCCCTCGTTGGCCTCGAAGCCGTCCATCTCGACCAGCAGCTGGTTGAGCGTCTGCTCGCGCTCGTCGTTGCCGTTGCCGAGGCCCGCACCGCGGTGGCGCCCCACCGCGTCGATCTCGTCGATGAAGACGATGCAAGGCGCCGACTTCTTGGCCTGCTCGAACATGTCGCGCACGCGGCTGGCGCCGACGCCGACGAACATCTCGACGAAGTCGGAGCCCGAGATGGTGAAGAAGGGCACGCCCGCCTCGCCCGCGATCGCGCGCGCCAGCAGCGTCTTGCCCGTGCCCGGCGAGCCGACCAGCAGCGCGCCCTTGGGGATCTTGCCGCCCAGGCGCGCGAACTTGGTGGGATCCTTGAGGAAGTCGACGATCTCGGTGAGCTCGGCGCGGGCCTCGTCGATGCCGGCGACATCGTCGAAGGTGACCTTGCCTTCCTTCTGCGTCAGCATGCGCGCGCGGCTCTTGCCGAAGCCCATCGCGCCGCCCGCGCCGCCGCCCTTCTGCATCTGGCGCAGCACGAAGAAGGCGATGCCGAGGAACAGCAGGAACGGCAGCGACTGGTAGAGCAGCACCATCCAGATCGACGGGCCCTCCTCCGGCTTGCCCGCCACCTCGACGCCCGCCTTGCGCAGCCGCTCGATCAGGCCCGAGTCCTGCACCGGATAGGTGCGGAACTTGTCGCCGTTCGAGAAGCTGCCGGTGATGATGTCGCGGCTGATGTTGACGTCCTTCACCGTGCCCTCGTCGACCTTGTCGAGGAAGGTCGAATAAGCGACGGTATTGCCCTGCGCCGCAGTGGTGCGCCCGTCGAACAGCGTCACCACGACCGCCAGCGAGAGCAGCACGCCGACCCAGATCAGCAGGCTCTTCATCCAGGGGTTAGGGTTGCCGCCGCCGCCATTATCGCCGCCGCCGTTCCCGCGCTGCCTGTCGTTGTCGTTCATCGGGTACCTTTCCAACGAAGGCAATGTAAGGCACCACGGGTTAATGGCAATGGAACAGCGTCGTTCAGAGTGATCGACGGAGGGGTGCTGGAGAAAAAAACCAGCCGCCATCATGCGCTTCCACCTTCACCCCGGCATGAACCGCGCCGCGCCGTGCTTCCAGCGCGTCGAGCAGCGGCTCGATATTGGCCGCGTCGGTGAAATCCGGACGCGTGATCGCGTGCGCCGCCCGAGTCGCATGAAGCGCACGGCGGAGCAGGCGACGACGCAGCTCGCGCGGCTGATCGGTGGCAGCAAAGGGACGATCAGGGCCGCGCCAGCGCTCGCGCCACAGCGACTCGGCGAGCCCCACGATCACCTCCTCCGCCTCGGCGAGATAGGTCGCCGCCGCCGCGAGCGCCGCTGGGTCGAGCGCCGGCGTGGCGGCAAGCGCGGCACGGACGCGGGTGCGATCGTGCCGCGGATCGTCGTTCGACGGATCATCGACGAACGGGGCGCCCGCCTCCTCGACCAGCGCGCGCAGCTCGGCGCGGCGCCATGCCAGCAACGGCCGCAGCAGCAGCGTGCTACGCTCCCGCCGTGCTGCGCGGATCGCGCTCAGCCCGGCCAGCCCCGAGGCGCGGTTGAGCCGCATCAGCAGCGTCTCGGCCTGATCGTCGGCATGATGCGCGGTGAGCAGCGCGTCGACGCGCTCGCGCTCGGCCCACTCCGTCAGCAGCGCGTAGCGTGCCTCGCGCGCGCGGCGCTGGAGCGAACTGCCCGCGACCGGCCCCGTCGGGACGAGCGTCGCATGCGGCACGCCGAGCTGCCCGCACAGCGCCGCGACCATCGCCGCCTCCTCCGCCGCGGCGGCCCGCAGGCGGTGATCCACGGTCGCCGCCACCACCGCGCCTGGGAAGGCGGCCGCGGCGAGCAGCAGCAACGCCATCGAGTCCGGCCCGCCCGACACCGCCACGCCGAGCCGCGGCGCGGCGCGCACCGCCGGCCCGCCAGGCGCGCGCGCAAATCCGCGGCGCAGGTCGGCGTCGAAGCGCGCCACCGCCGCCGCGGGCAGCGGCGCCACGATCAGCTCACTTGCACTTGGCGGCGGTGCGCGCCTTGGCGACATCGGCCTTGAGCCCGGGCGAGATCTTGTCGCCGTACACGTCGGTCAGCTCGCCATAGACCTTGCAGGCGTCCGCCGGCTTGTCGAGCTTCAGCAGCGCGGTGCCGAGATAATACAGGCTGTCCGGCGCGCGCTCGCCGTCGGGGTATTTCTTGTAATTGTCGTAGAAGGCGATCGAGGCGAGGCTCGGCTTGCCCTCGTCGAGATAGGAGCGGCCCAGCAGATTCTGCGCGAAGCTGGCACGGCGATGCTTGGGATAGGTGGCGACCACCTTCTTCAGCTGCGCCTCCGCCGCAGCATAGTTCTTGGCCTGCCACAGCCGATAGCCGGCGAGATAGGCGTCCTCCGCCGGGTCGCCGCTGCTCGGCTGCTCGCCCGCACCGGCATCGGCGGGCGCCGCGGCCGGCGCCTGCGGCACGATCACGCCCGTGTCACCGGCGCCCGGCGCGGGCGCGACCGGCTGGGTGAGCTTCGCGTCGGTCGCCTTGCGATAGTCCTCGAACTGCTGCTCGAGCTGGCGCAGCTTGTACTGCGTCTGCTCGATCTGTCCGGTCATGCTCGCCATCTGCTGCTCGAGCGAAGTGACGCGCGCGGTGATGTCGGTGAGCGCGCTGGTGGCGGGCACGCCCGCGGCATCGACCGGCGCGGTGGAGGGCGCGATCTGCGGCTCCACCATGGCGCCCGCCCCGCCGGGGAACACCTTGCGCTGCACCGCGCGCATCTCCGCCTCGAGCTTGCCGACGCGGCCCTCGATCTGCGCCGCTGCGGGCGTCGCGGCCGATCCTGCCAGCACCAGCGCCAGCGCGGCGCCCTTCATCCACTTCGCCATCATCTTCCGTCCCCGGTGCGCACCTGTTCGCACCTCTCTATAGGATCGAGCTGTCGCCACGGTGAAGCGCGACATGGGCGATGTCGGCCGAGCGTCGACCCGATCTACCTGACAGCGATCGCACCCTCGCATCACCCTACCGTCACTCCGGACCTGATCCGGATTCCTCCGTCAAATACCACCGCGGTCGTTGCAGTCGCGGCATTATGGACTCCGGATCACGTCCGGAGTGACGGAAGGGCGGCGAAGCCGGGTCTCGTTCCGCTCGGCTCACCCAAGCGCCTGAGCGATCCGCCTGCGCTCACCGTGCCACGTCACGAAACGCCGCCAGCTGGCTCGCGTCGCCCGGCGCCGTCGCCGTGTTCGCCGCGGTGGCCGGCGGCGTCGCGCTCGCGCTCGGCGCGGGGGCGGGCAGACCGCGCGCCGCCAGCGCCTCGGCGCTGATGCCGACGTCCTTGATCGCGCGCTTGCCGTCGCCCAGCGGCGCAACCTCGCGGCCGTCGACCGTCACGGCGAGCTGGTCCGGGCGACCGACGTTGATCATCGGTCGATCCGTCCCCGCGGGCACCTCGAAGGTCTGCCCCGGCTTCATCGTGCCCTCGAACAGCCGCTGCTTGGCGCCGTCATACACGCGCATCCACACCTCGCCGCGTGCGATCAGCACCACCTTGCCGGTGGCGGCGGGAGTGGGCGCGGGCGGCGGCACCGCCTTGCTGGACGCGACCTGCGCGCTTGCCGTCGCCTCGGGCGCCTGCTCGGCCGTGCCGCGGAACATGCCGGTGGTGAGCCACAGCACGCCCAGCACCAGCACCGCCAGCGCGAGCCCCGCGGCGACGATCACCAGCCCGCGCGATGGCGCGCGCGACGGGTCCGCGATCTCCTCGATATGATGCTGGCGCAGCGGCATTGCGCCGCGCGCGAGCTCGCCGCGGATCGCGCGCCCCACATCGGACTGATCAAGCCCGACCGCGCGGGCATAAGCGCGCGCGAACCCCGAGGCATAGGTCGGCGAAGGCAGCAGATCGAGCCGGTCCGTCTCGAGCGCCTCGAGGAAGCGCTGCGTCACCCGCGTCCGCGCCGCCACCTCGGCGAGCGAGAGGCCCTGCGCCTCCCGCGCGGCGCGCAACCGCGCCCCGACCGAACCGGGCGGGGACATCTGTGCGGATTGCTCGCCGTCGCTCATTCTTCTCTCCGCCCGGGACCCGCTGCGATCGAGCGGGCGTGCGTTCGTGTTCCAAACGCGAGCAACAGTGTCAACCGACGGGCTTCGAACGATTCGACTCAGCTCGTCGCGATGTCACGCCAGTTCGACCCCGTGCTCGCTCGCCCAGCCCGCGAGCGCGCCGCGCATGTCGCGCGGCGGGCGGACCAGCAACTCGTCGAGGAAGCGCGCAAGCGCGGCGCGGTCGAGCGTGCGGATCATCGCCTTGACAGGTCCCACCGCCGCGGGGGTGATCGAGAGCCGGTCGAGCCCGATCCCGATCAGCGCCATGGCTTCCAGCGGGCGCCCGCCCATTTCGCCGCACACCGCCACCGGCACCCCCGCCTCCCGCGCGGGGACGATCACGCGGCGCAGGAAGCGCAGGATCGAGCTCGACAGCCAGTCGTAGCGGTCCGCCAGCTTGGGGTTGGCGCGGTCGGCAGCGAAGAGGAACTGGGTGAGGTCGTTGGTGCCGATAGACAGGAAGTCGACGTTCGGCAGCAGAACGTCGAGCTGATAGGCGAGCGCGGGCACCTCCAGCATCGCGCCGTAGCGCACCTCCAGCGGCAGCCGCTTGTTGCGCTGGTGGAGGAAGGCGCGCTGCGCCTCGAACAGCGCCTTGGCCTCGTCGAACTCCCACGGCTCGGACACCATCGGGAACATCACGTTGAGCGTGCGCCCGGCGCCCGCCTCCAGCAGCGCGCGCGCCTGGGCCTTCATCAGCCCGTCGCGCTCCAGCGCCAGCCGCAGCGCGCGCCAGCCCATCGCCGGATTCTCCTCCTCGCCGGTGTGGGTCAGATAGGGTAGCGCCTTGTCGCCGCCGATATCGACCGTGCGGAAGATCACCGGGCGCGATCCCGAGGCGTCGAGCACCTCGCGGTACAGCCGCTGCTGGCGCTCGCGCTGCGGCAGCGTCGCCGAGACGAGGAACTGGAACTCGGTGCGGAACAGCCCGATCCCGTCCGCGCCGGTGAGATCGAGCACCGCCACGTCGTCGCGCAGCCCGGCATTGACCATCACCGTCACGCGGTGCCCGTCGCGCGTCTCGGGCGCGAGGTCGCGCAAGGCGGCATAAGCGGCCTTGCGCTTCTGCCGCGCGGCAAGCTTGGCCTCGAACGCCTCCTCCATCGCCGCGGTGGGGCGGACGGTCAGCGTGCCCTCGGTGACGTCGAGCAGCAGGAAGTCGCCCTCGGCGATCAGCCGGCGCACGTCGCGCACGCGGCCGAGCACGGGCACGCCCATCGCCCGCGCCACGATCGTGACATGCGCGGTGAGCGACCCTTCCTCCAGCACCACGCCCTTGAGCCGCCGCCGGTCATATTCGAGCAGCTCGGCCGGCCCGAGATTGCGCGCGATCAGAATCGTGTCCTGCCGCAGGCCGAGCTGCGCCGCGGTGCCCATCTGGCCCGAGACGATGCGGAGCAGCCGGTTGGACAGGTCCTCCAGGTCGTGCATGCGATCGGCGAGCAGCGGATCGTCGATCTCGCGCATGCGCTGGCGCGTGCGCTGCTGCACCCGCTCGATCGCGGCCTCCGCGGTGAGCCCGCTGTCGATCGCCTCGTTGATGCGGCGCGCCCAGCCTTCGTCATAGGCGAACATCTTGTAGGTGGCGATCACCTCCTGATGCTCGTCACCGACGCCGAACTCGGCCTCGCGCGCGATCCGGTCGATCTGCTCGCGCATCTTGTCGAACGCGGCGTAGACGCGGTGGCGCTCGGCCTCGGTGTCCTCCGCAACCGTATGCTCGATATGGATGCGCGGCTGGTGGAACACCGCGCAGCCGGCCGCCATGCCATCGACCAGCTTCTGCCCGGCGATCCGGGTCGAACCGGTCGACTGCGGGCGGTCGCTCGGGCCGCCCTGGTCGATCAGCCCGGCGTTGGCGATCAGCTCGGACAGCACCATCGCCACCGTCTGCAGCGCCTCGATCTCGACGTCCTCATATTTGCGCGGATCGGCATGCTGCACCGCGAGCACGCCGACCGCACGCTCGCGCCGGATGATCGGGACGCCCGCGAAACTATGATAGCGGTCCTCGCCGGTCTCGGGCTTGTACGCGAAATCGGGGTGGCTGGTGGCCTCGTCGAGGTTGAGCACCTCGTTGTTCCCGGCGATCGTGCCGACCAGCCCTTCGCCCAGCGCCAGCTTGGTGACGTGCACCGCCTCCGGTGCCAGCCCGCGCGTGGCGAACAACTCCAGCACGCCCTCGCGCAGCAGGTAGATCGAGCAGACCTCGCTATCGAGCGCCTCACCGATGATCTCGACCACCGAGTTGAGCTTGGCCTGCGCGTTCGACCGCGCCGCCATGACGTCGTGGAGGTTGACCAGGATCTCGCGGGCGGAGCGGGCGGCAGAGACGGGCATGGCGAGGGGCTATCAGACCGGTGGCCTGGGTGCCACGCAGCATTTTCTTGTGTGCGCCGCGGCAAGGTTGGCCGGCGAATGTTGAGAATGTTGAGACGCCGCGCGTTGGAGCGCGGCGGCGCGGCGAAGTTCGGGGCACGGGCGTGGTGGCGGGGAGGATCGTGCGCCGCGGAGCGCTGCGACGTGGGACCGGGCTTCGAGCATTCGCCGCCTGTAGCCCCGCGCGCCAAGCGTAGGACAGTGCGGGCGGCAACCGGCGGCAGCGGGTGCGGCGGTCCAAACGCCCTCTCCCTTGCAGGAAGAGAGTCGGAGCGGGCGACTCTACCCTCTCTTACAAGAGCGGGGAGCCACGCCCGCTCCTTCCCCCGTCCTGCAGCCGCGGAGTCAGGGGTAAGTTCGCCGGGAAAGCGGGCGTCGCCCTAACGCGCCGCGCCCACCAGCCCCGGCGCATCCGCGACGAAGCGGTCGAGCACGCCGTCCGCCACCTTCACCGTGCCGTCAAAGCGCGTCGCGCCGGGGATCGTCTTCACCGCCGCGGCCTGCGCGGCGAGCCGCCCGGCCTCCGCGAAGTAGCGCGACGCGCCCGTGCCACCGGCGTCCGCGGCGGCGAGACCCGCCGCGGTGAGCTGGAGCGCACGCCCCCACAGCGCGGTCGCGTCGAGCCAGGGCGCCGCCTGCGCCGCGAAGCCCGGGTCCACCACGCCGGCGCGGATCACGTCGGGCGCCGCCGCCAGCGCGTCGGCGCGCGCCGCCAGCGCCGCCAGCGCGTCCCGCCGCGCCCCCGCGTCGCCGTCCGCCAGCGCGAACCGCACCTGGTCGAGCACCGCCTTGAGTCGCGGCGCCGGGTCCTGCCACGGCTGGCTGCCGAAGGTGGGGGCGAGATGCTGCGTGTCGAAGAAGTCGAGCAGCGCCGCTGCTGCCCGCGCGTCACCGTCGGACAGCGCGTCCGCGGCGAAGTGCCAGCTCTGCGCGGGGTCGTAGCCGCGATCGTTCCACGCGAACGCCGCGACGCCCGCCACCGCGACGCGGCTCGGTGCCTCCTGGTTCATCGGGTTGGACAGGATCCCGCTCAGTTCGCCTGCCAGCCCCGCCTCGCGCCGCGCATAAGGAGCCAGAAGCAGCCGGCCGGTGGTCTGGGCGTAATCGTTGACCGGGTAATTGTCCCACAGCAACGTCTTGCGCCCGAACGCCTTGGTCGCCGTCTTGGCGTCACCGATCGCAATCGCGGGCGGCACGACGTCGGTACCGGTCCATTGCACGACCACGCGGGGATCGAGCTCGCGGCGCAGCGCGGCCTTGTAGGGCGTCTCCTTGGCGTCGTAATATTCAGTCGGCACCATGATCAGCGCCGGCGCCTCGCGGTCCTTGGCGACGAGATCACGCTGCACCGCGTTGAGCAGGCGCGCCTGCGCCACACCCGCCGCGGCCGCCCCCGAGGCGCCGAACGCGGCCTCGTCCTTGGCGCAGTTCCACTTCTTATACTCGATATCGTCGAGCGCGACGTAGAAGCTGCGCACCCCGATCCCGCGCAGCGCGTCGAACTTGCGTTCCAGCGTCGCCGCATCGGCGGGGTCGGAGAAGCACACCGTCGGCCCCGGCGAGATCGCATAGACGAAGGTGACGTGATTGCGCGCTGCCGCTGCCGCCAGCGTGCCCAGCTCGGCCAGCGTCGCCGCCGGATAGGGCTCGCGCCAGCGGTCGCGCGCATAAGGGTCGTCCTTCGGACTGTAGACGTAGGTGTTGGCCTTGACGCTGGCGAGGAAGTCGAGGTGGCGGATGCGGTCCTGCTGCGACCAGGGTCTGCCGTAGAAGCCCTCGATCGTGCCGCGGATCGGCATCGCGGGGTGATCCTGGATCACCAGCCCGGGCACCGCCCCGCGGCGCAGCAGCTGGCGCAAGGTCTGCGCGGCGTGGAACAGCCCGTCGGCGTCGTGGCCGGCGAGCGTGATCAACCCGCTCCCGTCCGTGGCGTGGCTGGCGATCGTATAGCCCTCCGGTTGCGCGTCCGCGGTGGCGTGGCTGCGCGCGAGCGCGTCGCGTACCACCGCGGCGCTGTCCGCGCCGATCACGAGGTGGACGCGCTCGAGCGTCCGCGGAAGGCGCGCGGCGGTGGTGACACTCGCCACCCCCGCCTCGGCGAGGATCGCGCGTACCAGCGCCACCGTCTCGGGCTGGGTATTCGGCGCGACAACGAGAACGACCGCCCGGCCCGGCACGACGCTGCCGCCGGTCAGCGCCATGTGCGAGGGCGCGGGGAAGACCGCCGGCAGCGTCGGCACCTGCGCCGCGGCGGGGACGGCGAGCGTGGCCAGCGCGGTGGCGAGCCCGAGGGTGCGCGGCGTGCGCAAGCGTGCGATCATGTCGCTCTCCGGTATCATGTTGGTATTATGCTTGTCTGGTTAGGCGGCGCGGCGCGCGGGGGCAAGCCGGCGCGACCACGACGCCGCGCGGCGCTTGCAAAAGCCGCAAGGCTGCGGGAACACCGGTGTCGCAGAACGGAGCGAGGCATGCGCGGACAGATACTCGGGGTGGACGTACGCAGCGGCGAGGGTCTCGTCGCGGGCGACGACGGGCAGCGCTACAGGTTCGCGCCTGACGACTGGGCGCAGCACGGCGAGCCGTCGCGCGGCCAGCTGGTCGATTTCGAGGCGGCTGACGGGCGCGCGCGCAACGTCTTCCCGGTCCCCGTCGCCGCGATGTCGACGGAACCGGCGCCGCTGCCGGCCGCGAGCGTGGCGCCGACCTCGGGCCGCAACAAATATATCGCCGCGGTGCTCGCCTTTCTCTTCGGCATGTTCGGCATCCACCGTTTCTATCTCGGTCGGGTGACCTCGGGGATCGTGATGGCCGTGCTGACCTTCACCGTGATCGGGACGCTCGTCACCTTCCCGCTCTCGCTGTTCGACATGGTGCGTTATCTGGTGATGTCCGATCGCGAGTTCGCCGCGCGCTATCCTTAGGCTTACAGGTCGGAAAGCCTCTGCCAACCTCTTCCGCCACCCGGACTTGATCCGGCATCCAGCGTGCCGCGCACTCCCGCAGCATCGCTCTTGCAGAGGCGTGGATCCCGAGACACGTCCGGAATGACGGAAGGTGAGGAGCGTTCCGCGCGTTTTGACGAGAGAGCCCTGTAGGAAAGGATCTGTTGGCCGGCGACCAGCTCTCACCGGGGGTAGCCGGCCACCGCCGTGCCGACAGCTACCGCCGCCCGATCAGCGCGCCGATCGGCAGCGCGGCGGGCGCCGGCTCCAGCGCGGCGGCGAGCGCCGCATTGCCGCGGTGGCAGCCCTTGTAGAAGCGGAGGTGGTGCTCGCCGTCCGCGCCGCGCCAGCGCACGTCGATGCTCGGCAGGTCGGTCGGCGCGTCGGCGCAGTCGGCGCTGCCCGGCGCGACCAGCCGCTCGCCCGCGGGGCGATACGGCGCCAGCGCGGCGGCGAAGCGGCGGTAAGCGTCGCGCGGCACCGCGATCGCGCGCGTGCCGGTCGCCGCGGTGAAGCGCTCGCCCGTGAAGCTGCCGGTGCCATCGCTGCGGACCGTCACGCGGTACACCGGGCAAGTGCCGAAGCACGGCGCCGTGGCGTAGCTGATCTCCTCCCCCGCCCTGTCGCGCGCGCCGTCGCGGCCGGTCGCGCATCCTACCAGCACCAGCGCCACTCCCGCCGCCATCGCCGCGCGTGTCGCCCGCATCGTCCCGTCTCCCTCGCTCCCGGCCCCCGCAACGCGCTGGCGCCGCGTCATCATCGCGGCTAGGGCCTGCCGCACCCTACCTTGAGGAGAGTTGAATGCGTCCCAGCGGCCGCGGCCCCGACCAGATGCGCGCGATCACGATCGAGCCGCGTTTCACGCGCCACGCCGAGGGATCGGTGCTGATTGGCTTCGGCGACACCAAGGTGCTGGTCACCGCCTCGATCGAGGAGCGCGTGCCGCCGTTCCTGCGCGGCAAGGGTCAGGGCTGGGTCACCGCCGAATATGGCATGCTGCCGCGCGCCACGCACACGCGCAGCAGCCGCGAGGCCGCCAAGGGCAAGCAGTCGGGCCGCACCCAGGAGATCCAGCGGCTGATCGGCCGTAGCTTGCGCGCCGTCACCGACATGGCGCTGCTCGGCGAACGCCAGATCACGCTCGACTGCGACGTGATCCAGGCCGACGGCGGCACGCGCACCGCCTCGATCTCGGGCGCCTGGGTGGCGCTGCGGCTCGCGGTGGACGCGCTGCTCAAGGACGGCAAGCTCAGCGCCGACCCGATCTGCCAGAAGGTGGCGGCGGTGTCGTGCGGCATCTACCAGGGCAACCCGGTGCTCGACCTCGACTACGACGAGGACTCGAACGCCGACGCCGACGCCAATTTCGTGCTGCTCGAGAACGGCCATATCGCCGAGGCGCAGGCCACCGCCGAGCACGCCACCTATGACGAGGAGGCGCTGCTCCGCCTGCTGCGGCTGGCGCGGATCGGCTGCACCGACATCTTCGCCGCGCAGGCGAAGGCGGTCGCGTGAGCGGCGAGGGCGATACGCCGCAGGCGATCCGCCAGCTCGCGCCGGGCAAGCTGGTGATCGCCAGCCACAACCAGGGCAAGGTACGCGAGATCGCCGCGCTGCTCGAGGGGCGCGGGCTCGACGTCGTCTCGGCGGGCGAGCTCGACCTGCCCGAGCCCGAGGAGACCGGCACCACCTTCGTGATGAACGCCGAGCTCAAGGCGCGCGCCGCGGCGGATCTGTCGGGGCTGCCCGCGCTGGCCGACGACAGCGGGCTGTGCGTCGATGCGCTGGGCGGCGACCCCGGCATCTTCTCGGCGCGCTGGGGCGGCGAGAACAAGGATTTCGGCCACGCCATGCGGCTGGTCGAGGACAAGCTGGCTGCGCTGCCCGACGCGCCGCGCACCGCGCATTTCGTCTGCGCGCTGGCGCTGGCCTGGCCCGACGGCCATGTCGAGTGGTTCGAGGGCCGCGTCGACGGGACGCTGGTGTGGCCGCCGCGCGGCGACAAGGGCCACGGCTACGACCCGGTGTTCCGGCCGGACGGGCACGACGTCACCTTCGGCGAGATGAACGAGCCCGCCAAGAACGCGATCAGCCACCGCGGCGACGCCTTCCGGCAGCTGGTCGCGGCGGTGTTCTGAGGGAAGTGGAGGCCCGCGAGGCCGCGTGACGGGAGGGGACGCGCGGCGTCTCCGCGCTTTCGATCTCCCACACCTTTCATCGCGTCACTGAAAAGATGATGACGAGTCGTGCGCTCGACTGAGCCACTGACCCGCGTTGGCGATCGCGCACGACCCGCCATTTGCTTTGTTGGACAGTGTTGCTCAGATGTTCTCGTCGTCTTCATGACGGAGCGACACGATGAACATGCCGCGGGCCCATCTACCGGCAGATCTGGATCCGGCAGAACGCCGACGTCTATTCGCGACGTGGCTGCGCACCGGGACGTTGCCGACATGGCGCGACGATGGCGTCGAGTTGAAGTTCAACCCTTGGCACGACCCCCGCGACGGACGGTTCACCTCGGGACCCCAGGTTGGCGACCCGCAGCTCGCTAGCTCGCCGCGCAAGCGAGTCTTCACCGGACACGGCGGCAGCTTCGGCGGCGGCGGTGCAACCGGCAGCTGGGGCCCGCCACCTTCGCGACCTCCGTCGCCGAACCCCGGCAGCCACGGCACCGCAACGGCGGTGCGACCGCACGGCCCTCACGTGCCGCCCGCACCCGAAGCGAACGTTGATCCGCGCGATCAACGGCACACGGTGACGCGCAACGGCTACGCCTTCGAGATCGACTCGCGTGGGCGGACGAGGCGGGTCACCGGGCATCTGACGATCGCCGCTACGCCTGTCCGCTCTCGGGCAGCGCAGGCGAAGGCAGGAGGGTCGGAGCGACGGCCGAGCGACCACGGGGGGCATTATATAGCCGCCCGGTTCAACGGCCCGACAGACGCCTTAATCACTTCGCTCAGGACGCCAACTTCAACCGCGGCCGCTATCGCTCGCTGGAGGATCAATGGGCCAGATCGAAGCGCGCAGGGAGAGACGTCGAGGTTCAGATCAGGCCTGCGTTCGACGGCAGCTCCGTCAGACCATCGACGATAGATGTATTCTGGAAGGTGGATGGTTCCGAGCACAGCGTTGAATTAAGCAATCAATCGAGGAAACGGCGCTGAGCGACGACAACGTACCTCATCTAAACAGTATAGGAAAACTCCTGGCAGAGGACGGAGACTATCCGCTCGATAACACTCTTCTCTATGCCGAGTTGGACGAAGGATACGTCGCTCCGTCGATCCACAAGGATCTCGGCGATCACATTCTTTACCGTCGGCCAGATCTCGATCGGCTCGGCGACACATTGCTTTACCTATGGGAGGCTCAGCCATCCGATGATCGCTGGGCTGCGATCGAGTACCTCGTTCGCGACGGGCGTTTCGAGGCGACATACATTTACCCGGACGCGATCGACCCTGAGGAGTTGTTGCTAGACCGCGTGCAGCGCGTGGTTCGGAAATATTTCGGTGACAAGCCCATTATCTATCCTCCGTGGCCCCCGGACGATGATGCGGAGAGCTTCACGCTCTGACTCTGCGCCGTCCGCGCTGACCGTGCTTTGTGGCACTGCGATGGCTTCTAGACGAAGAAAGGACGGAGAAATGCTCCGCTCCGCTCGCCCCTCACGTCCGCGGCAGCGCGTAGGCCAGCGTGTAATCCCCGTACCGCGTCCCCAGCGCGCCGTGGCCGCCCGCGGTGATCACGACGTACTGCCGCCCGTCGCGCCCGCGATAGGTCATCGGCGTCGCCTGCGCGCCGGCGGGCAGCCGCGCCTTCCACACCACCTTGCCGGTGCTGAGATCGAAGGCGCGCAGATATTGGTCGGTGGTGGCGCCGATGAAGGCCAGCCCGCCCGCGGTGATGATCGAGCCGCCGAGATTGGGCACGCCGGTCTTCAGCGGCACGCCGAGGTGCGAGCCGAACAACCCGGTGTCGCGCGCGGTGCCCAGCACCTCGCGCCACAGCACCTTGCGCGTGCCGAGATCGACCGCGGTGAGATGCCCCCAGGGCGGCGCGACGCAGGGCGCGCCGAAGATGCCGACCCAGGCCTTCACCACCGCGACATAGGGCGTGTTATACTGCGTCTGCAGCTGGGCCTGCATCGCGTTCTCGCCGCCCTGCTTCTGCTTCATCAGCTTCGCCGCGCGCGGGTCGTCCCGCCGCATCAGCCACAGCTTGAACGGCATCTCCATCGTGTTGACCGTCATGACCCCGCGCACCGGATCAACCGCCGCGCCGCCCCAATCGGTGACGCCGTCGAACGCCGGGTGGCCGATGATCGGCTTGAGCCCCATCGGCTGGTAGATGCCGGTGCCCTGCGCGCGGCGGATGTCGATGCGGCAGAAGAGCTGGTCGATCGGCGTCGCGCCCCACGTCGCCGCCTCGGTCGGCGCGGGCGGGGTGAAGCTCGGCATGCCGGTCGAGAAGGGCTGGGTCGGCGAGACGCGCACCCCCGGCGTGGCGCCGTCGGTGCGCACCTTCCGCTCGGTGATGGCGGCGATCGGCGCGCCGGTCAGCCGGTTCAGAAAGAACACCTGCCCCATCTTGGTGGTCTGGATCAGCGCCGGGATCACCTGCCCGTTCGGCGCGCGATAGTCGAACAGCGACGGGCCGATCGGCAGGTCCATGTCCCACATGTCACGGTGGACCAGCTGGCGCACCCAGCGCAAGCGGCCGGTCTGCGCCTCGAGCGCGACGATCGCGCTGCCGAAGCGGTCGTCAAACGGGCGGCGGTAGCCGATCCAGTAGTCGGGCGAGGCGTTGCCGGTGCCGAGATACACCAGCCCGTTGTCGGAGTCGGCGGTGATCGCGCCCCACACGTTGGGCGTGCCGCGCGTATAGACCTGCCCCGCCGGCAGCGGCGGGATCGCGTCGGGCGAACGGCCGACGTCCCACGCCCAGACCGGCGTGCCCGAGACCGGATCATAGGCGCGCACCACGCCCGAGGGGATGTCGCGGTTGACGTTGTCGGTGATGCGCTCGCCGATGATCAGCCGACCGTTCACGACTACCGGCGGCGTGGTGCCGATCTGGTCGGAGGGTCTGGACGTGCCCATGTTGGCGCGCAGGTCGATCGCGCCGCCTTGGCCGAAGCTCGGGCACGGCCGGCCGGTATCGGCGTCGAGCGCGACCAGCCGCGCGTCGAACGTCGGCGCGAAGATACGCCGCGGGCAGGGCGTGCCGGCGGGCGCCTCGAAATAGGTGACGCCGCGGCAGACGAGATAATTGTTGCCCGCTATCTGGGCGGCCTCGTGCCAGCTCCACTTGGTCTTGCCCGTGGTGGCGTCGATCGCCTGGACGAAGGAGTGGGGGGTGCAGGTGTAGAGCGTGTCGCCGATATGGATCGGGGTCGCCTCGGAATGATATTCGCGTTTGTGCTCGGTCGCCTCCGCCGGCATCGGCAGGTCGCCGGTGCGCTGCGTCCAGGCGAGCTGGAGCTTGCCGACATTCTGCGGCGTGATATCCGCCAGCGCGGAGTAGCGCCGCCCCGCGGGGGTGCCGCCATAGTCGCGCCAGTCGGCGTCCGCCGGGCCGGTCGGCGCTGCGGCAAGGGCAGCGCGCGGTGCGCTTCCCTGCGCTTCGACGTCCTGGTGGCCGAGCATCAGCCCGAGCCCCGCCAGCGCGGCCACGCCCGCGGCCACTGCCGGCACCGCGCGCGAGCGGGCGCGCGGCCCGCGCCGCCAGCCGGTCAGCAGCACCAGCGCGAGCAGCACGGTCGGCGCGACCAGCCGCGGGATCAGCTGCAGCCCGTCAAATCCGACCTCCCACAGCGCCCACAGCAGCGTGCCAACCCATATTGCGACATAGAGCCAGCGCCCGGCGGCGTGCCCGCGCCCGAGCAGCGCCCCGCTCGCCGCCATCGCAATTCCGGCGATGAGGTAATAAGGCGAGCCGCCGAGCGAGGCGAGCACGCCGCCCGCCACCGCGAAGAACCCGCCGAGGATCGCGATGACCCACGCCAACGCCATGGTGAGCAGCCGTCCCATGCCCGCTTCCTCTATGATGCAGGGCAAGAACGCGGCGGCCGCGAGAAAGTAACAGGATGTTGCTGGCGGAGGGTGCGTCGCTCACTCACCTGCGATCCACACGCCTCGTTGGGGCGGGACCTCTCCCCTCCCCTTCCCTGCCGTCATCCCGAACTTGGTCCGGGACCCACTGATCCGACGGAGCAACGGGTGCGGAGTAAGCGGCACGGTGAACCCCGGACCAAGTCCGGGATGACCGGAAGGCTGTGGCGGCCTGATCTGAACCTTCGACTTCTGGGCGCCCTCTCTGCCGACGGGGCGATGCTCCCTTCCGCCGCGCGGCTCGTTGCACCCCGCCCGCACCTTGGCTGACGAAGAGCCAGAAAAAGCAGCGACCTTCGCCAACGGCCGGTTCGCCCGCCGTCACCTCGCCACGCCCAACCCGCCCTTCCCCTCTGGGTGATCGCGCCCTATCCTGCGCTTCGGTCAACGGAGTCGACGCACATGGTCCCGCATCGCCGCTGAGGCGGCCCGGCACGGCGGCACGCGCCGCCCCCTGCTCTCCTGACCCGAGACCGACATGACCCGATTGAACGGCAAGACCTGCGTCGTCACCGGCGCGGCGCGCGGCATCGGCCGCGCCATCGCCGCGCGCTTCCACGCCGAGGGCGCGCGCGTGATCCTCACCGACATCGACGGCGCCGCCGCCAGGGCGGCGGCGGACGCGATCGGCTGCGACGTTGCTCCACTGGACGTGCGCGAGGAAGCCGATTGGGCGCGCCTCGCCGAGCAGCTCCCCGCCGCCGACGTGGTGGTCAACAACGCAGGCGTCACCGGCTTCGAGCACGGCGCGGTGGCGCATGATCCGGAGCATGCGTCACTGGCGGACTGGCGCGCGGTGCACCGCGTGAACCTCGATGGCACCTTTCTCGGCTGTCGCTACGCCATCGCGGCGATGAAGCGCGCCGGCAGCGGATCGATCATCAACCTGTCGTCGCGCTCGGGCATGGTCGGGGTTCCGGCCGCCGCCGCTTATGCCGCGTCCAAGGCGGCGATCCGTAACCACAGCAAGACCGTCGCGCTCTACTGCGCGCAGCAAGGCTGGGCGATCCGGTGCAACTCGATCCACCCCGGCGCGATCCTGACGCCGATGTGGGAGGCGATGTTGGGCGACGGCCCCGAGCGGGCGGCGCGGATGCAGGCACTGGTCGCCGACACGCCGCTGCGCCGGTTCGGCCGCGCGGAGGAGGTCGCGGCCGTGGCAGTGATGCTCGCGTCGGACGAGGCGAGCTATATCACCGGCACCGAGGTGACGATCGACGGTGGGTTGCTCGCCGGGACCGCCGCGCCGCCGGGCTGAGCGGCGCGGCGCCCGCGCGCGCGGCGGTTCAACGAATCAGCTAATAGGCGACCTGCCCGATCACCTCGCCGGCGGGCGCGTAGCGACAGACGAGCACGTCGTCGCGCTGCCCGGCCGCCAGCGCGCAGCCCAGCCGGGTGGTGCCGCGCCAGACGATCTGCGCATAATGCACCGCATCCTGCCACCGCCCGGTGCGGCTGAACCACGGCGACGGCGCGTTGACGTAAACGCGTCGCTCGTCGAGCCACCAGCGCACCATCTCGGCATAATCATAGGCGTCTCGCGTTCCGGCGAACAGGTTCTCGCCGTGGCGCGCGCCGCGCGGCTGTCGCGCATGCGCGAAGCGGCCGGTATGCGCGAGCTCGCGCGCGTAAGCGTCGGCGGCGCGCGCCAGCGCCTCGTCCCAGGCGAGCGGCGGCAGCGCCAGCTCGGCGCGCGCGCGATTGTGCTCGGCCAGCATCGCCGCGCGCAGCACCGCGCCGTCGCGGACCGCGGGGCCGGCGCGTCGGCGCCACGCGGTCTCGTCGGCGCGCGGCGGCGCCGGTCGCGCCGGCTCGGCGACCGCAGCGGATCGCGCCAACAGTGCGGCGAGGAGCAGGATGGCGGTTCGTTGCGATCTCACAACGAGCGCTCCTACCCCGCGCGACTCGCTGTGCAAGCCGCTTCGGCGAAGACGCTTCGAGCGGCTGTTCTGGAGTGGGACCGAGCGTCGGACCGGGCGGTGACCCGCCCGACGATGCGGACGGCGTGCCCACCGCCGCGCAGGACAGGAGCAACGCCGTGCCGTCGCGCGTCAGGCGGTGCCCGGCGCCAGCTGCCAATAGGTCGCGTAGCGCTGATGCGCGATGCGGTAATACGGCACCAGTTGGACCGGGCGCCGCTCGGCCGAGGCCACGGTGAACTCCAGCGGGCGCCCACCCGGCCGCACCGCGGCGGCGAGCGATGCCGCGTCGCCCGCCAGCGTCGGCGGGGTGAACGGCGCGTCATTGTAGCTGCCGTAGCGGCGCTCGTTGACGATGATGTCCGCGCCGGGGGCGAGCTGGTCGCGTCCCAACGCCCCCGCCAGCACCAGCGGACCGTACAGCATCGCGGCGATGCCGGGCGCGGCGGGTGCCTCCTCCACCGTGACGCGCATCGCCAGCCGCAGCTCGACGCGGTCCCCATCGCGCCACGTGCGCGACACCGCGATGTAGCGACCGGGCACCACCGAGCGCGCGACCTCGCGGCCATTGACCAGCACCACCGCGTCGCGGCTCCAGCGCGGGTGGCGCAGCTGCAGCGTCAGTTCGGTCGGGCGCTCCAGCGCCCAGCGCAAGGCGGTGCCGGCCTGTTCGGGGAAGGCGGTGGTCTGCGTCAGCGTCGCGCGCTGCGCGGTCCAGCGCAGCGTCGAGGGAATGAAGAGGTTCACGTACAGCTGGCGATCGTCGTGGAAGTAGATCGAATCGCGGTATTTGACGTGGTTCTCCATGCCCGTGCCGGTGCAGCACCAGAAGGAGTCCTCGGGCGTGTGGTACAATTTCATGTAGCCCGGCCGCGCGCCCTGGAAATAGGTCGCCATCCCGCTGTCGGGGTCCTGCGAGGCGAGGATGCCGTTGTAGAGCACGCGCTCATAGAAGTCGGCATAGTCCGCGCTGGGGTTCTGGAGGAACAGCGCGCGCGTCAGCTTCAGCATGTTGTGCTGGCCGCACGTCTCCGAACCTTTCGCCGAAAAGACGTGCTCGGCGAACGCGGCGACGGGGAAGAAATGTTCGTTGTCGCCGTGCCCGCCGGTCGCGAACGAGCGGGTGTGCGCGACGGTGCGCCAGAAGAAGGCGGCGGCATCGCGATAGCGTGGGTCGCCGGTCACCTCATAGACGCGCTCGAACCCGAAAATCTTGGGGATCTGCGTGTTGGCGTGGAGCCCGTCGAGCTGGTCGCGCTGGCGCGCCAGCGGATCGAGGATCGCCTTGTGCGAAAAGCGCTGCGCCAGCGTGCGATAATCGGCGTTGCCGGTCATCAGGTACAGATCAGCGAGCACCTCGTTCATGCCGCCATGCTCGGTCTCGAGCATCGTCTCGAACTGCTGGTCCGACAAGGGCCTCGTCGCCACCACCGCCCAGTCGGCGAAGCGGATCAGCACCGCGCGCGCGCCCGCGCTGTCGGCCAGCAGCGCGGCGTCGCGCAGCCCCGCATACACCTTGTGGAGCGTGTACCAGGGCACGCCGGTGATGGGCTCGCCGCGCAGATGCGCCGCGACCAGCGCAGGCCCCTTGGGGAAAGCGCAGACCAGTCCGCTGCCGGCGGCGCGCTGGCACTCGGCCAGCTCCGCGACGATATGCTCGATCCGCTGGCGGTAGCGCTCGTCACCGGTCGAGCGCCACGCCAGCGCGCAGGCGGAGAGATAATGGCCGAGCGTATGGCCATGGCAGTTGATGTCGGCCCAGGTCGGCTCCGACTCCCACCCACCATAGACTGGCGCCTTGGGCTTGAGCCCCGCGTTGACTCGGAAATTGTGGAGCATGCGGTCGGGCTCGAGCCGCAGCAGATAGGCCTCGGTGAGCTTCTGCGCGCGCAGGAACGGTCCGTCGCCGAGGTCGACGTCGTGGAGATCGAACGGCGCCAGCTTGCCGCGCGCCACCGCCAATGTCGGCGCCGCGGCCGTGGGCACCGCCGCGCCGACCAGTGCGGTCACCGCCGAGCTGGCGAGGAAACGCCGGCGCGACCATTGTCTCATCGCCTTGTTCACGACCACTCACTCTCTCCGTTCCGCGCCCCCCGCGGCGCTGATGTCTTTGCAGGTCTGCTACCTAGCAGCCGCACGCGCTGGCGGACAGCAGTGCGGCGCCGCAGCGCTCAGGCGAGCAGCACGCGGCGTACGTCGCCCTCCGGATCGTCCACCATGCGGCAATGATCGTCCAGAATCATCGTCTGGCAGCGCGTCGGGTCGCTCGGCTGCCAGGCGAGCCCCGGCTGGCTCGGGTCGCCGGTGCGCGCAAACTGCGCCCAGGCGGTGGCCATGCGCCGCGCCAGCCGCTGCGCCTCGGGCGTGTTCCCCGTCCCCTGATCACACAAAGCGGTGTTGTCGAAACAGAAGGCGAGCTCCGCGGTGTGCCAGGCGCCGCACTGGCCATCGAGCTGGGGCGACTGCCAGGTGAACCAATATTGGTAGGCGGGCGCCCCGCCCGCATCGTGGCGCAGCTTGATCATGCGCTGGACGTTGTTGCGCTGCGCATAGCCGCCGACCCCGTAGGAGAGCGTGCGGATGCTCTTCTCGGGGTGCGCGCGCTTCATCGCGGCGACCAGCTGGTCCGCCTTTGCCGCGCCGAGATCCTTGGCGAGCGAGGCGCGCCACTCCGCCTCGCTCGGGTTGGAGCTGTACGACATGCCCTCCTCGCTGACCGACCCGATCAGCAGCGGGACGTCGCGCGTCTGCGCGGGGGCGGCGTCGTGGAACGAGCGCAGCGTGATCGTCGCGTCGTCGAGCGTCGGGCCGAAGCCGACCCGCGGCGCGCCCGCCGCGCCCATCGCGAACCAGAAGGAGCGCCGCGCCGGCCCGTTGATCTCGGCCGCGGCCTGGTTGCCCGCCTCGAACAGCCGCTGCCACGGCATCGCCTGCAGCGCCGCCATGTCGCGCGGACCGATGCCGAGCGCCGTGACGACGCGGCGCGCATAGTCGCGCGACTGCTCGCGCGTCGGCAGATTGCCGCCCCCGCCCGACTGGATCGCGGCGCGATGGATCAGCCCGCGCGCGGACGGCATGCCGAGCAGGGTGGTCACCTTGGACCCGCCGCCGGACTGGCCGTAGATCATCACCTTGTCCGGATCGCCGCCGAACGCCGCGATGTTCTCGCGAACCCAGCGCAGCGCGGCGACGCAGTCGGTCATGCCGACATTGACCGACCCCGCATAGGCCGCGCCGCCGACCTCGGCGACGTCGAGGAAGCCGAGCACGTTGAGCCGGTGGTTGACCGAGACCTGCACCACGTCGTGATGCCGCGCCATCTGCGCGCCGTCGTGCGCGGCGAGCTCATAGGCGGAGCCGAAGCTGAAGCCGCCGCCGTGGAAATACACCATCACCGGCCGGCTGCCGCTCAGCGACGGCGTCCAGACGTTGAGCTTGAGCATGTCCTCGCCCTGGAAGCCGTCGGTCCATTGCTGGAGGAAGGTATGCTCCTTGGCGCGGAAGCTGTGCGGGGTCTGCGGGCAATTGGCGCCATAGGCGAGCGCGGGATAGGGATCGCTCCAGCGCGCCGGCGCCTTGGCGGGGAGCCAGCGGTTGGCGCCGCCGGTGTCGTCGCCATAGGGGATGCCCTTGAAGGTGAGCACGTCGCCGGCGATGTAGCCGCGCACCGGACCGTATTGGGTGCGCGCGATCGCGCTGCGCGGCGTGGTGCAGCGGGCATCGGTGGGGCGCTCGCGCGTCGCGGCGGCGGCGTCGCCGGGCAGCGCCAGCCCCGCGCCGGCGGTGAGGCTGCCGAACAGCGCGCCGCGCCGGCCGATCCTGACGGGTGATGACGCCATCGCCGCTTCCTCTCCTGCGCGGGCGTGATCGCCGTCGCGTGTTAACGATACCATGGGAGAGTGCGGAAGCGGTCGCGGCGCGTCAAGGGGGGTGGAGGGTGGTAGCAATGGGGGGCGTGGCGGGGATCCCCCGATGTAGCGAGACGCTCGGCTTACCCCCGCAGCCCAAGCCGATCCGGCTGCGATCATGCGAGGCGTGGGGAGGTCTACCTCGCCGGCCCGATCAGAGGCGGAGCGCTGCGTTCACAAAGATGTTGAGGCCGTACAAGGCAAGAGCCCACCCGATCACCATCGCCACGGGGTGCGCCGGTTCATCATCTGGCGAGTGCGATGCCATCTCCTGCCGGCTAGCTTCGCAGCGTTGACGTCGCGTTAAGCGCAGCCGCTTGCGCTAAGGCTGGCATAGCTGCCCTACAACGATCAGTTATGATGCAACTGACTATGAGCAGGCGCCAAACTCGCCCGCGTCCCGGCGTCGCAGCGCTTCGGGGAATAATGGTGCCTAGAAGAGGATTAGACCGGGGGCACCAAAAATGGCGGATTTCTGCGGTTTTTTGAAAGGGCGTCGGGACGGTTGTATTAGCCCTTTGTACTAGCTGAGGCAATACACAGCCCGCCCCGGAACTCACGACAGGAGTCTCATCCCCCAAACTCACGCTCGATCCTCGCAAGATATCGGAACGGGGAAGGCCCCTCCCTCCGCCCTGCTACACTCTTGATTGACAAGCCCGCTACCAATCCGGTCGCAACGGCAGCCGCTGACTTAGTGAGATCGAAGTGTTGAGCAGCAATCATGGTGCCGCCAGCAGTCACCACGCTGCGTACTGCGGTGGCCCAGTCCAACTCAGCCTTTAAGCTAGCAACTGCTTTCGAGATGTTAGACTCACGAGCCTTCGCCAGATAATCGGCAAGAGCGACATCGAATTTTTCCCGTTCAAGCTTGATCGAGCGAATGTCACCCTCATTAGACAGCTTGATAGCCATCTCTTCGAGGTTAAAACGTACAGCTACAAGCTCGTCACGGTGCCTTTCCTTAAATGATAACAGGTCTTCGTATGGTGTCGAGACCGATGGCACTACGATGGAGTTTTGCAGTTCAATCTGAAAAGCCAAACCAGCATGTAGCTCAGCCTTAGGAACTATGTAGTTATCGTATTGCGGCCACAAGGACCATTGGCCAGCATCACGCTTTTCTAAATGCTTGTACACCTCCCAAGCGTAATTAGCCATTTGATCGTAGCTCAACCCTTGAGAGAAGCTAGCCCTGCTTTGCTGGCCAAGTCCAAGAGACGCCAACTCAATGTCCACCTCCTCCGAAGTTCCAATGATATTGTTGTCTGGCTTATCGAGCTTGTCGACGAAAAGAAGAGCGACCTTGATGACTCCTGGGTCACTAGGCCGGCCAGTGAAGTTGATACTATTACTCTCAGAACGCCCGATTTCCGCAGCCAGACCCAAGACGCCGCCTCGCTCACCCTTTGCGAGTTGCGGAGACAAATCAACTGTGGGCGGAGGGAAATGTCGGGGGACTGAACGCGAGGCTGCTAAGAAAGGCGGCACTACAGGGATGTTTGCACCAACCGATCCAAGAAAAGGAAATTTTCTACCCACCCCGCCTTGACCCCCATCGACAATGGCCTGACCGCTTGCAATTCGCCTACGACCTATTTTCGGTAGAGATATGCGAGAGGGCCACTCTGACAAGAGCGAGTCCGGTTCTCCCCCGTATCCCCACCCGATCCGGTTGCAATTATGACACGCGTAGAGCGGCTTGGGTTGGCCTCCCTATCAGAGGTGGAAAACCAGCTTCACGAAGAGGCTAAGGCCATACAGGGCAATGCCCCATCCGATCACCAAGCCGAGAGGGTGCGGCGGCGGCTGATCATCGTGCGGCGTCATGCCTAGCCCGCTAACCGTGGCCCTGTTGAAGTAGCGTTAAGCGCGTCAGGCCACTGGGGCCGGCATAGCCGCATCTAAATCGACCGGTTACGATACAGGTTGGATCATTGTATCGAAACCTAGCTTGACAGGCATAGCGATACGATCCACATAACGAGCCACGTTACCAATACAGGAGGCCGCTGTGGCTCGCACCTTCGCTTACTGCCGCGTCAGCACCGCCGATCAGACCACAGACAATCAGGTGAGGGAGATTGAGGCCGCAGGCTTCAAGGTCGATCCCAAGCGTATCGTAGCTGAGACGGTATCGGGGTCCGTTGCCGCCATGGAGCGCAAGGGCTTCGCTAAGCTGGTTGATCGGCTGGAAGCCGGGGATATCCTGATCGTGACCAAGCTAGACCGGCTAGGCCGCAACGCCATGGACGTTCGCAGCACTGTGGATAGCCTCGCCAAGGAAGGCGTGAAGGTGCACTGCCTAGCCCTTGGTGGCGTCGATCTGACTAGCCCAGCCGGCAAGATGACCATGAGCGTTATCGCTGCCGTAGCTGAGTTTGAGCGGGACCTGCTGGTAGAGCGGACGCAAGCCGGTCTGACCCGCGCAAAGGCTGAGGGCAAGGCGCTTGGCAGACCATCGGCCCTCACTGCCGAGCAGCAAGCTACCATCCGCCAGCGCCGCAGTGAGGGGGCATCCCTTGGCGTTCTCGCAGCCGAGTACGGGGTATCCCGCGCTGCCATTCAACGGGTTGAGAAGCGAGCCGCCTGACGACCCGGCCAGAATGCCCTGAGAAGCCCGTGTGAGTCGATTTGGGTAGCTCAGGGTACGGACCTAGCCGGGAGGCTGCGGAGGCGCTGAGATCGGGTGTGAGAGGCCGGCCCATGTGTCGGCAAATCTCGTCCGCCATTTCGGGACCGTATAGCTACTAGAACATACTCTCTCACGCCCGATCGAATCCAGTACCGTACCGAGATAGAAAACCTTCATTACCGCCACGCCCGTTTAGCCGGGGAACGCCTGACAGTGCGTAACTGTAGATACCTTAGAGCCGAGAGGCTTAGCTTTATAGCGACGGGGTGTGCCATCTTTACGGATTGCATACGGGTATCGGACACCGGCAATACAAGCGACGTATGATCTAACTCAAGATGATATAGCTGTAGTTGCTCCTCCATAGCGCCTTGGATACGGATATCTATCTGTAGAGGGAAGGACGGGGGGACGACCGGATACAGCTCAGTATTCCTAATCTAAGATGATATTAGATAGCTATGTATATCTAGTATCCTAGGCACTCTACGGCTTGATACCGTAGCCGCCACACTCATCCTTCTGATTGCTCAGTGATCCGATACCGAGGCTCCCCTTGGCCTCAGATCGTAAGCGCATAGATGCATCTGGTTTACTGGTCATGGTCCCAGCTTTCCTATGCTGATCGTTGAGCAATCCGAGGGATGACCCTCTACGATTAGCGATGATACCCTTGTTTTAACTGTTGGCCCGGTGCGCTCGGGTATCATCGCTATAGGCCTGTCAGCTACCTGTTCCTGTTGTGGGAAGCTGGCAGGCTCCCCTTTTCATCATTGCAATCTACCTGTTCTCGTTTGCTTACGTGCAAGCGGTGCCTCTGTCTTTGACTTTTGACAAACTAACTCCGTCCATTCCGAGGATACTCAGATGAACCCCAGTCCTATTAATCTCGATCGCCTCTTCGATCCTCGCGTTGCTGCCCATGTCCAAGGTGCAGACAGCCGTATTCGTGGAGGCTTCCGCCTTGCTCTTGATGTGCTTGGCATTCCACTCCCCGGCTACGCTGAACGTAAGCCCGCTGGCCGTCCGTCTATCGCAAAGTTGATGGCCGCTGCTGATGCCGACAGCGGCACGATCCACACCTACCGGGCTGAGAAGCTCAAGGTAGGTCCCTTCGCCCCCCTTCGATAATCTCCCGCACGCAAGGAAATACCATGACCAACTTGAAGCCTACCATGTTGATTGCCGCTGAAATTGAAAGCCTCAGCGCCGATCTACTCAAGGTGAATGCCACCATCGATCTTATCGGCAAGCCTGCCATCACCAAGGCCAACGAGATCGCTAAGGCCCTTGCTGATGCGAAGGAGCGGCTTGCTTCTGCTCTTACTGATGAACAGACCGAGGCTCGCAATATCCGCCTTAGCCAGTTCTCCGATATCCGGGTAGACGTAAGGTCCGGTGACAGCCTGATGGATACCGGCTTCACTATCCACTACTCTCAGATGGCTTGGGATATGTCGCTAGGCGAAACGGTAGCTAAGCCGCATACTTGCAACGGCTTCACTAATCTTGCTGACAACGCCTACGAATACCTGATTACCGTCAAACCTGAGGCAATCCCGGCTCAGATTATGGCCTTGGCTCCCGGTGATCCAGAGCGCGCTATGTCCGTCTATCTTGCGGGTAAAGCTCGCGGCTACTTCAAGGGCTAACAGGGATGCTCGTAACCACCCTCCCCTATCCGGGTGTAGGGATACGAACCAACAAGCTCCGCCGTTTGGGAGCTAAGACTATCTCCGCTGTTGAACGATACCCGCTGCTCAATGCCGGCAAGACGCATCCCGACAAGGCTAGCCTCGCAGCGTTCTACCTAGCTTGCGCTGCCGCTGTCGCACTGATGGTCAAGCCATGATGCCGGACCTGCATGACTATGGAATGGGAGAAGCGCCCAAGCCTCCCCGCTCTTTCCCGCCTGACCGCAGGCCACGCGGATGGACCGTTGTTCCGGAGACGCTACCTGATCTGATGGTGCGAGCGGGGCCATACGCCGATGCTGCCAAAGCTCATCTAGAGTGGAGCGCCGTCACTGCATGGCTAATGAAGGATGGCGACAAGGCTCTAGCTGCTGCGTTCATACCTGTCCAAGCTGCTAATCTATCCGTCCTGCTAGCTAGGCACGCTGCTGAGCATGAAGCCAATTGGCCGAAGCTATCAGACAATCCCGTGCCGCCTGCACTCTACGACCTGCCTGAAGATGCTCAAGTCATCGCCCGCCGTATGGCTTATGACATTTACGATTTGTGGGAAGCTGCTGGCCGCCCGTATCTCAGAGCAAGCGATTTCAAGTTTGCCTTTCAATATCTCGTCGCCGCTATCCGCAAAGGCATCATCCCGCCTGTCCCGACGATAGGCGATGTATCCCGCTAATCTACTAAGGATATTTCATGACCGCACTTACTCCGCGTCAAGCCATAAAGGTCAAGGCGGCTCTCTCGCTTATGAACATACATGGCCACAATCCCCGCACTGTGCAGAAGCAGGCTCAAGACGATATGGCTAAGGGCATCCCTGCTAATGTCGCTTACAAGAATGCCATTGACGGCTTCATTGCCCGTGTCCCTGCCATGGGCAACACGCTGCATACTGCCGTTGATCTGATCCACCAAAGCGATGATGCTACTGTGGCACTCTACGACAAGGCGCTTACCGCCTACAACAATAGCGGTGATGAAAGCCACTTGGACAGCCTCGCTCCTATGATTCTTGAGGATGCCAAGGCGCTAGCAATCAGCAAGGGCGAGGTATCGGAGGCAGATGCCGCCAACTGGTCGATTGAGGATGCGCTAGGCACCAGCGACGAAGCCTTTGCGGAGACGCCGGACGTTCCTGACGCCGCCTCGATCCCACCGGGTCAGACCGTGGCTAGCTCGTTCGGCTTCAATGGCCTCCCCAGCCCTGCCGCTCAGTCCCCCACAGCGCCCGCTCAGGCCCCGGCACAGGGTCCGCAATGGGTAGAGGGCCCGACCGGCTTCACCTTTTCCCGGCAGGCTCCTAGCGGCCCTCAGGCGGGTCAGAGCATGACCGGCTATGATCCCTTCCGGGGCGGGCAGGGCGTGACCGGGATTAGGGTAGCTCAGACCGGCGACGCTGCCCGCCGCTCCCATGGCACCCCGGTTGGCGACGTAGCCTACATGCAGACGGCTACCGGCATCCGGGTTGCCCCGACCGGGGAGCAGGCCCGCCGAGAGGCTGGCGTACCGCTCGGCTACGAGGCCTAATCAGCGCCCCCGTCTAGATTGCCCTAGGAGAGTCGCTGAGAGGCGATAGCCAATCCCGGCCTACAGATACCCGAACGCTTCCCGATGAGTCCTCACGGGCTTCTCTGGGGAAAATTCGGGTATCTGTATGCGGCTTCCGGGTTGACGATGGAGACGACGACCTCTCCAATGCTGAGGCGGAGCGAGAGGTTACCATGAGTGAGATTGTGAAGGCCGCGTTGATCATAGCAGGGGGTTTGGTCGCAGCGGCTTCAATCATCGTCTATTACTCGGCCTATCAGTCCTGCCTGAGAAGCTATGACGGCATGGGTCTCATTGATCGCGGTCGCACCGCCTGCGCTCGTGCCAATCCCTAGCGTCCAGATTAGGGAGCATCCTGACCAATAGCTGAGAGTGTCGGGATGATTATTCCCGGCACCCGGTAAGATTCGATAGCTGCTACCATCACTCGCATAGATGGTGCAGCGCCGTACTTGTCCGCAGCGTCCTTCCCCTCATGGCCTTGGAACTGACGGCATACCCGCTCAGGGATACCGGCATCTACGGCATAGGTTTTCCAAGTATGGCGGAATGAGTGAAAGACCTTGGCCTTATCATCAATTCCGCACTCTTGCTTATATCGGCTGAACCACTGGCCTACCTTGTCCGTCAGCTTCTGCCCGATGCCGACAGGCTTTAAGCCGGGGAACACGCGCCCTTGCTGATCTGGGAGCTTGGTCACGTACTCGATAAATCCTAGCTCGATCAGCTTAGGATGCAGAGGGACAAGTCGCTTACTCGCTTCGTTCTTAAGCTGATTACGCAAGGCTACACCCTCAGGCGTATCTGTGATGTCGAGGCACCAAACCTCTTGCCGCTTGTCATCATCGTCAATGTAGGCTTCTCGCCTCACGTCCTGCGCCCGAAGCTGCCCGATCTCTTCCCGTCTCGCTCCCATATACAGAGCTAGCAAGGGCAACCAGTAGACAGCTTCACCATAGCCGCCTTTTGGCCGCTCGCCCTTGGCATGAACCGGGCCAGCAAACAGGGCATTCAGGTCATCAATCGAGAAGTCTTTGCGCCTCTCTCCCCGCTCCGTGACAGCCATCTTAACGTCACGAGCTACGTTTACGGGTACGATATCCTCTTGTGCAGCCCACTCTAGCAGGGTCCGCAGGTAGGCCAACCGATCCCTAACGTTCTTCTGCGAGCGGGCGGGGTCCTCGATCAGCTTACGCTTGTAGGCCATCACATCGGCCTTGGTGATAAGCTCGACGGACTTGCGGCCCATCATGGAATTGAACAGCTTGGCATCGCGCCAGTAGGCGTCCTTGCCACGGGGAGACGGCTCCCGCTCAGCCGCCCACCCGTCGAGGATATCTGTGTCTAGGTAGATGCCCTTGCCCTCTCCCGGCTTTGCCTCGGGGGCGTACTCAACGGCCTGATTTTGAGGCACTGACGGGAACGAGGCTCTGTCGAAGCGAGCTTGCAGAGACGCGACCAGCGCCGCAGCATTCTCCCGCTCGTCGGTAACCAGCAGCTTGCCAGCCCTAGCCACGTCAGCCGGGGAAGCCTCCGTCTCGATCCCCGCCGCCAGAGCATCCATGACAGGCTCTAGCCGCTCAATCTCCATGTCTTCGGCAAATCTGACCTCGGCCACAAGCTCGGCCTGTAGCTGGTCAGCCTCCCATTGCCTCCGCTCCCGCTCGATCTGCGACGCAGGCTTCGCCGGCTGTGGGACCGCAGCGGACCTATCCCGCTCAGCTTGCTTGAGCAGCTTGTGAGCCGCCTTCGTCATATCGGGAATGAGGGCCTTAGCGGCCTCTCGATCCTTTAGGCCCAAGGAGCGCTTTATCTCCCGCTTGCCAGCCATGAAGGGGCGCAGGTCCGCAGGTATCCCCATGCGGAAATAATAGACCCCGTTCGGGGCGCGATGGAGGTAGGAACACATCGGCTTCTGGCCTCGTACGTTTGTACTAGACGCTCGTCAAAAAGCCGCTGATTTCCGCTGTTTCCTAGCCTTTTCAAGGCCTAGGTACAAAGTGGTGCCCAGAAGAGGACTCGAACCTCCACGACCTTGCGATCGCCAGCACCTGAAGCTGGTGCGTCTACCAATTCCGCCATCTGGGCACGGGGTAGGCCGGCGCCTCTAGGGGGTGCCGCGGAGGGTTGTCAACACGCTTTTTCGCCGACCCTGCGGCGCCGCGGCATGATCGCGCGTCGCTGCCCTGTTTCGGCCCCCATCCGGCCTTGTCATCGGCCGGCGCGGCGGGCAGAGCGGCGCGCGTAGCGGAAAGGCGTTCGAGATGAAGGACGGCATGAACGACAGACTGGTCACGCTGATCGGCGGCGGGGGATTCCTCGGCCGCTATGTCGCGCAGGCCCTGCTCAAGACCGGCGCGCGCGTGCGCGTGGCGCAGCGCGACCCGCGCCAGGCCTTCTTCATCAAGCCGCTCGGCGGCCTGGGGCAGACCCAGTTCGTCGCGGCGGACGTCACGCGGCCCGAGACGATCCAGCGCGCGGTCGCGGGCGCGGATGCCGTGGTCAATCTGGTCGGCACCTTTGCGGGCAACCTCCAGCGCGTCCATGTCGAGGGCGCGCGGATCGTCGCGGAGGCGGCGCGCGACGCCGGCGCGGCGCTGGTCCATGTCTCCGGGATCGGCGCCGATGCGGGCGGTGACTCGGTCTATGCGCGCACCAAGGGCGCGGGCGAGCAGGCCGCGCGCCAGGCCGATCCCGCCGCGACGATCCTGCGCCCCTCCACCGTCTTCGGCCGCGAGGACCAGTTCCTCAACCGCTTCGCCGGGATGATCGCGCGGCTGCCGGTGGTGCCGGTGCTGCGCCCCGCGGCGCGGTTCCAGCCGGTCTATGTCGTCGACGTCGCGCGCGCGGTGTTCGCCGCGATCGCCGACCGCGACACGCATGCCGGGCACACCTATGAGCTGGGCGGGCCCGAGGTGCTGTCGATGCTCCAGCTCAACCGCCGCGTCGCCGAGCATATCGGCCGCCACCCGCATTTCGTGACGGTGCCGGACGGCGCGGGCGCTTTGCTCGCCGCGCTGCCGCTGACCCCGATCTCGGGCGACCAGTGGAAGCTGCTCGGCCATGACAGCGTCGTCGGCGCGGGCGCCGAGGATCTCGCGGCGCTGGTCGTCGAGCCGACCCCGATCGACGCGGTCGCACCCAACTGGCTGGTGCGCTACCGCAAAGCGGGGCGCTTCAGCATGATCAACCAGACCGCGGGCTGACCGGCGCGCGGGAGACGCGCCGGTGGGTTCGGGGGGAGAAAGAACGTGAACGACCTGCTGATCACCATCCTCCTCGGCATCGTCGAGGGGGTCACCGAGTTCCTGCCCGTCTCCTCCACCGGGCATCTCGTGCTCGCCGGCGCGCTGCTGGGGCTCAAGGAGGCCGACGCCACCTTCGACATCGTCATCCAGCTGGGCGCGATCCTGGCGGTGATCGTGCTGTTCTGGCGGCGCTTCCTCAAGGTCGGCGAGGGGCTGCTGCGGCGTGATCCCGGCGCGCTCCGCTTCACGCGCAACGTGCTGCTCGGCTTCCTGCCCTCCGCCGTGGTGGGCGCGATCGCCTATTCCTCGATCCGAGCGGTGCTCGAGGCCCCCGGCGTCGGCCCGACCGTGGTGGCGGTGGCGCTGATCGTGGGCGGCATCGCCATCCTCTTCATTGAGCGTACCGTCCCCCCCGCTCCCAAGAGCGAGGTGGAGACGATGTCGTGGCGCGTCGCGCTCGGCATCGGCGTGGTGCAGTGCATCTCGATGATCCCCGGCGTCAGCCGCTCGGGCGCGACGATCATGGGCGCGCGCGCGATGCGCGTCGATCAGGAGACCGCCGCCGAGTACAGCTTCTTCCTCGCCATTCCGACGATGCTCGGCGCCACCACGCTGGCGCTGTGGAAGAGCCGCGACCTGCCCGGCCATGTCGATTATGGTGCCATCGCGATCGGGTTCGTCGTCTCGTTCATTGTCGCGCTGCTGGTGATCCGCTGGTTCATGGGGGTCGTGACCAAGCACGGCTTCGCACCCTTTGCCTGGTACCGCATCGTTGCCGGCACCATCGCCTTGGCGTTGCTCGCGCTACATTGATCCGGTGCGGACCTTCTTCTCACACGTGAGTGGAAGGTCGATGCGCAGACGCGCAACAATCGAAGTTTTTACGGCAGCTTTACTGACTTAATAGCCAGAAAGTGCGTGACTCACCTATATCGGTGTGAGACGTCGGCTGTCGGAGGACACCGATGGCCGACATGCTCAAGTTCGTCGAACGCGCACAATCCTATCCTGCCAAGCGCGGGGCGGCCGATCGCGCCGACGACTTCCGCGAGATCGCCGAGCGCTATGCCACCCCTGCGGCGGCGGACCAGGCCGGGCGCTGCTCGCAGTGCGGCGTGCCTTACTGCTCGGTCCACTGCCCGCTTCATAACCACATCCCTGACTGGCTGCGGCTCACCGCCGAGGGCCGGCTGCGCGAGGCCTATGAGCTGAGCAACGCCACCTCGACCATGCCCGAGATCTGCGGCCGCATTTGCCCGCAGGACCGGCTGTGCGAGGGAAATTGCGTGATCGAATTCTCCGGCCATGGCGCGGTGACGATCGGCTCGGTCGAGAAGTTCATCACCGACAAGGCGTGGGATGAGGGCTGGGTCGAGCCGCTCGTGCCCGGCCCGGCGCGCGGGCAGTCGGTCGGCGTGATCGGCGCCGGTCCCGCCGGGCTCACCGCGGCGGAATACCTACGCGGTCACGGCTATGAGGTGCATGTCTACGATCGCCACGACCGCGCCGGCGGGCTGCTGACCTATGGCATCCCCGGCTTCAAGCTGGAGAAGCCGGTGGTGATGCGCCGGGTCGAGCGGCTCAAGGCGGGCGGGATCGTGTTCCACGAAGGTTTCGAAGTCGGCCGCGACGCCACGCTCGACGAGCTGCGCGCGCGCCACGATGCGCTGCTGATCGCGACCGGCGTCTACCAGGCGCGCGCGATCGACCTCGCCGGCAACGATCTGGCGGGCGTCGTTCCCGCGCTCGACTATCTCACCGCGTCAAACCGCAAGAGCTTCGGCGACCATGTCCCCGCCTTTGAGGACGGCCGCCTCAACGCCGCCGGGCGCGACGTGGTAGTGATCGGCGGCGGCGACACCGCGATGGACTGCGTCCGCACCGCGATCCGCCAGGGTGCCAACAGTGTGAAGTGCCTCTACCGCCGTGACCGCGCCAACATGCCGGGTTCGCAGCGCGAGGTCGCCAACGCCGAGGAGGAGGGCGTCGAGTTCGTCTGGCTCGCCGCGCCGGCCCGCTTCAGCGGCGCCGAGGGCAAGGTCAGCGCGGTCGAGGTCAACCGCATGCGGCTCGGCGCGCCCGACGCGAGCGGGCGGCGTGCGCCCGAGGTCGCCCCCGGCGGCGCCGAGACGATGCCGGCAGACCTGGTGATCAAGGCGCTCGGCTTCGACGCCGAGGAACTGCCGCGACTGTGGGACGCGGCCGAGCTGGGCGTGACGCGCTGGGGCACGGTGCTGGTCGATTCGAAGACGCTGATGACCAGCCTCGACGGCGTGTTCGCGGCGGGTGACATCGTCCGCGGCGCCAGCCTGGTGGTGTGGGCGATCCGCGACGGCCGCGACGTCGCGGCGACGATGCACCAATATCTGCGCGCCAAGGCGAAGAGCGAGAAGGTCGCCGCGTGAGGCTGCCGCCCGATTATGTCGTGGCGATCAAGGAGGCCGCGCGCGAGGCGTTCGGCGAGGGCGCGGTGGTGCGCCTGTTCGGCAGCCGCGTGCGCGACGATCTGCGCGGCGGCGACATCGACCTACACGTCGAGACCGACCCGCTCGACGACGAATGGGGCGCGCGCGGCACGTTCGAGGACGTGCTGTTCCGCCGCATCGCGCCGCAGAAGGTAGACGTAATCGTCACCGAGCGCGGCGCCGTGCCGCGCGGCTTCGAGCGCATCGCCTATCGCGACGGGATCGTGCTGTGACGCCCGAGCAGGAGATCGTCGTCGACCTGCTGCGCGCGCTCCGCGCGCTCGTCCGCTCGACCGAGGAGACCCTCGGCCTGCTTCCCGACCTACCCGAGACCGCGAGCGAGTTCGCCGCCCTGCCCGTGATCGCGCGCGTCGCGTCCACTGCCGCGCTCAAGGACTTCGAGCAGCTCGAGGACACGCTCAACGCGCTGTTCCGCACCGTGCTGCGCGCGATGGGGGTGCGGCTGAAGGGGCTCTACCCGCTCGATATCGGCCATCGCATGGAAGAGCTGGACGTGCTCGATGACGCGCCGCGCTGGCTCGAGGTGGTGAAGCTGCGCAACGAGCTGGTCCACGACTATCCGGTGGAGCCGGCCGACCAGCTGGCGCGGCTTCGCCAAGCGCTCGGCCACCTGCCCTTCCTCTTCGACGCCGCGGTGCGGATCGAACGACTGATCGAGCGCCGCGCGCTGCTGGCGGAGCGGGGCTGATGCGCCGCCCGTCTTTCTCGAGCGCCGCGCGATGAGGCTGTCCCCCACCGAGGTCGCCGCGATCAAGAAGGCCGCGCGCGAGGCGTTCGGTGCCGGCGCGGTCGTGCGCCTGTTCGGCAGCCGCGTCGATGATGCCGCCCGCGGCGGCGACATCGACCTGCACATCGAGGCCGATCACGCCACGGCCGACCTCGCGCATGCGGCGCGCTTCCGCTCGCTGCTATGGCAGGCGCTCGACGAGGAGCAGGTCGACGTGGTGGTGCGCGCGCCTGGCGCCGCGCCGTCGTGGCTCGATCGCGCCGCACAGCGCGAAGGCGTGATCCTGTGAGGCGCGACGAGGTCCTGGAGGCGACCGTCGAGGTGGCCGAGGCGGCGGCGCACCTCGCCGCGCACCTCGAGCGGTTGTCCGTGCGCGTCGCCGCCTGGTTCCCGCTCGAGGCGGCCACCTTCGCCGGCTGGGGCGACGAGGAGCGGGAACGGCTCCACGCGCTGCTGCGCATGTTCGACCAACTCTACGATCTCGTCTCGCGGCAGCTGTTCCGCGGCTTGCTGTTCCTCTCGGGTGAGACGATCGCCGGACTGTCGATGCGCAACCAGTTCCGCCGCGTCGAGGCGCTCGGCGGCCTGCCCGACGCCGCGCGCTGGCTCGAGATCGGTACCACGCGCAACATCCTGGCGCACGATTACCCCACTCGCGCCGCAGCGCAGGCCGAGCGCGCCAATCTCGCCTGGCGCGACCTGCCCGACCTGATCGCCGGCACGCGCCGGACCCTCTCTCACCTGCGCTCCGAGGAGCTGATCCCATGACCGACACGCTCGACGCCCGCCGCCAGCACCTCGCCACGCACGGCATGTACCGCCCCGAGTTCGAAGGTGACGCGTGCGGCGTCGGCCTCGTCGCCGCGACCGACGGGCGCGCCTCGCGCCGCGTCGTCCAGTCCGCGATCGACGCGCTCAAGGCGGTGTGGCACCGCGGCGCGGTCGATGCCGACGGCAAGACCGGCGACGGCGCGGGCCTCCACGTCGACCTGCCGGTGCGCTTCTTCGACGATTGCGTCGCCGCCAGCGGGCACAAGCTGCTCCCCAACCGCCTCGCCGTCGGCATGGTGTTCCTGCCGCGCACCGACCTCGGCGCGCAGGAGACCTGCCGCACCATCGTCGAGAGCGCGATCATCGAGGCGGGCTACACCATCTACGGCTGGCGCCAGGTGCCCGTCGACGTGTCGGTGATCGGGCTCAAGGCGCAGTCGACGCGGCCCGAGATCGAGCAGATCATGATTGCCGGCCCGCTGCCTGACGAGGTCTCGGCCGAGGAGTTCGAGAAGAACCTGTATCTCGTCCGCCGCCGCATCGAGAAGCGCGTGATCGCGGCGCAGATCCAGGGGTTCTACGTCTGCTCGCTGAGCTGCCGCTCGATCATCTACAAGGGGCTGTTCCTCGCCGAGAGCCTGTCGGTCTTCTACCCCGACCTGCAGGACCAGCGCTTCGAGAGCCGCGTCGCGATCTTCCACCAGCGTTATTCCACCAACACCTTCCCGCAATGGTGGCTGGCGCAGCCGTTCCGCTGCCTCGCCCACAACGGCGAGATCAACACCGTGCGCGGCAACAAGAACTGGATGCTCAGCCACGAGATCCGCATGGCCTCGATCGCGTTCGGCGAGCATTCGGAGGACATCAAGCCGGTGATCCCCGCCGGCGCGTCGGACACCGCCGCGCTCGACGCCACGTTCGAGGCGATCTGCCGTTCGGGCCGCGACGCGCCCACCGCCAAGCTGATGCTGGTGCCCGAGGCCTATTCGGACGACATGCCGCCGGCGCACCACGCGATGTATCAATATCTCGCCTCGGTGATGGAGCCGTGGGACGGTCCCGCCGCGCTGGCGATGACCGACGGGCGCTGGGCGGTCGGCGGGGTCGACCGCAACGCGCTGCGCCCGCTGCGCTTCACCGAGACCGCCGACGGGCTGCTGATCGTCGGCTCGGAGGCGGGCATGGTGGTGGTGCCCGAGAGCACGGTGATCGCCAAGGGACGGCTCGGGCCGGGGCAGATGATCGCGGTCGACCTGCACGAGGGCCGCGTGCTGCGCGACCGCGAGGTGAAGGACCGTATCGCCGCGGAGCAGGACTATGCCGCGATGATCGGCGAGTTCTCCACCATGGCCGACCTGCCCCCCGCCCCGGTCGACACGCTGACGCGCTACGCCCGCGCCGATCTCACGCGGCGCCAGGTCGCCGCCGGCCAGACGATCGAGGACATGGAGCTGATCCTCTCCCCGATGGTGGAGAGCGGCAAGGAGGCGATCGGCTCGATGGGGGACGACACGCCGCTCGCGGTGATCTCGGACAAGCCGCGCCTGATCAGCCAGTTCTTCCGCCAGAACTTCAGCCAGGTGACCAACCCGCCGATCGACCCTTTGCGCGAGCGCTACGTGATGTCGCTGCGCACGCGCTTCGGCAACCTCGCCAACATCCTCGACACCGAGGACCGGCGCGAGCGCGTGCTGGTGCTCGACAGCCCGGTGCTGACCTCGACCGACTGGGCGCGGCTCAAGGGCTATTTCGGCCAGGCCGCGGCCGATATCGACTGCACCTTCGAGGCGGGCGGCGGGCCGGAGAAGCTGCGCGCCGCGATCCAGCGCATCCGCAACCAGGCCGAGCAGGCGGTGCGCGAAGGCAAGAGCGAGCTGTTCCTCACCGACGAGCATATCAGCGAGGACCGCGTCGCCATCCCGGGCGTGCTCGCCGCCGCGGCGGTGCACACGCATCTCGTCCGCCGGGGCCTGCGCTCCTACGCCTCGGTCAACGTGCGCGCGGCGGAATGCCTCGACACGCATTATTACGCGGTGCTGATCGGCGTCGGCGCCACCACGGTGAACGCCTATCTCGCCGAGGCCGCCATCGCCGACCGCCATGCGCGCGGGCTGTTCGGCAAATTGTCGCTCGAGGAGTGCCTCGCACGGCACAAGAAGGCGATCGAGGAGGGGCTGCTCAAGATCCTCAGCAAGATGGGGATTTCGGTGATCTCCAGCTATCGCGGCGGCTATAACTTCGAGGCGGTCGGGCTGAGCCGCAGCCTCGTCAACGACCTGTTCCCGGGCATGCCCGCCAAGATCTCGGGCGAGGGCTATGCCTCGCTCCACGTCAACGCCACCGAGCGTCACGAGGCGGCGTATGATCAGGCAGTGGCGACGCTGCCGATCGGCGGCTTCTACCGCCAGCGGCACGACGGCGAGGCGCATGCCTATTCGGCACAGCTGATGCACCTGCTGCAGACCGCGGTGGCGACCGACAGCTATTCAAGCTACCTGCAATTCTCGCGCGGGGTGGCCGACCTGCCGCCGATCTATCTGCGCGACCTGCTCCAGTTCAACTTCCCCAACGAGGGGGTGCCGGTCGACCAGGTCGAGGCGATCACCGAGATCCGCAAGCGCTTCGTCACCCCGGGCATGTCGCTCGGCGCGCTCTCGCCCGAGGCGCACGAGACGCTGGCGATCGCGATGAACCGGATCGGCGCCAAGGCGGTCTCCGGCGAGGGCGGCGAGGACAAGGCGCGCTACACGCCTTATGCCAACGGCGACAACGCCAACTCGGTGATCAAGCAGATCGCCAGCGGGCGCTTCGGCGTGACGGCCGAATATCTCAACGCCTGCGACGAGATCGAGATCAAGGTCGCGCAGGGCGCCAAGCCCGGCGAGGGCGGGCAGCTGCCCGGCTTCAAGGTAACCGAGTTCATCGCCAAGCTGCGCCACGCCACCCCGGGCGTGACGCTAATCAGCCCGCCGCCGCACCACGACATCTACTCGATCGAGGATCTGGCGCAGCTGATCTACGACCTCAAGCAGATCAACCCGCGCGCGCGCGTCTGCGTCAAGCTGGTCAGCTCGGCGGGGATCGGCACGGTCGCGGCCGGCGTGGCCAAGGCGCACGCCGACGTGATCCTCGTCTCGGGTCATGTCGGCGGCACCGGCGCCTCCCCGCAGACCAGCATCAAATATGCCGGCACGCCGTGGGAGATGGGGCTCTCCGAGGTGAACCAGGTGCTCACGCTCAACGGGCTGCGCGGGCGGATCAAGCTGCGCGCCGACGGCGGGCTCAAGACCGGGCGCGACATCGTCGTCGCCGCGATCCTCGGCGCGGAGGAGTTCGGCATCGGCACGCTCAGCCTGGTGGCGATGGGCTGCATCATGGTGCGCCAGTGCCACTCGAACACCTGCCCCGTCGGCGTCTGCACGCAGGACGAGGCGCTGCGCCAGAAGTTCGTCGGCACGCCCGAGAAGGTGATCAACCTGATGACCTTCATCGCCGAGGAGGTGCGCGACATCCTCGCCCGGCTCGGCGTGCGCAGCCTCGACGAGGTGATCGGCCGCACCGAGCTGCTGCGCCAGGTCAGCCGTGGCGCCGAGCATCTCGACGACCTCGACCTCAACCCGATCCTCGCCAAGGTCGACGCCACCGACGCCGAGCGCCGCTTCTCGCTCAGCACCTTCCGCAACGAGGTGCCCGACAGCCTCGACGCGCAGATCATCAAGGACGGCGCGCCGGTCTTCTCGCGCGGCGAGAAGATGCAGCTCACCTATTCGGTGCGCAACACGCACCGCGCGGTGGGCACGCGCCTCTCCAGCGAGATCACGCGCAAGTTCGGCATGTCGACGCTGGCCGAGGGCCATGTGACGATCCGGCTGCGCGGCTCGGCGGGCCAGTCGCTCGGCGCCTTCCTGTGCCGCGGCATCACGCTCGAGGTCTTCGGTGACGCCAACGACTATGTCGGCAAGGGGCTGTCGGGCGGCACGATCATCGTCCGCCCGGCGGTGTCCTCACCGCTGCGCAGCCAGGAGAACACCATCCTCGGCAACACCGTGCTGTACGGCGCCACCTCGGGCAAATTGTTCGCCGCGGGCCAGGCCGGTGAGCGGTTCGCGGTGCGCAACTCGGGCGCGACCGTGGTGGTGGAGGGCTGCGGCGCCAACGGCTGCGAATATATGACCGGCGGCGTCGCGGTGGTGCTCGGCGCGGTCGGGGCGAATTTCGGCGCGGGCATGACCGGCGGCATGGCGTTCGTCTACGACGCCGACGGCAGCTTCGCGCGCCGCGCCAACCCGGAGAACATCACCTGGCAGCGCGTCGCCGCGGCGCATTGGGAGGAGCAGCTGCGCTCGTTGATCGCCGAACATGCGGTGGCGACCGATAGCCGCTGGTCGCGCGGCCTGCTCGACGACTGGGAGCGCACCATCGCCTCGGTGTGGCAGGTGGTGCCGCGCGAGATGCTGACGCGGCTGGCGCACCCGCTCGACGACGCGGAGACGCTGGTGGCGGCGGAGTGATCCGCCAAAGGTGAGCGGTTGTTGTTCATCCCCTGACAGGGAAGTGCGGGCTTTGGCCTGCCCCCGGCAGGCCAAGGACGTGTCCTGGGGACACGTCCTCGCCCGCACTCCCTCTGCGGGGAGGCTCATCGGCCGCGCCCCCGCATTACCGCGAACGCCACCCCGCCCGCCAGCGCGAGCACCGGCCACCCTCCGGGATCGTGCCACAAATAGCGCAGCGCCGCGGCGAGCGCCGCCAGCCCCACCAGTGCGCGCGCGACCGGCGCGTGGAGCCGCCGCGCCCACCACGCGGCAAACAGCAGCGCCGCGGCGGCATTGAGCGCGAGCCACGCATAGGACTCGAGCGGCGACAACGCACCGAGCAGCGGCAGCTTCACGGTGGCATAGCCGGCCATGCGGTGCGGAAAACAGTCAGCGGCAAGGTGCACGCCGACGCCCGCGGCGATCCCACAAGCGGCGGCGCGCTGGCGCCACGCGAGCAGCAGCAGCGCGGGCAGCAGGCTGTGCGTCAGCGCGCTGCGATGGCCGAGCCCGAGCCGCAGGTCGATGTCGGGCAGCGTCAGCCCGACCGCGAGCGCGGCCAGGGTGACGAGCGCGGCGACGGCGGGCGGCGGGGCGGGCGTGGGCTCGAGCGATGGCATCGGTGCCGCCGCTGCCATGCCGAGAGGCGACGGTCACCCCGAAGCGTGACCCGGCGGGGCGGGCGCGCGATTTCCTTCCCCCTGGCGTCATCCTGAACTCGTTTCAGGATCCACGGTGCCGCGCATCGAGCGGCGGGAGGCGCATGCCGCCCGGTGGATCCTGAGACAAGCTCAGGATGATGCCAGTTCGTGGGGCCAGCCGTTCGCCATGGACCGCTCGCCACCCACGACCCGCCACTTCGGCGCGGCCGCCCACCCATCGCGCCACCCCGACACACTGGCGCGCCGCACGCCCACGAACCCGCTTCCCCCGTGCCGCGCTTTCGGCCTAAGCGGGCGGGCATGTGGCAGCTCTACCAGTTCCCTCTGTGCCCGTTCACGCGCAAGGTCCGCACGCTCCTCAACGAGAAGGACGTCGGCTATCAGCTGATGCGCGAGAACCCCTGGGAGCGGCGCGACGCCTTCATCGACATGAACCCCGCCGGCCAGACCCCGGTGATGACCGATAACGAGCGCGGCGTGGTGCTCGTCGATTCGATGGCGATCTGCGAATATTTCGAAGAGACCGTCGAGCGCGTCGCGATGATCAACGGCACCGCCGCCAACCGCGCCGAGATCCGCCGGCTGGTCGCGTGGTTCGACACGCATTTCTATCGCGACGTGACCCAGCCGCTGCTCGACGAGCGGATGATCAAGCGGATCGTCCACCGCACCACGCCCGACGCATCACGGCTGCGCGAGGCGATGAAATCCTCGGTCGGCCACCTCGACTACATCGATTTCCTGCTCGACCACCGCAAATGGATCGCGGGCGCGACGATCAGCCTCGCCGATCTCGCCGCGGCGGCGCAGATCTCGGTCGCGGACTATCTCGGCGGGATCGACTGGACCGGCCACGCGCATACCAAGGCATGGTATTCGGCGTTCAAGAGCCGGCGCAGCTTCCGCCCGCTGCTGGCCGAGCGCATCACCGGGATCGAACCGCCGAGCTATTACGAGAATCCGGACTTCTGATGCACGTCACGCACGACCCCGCCGCCGCCGCCGCGCCCGAGATCGCGTTCGACGACTTCCTCAAGGTGGACGTGCGCGTCGGCACGATCGTCTCGGCCGAACCCTATCCCGAGGCGCGCAAGCCCGCCTACAAGCTGCTGATCGATTTCGGTCCTGCGATCGGACGCAAGCGCTCCTCGGCGCAGATCACCGAACATTATGCGGTCGATGAACTGGTCGGGCGCCAGGTCGCCGCGGTAATCAACTTCCCGCCGCGCCAGATCGGCAAGTTCCTCTCCGAGGTGCTGACGCTCGGCTTCCCCGACGCCGCGGGCAAGGTGGTGCTGGTGGCGCCGAGCGAGCGCGTGCCCGACGGCGGGCGGCTGTTCTGATGCGCCAGGCGGTGGGCGAGATCACGGTCGCGACGCGCGGCGCCGGGCTGGTCGAGATCACGCGCGAGGTGGCGGCGTGGCTCGACGCCGAGGCGATCGACACCGGGCTTCTGACGGTGTTCTGCCGTCACACCTCGGCGTCGCTGCTGATCAACGAGAATGCCGCGCCCGCGGTGCGCCGCGACCTCGAGCGCTGGCTGGCGCGCGTCGCGCCCGAATCGCGCGACTATGAGCATGACGACGAGGGGCCCGACGATATGCCCGCGCATCTGCGCAGCGTGCTCACCGGCGTGTCGCTGTCGATCCCGGTGGCGCGCGGGCAGATGGTGCTGGGGACGTGGCAGGGCATCTACCTCGCCGAGCACCGCGCCGCGCCGCATCGCCGCCGCATCGCGCTCCACGTGATCGGCGAGTGACTTTCAATCCTTCCGGGTTGGGGAGGGTTGTGCAGGCGCTGCGTCCCCCCGGACGGGGCTAGCAATGCCGCGGGCCGTTTTACCTGCACAACAGCCGCAGGTTGGTGGAGGGGCGTCTCCGCAGCGCGAGCGACGGGAGAAGACACGCGACGCGCGTCGCAGTCTCTCATCGGAGCGAGCCTCACGTGGGGAGCCCTTTCCACCACCGCGCTGACGCGCAGCGACCGCCCTCCACGCCAGCGGGGAGGATCTTGCGCTGCCCCCGTCACCTCAGATTGAAGCTAACCCCCTGTTAGTCCTAACCTGATAACGATATCATCCAGGATGATAACAGCGGGAGGATCGATGGCGGGGGCGAGCGCGGCCTTGGTGGGGCATGTCGGGCGCAAGCGGATGCGATTCGCGCTTACCGATGCCACCGGGCAGGTACGCCCGGAGAGCGTGCGGACCTTCACCGCCGATGCCACCGTGAGCATTTCCGGCGCGATCATGGACTTCCTGCGCGAGACCCGACCCGACGGTGCGCCCGCGCGCTCGGCTTTCGCGGTCGCCGGGCTGCCGCGCGGCGAGACCGTCTCGATCACGCGCGGGCGCTGGTATCTCTCGCGCTCGGGGCTGCGCGGCATGCTCGGCCATGCCCCCCTGATCCTCAACGATTTCGAGGCGGAGGCCTGGGCGCTTCACGGCGCCGACGTCCGCGCCGACGAGCGGTTCGCGGGCGGCGAGTTCTCGTTGCGCCGCGCCGGCACCTTTTGCGTGCTGGGGATGACCTCGGGGCTGGGCGTCTCGGTGCTGAGCCGAGACGAGACGGGCGCGGTGCGCGTGCTCGCCACCGAGGCGGGGCACGGCGGGTTCGTCGCGACCACGGCGGAGCTGGCGCAGCTCGCCGCCGAGATGTTCCCGGCGCGCTACCCGGTGGTGGCGGAGGACCTGCTTTCGGGTCCGGGGCTGGTGCTGCTGTATCAGACGCTGGCGCGCCGCCGCGGCGCCACGCCGCGCTGGACCAGCGCGGAAGATATCACGCGCGCGATGGCGTCGGACCCGCTTGCGGGCGAGGCGTGCACCTGGCTGTGCCGCGCCTTCTGGTCGCATGCCGGGCAACTCGCCATCATCTATGGCGCATGGGACGGGGTGATCGTCACCGGCGGGGTCGCGGCGGCGCTGCGTCCGCTGCTGCGGCTGCCCGAGATGTCCGCGCTGTTCGCGGGCGCGGGCAAATATGCGCGGCTGCTCGGCGGCGTGCCGCGCGTCTATGCCGCGCTCGACGACGGCGAGCTGGCCGGCGCGGCCGAGGCGCTGCGGCATCTGGGGTGAGTGGGCGGGCGCGGGCAGTCGACGCGCCCGCGGGTCGTCCGGCGTCATCCTGAACTCGTGTCGGGATCCACGGTGCGGCACTCTCAGATGCGGCGGCTACTGCGGCCTGTAGAATCCTGACACAAGTACAGGATGAGGCCAGTCAAGGACCCGCTGCGCTCCCCTCCCCGCTAGGCCGGCTCGGCCAGCGTCAGGATCGACACGCCGATCGGCATCGGCACCCGACCGACGAGATGGCGCTCGACGCGGAAGACGCGCTCGAACAGCGCGTTGAGCGGCGCCGCCGGGGGTGAGTCATCGCTGTCGTCGCGCCCGGTCAGCCGCCCCGCCACGCGCGCCGCGGCGGCCAGCGGGAACAGCAACGAGTTGAAATAGGTCAGCCCGCGCTCCTTCAGCCCGGCCGCGCGGATCGCGCGCACCAACGTGGGCTTGGAATAGCGGCGATGGTGATGGTTCACGACGTCGTGCGCGCTCCACATCCACTGGTGCGCGGGCACCGCGATCAGGATCTTGCCGCCGGGCTTGAGGCAGGCGCGCATCGCGGCGAGCGCGGCGACATCGTCCTCGATATGCTCCACCACATCGAGCACCGCGACGAGGTCATAGGCGCCGCGCTCCACGCCCGGCAACTCGGGCAGCGGCGCGTCGCCGACCGCGCGGCCGAGCCGCTCGCTTGCGATCGCGCGCGCGGCAGGGTCGATCTCGATCGCGTCCACGGTGCCGAACTGCGCCAGCATCGGGAGATTGTGTCCGGTGCCGCAGCCGATCTCGAGGATGCGCGCGTCAGTCGGGAGTCGCGCCTCGCGCGTCAGGAAGTCGGCGAGCACGTCACGGCGCGCGCGATACCACCAGTGGGTCGAATCATGCTCCGCCATACGGTCGTAGACGCGGCGGTCCATCAGCGATCAGCCTTCATGTTACGCGAATACCCAGTTGCGCTGGAGCCAGAAGGTCAGCAGCGGCACGACCGACACCGCGGGCACCAGCGGCCACCACGTCGGGCCGTGGAAGAAAGGGCCGGTCACCAGCACCCAGGTGAATCCCTGCTGGAGCAGGAAGCCGAACAATTGCACCAGGAAGAAGCGCCGCGCGGTGCGCGCGCTGCGCGTGCCATGGCCGCGGAAGCTGACCGCGCCGTGTGCGAAGCGACCGATTCCGGTGACGCTGAGGAACGCGACCACCACCGCCAGATTGGGGTTCATCACATAGGTGGCGAGCGGCCAGTAGATTGCGGCGTACAGCGCGGTCATCACCCCGCCGGTGACGCCGAAGCGCACCAGCTGCCAGAACATCTCACGCTGCGCCGCTTGCGGCGACGGCGCGGCGGGAGCCGACGAGGGGGAGTGAGACGCTGCCAAAACCTTGCCCTTTGCGCCGCCAAGGCTAGACGCGGCTGCGGCTCTATCGCGCGCGGCGGCCGGAAGGAAGCATTTTGGATATGGATGGGCGGGACGCGGCGCAGGACAAGCATCTTGCCGCGCGCGACTGGCTGGAGAAAGCGGCGCGCGTGATCGATCGCGACTGGCTGCGACTCTCGCTGCTCGTCTGGGTCGCGATCGCAGCGTGGTTCATGTGGAAACGCTGGGCCGCGATCCACTGGCTGTCGCTGGGCGATACCGACGACAATATGCGGCTGATGCAGGTGCGCGCGCTGCTGGACGGCCAGGGCTGGTTCGACCTGCGCAACTACCGGCTCAACCCGCCGCTCGGGTTTGACATCCACTGGTCGCGACTGGTCGACCTGCCGATCGCGGGTCTGATCCTGCTGCTGCGGCCGCTGGTCGGCGCGGCGGAGGCGGAGCGGCTGGCGTGCGGCCTCGCCCCGCTGCTTCCCGCGGCGGTGACTCTGGTGGCGCTGGGCGCGACGCTGCGGCGGCTGGTCCACCCGCTCGCCTGGGTGCTCGCGCCCGCGCTGTTCCTGGCCACCAACGTGACGCTCGGCATGTTCCTGCCCGACCGGATCGACCATCACGGCTGGCAGCTGGCGATGCTGGCGGTGACGGTGGCGGGGCTGTGCGATCCGCGCGGCGCGCGCGGCGGCGCGTTGGTGGGGATCGCCACCGCGGTGTCGCTGACGATCGGGCTGGAGATGCTGCCCTATGCCGCGATGTCGGGCGCGATCATCGCGCTCGCCTGGGTGGTCGACCGCGGCGAGCGCGACCGGCTCGCGGTCTACGCGCTGACGCTCGCGGGCGGGAGCGCGGCGGGCTATGCCGGCTTCGCCTCCTACGCCAATCGCGTGCTGCGCTGCGACGCGCTCACCCCGGTGTGGCTGTCGGTGGTGGTGCTGGCGGGCGGGCTGCTGCTGCTGCTCGCGCTGGTCGACCCGAAGAAGCCGGCGGTGCGGCTGGTGCTGGCGCTGGCGGCGGGCGCGGCGGTGGCGGCCTTCTTCGCGCTCGCCTTCCCGCAATGCCTCGGCCGCCCCGAGCAGGTGTCGGACGAGCTCTACACCACCTGGCTCGCCAACGTGCGCGAGGCCAAGCCGATCTACCGCCACCCGCTGCGCATCGCGCTGCCGATCGTGACGCTGCCGCTCATCGGGCTGATCGGCGCCTTGCTGGCGACGTGGCGCGCGCGGCGCGCGCCCGCGTTGCGCGGCTGGGCCGCGGTCGCCTTGTTCGGCGCCTTCGCCGCGCTGATGCTGCTGTGGCAGGCGCGCGCGGGGCCGGCAGCGCAGCTGCTCGCCATCCCCGGCGCGGCGGCGCTCGCCTGGGCGACGCTGCCATGGCTGCTCGCGCCGCGCTTCTGGCCGGCCAAGGCGTTTGCGGCGGTGGCGGTGTTCGTGCTGGTGTCGGGCAGCTTCACCCAGCTGGCGATCGACTGGTTCCAGATCGACCGGCCGAGCGCCTATGTCCGCCGCGTCAACAAGGCGACCGGGCGGTGCATGACGATTCCTGCGATGGCGCCGCTCAACCGGCTGCCGCGCCAGACGATCTTCACCTTCGTCGATATCGGCCCGCGGCTGATCACGCTGACCCACCACGACGCCATCGCCGGACCGTACCATCGCAACGGCGGCGCGATCCTCGACGTCCATCACGCCTACAAGGGCGCGCCCGAGCAGGCGCGCGCGATCATGAAGCGTCATGGCGCGACGCTGCTGCTGGTGTGCCCGGACATGGCGGAATCGACCAATTATCGCGCCAAGGCGCCGGGCGGTTTCTACGCGCGGCTGGCGCGCGGCGAGCGGTTCGACTGGCTGGTGCCCGTGCCGTTGAAGAAGGGCTCGCCGTTCCGGGCGTTTCGGATCGAGTAGGCGGCCTGTTCTCCTTTGAACCCCGGTTTTCCCGCGAGCGCGGGAACCCCGGGTCAAGCAGAACAACGGCCTGTGACGTCCCTCGCGTCTGGAAAGCGCTTGGCAGACAGCCGATCAGCGCCGCGCCCGCGGAGAGCCCCACCCCCAACCCCTCCCCCGAAGGGGAGGGGAGCACCTCGCCGCTAGCCTCTCTCCCTCCCCTTCAGGGGAGGGCCGGGGTGGGGCGTCGCCGCGGGCGCGGCGCTTGCCTTACGCATCCCCCCCCTCACCGCAGCTGCTCGACCACGCCGTCGATCACGAACTGTACCGCCAGCGCCGCCAGCAGCACGCCGAGCAGCCGCGTGATCACCGCCTCGATCTTGGCGCCAAGGATGCGCATGATCGGCCCCGCCGCCAGCAGCGAGCCCAGCATCAGCAGCAGGTTGGCGCCCAGCGCGGCCATCACCACCGCGGAGCGCTCGAAGCCGGTGCTGCGCGACATCAGCAGCATCACGGTCGCGATCGAGCCCGGTCCCGCGATCATCGGCATCGCCATGGGGAAGATCGAGACGTCGTCGGCCTCCTCCGCGGTCACCTTGGCGGCGCGATCCTCGCGGCGTTGCGTCCGCTTCTCGAACACCATCTCGAGCGCGATCAGGAACAGCATCAGCCCGCCCGCGATGCGGAACGAGGCGAGCTCGATCCCGAGCGCGTGAAGCAACGGCTCGCCCACGAGCGCGAACAGCAGCAGGATTCCCGCCGCCACCACCACCGCGCGGATCGCCATGGCGCGGCGGTGCGGCGGCGTGGCGCCCGCGGTCAGCCCGGCGAAGATCGGCGCGCAGCCGGGCGGGTCGATGATCAGGAAGAGCGTGACGAAGGACGAGACGAACAGCTCAACCATCTCAGAGCGACGGATCCACCGCCAGCCCGGCGCGGCGCGACGCCGCCACCATCGTGTTGCGCAAGAGCACCGCGATGGTCATCGGCCCGACCCCGCCCGGTACCGGGGTGATCGCCCCCGCCACCTCGGCGACGCGCGGGTCGACGTCGCCGACCAGCCCGCCGTCGACCCGGTTGATGCCGACGTCGATCACGGTCGCGCCCGGCTTGATCCACTCCGGCTGGACGAAGCCGGGAATGCCGACCGCGGCGACGACGATGTCGGCCATGCGCACATGCGCCATCACGTCGCGCGTGCGGCTGTGCACCGTCGTGACCGTGCAGCTCTCCTGGAGCAGCAGCGCCGCCATCGGCTTGCCGACGATGTTCGAGCGGCCGATCACCACCGCCTCCAGTCCGGCGAGATGCGGGTGCACGTCGCGCAGCAGCATCAGGCAGCCGAGCGGCGTGCACGGCACCAAAGCGTCCAGCCCGGTGGCGAGCCGGCCGGCGTTGAGCGGGTGGAAGCCGTCGACGTCCTTGTCGGGATCGACCCGCGCGATCACCGCGCGCTCGTCGATGTGGCGCGGCAGCGGCAGCTGGACGAGGATGCCGTCCACCGCCGGGTCGGCGTTGAGCCGGTCGACGAGGTCGACCAGCGTGTCCTGCGTCGTGTCGGCGGGGAGGCGATGCTCGAAGCTCGCCATGCCCGCGGCCAGCGTCGCCTTGCCCTTGGACCGGACATAGACCGAGGAGGCGGCGTCCTCGCCAACCAGCACCACCGCAAGGCCCGGCTGGCGGCCGGCGGCCTGGGTGAAGGTGGCGGCGGCGGTGGCGACACGGTCGCGCAGCGCGGCGGCGAAGGCTTTTCCGTCGATGAGGCGGGCGGTCATGACTCAGGCGCATAGAGCGAAGCGGCGCGCTCTGCCAGCGCCACGGGATCGCCCCTGATCGTCAATCTCTTCAGCCGCGCGGTCTGCCCGGCCACCAACGCGACGTCGCGCTTCGCCACGTTGAAGTGGCGCGCCACCAGCGCGACCAGCGCGTCGTTGGCGGCGCCGTCGACCGGGGCGGCGGCGAGACGCGCGGCGAGATGCGCATCGGTGCCCGCCGCCAGCGAGTCGCGCCCGCCGCGCGGCGTCACCCGCACCGCGAGCGCGATCCCGTCGCCGGTCTCGCGCCAGGCGCTCAGACGGCGCCGCCCACCAGCACGCTCGCGGCGATGTTGTTGAGGATGATGTTGAGGATCACCAACCCGAGCAGCACCACCATCGGCGCGAAATCGATTCCGCCGGTGGCCGGCAACATGCGGCGGATCGGGCGGTAGAGCGGCTCGGTCAGCCGGTCGAGCCCGTCGTGCAGCCCGCGGATGAACGGGCTGGAGGTGTTGATGATGTTGAACACGATCAGCAGCGACAGGATGAACTGGATGATGATGATCCAGCGCACGAACGAGATCAGCACCTGCAGTATCTGGATAATGGTGAGCGTCAGCACGCGCGGCGTCTCCGTGATGGTGTATCGGTCATATAGGGCACTGGCGGTGCCTGTGCCAGCGGGGTGTGATTCGGGTGGCGGGCGGGTGTGAAAGCGTCGCCGCGCTCGTGGCGTCATCCTGATCTCGTTTCAGGATCCACTGGCCCGCGAGCGCCGCCGGACCTGGGTACGCGGCACCGTCGATCCTGAAACAAGTTCAGGATGACGCCTTAGAGAGGCTGCGCTCGCAAACCCTCTCACGCCGGCAAGGGACGGCGCGCCCTTGCCCCCCCCTCACCGCCGGATCAGCGTGCCCGCGCCGCGCCGCGTGAAGATCTCGAGCAGCATCGCGTGCGGCACGCGCCCGTCGAGCACCACCGCGGCGTCGACCCCGGCCTCGACCGCGGCGACGCAGGTCTCCAGCTTGGGGATCATTCCGCCCTTGATCGTCCCTTCCTCGCGCAGCCGCTTGATCGCAGCGGGGTCGAGGTCGGTGAGCAGTTCGCCGTCGCGGTCGAGCACGCCGGCCACGTCGGTCAGCAGGAAGAAGCGCGCCGCGCCCAGCGCCGCGGCGATCGCGCCCGCCATCGTGTCGGCGTTGATGTTGTAGGTGTGGCCGTCGGCGCCGATGCCGATCGGCGCGATCACCGGGATGATGCCGTCGCGGCTGAGCGAGTCGATGATGCGGCGGTCGACCGCGACCGGCTCGCCGACGAAGCCGAGGTCGACCTTGCGCTCGATCCCCTGCAACGGGTCCGGGTCGCGCCCGCCTACCTTCTCGGCCAGCACCAGCCCGGCGTCCTTGCCCGAGATGCCGACGGCGCGCCCGCCGGCGCGGCCGATCCAGCCGACGATCTCCTTGTTGATCGAGCCGGCCAGGACCATCTCGGCGATCTGCGCGGTCTCCGCGTCGGTCACGCGCAGTCCGTCGACGAACCGCGACTCGACCCCCAGCCGCTTGAGCATGCTGCCGATCTGCGGCCCGCCGCCGTGCACCACCACCGGGTTGATACCGACCGCCTTGAGCAGCACCACGTCTTCGGCGAAATCGGCCTGCGCCTCGGGCTCGCCCATCGCGTGGCCGCCGTATTTCACCACGAAGGTCTTGCCGGCGTAGCGCTGGAGATAGGGCAGCGCCTCCACCAGCGTCTCGGCCTTGAGCGACGGCGGCAGCGCGGCGGCGGGGGTCGGATCGGTCATGCGCGGCGCCATAGCGGCGCGCGCGCGGCGGCGAAAGGTCAGGCGTCGAGCCGGCGCCCGATCGCCACCATCAGGTAGATCAACGGCGGCACCAGCGCGATCGACAGCACCACCTTGGCGAGCATCTGCCCCGCCATCAGCCAGCCCACCGCCGACAGCCCAAAGGCGATCGCGATGAACAGGATCGAGTCGACGATCTGGCTGAGCGCACTGGCGGTGGCGGCGCGGAACCACAAAAGCCGCCCGCCCTCGCGCCCCTTCAGCCAGGAGAAGATCGTGACGTTCAGCGTCTGCGACACGCCGTAAGCGACGATGCCGCCCGCCCAGATCCACGGCGTCGCGCCCATCATCTGGTCGAACGCGGCGAGATGCGCGCGGTCCATCTCGGGCGCGGCGGGGACGACGAGCACCACCAGCGTCAGCAGCATCGACACCAGCAGCGGGATGAACCCCATCAGCACCAGCCGCCCGGCGACCTTCTGCCCGTGCAGCTCGGCCACCGCGCTGGAGGTGACCACCAGCAGCAGAAAGGCGAAGATCCCCGCCTCCACCGCAAGCGGCGGCAGCCCGACCAGCGGCCCCAGCGCCGAGATCGGCCCGAGCGCCACCTGCTTGTTGCCGAGCACCCCGGCGATGCAGACCATCCCGCCGTAAAAGATCGAGAAAGCGAACAGCGAGCGCGGGATCGGGGCGGGAGGAGCGGAGGCCATCACCGGCGTCGTAGCGGGCGCGGGCGGTGCGGGGAAGGTGTTGCGGGGGCAAGCTTACCCTCCTGTCACTGGGTTTCCTGCGTCACTCTTCCGTCATCCCGGACTTGGTCCGGGATCCAACCTGCCGCATACTCGTGAAGCGTTGCTGTCGTGGAACAGTGGATCCCGGAACAAGTCCGGGATGACGGACGAGGAGGACCCACCCCAGTTTCTTCCTGAGGAACGCTGATAGCGGAGGATCCCCCCAACCCGGTGCGGATGCGGCACACCCGTGCCCGACTCGCGCGAACATGGCTGGCGGCGCGCGGCCACCGCTGTATGATCCGCTTCCGCGTGCGCGCCCTCGCCGCGCGCCCTCCACGCGGCTCATATCAAAGAAGACGAATGCAGAGAATCCTGATCGGTCTCGCGGGCATCGCGGTAATCCTGCTGCTTGCGCTACTGCTCTCCGCCGATCGCCGCGCGATCCGCCTGCGCGTCGTCGGCAGCGCCTTCGCGCTCCAGGCGCTGATCGCGGTCATCGTCCTCTACTGGACGCCCGGTCGCGCCGCGCTCGCCGGCGCCTCGGCCGGTGTCGCCGCGCTGCTCGGCTATTCGCAGCGCGGCACCGAGTTCCTGTTCGGCAATCTCGCCAGCCCCGCGGTGGGCGGGCAGAGCTTCGCCATCGCCGCGCTGCCGGTGATCATCTTCTTCGCCAGCCTGGTGTCGATCTTGTATTATCTCGGCGTGATGCAGCTGGTGGTGCGCTGGCTCGGCGGCGCGATCGAGCGCGTGATCGGCACCAGCAAGGTGGAGAGCCTGTGCGCCGCCGCCAACATCTTCGTCGGCCAGAGCGAGTCGCCGTTGGTGATCCGCCCCTATCTGGCGGCGCTGACCCCGCCGCAGGTCTTCACCGTGATGACCAGCGGCATGGCGGGCGTGGCGGGGACGATCCTGGCGGCCTATGCCTCGATGGGGATCAGCATCGACTATCTGCTCGCCGCCAGCTTCATGGCAGCGCCGGGCGGCATCCTGATGGCCAAGATCATCATGCCCGACCGCCGCGAGACGCCCGCGGGCGAGCTGGCGCTGGGTGACGTGCCGGGCGCGCCACGCGACGTCGCACTGGCGGACCATCGCCGCACCGCCGCGGGGATCGGACCGGCGGCGCTGCCGAGCGAGGCGACGCATCCGGTCGCGGGTGAGCCGCTGCCCGACGCGACGCACGACGAGGAGAAACCCGCCAACCTCATCATGGCGGCGGCGCAGGGTGCGCAGACCGGGGTGCGTCTGGCGGTGGCCGTCGGCGCGATGGTGCTCGCCTTCGTCGCGCTGGTGGCGCTCGCCAACGGGCTGCTCGGTGCGGCGGGAGGCTGGTTCGGCCATCCCGAGCTGAGCTTCCAGGGGCTGCTCGGCTATGTCTTCCAGCCGGTGATGTTCCTGCTCAACGTGCCGTGGCGCGAGGCCGGCATCGCGGGCGGACTGTTCGGCGAGAAGATCGTGCTCAACGAGTTCGTCGCCTATATCGATCTCGGCAAGCAGGCGGCGCAGCTCAGCCCGCGCACCATCGCGATCGTCACCTTTGCTTTGTGCGGCTTCGCCAATTTCTCCTCCATCGCGATCCAGATGGCGGTGACGGGCAGCCTTGCGCCCAACCAGCGCCCGACGATCGCTCGGCTGGGCCTGCGCGCGCTGGCGGCGGGCAGCCTCGCCAACCTGATGAGCGCCGCGCTGGCGGGGCTGCTCATCGGCTGAGTCGCCGTTCGAGCCCGACAGCGAGCCAACTCCTCTCCCTCAGGGAGGGGAGACAGGTCGCCCGCGGCGCGCCGATTGCCGCTAACCCTCGCGATCCGGGTCACATAACGGCCGGCCCGCCGCCGTCCGCACCATCCGCTTCCTATATGCTCAGAACGCAAGGGAGGTGCCGGAATGACGTGGCAGCGCATGCCGATGGAGACGTGGCAGAACAAGATCGCGGCACTGGTCGAGGAACTCCCCGACGCCGCGCTGGCCGATCTGGTCTCGCAGATCGAGCTGGTATCGCCGGTGCTCGAGCCCGACGATGTCAGCGCCGCGCGCCACCGCGGCGATCTGGTGATCGCGGGCGACTATACCCCGCTCACGCTGCTGACGCTGGTCGAGGGCGATCTCACCGTCGCCGGTCAGCTCTCCACCCAGGAGGTGGACGGCAACGACGGGCATGCCGCCTTGGTGGTCTTCGGCACCCTGCGCTGCGGCAGCCTGCTCAACGATTGGGGCAGCCGCATCGTCGTCACCGGCGACCTGATCATCGGCGAATGGCTCTATACCGCGCGCGAGGATTCGCTGCTCGTCGTAGGCGGCAATCTTGACGCCCCGGTGCTGGTCAGCGGGGAGGTTGCGGTCGAGGTCGGCGGGCGGAGCGAGATCGAGCACGGCCTCGGCGTGATCCGGCGGCTCGCCGCGCCGGGCAGCCCGATCGCCGCCCCGCGCTACGGCTGGCACGCGCTCGCCTCGCTGCTGGAGCTCGATCCGTCGCGCGCGACGGAGGAGGAGGAGATCGTGCCGCTGCTCGAGGACCGGCTGTTCCGCACCGGCACCATCCTGCCCTAGCCCCGGACCAGCCTGCTCCGGGCGCAACCCGCTCTGGCGCGGCGCGCGCGCGCGCCCTATGTGCGCGCGCATGACCGAGATCACCGTCGCCGCGCTGCAGCTCGCTTTCTCCGCCGACATCGACGCCAATATCGCCAAGGTTTCCGAGGCGGTGCGCGAGGCGCATGCGCGCGGCGCGCAGGTGATCCTGCCGCCCGAATTGTTCGAGGGCGAGTATTTCTGCCGCGTCGAGGACGAATCGCTGTTCGCCAACGCCGCGCCGGTGGGCGAGCACAAGGCGGTGCTGGCCATGCAGGCGCTTGCCGAGGCGCTGCGCGTGCATATTCCCACCAGCTTCTTCGAGCTCGACGGCCCGCACCATTACAACTCGCTGGCGATGATCGGCCCCGACGGCGAGATCCAGGGCGTCTATCGCAAGAGCCACATCCCCGATGGCCCCGGCTATGAGGAGAAATTCTATTTTCGCCCGGGCAACACCGGGTTCAAGGTGTGGGACGGTCCGGTCGCGCAAGGGCATCGCACCAGGATCGGCGTCGGGGTCTGCTGGGACCAATGGTATCCCGAGACCGCGCGCGCAATGATGCTGATGGGCGCCGAGCTGCTGTTCTACCCGACCGCGATCGGCAGCGAGCCGCACGACACGTCGCTCGACACCGCGCGGCTGTGGCGGCGCGCGATGGTGGGGCATGCGGTGTCGAACGTGGTGCCGGTGATCGCCGCCAACCGCGTCGGCACCGAACACGACCAGACCTTCTACGGCACCAGCTTCATCACCGACGAACGCGGCGACATCCTGGCCGAGCTCGACCGCGAGGAAGAGGGCGTGATCGTCGCCACGCTCGACCTTGATCGCGTGCGCCGCCACCGTGCCGCGTTCGGCTTCTTCCGCGATCGCCGGCCCGAGCTGTACGGCCGGCTGGTGCAGGATATCTGAGTACAGGCCGCGCCCCGGCCGGTCGGCGCACGCGACCATGACAGGTACCGCGCGGCTGCCTGCGGCGTCGCGCCGCGACGGGTTTCGCGGTGCGTCAGGCGCGCACGCCGGCCCGCACCATTATGTCGTCGGGGTCGGTGGCAACCGCCGCGGGCGTCATGGCGGCCCGCGCGAAGAGGTGGCCGCGGTCTTGGCCGAGCTGGGCGGGGTCGCCGCGCCGATCCGCGCGAGTGCGCCGCTCGGTCCGTCCACGCGCACCTTCGCCAATGCTGCCGCGCTGATCGCAAGCGACGCCGCGCCCGACGTGCTGCTGGCGCGCCTCAAGGCGATCGAGCAGGCGTTCGGGCGCCGGCGGGGGCGGCGCTGGGGCGCGCGTGTGATCGATCTGGACGTAATCCTGTGGTCGGGCGGGCGTTGGTCGTCGCCGCGGCTGACGATCCCGCACCCGGGGTTCCGCCAGCGCGCGTTCGTGCTCGCGCCGCTGGTCGCGCTGGCGCCGCGCTGGCGCGATCCGGTGACCGGACTGACGCCGCCGCAACTCCATGCCCGGTTGACCAAGGCGCGCCCGGTGCCTAGGCCGGCGCGCACCGCGTGAGGGTCCGTAGCTCAGTCGGTAGAGCAAGCGACTTTTAATCGAGAGGTCCCGGGTTCGAGCCCCGGCGGACCCACCACGCGGGGCGATCCGAGGCGCGCTGGGGTGCCGACCGCGCGCCGCCGGGGCGCCCCATGACGCGCCGCCCCGGCGGCCCGGCGCCCGTCTCTTTTCGGCACGAACGCGTCTGGATTGTTTCTGACTCTGGCCGAGCAGATGATTATGGGGGCTTGTCGCTTTACGGAAGCGATACTGGGCCGTGCGGAACTCCCTTGGTTCACCACGACGCACGGCCCTTTTACGCCCCTGCCCCGTAGCCGGACGGCCCCGCTTGCTCAGCGCAGCGGCGCGCGGCGTCCGAACGATCCCGGCGCGATGCGCCGCACCGGCGCCGCCGCAGGCGGGAATTTCTCCAGCAGCCGCTGGACGCGATACACCACTTCCTCGGGGTCGCACGGCTTCTTGAGATAGTCGTTGCAGCCGGCAAAATAGGCGAGCTGGACGTCCTGGTCGTTGCGCCGACCGGTGAGCATCAGCACCGGCAGATCGAACAGCTGCGGCGATTTGCGCAACTCCTGCAACAGCAGCACGCCGCTCAGTTCGGGCATGCTGCAGTCGAGCACGACCAGATCGGGCCGACGCGTCTTGATCGCGCGCAGCGCCTCGCGGCTGTCGGTCAGCGCGCCCGCGCTGTGCCCGGCCGCGCGCAGCGCGTCGCAGACGAGCTCGCCCCAGATGTCGTCGTCGTCCGCGACAATGATGTGCGCCATGATCCCGTGTTCCTCGCGATGTCACGCGAAGTGCCATGAAATGGCGAACGGGCGGTTAACGATGCGGCGCGCGGTGTCGGGAGGCCGCCGTCACGCGCCTCAGGCGAGCAGCTTGGGGCCGTCCTTCTCGAGCTTGGCCCGCAGCGGCTCGGCGAACATCGCGAGCAGGCCGGGCAGTTCGAACACGGCGTGGACGTTGTTGTCGGCGACGTCGAGCCGGACCGCGACTCGCTGTCCCATGCCCTCCACCACGAAGTGGAGCGTGTCCCCATCCCAGCGATGCTCGGTGACGTGCCCGCCGGGAACATAACCCGCGAGCTTGCCGAACCCGCCCTCGATCCGCTGCTTCGCGCCAGCGCGACCGAGCTGGTGCGGCAGGTCGACCTCCACGGGGCGGCTCATGCCACCGCCTCCGGCGCCGGGGCGGTGGCGAAGAGCTGCGAATCATCGGCGAAGGCCTTGAACTCGAGCGCGTTGCCGCTGGGATCGCGGAAGAACATGGTGGCCTGCTCCCCCGCCTTGCCCTTGAAGCGAACGTGCGGCGCGATGCCGAAGCGCACGCCGGCCGCCTCGACGCGCGCGGCGAGCGCCTGCCAGTCCGCCATCTCGAGGACGATGCCGAAATGCGGCACCGGCACGTCATGGCCGTCGACCGGGTTGGTCACCGCCACTGCGCGCGCGGCGGGGTCGAGGTGCGCGACGATCTGGTGCCCGCCGAAATCGAAGTCGATCCAGGAGTCGCTCGACCGCCCCTCCGCGCAGCCGAGCACGCCGCCATAGAAGGCGCGCGCCGCGGCGAGGTCGTGAACCGGGAAGGCGAGATGGAAGGGGCGCAGCGTCATCGCCCTCATGTAGGGCATCCGTCGCGGCATGGGGAGAGGGCGTACGTCTCTCCACGCTGCGCGGTCGAGGCGGACTAGCCTTGCCGCCCTTTTCCTTGGCTGAGTCGCTGCGGATTGGCAGGTGTCCCCGCGGCACGACGACCCGCCACCCCTCCCGCGCGACCCGCGGAGATGCTAGCGGCGCGCGCATGACTCGCCGTCCCGCCCTCGCCGCGCTGCTGCTCGGCGTCGCCGCCGCCTGCGGCTTCGCCCCGCTCGAGCTATGGTGGCTCGCAGTCACCGCGCTCGCCGCCTGGCTGGCGCTGGTCCATGCCGCGCCGACGCTGCGACAGGCGCTGTGGCGCGGCTATGCCTTTGGCGTCGGTCATTTCACGATCAACGACAATTGGTTCCAGCACGCCTTCACGTTCCAGGACAAGATGCCGCACGCGCTCGGCTATTTCGCCCCGTTCGCGCTGGCGCTGTACCTCGCGGTGTTCCCCGCCGCCGCGGCGGGGCTGGCGTGGCGGATGCGACGCGGTGCGGCGCCCGATCTCGGCTGGGCGCTGCTGGCGGGCGCCTGCTGGATTCTCACCGAATGGGTTCGCTCGTGGCTGTTCACCGGCTATGCGTGGGATCCGCTCGCGGTGATGTGGGTGCCGGTCCAGCCGGTGGCATGGCTGGCCTCGCTGGTGGGCACCTATGCGCTGTCCGGACTGACCGTGGCGCTCGCGGGCATGCTGCTGCTGGTGCCGCGCCGTGCCTTGCCGCTGGGCGGCGTCGCGCTCGCCGCCGCGGCGCTGCTCGGCGCGCAGGCGCTGAGTTACCGCGCGCAGCCCCCCGCCGCCGCACCCGGCGCGCCTCGCGTCGTCGTGGTCCAGCCCAACGTGCCGCAGGACCAGCGCGGCGAGAGCGATCAGGCGATGATGCTGGCGCGCCTCACCCGCCTCTCCGGCCGGCCCGGCGCGGCGCCGCGGCTGGTGCTGTGGCCCGAAGGCGTGATCCGCGACTTCATCGAGGACGATTACCCGCTCTGGGTCTATGGCGACACCAGCCCGTACGCGACGCGCGCGCGCATGACCGCGACGCTCGGCCCCCGCGACATGCTGATGACCGGCGGCACCGCGCTCCAGTTCGACCCGCGCGGCGACGTCAGCGGCGCGACCAACTCGGTGTTCGTGCTCGACCCGAGGCGGCGCATCCGCGCGCGCTACGACAAGGCACATCTCGTCCCCTATGGCGAGTATCTGCCGATGCCGTGGCTGCTCAAGCCGCTCGGGCTGGCGCGACTGGTGCCCGGCGACCTCGACTTCGCGCCCGGGCCCGGGCCGCGCACGGTCTCCGTCCCCGGCTTCGGCACGATCGGGGTGCAACTCTGCTACGAGATCATCTTCTCGGGCGAGGTGGTCGACCGCGCCCATCGTCCGCGGCTGCTCTTCAATCCCTCCAACGATGCCTGGTTCGGCAGCTGGGGCCCGCCGCAGCACCTTGCGCAGGCACGACTGCGCGCGATCGAGGAGGGACTGCCGGTGGTGCGCGCCACCCCCAACGGCATCTCCGCGGTGATCGCCGCGGACGGCACCTTGCTCGGCACCGTGGCGCACCATGTGGGGGGCGCAGTGGACGTCGCGCTGCCGCCGGCGCGCGACGCCACGCTCTTCGCCAGGCTCGGCAACGTCGCGGCGCTGCTGGTTGGCGCCGCGATGATCGCGGCCGCCTTGGTCTTGCGCGCGCGCCAGCGGTGAGGATATAAAGCTATCTTTATATCGTTATCTGCCGGAGCCTCCATGCGTCAGTCGTTCATCTTCACCTCGGAGTCGGTGTCGGAGGGACATCCCGACAAGGTCGCGGACCAGATCTCCGACGCGATCGTCGACCTGTTCCTCGCCAAGGACCCCGAGGCGCGCGTCGCATGCGAGACGATGACCACCACCAACAAGGTGGTGCTTGCGGGCGAGATCCGCGGCCGCGGCATCTACGAGAACGATCAATGGGCACCGGGCGTGCTCGACGAGATCGAGGCGGCGGTGCGCGCCACGGTCAAGCGGATCGGCTATGAGCAGTCGGGCTTTCACTGGCAGACGTTCGACTTCTCGAACAACCTGCACGGCCAGTCGGCGCACATCGCGATGGGCGTCGACGAGAGCGGCAACAAGGACGAGGGCGCCGGCGACCAGGGCATCATGTTCGGCTACGCCACCGACGAGACCCCGGGCCTGATGCCCGCGACGCTGTATTACAGCCACAAGATCCTCGAGAAGATGGCGGCGGACCGCCACGCCGGCACTGCGCCCTTCCTCGAGCCCGACGCCAAGAGCCAGGTGACGCTGCAATATGAGAATGGCGTGCCGGTGCGCGCCACCGCTCTGGTCGTCTCGACCCAGCATTCGGCCGAACTGTCGAACGAGGCGGGTCAGGCCAAGCTGCGCGACTACGTCAAGGGCGTGTTCGCGGAGGTGCTGCCCGAGGGATGGCTGCCCGAGGAGAAGGCGATCTACGTCAACCCGACGGGTCTGTTCGAGATCGGCGGGCCGGACGGCGACGCCGGGCTGACCGGGCGCAAGATCATCGTCGACACCTACGGCGGCGCGGCGCCGCACGGCGGCGGCGCGTTCAGCGGCAAGGACCCCACCAAGGTCGACCGCTCGGCGGCGTACGTGGCACGCTATCTCGCCAAGAACGTCGTCGCGGCGGGCCTCGCCAAGCGCTGCACGATCCAGCTGAGCTATGCGATCGGCGTGGCCGAGCCGCTCAGCGTCTATGTCGACCTGCACGGCACCGGCGATGTCGAGGAGAGCAAGCTCGAGGCGGCGCTGCCCAAGCTGGTGCGGCTGACCCCCAAGGGCATCCGCGAGCACCTCAAGCTCAACGCGCCGATCTACAGCAAGACCGCGGCTTATGGTCACTTCGGCCGCGATCCCGAGGGTGACCTGTTCACCTGGGAGAAGACCGACCTGGTCGAGCAGCTCAAGCAGGCCGTCGCCTGAGCCGGGCGCGGCGGGAGGGCCTTCGTCCTCCCGCCGCCCTCCTGGCGGGCCCGGCGGACCCCGACATGGTCGTCGAGTTCCGTCGCCGCGTCCTTCAGCTCGGATGCGCCTCCACCTCGGCCTCGGCGCGCGTGTCGCGGCGGCGCTCGAGCGCGCGTGCGGCGGCGTCCATCGCCCAGCCGGCGAGCCGTTCCGACACCCAGCCGATTGCCGCGCCGGCGACCACGTCGCTGGCGTAATGCGCGCCGCGCGTGACCTGCAACGCGCCGGCCGCCCCGGCGGCGAACCGCGCCGGTGTCGCCGCGCCGGGCAGCTCGTGGCCCAGCGCCTCCGCCACCGCGACCGCACCGGCGGTATGGCCCGAGGGGAAGGCGTTGCGATCGGTGTCCGCGGTGCCATGTCCCTTGCCGAGCGTCGGGCGATCGCCCGCGACATTGGGGCGGACACGATCGACGCTCGCCTTCATCACCGTCTTGAGCCCGGTCGCGAGCACGTGGCTCGTCACCATGCGCGCGCCGCTGCGCGCCAGCGCCGGTCGGCGCAGCATCGCGCCGAGCGCCAGCGTCGCGACGCCGAGCGCGAGCAGCGGCGGCTCGTCGGTCGCCTTCGCCAGCGGGGTGAGCGCGCGGACCGCGGCGGTGCCGGAAAGCGCCCGAACCGGGGCGAGCGCGTCATGCTCGCGCGCCGCTGCCTGCTTCACCGCCTTGGTCTTGCCCATCTCGCCGCCCGTCCATGATCCTTGGTCCGACACGCAACGGTCGCGGACCCGCGCGGGTTGCGCCCCCGTGCGCGAGCGCGGCAACATCTCGCGTCGGTAATCTCACGCCGGCCGGGCGGCTCGTGCGCAAGGGCGAGCGGCGGTGAGCGCCCGCACCGCCGCTCGCCGTCACATCGCCGCGGTATAAGCGGCGAACGGCTCGTCCAGCAGCATCCGTCCGTCACGCCACACCTGCACCGCACCGCCGCCCTGCGCGGGATCCACCGCGGCGCTCACGCGATACTCATAGCCGTCGCGCTCGAACTGATAGGTCCGCCGCCCGCGTGACTGATCCACCAGCCGCCCGCCGTCGATCGTCACCGAGGCGCGCGTGTCGTGCCCGCCCCAGGGCGCGTCGACCGCGCCCAGTACGGCGTCGTGGTTGTAGCTGCGGTAGCGGTAGCCACCCCGCGCGTCCCCGGTCACCTGGATCGAGCGCTTCGCGGTGACGCCCAGCACGCGCGTCTGCGGGGCGAAGCGACAGGCGGAGGTGGTCGGGCCGTAGCGCAGCGACACCACGGTCGGCGTGGTCGCGCCGGGCTCGACCATTTGCGGGCTGAGCGTCTCCACCGCGCCGATCTCGCGCCCGGCGGCATTGCTCAATGTGTACCAGACATGGCCCATGCTGGCGTCGCCCTGCCCGACGCGGACCTGCGCGCGGTGGCTGGCCAGCCCGGGCTTGGCATAGCTGGTGAGCGTCACCTGCCCCTGCGGATCGGGCGCGGACATCACGATCGCCCAGTCGCGGTCGGTCGAGTCGCACACGAACGCCGCCGGCCGCCACGCGCCGTCGACGCGCTGCATCGACACCGCGCCGAGCGCGCGCAGCTGTGCCGCCGCCGGGGTCAGCGCCGCCATCGCCGCCCCTGCCCCCAGCCATGCCGCGCCGATCCACCGTGCCCGCATCATGTCCTCCGTTTCCCGCGTTCCGTTTTGGCGCGCGAGGCGATAGGCGGCGCTGCATGAACGATCCCACAACGATCCGCCGCCTCTACGGCCGTCGCCAGGGCCATGCGCTGCGTGCCGGTCAGGCCGCGCTGGTGGAGGAACTGCTGCCGCGGCTCGCGCTGCCCGAGAGCGGCGCGCTCGACTCACGCGCGCTGTTCGGCGACGACCGCCCGCTCCAGCTCGAGATCGGCTTTGGCGCGGGCGAGCACCTCGCCGCGCAGGCGGAGGCGGCACCGGGCACCGGCTTCATCGGCTGCGAGCCCTTCCTCAACGGCGTGGTCGGCGCGCTCGGCCATGTCCGCGACCGTGCGCTGACGAACGTGCGGATTCACATGGGCGACGCGCTTGAGGCCGTGGAGCGGCTTCCGGACGAGTCGCTCGAGCGGGTGTACCTGCTCCACCCCGATCCCTGGCCCAAGGCGCGCCACGCCAAGCGACGGATGATGAACCACGGTCCGCTCGACCTGATCGCGCGCAAGCTCAAGCCGGGCGCGGAGTTCCGGCTCGGCACCGACGACCCGACCTACTGCCGCTGGGCGATGATGATTATGGACCAGCGCCGCGATTTCACCTGGACCGCGACCCGCCCCGCGGACTTTCTCGAGCGCCCCGCCGACTGGCCCGAGACACGCTACGAGCGCAAGGCGCGGCGGCAGGGACACGAGGTCTGGTACTTCCGGTACATCCGCGACTGAGTCGGAGCAGCCGCGCCGACATGATTGTTGCGGCGGCGTGCCAGATGATCGGCGGCGGCATCGTTTCGTGGGAACGGAAGCCGCGCGCGACGGCGCGCCGGCACGCGACTTCGCAGCGCTGAGATGGACGCCGCCGTGGAGCCGCCGCCGCTTCCTAGAGCCTGTTGCACCCACGCCGAACCGTGCTCCCGCGCCTGCGAGAGCGCAGACCGGCGTCGTCGCGCCATCCACGGACTTGCCGGTCCGGGAATCCTTGCATGGCGCGGCGAGCGCCGGCGGCGTCGTTGCACCAAGTGATGGACTCTCACCCGGGATCAGCAGGCTCTTACTTCGGCTCGACGACCGCGACAGCGGCGGTGCGCGTACCGTTCCAGGCGAGCGTGGCCTTGGCGTCCTCCGCCTGCGCCGCGCGCATCAGTTGCGAGGGATACGGCCGCGCCAGCGCCAGTGCCGCCTCTACCGGTCCGCTGAGCCACAACGCCTCGTCCTCCGGCTCGAGCAGCACCGGCATCGCTTTGGGGTGGATCGGCGCCACCAGCGGGTTAGCGTCCGTGGTGAGGAAAGCGAACACCGCCCCGTCGGCGGTGGGGCGCCACAGCCCGGCGAAGCTCACGATCGGGCGGCTCGGCACGTCGAACCAATGGAGCGGTCGCTTGCCGGCGGGGCCCGGACCGTATTCGCTGAAGCTGGTGAACGGGACGAGGCAGCGACGGGCCGGATCGGCCAAGGCCGAACGCCAGAACGGCGAGGCATAGTTGCGCACGTTGGTGACCAACGTGTCGACGAGGATGGGGCGACCCGTGACCTTGTCGACGCGCTTGCCCGGCACCCGGCGTGGAAAGCCCCAGCGCATGACGTCGATCACGCGGGCGTCACCGCGCTGGCGCACCACATAGGCCGGCGTGTCGGGGAACAGCTCGGGCGGCGGCACGCTGAGGTCGGGAGGAAAGGGCGTTTCGACGCCGTAGCGCTCGGCAAGCGCCTCCAGCTGCCCCTCGGTCATACGGAAGCGGTTGCACATCAAGCAGATGTGCCATGTTCGGCGACGCTGCTCCAGTCCCGGGCGCGTCGGGCGCGCAGTCGTGGCGCCGGGCCGCGACCGCGCGCGAACGGGTCAGCGGCGGCAGTAATCGGCGTTGTCGGCACGCTCCACCGCATTGCCAGCCAGCGCTCCCGCGCCCGCGCCGAGGACCGTGCCGAGCGTGCGGTCGCCACGGCGATCGATCGTGCGCCCGAGCAGCCCGCCCGCGATCGCACCGACGATCGAGCCGGTGGTGCCGCTCTGACAGCCGCGCCCGGCGTAGCGGTAGCGCCGATCGTCATAGCCGCCGCGATCGTCGTACACGCGACGCTCGTAGCGTTCGTAACCGCCGTCGCGGTCATATTCGCTGTAGACCGGTCCGCGGTTCCAGCCGTCGCGATAGGCCTGACGATAGGCGCGGCCATGATCGCGATAGCCGTCATCGTCGCCATAGCGGGGATCGACGTAGCGCCGGTCGCTGTCGCGCGAGTCATAATCGCGCTCATACACTTCGCGCTCGTGATAGCGTTGCGCCTGCGCCGCCACCGGCGCGAGCGTCGCGGCCACCAGTGCGACGGAACCCAGCCCGACCGAGAATTTCCCCAGCATTGTTCCAGCTCCTGTCACTCGCCCGCCGCGACCGATCGGGTCGCGACAGGACGGTGATGGACCAGCGCGGTTGAGCGCGCGCTGAATGCGCCGGTTAGCCCCGGTTCACGCTGCAAGGCGCCCCGGCTCCCGACGTCGCGCCAAGCTCTTGTTCCCGGCCGACAAAGCACATGGGAGCGAGGCCGGAGGCGCCCGGCGCTGCGACAATGGTCCGACTGACCGCGCGCTCACCGACCCGTTGTGGCGATCGCCTGGCGGTCCAGGACGCAGCGGCGACTCAGAGCCCGACGCGGAGCCCGAGTGCGTAATAGCCCTTCCCGGCATTGGCCTTCACCTTGACCGCGGGTGCCAGCGCGAACGCGAGCGTGCCATAAGCGGCGGCGTCCGCCGCGCTGACGCGGACGCCGGCGCCAAAGGTGGCGACCAGCGGGAGCGAATAGGTCGCCTCCAGCTTGCCATAGGCCTTCACCGCGGTGCCGTCGCAGCGGCTATCGTCGGCGGGGCGACCGATGTCGCGGTCGCGACAGCGCGTGTCGCCGCTCGTATCGTCGCGCACGAAGCGGTCACTGCTGTTGGCATAGACGAAGCCGCCGACCAGCGGCGTCAACTTGAACCCCGCCGCGCCGATGCCATAGCCTATGCCGAGCTCGCCGCCCCAGCGATGATCCGCGCGCGCGCCATTGCCCTCCACCGTCAGCTGCGCCGCGGCAGGAGACGCCACCGCCAGCAGCGCGACGCCGCACGCCGCGAGACCGATCACCTTCATCGCACCACTCCGCTCGCCCGATGGGAGCCGCGCGCTTAATCCTGGCGGCGCCGCGCGCGCAACCGCGACGCGCCCGACCGACCGCGCTCAGCGGGTCGGTGCGACCAGTGCGCGATAGGCGCTCGCTGCCGCGGGATATTGGCCGTCGCTCAGCTTGCCGCGATAAGCCGCGTTCGAGTTCCAGTAAGACGCATAGACCACGTCGTGCGCGGCGAACCATTGCAGCGCGAGCGTGACATAAGGCGCGTCGCTATCGCGGCTGACGCCCCATTCGGCGTAAGCGGTGGGTTTGCCGTGGCGCTTCGCAAAATCCTGGTGCCAGGCCAGGCCGTAACGCTCGGACACCTTGTAGTTGAAGGCGGCGACCGGATCGGCCGGATCCCATTCGTGATTGTAATAGAAGTCCATGCCGATCAGATCGACGACATCGTCGCCGGGATAGCTGTCCTCCGGGTTGGTGCCGAAATCGCCGACATTGGGGGTCCACTCGAAGCGGAACCGGTCCGAGACGGCGCGGAAGCTCGCGACGAAGCGACGATAGGCGGCGCGATAATCGGCCTCCTTGCCCTTGGCTGCCCAGGGCTGCCAGGCGCCGTTGAACTCCCAGCCGGTGCGCACCGGGATCGGATCGCTGCCCGGCCTCGCCGCGGCCAGCGTCACCGCGGCGGCGTGCCAGCGCGGATCATAGTCGCCCGCGGCCGCGGCGGCGAGCGTGCCGCCTTCGGCGAACAGCGGGATCGACCAATAATGCGTGCGGGCGACTCCTTTCCAGCGATCGGCGAGCCAGCCGATCGAATCGGACCAGTCGGACCAGCCGGCGCGCCCGCTGAACAGCTGAACACCATCGGTCGGCTGCCCCAGCCACGCCTCATAGGCGGCGAGGTCGGGCACGTCGTTGCCGACATAGACCACCGACCGGACCCGCGACGCGGCAGCGACGGTGACTGCGGCTTTCGGCGGCGTTGCGGTCGTCGCCGGCGCGGTCGTCGCGACCGGCGCGGCGACCGGCGCGGCGACCGGATCCGCGGCCGCGAACGCAGCGGCGACGGGATCGGTCGGCGTAGCGCTGAGCGCCGCGTTCGGCGTGCTCGGCGCCGCGGCGGGCGCGACCACCACCGCCGTGGCGGCGCCGCTGCCGCCACCCGCACCGCCGCCGCCACAGGCGGAGAGCGCGAGCGCCGCGAGGAGCGGCGGCACGGAGCGGCGGATGGTCATGGCGGGCGGTGACTCTCGGGATCGGGAGCACCGGCTGGTAAAGCGACGAGGTTGTCATCCGGTTAGCGGACGGAGCCGCCGTCCCGCTCGCGGGTTGGGCAGGCATGGCGCACCGCAAGCCGCATCTGCCCGAGAAGATCTGCGCGAGCTGCCACCGCCCGTTCGCGTGGCGCAAGAAATGGGCGCGCGACTGGGAGCAGGTCCGCTACTGCTCCGATCGCTGCCGCGGCATGGGCGCACGCGACGGGTGAGGTCGCACCTCGGACGACCTGCCTTTTCTCTCCCGTCACCCCGGCGCAGGCCGGGGTGACGAACAAGAAGAGAGGTCAAGAGGGCAGAGCAACGATCCCGCCCCCCTCCTCTCACGCCAACGTGCGCACCTTGGCCTCGCGGTCCCAGTAACGCTGCTTGGCGGCGTCGACGAAGCGCTCGAGGTCGGTGACCCCCGCGTCGGGCTCCACCCCGGCCTTGTCGAGCAGCGGCTTCGACTCCGCATTGTGCCCGATCGCCTTAAGGTGGCCGAAGGCGTCCATCACCCATTGTACCGCGGCGCCTTCCTTCACCAGCTTGGCGCAGGCCTCGGCGGAGAGGATCACCGCGCAGGCGTCGACCGTCACCGAGGGCTGGCCGAACAGCTGCGCGTCCGCGGTCACGGTCGAGCCATCGGACAGCGGCACCTTGCCGACCTTGGGCGCGATCGTCAGCGGGTGGCCGCCCGCGCTCTTCACCGCGGCGATCAGCGAGTCATATTCCTCACGGTCGCTGCCGTCGGCGAAGAAGATGCCGACGGTGCGCCCTTCCAGCGTGTGCTTCTCGCGCGGGCCGCGCACGATCCGCAACGCGGGCGAGACCGGCATGTCCTGCACCGGCGCGGCGGTCGGTGAAGCATCCGGCAGATCGATCGCCAGCCCCTCGGCGACGCGGCGCGCCAGCTCCTCGTCGACGTTGCGCAGATTGGCGAGCTGCGCGGTGCGGATATGCGGCAGCGACACCTTGCTCAGCTCGAACACGAAGGCCGAGGCGATATGCGCCTGCTCGGCCGGGTCCATCGAGCGCCAGAACAGCCGCGCCTGCGAATAATGGTCGGCGAAGCTCTCCGCGCGGATGCGCAGCTTCGGTCCCTGCTCCTCGGCCGGAAAGGTCTTGAAGCCGTTCGCCGGGTCCTCGCGCGGGCCGCCGGGCTCGCCGGCGAGATGGAGGCTGTTGGGCTCGTAATTGGCGCGGCCCTTGGGCACCTGCATCTGCATGTGGCCGTCGCGCTGCATGTTCATGAACGGGCAGCCGCCGCCCTCCACCCGGCCCCTGGCCTGGTTGATCGGCAGCTGGTGCCAGTTGGTCGAGCCTAACCGCTTGATCTGCGTGTCCTGATAGCTGAACAGCCGGCCCTGCAGCAAAGGATCGTTGCTGTGGTCGATACCGGGCACCATGTGGCTCGGGCAGAAGGCGACCTGCTCGGTCTCGGCGAAGAAATTGTCGGGATAGCGATCGAGCACCATCTTGCCGACGATGCGCACCGGCAGCACCTCCTCGGGGATGATCTTGGTGGCGTCGAGCACGTCATAGGGTTGGCTGTTGGCGAACTCTTCGTCGAACAGCTGCACGCCGAGGTCCCATTCCGGATAGTCGCCGCGCTGAATTCGCTCGAACAGATCGCGGCGCTGGAAGTCGGGGTCGGCGCCGGCGATCTTTACCGTCTCGTCCCAGATCGTCGAGGCGAGGCCCGCGCGCGGCTTCCAGTGGAACTTGACGAAGGTGCTCTTCCCTTCCTTGCCGACAAAGCGGAAGGTGTGGATGCCGAACCCCTCCATCGTCGCGAAGCTGCGCGGCAGCGTGCGGTCCGACATCGCCCACATGATCATGTGGGTCGATTCGGGCATCAGCGAGATGAAGTCCCAGAAGGTGTCGTGCGCGGTCGCCGCCTGGGGATAGCCGCGATCGGCCTCCATCTTGGCGGCGTGGATCAGGTCGGGGAACTTCATCGCGTCCTGGATGAAGAACACCGGGATGTTGTTGCCGACGAGGTCCCAATTGCCCTGGCGCGTGTAGAATTTCACCGCGAAGCCGCGCACGTCGCGCGGTGTGTCGACTGAGCCCGCGCCGCCCGCGACGGTGGAGAAACGCACGAACACGTCGGTGCGCTGGCCCTTCTTCTGGAACAGGTCGGCGGCGGTGATGTCGGCGAGGCTGTCGGTCACCTCAAAATAGCCGTGCGCCGCGCTGCCGCGCGCGTGGACGATCCGCTCGGGGATGCGCTCGTGATCGAAGTGGTTGATCTTCTCGCGATAGACCTCGTCCTCCAGCAGCACCGGCCCGCGTGCGCCGGCCTTCAGCTGGTTCTGGTTGTCGCTGATCGGCATGCCGTGGTTGGTGGTGAGCACGGGATGGTCGGCGTCGGTTGTCTGGTGGGTCTCGCCGCCATTGCCGGGCGTGCGCAGGATCGTGTCGGTCATGGGGCCCTCGCTCTGAAACCCCGCCGACGCGCGCGGGTGCGGCGGGGTGCCATAGCGAAGCGGCGGACGCGCCGGAACGTTCCGCCGCGAAGGCGATCGCGATCAATGATGTGCGTAAAGGTGTAGTAGCGCGAGCGGGACGGCTCGACTCCGGTCCGCATCGAGCGCGTCGGCGGGCGCGGCCCGCCGCGCGCCGCTGCGTCAGAACCTCACCCGCACCGAGGCGCGATAGGCCTGATCGCGCACGTCCCGGCGACGCAGCGTGGTGTCCGCGCCCAGCGTCAGCGTCACGCGCCCGGTGTCGAGCGCGATTCCGGCGCCCAGCTCGCCCCAGTTGCGGTCGCGTCCGGGGAGCGCGAAGGCGACGTCGGTGCCAAGCACCGCGGCGAACGACCCGCCGAGCAGCGGCGACGGGTCGCGGAAGTCGTGCACCATGTAGACCGACGCCCACGGTCGCGCCCTGCTTCCCCCGGCCAGCGCCACGCCGGCGCGCCCCTGCACGCTCGCATAGCGCCGGCGATTTACCCGCAGCGCGGCGGCGCCGCCGGTCTCGCTCACCGGTCCCAGATCGAGCGCGCTCGCGCGCAGCGCCACGCGCGGCCCGACCCGCAGCGCCCCCACCGCACTATCGTGCCCGGCGCCGATCTCCGCGCCATAGGCCAGCGCGTGATCGTGGCTGCGCAAGGTGGCGACGCTGCCGACCAGATCGGCGCTGCGGCGGGTGGCGTGGCGCCACAGTCCGGCGCTCTCCTGCGTGTCGAGGTACAGGCCGTTGGCGGCGGCGAGCTTGCCGTAGAGCGTTCCCTGGTACAGCTCGCCTTCGGCGCTCTGCCCCGCCACCGCGGTGCTGCCGGTCACGCGCGTGAACGACAGGCCCAGCCCGACCAGGGCGCGGTCGTCGACCTCGGCCTCCAGCCCGCCGGCGAGATACCAGCCCGACAGCGGATCGCGGCCGCGCGGCGCGAGTGCGGTGCGGGTCGCGGCCGCGCTGCCGTCGAGATAGCCCGCCGCGAGATAGGCGGCGACGGTGTCGGGCAGGTGCGTCGGCGCCGTGATGGTGGCAGCGCTGTCGATCGCGACCGCAGGCTGGCCGGGCAGGCGCGCGGCCTCGGTCGCGGCGAGCTGGATCGGCTCGCCCGCGAGCGTCAGCTGCCCCGCCCCGGCGGCGCCGCGGCGCGGGTCGGCGGCGGCGAGCCGCGCGCGGTAGAAGCGCGCCATGTTGTCGAGCGCGAGCGCGCCGAGCGCGCGGTCGAGCCCCTCGGCGCGCGGCGCCAGCGCCTCCAGCGTGTGCTGGATCGTCGGCGCGTCCTGCAGATCGAGCACGTCGTACACGCCGGCGAGCGCCGCCTGGCGCGGCCGCGCGCGATCGAGCAGGGCGGCATAGCCGCGCTGCGCACGGGTCGACGCGACCACGTCGGCGTAGCGCCCGGCGTCGACGCGCGCCCGCACGCTCGTGTCGTCGTAGAGCAAGGTCGGCGTAAGGATCGCGCTCAGCCGGGCCGCCGAGTCGAAGCCGCCGGTCAGGCCCTCGTCGGCGGTGAGAAGCGTGTAGACGTCGGCGGCGCGAACGCGATGCCCCGCCACCGGCGCGAGCGCGACCGTACCGCCCAGGTTCGCCTTGCCCTCCACCGCGACCCGGTCGGCGCTGCCCGCCGCGCCGACGTCGATCAGCAGCAGGCTCTTCGACGCGAGCACCAGGTTGCCGCCGATCCGCAGCGTGCCGATCGTGCCCACCTTCCCCGGCGCGATCACGCCGGCGACGCTGGTGAGATAGGACGTCTCGATGCGCCCGCTGCCCGAGAGCTGGCCGGCGGTGAGCAGATAGTCGCCCGGCGTGGTCAGCGTGCCGTCGACATGGACGAAGCCGGCGAGCTGGTCGATCTCGATCAGGCTGGTGAGATGGCCGTCGGGCGAGACCGACAGCCGCGCGCCGCTGCCCGCGACGGTGAATTGGTCAACCGTGGCGCTGGTGTCGAGCGTGGTGGTGCCGGGCGCGGACAGCGTGACGTCGAAATAGCGCGCGCTGCGGTGCGTGGCGGAGTCGGGCTCGACGTTGTCGGGCACGAAGCCGGTCGCGCCCGGCAGGCCGTTGGCGAGCGTCGGCGCGGGGAGCGCGCCGCCGCTCGCGTACCTTTCCGCCCGGTCGAGGGGGTTGGCATTGGCATCGTCGCTCGCGGCACTCACCGCACGATCATGGTCGTAGCGGACGTGCGTGCGCACGTCGTAGCAGCGATCGACGCCGAGCGCGGGCTCCTGATCGCAGATCTGGCCGAACCGATGCGCGTCGGGCGCCAGCTCGGCACCGGGCGCGTCCGGCAGCGCGTTGACCAGCCCGTCGCTCACGATCACGCGGTACGCCGGGTCGACCCGCGTCTGCCAATGCGCGGGATCGCTCCACCGCCCGTCCCCCGCCAGCGCGCCGACGTAGCGGTACGGGTTATTGGCGACGATATAGTTCCAGTAGAGATAGAGCGGCTGATAGAAAGCGAAGGTGCCGTAGCTGCCCGGCGGCGTGTTGTCGGGCCAGCGCCCGGCTGAGAGCACGCCGATGACGGTCTTCTCGGCGTAGCGGCGATCGAGGATCAGCGGCCCGCCCGAGTCGCCGAACCCGGGCACGCCCTCAGCCGGCAGCGCGTCATCGCGGAAGACGTTGATGTCAGCCACGGCGCGCCGTCGCGGATCGTCGAAGTCGAGAAAATAGAGGTTCTGGTGCAGGCCCTCGCGCGCCATGCCGAGCTCGGCCTCGACCTCGTCGAGCGAGGTGAGCAGCCCGATCATGTTCTCCGCCGAGCGGCGGCGCAGGTCGAAACCGGTATAACCGCTACCGCCGTTGCCGTGAACGCCATAGCCGGTGACCGTCACATGGTAGCCCGTCCCGGTCGCGGCATCGATCGCGGCGGGCGCGGGCAAGGGCGAGAACAGCAACGTCCAGGTCGGGATGCCCTTTGCGGGCGCGTCGAGCGACCCGATCGCGATGTCCGCCTGCACGTCGGCGAGATCCATCCCCATCGTCACCGCACCGGGATGGTAGACGACCTGATTGAGCGAGAAGATCGCGTTGTCGGGGTGTGTCCGGTGCTGCCACTCACCTCTCGTCACCCATTGGTGAACGCTGGCTTGGTTGTCGGCCTTCAGCGCGAAGGCGACCGGCATCTGACCCGCGGCATTGCCGTACCGCCACGGGTCCTGCGGCGTGTCGCCGCCCTCCCCGTTCACGCAATGCGAGGCGAAGAGGACCGTGCGCGGGTTGATCAACGTGCCGGTGCAATAGCCGCTGGCCCAGCCGTGATCGACCACGATCTGCCCCACGCCGTTGATGGCGGCGGGATCGACCGCCTCGTCGGGCGTAATGGCGTCGACCACGGCGATATCGGGCCCACCGTCGAAGCGGCGCGACACCGCCTGCGGGCTCTCCTGCGCGGCGACCGGCAACGCGAGCAGCGCCGTGCTCAGCGAAAGGAGCGCCCGCACGCTCCGCACACCGGCTGCTCGCATCCGTCTTCCTTCCCGCGACCCGTTCTCAGGACGAGAGATAGAAGGACCGGCGTGGCTTGCCGGGCGGCGCGCCCACTTCCCTACCCGCTATGGGGCGCCACGTGCGCTCAATCCAGGTTCGGCCGCAGCAGCCGCGTCGCCTGCTGCACGTCGACGCCGAGCCGTTGCGCGTAATCCGCCACCTGGTCCTCGCCGATCCGCGCCACGCCGAAATATTCCGCCTGCGCGTGGCCGAAGTAGAAGCCGCTCACCGCCGCGGTGGGCAGCATGGCGTAGCTCTCGGTCAGCTCCAGCCCGACGTTCTTCTCGGCCTCGAGCAGGTCGAACAACGTGCGCTTGAGGCTGTGCTCGGGGCAGGCCGGATAGCCTGGCGCTGGGCGGATCCCGCGATATTGCTCCCGAATCAGCGCTTCGCCGGTCAGCTGCTCGTCGGGGGCATAGCCCCATAGCTCGGTGCGCACGTGCGCGTGGAGCCGCTCGGCGAACGCCTCCGCCAGCCGGTCCGCCAGCGCCTTGAGCAGGATGTCGTTATAGTCGTCGTTGTCCTGCTTGTAGCGCGCGAGATGCGAGTCGATGCCGTGGATGCCGACCGCGAAGCCGCCGATCCAGTCGCCCGCGGGGTCGACGAAATCGGCGAGGCACATGTTCGCCCGCCCCTCGCGCTTGGCGATCTGCTGGCGCAGGAACGGCAGCCGCGTCGAATGCTCGTTGCGGCGGTCGAGGTCGGGGGTGTGCATGCCTTCGGGCACGCTCGCGCCGTCGGGCGAGCGCGTGTCGACGCTGTGGCGGTCGTGCACCCACACGTCGTCGTCGTGGCGGTGGCACGGCCACAGCCCGGCGACCCCGCGCGCGGTCAGCCACTTCTCCGCGACGACGCGGTCCAGCATCGCGCGCGCGTCGACGTAGAGCGAGCGCGCGCTCTCCCCCACCACCGCGTCGTCGAGGATCGCGGGATAGTTGCCCGCCAGCTCCCAGGCGCGGAAGAAGGGCGTCCAGTCGATGTAATCGGCGAGGTCGGCGAGGTCCCAGTCGTCGTAGACGTGGACGCCGGGCCGCTTCGCCGGGGGCGCCTTGAGCGCCATGTCCGCTGCAAAGCCGCGCTTGCGCGCTTCTTCCAGCGGCAGCAGCGCGTTGGCGCCCTTGCCCTCGCGCGCGTCGCGCACCGCCTGATATTCCGCGGCGACACCGGCGACGAAGCCCTCCGCCTGGGTTTCCGACACCAGCGCGGTGGCCACGCCGACCGCGCGGCTGGCGTCGAGCACGTGCACCACCGGTCCGGTGTACGCCGGCGCGATGCGCAGCGCGGTATGGACCTTGGAGGTGGTCGCGCCGCCGATCATCAGCGGCATCGTCATGCCGGCGCGCTGCATCTCCTCCGCCACGGTCACCATCTCGTCGAGCGAAGGGGTGATCAGGCCGGAGAGGCCGATCATGTCGGCGTCCTGCTCGCGCGCGGTCTCGAGGATCTTGGACCAGGGCACCATCACGCCGAGGTCGATCACCTCGAAGCCGTTGCACTGGAGCACGACGCCGACGATGTTCTTGCCGATGTCGTGGACGTCGCCCTTCACCGTGGCGATCACCATCCGGCCCTTGCCGCGCTGCTCGGCGCCGCCCGCGGCCTTCTCCGCCTCGATGTACGGCAGCAGGTGCGCCACCGCCTTCTTCATCACGCGCGCGCTCTTCACCACCTGCGGCAGGAACATCTTGCCCGAGCCGAACAGGTCGCCCACCACGTTCATGCCCTGCATCAGCGGGCCCTCGATCACCTCGATCGGTCGGCCGCCGCGCGCCGCGATCTCGGCGCGCGCCTCCTCGGTGTCGTCGACGACGTGCGCGTCGATCCCCTTGACCAGCGCGTGCTCGAGCCTTTTGACCACGTCCCAGCCGCGCCACTCCTGCGCCGCCTTCTCGGCCACCGCGTCGGTGCCGCGGAAGCGCTCGGCCAGCGCGACCAGCCGCTCGCCCGCCTCGGGGTCGCGGTTGAGGATGACGTCCTCGCAGGCGGTGCGCAGCTCGGGGTCGATTGCGTCGTAAACGTCGAGCTGGCCGGCGTTGACGATCGCCATGTCCATGCCCGCGGGGATAGCGTGGTACAGGAACACCGAGTGCATCGCGCGGCGCACCGGCTCGTTGCCGCGGAACGAGAAGCTCAGGTTGGAGAGCCCGCCCGAGATATGGACGTGCGGGCAGCGCGCCTTGATCTCGCGGCACGCCTCGATGAAGTCGACCGCGTAATTGTTGTGCTCCTCGATCCCGGTCGCCACCGCGAACACGTTGGGATCGAAGATGATGTCCTCGGGCGGGAAGCCGATGCCGGTGAGCAGGTCATAGGCGCGCGCGCAGATCTCGACCTTACGCGCCTGCGTGTCGGCCTGGCCGACCTCGTCGAACGCCATCACCACCACCGCAGCGCCATAGTTGCGGCACAGGCGGGCGTGGTGGAGGAACTGCTCCTCGCCCTCCTTCATGCTGATCGAGTTGACGATCGGCTTGCCCGAGACGCATTTGAGCCCGGCCTCGATCACGCTCCACTTGGAGCTGTCGATCATGATCGGCACGCGCGCGATATCGGGCTCGGCGGCGATCAGCTTGAGGAAGGTGGTCATGGCGTGGTGTGCGTCGAGCAGCCCCTCGTCCATGTTGACGTCGACCACCTGCGCGCCGTTCTCGACCTGCTGGCGCGCGACCTCGACCGCGCGCGTATAGTCGCCCGCCATGATCATCTTCTTGAACGCCGCCGAGCCGGTGACGTTGGTGCGCTCGCCGACGTTGACGAAGCGGGTGGAGGAAGCGGTCATGTCATTCTCTCTAGCCCCTCCCTTCAGGAGCGGCAGGTTAAAACACGCCCAGCGTGTTTTTGGTTGGGCCGGGGGCCTAACCACCCTGCCGCTGGGTTGGGGTGGGGCGGTTCCTCGGGCGCGCCGGTCTCGGTGAGACGCCGACGCCCCACCCCGGCCCTCCCCTGAAGGGGAGGGAACGCCGTGTGTCACGCCGCCATGGTGAACGGCTCCAGCCCGGCCAGCCGCGTCTGCACCGGCGGCGCGGGGATCGCGCGCGGGGCGACGCCGCGGACGCGCTCGGCGATCGCGGCGATATGCGCCGGGGTCGAGCCGCAGCAGCCGCCCAGCACGTTGACCTGCCCCGCCTCGGCCCATTCCGCCACCAGCCCCGCGGTGGTCGCGGGCGCCTCGTCATAGGCGCCGAGCTCGTTGGGCAGGCCGGCGTTGGGATAGACCATGATCAGCGTGTCGCAGATCGCGCTCAGCGTGCGCACGTGCGGGCGCAATTGCTCCGCGCCGAACGAGCAGTTGAGCCCGACCGTCAGTGGCCTGGCATGCCGGATCGCGTGCCAGAACGCCTCCACCGTGTGCCCCGAAAGGTTGCGCCCGGAGAGGTCGGTCAGCGTCATCGACAGCATGATCGGCAGGTCGCGCCCGAGCGCCTCACCCGCCTCGATCGCCGCCATCACCCCGGCCTTGGCGTTGAGCGTGTCGAACACCGTCTCGATCAGCACGAAGTCGGCGCCGCCCTCGACCAGCGCGTCGATCTGCTCGCGGTACACGTCCTTCAGATAGTCGAAGTCGATCTCGCGAAAGCCGGGATCGTTGACGTCGGGGCTGAGCGACAAGGTCTTGTTGGTCGGCCCGATCGCGCCGGCGACGAAGCGCGGGCGGCCATCCTTTGCCTGGAACTCGTCGGCGAGGCGGCGGGCGAGGCGCGCGCTCTCGACGTTGATCTCGCGCACCAGCCCCTCGGCGCCGTAATCGGCCTGGCTGATGCGGTTGGCGGAGAAGGTGTTGGTCTCGGCGATGTCCGCCCCCGCCTCGAAATAGGCGCGGTGGATCGACTCGGGCACCTCGGGCTTGGTCAGCGCGAGGATGTCGTTGTTGCCCTTCTGGTCATGGCCGAGCGTCAGCGCGCCGGCATAGTCCGCCTCAGAGAGCTTCCAGTTCTGGATCTCGGTGCCGAAGGCGCCGTCGGTGATCAGGATCCGCTTCGCCGCCTCGGCGAGGAAGGTGTCACGTGGGGTCATGATAAGGTCCTGGCGGTCGTCATCGTTCGCGGAGCATCCGTCACCCCGGCGCAGGCCGGGCTCCAGCGTGCCGCGTTCAGCGCGGCGGTGGCGCGCGCGGCACCATGGATCACGGCCTGCGCCGGGATGACGGATGAGAGGTCGGGGGGCGTAGCGCTCACGCCGCCGCTGCCGCTTGCCGTGGTGCCGCGCGCACCCCCAACAGGTGGCAGATCGCGTAGCTCAGCTCGGCCTTGTTCATCGTGTAGAAGTGAAGCTGCTTGACCCCGCCGGCGTAGAGCTTGCGGCACAGCTCGGCCGCCACCGTTGCCGCGACCAGCTGGCGCGCCGCAGGCAGATCGTCGAGCCCCTCGAACAGCCGCACCAGCCAGCCCGGCACGTCGGTGCGGCACATCGCCGCCATCCGCTGCACGCCCGCGAAGCTGCCGATCGGCATGATGCCCGGCACGATCTCGGCCTGGATCCCCGCCGCCGCCGCCGCGTCGCGGTAGCGGAAGAAGGTCTCCGCCTCGAAGAAAAACTGCGTGATCGCGCGGTTGGCGCCGGCGTCGAGCTTGCGCTTGAGATTGTCGAGATCGCCCGCGAGATCGGCCGAGCTGGGATGGCATTCGGGATAGGCCGCCACCGAGATCTCGAACGGGTGCAGCCGGCGCAGCCCCGCCACCAAAGCGGCGGCATTCTCATAGCCGCCGGGGTGCGGCGCATAGTCCGCCGCGCCCGCGGGCGGGTCGCCGCGCAGCGCGACGATGTGGCGCACCCCCGCGGCCCAATATTCCTGCGCCACCACGTCGATCTCCTCGCGGGTCGCCTCGACGCAGGTGAGATGCGCCGCGGCGGGCACCGCGGTCTCGCGCGCGATCCGCGCGACGGTGGCGTGGGTGCGGTCGCGCGTCGACCCGCCCGCGCCATAGGTGACCGAGAGGAAGCGCGGCCCGAGCGGGCAAAGCGTCTCGATCGACTGCCACAAGGTCTCTTCCGACTTCTCGCTCTTTGGCGGCGAGAACTCGAAGCTGACGTCCACGTCGCCGCCGACGTCGGCGTAGAGCGGCGCGTCCAGCGCGCGGCGCGCTTCCTCGAGCTGGTTGACCGAGAATGTCATGCCGCCTTCACCTCTCGCCACGGCTCGCCGGCCTTCCGGCCGAGCCACAATTTCACCGTCAGTTCGCCGCCCTCGAGCGTCTCGACGCGCGCCGCCGCCACCCCCGCCGCGGCGAACCAGCCCTCGATCTGCGCGTCCGAAAAACCCAGCCGCGTATGCGCGTCGCGCGCGCGCAGTTCCTCGCGGTCGTGCGGCGCGAAGTCCGCGATCAGCAGCCGCCCGCCCGGCGCCAGCACCCGCGCCGCCTCCACGATCGCGGCGCCGGGCTGCTGCGCGAAATGCAGCACGTGGTGCAGGATCGCCACGTCCGCGGCGCCGTCGCCGAGCGGCAGCGCGTAGAGATCGGCCTGGCGCAGCTCGGCGTTGGCGAGCCCGCGCTCGCCCAATTTGGCGCGCGCCAGCCGCAGCATCTCGCTGCTCTTGTCGATTCCCAGCGCGTGGGTGGCGCCGGGCGCGAACAGCTCGATCATCCGCCCGGTGCCGGTGCCGATGTCGATCAGCCGCCCGAGCGGCGCGTCGGCGAGCACGTCGCGCATCGCCGCCTCCACCTGCTCTTCGGCGACATGGAGCGAGCGGATCGCGTCCCACTCGCGCGCATTCGCCTCGAACCAGCCCGCCGCCGCCGCGGCACGATCGGCGCGCACCGCGGCGAGCCGCGCGAGATCCGCCGCGGCCTCCCCGGTGACGCCAAGCGAGTCGAGCGCGGCGAGCACGGGGGCGAGCCGCTCGCGATCGCCGAGCGCGACGAACACCCAGCTGCCCTCCTTGCGCCGCTCCGCCAATCCGGCGTCGCACAGGATCTTGACATGGCGCGACACGCGCGGCTGGCTCTGTCCCAGCACCTGCGCCAGCTCGCCCACCGACAATTCCATCGCGCCGAGCAGCGCGACGATGCGCAGCCGCGACGGGTCGGCGAGCGCGCTGAAGATGGCGAGGGCGTATTTCATCCGGCGAGTAGATATAAAGATATCTTTATATGAGGTCAAACGAAGGATGGCGGTCCGCACGGACGGTCCGCGGCACCGCGGCCGCGGAGTCCGCCCGATAGCCCGGCTCGCCCCGCGCAAATGCAAAGTTGCTGGCGAAGCACGCCGGGCCGCCTCACCTCGCATGCCATGAAGACCCCTCCCTTCACCGTGCAGGTGTTCGCCGGCATGGCGATCGGCGTCGCGCTCGGTTTCGCCGCGCGCGACCTGCCCGCGCTCGCCGAGGCGCTGCGCCTCACCGGCGAGAGTTTCGTCCAGCTGCTCAAGGCGCTGGTGGTGCCGCTGGTGTTCACCGCAATCGTTGCCTCGATCGCGGCGCTGCGCGATCTCGGCAATGCCGCGCGGCTGGTCGGCCAGACCTTGCTATGGTTCGCGGTCACCGCGCTGATCGCGGTGACGATCGGGCTCACGCTCGGCACGCTGATCGAGCCCGGGCTGCGCAGCGGGGTCGACCCGTCCGCCGCCGCGCTGCCCGCCACCACCGGCTCGTGGCTCGACTTCCTGCGCGGGCTGATCCCGGGCAACTTTCTGGGGCTTGAGGCAAGCACCAAGCTCGCCGACGGTGGCGCCACGACGAAGCTGGGGTTCAACGTGCTCCAGCTGATCGTCGTCGCGATCGCAGTCGGTGCCGCGGCGGTGAACGTCGGCGATGCGGGCAGCGCTTTTCTCGCCGCCAACGCCTCGCTGCTGGCGATCTTCCGCCGCCTGCTGCGCTGGGTGGTGAAGCTCACGCCGATCGGCACCGCGGGGCTGATCGGCACCGCGATCGTGCGCTATGGCTGGTCGTCGCTCGCTGCGCTCGGCAGCTTCGCGGGAACGGTCTACCTCGGGCTCGCGCTGGTGCTGTTCCTGGTCTATCCCGCGCTGCTCGCGCTCAACCGGCTCTCGGTGTCGCGCTTCTTCGCCACCGCCTGGCCAGCGATCCAGCTCGGCTTCGTGTCGCGCTCCTCGATCGCGACCCTGCCCGTCACCGAGGATGCGGCCGAGCGCGCCGGCGTGCCGCGCGACTATGCCGCCTTCGCGGTGCCGTTCGCCGCGACCACCAAGATGGACGGCTGCGCCGCGGTCTACCCCGCCGTGGCGGCGCTGTTCGTCGCGCAATATTACGGCATTGCGCTGCACGCCTCGGACTATGTGCTGGTGGCGCTGGTGTCGGTGATCGGCTCTGCCGCAACCGCGGGGCTGACCGGCGCGCTGGTGATGCAGACTCTGACGCTCACCACGCTCGGCCTGCCGCTGGAGGGCGCCGGGCTGCTGCTTGCGGTCGATCCGATCATCGACATGGGACGCACCGCGGTGAACGTCGCGGGGCAGGTGCTGGTGCCGCTGATCGTCGCCCGGCGCGAGAACATGCTGGTGGCGGAGGGCACCATGGCGCCGCAGCCTCGCCACGATACGGTGCCGGCCTGACGCCGACCTGATCGAAGTGAACTCCTTGTCGCCTGCGACGTTCGTGGGCGACAGAAGGAGATCGATGCCATGAAGAAGGCCCTGCTCGCCGCGCTGGCGCTCGCCACCGCCACCACCCCGATGCTCGCCCCCGCCGCGCAGGCGCAGCGCAGCGACCGTGACGGCGACTATCGCTGGCACGGCGACGACCAGAATTGGGACCCGTCGCGCGACTATCGCCGGGGCAACAGCCGCCGCGCGCGCGCGCTCGGCCGTGACGATCAGATCTATCGCGGGCGCGATGGCCGCGCTTATTGCAAGCGCAACGACGGCACCACCGGGCTGGTGATCGGCGGCGTCGGCGGCGGCGTGCTGGGCAATCTGGTCGGCGGCGGCACGCTGGGCACGCTGCTCGGTGCGGGCGGCGGCGCGCTGCTCGGGCGCTCGATCGATCGCGGCAAGGTGAAGTGCCGTTGAGGTGAGGACGTTGCCTCGCTGAGGCAGCGGCTTTCGCCTCTCCCCTCCCCTTTAGGGAGGGACCGGGGGTGGGGCGCTTCCGCGAGTGACGCGTTCGCGGAGACGCCCCACCCCAACCCCTCCCCTCAAGGGGAGGGGCTATTCTGGGCAAACGCGATGTCGCGCACTCCGTTGCCGTGCCGGTGGAAGCGCCGCCCCGTCAGATCCCGCCCTCTTCCAAGCTCAGCAGCGTCGCGTTGCCGCCCGCGCTGGTGGTGTCCACCGACACCGCGCGCTCCGCGCAGAAGCGGTACAGGTACAACGGCCCGCCCGCCTTGGGCCCGGTCCCCGACAGCCCCTCGCCGCCGAACGGCTGCGACCCTACCACCGCGCCGATCATCGAGCGGTTGATGTAGAGATTGCCTACCGCGGCCGCCGCCTCGGTGACCTCGGCCGCGCGCGCGATCCGGCTGTGCAACCCCATCGTCAGGCCATAGCCCTTGGCGTTGACCCGCGCGATCGTCTCCTCCAGCGCGCCCGCCTTCCACGTCGCGACGTGGAGCAACGGGCCGAACCACTCGCGGTCGAGCGCCTCGACCGAGTCGAGCCGGATCAGCGTCGGCGGCACGAACAGCCCCTCCGCGGGCGCCGGCACCGTCTTCACCCAGCGCGCGCGCGCCTGCTCGCGATAGGCCATCAGCCGGTCATAGGCGGCGCGGTCGATCACCGGGCCGACGTCGGTGCGCGGGTCGCCCGCGTCGCCGAGCGTCAGCAGGTCCATCGCGCCGGAGAGCATTTCGATCAGCCCCTCGGCGATATCCTCCTGCACCAGCAGCAGCCGCAGCGCCGAGCAGCGCTGCCCGGCCGAGCGGAACGCGCTGGTGACGACGTCCGCCACCACCTGCTCGGGCAAAGCGGTCGAGTCGACGATCATCGCGTTGATCCCGCCGGTCTCGGCGATCAGCGGCACGATCGGGCGGTCGTCGTCCGCCAGCAACGCGCGCGCGATCGAACGCGCCGTCGCGGTCGAGCCTGTGAAGGCCACGCCCTGGACGCGCGCGTCGCCAACCAGCGCGGCGCCGACCTCGGGCCCGCCCGGCACCAGCACGAGCGCGTCGCGCGGCACGCCCGCCTCATGCGCCAGCGCCACCGCCGCGGCGGCGATGCGCGGCGTCTGCGGCGCGGGCTTGGCGACCACGGTGTTGCCCGTCACCAGCGCGGCGACGGTCTGGCCGAGGAAGATCGCGAGCGGGAAGTTCCACGGCGCGATCGTCGCCCACACGCCGCGGCCTTCCAGGTGGAGCGTGTTGCGCTCGCCGGTCGGCCCGGGCAGCTCGACCGAGCCGAGCGTGGCGCGCGCCCGCGCCGCGTAGTAGCGGCAGAAGTCCGCCGCCTCGCGCACCTCGCCGATCGCGTCGGGGATGGTCTTGAACGCCTCCTGCACGCAGATCGCCATCAGCCGGTCGCGGTCGCGCTCGAGCAGGTCGGCGAGCCGGTCGAGGCAGTCGGCGCGCGCCGCGACCGGGGTCGTCTGCCACGCCGGGAAGGCCGCGCGCGCCCGCGTCACCGCGGCGGCGACGTCGGCCGTCGCCGCGGGCGCCGGCTCGGTCATCGGCCGGTTCACCGCGGCACGCGTGTCCTCCAGCACGACTCGGTCGCCGAGGTCGATCCCGCGCGAGTTGCGCCGCTCGGCGCCGAACAGCTCGGACGGCAGCGGGATGCTGGGGTGGCGCGTGCCGCCGACCGACGCGATCTTGGCGACCGGGTCGGCGAGGATGTCGGCCTCGCTCAGCCGCGCATCGGCGAGCTGGTGGACGAAGCTGGAGTTGGCGCCGTTCTCGAGCAGCCGGCGGACGAGATAGGCGAGCAGGTCGCGGTGACCGCCGACCGGCGCGTAGATGCGGCAGTGATAGCCCTGGTCGCGCACCAGCCGCTCGTACAGCCCGTCGCCCATGCCGTGGAGCCGCTGGAACTCGAAGTCGCGACCGTTGCCGGCCCATTCGACGATGGTCGCGACGGTCAACGCGTTATGGCTGGCGAAGGCGGGGCGGATGTAGCGCGCATCGAGCATGTCACGCGCCACCGCGAGGTAGCTCACGTCGGTCGCGGCCTTGCGCGTGAACAAAGGATAATCGTCGAGCCCCTCGACCTGGGTGCGCTTGATCTCGCTATCCCAATAGGCGCCCTTCACGAGCCGGACATTCATCAGCCGTCCGAGCGAGTCGGCCCAGGCCACCACCGGCCGCGCGCGCTTGCCATAGGCCTGCACCGCCATGCCGAACCCGTCCCAGTCGCGCAGCTGCGGGAGGGTGGCGACGGCGCCGATGATGTCGAGGCTCATCTCGAGCCGCTCGCTCTCCTCGGCATCGACGGTGAGCGCGATGCCGCGCGCCGCCGCCTGAAGGGCCAGCGCCTCGAGCATCCCGGTCAGCGCGGGCACGCACTCGTCCCAGCGGGCCACCTCGTAGCGCGGGTGGAGCGCGGAGAGCTTGACCGACACGGAGTGGCCCGCGCGCGGGTCGCTGCCCACCGCGTCGATCGCGTCGACATAGGCCTGGAAATAGCGCTCGGCGTCGGCGCTGGTGCGCGCCGCCTCGCCGAGCATGTCGAAGCTGGCGGTGAAGCCGCGGTGCTCGGGGCGGCGCATCCGCTTCATCGCCTCGTCGATGGTGCGACCCATCACGAAGATCTCGCCCATCATCCGCATCGCCGCGCCCACCGCCTGCCGCACGAACGGCTCGCCGGCGCGGCTCAGCAGCCGCTTGAGCGGGCCGGCCTCGCCCTCGCCCACCAGCGCGCGGCCGACCACCAGCCCCCAGGTGGCGGTGTTGACCAGCCGCGAGTTGGACTGGCCGGCGTGCGCGCGCCAGTCGGCGTCGCCCAGCTTGTCGGCGATCAGCAGGTCGGCGGTCTCGGGGTCGGGCACGCGCAGGAACGCCTCGGCGAGGCTGAGCAGCGCGACGCCCTCGGACGAGTTGAGGCGATATTCCTGGAGGAACTGGTTGACCCAGCCGAGCGCCTGCGCCGCGCGCAGGTCGGCGAGCAGCCCCGAGGCGGTGTCAACGATGCGCGCGCGCGACTCGGCGCCCGCCGCGGCGCGCTCCAGCAGCGGCTTTAGAACATCGGGTTCGCCGGCGCGATGGAGCGCACGGAGCTGGGCGAGAGTGGTAGACGGTACGGCAGCGGCCATCTTCGTGCTTTCGGTTCGTTGTGTCTTGCGGCGGCGGCGAGCCCGCGCCTAGACAGATGCGCGCGCTGTAGCGCGTCGCATGGCGGAGGGGAATCGCGGTGACCGTCGACGAGATGAGACAGGCGATCGGGCGCGAGACCGTCTCCGAGTGGGTCGAGGTCACCCAGCAGATGATCGACCGTTTTGCCGAGGCCACGGGCGACCACCAGTTCATCCACGTCGATCGCGAGCGCGCCGCACAGACCCCGTTCGGCACGACAATCGCGCACGGCTTTCTCACGCTGTCGCTGCTGCCGCTGCTGGCGGCGCGCACCCCCGACGCACCGCGGCTCGACGGCGCGGTGATGGGGGTGAACTACGGGGGCAACAAGGTGCGCTTCCTCGCGCCGGTGCCGTCGGGCTCGCGCATTCGTGCGCGCTCGGTGCTGGCCGATTTCGCCGAAAAGCGGCCGGGCGTCTATCAATACACCAATGCCACCACGGTGGAGATCGAGGGGCAGGACAAGCCAGCCATGGTAGCGGAGTGGATCACCCAGGTGTTCGTGTGAGGGGGGGCGAGCGAGCGGCGAAGCTCGCGCGAGTAGGGCTAGGCCCCTCCTGCTTTCATCCGTCATCCCGGACTTTGTCCGGGATCCACCCATCCGCGAACCAACCGGCCAGCGAGCGTGCGGCGCCGTGGATCCCGGACCAAGTCCGGGATGACGGCAGTTGGTGGGCCGGCTTCCCCTCAGGCTCGCCGCCACCTGTTGCACCGCCCCGCACCCCCTCCCCTTGACCCTCACCGAAGGACCCTCCCATGCGCTCCGCCGTCATCGTCTCCACCGCCCGCACCCCGATCGGCCGCGCCTATCGCGGCGCGTTCAACAACACGCCCTCGCCCACGCTGGCGCATCACGCGATCGCCGCCGCGGTTGAGCGCGCCGGAGTCGACCGTGCCGAGATCGAGGACGTGATCCTCGGGGCAGCGCTTCAGCAGGGGCACCAGGCAAGCAACATCGCGCGCACCAGCCTGCTCCGCGCCGGGCTGCCGACCAGCGTGCCGGGCATGTCGGTCGATCGGCAATGCGCCAGCGGGCTGATGGCGATCGCGATCGCCGCCAAGCAGATCGTCACGGACGGCATGGACGTGACGGTCGGCGGCGGCGTCGAGAGCATCAGCCTGGTGCAGACGCCGGAGATGCGCATCGCGCCCGACCCGGAGCTGCTGGCGATGCACCGCGACATCTACATGCCGATGCTGCAGACCGCCGAGATCGTTGCCGACCGCTACGGCATCGACCGCGAGGCGCAGGACCAATATGCGCTCCGCTCGCAGCAGCGCACCGCGGCAGCGCAGGCGGCCGGCCGGTTCGACGACGAGATCGTCGCGGTGACGGCGACCAAGGCGCTCGTCGACAAGGAGACCAAGGCGGTCAGCTACGAAGAGGTGACGCTGTCGCGCGACGAGGGCAATCGCGCCGACACCACGATCGAGGGACTGCGCGCGCTCAAGCCGGTGGTCGGGCCGGACCGTAACGTCACCGCGGGCAACGCCTCGCAGCTCTCGGACGGCGCCTCGGCCAGCGTGCTGATGGAGGAGCGGCTCGCCGAGCGGCGCGGGCTCACCCCGCTCGGCCGCTATGTCGGCATGGCGGTGGCAGGCACCGCACCCGACGAGATGGGGATCGGCCCGGTGGTGGCCGTCCCCAAGCTGCTCGAGAAGAACGGGCTGACGATCGACGACATCGGCCTGTGGGAGCTCAACGAGGCGTTCGCGGTGCAGGTGCTCTACTGCCGCGACAAACTCGGCATCCCCGACGAACTGCTCAACGTCAACGGCGGCGCGATCGCGGTCGGCCATCCTTATGGCATGTCGGGCGCGCGGATGACCGGCCATGCGCTGATCGAGGGCAAGCGGCGTGGCGCGAAATATGTCGTCGTGACGATGTGCGTCGGCGGCGGGATGGGCGCGGCGGGGCTGTTCGAGGTGCTGTGAGGGCGGCCAGCCCGGCAAGGGCAAGCGGCACTGGCGGCTCACCGGGAGTCGCCTGTTCGTCGCTGCCCTCCCCACCGCTACCGCCCCCGCAACCAACCCGACGCGCTCTCGTTTTCCGTCCACACCGACAGGAGACCCAAGATGGCGGACGCCAACACCGACCCGACCAAGCTCAAGCATGATCTGTGGCAGAAGATGGCGGACAGCCCGTTCGTCATGGTCGGCCCGGCGGACGGCTCGTCGCACAGCGAGCCGCTCACCGCGCAGCTCGACAAGGATCAGGTCGACACGCTCTTCTTCTTCGTCGGCAAGGACAATCGTCTCGCCGGCGGCGGGCGTGTGATGGCGCAATATGTGTCCAAGGCGCACGACTTCTTCGCCTGCATGGACGGACAGGCGCGGATCGACAACGATCCCGCGCTGATCGACAAATTGTGGAACAAGCAGGCCGAGGCCTGGTTTCCGGGCGGCCGCGAGGACCCGAATCTGGCGCTGCTGCGCGTCGACATCGACAGCGCCGAGCTGTGGGAGAATGACGTCTCGCTCTCGGGTCGGGTGAAGATGCTGTTCGGCGGCACGATCAAGGCCGGCGAGGAAGGCAGCCACGCCAAGGTGGCGACGACTGCGGAGAGCTCGCCGGCATGACCTAAAGTCCTCCCCGGTAAGGGGAGGGGACCGCTGGCCGCAGGCCGGTGGTGGATGGGGCGCGCCTCACACGACCCCGCGCGGGTGCGGAGAGCCCCCTCCGTCACAGCTTCGCTGCCAGTGCGGGCGAGATGGTGTCTCCCAGACACCACCTCGCCCGGCAGGAGGCAGGCCAAAGCCCGCTCCCCGCGAGCGGGGAGGATCTAACGAAAAAGGCGCCCGGCTCGCACCGGGCGCCCTTCTCGCATCAGCCGCTCCGCGCGGCTTACGCGCTATAGTACATGTCGTACTCGACCGGGCTCGGCGTCATCTCCCAGCGCGCCACGTCCTGCCACTGCAGCTCGACATAGGCCTCGATCTGGTCCTTGGTGAACACGTCGCCCTTCAGCAGGAAGTCGTGGTCGGCCATCAGCGAATCGAGCGCCTCGCGCAGCGACGCGCAGACCGTCGGCACCTGCGCCAGCTCGGCCGGCGGGAGGTCGTACAGGTTCTTGTCCATCGCCTCGCCGGGATGGATCTTGTTCTGGATACCGTCGAGGCCCGCCATCAGCAGCGCGGCATAAGCGAGATACGGGTTGGCCATCGCGTCGGGGAAGCGGACCTCGACGCGCTTGCTCTTCGGGCCGGTGCCATAAGGAATGCGGCACGACGCCGAGCGGTTGCGCGCCGAGTAAGCGAGCAGCACGGGCGCCTCGTAACCCGGCACCAGCCGCTTGTAGCTGTTGGTGGTCGGATTGGTGAAGGCGTTGATCGCCTTGGCGTGCTTGATGATCCCGCCGATGAAATAGAGGCAAGTGTCGGACAGGCCGGCATAGCCATTGCCCGCGAACAGCGGCTCCTTGCCGTTCCAGATCGAGAAGTGGGTGTGCATGCCCGAGCCGTTATCTTCCTTGATCGGCTTGGGCATGAAGGTGGCCGACTTGCCATAGGCATGCGCGACCTGGTGCACGACATACTTGTAGATCTGCATGCGATCGGCGGTGGTGGTCAGCGTGCCGAAGGTCAGCCCCAGCTCGTGCTGCGCCGCCGCTACCTCATGGTGGTGCTTGTCGCACGGCAGGCCCATCTCGATCATGGTCGAGACCATCTCGCCGCGGATGTCGACCGCCGAGTCGACCGGCGCGACCGGGAAGTAACCGCCCTTGGCGCGCGGGCGGTGCGCGAGGTTACCGCCCTCATATTCGCGGCCGGTGTTGGTCGGCAGCTCGATGTCGTCAATCTTGAAATAGCTGGTGTTGTAGCTGGTCTCGAAGCGGACGTCGTCGAACATGAAGAACTCGGCCTCGGGACCGACATAGACGGTGTCACCGATCCCGGTGGTGGCAACATAGGCCTCGGCGCGCTTGGCGGTGGTGCGCGGATCGCGGCTATAGCCCTCGCCGGTCGACGGCTCGACGATGTCGCAGAACACGATCAGCATCGGCGTCGCCGAGAAGGGATCGGTGTAGATGGCATCGAGGTCGGGCTTGAGGATCATGTCCGACTCGTTGATCGCCTTCCAGCCAGCGATCGAGGAGCCATCGAACATCAGACCGTCGGTCCACTCGTCCTCGCCCATCACCGAGGCGACCATGGTGAGGTGCTGCCACTTGCCCTTGGGATCGGTGAAGCGCAGATCGACCCACTCGATCTCCTCATCCTTGATCTTCTGCAGAACGTCTGCGGCCGTGTTCGCCATGATGCTTCTCTCTCTCGCAGGTGCGCTCCCCGAACGGTGCCGGAGCGCGCGGTAACAGGGACACCCCGGCGCGCGGCCGGGGGGGCGGGGATGTCAGATCGCGTCGTTGTCGCGCTCGCCGGTGCGGATGCGCAGCGCGGTCTCGACCGGGATCACGAAGATCTTGCCGTCGCCGATCCGGCCGGTCTGCGCCGCGGCGGCGATCGCCTCGACGACGCGCTCGGCGAGCCCGTCCTCGACCACCACCTCCAGCTTCACCTTTGGCAGGAAGTCGACGACATATTCGGCGCCGCGATACAGCTCGGTATGGCCTTTCTGCCGGCCGAAGCCCTTGGCCTCGGTCACGGTGATGCCGCTGACGCCGATCTCGTGCAGCGCCTCCTTCACCTCATCCAGCTTGAACGGCTTGATGATCGCTTCGATCTTCTTCACGCGACTGACGTCCCACCCCGAATATAAGCGCCGATACCCCGCGAGGTACCTTGCACCGACCGTGCCAGCCGCAGCGTCCGAGAGCAACCCGCCGTGGCGATGATCCGCGCACGCGACCGGCTGCCCGTTTTACAGGCAGATCGCCGCGACTGCCGCCTCATTGGGCAGCAAGCGACAGTCCAATTTGTTAAGTGGCGCAAGGCTATGGCCCGCCGATGCGTAACAGACGGTCGAGCTGGATCCTTGGCGTGGCGGCGCCCGCGCTGCTGCTCGGCGGCTGCGGCGGCGGTGGCAGCGAGGGCGGCGGCGCGAGCGGCGCGGCCGGCGCGAGCGTCGCGGTCGTCGTCGCCCCCTCGCCGAGCCCGTCGCCGACACCGGCACCGGTCGCGACGCCCAGCCCGGTCGTAGCGGTCGCGCCAGCCGCTGCCCCGGCGGCCGACTGGGCGGGTCGCGCCGCCGCGCTGTTCTCCACCCAGCCGGATGTGCCCAACTGCCGCGCAGGCGTGCTGGCTGACAGCGTCCGCGCCGACATTCTCGCGCGCGTCAACGCGATGCGCGCGCTCCACCGTCTCCCCGCGGTGAGCTACTCCGGCCCGGAGGACGAACAGGCGACGCAGGCGGCGCTGATGATGGCGGCGAACGGCCAGCTCACCCACACGCCGCCCGCCGACTGGAAATGCTACACCGGTGCCGGCGCCGCCGGCGCGGGGACGAGCAATCTCTATGGCGGGCTGATCTCGCCCTATCTCGCTTATTACACCGAGGACATGTATCTCGGCGGCTGGCTGACCGAGACGACCAACCTGGTCGCCAACAACGTCGGGCATCGCCGCTGGCTGCTCGACCCGTTCCTCGGCAAGATCGCCTACGGGCGGGTCGCGCAGGTGCTCGCGGACGGCAGCCGCACCGATGCGGCGGCGATGAAGGTGGTGTCGTTCACCGGCGGCGTCGCGGTGCCCGCGGGTCTGCCCCCCTATGTGGCCTATCCCTACGGCGACTATCCGGCGCGCTACTTCGATCCGGCGGCGCTGCTGTCCTTCTCGGTCATTGCCGACGCGTCGCAGCGCGGCGGAGCCAATGCGAGCGTCGACTTCGCTAGGGCGAGCGTGATGGTGTCGAACGGCACCACCGCGCTGACCGTGTCCAACGTCAGCTTCGACAATGCCGGCTACGGCCTGCCCAACAACATCCAGTTCGCCGCGGCGGGGCTGACGAGCGGCGTGACGTACACGGTGACGGTATCGAACGTGATCGTGCGCGGCCAGGCGCAGAGCTACACCTACACCTTCCGGATCGTGGCGTAGCGCGTAGCGCGGCCCGGCGCTCGCCCGGTCAATAGGGCGGCGTGTCGAGCCCGGCGGGCGAGCAGGTGAAGATCTCGCACCCGTCCTCGGTGATGCCGATCGAATGTTCGAACTGCGCCGAGAGCGAGCGATCGCGCGTCACCGCGGTCCAGCCGTCGTCGAGCAGCTTCACATCGGGGCGGCCGATGTTGATCATCGGCTCGATCGTGAAGATCATGCCCGGGCGCAGCTCCACGCCCGTGCCCGGCCGGCCGACATGCACCACCTCGGGCGCGTCGTGGAACAGCCGCCCCAGACCATGCCCGCAGAAGTCGCGCACCACGCCGTAGCGGTGCGACTCGGCATGGCGCTGGATCGCGTGCGCGACGTCGCCCATGTGATTGCCGGGGCGCGCCTGCTCGATGCCGAGCATCAGGCACTCATAGGTCACCTCGACCAGCCGCTTGGCCTTCAGCGGCACGTCGCCGATCAGGTACATGCGGCTCGAGTCGCCGTGCCATCCGTCGACGATCGGGGTCACGTCGACGTTGACGATGTCGCCCGACTTGAGCGGCTTGTCAGACGGGATGCCGTGGCACACGACATGGTTGATCGAGATGCAGGTGCTGTGCGCATAGCCGCGGTAGCCGAGCGTCGCGGGCACGCCGCCGCCGGCCAGGATGAATTCGTAGATCAGCCGGTCGAGCGCGGCGGTGGTGACGCCGGGCACCATGTGCGGCACCAGCATATCGAGCGTCTCGGCGGCGAGCCGCCCCGCCTTGTGCATGCCGGCGAAGGCGTCGGGGCCGTGCAGCTTGATCGCGCCGGTGCGCCCGAGCGGCGCGTCGCTGGTGACGGTGACATAATCGGTCATCGCGGCGATATAGCGTGGCGACCTCGCGAATGCGAGGCTATGCCCGCGCGTCATGGAGACCGAACGCATCTGGACCGCGGCGCTGGTGGTGATCGGCGACGAGATCCTCTCGGGCCGCACGCAGGACAAGAACATCGCCCAGCTCGCCAGCTGGCTCAACGTCCACGGCATTCGCCTGGCCGAGGTGCGCGTGGTGGCAGACCGCGAGGCGGCGATCGTCGAGGCGGTCAACCAGCTGCGCGCGCGCAACGACTATCTCTTCACCACGGGCGGGATCGGGCCGACGCACGACGACATCACGGTCGATTCGATTGCGGCGGCGCTCGGCGTCGGCGTCGTTCATCACCCCGAGGCGGTGGCGGTGCTCGAACATTATTACGCGACGCGCGGCGGCATCACCGAGGCGCGGCTGCGCATGGCGCGCGTACCCGAGGGCGCCACGCTGATCGAGAACCGCGTCTCCGGCGCGCCGGGGATCCGCATCGGCAACATCTTCATCATGGCGGGGGTGCCGCACATCACCGCGGGCATGCTCGACGCGCTTACCGGCACGCTCGAAGGCGGGCGTCCGGTGGTGAGCGGCACGATCGGCTGCTGGGTGGCGGAAAGCGAGGTCGCCGACCTGCTCCGCGCCACCGAAAAGGCGCACGACGGCGTGGCGATCGGCAGCTATCCGTTCTTCCGCGACGGCCGCACCGGCGCCAATTTCGTGGCGCGCTCGCCCGACGCGGCGCTGGTGGAACGCTGCCTCGCCGAGCTGGGCGCGGCGCTGACGGCAGCGGGGCATGAGGTGGTCGCGGGCGGGATCTGAGGCGGCCGAAGAAAGCCCCTCCCCCTGAGGGGAGGGGTTGGGGTGGGGCGTCGCCGCTGACGCTGCGTTCGTGGAAGCGCCCCACTCCGGCCCTCCCGTGAAGGGGAGGGGGAGTTCGTTTTGGTTCCCCCCATCTACCGCTACGTCGCCCCCTTCAGAAGCCGCGCCGCAGCGTCACGAAGACCTGCCGCGGCGCGCCGGCGAGCAGGGTCTGGTTGTCACCGCTGGCGGTATAGCCGTTGCTGCCGATCGTCGAGACATACTTCTTATCGGTCAGGTTGGTGACGCTGCCCTCCAGCGCGAAGCCGCGGAAGAAGCCCATGTTCTCGCCCAAGCGCACGCCGATGCTGGCGTCGACCAGCACGCGCGATCCAATCGACTGGTCGTTGAGATAGGTGAAGTAGCGCTTCGCCATATAATCCGCGCCGACGCGGCCGAAGAAGTGGCTGTCGTCATACACGATCTCGCCCTTGGCCATATGCTCGGGCGTGTCGACCACGATGTCGCCGCGCTCGACCTGAAGGATCTGACGGGGCTGCCCGTTCGAATCGATTGCCGTGCTGAAGACCGTGTCCTGATAGGTCGCCTTGTTGTAGCTGTAGCTCGCGAACAGGCTGAGCGGCGGCAGCACGCGGTAATAAGCCGAGACCTCGCCGCCGTAGCTTTCGACGCCGCCGGCGTTGTTGAGCGTCGGCGGGTTGCCCTGGATGCCCGAGCCGTTCTGGAAGGTAAGCAGCCGGTCGTTGAAGTCGATGTAATAACCCACGGCGGAGAGCTGGAGCCCGCCGGTGCGCAGCCGCACGCCGCCCTCCGCGGTCTTCGACGTCTCGGGTTTGATCCGCGAGCGGATCGCGTCGAAGCCGACCTGGGTGGTGCCGAACGGGCCCGCGGTACCCGAGACGAACGCGCGCATGTTCTCGGTGTAGCTGGCGAACAGCTCGGCGCCGCGGCCGAGGTCGAACACCGCGCCCGCCTGCGGCAGGAACCAGTCCTTCGATTCGATCCTGCCGGCGACCAGCACGCCGGTGAGCAGGTTCGCCTGATTCTCGACGCGCATGCCCTTCCAGCCCGCGTTGAGCGTCAGCCGGCCGAGCTGCAGCGTGTCGGCGACGTGATATTGCAGCGTCTCGGTATCGTAATTGCCCGCCCATTCCGTGAAGAAGGGATTGGACTGATAGTCGAGCGCGCGGCGGTTGGCGATGGTACCGTCCGCCATGCCGTAGAAGCGGCGCGCCTGATCGAAGCTGTTGCTCTCATACCAGGCGCCGAGCTCGAGGCGGTTGGCGCCGAGCTCGAGCGCCGCGTTGGTGAGATTGCCCGCCCGCATGATGCGATATTCAGTGGTGCGATAGGACAGCGCCGAGCCGTTGGCGATCGGCGTACCGTCGGCGTCGGGCGCGCCCGCCGGAGTGGCGCGATAGGGCGTGATCCACGACCCCTGCCCCTTGTTGCGATGAACATAGCTGGTCGACACCACTGACAGCGCCGGGGTGAGCTGCGCCTCGAAGGTGATGCCGCCGAGCCAGTCGCGGCGCAGGCCCGCCGCGTCGTAATAGACGTCGTCGAGCGAGCCGATCCCCGCCGGGAAGGCGAGCCCGGCGCCGGGATAGGGCAGCGCCGCGGTGGCGCTCGCCGCGCGCGCGGCCTGATTCTGCGCGATCTGACCGAGCTGGAGCGCGAGCGGATAGTCGTTCGAGATATTGTCGTTGTTCAACCCGCGGCGGCGGATGATGTCGAGGCTGAGGTCCTGGTAATCATTCTCGCGACGATCGGAGAAGTCGAGGAAGGCGGTGATCTTGCCGTGCTCGCCGACCTCCTTCACCACCTTGGCATTGGCCTGGTGCTGGCGCTGCTCACCGAAGCCCTTCCACTTGTCCGTCTTGAGGAAGCCGTAGCTGAGATAGCCCTTGAGCCCGCCGCCGAGATCGCCCGACTCGGCGCGCACGAAGGCGCGATACGTCTCGTCGCTGCCATAAGTGCCCGAGGCGACCAGGTCGGCGGTATCCGACGGCGCGCGGCTGACGAACTGGAGCGTGCCGCCGAGATTGCTGGTCGAGGCGGTGCCAAGCGCGCCCGCGCCCTGTGCCACGGTGGTGCTGGCGATGTTCTCCGAGATGATCGCGCGACTGATGTGGAGCCCGTTGACGTTGCCGTAGCTCATGTCGCCGAGCGGCACGCCGTCAAGCGTGAAGCCGAGCTGGCTCTGGTTGAAGCCCCGCAGCGAGATGCGGGTCGACCATTCGTACGCGCCGAAGGCGTCGGCCGACTGGAAGTTGACGCCCGGCAGCTTCGCTACCGCCTTGAGCGGCGAGGTGCCGGGGGTGAGCCGCTCGAGATCGGCCGAGGTGACGGTCTGCACCTGTCGGCTCTGGCCGAAGCCGAGCACCACCACGTCCTCCCCCTCGGTCGGCTGCTCCGGCGCCGCGCGGTCGACCGCCGCGGCGGTGGCGGGGGGCGGCGCGTTCTGCGCCAGCGCGGGCGCGGCGGCGAGCAGGCCCGAGGCACCGGCGAGCAACGCGAACTTGGTGGTCATCGTCTCTTCCCCCATTGTCGTTGACGGGGGCGCCTGCACTAGGTCCGGGTCGGGCCGGTGACGTTTTGATTGCGGTTATGCGACAATGGCTTGCAGAGCGTGCTCCTTCGCACGCAGGAGCCCAGGGCCACGAGGGCCGGCGTCCCGCGGCTCTGGGTTCCTGCTTACGCAGGAACACGGGCAGACATAAGGACAACGGCCGCCGCACCCTTCGGTACGGCGGCCGCCGACTCAACCGGAAACGCCAGACCTCACGCGACCTGGGCGGTCTCCTCGGGCTCGCGCAGCACATAGCCGCGGCCCCATACCGTCTCGATGTAATTGTCGCCGCCGCATGCCATGCTGAGCTTCTTGCGCAGCTTGCAGATGAACACGTCGATGATCTTGAGTTCGGGCTCGTCCATCCCGCCGTAGAGATGGTTGAGGAACATCTCCTTGGTCAGCGTGGTGCCCTTGCGCAGCGAGAGCAGCTCGAGCATCGCATATTCCTTGCCCGTCAGGTGCACGCGCGCACCGTCGACCTCGACCGTCTTGGCGTCGAGGTTGACCGAGAGCTTGCCGGTCTTGATCACGGACTGCGAGTGGCCCTTCGAGCGACGCACCACGGCATGGATGCGCGCGACCAGCTCCTCGCGGTGGAACGGCTTGGTGACATAATCGTCGGCGCCGAAGCCGAAGCTGCGCACCTTGGAGTCCATCTCGTTGATGCCCGAGAGGATCAGCACCGGCGTCTGCACCCGTGCGACGCGCAGCTTCTTCAGCACGTCATAGCCGTGCATGTCCGGCAAGTTGAGGTCGAGCAGGATGATGTCGTAATCATACAGCTTGCCGAGATCGAGGCCTTCCTCACCCAGATCAGTATTGTAGACGTTGAATCCCTCGGTCGACAGCATCAGCTCGATCGCCTTGGCGGTCGTCGGCTCGTCCTCGATCAGCAGCACGCGCATCGGCAATTCCCCGGTTCGTCAACGCGGTAGACTCTGTCGTCCGCGCTTGGCTACGTTCATACCCAATGGCTTCTGAACCAGAAAGGTTAATTCACACTTAATCCGGACGTTCCGTTAATGTCGAATCTTCATTATCTGTCGCCTCGCGCAGCGTGCCCTTGGCGGTGAACAGGGTGCGTTCGCGCGACCGCGGGATATCCTCGCCCAGCACTTCGCGCAGATACAGGCTGCGCACCAGCGTGAAGCCGACGACCAGGATGCCGCCCGAGAAGAACAGCCCGAACAGCCCGAACACCGCGCCGGTGCCGATGATCGCGAACAGGCTGAGCGCGGGAGGGATCGCGATGACGCGGCTGGTGACGAACGGGGTGACGAAATTGGTCTGGACGACGCGCACCACCGCGAACACCGCGAGCGCCCAGACGAGCTGGTCGGTGCCCCTGGTCGCGGCCAGCCCCAGCGCGGGCAGCATCGCCGCGACAGGGCCGACATAGGGGATGAACTCGGACAGGCCGGTGAGCAGCCCGAGCAGCGCCGGCGAGGGGACGCCCGCGATCCACAGCCCGATCCCGACCATCGCACCCATCGCGGTCATCTGGATCAGCTGCGCGCGCAGCCACAGCAGCAGCGTCGAGGCGACGTCGCCCAGCGCGTCCTCCACCGCGGCGCGCTTCGACGGGGGCACCAGCAGCAGGAAGCCGCGCTCGTAGATCTTGGGGTCCACCGCGAAGAAGATCGCGCCGAACAGTACCAGCACCGCGTTGAGCAGCAGCTCGCCCGCGCCGCGCACGATCTCGCCGATGTCCTGCGCCACCCGGCTGCCCGCGAAGGCGGCCTGCACCGCGTCCGCCACCTTCTCGCCCACCGGGCTCTGCGACATATAGGCCTGGAGCTGCCCGAGCAGGCCCGGCAGCGCGACCACCAGCGTATTGACCTGCGCGCGGAACTCGACGCCGAACAGCCAGCCGAGCAGCGCCAGGAAGGCGATCACGCTGGCGATCGCGGCGCCCATGGCGGCGCGCGCGCTCATCCGGGTGCGGGTGGCGTACACCTCGGCGATGGCGTGGATGATGATCGCGATCAGCATCGAGCCGAAGGCGAGGATCAGCAGGTGACGCGCGAAATAGAGCGCGGCGAGCACCGCGACGATCAGCACCAGCCACAGCACGCGGCGGACGAAGCGCGCATCGGGCTCGTCGGGGGCGAGCCGGTTCATGCGCGCGCAGGCGTCGCGGTGAAGGATCGTTGCATCGCCGGCACAACGCCCAGATGCGCGAAAAGGCGCGCCGCGTCAGGGAAAAGCGGATGGTGGGCGGCGGAAGGTGACGGCGGCGCTCTCCCTTGCCGCTTCCGCTTCTTCTGGCGCCCGACCCCCCTCCTCTCATCCTCAGCTTGGTTCAGGATCCACCCCACCACCTACTCACCGGCCGATGGGCATGCGGTCCAATGAGTCCTGAAGCGAGTTCGGGACGACGCCAGTGAGAACCGGTGATGCTCACCCGCCGCTACGCCGGCAACAGACTCAGCGGCGACGCCCAATCGAGCAGCTGCTGATACTCCTGCGGCGGATCAGGCAGCGTGGCGCGCTCGGCGACCGCGGCAGCGAGGCACAGGCCGGCGAGCAGCACCATCCAGGCAGGCACGCGGCGCAGCGGATAGGTGTCGGCGAGCAGCACCGCCGCCAGCGCGGTCGCCAGCATCGGCCACAGATGATAGCGCAGGTCGGTCGCGATCGAGATCGCCAGGAAGCTGAACTCGAGCGTCACCGCGGAGGCGAGCAGCGCGATGGCGAGCTGGCGCGCCGGCGAGTGGCGCCAGCGCCGCGTCCCCACCAGCAGAATGAGCGCCAGCAGCAGCCACGCGAACGGCCAGCCGAGCGGGGTCAGCACCGCCTGCGCGGAGAGCCATTGCCACTGGCGTGCCTCCAGGCCCGGGTCGCCGAGCCCCAGCCGGTTGCGCTCGCCCGCGGGCGGCGGCGCCGCGCCCGCGAGCCGCGCCGGCACCAGCCAGCGCTCCGTCATGTTCCAATGCGCCGCGCGCTGCGCCAGATAGGCGAGCGGATGGTGCAGCGCGGCGTTGGCGAGCCGAAGGTACAGGTCCGCGGCCGATTCGCGCTGGAGCGGCGCGATCGCGGCGACACAGGCCGGCGTGTCACCGAGCGGGTCCCAGAAATAGGGCGTGACGCATCCGTTCGCGCGCAAGGCGAGCGCCGCCGCGCGCGGAAGCCCGACCGAGTGCGAGCCGGGCGCACGCACCGCGATCCCCGCGAGATCGTAGAGCGGCTGGGTTTTCTCCACTCCGCTGCGGCTCGCGCCGATCAGCTGGTGGTTGATCGCCCCGGCCACGCCCAGTGCCAGCGCGAGCAGCGCTGCGGCGGTGACGATCAGCGCCCCGGCGCGCCGCATCGGCAACAACCCGGCGATCAGCGGGGCCAGCGCGAAGGCGGCATTGGCGCGGACCAGCAGCGCATAGCCGAACAGCAGCGCGGCGAGCAGCAGCGCGGCGGCGGGGATCGGCCGGTCGCGCAGCCGCCACCATGCCACGATCCCGATCGCGCCCAGCGCGGTACCGACGAGTTGCGCGTCCTTGAGCACCACTGCCTGCCAGCCGAGGAACGGCGGCAGCAGCCCGATCAGCAGCACCATCCACCCCGCACCGGCGCGCCCGATGCGGGCGAGCGCGCCCGCGATCAGCCCCAGCCCGAGCCAATAGCCGGTGAGCTGGATCACCAGCAGCGGAGTCGCGCCGTCGCCCAGCGGGGTCAGTTGCCGCCACAGCCACGCCATCACCGGCGGGTGCCAATCGTCGTAGCGGCCGCTGAGCACCTGGCGGAACTGCTCCACCGTGTCGTACTCGCTGATGCCGGGCGCGAAGACGATCAGCGACGCCAGCAATAGCACCGCGGCGGCGATCAGCGGGTAACGGGCGGGGCGCGACGCATAGATCATATGGCCGGATTATAGGACGCGCAGCGGCACCCCGCGTCGTTCGGTCAGATGTGCAATGCCCGGTTGTACGCGCCGAGCACGCTCTCATGCATCATCTCGCTCAGCGTCGGGTGCGCGAACACCGTCTCCATCAGCTCGTGCTCGGTGGTTTCGAGCTGGCGCGCCACGACATAGCCCTGGATCAGCTCGGTCACTTCGGCGCCGACCATGTGCGCGCCGAGCAGCTCGCCGGTCTTGGCGTCGAACACCGTCTTCACGAAGCCGTCCGCCTCGCCCAGCGCGATCGCCTTGCCGTTGCCGATGAAGGGGAATTTGCCGACCTTCACCGCGCGGCCACCCTCCTTGGCCGTGGCCTCGGTGAGCCCGACGCTGGCGACCTGCGGGCGCGAATAGGTGCAGCCCGGGATGTTCCAGGTCTCGAACGGGTGCGGGTCCTGCCCCGCGATCTTCTCGACGCAGACGACACCCTCGTGGCTCGCCTTGTGCGCCAGCCAGGGCGCGCCGGTGACGTCGCCGATCGCGTAGATCCCCTCGACGTTGGTGCGGCCATAGCCGTCGACCTTGATGTGCCCGCGCTCGGTCTGCACGCCGAGCGTCTCCAGCCCGATATTCTCGGTGTTCGGCACGATGCCGATCGCGACGACGACGTGGCTGTACTCCTCGGTCGTGCTCTTGCCGTCCTTCCCCTTGATCGTTGCCTTCACCGCGGCCGCGCCGGTCTCGATCGTCTCGACGCCGGCGCCGGTGAGGATACGGATGCCCTCCTTGGTGAGGCGTTTCTCCATGAACGCGCTGACCTCCTCGTCTTCCACCGGCAGGATCCGCGGCAGCATCTCCACGACGGTGACGTCCGCGCCCATGTCGTTGTAGAAACTGGCGAACTCGATGCCGATCGCGCCCGAGCCGATGACCAGCAGCTTGGTTGGCATCTCCTCGGGCACCATCGCGTGGCGATAGGTCCAGATGCGTTTGCCGTCGGCCTTGGCGAAGGGCAGGTCGCGCGCGCGCGCGCCGGTGGCGACGATGATGTGCTTGGCCTCGAGCTCGACCGTGCCGCCGCCCTGCTTGACGCTCAGCTTCCCCTTGCCGGTGAGCGCGCCGACGCCCTCGACCACCGTCACCTTGTTCTTCTTCATCAAGCCTTTGACGCCGGCGTTGAGCTGGCCGGCGACCTTGCGGCTGCGGTCGACGATCTTGGTGAGATCAAAGCCGACATTCTCCGCCTTGAGGCCATAGTCGGCGGCATGGGTCATGTAGTGATAGACCTCGGACGTGCGCAGCAGCGCCTTGGTCGGGATACAGCCCCAGTTGAGGCAGATGCCGCCGAGCCGCTCGCGCTCGACGATCGCGACCTTGAGCCCGAGCTGCGCCGCGCGGATCGCGGACACGTAACCGCCGGGGCCCGAGCCCAGCACGATGAGATCGTAGGTGTCAGCCATTGCGCCACTCCCGGGCCGCAGCCCCTGTTTGCCAATAGATGGGTGGCGCGGGTCACGCGCGCACCGCGAATTTCGATCACGCCGCGGGCGGTACCTCGCGCGGGCGGCGGTCCTCGTCGATCGCGACGAAGGTGAAGCGCGCCTCGGTCACCTTGCGCACCTCCTCGCCGTGGCGGTCGCGCGCCCAGCTCTCCACGTCGATCGCAATCGAGGTGCGCCCGACGCGCGCGATCGTGGCATAGACCGAGACCTCGTCGCCGACATGGACGGGGGCGTGGAACTGCATGCCGTCCATCGCGATCGTCACCGCGCGGCCGCGCGCGCGCCGCGCCGCGGTGAGCCCGGCCGCGGAGTCCATCAGGCTCATCAGCCAGCCGCCGAAAATGTCGCCATAGGCGTTGGCGTCAGCCGGCATCGCGGTGGTGCGGATCGTCGGCGCCGCCGTCGGGGGCGCCGCGGCCGGCGCAGCCGCCGCGCTCACGCGCGCCTCGTCCCGCGGCGCTGCTCGTCGCGCTGCTGGACCTCCCAGACGTCGCGCGCGCCGAGAAGCGCCACCGCCACCATCGTGCCCGCGCCGACCAGCCAGATCGTCTCCGCGCCTTGCGGATAGCTCCACGCCGCGCCCTTGAAGACGAGCGCGGTCACGCCGAGCGCGAGCAGCCCCCAGGCCCATTCGCGCCACACCGCGGGCAGCTCCATCTGCGCCATCGCCCGTTCCGGCTCAGGCGAGCATCGCCAGCGGGTTTTCGACGAGCTGCTTGAACGCCTGCATCAGCTGCGCGCCGTCCGCACCGTCGATCGCGCGATGGTCGAAGCTGCCCGTCGCCGACATCACCGAGGCGACGCCGAGCGTGCCGTCCTTGAGCACCCACGGCCGCTTCTCGCCCGCGCCGATCGCCAGGATCATGCCCTGCGGCGGGTTGATCACCGCCTCGAACTGCTTGATGCCGAACATGCCCATGTTGCTGATCGACGCGGTGCCGCCGGTGAACTCCTCGGGCTTCAGCTTCTTGTCGCGGGCGCGCGCGGCGAGGTCCTTCATCCGCGTCGAGATGCTCGACAGCGAGGCGGTGTCCGCCTCGGTGATCACCGGCGTGATCAGCCCCTCGGGGGTCGACACCGCGACCGAGATGTCGGCGCGCGCGAAGCTGACGAGCTGGTCGGGCGTGAACATCACGTTGCACTTGGGCACCTGGATCAGCGCCACCGCGAGCGCCTTGATCAGCAGGTCGTTGACCGACAGCTTCACCCCGCGCGACTCCAGCCCGGCGTTGAGCTCGCCGCGCAGCTTGAGCAGCTTGTCCAGCTCGACGTCGACCGTGAGATAGATGTGCGGCACCTGCTGCTTCGAGTCGGTCAGGCGGCGCGCGATCGTCTTGCGCATGTTGCTGAGCTTGGTGAGCTCGTGCGGCACGTCGGGGATCGTCGCGGGCCTGGGCGCAGGCGCGGCGGCCTCCGCGGCCGGCGCGGGCGCGGCGGTGCTGCCGGCGGGCGCCGCGGCGCCGGTCTTGGCACCCTCGACGTCGGCCCGGACGATGCGGCCGTTCGGGCCGGTGCCGCTCACCGACGCGAGATCGACGCCGCGGTCGGCGGCGATGCGGCGCGCCAGCGGGCTGGCCTTCACGCGCTCGCCGGTGCCGCGCGGCGCGGCAGCAGGGGCCGCCGGCGATGCGGGCGCGGGCGCGGTTTCGCGCGCGATCTGCGAGTCGGCCGGCTTGCCGTGATCCTCGACGTCCTCGGGCGCGGGCTGGGCCTCGCTGCCGGTGTTGTTGGGATCCTTCGCGGATGCGCGCGCGCCGGCGGTCTCGCCCGCGGGCGCGCTGTCCCCCGCGCCATCGTCCTCGCCCTCGAGCAGCGCGATCACCGTGCCCACCTTCACGCCGTCGGTGCCCTCGGCGACCGCGATCTTGGTGATGCGGCCCTCGTCGACCGCCTCGAACTCCATCGTCGCCTTGTCGGTCTCGATCTCGGCCATGATGTCGCCCGCCTTGACCTCGTCGCCCTCCTTGACGAGCCACTTGGCCAGCGTGCCCTCTTCCATCGTGGGCGAGAGGGCAGGCATCTTGATTTCGATGGGCATCGTTCGTCCTCGAGCGGATCCTGGGGATTGCCCGCGTCTCTCGCGGACCGGCGCGGCACGGTCAACCCCACCGCCCGCTCCGCCTCGTGGCGGCGCCTTGCGCGGCGGTGTCGCACGACGGTACACCGCGACGATCAGGGGACCCCAGCGATGCGCATCTACCTCACCGTCGTCGACGACACGCCCGAGGCGCTGAGCGCGCTGCGCTTCGCCGCGCGGCGCGCGGTGAAGACCAACGGCGGAGTCGAGATCCTCGCGCTGCTGCCGCCGCAGGAGTTCATCCCGTTCGGCGGGGTGCAGGCGACGATGGAGGAGGAGCAGCGCCAGCACGCCGAGGGGCTGGTCGCGCGCGCGGCGGGGACGCTGCTGGAGGAATCGGGCGTGCGCCCGTCGCTGACGGTACGCAGCGGCGACGGCCCGAAGGTGATCCGCGAGCTGATCGCAGCCAACCCGCAGATCGCCGCGCTGGTGCTCGGCGCCGCGGCGGGCGGCGCGCCGGGCGCGCTGGTGAGCCACTTCGCCGCCGAGGCGGGGACGCTACCGGTGCCGCTGATGATCGTGCCGGGCGGGCTGGAGACGGACGCGATCGACCGGGTGAGCTGACACCGGATCGTTGCCTGCGTCGGCAAAATAAGAGCAGGATCACATTGGCGAAGCGCTCCCCTCCCCTTCCAGGGGAGGGGCGGGGGGTGGGGCGCTTCAACGAACGCGGCCCCAGCGGAGGCGCCCCACCCCAACCCCTCCCCTGGAGGGGAGGGGCTTCGGTTCAGGGCACCGTGACTCCCGTTCTGCAAGCCCTACGCCGCGTCGAACTGCAGGCTCGCCAGCCGGGCGTACAAGCCGCCGCGCGCGATCAGCGTGGCGTGCGTCCCCTCCTCGACGATCCGGCCGCCGTCCATCACCACGATGCGCGACGCCGCGCGCACCGTCGCCAGCCGGTGCGCGATCACGATCGTGGTGCGCGTCGCCATCAGCCGCTCCAGCGCGTCCTGCACCAGCCGCTCGCTCTCGGCGTCGAGCGCGCTGGTCGCCTCGTCGAGCAGCAGGATCGGCGAGTCGCGCAGCAAGGCACGCGCGATCGCGATGCGCTGGCGCTGCCCGCCCGACAGCCGCGCGCCGCCCTCGCCGAGGAAGGTGTCGAGCCCCTCCGGCAGCGCGCGCAGAAAGTCGGCGGCGTTGGCCGCCTCGGCCGCGGCCCAGACCTGGTCGTCGCCCGCGTCCCAGCGGCCGTAGCGGAGGTTGTCGCGCGCGCTGGTGGCGAAGATCACCGTCTCCTGCGGCACCATCGCGATGCGCGCGCGCACCTCGGCGGGGTCGGCCCGGCGCAGATCGACCCCGTCGACCAGCACGCGCCCCGCGACGGGTTCGTAGAAATGCTCGATCAGCTGGAACAGCGTCGACTTGCCCGCGCCCGAGGGGCCGACCACCGCCACCGTCTCGCCCGGCGCGACGCTGAGTGTAAAGTCGTGCAGCGCCGCCATGTCGGGACGGGTCGGGTAGCGGAACTCGACCGCCTCCAGCGTCACCCGGCCCTCCGCCGGCACCGGCAGCGCGACCGGATGCGCCGGTGCCGCGATCGCGGGCCGCTCGTCGAGCAGCTCGGCCAGCCGCCCCGCGGCGCCTGCGCCGCGCAGCAGGTCGCCGTACACTTCGGTCAGCGCGCCGAACGCGCCCGCGACGATGCCGCCGGTCAGCACAAAGGCCGCGATCGCGCCGCCCGAGAGCCGCCCCGCCGCCACGTCGATCGCGCCCTCCCACAGCACCAGCGTGATCGCGCCGAACACCAGCCCGATCACGATCGCGGTCATCACCGCCCGCAGCCCGATGCGGCGCTTGGCGGCGTCCATCGTCGCCTCCACCGCGCCGGCGAAGCGCGCACTCTCGCGCCCTTCCTGGCCGAACGCCTGCACGATCTTCATCGCGCCCAGCACCTCGGTGACGATCGTGCCGACATCGGCAACGCGGTCCTGCGAGGTGCGCGAGTAAGCGCGCACCTTCCGGCCCAGCAAAGTGATCGGCAGGATCATCAGCGGAATGCCCAGCAGCAGCAGCGAGGCGAGCTTGGGCGAGATGGCGAAGAGATAGATCAGCCCGCCCACTGCGGTGAAGCTGTTGCGCAGCGCCACCGAGATGGTCATCCCCACCACCGTCTCGATCTGCCCGGTGTCCGCGGTCAGCCGCGAGGCGATTTCGGACGGGCGGTTCTCTTCGTAGAAGGCGGGGCTGAGCGTCATCAGGTGACGCACCACGCGCTCGCGGAGGTCGGCGACGACGCGCTCGCCCAGCCAGGCGACGAAATAGAAGCGCACCGCGGTGCCGAGCGCCAGCACCACCACGATCATCAGCATATAATGGAAGGACGACGCGACCGCCGCGGACGAGCCGTCCCCGGCAGCGAAGCCGCGGTCGATCACGCGCTTGAAGCTGTACGGGATCGCGATCGTCGCCGCGGAGGTGATCGCCAGCGCGGTGAAGGCCGCCGCGATCTGCGCGGGATAGGCGCGCGCGTGCTGCCACACCATCGCGAGATTGCCCAGGCGACGCGAGGGCGCCGGGCGAGAGGGAGCGACGTCGGGAACGCTAGCCATGTCGGGCGCCTAGCAGCGGCGGCGGGGCGGCTCAACGTGTGGCGCGGCGGACACCACAGCGGCACGATCGCCACCCGGCGCCGCTTCGTGCGTTACGGCTCGACAGCCTTTGTAATACGACCGGCTCTTGCCCATATCAGGGGCGGAAGGAAGCGGATGCTCTACGACGCTTATGAATGGCAGCGGTCGTGGCTCGCCTCGGCGAGCGCGATGGCGACGGTGGGGGCCAATTGGCTCAACAACCCGTCCAACCCGTTCGCCTATCTCGGCGGCGGGCCGGTGATGGCGAGCGCGCTCGAGGTATTCGCGCACGCCTCCGCCTCGCGCGGCAAGCCCGCCTTCGCGCTCGACACCACCATCGTCGACGGCCGCGAGGTGGCGGTGACCGAGGAGATCGTACTCCAGCGACCGTTCGGGCAGCTCAAGCGCTTCCGTCGCGAGGGTGTCGAGGGCGGGCCGCGGCTGCTGATCGCGGCGCCGATGTCGGGCCATTTCGCCACGCTGCTGCGCGGCACGGTGGAACGGATGCTGCCGTTTGCCGACGTGTACATCACCGACTGGCGCGACGCCAAGCTGGTGCCGCTCGCCGACGGCCAGTTCGACCTCGACGATTACATCGACTATCTGGTCGCCTTCCTCGAGGCGATCGGCCCCGATGCCGGTAGCGGCGACGGCCCGCGCGGCGCGCACATGCTGGCGGTGTGCCAGCCCTCGGTACCCTGCCTCGCCGTGACCGCGCTGATGAGCGCCGACGCCAATCCGTGCCGCCCGCGCACGCTGACGATGATGGGCGGCCCGATCGACACGCGCGAGGCCCCCACCGCGGTGAACACGCTCGCCACCGAGCGGCCGTTCGCCTGGTTCGAGCAGAACGTGATCGCCACCGTGCCGATGCTCTACCCCGGCGCGGGACGGCGCGTGTACCCGGGCTTTCTCCAGCTCGGCGGGTTCATGACGATGAACCTCGGCAACCACATGATGAGCCACTATGAGCTCTTCAAACATCTCGTCACCGGCGACGGCGAGAGCGCGGACGCGACCAAGCGCTTCTACGACGAATATCGCTCGGTCTGCGACATGACCGCCGAATTCTACCTCCAGACGATCGACGCCGTCTTCCAGACCCACGCACTGCCGCGCGGCATGATGACGCATCGCGGCCGCCCGGTCGATCTCGGCGCGATCACTGACGTCGGGCTGCTCGCGATCGAGGGCGAGCGCGACGACATCTCGGGGCTCGGCCAGACCAAGGCGGCGCTGACCTGCGCGACGGCATTGCCCGAGGCACACAAGCGCTACCATATGGCCGAGGGTGTCGGCCATTACGGCATCTTCAACGGCTCGAAGTGGCGCGAGCGGATCGCGCCGGTGGTGGAAGAGTGGATCACCGCGCACGGGTGAGGCGGGCTGCGATCCCGCCCAGCGGTACGGCTAGGCTATGCCGGGTTCGTACTGCGTCGGCGCGTGTAACCTGTTTCGTCATCCCGGGCTTGACCCGGGATCTAACAGGCCGCGCACTCCCAAGTCATTGTTCTTTCGGCGCCATGGATCCCGGCTCAAGGCCGGGATGACGGCAGAGCGTAAGGCGGCGGTTTGTCAGCGCACCAAATGCGCCTCCCCGCCGGCAGCGGGAGGATGGACGCTCGCCGCGAACGGGACCACCCTGTCGGCGGGTGCCTCCCTCCGCCAGCCGGCACGCTGCCGGGGCGGGCGAAGGGGGTCCAGGCTCAGAACCCGATCGACGCGCGCGCCGCGATCCGGTCACCCGCATGATCGAGCGCCGCATACGGTGAGGCCACCACCGCATCGTCGCTGATGTCGGTCCCGGTGTAGACCAAAGCCAGCGTCAGCGGCCCGGTGATATGCTCCACCCCCACCGACCAGTCGCGATAGCTGCCGGTGGGACGCAGCCGCGCCGCGCGCACCGGATCGTCAACGCTGCCCGACGAGCGGCCGAGGCTGGCGGTGAGCGTCCAGGGTGTCGCCGGGATGCCGACCCGTCCGCGCACGCCGAGATAGAGATTGTCGCCGCCGATCGCGCCCTGCGACGGGGCGTAGCGCGCCTCCACGCCGGCTTCGGCCGGTCCGAGCGAGTAGCTCGCGCCCGCACCCAGCTCGCCGTAATCGAGTGCGCCGCGCGCGCCCGAGAAAAGGTGCCCGGTGACGAAGCCGTCGAGCCGGAACCCGCCCGCCGACCGGCTGTAGCCCAGCGTCGGCTCGAACACCGCGTCGGCGCCGCCATGACGCGCGTCGCCGCGCGTGCCCGTCGCCCGCACGCCGAGGTCGATGCCGGCCGGCAGGTCGACGCGCGCCCAGGCGGCGGGAGCGAGCTCGCCGTCGCTCCAGCTCAGCCCGCGGCGGCGCTCGTCGGTGGCTATCTCAATCCCGGCGTGCGGCGCGATCTGCGCCGTCGCCGGGGTCACGATGGCCGCGCCGGTCAGCGCGGCGAAGATCAGTGTCGCGTGCCGCACTCAGCCGCGCACCTGATCATGCGCGGCGTCGAGTTCGGCGACCAGCGCGTCCTGGTCGCGCGCGGCCACCGCGAGCAGATGCTCGCGCACGCGGTCGCTGCGCGCCGCGACGTCCCGCGCGATCGCCTCGCGCTGCGTCGAGCACCAGCCCGGTCGCGAGCCGGTCAGCGGCTGGTCGGCGCTGACGGTACGCGCCAGCACATGGCCGGCAGGATGCCGTGCCTCGCGCTGCACTGCGATCGAGGCCTGCCACGCGCAGCGCAGCGCGCTGGGGCGGCCGGGCGCACCCACCGCGCCGATCTGGCGGTGCGTCACGTTGACGTCGCTGCGGTAGGTGACATCCACGCGTTGGCCACGATGATCGAGCTGGACCTGGTGCGCGGCATCGGCGGCGGCGGGGACCGGTTCGGTGGCGGTGAGCGCCAGGGCGAGCCCGGCGACGATCGAGAAGGACATAGGTTTCTCCTTGCGCTGCCCCGGACCATGTTGCCCGGTGGCAGCACCGAGATGAGGATTCGCCCGCCTGCTTCAACGAAGCGATCGCCTGCCGCAATGATTTCTCACACGCGATACGATGCATGTTGCCGATCGCGGGTCAGGGCGACGGTTGTGCGGCGCGCGTGGGCGCGGCACAGTCGCGCGCGATGCCCTATGCGCCCGCCCTGCCCACCATCGCCGAGGCGATCCAGGCCTCGCTCAGCCCCGTCTTTATGCTCACCGGCATCGGCGCGCTGCTCAACGTGCTCACCGGCCGGCTGGCGCGCGTGATCGACCGCGCGCGCGTGCTGGAGGAGCGCCACCCCGCGCTCCAGCGTGACGATCGCACCCGCGCCGCCGAAGAGCTGCGCCGGCTGGCACGGCGGATGAAGGTGATCAACGCCTCGCTGTTCCTGGCGGTGGCGAGCGCGGTGGCGACCTGCACCGTGGTGGCGATGCTCTTCGTCGGCGCGCTGACGCGCTATCACATCGGCCAGTGGGTGGCGTTCAGCTTTATCCTCGCCATGTCGCTGCTGATCGCGGCGTTCGTCGCCTTCATGGTCGAGGTGCGGCTGTCGATCCACGCCATCCGCGTGCGCGACGAGCTGCTGCGGTAGGGCGCCGGGACGTCCGGCCCTTCTACCGTCATCCCGGACGTGATCCGCGCACGCCTCCCTTTGCGAAAACGCTCATCCATCGAGCTCGTCGGCGATCGCGCATTTGACTGTGAGGATGGCGCCTCGGAAGCATGGATCCCGGATCACGTCCGGGATGACGGCAGCAGGTGAGGCTCGCCGCCGCCCGCCACCCCGCCGCGCTCACCGGGTCGGGTCGATCAGATACTTCTCGCCCGTCGCCTTGCGCTCATAGGCGCGCAGCACGTCGGGGTCGAGCGCCTCGGCCAGCCCGATCGTGCGCGTGTAGCGGCTGGCGAAGGTGGTGGTGAGCTCGTCCACGACGCGCTGGCGCATTCGCCCGACCACCTCGCGGCCGGCCTTCTGCAGCCAAGGGGTCAGCAGGAAGCCCGAGACGCTCCATTGGAAACCGAATGCCAGCCGGTTGAGCACGGTCGGCGCGGTGTCGAGCGCCCCATAGACGTAGAGCTGCTTGAACACGGTCGAGCCATAGCGGCTGTATTCGGTGGCGCGGCGGTTGGCGGCCTGCTCCATCGCCTGGACGATGTCGCTGCCGAGCGTGCCGCCGCCGATCGCGTCGAACGCGATCGTCGCGCCGGTGTCGGCGATCGCCTCGGCGAGCTGACGGCGGAAGTCCTCGGCGCGGCTGTCGACCACGTAAGTGGCGCCGATCTCCCGCAGCAGCGTCGCCTGGGCCGCGCTGCGCACCACGTTAACCAGGGGCACGCCGTCGGCAAGGCAGATCCGCTGCAGCATCTGTCCCAGGCTGGAGGCCGCCGCGGTATGGACGATCGCGCTGTGCCCCTCCGCCCGCATCGTCTCGACGAAGCTGAGCGCGGTGAGCGGGTTGACGAACATCGCCGCGCCGTCCGCCGCACTGGCGCCGTCGGGCAGCGGCACCACGTCGCGCGCGCGCAGCTTGCGGTATTGCGCATACATCGCGCCGCCCATCATCCCGACCTTGCGCCCCAGCAACGCCTGCGCCTCGGGACCGGCCGCGATCACCGTGCCGGCGCCCTCGTTGCCGACCGCGAGCGACTGGTCGATCCGCGCGCGCACGCCGCCGAGCCGGTCGCGCGGCACCTCGAAGTGCAGCACCGGTCGATCCGCGCTGCCGCTCCGCTCCAGCGTGGCGATGTCCGCAGGGCCGAGCAGCAGGCCGAGATCGGAGGGGTTGATCGGCGCCGCCTCGACGCGGACGATCAACTCGTCGCCCTGCGGCGGCGACAGCGTCACCTCCTCCAGCGACAGCGTCAGCCGGCCGGCCTCATCGACCGTCGAGCGCAGCTCCAGCCCGTTCACCTCGTCCATCCTCGCCTCCTCGTCACGTCCGGCGCAGCGATGCGCGCACGGGGTGGCGTGGTCAAACCCGTTCTCATCCGCGCGCGGCTAGGCTAGCGCGGCCAACATGTTCGACCTCGACGCCTATCTCGCCCGCATCGAGCTGCCCGCGCGCCCTACCCGCGACGCCGCCGGGCTGGCCCGCCTTCAGCTCGCGCACCGGCTGACCATCCCGTTCGAGAATCTCGACGTCCGGCTCGGCCGCGGCGTTGCGATCGATGGCGCGTCGGTCGCCGCCAAGCTCGTCGGCTCGCGCCGCGGCGGCTATTGCTTCGAGCACAACCGGCTGTTGCTCGACGCACTCGCCGCGCTCGACATGACCGCGCGCCCGCTGCTCGCGCGCGTCCGGCTCGGCGCGGACGGCGTCCCGCCGCGTAACCACGCGCTGTCGCTCGTGACGATCGACGGCAGCGAATGGATCGCCGACACCGGCTTCGGCGCGAGCTACGCGCCGGTGATGCCGCTCGTCGCGGGGTTCGAGGCGACCGCGCCCGACTGCGCGCGGTTCCGGCTCGAGCGCGGTGGCGAGGGCGGGAGCGCGGGCGGGGGCGAGGAATGGTGGCTGCTGCGCGACGGCGACGCGGCGAGCACCGACGGGCGCACCGCGTCGGGGTGGAACGGCACGACGTGGCAGCCGCAGTACAGCTTCACCACCGACCTGGTGGACGACGCCGATCTCGCCGCCGCCAACCTCTGGGCGATGACCGCGCCGGCGAGCCGCTTCACGCAAAAGGCGGTGGTGAGCATCGTGCTGCCGCACGGTTTCGCCGCGCTGACCGATCGCGGCTATCGCCGTCGCGCCGCCGGCAACGTCGCGGCGGGCGAGATCACCGACCCGCGCGTCTATCGCATGCGGCTCAGCCTCATGTTCGGGATCGATCTGACGAAGGAGGAGGTGGCGGCGCTGGGGCTGTTCTGAGGATAAGGCAAGGCTCTTCGCGTCATCCCGGCCTTGCGCCGGGGTCGATGTGTCGGTGAGGGCCTCAGTGGTGGTGTATGCGGTGCGATGGGTCCCCGCCCGAGGCCGGGATGACGGCGAAGAGTATGGGCCGCACCCTTGAGCGCACCAACCGCCTATCGCATCCCCTGCTCGCGCAGCCGCGGATGATCGGGCGGCAGCGGCGGCGCGAAATCCTCCCGGCGCCAGATCGCGTCGGCCGGCTCCTCGGGATCGGGCCGCGCAAAGTCCACATAGCCGAAATAGGTCGCGATCAGCCGCTCGCCGGGATCGGTGATCGCGGTACGGCCGTGCAGGAAACGCGTGTTGTCGAGCATCAGCACGTCGCCGTTGCGCCACTCCACCGGTGCCATCAGCCGGTCGCCGACCGCCTTGATCGCCTGCAGCCACGCCTCGGGCACGGGATGGCCGTCGTCGAGCACGGGATGGTCGGGCCGGTTGTTGTTGAAGCGCGCGAACAGCAGGAAATTGCCGAAGGCGGGCGCGTCGGCGAACATCGGTGTGTGCAGCGCGGGCCGGCTGAAGAAGCGCACGATCGTCCCATCGGGAAAGCGACGGAACTGATAGGGGCAGGCAGGCGGCGGCACGGCGAGCTGCGCATCGCTCGGCGTCTCGGTGCCGAGCCAATAGCGCAGCAGCGAGGGCCAGACCGGCTTAATGTACAGCAGCCGGCGATGCAGCAGCCCGGCGCGCACCGGCTCGGGTAGTTCGCGCGCCAGCGCGACGCCGTCGCAGATCGTCGTCTGCCCGCCGCGTGTCGGTGCCGAGAGGCAGGCGAAGAAGGCGGCGTCGGGCTTCCACGGCTCGCGCGACAGTTCCGGGTGAAGCGCGAACGCACCGGTGCCACCGTCCACGGTATGGATGTTGGCGGCGGCGTCGATCGGCTTGCGGCCGGGGCTCTCGTTGACAACGGCGGTGCGACAGAAACGCTTGGCGAAGTGGCGGAACGACTCGACGTCGGCGCCGAAGCCGCGGAACAGCAAGGCGCCGTGCGTGCGGTAGAGGTCGACGACCGGGTCACGATCGAGCGCGGCGAGCCGCTCCGCGCCCTCGGCCTCGATCAGGACTTGAGGGCGGCCCGGCCCCGGCAGCGTGATATGCGGCATAAGTTACCGGATTAGCGACGAGTGACCGTCCGCGCTATAGCGCGCCATGGCCCTGACGCTCGCCGACCTGTACGCCTCGCCCGACCATTATCTCCAGCGCTTCGAGCGTGACGCGGCGGTGTTCGTGCCAATGGATCGCGCCGCCTATCACCGCTCCATCTTCCTCGACGCGCGGATCGCCCCCGCCGCACCACAAGAAATGCGGCTGCCGGTGGCGACGCTGCGCGATCCGCCCGCACCGGGCGCGACCGCCTGGATCTTCCACGTCGCGCATTGCGGGTCGACGCTGCTGGCGCGCGCGCTCGACTCGCTCGAAGGCGGGCTGGTGCTGCGCGAGCCGCAGGCGCTGCGCCAGACTGCGCTCGCGCCCGATCCGGCGCGACTGGCGCTGGTCACCGCGATGCTGGGCCGACGTTACCGCGACGACGCGCCGACGCTCGTCAAGGCCAACGTACCGGTCAATTTCCTGCTGCCTGAGCTGACGGCGGCGCAGCCGGACGCGCGCGCGATCCTGCTCTACCTGCCGCTCCGCGACTATGCGCTCGCGATCCTGCGCAGCGATCCGCACCGGTCCTGGCTGCGCCGCGTGACGACCGACCTGGCGCCGCACCTCGGCGACCTCGCGGATCAGCCCGACGCGGTGCGGGCGGCGCGGCTATGGTCGGCGCAGATGGCGCGCTTCGCCGCGGTGTTGGCGGCGTGGCCGACCGCCCGCTCGCTCAACGCCGAGCGCTTTTTCGCCGCGCCGGGCGAGGTGCTCAAGGCAGCGGCGCGGCAGCTCGCGCTCCCGCTGGAGGATTCTTGGCTCGAGCAGGTGGCGGCGGGGGAGCTGTTCGCGACCTATTCGAAGAACCCGGCGCAAGCGTTCGACAATGCGGCGCGGGTAGCGCGTCGGGCGGCGCTGGAGCGCGACTTGACGGAGGAACTGGCGCTCGCGGAGGCGAGCGCGAGCGACTCGGCGGATGCGCGCGCGGTGGAGCGCGCGGCGCTGGGGTGAGCTACCCGATCGTCCCCGGCACGGGGAGGGGTACCGCCGGCGAAGCCGGTGGTGGAGGGGGGCTGCCCGCACACGGGCCGGTACGTTTGGGGAGAGCCCCCTCCACCACCGCGCTACGCGCGCCGGTCCCCCTCCCCGTGCCGGGGAGGATCTCGCTCCAGCATGGCCACCATGTCCGCCGCGAGCAGCGACAGCGTGTCGTCGCGCGCGCCCATCACCACGATCCGATCACCGGGCTTCGCCACCGCGACGCAATGCGCCGCCGCGCTCGCGCGATCAGGGATATGGATCGCCTGCCGCCCCGCGATCGCGATGTCGCGAACCACGTCGGCACTGGTCACCTCGCGCGTCACCGTCCCGCCCTGGTAGACCGGATCGGGCAGCACCAGCAGGTCGTCCGTCGCCAGCCGCCCGGCGAACATCGCCGCCAGCTCGGCGCGCATCACCTTGAGCGGACCATAGCCGTGCGGCTGGAACAGCACGATCAGCCGGCCGGGGAAGGCGTGGAGCGTGTCGAGCGTCGCCGCGATCTTGTCGGGATTGTGCCCGAAATCGTCGATCACCGTCACGCCCGCGGCGCTGCCGACGAGATCGAAGCGGCGACGGAGGCCCGCGAAGGTCTCTACCCCCGCCACCGCGGCGTCGAGCGACACGCCCGCGGCCAGCGCGGCACCGATCGCTGCCAAAGCATTGGCGACGTTGTGACGTCCCGGCACCTGCAACGCCACCGCGCGGCGCTCGCCGCGATGGTGGAGCGCGAAGCAGACCGCGAACGGCGCCTCCTCGAGCGCGTCGGCGAACAGGTCCGCGCCCGCGTCGCGCAGCGAGAAGCGCGTCACCAGCGCCGGCGGCAGGCGCAGCGCCAGCGTGGCGGCGTCGGCATTGTCGGCGTTGACCACGGCGTGGTGCGCCTTGGCGAGGAAGTCGCCGAACAACGCGTTGAGCTCGTCGAGCGACTTGTGGTCGAGACTGACGTTGTTGAGCACCGCCACCTTCGGCGCATAGAGCGCAATCGAGCCGTCGCTCTCGTCGACCTCGCTGACATAAGCGTCGCCCTGCCCCACCAATGCGCTGGCGAAGGGCCGATCGGCGCGCGCGACATGTTTCATCACCGCGCCGTTCATCACGGTCGGGTCGCGCCCGGCCGCGCCGAGGATCGCCGCGATCATGCCGGTGACGGTCGACTTGCCGCTCGTCCCGGCGACGCCGATCGGCAGCGCGCTGGCGTTGAACAGCCGCGCGTTGAGCTCGGCGCGCGACAGCCGCGCGCAGCCGAGCTTCGCCGCCGCCACCATGTCCGCCACCGTCGCCTCCACCGCGGCGGAGGCGACCACGATCTGGTCGGGCGCGGTGACGCCGCTGCCGTCCTGCGGGAAGAGATCGATGCCGAGCGCGCGCAGCGCCTCGAACTTGGCGGGGACACGGCCCTGGTCGAGCCCGCGGTCGCTGCCCGCGACCCTCGCGCCGCGCCCGCGCAGGATCATCGCCAGCGGCATCATCCCCGATCCGCCGATACCCACCAGAAAGAAACGCTGGTCCGCCACGTTGCCGTCATGCATGGCGCCGGGCTATCCGCCTTCACCGGGCGGGTGGCAAGCGGGAGTGTGCGCGATGCGGATCGGAGTGCTGGCGGCGAGCAGCGTCGCCAACCCCGACGTGATCGCGCCGGTCTCGGCCTTCGCCGCGCTCGCCTTCCCCGAGATCGATCTGGTCTTCCACCCGCAATGCTACGCGCACGACGGGCATTTCGCCGGCTCGGACGCGGTGCGCGCCGCCGCCTTCCTCGAATACGCCAACGACCCCGCGTTCGACGGCATCTGGTTCCTGCGCGGCGGCTATGGCTCGAACCGGCTGCTCGCGACAATCATGCCGCGGCTGGGCGAGGCGGCGCGGCGCAAGACCTATCTCGGCTATTCGGATGTCGGCTTCCTGCTCGGTGCGCTCTACGCGCGGCGGATCGGCCACCCGGTCCACGGCCCGATGGCGAGCGATATCCGGCGCCACGGCGGCGATGCGACGGTGGCGCGCGCGCTCGGCTGGTTCGCGCGGCGCGACCGCGCCGGGCTGGAGCCGGGGCTCGACGGCCGCCCCGCGGCGGCGTTCAACCTCTCGATCCTCGCGGCACTGGTGGGCACGCCCTACCTCCCCGACCTCGCCGATCATGTGCTGATTGTCGAGGAGGTGTCCGAGGCGATGTACGCGATCGACCGCATGCTGTTCACGCTCGGCAACGCCACCCAGCTGCGCAGCCTCGCCGGGGTGCGACTCGGCGCGGTGACCGCTGTGAAAGAAAACGAGCCCGCATGGGGCGAGCCGCTCGACGCGATGATGACGCGCTGGTGCGGCGAGCTGGGGGTGCCGTATCTCGGCCGCGCCGAGGTGGGGCACACGCAGGCGAACCGGGTGGTGCCGTTCGGGGTGGCGTGAGGGGGGAAGCCAGCGCGCAGTCGGTGCGGGCTCGGCTGGATCAATGCTGCTGCGGTGGTCGGATCAGCGTAGCGATCGTGCCATCAGCATCCGGCGCGTAGAAGCTCACCAGCGGCCTACCCCGCCTGACGACATCGATTTTCTCCGGGATGAACCCGCGTGGCGGCGGACCGGGCGGAGTGACGTCGCGACGAAACGGCGGAGTGGGCGGGCAGCGGCGGGCGATGGCGCGGTTCAACGCTTTGCCCGCTGCTTCGTCCAACGTCCATTCGGCGCGCTTCATCGGCTCGAACGGCGCGTCCTTGACCCATATCTGCGAGCGACCCACGGCTGTCCCGTGCCACCTCCCGTCCGCGTGGCGAGCAACAATGATGCTATATTCCTGAGTCGCGAGGTGCCCACCTTTGCCGTGGAGCATCACCATCTCGGGCGAGTCGGGCATCGGCTCCTCCAACGCCGCCCGAAGCGCGCGATGATCATCGAGCGCCGAGGTCGTCAACGTCGCTTTATCCGAGGCTGCGGGCACGCAGGGTAGCGACGGAGCCGCGGCGACTGAGGTTAGGGCTACGGGGAGAACAGCGATCATCGTCCGAGCATGTCGCCTGACCAAAAGGTCGGCAAGATGGTCGGGCGGGCTGCTTCCCCATATCGGTGATCGCAGCGCCGTCGCCCCACCTTCCACACGACAACACCCGGACAGCGCGTGCTGCCCGGGTGTTGCTCGTCTCGTACGAGACGGATCGGCGGACCAAGCGTGACCGGCCCCGCCCCGGCCTGAGCCGGTGCGGGACCGTCAGCGGCTTAGAAGTCCATGCCGCCCATGCCGCCCATGCCGCCGCCGGCGGGCATGGCCGGAGCCTTGTCCTCGGGCAGCTCCGAGACGGTCGCCTCGGTGGTGATCAGCAGGCCCGCAACGCTCGCGGCGTTCTGCAGCGCGGTGCGCACCACCTTGGTCGGGTCGATCACGCCGGCCTGGACCAGGTTCTCGTAGGTGTCGGTCGCGGCGTTGAAGCCGAGGGAGGTGTCGTTGCCGTCGAGCAGCTTGCCCGAGACCACCGCGCCGTCGTGACCGGCGTTCTGCGCGATCTGGCGGACCAGCGAGGTCAGCGACTTGCGGACGATGTCGACGCCGCGCGTCTGGTCGTCGTTCTCGCCGTTGAGACCGTCGAGCGCCTTGGTCGCGTACAGCAGCGCGGTGCCGCCGCCCGGGACGATGCCTTCCTCGACCGCGGCGCGGGTCGCGTGCAGCGCGTCGTCGACGCGATCCTTGCGCTCCTTCACCTCGACCTCGGTCGAACCGCCGACCTTGATCACCGCCACGCCGCCGGCCAGCTTGGCCAGACGCTCCTGGAGCTTCTCGCGGTCATAGTCCGAGGTGGTCACCTCGATCTGCTGACGGATTGCCTCGGTGCGGCCCTTGATCGACTCGGCATCACCCGCACCATCGACGATGGTGGTGTTGTCCTTGTCGATCGACACGCGCTTGGCGGTGCCTAGCATGCCGAGCGTGACGCTCTCGAGCTTGATGCCGAGATCCTCGCTGACGACCTCGCCCTTGGTGAGGATCGCGATGTCCTCGAGCATCGCCTTGCGGCGATCGCCGAAGCCCGGCGCCTTGACGGCCGCGACCTTGAGACCGCCGCGCAGCTTGTTCACGACGAGCGTGGCAAGCGCCTCGCCCTCGATGTCCTCGGCGATGATCAGCAGCGGACGGCCCGACTGCACCACCGCCTCCAGGATCGGCAGCATCGCCTGGAGCGACGACAGCTTCTTCTCGTGGATCAGGATGTACGGATCGTTGAGCTCGACCGACATCTTCTCCGGGTTGGTGATGAAGTAGGGCGACAGATAGCCGCGGTCGAACTGCATGCCCTCGACGACGTCCAGCTCGAACTCGAGGCCCTTGGCCTCCTCGACGGTGATGACGCCTTCCTTGCCGACCTTCTCCATCGCCTCGGCGATCTTCTCGCCGACCTCACGGTCGCCGTTGGCCGAGATGATGCCGACCTGCGCGACTTCCTGCGAGCCCGAGACGGGCTTGGAGCGCGCCTGGAGATCGGCGACGACCTTGGTCACCGCCAGGTCAATGCCGCGCTTCAGGTCCATCGGGTTCATGCCGGCCGCGACCGACTTCATGCCCTCGCGGACGATCGCCTGCGCCAGCACGGTGGCGGTGGTGGTGCCGTCACCCGCGATGTCGTTGGTCTTCGAGGCCACTTCGCGCACCATCTGCGCACCCATGTTCTCGAACTTGTCCTTGAGTTCGATCTCCTTGGCGACCGACACACCGTCCTTGGTGATGCGGGGCGCGCCGAAGCTCTTGTCGATCACGACGTTGCGACCCTTGGGCCCCAGCGTGACCTTCACCGCGTCGGCGAGGATGTCGACGCCGCGCAGGATGCGCTCGCGGGCGTCGCGGCCGAATTTCACGTCCTTGGCTGCCATGTGGCTACCCTTTCAGATGAACGAATGTTGAGAAAGTTGAGTTGCCGGAACGATCTCAGGCGATGACGCCGAGAATGTCCGACTCCTTCATGATCAGCAGGTCCTCGCCGTTGACCTTGACCTCGGTGCCCGACCACTTGCCGAACAGGATACGGTCGCCGGCCTTGACGTCGAGCGGGGTGACCTTGCCGTCCTCGGCCTTGACACCGGTGCCGGCGGCGACGACCTCGCCCTCCTGCGGCTTCTCCTTGGCGGTGTCCGGGATGATGATCCCGCCGGCCGTCTTCTCTTCCGCCTCGACGCGGCGGACGAGAACGCGGTCGTGCAACGGACGAAAGTTCATTGCTCTTACCTCTCTGAAGGTATGTGACAGATGTTTGGCACTCCCCTGAGGCGAGTGCCAGCGCCTCGCATATGTGGGGCGTGCGCGCGGCGGTCAACCGGGAGCGCGCGAATTTTTGGGAACCGTGCGTCAGGCCGTGCGTGCGCTTGGGTCAGGCAACAGGCCGAGCCGCCCGCGCAGCCGCCAACGCCAGATCAGCAACGCCGACACCACGCCGAGCCCCGCGGCGAGCCCCCACCAGATGCCGATCGCGCCCTGCCCCAGGCCGAAGCCGAGCAGCGCCGCGATGCCGAAGCCGATCACCCAATAACCGAACACCTGGATCATCATCGGCACGCGCGTGTCCTGCACCCCGCGCAGCACGCCCGCCGCGACCGCCTGCGCGCCGTCGACCAGCTGGAACACCGCGGCGACGCCGAGTAGCTCGACCGCAAGTGCGGCGACCGCCACCTCGCGCGCCGGGTCGACATAGATTCGTACCAGCAGCCCCGGCACCGCCCAAAGGATCGAGGCGCTGACCACCATCACCGCGATCCCGGACACGATCGCGACTCCGCCCGCGCGCCCGACCCAGCGCGGATCGGCGGCGCCGTAAGCGAGCCCGACGCGGATCGTCGCCGCCTGCGCCAGCCCGAACGGGATCTGGAAGGCGATCGCGGCGATGTTGAGCGCCACCGCATGCGCGTCGATCGCGGTGACCGAGATCAGCCCCATCAACAGTGCGGCGCCGCCGAACAACCCGCCCTCCGCCATCCAGCCGAGCGCGATCGGCGCGCCAAGCCGGGCGATCTCGATCATGCGCGGCCATTCGGTGCGCCACCAATTGCCGAACAGGTGGAAGCGGCGCAGCCGGCGGTCGGTCGACAGGATCACCGCGTAGCTCGCCGAGGTGGCGAGCGAGGTGAGCACGCTCGAGACCGCCGCGCCCTCGAGCCCGAGCGCGGGGAAGCCGGCGTTGCCAAAGACGAGGCACCAATTGGCGGTGATCGCGACACCGAGCGCGAGCAGCGTCACCACGAGCGCCCAGCCCGGCCGCCCGAGTGCTGCGGCGGTGAGCCGCATCAGCGCCGCCGCCACCGCGAACGGCGCGGCGAGCGACAGCAGCCGGCAGAAGCTGCCCGCGCGTGCCGCCACCGCCGCGTCCTGCCCGGCGAAATGCAGGATCGGCTCAGCGAGGTTGAGCAGCGCGATCACCACCAGCGAGCCCGCGGCGGCGAGCCACAAAGCCATGCGGAAGGAGCGCCGCACCTGCCGCACCGCGCCGACACGGCGCCCCAGCGCGGCGGCGATCAGCGGCTCGGCCGCCCCGACCAGCCCGACCAGCGCGAAGGCGAGCAGGTTGAACAGGAACACGCCCAGGGTCGCGGCGGCGAACTCGACCGGCCCGAGCCGCGCGACGAACACGACGTCGACCGCGAACACCGCCATCTGGAGCAGATTGGCCCCCACCAGCGGTCCTGCCAGCGCGGCGAGCGCGCGCAGCTCGCGCTGCCACGTGGCGGGCGCTCGCTCGGTCAGCGGGTGGAGGGTGGTGGCGCCGTGCATCACGCCGAGCCGTAGAGGAGATTGCGCCGCGGTGCACGCGGGGTGTTGGGGGACGGTGCGATGCGGCCCCCGCCGTCGCCTTGCTTAGCAGAAGGCGGGGGACGGTCGTCCTACCCTGCCGTCATCCTGAGCGTGTCTCAGGATCCACCCGCCCTGCGACCCGGCGCGCGCCGCGACGCTCGGCAGCCTCGGGCGGTCGCATCGGCACCTAGCAAGCGGCATGGTGGCTCCGGCCGGGAATGTACATGGTGGCGGAAGCGTCTCGCTCAGCCGTCATCCCGGGCTCGCCCCGCGATCCATGGTGCCGCGAGGGTCACCGGCTCTGCTCTCGCGAAAGCATGGATTCCGGCGCAAGGCCGGGATGACGGTTTGGGGGGAGGGAGCGATGTCCTTGGTCGCGGCGCCTCACCCGCTTGGAAGTCCAGCAACAGATCAGGCCGCCTGAGCGGCGAGCCGCCGTTTGGGTCCGCACGCCGAAGTCCTGAAACGAGTACAGGATGAAGCCAAGCCGGAGCGGCGTGGCGCCCGGCGCCCCACTCAGAACGTCACCTTCGCTCCCGCGCTAAAGTTGCGACCGACGAGACCGGCATAGTGCCAGCTGACGAGATAATTGGGCGCGCTGGTGTAGGCGCCCGAAGCGAGCGGCGCGCGTGCGTTCGTCACATTCTGCACGTTCAGGAAGAAGCGTAGCCGGTCGTTCACCGTCACCGCGGCGTTCAGATCGGCGTAGATGAACGGCCGTACATAGCATTGTTTGTTGACGTCGCCGCCCTTGGGCACCGGCGCCAGCGTATATTTACACGAGAGATCAATCGCGCCATTGACGGGCTCGATCTCGTCGGCCGCGACCTGCTTGATCCGGCCGACATAGTAGGTCGTCGTGGTGAGCGAGACGTCACCGGCCTCCAGCGTATTCTGCCAATTGCCGCGGATGCGCGGCGTGCCGCCACCCGATGACAGTTCGAACGGCCCCAGCGTCCCCGCATAACGCTGCACCACGCCCTTCTCCGTCACCAGATCGAGCCGGAGCACGCGGGTGACGTCGAGGCGCTCGATCAGGCGCACGCTTTGGGTGAGCGGGAGGCGGGCGTTCGCCTGCATGTCCACGCCCGTACTCAGCTGGTAATCGGCGTTGACGTACGGCACGTCGAACACGAGCAGGCGGGCCAGGGCACCGGGATTGGCGGGATCGGGCGCGTCGACCACCTCGCACTTGTAGCCGTCACCCACCCTGGCGAGTGCGGCACAGCCCGCCGTCGCGTTGGCCTCGGCGTAATAGGCCGTGATCGCCTGCGCGCGCTGTGGGCCGCTGACGATCAGGTTGGACTTTTTAATATCGTAATAATCGACCGTCAGGTCGAACCAGCGCGCGGGCCGGAAGATGGTGCCGAGCGTGAGGCTGCGCGAGACCTCCGGCCGGATGGCGGGATTGCCGGTGGCGCCGCTGCCGATGTTGTAGCTGGTCGAGTAAGAAGCGCTGCCGGCATGCGCCGCGACGAAGCTGTCGGGCGGCGTGAGCGACGAGAAACCGGCATATCTGCTCGCGGGATTGCTCTCCGCGAAGGTGGGCGCGCGGAATCCCTGCGAGTAGGTGCCGCGCAGCGCGATCGCATCGACCGGCGTGACCTTGACGCCGACCTTCGGCGAGAAATGGCCATAGCCCTGCGAATAGCGATCATACCGGCCGGACAGGTTGAGGTCGATCGCGCGCGTGAACGGCGCATCGATCTCGAAGAAGCCGGCGGTCACCGACTGGCGGCCCTGCGCCGAAGAGGTGTTCAGCCCGTAATAGCTCAGGTCCGCATTCTGGTTGCGGTTCATGAGCGTCTCGCGGCGGAGCTGAAAGCCCGCGCCGATGTTGAGGTCGCCGCCGCTCAGTGTCGCCGCCGCCTTGATGAGTGATCCCCCGATCGTCGCCACCGTCGAATAAGAGGGCGTGGTGCGATCGGGCGAGACCTGGGCGCGCACCGCTGCGCTATTCTGCTCCGGGTGCACGAAATTATAGGCGCCGGTGTTGATCGCGCGCAGCAGACCGTCGATCTTGATGGCGCCGTGTTGGGTGACGCTGAAATCGTCGCGCGCATAGACGCCGTTGAGGCGGAACTTGAAGCCGTCGCCGAACGTGCCCGAGATGCCGGCGGTGGTGCGGAACACGTCGACATAGCGTTCGCTCGCGGAAGCAAGGTCGCCGAACAGATAATAGATGCGTGCGGCGCCCTGGCCTGGAGTGCTGGCGTTGGCCGCGGCATAGGGGTTGTTCGGGTTGAGCGTCTTGTCCAACGCCTCGCTGCAGTTCACCCCCGCCGAGCAGACGTAGACCGGCAGCACGATGCCCGGGTTGTTGGACGCCATCGCAGGGGAGCCGCCAAACGGCTGGGTCTGCCGGATGCCGGCCGGCACACCGGTGATGCCGACGTCCGAATGCGAGTAGCTGCCGCTCGCAAAGGCTTCCAGATCATCGCCGAGACGGACGGTCAGCCGCCCGGTCGTCGAGTAACGCTGCTGGCGCGGCTGGATGATCGAATATTCGTCGACGAGGTCATGCGCGCAGCCGACGCCCTGCGCTTGCGTCTCGGTCGACGTGAAGGTGCCGCGCGAGCAAGCGGATGGATCAAGCAGCTGATACCTAGTGGTGAGCGGTGCCCCGTCCTTGCCCGCAAGCGGATTGTTGAGGTCGCTCTGCGTCACCTGGGTGACAATCGCCTGCGGATTGGGCGCGGTCAGCGAATCGTCGTTGCGGTTGCGGTCGCGCAGGCCGCTCGACCGCAGATCGAGCGTGTTGAACGGGTAACCGCGCGAATGATTGGTGATGTACCCGTCGAACGTATATTCGCCGTTGACGTAAAAGTTCCAACCCTGCTCCTGATAGTCCCCGACACCCGCGGTCAGCGTCGCGCGATAGTGCGAGCCGTCGCCATGTTCGGTGGTGCCGCCCTCCACGGATCCGTCGACGCCCTGGACGTTTTTCCTGCTGATCAGGTTGACGACGCCGCCGATCGCGTCCGCGCCATAGGTCGACGAGGCGCCGTCCTTCAGCACCTCGATACGCTCGACCGTGCTCAGCGGGATCGAGTTCAGATCGACATAGGCGTTGTGCCCGTCATCGTTGAGCGGGAAGTTGGCCGAGCGCAGGCCGTCGATCAGCACCACCGTGGACGACACGCCGAGGCCGCGCAGCGACACCGCGGCGCCCCCGGCCGAAAAACCGTTCTTGAAGCCTGTCGAGATCGAGCCGGCGCTGTCGGCCGACACCGAGCGGATCGCATCCTGCGCGGTGGTGATGTTGGCGCGCTGGAGCGTTTCCGCGCTCAGCACGGTTGCCGGCGAGATCAACGTGACGTTGGAATTGCGGAACAAGGTGCCGGTGACGACGATGTCATCGCGCTTGTCGGGCGTGGCGTCGACCTGCCGGTCAGCGACCTGCGGCGGCGCCGCGACGGGCGGCACCTCGTGCTGTTGCGCCACGGCCGCCTCCTCCGCCGACACGGCGCGTTGCGCCACCGCCGGCGTGGCGAGCGCGGTCAGCAGCGCGGCGGCCGAGATACCCTGCCGCAGCGTGCGAACCGCAGGATTGATCAACAACATCGACATGTGCCCGCTGCGCCCCCGCATGATCTTCTTCGCTTGCGCACGGATGGTCATGGCGCGGGGCGGACCAGGTCGCGCCGTTGCCGAAAGGCCGTGCTGCGCTTGTAATTTAGAATCGGCGCGGCATGACGCGGTGCGCAGGGCTCGGGAATTTTGCGGTACGCCGCACCGCCGTCCGTGCTTCGCCGGCGCGGTCGCGGGGATGACGCGCCCGGGAGCGACGGGACGACGCCGGCCCGCTTACCCTCAAACCGTATTGCTCACTTGATACACGCCGGGCTACGCTGCGCCCGCGAGATTCTCCCGATAAGGTGTGTGAGACGATGAAGCTGGTGCGCGGTGCCTGGAAGCTGCTGGTGGGCATCAAGGACGCGCTGGTGCTCGCGGCGATGCTGCTGTTCTTCGCCCTGCTGTTCACCGCGCTCAACGCGCGCTCGCGGCCCGGCGCGATCAAGGACGGTGCGCTGCTGCTCGCGCTAGACGGCCCGATCGTGGAGCAGCCTGAGGAGATCCAGCCCACCGCGCTGCTCAGCGGGCAGCAGATCGGCAAGCAATATCGCCTGCGCGACGTGCTGCGCGCGATCGACGCGGCAAGCAGCGACACGCGCGTGAAGGCGATCGTGCTCGATCTCGACAAGTTCGGCGGCGGCTATCCCGCCGCGCTCGGCGAGGTGCAGGACGCGCTGCTGCGCGCGCGCAAGGCGGGCAAGCCGGTGCTCGCCTACGCCACCGCTTATACCGACGCGGGTTATCGCCTCGCCTCCGCCGCGAGCGAGATCTGGATGAACCCGATGGGCGCCACGGTGTTCGCCGGCCCGGGCGGCAGCCAGCTTTACTACAAGGGGCTGCTCGACAAGCTCGGGGTGAATGCGCACGTCTATCGCGTCGGCAAGTTCAAGTCCGCGGTTGAGCCGTATATCCGTACCGACCAGAGCCCTGAGGCGCGCGCCGCGGCGCAGGAATTGTACGGCACGCTGTTCCAGCAGTGGCGCGAGGCGATCGCGCAGGCGCGTCCCAAGGCGCAGGTCGCCCCCTGGCTGGCGCAGCCGGCGCAGCTCGTCCAGCAGGCACAGGGCGACGTGGCCAAGGCCGATGTCGCCACCGGGCTGGTCGACACGCTCGGCGACCGCGTCGCCTTTGGCCGCCGCGTCGCGCAGCTCGCCGGCGGCGACGACGACAAGCCTGCGGGCTGGTTCCGCACGATCGGATACCAGGCCTATGTCGACGCCGCGCCGCTGCCCAAGAGCGGACAGATCGGCGTGCTGACCGTTGCGGGCGAGATCGTCGACGGCGAGGCGCAGCCGGGCACGGCGGGCGGCGATACCGTCGCCAAGCTGCTCTACCAGGGCATGATCGACAACAAGCTTAAGGCGCTGGTGCTGCGCGTCGACTCACCGGGCGGATCGGTGCTGGCGTCCGAGAAGATCCGCCTGGCGGTGCTGGAGGCGAAGCGTCGCGGGCTGCCGGTGGTGGTGTCGATGGGCGGGCTCGCCGCCTCGGGCGGCTATTGGGTATCGACCCCGGGTGACGTGATCTTCGCCGAGCCGGGCACGATCACCGGCTCGATCGGCATCTTCGGCATCATTCCCACCTTCGAGAACACGCTGGCCAAGATCGGGCTTTCCGCCGACGGGGTGAAGACCACGCCGCTGTCGGGCCAGCCCGACCTGCTCGCAGGCACCACGCCGCAGCTGGATGCGGTGGTGCAGTCGGGCATCGAGCACGGCTATCGCGAGTTTCTCACGCGGGTGGCGCAATCGCGCAAGCTGCCGGTGGAGCGCGTCAACGAGATCGGCCAGGGCCGCGTCTGGGTCGGCGGCATCGCGCACCAGCTCAAGCTGGTCGACCGCTTCGGCGGGCTCGACGCCGCGGTGCGCGAGGCGGCGCGCCGCGCCAAGCTCGACCAGGACAAGCCGCCGGTGGTCTATCTCGACAAGAAGCCGGGCTTCGCCGCGCAGATCGCGCAGCAGCTCGCCAGCCAGGAGGACGACGACGACGCCGGCGCGCCGGCGGATGCAGTGGGCCAGCTCGCATGGCAGCGCCAGCAGGCGTTCGCGGTCGCGCTCGGAGACGCCAAGCGGATGCTCACCGGCGCGACCGTGCGCGCGCAATGCCTCGAGTGCGCCGGGCTCGGTCCGGTGCGGGCGAGCGCGGCGGACCGCACCTTGTTCCAGCTCGTGCTCGCCAAGGTGGGGCTCTGATGCCCCCCGGCCCGATCGCGATCCGCGCCGCCACCGCGGCGGATGCTGCGGCGATCGCGGCGATCTACGCGCCCTATGTGCTCCAGGGCACGGTGTCGTTCGAGAGCGAGGCGCCCGATGCGGCGGCGATGCGCGAGCGGCTCACCGAGTCCGAGGGTTACTATCCCTGGCTGGTGGCGGTGGCGCGCGGCGAGGGCGACGAGGAACAGGGCGTGCTCGCTTACGCTTATGCCACCCGCTTCCGCGATCGCCCGGCCTATCGCTACGTCGTCGAGACCTCGATCTATGTCGCCGACGCGACGCTGCGCCAGGGGGTCGGCCGGCTGTTGTACGAGGCGCTGGTCGACACGCTGCGCGCGCAAGGCTTCACCCAGGCGATCGGCGTGATCGCGCTGCCCAACGACGCGTCGATCACGCTCCACGAGGCGGTCGGTTTCCGCCGCTCGGGCGTGTATCGCGAGGTCGGCTACAAGAAGGGCCGCTGGATCGACGTCGGGCTGTGGCAGTGCGCGCTGAACGACTCGGCCATCCCGCCGGTCGAACCGCGCGCCTTCCGCGACGTCGGCGTCCGTCGCGACTGAGCGGCGCGCGCCGGACGAGCACTCGCCAGAACGGGCCATCAATCCGCCTCCTCGCCGTCAAGCGCCGGACGCAGCAGCTATGAGTCCGTCGTGACGCAAGCGCGTCCACGACGGAGGGGAGAATGGACTATCTCACCCGGCCCTGGCGGCTCTACGGCGATCTGTCCGGGCGCGCGAGCCGGCGCGAAGTCGCCGCTTTCGATGTGACCTTCCTTGCCACGCTGGCGCTGGCGATCCTGATCCCCGGCGCGGCGGCACCGTGGCTCGCCACGATCGGCCATCGCCCGGGCGCGGCGAGCGGGGGCGTGATGCTCGCGCTTGTCGGCTTCGTGCTGCTGTTCAGTGCGCCGCCGCTGGTGGCGGTGCACGTCCGCCGGCTGCACGACACGGGGCGCTCGGGATGGTGGGTGCTGCTGCTGGGCGGCGCGCCGCTGCTGCTGCTCCCCGGCACGCTCGGGCGTAACCGCTATGGCGAGGATCCGCGCGGGCCGACGGCGGCGCGGCGCGGCGGCAAGCCGGCGCAGGGCGCGACGGACGCGTGCGGCTCGATGACGCCGTGGCGCGCAATGTCCTGACACAGCGACCTTGTTGCGCTGCCGGCGACCGCGTCCTGCGGCGCTGACGCAATGTATCCGGCGGATATTCAGCAGCAAATGTCCCATCGTGCCGCCACCAGAACATAGTGACGCGCCGCCGGAACGCTCTCGTAACTCACCATGGCGATAGTACTGACGCAGTAACATCGCTGTCCCCGATCAAAACTAGCGCGACGCTCGCCTTATGGAGATGCGAGCCATGCCGATCGTTCAGCGCCATCACTTCCTTCCCCCGCTCGCCGGCACGTTGCTGTGCCTCGCGCCCGTCACGGCGCACGCGCAGAGCATGAGCGCGGACGACACCGCCGCGCCCGCGCTCACCGAGGTGGTCGTCACGGCGGAGCGGCGCAGCACCAACCAGCAAACCACGCCGGTGGCGCTCTCCGTGCTCGACGACGCCGCGCTGCGCGACCGGCATGTCCAGTCGCTCGGTGACCTGCGCGACGGCGCGATCCCGTCGCTGCGGGTGACGCCCTTCTACTCGCGCAACTCGGCGCTGATCGTGAACATCCGCGGCGTCGGCGTGCTGGCAGACAGCAACCAGCCCGCGCGCGACCAGGGCGTCGGCGTCTATGTCGACGGGGTCTATCTGGGTCGCGCGCAGGGGCTCGGCGCGGCGCTGTACGACGTCGCCAGCCTCGAGGTGCTCAAGGGGCCGCAGGGCACCCTGTTCGGCCGCAACACCGAGGGCGGCGCGGTGAACATCGTGACGCGCGCACCCAGCGGCAAGCTCGCGCTGCGCAGCGTCGCGGGTGTCGGCACTGCCGGCGGCTATGGCGGCGAGGTGCATCTCGACCTGCCCGCGATCGCCAACGTCGCGCTAAAGCTAGACGGCGTCCTCGCCGCCCGCGACGGGCTGGTGCGCAACCCGCTTGCCGGGCAGGCGGGGTTCGACGGCTATGATCGCCGCGGCGCGCATGCGGTGGCGCGGTGGCGGCCGGCGGACGGCGTAAGCGCCGAATATGCGTTCGATACTGCTTACGACGCGTCATCGCCGCTGTACCTGCAGAGCATCGCCGCGGCGGAGGGCGCGCGCGCGCCGGCGCTGCCGCTCCAGCCACGCCGGGTCCGGACAGCGAGCGTCGGCGTGCCGCAGCAGGACAGCGTGGGGCGCACCCATGGCCATCGCCTGACGCTCGACTGGCACGCCGTGCAAGGGCTCGAGTTGAAGGCGATCACCGCGCTCCGTGGGCTGACCCAGTCGCAATATGACAACGGCTCCGCCAATGAGTCGCTGTTCAAACCCAATGGTGCGTTCGCGCGCTACAGCCTCGCCGACCTCCGCCAGCACCAGCTCAGCCAGGAGGTGCAGCTGATCGGCACGCACCCGCGGCTCGATTATCTCGTCGGCGCGCTGTATTATCGCGAGCAGGCGCAGGACCAGGCGCAGGCCTTCAACACGATGGCATGGAACGCCAGCGGCACCGCCGCGCGAATCATTCCGCTCAGCATCGCCGACCAGAGGATCGGCCGCGCCAGCCGGATCACGACCGAAAGTCTCGGCGCGTTCGGCCACGCAACCTGGACGCCGGCGCTGCTGGACGACGCGCTGCATCTCACCGGCGGGCTACGCTGGTCGCGCGATGACAAAAGCGGCAGCCTCTTCATCGTTAACGGCAAGACCCCGAGCGTCAACGGTGTGGTCGCGCCGCGCGCGCTCGACGCACATTGGTCGCGCGTCGATCCGATGGTGACGATCGCCGCGGACGCCAGCGCGGACGTCCATGCCTATGCCAAATGGAGCACCGGCTATCGCGCGGGCGGCGCCAACTCGCGCTCGCTCACTTATGCGCCGTTCGCGCCCGAGAGCGTGTCGGTATGGGAGCTGGGCACGAAGAGCGAATGGCTCGATCACCGCGCCCGCGTGAATCTCGCGGTCTACACCGGCAGCTATGCCGCAATGCAGGTCGATTTCACGGCCAACTATCTACAGCGAAACGCGAAGGGCGAGGTACTCGCGACCACCCGCACCACCACGGAGACCGCCAATGCGCCCGGGAGCGGGCGCCTGCGCGGCGCCGAGGCGGACGTTGCGCTGGTGCCGCTCCCGGGATTGACGCTCACCGCCAGCTACGCACGCAGCGACCTGCGCGTGCCCGCCACCGCCAACCCCTTCCCGCAGACCGACGGGCAGGTGATCACGACGCCGATCCGCATCTATCCCGTCTATACGCCGCGCGATGCGATCAGCGGTGCGCTCGATTATGCTTCCTCGCTGCCCGGCGCCACGCTGCGCATCCACCTCGACGCCAACGCCGACTCGGGCTTCTACGTCAGCTACAACGATCCGGAGGCGGGCCGGCGCCAGCCGCGCGGCGACGCCGCGGCGGTGATCAACGCGCGGGTGGCGCTGGCCGATGTGGTGGTGGCGCCGTCGGGCGCGACCGTCGAGCTGGCGCTGTGGAGCCGCAACCTGCTCGACGAGCAGCATCTATTCTTCAAGCAATACCGCCCGCTGCTCGGCGTCGAGGGCTTCTTCAACCAGCGGCGCACGCTCGGGCTGGAGCTCGGGATGCGCTTCTGAGTTCGTCGCGGCCTGGCGATAGCGGGGCGGGCGCGGCGAACCCCACTCCCCAGCGCCGGATCGGCGGTCCGCTCGATCCTCCCCATACCGGGAAGAGCTATCGCATCAGCGCCACTCCTACTGCCACCGCGCGCGAAACCTGTTCCGTCATCCCGGGCCCGACCCGGGATCGATCGTGCCGCGCACTCCCCACTCGCTCTTCTTGCGGCGCCATGGATCCCGGCTCAGCGCCGGGATGACGCCAGCGCGGACAAACAGCCACATTCTGAATGGGGAGCCTGCCCTCGCCGGCAAGGAAGCCAGCTCGGTCCTCCCCCTTTCCCTGCAAAGGGAGGTTGGCGTGGGTCGGCCTCCTTCCACGCCGTGCCTCCCTCACGCCGCCTGCGCCAGCGCCTCCGCCGGCGACACCGCCGCGCTCGTCTCCGCGTCGTCCGTCGCCACGCTGCCGGTGCGCTCGAGCTTGCCCCAGCCGACCTTGGGTCCGGTCAGCGCGGCATAGACGGCGCGCAGCACCACCGCGTAGAGAATCTGGCGATAGCCGAAGCGCTGGAGCAGCAGCCGCAGCGCGGGGAAGCGCGCCTCGCGCCGGTCGAGCCGGAAGGCGATCCAGCCGCAGGCGAGATCCACCGCGGTGAACGCCAGCCAGAAGGCCACGACCGTCATCGCGTCACTTCCTGCCGCGTCCCAGCCGCGATCATGGACGCGCCATGCAGTACCGCCGACCCCCGCGACCAGCCCGAGGTCGATCAGCGGCGCCACCAGGGTAAAGCCGAACTGGAACAGGATCGCCTGCGGCAGGCCGACCCAGGCCAGCCCGCGCGATCGCCCGCGCGCGATCAGCGCACGGTGCTTCCACAGGCATTGCAGTGTGCCGAACGCCCAGCGGAAGCGCTGTTTGAACAGAGCGCGCACCGTCTCGGGCGCCTCGGTCCATGCCACCGCCTCATTGTCGCAGGCGACGCGCCAGCCCGCACGCTGCACCGCGATGGTGAGGTCCTGATCCTCCGCGAGCGTGTCCTCGGGATAGCCGCCGACCTCGTCGAGCGCGATGCGGCGCCACGCGCCCACTGCGCCCGGCACCACCGTCACCGCGCCCAGCGCCGAAAGCGCGCGCCGCTCGAGCTGCTGCGCGGTGACATATTCCAGCGCCTGCCAGCGCGTGATCAGGTTGACGCGATTGCCCACCTTGGCGCAGCCCGCGACCGCGCCGATGGTCGGATCGCCGAACCAGCGCGTCAGCCTGGCGATCGTGTCCGGCTCGAACTGCGTGTCCGCGTCAAGCGCGATCACCACGTCGCCCTTGGCCTGGGTCAGCGCGGTGTTGAGCGCGCGTGCCTTGCCGCCGTTGGTCAGCGTCAGCAGCCGCACGCGCGGGTCGATCGCGAAGGCGTTGCGCACCACCTCGGAGGTGCCGTCGGTCGAGCCGTCGTCGATCACGATCACCTCGACGCGTACCCCGTCGCTGGCGAGAATGCGGCGAACCGAGGCCTCGATCACGCGCGCCTCGTTGAACGCCGGGATCAGCACCGAGACGAAACCGGGAACGCGATGCGGCGCCACCGCCGGCACCGCGTCGCGGCGGTGCCACAGCGCCAGCGCGGTGAGCGAGAGCGAGCGCGCCATGCCGAGCGCGATTGCCAGCGCGAACAGCCAGCCGAGCGAGTCGCGCAGCCAGGCGGCGCCGTCGAACAGCGTCCGCGCGCCGGCCGCCTGCGTGCGCGTCCCCGGCGCGAGCCGCGGCATCACCGCGTCGCGCGACAGTCCGGCCAGCGCCGACACCGGCACCAGCTCATAGCCGCGAGCGCGCAGGCCGCGGATGATCGCGGGCAAGGCGGCGAGTGTCTGCGTCCGGTCGCCGCCCGAGTCGTGCAGCAGCACAATCTGCGCCGGCTTCGCCGCGGTGCCCGCCGCCACCCCCGCGATCACGCGACGCGCGATCGTCGCGGCGTCGGGATGCTCCCAGTCGAGCGGGTCGACGTTGAGGCCGACCGTGACATAGCCGAGCCTGGCGGCGACGCGGCTGGCATGCAGCTCGTCGCGGCGATCCGGATCGGCGTCGCCCAGGAAGGGCGGGCGGAACAAGGTCATCGCGCGCCCGGTATAGGCTTCGACCAGCCGCTCGGTGGCGCGCAGCTCGAGCGCGATATCGGCTTCCGAGCGGCGCCCGAGATCGGCGTGGGTGGTGGAGTGGTTGCCCAGCTCGCTGCCCTCGGCGAGGATGCGGCGCAGCAGCGGCCCCTGCCCCAGCGCGTTGGCGCCGGTAACGAAGAAGGTGGCGGGCGCGCGCTCGCGGTGCAGCACGTCGAGCAGCCGCGGCGTCCAGCGCGGATCGGGACCGTCGTCGAAGGTGAGCGCGACGAGACGGCGGCGCGCGCCGGTGCGCTCCACCACGTCGGGGCCGGGCAGCTGGTGCCAGCGCTCGTCGCGCACCAGCCCGCCGCGCGTCACGAAACCGCGCTCGCCCGGCGCGGCGGTTGCGGCGAGCCGCAGGATCTCGCCCTGCCCCTCCACCGCGACGCGATCTTCCGCGGGCAGCGTGTCGCGCGCGGGCAGCGCCTGACCGGCAAGCAGCGGCCAGACGCCCGGATCCTCGCTGCCGAGCCGCCACAGCGCCACGCCGGCCGCGCCGGTGCGCGTCACCGCGGCAAGCTGGTTGGCCGCGCTGGCGGCGTCGAGCAGCCAGACGTCGTGGCGCTGCGTGCCGAGCTGGTACGAGAAGTGGCTGTTGCCGCTGGCGGGATCGAACACCGGCGCGGTGCCGGCGCGGCGCGCGATCGCCCAGGCGTCCGCAACCGCGCGCGGCTCGGTGCTGCGCCCGGCCCAGTCATAGGCGTAGCTGCCGATCGCGACGATCGCCTTGTCCGTCCCCGCGCTCGCCACCGCCTGCGCGACGACGCGCGCGAACCACGGCTGCGACGCGATCGGCCCGGCCTCGCCCCCCATCCAATGCTCGTCATAGGCCATCAGCACGACCCGGTCGGCGACGCGCGCGTAAGCCGCGAGATCCCAGTCGGGATCCGCTACCGGCGCGGCGAGCATCACCACCCAGCCGCGCGCCGCGAACCGCGCGCGCAACTCGCCGAGGAAGGCGCGATAGTCGCGGTGCGCGGTCGCGGGCAGGCTCTCGAGGTCGAGCATCACGCCGGCGCCGCGCTGCGCCGCGACGAGCGTCTCGAGCCGCGCCGCGAAGGCGCCGCGCGCGCGCGGGTCGGCGAGCAAGACGGCGGTGGCGGCCCCGTCCCATTGTCCGTCGGCGCGTGCGTTCTGCACCATCGGCAGCAGCTTGGGCCGGCGCGGCGCGCGCGCGAGCAGCGGCGCGAGCGTCGCGTCGGGCTCAATCGTGACACGGTGGTCGGCGCCGGTGACGGTGGCGACGCCGGGCACGAGCCAGTCGAGCGCGCCCAGATGGGCGGCGAGCGACGCGCGCGACGGCGCGTCCCACGGCATATAGAAGCCCATCGTGTCGCGACGCGGCGCGCGCGCCGTGGCGGCGGGCAGCCAGGCGCCGGGTGCGGTGGCGACGGTGGCGGGCGCGAGCGCGCGCGGCGTCGTCCCTGTCGCGGCGAAGCGCGGGGCGACGCGATCGAGCGGCTGGAGCAGCAGTGCGACGAGCAGCGCGAGTGCGGCGAGCGGCACCAGCGCCGCGATCGTCAATCCCGCGCGGACGCGGCGCCCGCGTCGGCCGCTGGCGTCGTAGAAGATGGACACGCTCGCTGAAGCTCCCGGTAACCCGGCGACGCGCCTAGCGAATCAGGGTGAACAATAGGTTGCGGCGGGAAGACGTGTTGGCCGTAATCGGTGAGCACGAGGCTTGGAGCAGAGCGACGGAATCTTGCCTTGGCTTCGATCGCGCGATCTCTCGTCCGTCATTCCGGAACAAGGCCGGGATGACGATGAAAGGTGATATCGCTCATAGCGTAACACGCTACGCTCACCCCAGACCCGCCTCCATCGTCGTGCTGATCGGCTGCTGGGGCTCCGGCGAGAGCGTCCGGACGATCGTCTCGAAGCGACCGTCCGCGACCCGGATCTCGTTGAACGCGGGCGGCGTCGCGCGGGTGCGCTTCGACAGCGTTCCCGCGCCGATCAGCCGCAGCGTCCAGCCGTTGCGCTCATAGGGCACGTCAAAGGGATCGTGGACGTGCCCCGACAGCACCGCATGCGCGCCCGCGTCCGCCAGCGCGGCCAGCGCGACATCGCCGCGACGCGTCCGCGCCGTCCCCTTGGTGCCGCCCTCGATCAGCGGATGGTGGCCGGCAACGAAGATGAGGTGATCCTTGGGCGCCGCCGCGATCAGCGCCAGCGCGCGCCGCAGCGATCCGCTGCTGACCCGTCCCTTGGACCAGTTCCAGCGCCATTGCGCGCGCGCAGTGGTCTTGAGCGGCACCACCGTGATCCCCGCGACGTCGAGCGGCTTTTCGATCATGCGTTCCACCGCGGCGTAGCGCGAGTAAGGCGCGACAAGGCGGCGCAGCGGGTCCCAGTAATAAGGGATGTCGTGGTTGCCGACCTCGAGCGTCACCGGCACGCCGAGGCTGCGCAGCCACGCGCCGCCCGCCTCAAACTCCCTGGGCGTGGCACGCATCGTCAGGTCGCCGGTCATGATCACCGCGTCGGGCGCCTCCGCGGCGACGCGCTCGCTGAACCAGGCGATCGCGGCGGGATCCTCTGCGCCGAAATGGACGTCGCTCACGTGAAACAGCTTGGTCATGCGTCGCCCTTGTTCGCCAGGAGGATAGGACGCGAGCGCGCGCGCCGGGTTCCCGTCCCGCTCACACCTGCACCGGCTGCGCGATCCGCCCGTCCGCGCCGAACACGCGCAGGTAGCGCTCGATCTCCGCGGGCGCGCCGGTCGCCTTAGCGGGATTGTCGCTCAGCTTCACGGCGGGGTGACCGTCGGCCTCGGTCACCTTGCACACCAGCGAGATCGGCTCGAGCCCGCCCGCGCCGGCTGGGTCGCAGCCGCGGAAGTCGTTGGTGAGGTTGGTGCCCCAGCCGAAGCTCAGGCGCACCCGGCCGTGGAAGTGGCGGTACACGCGCTCGATCGAATCCACGTCCATTCCGTCCGAGAAGATGAGCAGCTTGGTGCGCGGGTCGCGGCCGTGCTGCTGCCACCAGCGGATGATCTGCTCGCCTGCCTCGATCGGCGGCGCGCTGTCCGGGCGGAAGCCGGTCCAGTCCGCCACCCAGTCGGGCGCGGCGCGCAGGAACGCCGCGGTGCCATAGGCGTCGGGCAGCGCAATCAGCAGGTTGCCGCCATAATGCTGGCGCCATTGTTCGAGCACGCGATAGGGCGCGCCGGCCAGCGCCGCGTCATCGCGCGACAGCGCCGCCTCCACCATCGGCAGCTCGTGCGCGTTGGTGCCGATCGCCTCGAGGTCGGCGTCCATCGCCAGCAGCACGTTGGAGGTGCCGATGAAGCCATCGCCCAAGCCCTCCTTGAGCGCCTCGACGCACCAGCGCTGCCACAGGAAGCCGTGGCGGCGGCGCGTGCCGAAATCGGAAATGACGAGATCGGGCAGCTGGCGCAGCCGCTCCACCTTCTCCCATAATTTCGCCTTGCCGCGCGCATAGAGCACGTCCAGCGCAAACCGGTCATGGTCGCGCGTCGCGGCGCGTGAGCGCAGCTCGTTGATGATCGCGAGCGCGGGAATCTCCCACATCGTCGTCTCGCACCAAAGCCCGGCAAAGGTCAGCTCATATTGGCCGTCGACGCGGCGCAGCTCGTACTCGGGCAGGCGGAAGTCGGCGAGCCAGGCGAGGAAGTCGGGCGCGAACATCCGCGCCTCGCCGTAGAAGCTGTTGCCGGCCAGCCAGATCAGCTCCTTCTTGGCGAAGCGCACGGTGCGCGCGTGATCGAGCTGGGCGCGCAGCTCGGCCTCGTCGATCACCTCGGCGAGGCGCACCGTCTTGGTGCGGTTGATCAGCGCGAAGGTCGCGCGCGTCTCCGGATGGAGGCGACGGATCATCTGCAGCATCAGCAGCTTGTAGAAGTCGGTGTCGAGCAGGCTGCGGACGATCGGGTCGAGCCGGAAGCTGTGGTTGTAGGTTCGCGAGGCGATGTCGGTGACGGTGGTCATGCCCCGGGCATAAGCGGTGCGCGCGCCGCGATGAAGGGGGCCCACCCTTTTGCCGCCGGTCGCCGTCGTGGATCTCGCGAACCTTCACCTACCCGTCATCCCGGACTTGTTCCGGGATCCAGCCTTCCGGGTACGCCGACGCCGCTGTTCGGGAGGACGGGTGGATCCCGGAACACGTCCGGGTGACGAAGGGCAGAAGCCGAGGCAGCCGTCGCCGCTCAGCAGGCGGGCGACCACGCTTACCCCCCGAACGAACGCCCCCCGCCCCAGCCGCCGCTCGACCGCGCCGAGACGCGCCCGCCGAAGCCGCCGCGCGACACCACCGAGCTGCGCGTCTGGATCCGCTGCGTCGTCACCGGCGCGGTGATCGCGCGCGAGCCGACCTGATAGCCATAGCCCCGCCCGCCATAGCCGCCGCCGTACAGCCAGGCGCCGCCGGGCGTGTAAGAGCGCTGGTCGCGTCCGCTGCGGTACAGGCCCGAATAATGGTAGCCGGGGCCGTTGAGCAGCCGGCCGATCATGAAGCCGGTCAGCAGCGGGACGAAGAAGCTCTGCCCGCCCTCGTTGCGGACGAGGCATTGGCCGGCGCCGAACTGCTCCTCGCACACGTCGCGATCGGCGAAGCGCGGCGCGGTCTTGCTGTCCTCCGCGGCGGCGTTGCGGGCGGCCTCCTCGCAGGTCACCTGGGCGAAGGCGCCGCTCGCCTTGCACTCGTCGACATTGTTGAACGCAGCGACCTCGGTGGGCGCGCCGTAACGCTCGCGCGAGAGCTGCTCGTCGCTCGGCTGCGGGTCGCAGGCGGAGAGCATCGCCAGCGCGCTCGCGGCGGAGAGACCCGCGGCGGCGGAGCGCATGCGGCGGCGCGGGGCGGTCGAGTCGGTCATGGCGACCTCAATAGGTCATGCTGGCGGCGTTGAGCAGCCCGACCGAGATCGACGTCGCCGCGGCATAGACGCCGCTGGCGACATTGCCCTCTTCGAGCCGGCGGACCATGTCGCGCACCACGAACCGGCGCACCACCAGGCTGGCGATCACCTGGATCGCGCCCGCGAGCACCGCCCAGGCGACGAACTCGACCGGGTCGGTGGTCTCGCTCAGCGCCGAGGCGAGCGGCAGCGCAAAGCCGATGATCGCGCCGCCGAAGGCGAGCGCGGCGGCGACATTGCCCCCGGCCACCAGGGCGCGCTCGTCATAGGGCGTGGACTTCTGATAAATTGCCTTGAACACGGCGAGCAGCACGCAGGCCAGCCCGAAGGCGATTAGGAAATGGCCCACGCCGGCGAGATAGGCGGGAAGGTCGAGCGTCACGATGGCGTCTCCCAGGAAGTGGCGGGGCGGATGGTCAGGCGAGGTCAGCGCGACGGAGCGTCGTCCACCTGTTGGCCGCTTCTTTGCCTCGCCAGAAGCACGCCGTCATCCCGGACTTGGTCCGGGATCCACCGTGCCGCGCCCTCGTGAAGCGTTGCTCACGCGGAGCAGTGGATCCCGGAACAAGTCCGGGATGACGGAAGAAGAGAGGCGTTCTCTCGAGTTCGCGGAAAGACCCGTGCAGCACGGGGAGGACTGACGACGCGACGTCCATGCTCCCGCTCACGCGCTGAACTCCGCCGGCGACAGCGGCAGCCCCACCATCAGGTCGTGCGTGGTATCGCCACCTTCGGGGCTGGTCGCCACCGCGAGCAGCAGCTCCTGCCCCTCGGGCGCGAGGTCGCGCGCGTAGAGCATGCATTGCTGGCGGATGTGCTTCACCGGCGCGCCGTCGCGCTCGTAATAGAGCGCCTCCCACAGTTGCACCGGCGGCTGGACGCGATCGTCGCCCTCGTACCAATAGCGGCGGAACGGCGGCAGCCCGCCCTCGACCCACTCGGGCCTGGTCATCCGCTCGCGGAAGGCGGCATCGTCCCAGCCGCCGCTGGCATAGGTCGACGACCACGGGCGGAAGAGCGTGAAATCGTCGGCATCGCTGCCGTCGGACTGCTGGCTCACCGCCTGGAGCATCAGCTCGTCATCGGTGTAGAAGCGGTGGACGTAGCCGCCCTCGTCGAGCTTGATCAGCCCCTGCGCGGTGATCTCGAGCGTGTCGCGGTCGAGCGTGAACACGCCGCCGCTCAACCGCCGCCACGCCAGCGGATCGAGCCGCACCATTCGGCCGATCGTAATGTCGCGCACCACCGCCACGCTGGGTCGCGCTGCGTCGTCGCGCGCGCCGCCGAACAGGCTGCCGAAGATCATGCCGTCACCCGTCGCGCCTTTCCTTGCCCACGGGTGCGAGCTAATGCGGGGGGTGTCAACAGGCGTGAACGGCAGGAGCAGCAATCGGTGAGCGACACGGCGCGGGTATGGACGATCGGTCGGCTGGCGGACGCGCTCGGGGCGCATCGCGAGGAGCTGAGCGTCGAACGGATCGAATCGGCCGAGCCGGTGCTGCGGGTGACGATGCACGATCACGGCGATCTTGCGGTGTTCGTCAGCTGCGCGGGCGAGCAGATCGTTGTGTCCACATTGCTGTGGCCGGTCGACGAACAACCCGAGGCGGAGAAGTTCAACCGCTTCCTGCTCAAGGCACAGAAGCTGGTGCCTTTGTCCAATTTCGCGATCACCGAGCTGGACGGGCGCGAATATTACGAGCTGATCGGCGAACTCTCGATCGAATCGAGCGAGCGCGAGATCCTCACCGAGTTGCGCGTGCTGGCGCAGAACGCGCTCGACGCCGCGGCCGATCTGCGCGACGCCTTCGCGGCCGCCTGACCCTCATTCCATCAAGGACCGTTACGTCATGTCGATGTGGAAGCAGTTCGTCACCCTGGTGCGCGGCAGCGCGCACGAGGCCGGGCAGTCGGTGGTCGACGCGCGCGCGCTGACGATCCTCGACCAGCAGATCCGCGACGCCGGCGCGGCACAGGCCAAGGCGCGCGACGACCTCGCCACGCTGACGGCCAAGCGCCGCCTGATCGAGAAGGACATCGAGGCGCTCGCCGCACAGCAGGAGAAATATGAGGCGTCGGCGCGCGCGGCGATGGCGCGCGGCGACATGGACCTGGCGCGCGAGGTGGCGCAACGGCTCGCCACCATCGAGCAGGAGCTCGGCGGCAAGCGCCCGCAGGTGGAGGAGATGCGCACCGCCGAGGACCGCATGCGCGGCATCATCAAGTCGGGCGACGGCAAGATCGAGTCGCTGCGCCGCGAGGTCGACGTGGTGCGCGCCAACGAGAGCGTGCAGCAGGCGCAGGCGGCGATCGCGGCCAACACCAGCGGCGCCTCGTCGCAGCTCGGCTCGGCGGCGGACAGCCTCAAGCGGCTCAAGGAGCGCCAGGCGGTGCGCGAGGAGAAGTTCCGCGCTTCGGCCGAGCTGGAGGACATGCGCACGGGCGCCGACCTCGACGCCAAGCTCCAGGCCGCCGGGCTGCTGCCGGGTTCGAGCAGCGCGGATGACATCCTCGCGCGGCTGGCGGCGCCCAAGGATGGCGGCGCGCCGCTGCGGCTCGACGACCGCAGCCGCGACACGTCGCGCGACTGAGCGGGCGGCGGCGGGTGGAGCGGATCGTCAGCGGCGAGCGTCCCGGATGGGAGGAGACCGCGCGCGCGATGGGTTTCACCTTCCACCATCTCGACGGGCAACGTTACTGGGACGAGCGCGCCTACTACCGTTTCTCGCTCGACGAGATCGAGGAGCGGATCGAGGCGCCCTCGGGCGAGTTGCACCAGCTCTGCCTCGCCTTAGTCGAGGAGGTGGTGGCGAGCGACACGCTGATGCAGCGGCTCGCCATCCCGGCCGCGATGCGCGACATGGTGGTGGCGTCGTGGCGCGCGCGCTCGCCCTCGCTCTACGGCCGGTTCGACTTCGCCTATGACGGGTGCGGCCCGGCCAAGCTGCTCGAATACAACGCCGACACCCCGACCAGCCTGTACGAGACCGCGCTGTTCCAATGGCAATGGCTGGAGGATCGCGTCGCCGACGGCACGCTGCCAGCCGATGCCGACCAATATAACCGCCTCCATGACGCGCTGCTGGAACGGTTCGCGACCCTGTTCACGCCGCGCAGCCTGGTGCATTTCAGCAGCGTGGCGGACTCGATCGAGGACCGGCAGACGGTGCGCTATCTCGAGGAGGTCGCGCGCCAGGCCGGGCTTGACCCGCAATTTGTCGCGATCGACCGGATCGGGGTCGACGCCGAGGGCGCCTTTGTCGACGACGAGTCGCTGCTGATCGGCGCGCTGTTCAAGCTCTACCCGTGGGAGGACATGCTGCGCGAGCCCTATGCCGCGCAGCTGCCGACGACCAGGACCATGTTCCTCGAGCCGGCGTGGAAGGCGCTGCTGTCGAACAAGGGCATCCTGCCGTTGCTGTGGGAGCGCCACCGCGGCCACCCCAATCTGCTTCCCGCCGCCTTCGCCGACGATGCCGCGGGCGTCGCTGCGATCGGCCCGCGCCACGTGCGCAAGCCGCTGTTCTCGCGCGAGGGCTGGGACATTGCGCTGATCGGTGCCGATGGCGAGGACGCCGGCCCGCTGGAGGGGGGCTATGGCGAGGAGGGGCATATCGTCCAGGCCTATCAGCCGCTCCCGGTGTTCGACGGCCAGCACGCGGTGGTGGGCTCGTGGATCGTCGGCGACGAGCCGGTGGCGCTGTCGATGCGCGAGGACGATGGCCCGATCACGCGCGACCTCGCACGCTACGTGCCCCATGCGATCGTGTGAGGCGATCGAGCGGCGGCGCGGGTTGGGTTGCGGGTACGGGTGCGAGTGTGACTGCGTGGTCTTCCCTTCCACAGCGTCATCCTGACCTCGTTTCAGGATCCACCGAGCCGCATATCTACAGCAGGAGGGGCTTGCGGGAACGTGGATCCTGAGACGAGTTCAGGACGACGGAGAGGTGATGGGGCGGCCTCTGCAAGCAACGGGAGTCGAGCGTCCCCGCCATCCTCCTCCGCCCGCCCTCCCCACCACCCGCTCGGCCGATCGCGCGTGAGTTTCGCCGCCTCCCCGCCTAAGAAGGATAGGCCGGGCAACGAGGACGCGATGAAGCTGCTGATCGTCGAGGACGACCGTGACTATGCCGCGTCGCTGCGCGAGGATCTCGCCGCGCTCGACCATGAGGTGACCGTCGCCGACAATGGTCGCGACGCGCTGCTCGCGCTGGAGCGCGACCGCTATGACGCGATGATCCTCGATCGCATGCTGCCGCAGCTCGACGGCGCCACGGTGGTGCGCCACGCGCGTAACCGCGGACAGACGCTGCCGGTGCTGATCCTCTCCGCGCTCGGCCGCTCGGTCGAGAAGATCGACGGGCTGGAGGCAGGGGCGGACGATTATGTCGTCAAGCCGACCCCCGCCGAAGAGATCGCGGCGCGGCTGCGCGCACTGCTGCGCGCGCGCGGCTGGCAACAGCCGAACGGCGACGGGGACACGCTGCGCGTCGGCGACATCGTCGTCAGCCCGGGGCAGCATCGCGCCTGGCGCGGCGACCGCGCGCTCGATCTCGCCAAGCTGGAGTTCGGGCTGCTCGCCGAGCTGGCTCGTCACGCCGGCAGTTACCTCACGCGTGCGATGCTGATCGAGCGCGTGTGGGGCTATGACTTCGAACCGACCACCAACATCGTCGACGTCCAGGTGCGCTCGCTGCGGCGCAAGCTGTGCGCACCGGGCGAGGTCGACCCGATCGTGACCAAGCGCGGCGTCGGCTATATGCTGCGCGGCTGACGTGTCGTCGCTGCGCGCGCTGACCCTGTTCTTCCTCGCCGCCTTCGCCGCGGCGGCGGTGCTCGCGGGCTATCTCACCTATGCCGCGTCGCGTCAGGCGGTGGTGGCCGCGGTCGACCGCCGCATCGATCAGGTCGCCGACGCGATGCTCAGCGCGGTCGCGCCCGGCGATGCACGCGCGATCCTGCGGCGGATCGAGGCCTTCTCGCACCAGCGCGAGACCGGCGACATCGGCTTCGAGCTGGAGGACACCGACGGGCATCGCCTCGGCGGCAATGTCACGCTGCGCCGCGCGCTGCCGCTCGGCTTTACCACGCTACGCCATGGCGACCGCATCGCCGGGCTCAGCGCCGGGCGCGCGCAGGCGCGCGACGCGGGCGGCGGGCTGCGGCTGATCACCGTCGCCGAGACCGAGCCGATCGACGGCTATGCCGCCACGCGGGTGCGGCTCTATCTGCTCGGCTTCGGCACACTGCTCGCGGTGGTGCTCGCGGGCACCGCCACCTTCGGACTGATCGTGCGGCGCCGCATCGGCGAGGTGCGCGCCACCGCGGCGGCGATCATCGAGGGCGACCTGTCGCGTCGCGTCCCCGTACCCGCCCGCGGCGGCGCCTTCGCCGCGCAGGCCGAGGCGTTCAATCGCGCGCTCGACCGCATCGCCGCGCTGGTGGAGCAGCTGCGCAGCGTCAGCAGCGACGTCGCGCACGATCTGCGCACCCCGCTGGCGCGGCTGCGCGCGCGCCTCGACCGGCTGGCGGCCCGCCCGACCGTCTCGGGCGAGGAGCTGGAGGCCGTGGTCGCGGAATGCGACGGCGTGCTCGCCCTCTTTGCCGCGATCCTGCGCATCGCCGAGGTGACCGCGGGCGAGCGCCGCGCCGGGTTCCGCACGGTCGATCTGGGCGCGCTCGCGGAACAGGCGTGCGAGACGCTCGGCCCGGTCGCGACGGAGCGCAGCCAACGGCTCGGCGGTGGGCCGTTCGCGCCGGTGACGGTGCGCGGCGATCCGTCGTTGCTCAGCCAGGCGCTGCTCAACCTGATCGAGAATGCGCTCCACCATACACCCGCGGGGACGCGCGTGACCGTGACGCTGGAGCGGCGCGGCAGCGCGGTCGCGCTGCGCGTCGCGGATGACGGACCGGGCATACCGGCGCAGGCGCGCGCGCTGGCGCTGCGGCGCTTCGGGCGGCTCGAGGCGAGCCGACACCGGCCGGGGCACGGGCTGGGGCTGCCGCTGGTGGAGGCGGTGGCGCGGCTTCACGGCGGGGCGCTGACGCTCGACGACGCCGCGCCCGGGCTGGTCGCGACGATGACGCTGCGGGCGGAGGAGACGTAGCGCGAGCGGTGGGCTCAGGGGGAGCATGCGGCGGAGGTCGCCCGCGCGCTACGGTCGCGAGCCTATGCCCGCCGCCTCCTCTGCCACCATCCTGAGCTCGTCTCTTAGAGGAAGCCGTCGTCTTTCGAAAAGAAGGCTGGGTGAGGCGAAGGTGCCCCGCAGAGAAGCGGGTCCCGGTGAGATCCCTGCCCCTCACCCAACCCTCCCCCGGGGGGAGAGGGCTTTTCACCTACGCGCCCGGGCGCTGCCCGCGCGCGAACCCACCGCCTCAGAAGTTCAGCAAAGCCTCCAGCCCGAAGGTCCGCGGCGCGTTGAAATTGCCGTAGTCGCCGAGCACGTTGCTGATGTTCCCGGCGGTTACGCTGCTGGTCGGCGCGGCGGGCAGGCTGTTCGACGGATCGCGGCGGAACACATATTGCTCGTCGAACAGGTTGCGACCCCAGAGCGCAATCTCGAGCTTCTGCTTGCCCTCGCCGAGCGCGATATCGGCGAGCGCGAGCCGGCCGTTGAAGATCAGCGACGCGTCATTGTGCGTCGCGAACTGATCGAACGCCTGGGTCGACTGCGCGTAATTGCCGTCGACATGGAAGCGGAAGGTGGTGCTGCCCTCGCCCACCGGCACGCGATAGTCGATCGACCCGCTCGCCGCGTTGCGCGGCGTAAAGACGATATAGAAATTCTGGTAGACGCTGCTCGACGCACCCCCCGCGCTATAGGTGATCAGCACCGGCGGGATCTTGGTATAGGTATAAGCGTAGGAGCCGTTGAGCGTCAGCCCCTCGATCGGGTTGAGCGTCAGGTCGGCCTCAATGCCCCTGATCTTGGTTGTACCGGGCGCGTTGATCGTCACCAGATTGTTGAAGTTGCTGCCGTTGAACGGCTGGATCGAGCTGATGTCGACCTGGCTGTCCTTGCGGTCCATGATATAGCCGGCGAGGTTGAAGCGCGCGCGATGATCCCAGAAGTCGGACTTGAGCCCGATCTCGTAGGATTTGATGTCCTCCGGCCCGAACGACTGGTAATTGGCCGTGCGCGAGCTGGCGCCACCCGCGCGATAACCGGTGGCATATTTGGCATAGGCATGGACGTCCTGCGTGACGTCGACCGCGACGGTAAAGGCGGGATTGAAGCGGTTCCACTCGCGGTCGAGCGGCTGATAGCCCGCCGCAGTCGCCGCCGCGGTGTTGACGTCATAGTTCACGTTGCGGGAATAATGCAGCACGCCGCGCTTGGTGTCGCGCGTGTAGCGCCCACCCGCCGTGAGGTGGAGCACGTCGGTCGGGTTCCAGGTGATCTGACCATAAGCGGCGTAGCTCTTCGACCAGACCTCGGAGGCGCGGTCGATCGAGCGGCAGCCCGGCTGCGAACCGAACCCGGCGGCGCCGCGGCACGGATCGAGGATGACGTAATTGGCACCGGTCACCTGCCCGGCGGCGTTGAGCACCGCGACCGCGCCGTTGGAGTTCGGCGTGGCGGCGTCGTCGCTGACATGCTCGTTGAAATAGTAAAGGCCGGCGACATAGTCGAACCGGTCGATCGTGCCGACCGCCTGGAACTCCTGGCTGAACTGGTTCTGGTGCAGGTCGGCGAGACTGTAGCGGCTGAACCCGCACGGCGCCGCCGCGGTGCAGGCGGCGGTGAGGTTCACCACGGGCACGCGGTGTGCGCCGCCGGAATTGTCCCACTGCGTCGCGTTGACGCCGCGCCACGCCGTGATCGAGCGCAGCTCCACCTCGGGCGAGGCCTTGTACTTCAGCAGGTTGGTGAAGCCATGCGTCTGGTCGACGCTGGGCTGCTGCGGCACGCCGATGTCGGCCACCTTCATCCGGCTGTCGCCGTCGACCACCACGCCGGGCAGCAGCGGCTTCACCGTGCCGGTCAGCGTGCTGTAATTGGTGCCGGGCAGCACGCAATTCGGCGCCGCGCTCACCGGCCCTTGGGCGCAGCCGTTTGGATTGTAGTTGAGCAGCTGGCTGTAGAAGGGCGAGTTCTTGTCGAGCCCGTAATCGTACGAGAAGTCGTTGGTGAAGCCTTCGAACGGTTTCCAGCGCGCCGCGATGCGGCCGCCGCGGCGATCATAATAGTTGAAGCCGGTCTCCCCCGCGAGCGGGTTCCTGGTGGTCGCGCCCTGATACTGGACGACGCCGTCAACCTTGATGCTGATGGTATGATATTCGGGCAGGTCGAGGTGGAGCTCGCCGTTATACGCGCCGTAATTGCCGATCCCCGCGCGGACGCGGCCCTCGAACTCGCCCGACGGCGCGCGCGTGACGATGTTGAGCGCGCCGCCCTCGGTGTTGCGCCCGAACAAGGTGCCCTGCGGTCCCTTGAGCACCTCGACGCGCTCGACGTCGAACAGCGCGGCGTTGAGCCCGTGCTGGCGGCCGAGATAGACGCCGTCGACGTAGATGCCGACGCCCTGTTCGCGCGCGGGCTGGTTGGCGTCGAGCGGAACGATGCCGCGGATGCCGACCGTCAGCGCGCTCTGCCGCGCCTCGAACGTGGCGACGCGCAGGCTGGGCACCGCGCCGTCGGCGAGGTCGTACAGGCTCTGCACGTGGCGGTCCTGCAGCGCCTGCGTGCTCAGCACGTTGATCGCGACTGGCGTCGACTGGAGATTGGTCTCGCGCCGCGTGGCGGTGACCACCACCTCGTCGAGCCCGCCCGCGGTCGCCTCGGGGGCGGCGGCGTCGGGCGTCGCGGCGGGATCGGCTGGCTTCGTGTCCGCGGCGGGGGCGTCGGCGCCCGGGGCGGCTAGCGCGTGACCCGGAACGGCGAGCGCAGCGATACCCGCGAGCAAGTGCAGGCGACGACGCGAGATAGACGACATGAACTTCAACCCCTTTACGGCTCTTTGGCCTGGCCCGGGCCGATAGAGGGATTGCGCTGCGCTACAGTGACGGTTCGATGACCACGCGCGACTTGTTTAGCTCACGTTATTCTCATCTTTCTTCATTTTGAGACGCAAATTCTACAGCTTGCTGGACGTCGTACCTCTCCTCCGCCAGCCCGCCGGACAGCATTGGCAATGCTATCGCATAGGGCCGACACAGAATGTTCCGGCACACGAGATCCGTTGCGTCGTCCCGCGCCAGACCGGGGATCCGTGGTCCCGCCCACACCCCCGACGTTTCTTCTCGAAACGATCGGCTTCGGGCCCAAGAGCCGGAAGGGCAGCGCGGTCGTTCGACCGTCAAGCCCTCTCCCGGTGAGGGAGAGAGCTTTCTGGGTCCGGAACCATGAATCCGGCTCAAAGGCGGGGAAGGCGGCGACAGGGCGAGCGCCGGATTCTCACCCAGCATAGGCGATTGCTCCGCCCCGACCGGGGAGGAGCGCGCACCGGTCCTCAGTCGACATCACCGAAGCCGTGGCCGATCGTCGGGCGCCCCGCCGCACCGCTCGCGTCGCCGGCGCGCTCCCACCAATAAGGCTGGCGCTTACGTGTGCCGGTGGCGACTTCGTTGAGCGTCGCGGCGTCGTACAGCCGCCCGCCGAGCATCACCTGCGCGACCTTGTCGCTGTTGCGGATGTCCGCGGTGGGGTCGGCGTTCAGCACCACCAGGTCGGCGAGCTTGCCCGGCTCGAGCGACCCGACGTCCCTGGCGTAACCGAGCGAGGTGGCCGAGGCGATCGTGCCCGCGCGCAGCGCCTCGACCGGGGTCATGCCGCCGCGCACGAAGCTCCACAGCTCCCAGTGCGCGCCGAGCCCCGGCTGCTGGCCATGCGCGCCGATCGCGACGGGCACGCCCTTGTCCGCCAGCTTCTTGGCCTCGCGGGCGGTGACACCGTCGACATAGTCGCTCTCCGGCGCGATCTCGCGGCGCGCGTTCTGCGCCGCGAGCAGCGCGGGCGGCGCGTGGCGCGACAGCAAGGGATGGCGCCACACGTCCATGTGCGCGCGCCAGTACGGGTCCCCCGCCGGCCCGCCATAGGCCACCACCAGCGTCGGCGTGTAGCCCGTCTTGGTCTGCGACCACAGCTGCACCACGTCGCTGTAGAAGGTCTCAAGCGGGACATTGTGCTCGACGGTCGAATTGCCGTCCTGCACCAGCGTCATGTCAAGCGTGAACAGCGAGCCGCCCTCGGGCACCACCTCCATGTTCTCGGCCTGGGCGGCGGCAACCACCATCTGGCGCTGCTCGCGGCGCGGCTGGTTGTAGTTCTTGACGCTGTGCGCCCCCACCGCCTTGAGCCGGCGCACCACCGCCAGCGCGTCGTCATAATCGTCGATCTGCGCGTAAACGTCGGGCGACTTGGCGCCGTAGATCACCTCGCCGGTCGAGAAGGTACGCGGCGCGAGCACCAGCCCGGCCTGCTGCATCTCGGCGGCGGGGAAGATCTCCGCGGAGCGCGACGAGGGATCGTGGATCGTCGTCGTGCCGAGCGCGAGATTGGCCATTGCCGACCAGTTCTGCTGCGGCACCAGCTCGTCGTCGCCCTGCGGGCCGTGCGCGTGCGCGTCGACCAGCCCGGGGATGATCGTCTTGCCGCTAACATCGACCGTCTTCGCACCCGCCGGGATCGTCACCGACGCGCGCGGGCCGATCGCGACGATGCGGTCGCCGCGGATCAGCACGGTGGCGTCGTCGACGATGCCGCCGTCCGCCGCCGCCATGGTGACGACGCGCGCGCCGGTGAGCGCCACCGTGCCGGTCGGCTTGGCGGCGTCCACCTCCATCGACAGCGACACGCCGGTGCGCGGCGGGGTGAAGGATGCCCCTTTCGCCCCCTCCTCCGCCGGCGCGGCGCGGAACAGCTGCGCGGTCTGCGCGGTGTAGAGTACCGGCCCCGCGCTCCAGTGGATCTGCTCGCCGCCATTGGACCAGTGGATGAAGTCGGCGCCGTCGGCGCTGACCCGAGTCGCCGGCAGCGCGCTGCCCTTGGTGTCGACGTCGACCGCCTGCTTGCCGGGCAGCAGCGGCATCACGAAGGCCTCGTAATTCTGCCGGAAGGCGACGTAATCGCCCGCGGGCGAGACCTGATAGTCGTTGACCAGCTCGCCCGCGGCGTGAACGCGCTTGTTCTCGCCGCTGAGATCGGTGCTGACGAGCTGGCGCTTGCCGCCGTCATTGGCGATCATGAAGACGCGCTCGCCGCTCGCGCCGAACTGCGGCTCGGCGGCGTCGCGCGCCACCCGCTCGGGCGCGCCGCCGCTCGCCGCGACGCGATACACGCCGCTGCCCGGGTTGCCGCGCGGCGCGGTGAGCTCGCCGCCCTGCCCCTGCTCGAACACGATCGTCTTGCCGTCGGGTGAGAAGCGCGGCCGGCGGTAGGTGCCCGCCGCAGTGGTGACGGTGCGCGCCGCGCCGCCGCCCGCCGCAACGGTGCGGATCTGGCCGAGCGTGTCGTCGCGCCAGCCGACGAAGACGACCTGCTTGCCGTCGCGCGACCAGCTCGGGAACAGTTCGAAGCCGTCGTCGCCGCGCGTCAGCCGCTTGGCCGCACCGCCCGCGACTGGTTTGACCCAGAGCTTGCCGAGCGTCTCGAACACGATCTGACGGCCGTCAGGCGAAACCTCGGCCCAGCGCGGCATCCTGGTGGCGAAGCGCGCCGGCGCGACCTCGACCTGCGGATGGACCGACTCGACCACCACGCGCGTATCGTCGACGCGGAACGGGATCACGCTCGCGGCGCCGCCGCCAGCCGGTATGCGGCGCAGCTTGCCGCCGGCCCAGAAGACGATCGCCTCGTCACGCGGCGTCCAGGCCATGTTGGGGTAGACGCCGGTGACCGCCCAGGTCTCCTGCACGTCGCGATCGAGCGGGCCGTAAATCTTGCGCTCCTCGCCGCTGGCGAGATCCTTGACCCACAGGCTGCTGACATTGTCGTCGCGCCGCACGAAGGCGATGCGCTTGCCATCGCGTGACGGCGTCGGCCGCACCGCGCCGCCCGCGCCCGACACCACCGTCGTCACCTCGCCGCTGTCCAGGTCGTAGCGCTCGATGTCGAACAGGTCGGTACGCGAGTTCTGGGCGTATTCGAAGATCGGGCCGGGCGAGACGTTGCGGGTGTAATAGACGCTCTTGCCGTCGGGCGCGTAGATCGGCTCGCCCAGCTCCTTCTGCAGCACCTCGCTGGCGCGCTTGACCAGCTGCACCCCGCCGCCGCCCGAGACATGGTAGAGCCACACCTCGCCGGTGCCGAGCGAGCGACCGGTGGTGAAATGCTTCTTGGCGACGATGAAGCGCCCGTCGGGGCTCCACGTCGGCTGGTTGAGCAGGCGGAAGTCCTCCTTGGTGACCTGGCGCTTGTCGCTGCCGTCCCGGTTCATCACCCAGATATTGTCGCCGCCGCCGCGGTCCGAGGTGAAGGCGATGCGGCGCCCGTCGGGCGAGAAGCGCGGCTGGTGCTCGAACGCGAGGCCCGCGGCGATCCGCGTCGGCGTGCCGCCCGCCATCGGCATCGTGTAGATGTCGCCGAGCAGGTCGAACGCGATCGTCTGGCCGTCGGGCGAGACATCGAGGTTCATCCAGCTGCCCTCGTCGGTGGCGATCCGCACCTCGCGCGTGCGCAGGCCGCGCGGTGCGTTGACGTCCCATTTGGTGGGCTTGGCCGTCTCGCCCGCGGGTGCCCCGGCGCTGGGTTGCGGCGGCGGCAGCGCAGCGGTCTGGTCGCGCAGCGGCGTGGTGGCCTGGTCTTCGGGTGCCTGGGTCCGCGTTACCGGCGCGTCATTGGGCGGTGGAGCGACCTGCGCGATCGCGGGTGCGGCGAGATGGGCGGCGGCGAGGCAGAGCGCGACGGCGGTGAGAGCGCGATGAGACACGTGGCAGAGTTCCCCTTTCGCGCAGGACGTTAGAGGCGGATGGCGCGCATGGAAACCGCACGCGAGCGCGATGGTGGCCTTGCAGCCCGGCGGTCGACGGAGCACGGCCCGCACGTGCGCATGCGGGTGAGCCGAAGCGACCCCGCTCCTGTCACAATTTCCCGAACTTTATAAAATACGTCAGAGTCTTGGCGGGGAGACAGCGGCTAGCATGGGGGTCGCTTATCGCGGGAAAACTCTGTGCTTCACACGCTACCCTTACACCGTTTCAACGAATCGATCGAATTGCCTGCCGCGGACATCGAGCGGATCCAGACGATGGGCGAGCCGCCGGTACGGCTCGCGCGCCATGCCGTGCTGCGCCGCGAGGGCGAGACGCCGCGCTCAATATACCTGCTGCTCGACGGCTGGATGGCGTCCTCGGTGCTGCTGCCCGGGGGCGAACGGCAGATCACCAAGTTTCACCTGCCCGGGGACCTGCTCGGCACCCCGAGCATGTGCCTGCAACGCGCCGCCGACACGCTGACCGCGCTCACCCCGGCGAGCGTCAGTCGCGTGCCGCTCACCGCCTTCGGCGAACTGTTCCGGCGCTCGCCGCACTTCGCCGCGGCAATGCTGCTGAGCATCCAGCGCGAGCGGGTGGCGCTGATGGACCGGCTCGCCGCGGTGGGGCGAACGCCCGCGCTGGCGCGCGTCGCGGCGCTGCTGCTCGACCTGGTCGAGCGCCTCGGCGCGGTGAACGGCGAGATGGTCGACGAGATCGACCTGCCCGTCACGCAGGAGCAGATCGGCGACCACCTCGGACTCACCGCGGTGCACGTCAACCGCGTGTTCCGCCAGCTGGTCGACACCGGGCTGATCCGCCGCCACCGACAACGCGTCGAGTTGCTCGACCCCGCGCGGCTGCGCGCGATGTCGGCCCGGCAGGAGCGTGCACTCACGCAGGACGTCAGCTGGCTGCTGGGGAGTGCGGCGGGAGCGTGAGCGGCGCCGGATCCTCTCCTTGGGGAGGGGGTGGGCGGTCGGGATCGTGCCCAACGGACGCGATCTCGACCGCCGCGCGCAGCGCGGTGGTGGAGGAGGAGGCTCGCCGCGCAGCGCAGCGGTCGTGGACGCTTGGCCCCATGCTGCGCATGGTCCCTTCCCCGCTAGCGGGAGGATCTATGGCCGCTCCCCATAGGCCGGCAGCGCCAGCTTCCAGCGGATCGCGGCGGCGCGCAGCGCGAAGCCCGCGCTCGCTGCGACGCTGGCGGCGACCAACGGCGGCACGCCGAGCTGACGCAGCGCAACATGCAGCCCCGCCGCCAGCGCCGCCGCGGTGACGTACAGTTCGGGCCGCATCAGGATCGACGGCTCGCCCGCCAGCACGTCGCGGATGATGCCGCCAACGCAGCCGGTCACCACCCCCATCAGCGCCGCCGGCACCGGCGGCACGCCATAGCCCAGCGCCTTGGCCGCGCCGTACACCGCATAAGCGGCGAGCCCGACCGCGTCGAACCAATCGAGCGCGGCGCCGCGCCACCAGCGCTCGGGCGTCGCCCAGATCACCGCCGCCATCACCAGGCACACCGCCGCCACGCGCGCATCATGCACCCAGAACACCGGCGCGCCGATCAGCAGGTCGCGCACCGTGCCGCCGCCCACGCCGGTGATCAGCGCGAAGAAGGCGAGCGTCACCGGTGTCTGCGCGCGCCGCGCGGCCGCCAGCGCGCCCGAGGCCGCGAACACCGCGATCCCGGCCACGTCGAGCCACGGCGCGAACGCCGGCAGCAGCACCGCGGGTTCGAGCGGCGGGGTCATGCGTGCGGCCCTCAGTCGCGCTCGATCAGATAATTCATCCGCGCCGCCGCGATCGGCCGGGCGCGATCGTCCTGCCACGCCACCGCCTCGACGTTGGCGACGCGCGTGCCCAGCCGCGTGATCGTCCCCGCCGCGCGCGTGACATGGTCGCGCCCGCCGCGCATGAAATCGACCGTGACGTTGATCGGCTTGACCCGGCCCCCGCCGCCGGGCTCGCCCTCGGCGGCCAGCGCATGGTGGAGCGCGGCGATCGCGGCGACCTCGAGCAGCCCCGAAATCGCGCCGCCCTGGAGAAAGCCCGGCCGACCGACCACGTCCTCGCCGAACGGCATCACCATGACCGGCGCGCCATCGTCGCCGAACTCAAGCGTCGCGCCGAGCAGCTCGGCATAGGGCGGAAGCTTCACGGCACCACCTTGGGATAGGTGCCGCTCGGCACCATGAACGTCGCCGCGACATGCGCCACCGGGTCGGCGAGGTCGCCGTCGTGCGCGATGCCGCGGGTGAACGCAATCGAGCGCGCCACGCGCAGGCATTCGGCGCGGCCGATCACGGTGCGGCCCGGACGCGCCGGGCGGAGATAGTCGATGCGCAGGTCGAGCGTGGCGTGCGGCACGAAGCCGGCGATCCGCTGCCACACCGCGATGCTGGTCGCCACGTCCATCAGCGCGATGATCGGGCCGGAGGCGAGCACGCCGCTCGCCTCGTCGCCGATCAGGTCGGGCGAGAAGGGCAGCGCCAGCTCGACCCAGCCGGGGCCGCGATCATGGTAGCGGATGCCCAGCCGGCCGCTGTGCCCGCCGAAGTTGCGCGCCTCGAGCGCCTTGAGCGCCGCCGCCGGGTCCAGATCCATGCCGCCAGCGTCTACACGCCCGCGGGCGCGGCGCAACGGCGACGTTGCCCACGCACGCGATCGCGCCGGCGCGACAAGCCGCACGCGCCGTGCCATGATCCGTGCGCCACGAGGGAGCGCAGGACGATGGACGAGCGGGTGACGATCGCGCTGGAGGACGGCGTCGCCGACGTGCGGCTCGCGCGCGCGGACAAGATGAACGCGCTCGACCCCGCAATGTTCGCCGCGCTCGCCGCCGCGATCGACCGCTTCGCCACCATGCCGGGGCTGCGCGCGGTGGTGCTCTCGGGCGAAGGGCGCGGCTTCTGCGCCGGGCTCGACATGGCGGCGATGGCGGCGGGCGACGCCGGGCTCACGCTGGGCGAACGGACGCGCGGCGCCAGCAACGACGTCCAGTTCGTCTGCACCGGCTGGCGCACGCTGGCGGTGCCGGTGATCGCGGCGGCGCATGGCGTCGTGTTCGGCGGTGGCTGCCAGTTGCTCGCGGGCGCCGACGTGCGTGTCGCGCACCCGGACACACGGCTGGCGATCCGCGAGACGCATTGGGGATTGGTGCCCGACATGGGCGGCTACGCGCTGTGGCGCGGCAGCGTGCGCGAGGACGTGCTGCGCGAGCTGGTCTATACCGCGCGCGAGTTCTCCGCCGCCGAGGCGCAGGCGTGCGGGCTGGTGACCCATCTCGACGAGGCCCCGCGCGAGCGCGCGCTGGCGATCGCGCGCGCGATCGCCGCGCGTAGCCCCGCCGCGGTGCGCGCCGCCAAGCGGCTGTTCGCGCTCGCCGCGGATGGCGACATCCCCGCGATCCTGGCGGCGGAAAGCGCCGAGCAGATGGCGTTGCTGCGCTCGCCCGACCAGATCGAGGCGGTCCGCGCCAATATGGAAAAGCGAGAGGCGCGGTTCAGCGATCCGGCGTAGCGGGCGGCATTCTTGCCGCACCGGCCGTCATCCTGCGCTCGTACGAGGATACAGCCGTGGCGCGGGCGCTGCCCCGACGAGGTAGGCGGAGCCGTGGATCCGGACCCAAAAGCCAGCAGATGACGAGACGTGTGGCGTGTAAGCTCCCCCGCTCCGCCATCCCGGCCTCGGCCCGGGATCCACGTTGCCGGATGCGCCGCGCTCATGGTGTGTGCGGCACGAGGGATCGAAAACGACTTCAGGACGACGGCGGAGCGCGGGGCGGGCACTCGCGCCCCTTCCCACTCGCCTACGTCACCGCACCGCCCCACGGCGGGACGGCCGCAACACCATGAACGCGGCGTTGTTCCACGTTCATGCAACCGCGCTAAACACGACACGTTACGTGGCCAACATGAATTGGGAACGGGAGAAAGAAGTGATGCGTAAGCTGATGCTGGCCTTCGGTGCCGCTGCAATGGTCGCGCCGACACTGGTGGCCACCACTGTCGAGGCCGACGCGCAGCGCCGCTACAAGTATCGCGAGTGGCGCGGCAACGACGGCCGGCTGCGGTGCCGCAAGCCGGACGGCACCACCGGCTTGGTGGTCGGCGCCGTCGCGGGCGGCCTGCTCGGCCGTGCGGTCGATACGCGCGGTGACCGTACGCTGGGCACCGTGCTCGGCGGCGTCGGCGGCGCGCTGGCCGGTCGCGAGATCGAGCGCAGCGGCAAGCGTCAGTGCCGCTGAGCACGGCGCACGGTTGAGCCTTTTCGCTTGATCGACGTTGGAGGGGCGCGGTCCGCGGGTGCGGACCGCGCCTTTTCTCGTTCACGCGAACATCCGGAGAGCATCTCATGCCCACACGCAGTGGTTCGGCACGCTACGAAGGTCTCGGCAAGGAGGGCAAGGGCTGGACCTCGACCCAGTCCAAGGCGCTCGATGACCAGCCTTACGGCTTCGGCACCCGCTTCGGCGACGAGCCCGGCACCAATCCCGAGGAACTGATCGCCGCGGCGCATGCCAGCTGCTTCACCATGGCGCTCAGCTTCGCGCTCGCCGGTGCGGGCTATAGCGACGGCACGCTGGAGACCAGCGCGCGGGTGGCGGTGGAGAAGGACGGCGACGGCTTCACCATCACCTCGTCCAAGCTCGACCTCGTCGCGCACGTGCCCGGGATCGATCAGGGCGAGTTCGAGCGGATCGCGCAGGACGCCAAGGCCAATTGCCCCGTCTCCAAGCTGCTCAAGGCGGAAGTGACGCTGACGCACAGGCTGGAGGCGTAAGTGTCTCGCAAGTGAACGCCAAGTAGTTTGCCGTTCACGCAACCTGGGGCGCGGCGGCGCCGTTCTTGCGACATCACTGAACAAGGAGACGAGTGATGCGTATCATCTTCGCCGCCGCGCTGGCCGCTACCACCTTGGCCAGCGTCCCCGCCGTCGCCGCGCCGCAGGACTCTCGCCGAGCCGAGCGCGAGTATCGCAACGACGTGCGCGAGGCGCGGCAGGAATATCGCGAGGACCTGCGCGGTGCCGACTCCCGCCGCGACGTCCGCAACGCGCGGCGCGAGTATCGCGACAACATCCGCGACGCCCGGCGCGACCGCAACGACCGCGTCCGCGACTGGCGCCAGTCGTCGCGCTACGATTATAACCGCTTCGAGCCCGGGCAGCGCGCTTATTTTGCCGACCGTTACTATCGCGACGGCCGCTATTACCGCGCCCGCGCACTCGGTCGCAACGACCGCATCTATCGCGGCTACGACAATCGTTATTATTGCCGCCGCAACGACGGCACCACGGGACTGATCGTCGGTGGTCTCGCCGGTGGTGCGCTCGGCAACATCATCGCGGGCGGCGGCTCGAAGTTGCTCGGCACGGTGATCGGTGCAGGCGGCGGCGCGCTGCTCGGCCAGCAGGTCGATCGCGGCCAGGTGGTCTGCCGCTAAGGCGCTCTCGGTTCAGTATTGCGTACGGAGCGGGCCCCGGCAGCGATGCCGGGGCCGTTTCGCGCGCGATCAGATGATGCCACCGCCAAGCATCAGGCGCAGCCCGAAGATCAGGATCAGCACGAGGTTGAGGTTGCGCCCGGTGTTGCGCGACGACAGCGCGCCGATAGCCGCGCCGACCACCGCGATCGGAATGACGAACCAATAGCCCCAGGCGAGGAACGGCAGGAACGGCACGATGCCGAGCAGCAGCGCGACGAGACCGATCAGGATCGAGAACAGGTTGAGCATGCGCCTGAGGTGGCGACGACAGGGGTGTGTTACAAGAGTGAGGCGGTGGCGCTATCGGGTGGGTAGGCGGTCGGCCCGCAGACGACCGGCCGCCGATGACGGCACCGCCTCAAAACCTCTCCCCTCTGTTCCCCTCCGCAAAACCTCGCCGTATCCCGGACCAAGCCCAGGATGACGGAAGATGAGGAGCGTTCCAGGGGTTCGCCGGGGTATGCCACTGGCCAGAGCGCTTTAGGGTCCGTGCGCGACAAGCCGGCTCGACACCCGCGGCGCCGTGGCGCCTCGGTCGAGCCCGGACCTACGGTTAGGGCCTCGCTCACAAGCCTCCTGTGGCGAAAGGACCACGCTCATCGCCGCAGTCCTCGCGTCCGCCATCTCTCCCCCGATTTCCTTACGCGTCGAAAAGCATTAGGGCGGCGCGATGAACTCCCTCCTTCTTGTCATGGCGGGTGGCGCGATCGGCACCGCCGCGCGCTACCTGACCGGGCGCGCGATGACCGCGACGCTCGGACCCGACTGGCCCTGGGGCACGCTGACGGTCAATCTCGTTGGCGGGCTGCTGATGGGGCTGCTCGCCGGCACGCTCGCGCGGCTCGGCGGCAGCGAGAGCTGGCGCCTGCTGCTGGGCGTCGGCCTGCTCGGCGGCTTCACCACCTTCTCCGCCTTTGCGCTCGACGCCGCGACGATGATCGAGCGCGGCGCGCTGCTCGGCGCCTTCGGCTATGCTTCGGTGTCGGTGACGGGTGCGATCGCCGCGGTGTTTGCCGGGCTCGCACTGGCGCGGGTGGCGGCATGAGCGAGGGCGTCCGCCAGTTCACCGTCGCGCTCGACGATGACGGGATCCGCGTCGATCGCTGGTGCAAGCGCCACCTCGACGGCACGAGCTTCACCACGGTCGCCAAATGGGCGCGCACCGGCCAGCTCCGCCTCGACGGCGCGCGCGTCGGCCCGGGCGATCGCGTCCAGGCCGGGCAGGTGCTGCGCGTGCCCCCGCCCGAGCCGGTCCGTAGCGACGAGAAACCGGTGCGTCAGCGCGCGCCGCTGAGCGACGACGAGATCGCCTTCGCGCGCGAGCTGGTGATCCACCGCGACGCACAGGCGCTGGTGCTCAACAAGCCGCCCGGTTTGGCGACGCAGGGCGGCACCAAGACCACCACGCACGTCGACGGCCTGCTCGACGCCTTGCAGGACGAGGCGCAGGGCCGGCCCAAGCTGGTCCACCGGCTCGACAAGGATACGTCGGGCGCGCTGCTGGTGGCGCGCACCACGCGCGCTGCGGCCTTCTTCGGCAAGGCCTTCTCCAGCCGCACCGCCAAGAAGGTCTATTGGGCGCTGGTGGTGGGCGTGCCGTCGATCGACGACGGCATGGTGGAGCTGCCGATCGCCAAGCAGCCCGGCACCGGCGGCGAGAAGATGCATGTCGACGAGGCCGAGGGCCAGCCCGCCCGCACGCGCTACCGCGTGATCGAGCGCGCCGGCAATCGCGCCGCCTGGGTCGAGCTTCAGCCTTTCACCGGGCGGACGCACCAGCTGCGCGTCCACATGGCGGCGATCGGCCATCCAATCGTGGGCGACGGCAAATATGGCGGGCCGGCGGCGTTTCTCACCGGCGGGATCAGCCGCAAGATGCACCTCCACGCGCGCCGCATCCGCGTCGATCACCCCGACGGCGGCGAGATCGACGTCACCGCCGAGCTGCCGTCGCACATGGCGGAGAGCATCGCATCGCTCGGCTTCGAGGCGATGGCGGGTGACATGATGCCGCTCGACGAGCGCGCGCCGCCGACACGCGAGGAGAAGAAGGCGCGCGCGCGGGCACATGCCAAGACGGTACGCAAGGAGCGCCGCGGCGAACGGCGGTTGCGCTCGGGGCGGTGAGGCGCGCTGCCCGCCGTCGCGGACGCGCGCGCCAACCATCCCGCGCTTAAAGGCTGCCGCGCAGCTGTAGCCCGACCCAGCGCGGGATGCCGGGTTTGTACTGGTTCCACGAGGGCCGCAGGCTGTTGTCGACGTCGAACAGGTTGCGCACCAGCAGCGCGACGTCGAAACGTCCCGCGCCGAGGCCGAGCCCGGCCGAGACATCGGTGATCCCCCAGGGGTGGGTCTTGGTATACCTCGACAGCGTCGTGTCCGCGAAATAGCCGCTTTGGAAATTATGGTTCACGTCGACGTGGAGCACGCGCCCGTTGGCGACCGGATAGGAGAAGTCGCCGAACAGATTGCCGCTCCACCGTGGCGCGCCGGGCAATGCAGTGCCGGAGGCGTCATGGTACGGCCCGGCGGGATTGTCGCCGCCGAGCTCGCCCGGATTGGGCGCGCGCGGGAAGGAGCGATAGCGCGCATCGGTATAGGAACCGGCGAACCGCAGCGTCGTATAGGGGATCGCGAACAGCGCCACGTCCAGCTCCACGCCCTGGCTGCGGACCTGCGGCACATTGCTCAGCGCGGCGCGATAGGCGGGCTTGCCGTCACGGTCGAGCGCGGTCTGAACCGGATCATAGACGAAGCCGGGCTGGATATAATCGCCGATGTTCTCGTGGAACGCGGTGGCGCTCGCCTGAAGCCTGTGCGCCAGCGCGATCGTGCGCACGCCGAGCTCATAGGCGTCCACCCGCTCGGCCGCGACCGGCGCCGACGTGCCGCCCGCGCTGGTCGCGCCGACGATCTGCGCGACGCCGGGCTTCTCGCCGTGGCGATAGGAGGCGATCAGCGTGTGCTGCGCGGTCAGCTTGTAGCTCAGCGCCAGGTCCGCGGTGGCGAGCGTACCGCGATACGGCGCGGCCTCGGCGCGCTGGTAGAGCGCGCCGATCCGCCCGGCGCGCACCGCCTTGGCGGCGCCGAGCTGCGCGCGCTGCGGCATCGTCAGCGCACCATAAGAAGCCGCACCGAAATACTTCTGCGCGACGCGGTCGGCGAGCGCGCGCTGTGTGGCGTCGTTCGCGTCGGTCAGATTGCCCGCCGCATCGCTGTCGAAGCCGCCCAGCACGACGTCGTTGACCCGCGCCGGGTCGAGCTCGGCGGCGAACCCTTCGGACTGGATGAAGCTGCGCGCGTGGCTGTGCCGCGTCTCGCGTGAGAGGCGCGCACCCGCGTCGAGCGTCAGCCGGTCGGTCGCGTCCCAACTGAGATGCGAGTAAGCCGCCAGCGTGCGATTGAGATAGCGCTCCTCGCGCCGCGTGATCAGCCCGTCGGCGGCGTTGAGCAGCAGCACGCGCCCGGCCGCGTCGGCGGCATCCGGCAGCGCGGGGTTGACCGGATCGAGCAACGCATAGTCCTTGGCGTTCGCGTACCACGCGCCCGCGTCCGAGCCGTAGCGTTCGGTCTGGCTATAGTTGGGGAAGGTGCCACGATAGGCGAACAGCCCGCCGCGATAGCGCAGATGATCGAGCGGGCGCGCGTCGAGCCGCAGTTCCTCGCTCCATTGATGGAAGCTGGTCTGCGTGCCGCGCGGCGCGCGCAGCCACTCGAACTGGGTGTGTGAGCCCGCCCCCTGTGAAAAGTCATAGTCGCGCCATGCGGTGATCGAGCGCACCACCGTCTCCGGCGCGAGCGTCAGCTTGATATCGGCCGAGGCGCCTTTGGTCGCATAGGTGTTGGGGTACTCGCCGACGGTGTTGATCGCCTTGGCGAGATAGTCGCCCAGCGTATAGTCGCTTTTCTGCCGGAACCAGCGCCGGTCCAGCTTGCCGGCGGCGTCCTCGGCATAGTCGACCAGGGCCGGCTTGCGCGTGGCGGGGTCGATCCAGTCATAGCTGGGTGGGGTCATCAGGTTGAAGGCGAAGCAATTCTCGCAGATCTCGCGGCCGGTCGGCGTATAGTCGGCGATCAGCCGCGCCTCGATCCCGCTGGTCGGGGTCACGAGCAACTGCGCGCGCACGTTGGTGCGATCGGTGTTGCGCCAGGTGTAATGCGTGTCATTGCGGTTCTTGTACGGGCCGTCGCCCTGCTCGCGGTTGATCGAGATCCGGTAGGCGAGCAGGTCGTCGACGATCGGCCCGCCCAGCACCGCGGTGGCGACCAGTGCGTTGCGTTGACCATAGGTGACCGCCGCGGCCGCTTCGGGGGTGAAGCTTGGCGCGCGGGTGCGGATCACCACGCGCCCCGCATCGGTGGCACGCAGCCCGTCGCTGCCGGTCGGGCCGCGCACCACCTCGACGGTCTCGACGTCGAGATAGTTGCTGAGCGCGGATATCGCGCTGATGCCGTGGCTGACATCGTCCACCGCGACGCCGACGCTGGGCTCGAGCACCCCCGCCCCCGCGGCCCATCCGATGCCGCGCACGAAGATCGACGCGGTGTTGGGGTTGTTCCACGACGTACGGACGTTGCCGATGCGGTTGACGATATCGCGGAAGTTGTTGACCTGGAACTTCTCGAGCTCTTCCCCCGTGACCACGGAGGTGGAGCGCGGCGCATCCTTGAGCCGCACCGCGGTGACGGTGATCGCGACGTCCAGCCCGCGGTCACCGCCGCGGTCACCGCGATCATCGGGCGCCTCCGGTGCAAGCGGTGGGGACGGCGGCGGGGCGGCGGGCGATGCTTGTTCCCCTGGCACGGCCGCGCTGGCGCGCGCAAGCGCGGCGCGGAGCTGCTCCACCTCGGCGCGCAAGGCGGCATTGCTGCGCCGGAGCGAGTCGGCGCCCTGCGCGACCGCAGGACACGCCGGCAGCGTCGCCACGCCGGCGAGCAGCAACGCCTGCCAGCGCCGGCCCGGTCGCACGGTGTTTGAACCACGTCCTCGCGTCATCACAGCAACTCCCCGATCTCGCGACCGACCGCTCGCTCGCCTGCGAGGATCGACGCCAAGGACGAACCGTCCTTTTCCGACGGGGATGATATGACTGCGCCAAGATGATCGAAGGTAGTTTTTCTGTGATACGTGCGAGTTCTTAGCAGTGCACCGTGATAACTCTTCCTCCGCCGCGCCTTACTTGCAACCTCACCCAAAGTGGGTCATTGCAATGGAGAAGCGCAGGCGCGTGCTGTGCTACCTACTCGGCGTCAGATCCGATTACAGTTGGCTCGTGGTGCAACGAACACCGGAGCCCGGCATCGAAGGGTTGACGCTCGTGGCTCCGGACGCCTGCGCCCGCAGGTGCACGCCGTCGTCCAAACCAGGTGAAGCAATCCCCTGGATCTGATCCACTTCATCTGAACCGCTGGCGTGCTCCAGCGAACGCACGGTTCGGTTCGGCGGATCAGCCCTTAGCGAGGCTCAGCGCCCGCTGACCGGCGATGACCGAAAAGACATCGAGTCTGAACGAGGACGCGACGAGGCGCCCCGCGGCACGAGCCACCGGGCGCCGGCACGGGTCAGCGATGGCGGAGGAGCGCGGCGCCGCTCAGAGCGTGCGGCCGGTCGCCAGACCCCAGGCAGCGTAGATCGACAGCGTCGCGGTGAGCGCACAGGTCGCGCCGAACAGCACATAGGCGACATAGTTCAGGACCGGCGGGTTGGGCCGCGCGAGCTTGCGGTTGTGCGACGCGCCCGAGAGCACGAAGCTCAGCAGCATGCCATAAGTCAGTGCAACGGCTTCCAGCATTCCCCAACACCCTCGTGATCGGTGATCGACGCGGTCGCCCCCCGACGCCCGCGCTCGGCTTAACCATATTCGTTCCTTCCTACGAAGAGGTTAACACGCGATCCGCCGCGGTGCGGCCACGCCTGGCCGTGCCGCTGGCGAGCCATCGCGAGGGTGGCGCTCGGGGGCGGGTTGCCGCTAAGCGCAACGGCATGTCCCCACGTCTCGCCGTGTTCGACTGCGACGGCACGCTCGTCGACAGCCAGGCCAATATCTGCCGCGCCATGGAAGCCGCGTTTGCCGGCGCCGGGCTTGTGGCACCATCGCGTGACGCGATCCGCGGCATCGTCGGGCTCAGCTTGGTCGAGGCGATGGCGGTGCTCGCTCCCGCCGCGCCGCCCGCGCAGCACGCCGCGCTCGCAGCGGCGTACAAGCTCGCCTTCCAGCGCATGCGCGAATCGTCCGCGCTCGACCCCGAACCGCTGTACGACGGGCTGGTGGCGGCGCTCGACCGGCTCGCGGCGGACGGCTGGCTGTTCGGCGTGGCGACGGGCAAGTCGGATCGCGGGCTGGCCTATCTGCTCGCCCACCACCATCTCGCCGATCGTTTCGTCACGTTGCAGACCGCCGACCGGCACCCGTCCAAGCCGCACCCCTCGATGCTGCAGGAGGCGATGGCGCAGGCCGGCGCGACGCCCCATATGACCGTGATGATCGGCGACACCAGCTTCGACATGGCGATGGCGCGCGCCGCCGGGGTACGCGCGGTCGGGGTCACCTGGGGCTATCACCGCGAGGACGCGCTGCGCGCGGCGGGCGCCGACGCGATCGCGCGGCGCTGCGCCGACCTGCCGGACTGCGTGGCATGACCGCGCCGACGGATCCGGCGTTCGCGCGCTGGCTCACGATCGCGGGGGTGCGGCTGGCAACGAGCTTCGGCGCGATCCTCGGTGTGGTGCTGCTCGCGCGCGCGGCGACGCTACCGACGCGACTGCTGGGCGCGGCGATCGTGCTGTCGGCGCTGTGGGTGATGGCGACGGTGCCGCGCGCGCTCGCGCACAAGTGGCGGAGCGACGCGTGAAGCGGTTCTGGACCGAGGTGACGATCGACGCCGACCGGGTCGTGCGGCTCGACGACCGGCCGGTGCGCACCCCCGGTCGCGCGCCGCTGGCGCTGCCGACCGACGTGCTCGCCGCCGCTGTGGCGGAGGAGTGGCGCACGGTCGGCGACAGCGTCGATCCGCGTGCGATGCCGCTGACCGGGCTCGCCAATGCCGCGATCGACCGGATCGCCCCGGTTCGCTCCGAGTTCGCCGCGGGCCTGGCGCGTTACGGCGAGAGCGATTTGCTCTGCTATCGTGCCGACGGCCCGGCCGAGTTGGTGGCCCGGCAGGCGGCGGCGTGGGACCCGCTGCTCGACTGGGCACGCCAGCGCTACGACGTGCATCTCGAGGTGACGACCGGGGTGATGCACCGTCCCCAGCCAACGACGACGCTGGCGCGGCTCGGCGAGGCGATGGCCAGCCGCGACGCCTTCGCGCTGGCGGGCCTGTCGCCGATCGTGACCGTCACCGGCACGCTGGTCGGCGCGCTCGCGCTGGCGGAGCGCGCGGTTGACCCGGCGACGCTGTGGGCGGCGGCGATGGTCGACGAGGCGTGGCAGGCGGAACAATGGGGCGAGGACCCGCTCGCGGTCGCGGCGACCGCCGCGCGCCGGCGTGACTATGACGCAGGGGTGCGCTTCCTGGCGGCGCTGTAGCGCGAAGGCCGCTCTCTCGGCCGCGTAGAGCCCCTTCTTTAGAGCCTGATACACCCAAGCCGAACCGTGCTCCCGCGCAGGCGGGAGCCTAGAGCAACAAGCGGGTACGGTGGTGGCCCTGGGCTCCGGCATTCGCCGAAGCACGCCGGCGGTTTAGATGAGGTGGATCAACTCCGGTGCGATGCTTCGCGCCTGTGGCACCATGGATCCCGGCTCCAGCCTGAAATGACGGACAGGCAGAGGCCGCCAACAGGCTCCGTGGCTCAGTCCTTCACCCCGCCGGCGTGCGCAGCTTGCGAATGAAGCCGATCAGCCCGGTCTGCCGCGAGCGCTTGAGCCGCTCCGCCGCCAGCACCGTCTTCACCTTGGCGAAGCAGCTGTCGACGTCGTCGTTGACCAGGACATAATCATAACCGTCCCAGTGGCTGATCTCGGCATCGGCGCGCGCCATGCGGCGGTCGATGATCTCCTGCGCGTCGGTGGCGCGGCCCTCGAGCCGGCGGCGCAGCTCCTCCATCGACGGCGGCAGGATGAACACGCGTACCACGTCGCCGCCCGCGATCTGGTGGAGCTGCTGCGCGCCCTGCCAGTCGATGTCGAACAGCACGTCCTTGCCCGCCGCCAGCATCGCCTCCACCGGCGCGCGCGGCGTGCCATAGCGTTGGTCGAACACGTGCGCCCATTCGAGGAACTCGTGATTGGCCGCCATCTCGCGGAACCGCTCGAGCGAGACGAAATGATAGTCGCGCCCGTCCTCCTCGCCGCGCCGGATCGCGCGCGTCGTGGCGGACACGGACAGCGACAGCTCGGGCTCGGTCTTGAGCAGCATCCGCGCGATCGTCGACTTGCCCGCGCCTGACGGCGAGGAGAGCACGAACAGCACGCCGCGGCGCTTCATGTGGTGCGGGTCGGCAGGGGCGGCGGAATCCATGCCGGCTGATGCCCCGCGCGGTCGCGGCGCGTCAAGGCAAAGCGTTGACGCGCCGCCCTCGTCGGCGCCGCTCAGCGTATCAGCCGCGCCGCATGCCAGTCGAGCTGCGCGCCCATGAAGGTCGATACGAACAGATAGGAATGGTCGTATCCGGCGCGCATCCGCAGCTCGAGCGGGATGCCCGCGGCGGCGCAGGCCCGGGCGAGCAGCTCGGGGCGGAGCTGCTCGGCGAGGAACGCGTCGGCGTCGCCCTGGTCGACCAGCAGCTCGGGCACGCGCGCGCCCTCCTCGATCAGCGCCACCGCGTCGTGGCGACGCTGCGCCGCGGCGTCGTCACCGAGATAGCGGTCGAGCGCCTCGCCCCAGGGCACCTGCGTCGGCGCGACGATCGGCGCAAAGGCGGAGACCGCGCGGAAGCGGCCGGGGTGGCGCAGCGCCACCGTCAGCGCGCCGTGGCCCCCCATCGAGTGACCCATGATCGACTGACGCGTCATGTCCGCCGGAAAGGCGTCCGCGACCAGCGCGGGCAGCTCCGCGGTGACATAGGACCACATGCGGAAGTGCGTCGACCAGGGCGCCTCGGTCGCGTCGACGTAGAAGCCTGCGCCTTTGCCGAAGTCCCAGCGGTCCTCATCGGGCACGTCGTCGCCGCGCGGGCTGGTGTCGGGCGCGACGAAGATCAGCCCGTGGCGCGCGCAATGCGCGCGATACTCACCCTTGTCGGTGACATTGGCGTGGGTGCAGGTCAGCCCGGACAGGTACCATACCACCGGCAGCGTCGCGCCGGGCGCGTGATCGGGGACATAGACCGAGAAGGTCATGTCGGTGCCGGTGGCGCCGCTGCGATGCCGGTACACGCCCTGCGTGCCGCCGTGTGCGCGCGCGGTCGAAACGATGTCCATGCTCGCTCCTCAGTCAGGCGACACGGTGCGTCGCGCAGATCTTGTTGCCCGCCGGGTCGCGCAGATAGGCGAGGTACAGCTCGCGCCCGCCGGCGGCGTGGCGCACGCCCGGCGGCGCCTCGATCGCGGTCCCGCCGCTCGCCACACCGGCGGCATGCCACGCCTCGACCTGCTCGGGCGAGCTCGCGCGGAAGCCGAGCGTACCGCCGTTGGCGTGGCTGGCGGGCTCGCCGTTGATCGGCCGGGTGATGAGGAAGCGACCGCCATCGTGCGCATAGACCAGTCGCCCCCGCTCATCGATCACGCCGGGCGCCATGCCGAGCGCACCCAGAGTCGCGTCGTAGAAGGTCTGGGCGGCGGCGATATCGTCGGCACCGAGCATGACGTGGCTGAACATGAGACTTCTCTCCTAAGCTCCTCCCCACTTGGCGGAGAGGGCGATCGCCTATGGCATTTCGTACAGCTTCGCTCGCCCCATGCCGTCCCGTCATCCCGGGCTCGACCCGGGATCCATGGTACCGCGGACGCAGAAGCCCTTGTTCTCGCGGAAACATGGATCCCGGATCAGGTCCGGGATGACGGCGGGCGTGAAGCGGCCGGTGCATCGAACCGTCATAGGCGACAGCCCTGCCGCACCAGCGAGAGTTATCTGGCTCAATACACCACCACGCTGCGGATACTCTCGCCGGCGTGCATCAGGTCGAAGCCCTTGTTGATCTCGTCGAGGCTGAGCCGGTGCGTGATCATCGGGTCGATCTGGATCATGCCGTCCATGTACCAGTCGACGATCTTGGGCACGTCGGTGCGGCCGCGCGCGCCGCCGAACGCGGTCCCCTTCCACACCCGCCCGGTGACGAGCTGGAACGGGCGCGTCGCAATCTCCTTGCCCGCCTCGGCGACGCCGATGACGATCGACTCGCCCCAGCCGCGGTGCGCGCTCTCCAGCGCCTGCCGCATCACCAATGTGTTGCCGGTGCAGTCGAACGTATAGTCGCCACCCCCGTCGGTCAGCGCGACCAGATGCGGGACGAGGTCGCCCACGTCCTTCGGGTTGACGAAATCGGTCATGCCGAAGCGGCGGCCCCAGTCCTCACGGTCGGGGTTGATGTCGACGCCGATGATGCGGTGCGCGCCCGCCAGCTTGGCGCCCTGGATCACGTTGAGCCCGATGCCGCCGAGCCCGAACACGATCACCGTGGCGCCCGGCTCGACCTTCGCGGTGTTGACCACCGCGCCCACTCCGGTGGTGACGCCGCAGCCGATATAGCAGCTGGTGTCGAACGGCGCGTCGGGGCGGATCTTCGCCACCGCGATCTCGGGCAGCACGGTGAAGTTCGAGAAGGTCGAGCAGCCCATGTAATGGTAGATCGGCTGGCCCTTGTAGCTGAAGCGTGTGGTGCCATCGGGCATCAGCCCCTTGCCCTGGGTCGCGCGGATCGCGGTGCACAGGTTGGTCTTCTGGCTGAGGCACGACTTACACTGGCGGCATTCGGGCGTGTAGAGCGGGATGACGTGATCGCCCGGCGCTACGCTGGTGACGCCCGCGCCCACCTCGCGCACCACGCCGCAGCCCTCATGCCCGAGCACGCTGGGGAACAGCCCTTCCGAGTCGAGCCCGTCGAGCGTGTAGGCGTCGGTGTGGCAGATGCCGGTGGCCATGATCTCGACCAGCACCTCGCCGGCCTTGGCACCCTCAAGGTCGAGCTCGACGATCTCGAGCGGCTGCTTGGCCTCGAACGCGACGGCGGCGCGGGTCTTCATGGGCGGTCTCTCCGTCTGGGGAAAGCGGGTGTGTATGCCGCGGGGAGGGCGGCTTCAACCTTGGCATGTGGCGGCCGGCTCCTCCCTCCCTGACAGGAAAGCGAATGTCGCACGCTCTTCTGCCGCCCGCCCCGCCCCGCTACACCGCGCGCATGACCGACACCCCCCGCCCCCTTGCCGGCCTGCGCGTCCTCGAGCTGGCGCGCATCCTCGCCGGCCCCTGGGCGGGCCAGCTGCTCGCCGATCTCGGCGCGGACGTGATCAAGGTCGAGCGTCCCGGCGCTGGCGACGACACGCGCCATTGGGGGCCGCCGTTCGTCACCGATGCAAACGGCGCCGATCGCTCCGCGGCTTATTACCACGCGTGCAACCGCGGCAAACGCTCGGTCGCGGTCGATCTCGCCACCCCGGAGGGACAGGCACGCGTCGCCGCGCTCGCCGCCGGCGCGGACGTGGTGATCGAGAACTACAAGGTCGGCGGCCTCGTCCGCTACGGGCTCGATCCCGCCACGCTGCGCGCGCGCCATCCGCGGCTGATCGTCTGCTCGATCACCGGCTTCGGCCAGACCGGCCCTTATGCCGCGCGCGCCGGCTACGACTTCATCGTCCAGGGCATGGGCGGCATGATGTCGATCACCGGCGAGCCCGACGGCGCGCCGCAGAAGACCGGTGTCGCCACCGCCGACCTGTTCACCGGCGTCTACGCCACCGTCGCGATCCTGGCGGCAGTGCGCGCGCGCGACGCCGCCGGCGACGGGAGCTGGAGCGGGAGCGGTACGCATATCGACATGGCGTTGCTCGACACGCAGGTCAGCGTGCTCGCCAACCAGGCGCTCAACTGGATGGTGGGCGGCTCGGTGCCGCGGCGGATGGGCAACGGCCACCCCAATCTCGCGCCCTATCAGAGCTTCCCGACGAGCGACGGCGACCTCATCGTCGCAGTGGGCAACGATCGCCAGTTCGCACGACTGTGCGCGGTGCTCGCGATCCCGGCGCTGGCCGAGGACGTCCGCTTCGCCACCAACCCCGCACGCGTGGCGAACCGCGCCGCCTTGCTGCCGCCGCTGATCGAGCGGACGTTGGGCTGGACCAGCGCCGCCCTGCTCGCCGCGCTGGAGGCCGCGGGCGTGCCGGTCGGGCCGGTCAACCGGATCGACGAGGTATTCGCCGACCCACAGGTGGTCGCGCGCGGGATGCGGCTGGCGGTGGAGGGGATGTCGGGCTTGGCCGCGCCGATCGTCTACGACGGCGTGCGCGCGGTTGCCGGCCGCGCCAGCCCGCGACTGGGCGAACATGACGAGGCCGATTGGGCGTAAGGACGATGCCCTTGGCCCCTCAGTCGCGGTCCTGAACTCGTTTGAGGAACCACGGTGCCGCGTACCCCATGTCGGCGGTTTCTGCGGGGCAGGCGATCCTGATACTAGTTCAGGATCACGCCGACAGTGGGGATTGGCTTGAACACATAGCTGCGGGCAGCGGGCCGCGCCGCCCGCTCCGACCGGGCGGGGGCCGGAGCCCCCGCCCTCGCTCTCACGCCCGCGGCGGCACGCCCGCGCGGGTGGCACGATGCCGGTCATACGCCTTCTTCGCCACATAAGCGCCGCCCAGCGCCATGCCGAGCGGCCCCATCCGCGTCACCGCGCGCGTGGCGAGCGCCCCTACCATGGCGCCGCCGACGCCGCCGCGGCCGTCGCGCCGGTCGAGTTCGCGCCCGAGCAGCGCGCCGATGATGGTCTTGATCATGCTTTCACCCTCTCTGAAATGGTGTCACCGAGCGTCTCCAGCCCCTTCAGCACGCCCCAGCCGACCGCATAAGTGACAGCGACCGGGAGGACGAGCTTGAGGACATTGGCGGTGATCGCGCCGTAGAGTGCGCCGTCCGCCGCGCTGTCCTCGCCGGACATGGCGTCGATCGCGCCGCCGATCAGCGCGCCGATCGTGGTAGCAGCCATGTGGAAGACCCTCGTTATGTGCGCCACATCAATGCGGCGCGACCGCCGCGGTTCCTTGCCGCCCTCCGGACATTGCGCGGCATCCATCACTGCGCCGCTATCGGCCGCTGCGCTCACGGAGAGTTTGCGGCGGCATGTCGACGCATACGGAAGCTTGGGGCGATCACACCGGGCGCGGGCGGAGCCTGGCTCCCACGCCGATCGATGATCTCGTCCACCCTGGCGCGCCCGGCGCATCGAAGCGACGTCGCGGCCGGCGTTATCGCGTTTCCGCACCAGGAGTCGCGCCACGGTCAGCCGGCGGTGTGTCACTCCCCCTTGCAGGGGATCAAGCCCGCAGGTCGGCGAGCGAGTCCGGCAGCCGCAGGAGCGCGGAACAGCGCTCCCCGGCTCAGCGCAGGTAGGTGAAGAGCGAGAGTTGCGACAGCTTGGAGAAGCTCGCCTGGGTCGCCGACAGGATCGTCATCGTCTTCGACAATTCGGTGTACACCTCGGTGACATCGGCGTCCTCGACCGTCTTGCGCAGCTCGGCGCGGTCGGTCTTGGCGTTGCTCAACAGATTCTGCTGCAGATCGACCCGCGCCGCGCGCGCGCCGACCGAGGCCTGCACCACCGACACCTGGTCGCTCGCGGTCTTGAGCGAGTCGATCGCGTCGCGCGCCTTCTCGCCGGTCGGCTCGCCGTTCTGCATCGCGGTGGCAAGCGCGGACAGCATCGCCAGCGTGTCGCCCTTGCTCGAGGTGAAGATGCGCGCCGACGTCTCGGTCGGCTGGATCGACAGGCCGTTCTCCCCGATCGGGATTTCCGACAGGCTCGCCGCCGTGTTGTAGGTGAAGGTGCCGTCCTTGTTGTCGATCACCGCGGGCTGGCCCGAGGCGCTGCCGAACAACGGCTGGCCGCGCAGATCGTTGGTGTTGCCGAGCGACACCAAGGTGGCGATCACCGACTTGAGCTGGTCGCCGAGCACCTTGCGATCGGAAGCGCCGAGCGTGTCGCTCGCGGCGCGATTCACCAGCTCGGTCGCCTGCTGCATCTGGTCGGTGATGGACGCGAGCGTGCCGTCGGCCTGCTGGAGCAGCGACGCCGCCACATCGAGATTGGTGCCGAACGCGGCGGCGTCGGCGTCCTTGCGGTTGAACTCGGCGATCTGCTGCGCCACCGCGACATTCTCGGACGGCGAGCTGTACTTCTTGCCGGTAGCGATCTGCGTCTGCAGCTTGTTCGCGCTGGCCATCAGCGCGCTCATCCGGGCGGCGGAACGATCGTACAGGAGGTTGCTGGAGATCTGCATGGCAGCTTACCTGATCTCGAGGATCGACTGGAAGGTTTCGCGCGCGACCTGGATGACCCGGCTCGACGCCTGATAGGCCTGCTGGAAGCGGACGAGATCGACCGCCTCCGAATCGAGGTTCACTCCCGCCGCCTCCGAGCGCGCGGTCACCGCGCCCTCGTAGATCGCGTTCTGCGCGTCCCCGACCAGCCGGCGCTGCTTGAGCGTCGCGGCATTGTCGGTGGTCAGCGCCTGGATCTTGGCTTCGAATTGATTGCCGGTGCGCAGCGACGCGAGCGCGGCGAGGTTCGTCGAGTCGCGCGAGCCGCCGCCAGCCTTTGCCGCGGCGATCTGCGCGCCATCGCTCAGCGCCACCTTGAAATCGGCCGGATCGCTGGTGTTGGTGAAAAAGGCCTTCCCTTGCGCTCCGTTGAGATCCTGTCCCTGGGTTTGCAGGTCGTTGACGCTCTCGGTGAAGTCCTTGGCGACCGCGCCGAGCTGCTCGCGCGCGGCGGCGATCCGCTGCGCGCCCTCGACCATGCCCGCCAGCGCGCCCCCTTCCGGATTGGCCTGCAACGCCTGACCGCCGGGCTTGAGCACGTTGAGCACCACATTGCCGCCCGTGCGCGTGTAGCTCATCTCGCTCGCGTCGCGCGGGTCGACCAGCACCGGGCCGTTGCTCGCGCCGGCGCGCACGGTCGCACGGCCGAAATCGTCGATTTGGACGTTGACCTCGGTCAGCGCGCTCATCTGCGCAAGGATGTCGTCGCGCTGGTCTTCCAGCCCGGCGATAGCGGACGTGCCGGGCGCACCCTTGACGATCCCCTGATTCACCTTGAGCAGCGCCTGGCTCAGCCGGTTGAGCTCGCCCACGCTCTGCTGCGCGCGCGTGTCGAGCTCGGCCATGCCGTCGTCGAGCGCCTTGGCGGTGACACGGAAGGAATCGGCCAGCGTCGACGCGGTGCCGAGCATGCCGGCGCGCAGCGCAGTCGAGGTCGGCTCGGCCTGGAGCGCGGTGCTCGCCGCGAAAAAGCCGGTCATGTTGGTCGAGAGCGCGCCGCCGGTCATCGCCGATTCGACACGCTCGAGCCAGACCGTGCTCGCCTGCGTGCGCGAGGCGTCCGAGCTGGCGCTGCGGACCGAGGCGTCGAGATAGGGGCTGCCGTTGCGCGCGATCCCGTCGACCACCACGCCCATGCCGTTGAGCGAGGAGTTGAAGCCGTTGCTCGCCTGCACCTCGCGCAGCGTCGCGCTGCGTCGCACGTACGACGCGTTGCCGGCATTCGAGATGTTCTCCGACACCGTCGTCAGCGCGCTCTGATACGCGCGGACGCCCGAAGCGCCGATGGAGAGCAGATCACTCATTCCATCTGGCTGCCACGAGTCTCGTTAAGATCAGGTTGAGATTGGGCCAGAAACTTGCTCATCGCGGCGCCGATGCCGATCGGCTTGTGCGTCGCCATCTCCTGCACCACCTTCTGGTCCGACATGTCGCGGAAGGTGGTGAGCGCCTTGCTGTCGAACAGCGGATCGGCCAGCTTGGCCTGCCGCATCGACTTCAGCATCATGCCGGTGAAGACCGACTCGAACTGCTGCGCGGCCTTGTCGAGGTTGGTTTTGGTGGCGGCGCGGCCGAGCCCGGTGTCGAGCCCGGTCTTGCCGGTGATCGCCACGCCCACGTTGTTGACGGGTGAGTCGCCCATCAGAGCACCACCAGCTCGGCCTTGAGCGCGCCGGCCTCCTTGAGCGCCTCGAGGATCGCGACCAGGTCGGCCGGGCTCGCGCCGATCGCATTCACCGCCTTCACCACATCGGCCAGCTTGGGCCCGGGGTTGAGCAGGAACATCGGCTTCTTCTCCTCGGACACCTGCACGTTGGAGCGATTCTCGAGCGCGGTCTGGCCCTGGCTGAGCGGCGCCGGCTGGCTGACCCGCTGGTTCTCGTCAATGCGGACGGTGAGCTTGCCGTGCGTCACCGCCGCAGCGCCGACACGAACCGCCGAGTTGATCACCACCGTGCCGGTGCGCGCGTTGACGATCACCTTGGCGGGCGGCTCGGCCGAGGCGACGTCGAGATTCTCAATCTCGCTCATCAGCGTGGCGCGGACATCCGCGCCGGTCGGCGCGCGCACCGCGACCGACACCGCGTCCACCGCCTGGGCGGTGCCGAGGCCGAACTTGCGGTTGATCGCGGCGGCGACGTTCTGCGCGGTGGTGAAGTCGGCGCGCTGGAGATTGTAGGTGACGAAGGGCGTGTCGGCGAAGCCGGTCGCGACCGCGCGCTCGACCGTCGCTCCCTCGGGGATGCGCCCGGTCGAAGGGATGTTGACGACGATCTTGGAGCCGTCGGCGCCCTCGGCGCCGAGCCCGCCGACCGCGAGATTGCCCTGCGCCATCGCGTAGACCTGACCGTCGGCGCCGAGCAAAGGCGTCAGCACCAGGCTGCCGCCGCGCAGGCTCTTCGCCTTGCCCATCGAGGCGACGGTGATGTCGATCCGCTGGCCGGGCTTGGCGAAGGCGGGCAGCTCGGCGGTGATCATCACCACCGCGGCGTTCTTCAGCCCCGGGTTGACGCCCGCGGGCAGTTGCAGCCCGAAGCGCGACGCCACCGCCTTCACCGACTGGACGGTATATTCGAGATTGTCGTCGCCGGTGCCGGGCAGCCCGACCACCACGCCATAGCCGGTCAGCTGGTTGGCGCGGATGCCCTGGAAGCCGCCGAGATCCTTGATCCGGTCGGCATGCGCGGGGCCGGCGAGCGCGGCGGTGAGTGCGGCGAGCGCGAGGAGCAGCTGACGGATCATCAGAACGGGCTCACGACCTGGAAGAAGCGGGACAACCAGCCCTGCCGGCTGGAGCGCGCGACGTCGCCCTTGCCGGTATAGGCGATCTGCGCGTCGGCGACGCGGGTGGAGGGCACGCGATTGTCACGGTCGACGTCGGCGGTTCGGACGATGCCCTTGATCTGGACGAACTCGTCACCGCGGTTGAGCGTCACGCGCTTTTGCCCGCGCACCAGCATCGTGCCGTTGGGATAGACTTCGGCGACGGTGACCGAGACCTCGCCCGAGAGCGAATTGGCCTGATCGGCGGTGCCGGTGCCGTTGAAGCCGCGCTTGCCGCCCGAGCCCACGTCGGTGCCGCTGATGATGCCGCCGAGCGGGCCCGTCGATGGCGGGGTAAGCGAGAAGCTGCCGTCCGAGCTGAGCTTGGACGAGGCCGACTTGGAAGCGGCGGTGCGCTCCACCAGCACGATCGTCAGCGGGTCGCCGACGCGGCGCGCGCGCCAGCCCTCGTACAGCGCCGCATAGCCATCGGCGACCTGGAAGATCGAGCCGTTGGCGGGCGGCGGCGCAGCCGGCTGAGCCGGCGCGTGCACCGCGGAGAAATCCTCCGCCGGCTTCTTCTTGAGCACCTTGCCGAGCAGCCCGGCGTGCGCCGGTGCGGGCGCCCAGGCGGCGGCGAGCGCACCCAGCGCGGCGCACAAAGCGGCTCTTTGGGCGACCCGCGCGCGGCGGCGGAGAGACGTGGTCGAGGTCATCGCCGAGTCTATGACAGATTTTGGTTAACGTATTTCAGCATGTCGTCGGTGGCCGAGATCATCTTCGAGTTGACCTCATAGGCGCGCTGGGTCTCGATCATGTCGACCAGCTCTTCCACGACGTTGACGTTGCTCGCCTCCAGCGTGCCCTGGCGGATGCGACCGCGGCCGTCCTCGCCCGCCAGGCCGAGATTGGCCGCGCCGCTCGCCGCACTCTCGGTGAGGAAATTGTCGCCGGCCGAGGTCAGCCCGGCCGGGTTGGGGAAGCTGGCGACCTGGATCTGGCCGAGATTCTGCGCCTCGTCCTGTCCCGGCAGCGTGGCCGAGACCGAGCCGTCGAGCCCGATCGTAATCTGGGTGGCGTTGGCGGGCACGGTGATGCCCGGCATCACCTGATAGCCCTGGCTGGTGATCAGCAGCCCCTCGGGCGAGCGCGAGAAATTGCCTGCGCGCGTATAGCCGAGCTGGCCGCCGGGCATCTGCACCTGGAAATAGCCGCCGCCGTCGAGCGCGAGGTCGAGGCTGTTCCCGGTCTGGTTCATCGAGCCCTGCGTCTCGGTGCGCGACGTGCCCTGCACGCGCACGCCGGTGCCGAGGTTGAGCCCGGTGGCGTATCTGCTCTCCGCGGTCGATTGCGCGCCCGCGGCCGTGACGACCTGGTAGGACAGGGTCTCGAACGAGGCGCGGTCGCGCTTGAAGCCGGTGGTGCTGACGTTGGCGAGGTTGTTCGAGATGACGCGCATGCGCGTGTCCTGGGCGTCGAGCCCGGTACGCGCGATGTGCATGGCGGACGTGGTCATGGTCTAATCCTTCCTCAGCCCGGCAGGCGCATCACCGATGCGCTCGACTCGTCCATGGATTTGGCCTCCTTGAGCAGGTTGGCCTGAAGCTCGTAGCTGCGCTGGTTCTCGATCATGTCGACCAGCGCCTCCGTCATGTTGACGTTCGATCCCTCGAGCGCGCCCGCGGTGACCTTGCCGTCAAGGTTTTCCGGCAGCGTGCCGCCGCCGCGCACGTGGAGCAGGTTGTCGAGCCCCTTCACCGTGTCGGATCCGGCGGACGACACCAGCTTGAGCCGATCGATCACCTGCGGCTGGCCGGTCTGGTCGCCTTGCGGCACGATCGAGACCGAGCCGTCCGAACCGATCGACACCGATTCATAGGGCGGCAGCGTGATCGGGCCGCTCGCACCCATCACCAGGAAGCCATCGCCGGTCTGCAACGTGCCCGATTCGGAGACGGTGAAGTCACCGCGGCGGCTATAGGCCTCGCTGCCGTCGGCGCCCTGGACGGTGAGCCAGGTGTCGCGGTCGCCCAGCGCGACGTCGAGCGGGCGGCCGGTCTGCTGCATCGCGCCCGGCGCGCGGTCGGCGTCGCGCATCTCCTCCGAGGTGGGCGCGCGCGCCGACAGCTGCGACGTGCCGTCGGAGAGGATGATGCGGTCGAACGAGACGCGGTCGGCGCGGAAGCCGGTGGTCGACGCATTCGCCATGTTGTTGGCGATCGCCGCCTGCGCCTGCATGTGCGCGCGCAGGCCCGTCGCCGCGGTGTAGACCAGCTTGTCCACTTACATCCTTTCCGTGCGCCCCGCCCCCGCGCTTACGCGCGGATGTTGAGGATCGACTGCGACACCTGAGTCGCCGTATCCAGGGCCTTCGCGTTCGCCTGGAAGTTGCGCTGTGCCGCAATAAGGTTAACAAGCTCTTCGGTGATATCGACGTTGGAGCCCTCGAGCTGGCCCGACTTCAGGCTGCCGAAGCCCTCCGCCGCGGCGAAGCCGAGCGTCGCCTTCCCCGAGATGCCGGTCGCCTGCCAATAGTTGCTGCCGGCCTGGCGCAGCCCGGTCGGCGCCGAGAACTTGGCGATCGCCACCTTGCCCAGCGGCACGATGTCCGAGTTCGAATAGCTCGCCTTGATGATGCCCGCGTCGTCGACGGTGATGCCGACCAGCTGGCCGACCGCGACGCCGTCCTGCGTGCGCGCGCTCACCGCCGCCGCCGAGGCGGTCTGGGTCGAGCCGGTGAGGTCGAGCGTGATGCCCTGCGCTGCGGCGCCCGAGGCGGGAATAAAGTCCTCGAACTGGATGCTCTGCGCGCCGGTCAGCGCGCCCTTGGTGTCATACACCTGGGTGATCGGGCCGGGCTGGGGCTCGCCCGCCGGGGTCAGCATCTGGTCGCCGACATAGGTGAAGACCTGCCACGTGCCGGTGTTCGGCGGCGTCGCGGCGGGCTGCCCCTCCGCCGTGCGGACGTAATAGCTCGTCATCGTCATCGGATTGCCGTTGGCGTCGTAGATGCGGGTGGCCACCGAGTTGTTGTAGGTGGAGGTGTCGGTGCGCTTGAAGTCGGCCGGGTCCTTGACGGTCGCGGTCGAGGGGATCTGCACCTTGGTGGCGACGTTGTTGGTCATCTTCGGCGTGCCGCTGGTCGGCTGGATCTGCAGGTTGGTCAGCGACTTGTCGCCGGTCGCCGTGACGTTGCCGTCATTGTCGACCGGGTAGACCATCAGATAGCTGCCCTGCGCGTCGATCACGTTGCGGCTCTCGTCCACGGTGAAGGCGCCGGTGCGAGTGTAATTGACCTGGTCCGACAGACCGGTCGACTTCACGACGAAGAAGCCCTCGCCCAGGATCTGCATGTCGAGCGCGCTCTTGGTCTGGTTCGACGAGCCGTCGCTGAACTGCTGCACTGTGCCCTTCACCGACACGCCCGAGCCGACCATCTTGCGCGGATCGGTCGACACGTTCGACGAGATCACGTCGGCGAAGGCGGTGCGGCTCTTCTTGAAGCCGTTGGTGGAGACGTTGGCGAGGTTGTGGCTGATGACCGACATGTCGGTCTGCATGGCCTGGAGACCGGAGAGCGAGGTGAAGAAGGACATGGTGTGTGCTCCTGGGGAATGCGGGAAGAAGGGAAGAAGGGTTCAGGCGACCTTGCGGATCGCGGTGGGATCGACCGTGCCGAGCCCCGTGACATTGAGGACGGGCGAACCGCCCGGAGGCAGGCTGGCGCTCTCGACCGGCGCCCACACCAGCGAGGCGGCATCGACGATCACCGAGCCCTTCGCCGCCTCGACGGTGACGGTGTAGGGGCCGTTCTCGATCTTGTTGCCGGCGTCGTCCTTGCCGTCCCAGCTGTAGCTGGCCTCGCCGGCGGGCTGCGCGCCGAGCTGGATGTTCTTGACGGGGCGACCGTCCTTGTCGGCGATCGAGACGTTGACGTCGGTCGCGTCGCCGGTCAGCTCGACCGCGCCGGCGATCCCGCCCGAGGTGCGCTCGTATGCGGTCTTTCCCTCGGTCAGCACGGTGCGGCCAACGAAGCCCATCGCATCGGTCGCGGTGGTGGAATTGAGCCGACCGCTGATGCCCGACAGCGTCTGGTTCATCTCGCTGATGCCCGCGACCGACGAGAATTGCGCCATCTGCGCGACCATCTGCGTGTTGTCGACCGGATTGAACGGGTCCTGATAGGACAATTGCGCGGTCATCAGCGCGATGAAGTCCTTTTGTCCCATCGTCGACTTGCCCGTGGTGGCGCTGACGCCGGGAGCGGTGGTCGCGTTCGAGCGCGCCACGCCGGCGGAGGCGAAGATCGCGTCCTGCGCGGACTTGTCGATGCCGGAGGTGTTGGCGGAGATGCTGGTCATGATCAGCGGCCCATCTTGAGGGTGTCGAGGATCAGCGTCTTGGCGGTCTGCATGACCTCGACGTTGTTCTGGTAGGTGCGCGCGGTCTCCATCATGTCGACCAGCTCGCGCGATTCATCGACCGCGGCGTCGAAGACGTAGCCGTCCTTGTTCGCCATCGGGCTGCCGGGATCGTAGCGCTTGGTCGGCGCCTCGCCCGCGGTGACGATCTGCTGCACGTCGGTGGTGGAGAGCCCGCTCGCCTCGTCAAAGCTGGTGCGGAACACCGGCTTCATCGTCTTGTACGCGGCCTCTTCCGAGCCGGCGACGCCGCCGGCGTTGGCGAGGTTGGAGGCGGTGGTGTTCATCCGCGTCAGCTGCGCCGACATGGCGCGGCCGGCGACCTGGAAGATGGTCAGCGGTGAGCCGGACATCGTCTTACTCCCCCTTCAGCGCGCGCGTGATCTGACCGATGCGCCCGTTGAGGAACGAGAGCGTCGTCTGATACTGGACCGCGTTTTCCGCGAAAGCGGTCTGCTCGGTGGAGAGCTCCACCGTATTGCCGTCCATCGAGGGCTGGGTTGGCACGCGATACTTCAGCGCGTCGCCGACACTGCCGGCGCCCTGCTGCTCGACCGCGCCGAGCGCGGTCTTGAAGTCGATGTCGCGGGCCTTGAAATTGGGCGTGGACGCGTTGGCGATGTTCGACGCGAGCACGCCCATGCGCTGGCCGCGCACTTCCAGGGCTGCTCCGTGAACTCCGAACAAACTATCAGCCACTGGCCGAACCTCCATGCGGGACGGGGATGCCCGTCGCCTCGCGGGAATGACAGCAAGTGGCGTGCCAACTGCGTCGCGCGGGGCGGACCGGGGCGGAGGAAGCGCGGGGCGGCAAGGGCTTGCCGGTTGCCGGCCGAGTTTGCCGGCAAGCGCGCTTGCCGGCTCGCGGCTGCCGGTTGCCCGCAGCTTGCAGGGCCGCGAACGCGATCGTGCTCCGGCGAAGGCCGGAGCCCAGGTGGGATGGCCGTAGTGGGAGTCACAGAGGTCCGCGCGACTGGGCCCCGGCCTCCGCCGGGGCGAGAGGGGTGTGGGGTAACCCTCTCCTCTCTTTGCGTCATCCCGGGCTCGTCTCAGGATCCACCGTGCCGCGTTCTCCGATGCGGGGGCGCTTGCGGGCCGGTGGATCCTGAAACGAGTTCAGGATGACGCCAGTCTAGAGCATGACTCACCTCCTCTGGCCTCCGCCCCGGCGGACGCCGAGGTCCAGTTGGGCGACGCTGGTGGATCTCACGACGGCTATCCCACCTGGACCCGGCGTTCGCCGGGGTGGTCCCTGCGTCGACGGCCATCCCCCCAACTGGCCCGCCCCTTGCAAGACAGGCGAGCATGACTCCCGGCATGTTCCTCGACCCCGCCGCGCTCGCCATCGTGTTCGGCGGCACTGCGCTCGCCGCGGCGCTGCGTACGCCCGCGCGCGACCTCGGCCGCGCGCTGGCCGCGCTTCGCGTGCTGCCGCGTCGCCGCTTCCGTGCGGACAGTCGGCTCGACCAGGTCGCCGCGCTCAGCCGCATCGCGCTGCGCCACGGCGTCCACGCGCTCGACCGCAGCGTCATCCACGACGGCGACGTCGCCGCCGCGGTGGCGCTGATCGTCGATGGCGCGCAGCCGGACGCGGTGATCGCCGCGCTCGACACCGCGCGCCGCGCACGCATCGAGCGCCACCGCCTCGTCGGCGACTGCTGGATGGGGGTCGCCGAGGCCGCCCCCGCGCTCGGCATGGTCGGCACGCTGGTCGGGCTGGTGGCGATGTTCACGCGGATGACCGACCCGGGCGCGATCGGCGCCGCCATGGCGGTCGCGCTGCTCGCCACTTTATATGGCGCTTTGCTCGCCAACCTCGTCGCCATGCCGATCGCCACCCGGCTGCGCGCCGCCGCGCGCGCCGAGGCGATCGAGCGCGCGCGGCTGGTCGCACCGCTGGCCGAGCTCGCCGCGCGCGAGGCACCGCGCGTGCGCGCCGGCATGCGGCCTCAGCCCGCGCCCGAGCCGGTCGGCGCCGATGCGGACGAGGCAGCGGAGCCCGCGCCGCACGAGCAGGCGGCATGAGCGACGACGATCTCCTCGCCGACGACGCGCCCGCGCGCGCGCTCTGGCTGATGACGCTGGCCGATCTCGCGCTGCTGCTGATGGGCTTCTTCGTGCTGCTCCAGGCCAATCAGCAGCTCGACCCGCGCGCGCTCGCGGCGGGACTGGCCGAGGGCTTCGGCGCCGAGGCGCCGGCGGCGATGCCGGTGGCGAGCTACGGCATCGCCGGCTTCGCGCCCGGCAGCGCGGCGCTTGCCGACACGCCGCGCGGGCTCGCCGGCTGGGCGCGCGCCGAGTTGCGCGACCCGCGCGTGAGCCTCACCGTGACCGGCGCGACCGATGGCACCGCGGCCGACGTCGACCCGCGCTCGCGCAGCGCCACCCTCCTCGCCGCCGATCGCGCGCGCGCGGTCGCCGCGGCGCTGGCTGCCGCGGGCGTGCCCGATGCGCGGCTCGGCCTCGCCACCGCGGTGCGCCCCGGCCGCCGCCAGGTACTCGTCACGCTCGCCTTCGCGGGCGAACAAGGGAAGACACGATGATCGCCGCTTTTCTTCTCGCCGCCGCCGCTGCCGGCGCGGGCTTCCAGGACACTGCCGCGCTCGATCGCGCCGTTGCTGCCTTCACCGCCCGTCCGATCGGCAGCGAGGGCGGCGCGCGCGCGCCGGTTGACGCGCGGCTACGCCTCGCCGCCTGCCCGATGGTGGCGATGTCGTGGCGCACCGAGGCGCATGACGCGGTGGTGATCGCCTGCGCCGGCCCGTCGTGGCGGCTGTTCGTCCCCGTGATCGCGCCGCCGCGCCCGAGCGGCGCGGTCGCGCCGCGCGCCACCGCCGATGCGGCGCCGCCCGTACGGGCCGAGCCGGTGATCCGCCGCGGCGACGTGGTGACGATCGAGGCCGGCAGCAACGGCTTTGCGATCACGCGCGAAGGTGTCGCGGTCGCCGATGCCGCGCCCGGTGCGCGCGTGATGATCAAGGTGGACGATGCGCCGCGCCCGGTCCAGGCGGTGGCGGTCGAGCCCGGCCGCGCGACGCTGCCCGGCTGGACCGGATGAGGCGCGATAAAAAAGTGCTAAAGTTGCGCCACGCCCTGTCGTTTTTCCCCATGTCAGCGGAGACCGTCAGGTGCGGACATGGTGGATTTAGTAGGACCCTCAGCGATCAAGGCGAACGACCTGCGGGTCGCCGGCGTATCGCGCGTCAGCGCGCCGACGCCCGCGACGGCGCCGGTCGCGAGCAACGCGACCACCGCGACAGCGGCGCCGCAGACGCTCGCCAAGTCGCTCGCGGCGGAGCCGCCGGTCGACGGCGATCGCGTCCATCAGATCAAGACCGCGATCGCCAACGGCACCTTCCCGCTCTCGCCCGCGACCATCGCGGACCAGTTCATCGCACTTCGTTTCGACTGGATGGCCAATGAACAGGCGTGACGCGCTGGTGCGCGTGATCGACATGCTCCACGCCGAGATCGCGGCGCTCAAGGCGAACGACATGAGCGGACTGGAGCGCGCCACCGGCAACAAGCTGCGCGCGATCGAGACGCTGAAGGCACTTGGCGACGGGCCGGCGGATGCCGAGCTGCGCGGGCTGGTCGAGGAAGCCGACCGGCTCAACGACACGTGCCGGATCTACGTCAACCTGATGGCGGCAAATGTTCGCCGCCGCCTGCAACTTCTTTCCGGCCAGAACGGCGGCGCCTACGGCCGCGCCGGGCTGGCCTACGCGTAAGAAGGGGAACTGGCGTTCCTCTAACCGATGCCCCACCCGGCGCACGCCTGGGTCCAGGTAGGGACGCCTGTTAGGTACTCCCTCTCCCCTCCAGGAGGGCGGGAACGGGTGGAGCGCTTCCGCAAGCGCCACGTCCGCGGAGAGGCCCCACCCCAACCCCTCCCCTGAAGGGAAGGGACTAAGCCACAAATCGCAACGTCATTGTGGCACGCCTCTTGCTCTACGCAGGGCATGACCGTCTCCGCGCTCACCCCGGCCACCGGCCGCGTTACCTCCGCGATCCAGCGCGCGGCGCAGCGCACCGGCGTCGACTTCAATTATCTCCTTGGCCAGGCCAAGATCGAGAGCGGGCTCAACGCCAGCGCGCGTGCCAGCACCTCCTCCGCCTCGGGGCTGTACCAGTTCGTCGAGCAGAGCTGGCTCGCGGTGGTGAAGAAGCACGGCAGCGAGCACGGGCTCGGCTGGGCGGCGGACAGCATCCAGCAGTCGGGCGGGCGCTTCACCGTCACCGGGGGCAACCGCGCCGCGGTGCTGGGGCTGCGCAACAATCCCGAGGTCGCCTCGCTGATGGCGGCCGAACATGCCAGCGACAACAAGGACGCGATCGAGGCGTCGACCGGCCGCGCCGCGACCGGCACCGACCTCTATATGGCGCATTTCCTCGGGCTGGGCGGCGCGCGCACCTTCCTCTCGGCGATGCAGAGCAACCCGGAGCGCAGCGCCGCCTCGCTCTTCCCCGCCGCCGCGCGCGCCAACCGCGGCGTCTTCTTCGACAGCGACGGCGGCGCGCGCTCGCTCGGCGAGGTGTACCAGCGCTTCGCCGGCAAGCTGGGCGACGGCGCCGCGTCGGTAGGCGCGACGACGCCGTCCGACCGGCTGCAGTTCGCCGCGCAGGCGCTGGCGATGGGAGACGAGAACACCGTCGTCACCGGTGCGGGCGAGAGCGCGACGGACGCGCTCGCCTGGGCCAAGTCGACGCTCGGCCAGATCAAGGGGGCCCCGTCACAGCAATTCGCGCAGCAGGCCAGCCTGCTCCGCCCGACCCCCGCGAACGCGCGGCTGGCCTACATGATGCTCGCGCGGATGGGGAACTGATCCGATGAAGCTGCTCAGCCACGCGCGCCAGGCCGCGCTGCCCTTCGCGATCCTGCTGCTCGTCGTCCTCATGGTGGTGCCGATCCCGGCCTTCATGCTGGACGTGTTCTTCATCATGAACATCACGATCAGCCTCGCGGTGCTGATGGTGGCGCTCAACGCCGAGAAGCCGCTCGACTTCTCGTCCTTCCCGACGGTGCTGCTGTTCGCGACGCTGTTCCGGCTCGGCCTCAACGTCGCCTCGACGCGCATCGTGCTGGTCCACGGCCACACCGGCTCGGCCGCGGCGGGGCACGTGATCGAGGCGTTCGGCTCGTTCGTGATCGGCGGCGACTATGTCGTCGGCCTGTTCGTCTTCGCGATCATCGTCATCATCAACCTGATCGTGGTCACCAAGGGCGCCGGCCGCGTCTCCGAAGTGTCGGCACGCTTCACGCTCGACGCGCTGCCCGGCAAGCAGATGGCGATCGACGCCGATCTCAACGCCGGGCTGATCACGCCGGACGACGCCAAGAAGCGCCGCGTCGAGGTCGCCACCGAGGCCGATTTCTACGGCTCGATGGACGGCTCGTCCAAGTTCGTGAAGGGCGACGCGGTCGCCGGCCTGCTGATCCTCGCCGCCAATATCGTCGGCGGGCTGATCCTCGGTCCGGTGAGCCACGGGCTGACGATCGGCAAGGCGGCGCAGACCTACACCATGCTCGCGATCGGCGACGCGCTGGTGGCGCAGGTGCCCGCGCTGCTGCTGTCGATCGCCGCCGCCTCGATCGTCACCCGCGTCAGCTCGGACAAGGACCTCGCCGGCCAGATCGGCGGCCAGTTCGGCTCGGCCCGGACCTGGACGCCGGTGGCGGTGATCCTGACGCTGCTCGGGCTGCTCCCCGGCATGCCGCACTTCGTCATCCTGCCGCTGGCGGGCTGCGCCGGCTTCGCCGCCTGGAAGCTGCACCAGAACGCCAAGCGTCCCAAGTTCGTCGAGGCCCCCGCGCCGGTGGAGCAGCCCGATCCGTCCAAGATCGGCTGGGACGAGGTGACCGAGGCGATGATGGTCAACCTCGATGTCGGCTACGGGCTGGTGCCGCTGGTCGACGAGCGCCGCGGCGCGCCGCTGATGAGCCGTCTCACCGGCGTGCGCCGCCAGCTGAGCAAGGAGCTTGGCTTCGTGGTGCCGCAGGTGCGCGTGCGCGACGACATCAACCTCGCGCCTTATACCTATCGCGTGATGCTCGGCGGCGTGTGCGTCGGCGAGGACCAGGTCTCGCCCGACGAGATGCTCGCGCTCGACACCGGCCAGGGCTTCGGCGAGCTGATCGGCAAGAAGGCCAAGGATCCCACCTTCGGGCTCGACGCCACCTGGATCTCGCCGGGCGACGCCGATGCCGCCACCGGCCAAGGCTATCTGGTGGTCGACGCCGGCACGGTGATGGCGACGCACCTCAACCACGCGCTCGGCGCCAATGCCGCCGACCTGCTCGGCGCCGACGAGGTCCAGTCGCTGCTCGACGGGCTCAAGGAGCGCGCGCCGCAGCTGGTCGCCGCGCTCGCCCCGCTGCCGCAGACCGCCCTGGTGGCGGTGCTCAAGGGGCTGCTGTCCGAGGGCATCCAGCTGCGCGAGTTCCGCCGCATCGCCGCCGCGATCTCGATGGCCGCGCAGAAGACGCACGATCCGGTCGAGCTGATCGAGCTGATCCGCCCCGAACTGGGCCCGCTGATCATCGCCAAGCTGGCCAGCGTGCGCGAGCCGCTGCGCGTCATGACGCTCGAGGGCGGATTGGAGCAGCTGCTCGGCCAGGGGCTGCGCAGCGATCCCAGCCGCCAGGTGATCGAGCCCGAGCTTGGCCGCCGCATCGTCGACGCGCTTCAGGCCGCAGCCCAGCCGCTGATGGCCGAGGCCAAGCCGTTCGCGCTGGTCGTGCAGCCGGCGATCCGCGTCGCCGTCCGCAAACTCATCCGCACCGTTCTTCCGGATACGCCCGTCATGAGCTTCTTCGAAGTGCCCGAGGACAAACCCGTCGAGGTGGTCGCCATCATCGGCGGTCAGCACCAGCCGCAGGCGCTGGCGGCATGAGCGCCGAGCCGATGCGCAGCGTCTTCGCTGCCGCCCAGCCCGCGCCCGCCGCCGCCGCGCACACCGCGCCGGTGACGGCGCCGCTGACCTACTCGCGCCCGCGCAAGCGCGACGAGAACGCGCTGGTGCAGCAGCATCTGCCGCTCGTCCGCCGGCTGGCGTGGCACGTCCACGGCTCGGTCTCGACCGCGATCGAGGTGGAAGATCTCGTCCAGGTCGGACTCGTCGCGCTGGTCGAGGCGGTCGCCGCATTCGAGGACCGCGGCCAGGTGACGCTCAAGCAATATCTCGTAACGCGGCTGCGCGGCGCGATGATCGACGAGCTGCGCCGCCACGCCGCGATGACGCGCGGCGCGATCCGCCGCAAGCGCGAATATGCCCGCGCGGTCAACCAGCTGAGCCATGAATATGGGCGCGCCCCGACCGACCGGGAGGTGGCGACCAAGCTGGACGTCACGCCCGAGAAGCTGCGCACAGATTATGCCGCGGCCGAGGCGGTGCGCTACGAATCGATCGACGAGGTCTATGCCGACGACCAGCCATGGTTCGCCAGCGACACGCCCGACGCGTTCGAGCAGCTCTCCGAGGCGCAGACGCGCGACCGGCTGATCGCCGCGATCGCCTCCTTGCCGGAGCGCGAGCAGATGGTGATCCAGCTGTATCACGTCGAGGAACTCAACCTCGAGGAGATCGGCCAGGTGCTCGGCGTCGGCGCGGCGCGCGTGTGCCAGATCAAGTCGAGCGCGCACGCGCGACTGAAGAAGGCGATGACGCGCGGCTGAGGCCAGGCTGAAAGGGGGATCACGGCGCGGCCGCGGGCGTTTCGCCGCGGTTACCCCGGAGAGGACCCGCCGATGACCGACTCACGCCAGCCCGACCCCGCCGCCGCGCCGCTCACCGAGCCCGAGCGCGACCGCACCGCCCCGGCGGACCCGAGCGTCGACCAGCTGCCCGCCGGCGAGCCCGAGGACAATCCCGACGATCTCACCGTGCAAAGCGGGGAGTGAGGCACGCATAGCCCAGTTCCGCGCGCCTTAAATCCACCCCGGCACGGGAAGGGTTGTGCAGCATGGTGGAGGGGGCTTCCGCGCACGAGCCGGCCCGTGAGCCGATAGCCCCCTCCACCACGGCCTCCGGGCACGTGCGGGCTTTGGCGCGCCCCCGCGCGTGCCGGGGAGGATTTGCCGGGCCGCTGACGGCGCTTGCTCGCCGAAACGCGAAACCCCCGCCAGCCATGCTGACGGGGGTCCCGCATCTTCGTCACGATCACTCCGGCGCCGGCCCCGCCATGTTCGGGGGCGAGGGACCGGCGACGGGCTTCGGCGATTAGCCGAGCAGCTTCATCACGCCCTGCTGCGACTGGTTGGCCTGGGCCAGCATCGCGGTCGAAGCCTGGTTGAGGATCTGCGACTTGGCGAGCGCGGTGGTCTCGGTCGAGAAGTCGGCGTCCTCGATGCGGCTGCGCGCGTCGCTCAGGTTGGTGACGTTGGCGGTGGCGTTGTTCACCGCCGACTCGAGGCGGTTCTGCGACGAACCCAGCGAGGCGCGCGCGCCCGAGACCTCGGCGATCGCCGAGTCATATTGCGCCAGCGTGGCGTTGTTGGCGGCGGTGGCATCGGCGAAGCTGAGATCGGTGACCGCCTTCAAGGAGCCACCCGCTGCACCGAAGTCGACCGACTTCAGCGTGACGGTGTCGGTGCTGTTCGCGCCGGTCTGGATCGAGAAGCCGGTCGCCGCGGCCGCGTCGAACAGCTTCTTGCCGTTGAACGAGGTGTTGGTGACGATCGAGCTGATCTGGTCCTTCAGCGCCGACTGCTCCGAGCGGATCGAGGCGACGTCGGAGGCGGCATAGGTGCCGTTGCTCGCCTGCACCGTCAGCTCGCGCATGCGCTGCAGCATGTTCGAGACTTCGCCCAGCGCGCCTTCCGCGGTCTGCGCCATCGAGATGCCGTCGTTCGAGTTGCGGATGCCCTGGCTCATGCCGCGAATCTGCGAGGTCATCGAGTTGCTGATCGCGAGACCGGCGGCGTCGTCCTTGGCCGAGTTGATGCGCTTGCCGGTCGACAGGCGCTCCATCGAGACCGATAGCGCCTTGTTCGCCATGTTCGAGGCGGCGGTGGCGCGCAGCGCCGAAGTGTTCGAGTTGATCACGGTCATGGGACAATCTCCATCTGCCCGGCCCGCTCGCCGCCCCCGAATACGCAGGTGGCCGTGCCGTCATTTACCCAAACGACCGATGCCGCGGGAGATTTAGCGTTTTCGCGCAGGCACGATGGAGGCTTTGTCATCGCCTGCGAAGGGCGGTCGCGCACCGTTTGCCAAGACCCGGCGCGATCCTGACCTTGTTTCGGGATCCACCGTGCAGCATCCCCGGCAATCGCGGCGCTTTCGGGACCGTAGATCCTGACACGAGTTCAGGATGACGGCAAAAAGGGGATGTCGGTACATCTTGATCATGCGACCGCGCACCGTTCTTGCAGCCCCACCGTCACGAACGAAAACCCCCGCCAGCATCGCTGACGGGGGCTCCGCTTCTCTTCAACTGTCACCCGGCGCCGGCCCCGCCTGGTTCGGGGGCGAGGGACCGGCGGCTGGCGGCGATTAGCCGAGCAGCTTCATCACGCCCTGCTGCGACTGGTTGGCCTGGGCCAGCATCGCGGTCGAAGCCTGGTTGAGGATCTGCGACTTGGCGAGCGCGGTGGTCTCGGTCGAGAAGTCGGCGTCCTCGATGCGGCTGCGCGCGTCGCTCAGGTTGGTGACGTTGGCGGTGGCGTTGTTCACCGCCGACTCGAGCCGGTTCTGCGCCGAACCCAGCGAGGCGCGCGCACCCGAGACCTCGGCGATCGCGTCGTCGTAGTTCGCCAGCGTCGCGCTGGTCGCGGCATCGGCGAAGGTCAGCGCGGTCACGTCCTTCAGCTTCGAGCTGCCGGTCGCGGAGAAGTCGACCGACTTCAGCGTGACGGTGTCGGTGCTGTTCGCGCCGGTCTGGATCGAGAAGCCGGTCGCCGCGGTGGCGTCAAACAGCTTCTTGCCGTTGAACGAGGTGTTGGTGACGATCGAGCTGATCTGGTCCTTGAGCGCCGACTGCTCCGAACGGATCGACGCGGTGTCGGTGGCCGAATAGGTGCCGTTGGCGGCCTGGACGGTCAGCTCGCGCATGCGCTGCAGCATGTTCGAGACTTCGCCCAGCGCGCCTTCCGCGGTCTGCGCCATCGAGATGCCGTCGTTCGAGTTGCGGATGCCCTGGCTCATGCCGCGAATCTGCGAGGTCATCGAGTTGCTGATCGCGAGACCGGCGGCGTCGTCCTTGGCCGAGTTGATGCGCTTGCCGGTCGACAGGCGCTCCATCGAGACCGACAGCGCCTTGTTCGCGCTGTTCGAGGCGGCGGTGGCGCGCAGCGCCGAGGTGTTCGAGTTGATCACGGTCATGGCAAAATCTCCGTCTGCTCGGCCCGTCCCGCCGCCCCCGAATGAGCAGGTGGCCGCGCCGTCACCGCCTCAAACGACCGTGCCCGCCGGAGCTTTAGCGAAAATCTTTGACCCGCACCGGCGACGCCCCGGCCCTGCCCCGATCCCCTCCCCTACGTACGCGCGCGCGTGGCGCGGACGCTCGCGCCCCCGGAAAAAACCTGCCGGTCACCGGCAATTATACTCCGCGTTAACCACTGGCGGCGCATTCAAGCCTTCGAGATTCGAAGGATATTTCCGATGCGTTCGATCATGCCGTCAGCCAGTGTGGAGCGCGAGCACCTGACGCTCGTGTCCTCGCTGCGCGCGCAGGGCTTCGCCATCCAGCCCGCCGCCACGCGGCCGCAGGCAGGCGTGAGCTACCTCGTCGCCGCGGGCGAGCCGGTTCCGGCGCCGGCGCGCACGCTGATCGTCGGCAGCGGCCAGCGCGAGGTGCTCCCCTTCCGCGACGGTCAGCCGGCGCGCATCGCCTACGGCCACGACGACGCGACCGTCGGCAACGCCTTCGCCCGCGCGCTGATCGGCGGCCCCGAGCTGCCGACCGCCGCCGACCCCGAGTCGCTCGCGCTGCTGGCGCTGGCCGAGCGCGTCGCCCAGGCCGACATCACCGTGCTGATCAACGGCCCGACCGGCACCGGCAAGGAAGTGCTGGCGCGCACCATCCACCTCCAGTCGGAGCGGCGCGACGGCCCGTTCATCGCGATCAACTGCGCCGCGCTGCCCGAAACGATGCTCGAGGCGATGCTGTTCGGCCACCAGAAGGGCAGCTTCACCGGCGCCTCCTCGGGCGGCGAGGGCTTCTTCCGCGCCGCCAACGGCGGCACGCTGCTGCTCGACGAGGTCGCCGAGATGCCGCTCAACCTCCAGGCCAAGCTGCTGCGCGTGCTGCAGGAGCGCGAGGTGGTGCCGATCGGCGCGACCATGCCGCAGCCGGTCGACGTCCGCGTCATCGCCTGCGCCAACCGCGACCTCCAGGAGGAGGTGGCGGCGGGCCGCTTCCGCGCCGACCTCTACTACCGCCTGTCGGTCTTCCCGCTCACCACCAAGGCGCTGGCCGAGCGCGCGCAGGACATTCCCGCGCTCGCCGCGACGATGATCCTGCGCCACGCCGGCAACCGTCCGGTGGTGCCGTGGCCGAGCGACGAGGCGATCGCCGCCTTGGTCGCGCACGACTGGCCCGGCAACGTCCGCGAGCTCGAGAACGTGATCCAGCGCGCTTTGCTGTTCTGCGGCGGCGACACGATCGAGGCGGCGCACATCGTGTTCGACCGCCCGAGCGCGCCGCGCCTCGCGCCCGTCGCGCCGCCGGTCGACGACGCCACGCTCGGCCAGGTGGTCCAGCTCTCCGAATTCGCCGCGATCCGCGAGACGCTGGCGGCGTGCGGCGGCAGCCGGATCGAGACCGCCAAGCGGCTCGGCATCTCCGAGCGGACGTTGCGCTACCGGCTCGCCAAGGCGCGCGAGCAGGGTGACGACCTCGCGTCCGGCACGCAGCGGGCGATCTCGGCATGAGCGCGGTGGGAGGCGTCGGCGGCATCGACCGCGTGATGGCGCTGCGCGCGCAAATCCTCGAGCGCAACGCCGCGCTGAGCCGCGCCGGCGCGGCCGCCCCGGCCGCCGCACCGCAGAGCGCGTCGGCCAATGCGACCAGCTTCGCCGACACGATGCAGTCGGCGCTCGCCAAGGTGAACGACGGCCAGCAGAAGGCCTCGGCACTGAGCGAGTCTTACGAGCGCGGCGAGACGGTCGACATCGCCAAGGTCATGCTGGCGCGCCAGGAGGCCTCGGTCGGCTTCGAGGCGACGCTGCAGGTCCGCAACAAGATCCTGTCCGCCTACAAGGACATCATGAGCATGCCGGTCTGATATGAGCAACGCTCTCACCCCCTCGCCGCAGAACGCCGCGCCGATCACGCTGGTGCCGGAGAAGTTCGCCAATCCGCTGCGCCAGATCCAGGGCGTGTTCGCGCAGCCCGCGGTGCGCCGCGCCGGCCCGATGGCGCTGATGGTCGGTCTCGTCGGCGCCGCCGGCCTCGCCTGGTCGGCGCTGTCGACCCCGCCGCAGAAGGTGCTGTTCTCGGGCCTGCCCGATTCGGACAAGGCCGCGGTGACCAGCGCGCTGACGGCCGCCAACATCACCAGCCACGTCGACCCGTCGTCGGACGCGCTGACCGTTGACGAGGAGGATTTCAGCAAGGCGCGGATGCTGCTCGCCGGCCAGGGCCTGCCCAAGGCGGCGCCGGGCGGCTATGCCATCCTCGATCAGCTGCCGATGGGGGTCAGCCGCGCGGTCGAGGGCGAGCGGCTGCGCCAGGCGCGCGAGACCGAGCTGGCGCGCTCGATCCAGGAGATCGACGCGGTGGCCGAGGCGCGCGTCCATCTCGCCATGCCCGAGGCGAGCGTGTTCGTGCGCGACAATGCCGCGCCGTCGGCCTCGGTGGTGCTCAAGCTGCAGGGCGGTCGCTCGCTGAGCGACGCGCAGGTGCGCTCGATCGTCAACCTGGTCGCCTCGTCGGTGCCGGGGATGAAGCCCGACGCGGTCACCGTGGTCGACCAGCTCGGCGGCCTGCTCACCAAGTCGGGCGACGGCGCCGACGCCGCCAACGACAAGCGCATCGAGTTCCAGCGCCGCGTCGAGGACAAGTATCGCCAGCAGCTGATCCAGCTGCTGACGCCGCTGGTCGGCGCGGGCAATTTCACCGCCGAGGTGCAGGCCGACGTCAACCTCGACGAGACCAGCGCCACGCGCGAGACCTATGACAAGGACGGCCGCCTGCGCGCCGAGACCGGCAACTGGACCGGCAACATGGCAACCGGCCAGGCGCCCGCGGGCATCCCCGGCGCGCTGAGCAACACGCCGCCGCCCGCCTCGCAGCTGTCGACGCCGCAGCCCGCCACCGGCGCGCCCGGCACGCCGCAGGCCCAGCCCGTCGCGGGCGGCCCCGCGCCCGATCCGGCCAAGCAGACCGACTCGTTCCAGCGCGCTTATGATCTCAACAAGGAGGTCTCGGTCACCCGCGCGGCGCCGGGCAACATCAAGCGGCTGTCGGTCGCGGTGCTGCTGCGCGATCCCGAAAAGGGCAAACGCACGGCGATGGAGATCAACCAGATCAACGATCTGGTGAAGAGCGCGGTCGGCTTCGACCAGAGCCGCAACGACAATGTCACGGTGATCAGCCGCAAGTTCGCCGACGCCACCGACGCGGACGACGCGCCGAAATGGTACGACAATGCCTGGCTGCCGGTCTTGGCGCGCAACGTCACGGCGGTGATCATCGCGTTGCTGGTGCTGTTGCTCGGCGTGCGCCCGATCGCCAAGGCACTGATGAAGAAGCGCGAGGACGCCAGCCCCGAGAAGCTCGCCGCGGCTGAGGCCGCCGCGCAGGCGAACGCGCCGCTGCTCGGTGAGGACGGCCAGCCGCTCCTCGGTGCCGACGGCGAGGGCATCGCGGTGGCGCCGCCGGTCAGCCTCGACCAGATCGAGACCAGCCGCAGCTACGAGGAGCGGATCGGCGCGGTGCGCGGCTTCACCCGCGACAATCCCGCGCGCGCCGCACTGGCCGTGCGCGACATGATCACCGCGGACGCGGCGCAGTGAGCGCGGCCGCCGCCCCGCGCACCTTCACCGGCGTCGAGCGCGCCGCGGTGCTGATGATGCTCGTAGGCGAGGAGGAAGCCGCCGCGATCCTGCAGAAGCTCGATCCCGAGGAAGTCCGCAAGCTCGGCAGCGCGATGTTCGCGGTGGCCGATGTCAGCGAGCAGGAGGTGGAGCTGGTGCTCGACGATTTCGTCGGGCGCGCGCGCGAGCGCACCGGCATCACCTTCAATCCCGGTCCGAAGGTCGAGGCGGTGATGACCCGCGCGCTCGGCCGCGAGAAGGCCGAGAGCGTGCTGGCGCAGATCACCCCGGCCGAAGCGGTGTGCGAGATCGACCTGCTCGACTGGCTCGACGCCGGCGAGATCGCGGCCATGCTCGACAAGGAGCATCCGCAGATCGCCGCCGTGCTGATCGCCAACCTCGACCCCGCGGTCGGCGGCCAGGTGCTCGAACTGCTGCCCGAGGCGGTCCAGCCCGACATCCTCCACCGCATCGCCAAGCTCGGTCCGATCACCCCGGAGGCGGTCGAGACGCTGCGCACGCTGATCGCCTCGCGCAACGGCGGCGGTGGCAGCGGCGGCGGTCCGGTCGGCGGGCTTCAGCTCGGCGGCGCGCGTGAGGCGGCCAAGATCCTGCAGGGCGCGCGCAAGGCGACGGAGCAGCGCGTCATGCCCAAGCTGCTCAAGATGGACCGCGACATCGCGCGCCAGATCGAGGAGGCAATGTTCGTGTTCGACAACCTGCTCGAGCTCGACGACAAGTCGCTGGGCACGCTGATCCGCAACGTCGACGGCGACACGCTGACGCGCGCGCTCAAGGGCGTGGACGAGGCGGCACGTAACCGCATCCTCGGCTGCATGTCGGCGCGCGCCGCGGACGGTATCCGCGACGACATGGAGGCGCGCGGCCCGATGAAGCTGAGCGAGGTGCTCGAGGCGCAGAAGGTGATCATCCAGATCGCGCGCAACCTCGCCAAGGACGGTACGATCAACATGGGGGCAGGTGACGACGATTATGTCTGAGGCGACGTTCGTCATCGGGCTGCCGGCACGTGCCGACGCAGCCGCCACCACGCGCGCGCGCGCGCAGTCCGAATCCACCGGCGGCTTCACCCCTGCCGACCTGATCGCGCGGATCGAGCAGGCGTTCGGCGCGCGCCCGCCGGAGACGGCCGCCGCCGCGGAGCAGCCGCGCCATTTCGCGCCGGCCGATCCGGCGAGCGACCCGACCGCGGGCTGGGACATGCTCGACCCCGAGGCGCAGCCGCTGCCCTGCCTCGAGCAGGTCGAGGCCGCGCGCGCGGAGGGCTATGAGGAGGGCTTCGCCGCCGCCACCCACGCCGCGCAGGCCGAGGCGGCGCGTGATCGCGCGTTGCTCGACGGCGTCGGAGCGCAGCTGCATGGCGGTGGCGCGATCGACCGCGCCGCGCTGGCCGAGACGCTGCGCCGCACCGTGCTGACGCTCGTCACCGCGGTGGTGGGCGAGACCGGCGTCTCGGGGCCGCTGCTCGCCGCGCGGGTCGAGGCCGCGGTCGACCTGCTCGCCGACGCGAGCGAGTCGGCGATGCTGCGGGTCAATCCGGAGGATGTCGCGCTGCTCGCCGGCCTGCTGCCCGACACGATCTTCCCGGTCGGCGACGCCGCGGTGGCGCGCGGCAGCTTCGTCATGGAGGCGGCTTCGACGATCGTCGAGGACGGCCCCGAATTGTGGATGGAGCAGCTGACGGCGGCGATCGAGCGCGCGGCGGTGCCCGCGTGCTGAACCGCTTCGCCGACGATTATCTCGCCACGCTCGCCGAGGCCGCGCCGCGCTTCGCCGCCAAGGTCTCGGGGCGGCTGTCGTCCTATGACGGGCTGCTGATGGAAGCGGTGGGGCTGTCGCTGCCGGTAGGCACCGTCTGCCGCATCGGCACCAGCGGGACCGCACAGGTCGAGGCCGAGGTGATCGGCTTCCGCAACGGCCGCACGCTGATGATGAACCTCGGCGGCCCGGCGGCGCTGCTGCCCAACGCGCCGGTACGCCCCCTCGGCGCGCCGGGCGAGGCCGAGGTCGGCGCGGCGCTGCTCGGGCGCGTCGTCGACGGCTCGGGTGCGCCGATCGACGGGCTCGGCCCGATCCGCGGCGCGGGGCGCTGGCCGCTCGCGGGGCACATGCAGTCGCCGCTCGACCGCGGCCGCGTGCTCGCCCCGCTCGACGTCGGCGTGCGCGCGATCAACGGGCTGCTCACCGTCGGCCAGGGCCAGCGCGTCGGCATCATGGCGGGCTCGGGCGTCGGCAAGTCGGTGCTGCTCGGCATGATGGTGCGTGCCGCCGAGGCCGACGTGATCGTGATCGGGCTGATCGGCGAGCGCTCGCGCGAAGTCGCCGACTTTCTCGAGACCAAGGTGGCGGGCGAAGCGCGTCGGCGCGCGGTGGTCGTCGCGGTGCCCGCCAACCACTCGCCGGTGCTGCGCATCCGCGGCGCGCTGCGCGCCACCGCGATCGCCGAGGCCTTCCGCGCGGAGGGCAAGAAGGTGCTGCTGATCATCGACTCGCTCACCCGCGTCGCGCACGCCGGGCGCGAGATCGGGCTGGCATTGGGCGAGCCCGCCTCGGCGCGCGGCTATCCGCCCTCCGCGATCGCGATGCTGCCCAATCTGCTGGAGCGCGCCGGCTCGGACGTGAACACCGGCGGCTCGATCACCGGCATCTATACCGTGCTGGCCGACGGCGACGACGGCAACGACCCCGTGGTCGACTCGGCGCGCTCGATCCTTGACGGCCATATCGTGCTGAGCCGCGCGATGGCCGAGCGCGCGGTCTATCCCGCAATCGACGTCTCCAAGTCGATCAGCCGTGTAATGAACGACATCGTGCCCACCGAGCACCAGCAGGCCGCGCGCGCGCTGCGCCGCCATCTCGCCACCTATGAGGAGAATCGCGACCTGGTGCTGATGGGCGCCTATCGCTCGGGCAGCGACGCCGCGATCGACAATGCGATCGCCTACCACCCCGCGATCACCGAGTTCATCCGCCAGGAGACGTCGCAGGTGGTGCCGCTGGCGGATGCCGCGGCCGAGCTGGTCGGCGTGTTCGGCGATGGCTGACGCCGCGCGGCTCAAGCGGCTGCACCGCGTGCGCACGCTCCAGCTCGGGCTGGCGCGCGCGGACGAGGCGCGCGCGCAGGCGCAGCTGACGAGCGAGACCCAGCTGGCGCACCGCATCGGCCAGCTGGTCGACGCGGTGGCGCCGGTGCCGACCGCGGCGACCGGCGCGGTCAACCTCGCCGCGGCGGCGCATTTCCGCGAGCGGCTGCAACGCTCCGCCGAGGCGGCGGTGAACCGCGTGCGCATGGCCGAGCAGCACGCCGAGCGCAGCGGCGAGGCCACCCGATCGGCCAGGCGCGACCAGAATGCGGTGGAGAAACTGATCGACCGCCAGCGCGCCGAGGACGTGCGCGCCGAGATGAAGGCGCTGGAGGACGCGCCGGCGCCGGTGCCGCGGCGGTAGGGGGAGTGTAGCGCTTCCTGTTCCCCGGCGCAGGCCGGGGTCCAGATGGGGCGGTGTCTGTGGGAAGCACGCTGGCTCGCCCAACTCGCCCCTCCTCCACCTGCGGACCCCGACCAATCACCCACGCTCGTCGAGCGTCAGTCGCCGCTCACCTCGCCCAGGTCGTCCTTCAGCCCCGCCCTCACCCGTCGGCGCCGAGCGTCCCTGATCAGATCGCTGATCTCGTCGAGCAGCACGATCCCATCTTCGGCTTGCCCCGTCTTCATATCGGGATCGGCTTCGAACAGCGCCTTGGCCCGCGCGGACATGTCGATCGCCTTGGCGTAGCTATCCTCGCTAAGCTTTTCTCGCACGAGCTCTAGGCCATTGTTCAACTCATAGAAGTCCGCCTCGAGGAATGTTTCCGGAAAATAGCCGGTTTTCTTTTTGAACTTTCTTGGAACATGCAGCACCATCGCCCCGAGTTGGTCGTATATCTCTCCCAACGTTTTTGGTATATATGGACCTGGTATAGTGATGGAACTACGGTAAAAATATTCCTCTTCTGCGATGTCGCTCATTCTGTAGCTTCACTCTGGGAGGCATCACCTTCCTGCGTTGGCCTGACAATCGCGACTGCAAATGGCAAACCCCTGTGGCGCAAGACCTTTCAACCTGCCGGTCGCACGTGCCGTCCATTGGCACCTTGCCAGCCGCCCGCCACAGCAGACCGTCAGTCGCCGGTCACCTCGCCCTCATCGTCCTTGAGGCCGCTCTCGTAGCGGTGGCGCCGCACCGCGTTGATCAGCTGATCGATCTCGTCGAGCAGCCGATTGCCTTCCCTCGTCTTCTCGCTGGTAATATCCGTTGCCTGTAGAAACAACGCCTTCGCGCGGCCTGACAGCTCGATTGCCTTGGCGTAGACATCCTCCCCGAGCTTGTCGCGCATAAGGTCTAGGCCACTGTTGAGTTTAAAGAAACTTGATTCCAGGCTTAAATCAGGAAAATACCCTGTCCTATCTTTGAAGTGAGGAGATTTCAGCATCATCGAGCCAAGCTGGTCTTCAATTTCGCTCAGTGCTTGGGGTATGTATGGACGCGGGTTTGTATATGAGCTTCTATAAACAAAGTTATTTTCTTCATCCTGACTCATTTTCTAGGCCTCCTTATGATGTAGCTACCTCCCTCCTGCCGCGGACGTATGATCACGACCGCGGAAGGCCTTGACCTTCCCTCAAAAAATTCTTTCACTTGATCACCGCCCATCGTCTTCTCCGCAATAGACACATCAAAGAAGACATTTCCGATGCGAAGGTCGGGTAGGCGATACCCTGAACCGTCATGTAGATATTCTCTCCTGTTGACGGCAATCTCACGATCGGCGGATGTAATAACGCCTGCGAGGTGGAATTTATCTCTCAAGCCGTTGCGCACTTCCCGATCGATGAAATTTCCTAAGGCCTCTCGTTTGTGGAGGCGGATCTGCAGAGCTGAGGCTGCCAGTCGCGCGGTGCCATCATCGTGAGCCTCATCAGCGATCTGCTGCATTGTTCGGACAGCCTCGACCCGCAACGGCCCAAGATCACCTTTGACACGCATCATAACAACGGCCCGGTTGAAGCGAAGGTCATCGATGAGGCGTCGCTGACCCGCCTCGGTGGACGGGAACTGGAACGATTGGTAAACGAAGTTCGGATCCAGCGCCTTGATGTCCGCGAGAATCTTGTCCGCCTGTGCGCGCATAAGGGCGGTACGGATCTCTGCGCCAGGGCCTGTTATGTTCAGGAAGCCGTCCAGCGGCGCCAGCAAGGCACCGGCCGGCGTGTCACGCAGGATCGGCAGCTCATCCAGCGTCATCGGATCCTCGAAGGCGCGGATGTTGCCGCCGCGCGTCTCGGGCGGCTCCGGCGCGCCGATCGGGATCAGCTTCGGCCCCGGCTCGCCCGGCCGGTAGACGCCGTTCGAGCGGACGACACCGCCGCCCTCTCCTACACCACCGTCCTCACCTCCTCGCTCCGGCGGCTCGTCGCGCGGCGTCGCCTCGCCGCCCGGACCGGAGGTGAAGCGACCGTCGCGCGGGTCGTGCCAGGGGTTGAACTTCAGCTCGACGCCGTCGTCGCGGCGCGTCGGGATCCGCCCCGTCCGGATCCAGATCGAGAATAAGCGCCGTCGTTCGGCGCGGCTCACCCCCGCCGGTATCCATGCCCGCTCCATGTTCATCGTGTCGCCCCGCTCTGCTGACGCGGCGAGAACATCTGAGCAACATTCTCCAACAAGGCAATCGACGATGAGGCGCGATCGCCGGGATGGGTCAGCGTGAGGAAGGGGACGGCGCTAGCCTATGCGACCGGTGTGTCGAGGGGCGGCTGCCCCCACACTGTCGCCCCGGCGGAGGCCGGGGCCAGTTGGGTAGGCCGTCGTGGGACGTACCAACGTGCCCCAACGGGGCCCCGGCGTACGCCGGGGTGACGGTCAGTGTTGGGCGACGGGGAGCATTCTCACCGTCGAGATCACCACCCGCCTCCGCTCCGCTCCCTACGCCTCCTGCGGGTGGTGCGGCGTGAGGATCAGCGTGCGCCCCTCGACCCGCCACGAGCTCAGCCGCGACAGGAAGTTCATCCCCACCACGTCGACGTCGCCGAAGGCGGGCGACACCACCACCGCGAGGTCGCGCGCCACCACGTTGCCGAAGCGCAGCTCCGTCAGCGCCCCCGTGTCGGCGCGGATCGTGCCGTTGGCGGTCTTGAGCAGCAGCGGGAAGGTCGCCGGCTTCACCTCCACCCCCGCCGCCGCCGCGGTGGCCGGCGACAGCGCGGTGATCGTCGCGCCGCTGTCGACGAGCAGCCGCCGCTCCACTGTCTTCCCCGGCGGCCCGAGCTTCGCGCGCACGTAGAAATGACCGTCGGGGCTCATCGTCACGCGCGTCTCGCTGCCCGAGACCTGCTGGCTCTCCACGTCCAGCGCGGCGGCGACGCGACCGAGCCAGGGGTCGAAGCGCTCGCGCTCCACCAGCAGCGTGTAGAGCAGCACCGCCAGCCCGCCCCACACCGCCAGGCTCACCAAGGTGCGCAGCAGCGGCACGCGCCGCGCCACGATCGCGGCCACCAGCAAGGCGCCGAGCAGCAGGTAGAAATGCGGGTTGGCCGAGACGTCGACGGGCATGCAGAGGATATAGGGACGCCACCGCCGCGGATAAGGCCGCGCTGGCGCGGCGCCGCGCGCGCGGCTATATACGCGCGATCATGCGCACGGCCCCGCTCACTACTAGCATCCCGGCGCGGCCAACGGCCGGCGCGCGCGTCACCCGCTGACGCGCCACGCGGCCCGCGCCACGCCGGGCAGGCTCCCTCTTTTCGTCGCTCTACGCGCGCCTTAGGGCGTGCCTCACGGTTCTCGCAGGAAGATACTCCATGGACATGCTCTCGATCACGCTGCCCGACGGTTCGGTCCGCGAGGTGGAGCCGGGCACCACGCCCGCGGCGATCGCCGCCGCGATCGGTCCCGGGCTGGCCAAGGCCGCGATCGCGGCGCGCGTCGACGGCGAGCTGCGCGACCTCTCGCGCCCGCTGACGCAGGATTCGACGCTGGCGCTGGTGACGCAGCGCGACGAGGCCGAGGCGCTCGAGCTGGCGCGGCACGATCTCGCGCACGTGCTCGCCGAGGCGGTGCAGCACCTCTTCCCGGGCACGCAGATCACCTTCGGTCCTGCCACCGACGACGGCTTCTACTACGATTTCGCGCCCAAGGACCGGCCGTTTACCGACGAGGACCTGCCCGCGATCGAGGAGGAGATGCGCCGCATCATCGCGCGCAACGAGCCGTTCACGCGCGAGGTGTGGACGCGCGAGCAGCTGATCGAGACGTGGCAGCGGCAGGGCGAGACCTTCAAGGCCGAATGGGCCGCCGAGCTGCCCGATCACGAGGAGCTGACGATCTATCGCCAGGGCGAGTGGCTCGACATGTGCCGCGGCCCGCACATGCCGACGACGGGTCGGCTCGATCCGCAGGCGTTCAAGCTGACGCGCGTGTCGGGTGCGTATTGGCGCGGCGACCAGAAGAACGCGATGCTGAGCCGCATCTACGGCACCGGCTGGCTCAACAAGAAGCAGCTCGACGCGCACCTCCACATGCTGGAGGAGGCGGCCAAGCGCGACCATCGCCGCATCGGCCAGGACATGGACCTGTTCCACCTCCAGGCCGAGGCGCAGGGCTCGGTGTTCTGGCATCCCAAGGGTTTCGTGCTGTGGCGCCAGCTCGAAGCCTATATGCGCCGCCGCCTCGACGCCGCCGACTATGCCGAGGTGAAGACGCCGCAGCTGATGGACGCACGCCAGTGGGAGCAGTCGGGCCACTGGGGCAAGTATCGCGAGAACATGTTCGTCGTCCCCGACGAGATCCCCAACACCGAGGACGAGGGCGCGATCTTCACCGGCGAGGGCGAGCTGATGGCGCTCAAGCCGATGAACTGCCCGGCGCACGTGCTGATCTTCAAGCAGGGCATCAAGAGCTACCGCGACCTGCCGATCCGCATGGCCGAGTTCGGCTGCTGCCACCGCAACGAGCCGCACGGCGCGCTCCACGGCATCATGCGCGTGCGCCAGTTCACCCAGGACGACGCGCACATCTTCGTGCGCGAGGACCAATTGGTCGAGGAGGTGCGCAAGTTCTGCGACTTGCTCGACAGCGTCTACCGCGACCTCGGCTTCGAGGATTATGCGGTGAAGCTGGCGCTGCGCCCCGACAAGCGCTTCGGCGACGACGCGATGTGGGACACGTCCGAGCAGGAGCTGCGGGACGCGGTGCACGCCTCGGGGCTGTCGGAGGCGATCAAGGCGAAGTTCGAGGAGCTGCCCGGCGAGGGCGCCTTCTACGCGCCCAAGCTGGAGTTCCACCTCACCGACGCGATCGGGCGGACGTGGCAGGTCGGCACGATCCAGTCGGACCGCGTGCTGCCCGAGCGGCTCGACGCCAGCTACGTCGGCGAGGACGGCCAGCGCCACCGCCCGGTGATGCTCCACCGCGCCATTCTCGGCACGTTCGAGCGTTTCATCGGCATCCTGATCGAGCACCACGCCGGGCGTTTCCCTTTGTGGCTGGCGCCGGTGCAGGCGGTGGTGGCGACGATCGTCTCCGACGCGGACGGTTACGCGGCCGAGGTGGCGGCGGCGCTGCGCGCGGCCGGCATCCGCGTGGAGACCGACACGCGCAACGAGAAGATCAACTACAAGGTGCGCGAGCATTCGGTGGCGAAGGTGCCGGTGCTGCTGGTGGTCGGCAAGCGCGAGGCGGAGGAGCGCAAGGTCGCGCTGCGCCGGCTCGGCAGCCAGGCGCAGGAGGCGTTGACGCTCGACGAAGCGGTGGCGATGCTGCGCGGCGAGGCGACGCCGCCCGATCTGCGCTGAGGCGGTGTTTCCGCGCGCGCGGGAACCCAGCGCAACAGGGCAGAAGGCGTGCGGCCCTGGCCTCCTGCACGCCTTGCCCGCAACGGCGCAGCGCCCCGCGCCGATCGCACCGACGCCGCGCGCCGATCCGGTCATGGCGCCCGATTTCTCCCCCACACGCGAGAGCATTGGGCGCGAGCGCGGCGCCGGCCGATCGTCGCGCCACGACATCCTCGGCGCCGCGGCTGACGTGGACGTCAACGCGCGCACCGCCAGACGCTACGCCAGCGGGGAGGGCAGGCTGTCCGACTCGGAGCGAGCCGAGATCGACAATTATCACCGCGCCGCCCGCAGCGTCCTCGACGCGCCAGCGCGGCAGCAGCCTCCGCCATGACGCGCCGCCTCTTCTAAAAGCGCGCATTCTCCCTTATATTGGTGGCGACACAGCCAACGGAGATTTACCTATACCTCCCCCCATGATGCGCCGGCCGATGCAGGCGCCGCCGATGAACGGGCCCCGCTTTAACGAGTGGATCCAAAGCCCCAAGGTCCGCGTGATCGACCACGAGGGCGAGAACCTCGGCGTGATGTACACGCGTGAGGCGATGGAGCAGGCACGCGAGGTCGGGCTCGACCTGGTCGAGGTGTCGCCCAATGCCGATCCGCCCGTCGCCAAGTTCCTCGATGTCGGCAAGTTCAAGTACGAGGCGCAGAAAAAGGCGAACCTCGCGCGCAAGTCGCAGAAGACGCAGGAGATCAAGGAGATCAAAATGCGTCCGAACATCGACGACCACGATTACGACACCAAGATGAAGAAGGTCGTCGAGTTCATCGAGGAAGGCGACAAGGTCAAGGTGACGATGCGCTTCCGCGGCCGCGAGCTGAGCCACGGCCAGCTCGGCATGAACGTGCTCCAGCGCGTCGCCGAGCAGGTTGCCGAGGTCGCCAAGGTCGAGGCCTATCCGCGCATGGAAGGCCGCCAGATGCTGATGGTGCTCGCGCCCAAGTGAGCCGAGCGGACCGCGGCGACGTGCCGCGGTCCGCCAGCCTGCCTCAGCGTCGCCGGTGCGGCGCCAGCTCCACACTCGACATTGAAAGTCACCGTCGCGGGCACGAAACCGCTAGACGGCCCCTCGGCGTGCGCTAAGCTCCCCCAATACCGAACCTTCGAAAAGAAGGTCGGCGTGAGAGGACCTTGGGAGAGGGACCGCCATATGCGACTGAGCATCACACTCTTGTCGTCGGCCGCGATGATCGTCGCGGCGCCCGCGCTGGCACAGCAGGCCAGCCCGGTGACCAGCAATGCCGCGGTGGACGGGCAGCGCGACACCACCGCCGATCAGGCCGGCGACACGCGCGAACTCACCGGCAATGACATCGTCGTCACCGCCACCCGGCGCGCGGAGCGGCTCGCGGACGTACCGATCTCGATCAACGCGGTGAGCCAGGAAGCGCTGCAGAATTCGGGCGCGACCGATATCCGCCAGATGGCGCAGCTGGCCCCGTCGCTCAACATCTCGTCGACCGGCTCCGAGGCCAACGCCTCCGCGCGCGTCCGCGGGGTCGGCACGGTCGGCGACAATCCCGGGCTCGAGAGCTCGGTCGCGGTGTTCATCGACGGCGTTTATCGCAGCCGCACCGGGTCGGGGCTCAATGACCTCGGCGAGGTCGATCGCATCGAGGTGCTGCGCGGGCCACAGGGCACGCTGTCGGGGCGCAACTCGTCGGCGGGCGCCATCAACGTCTACACCAAGGCGCCGTCGTTCGACTTTGGCGGCTATGCCGAGGGCACCTACGGCAATTACGACTATTACCGCGCCGCTGGGGCGCTCACCGGCCCGATCATCAAGGACCTGCTCGCCTTCCGCGTCGACGGCGTGTGGCAGAAGCGTGACGGCTTCTACAAGGATGTCGCCAACGACACCGATTATAACGATCGCGACCGCTATCTCGTCCGCGGACAATTGCTGTTCGAGCCGTCGTCGACCTTTTCCCTGCGACTGATCGGCGATTATACGCGGCGCAACGAGAAGTGCTGCGGCGCGGTCTATGTCGACACGCGCGAGAAGACCGACCCGACGCCGAACACGCCCGGCGACTATGCGATCGAGCCGAACGGCAACCGCATCGTCGCGCTGATGAATTCGGTCGCGGCGCTGCGCGGCTATCCCGCGGGCACCGTCTTCCCGAGCGGGGGCGACCCGTACAGCCGCCGCATCGCCAACACGCCCGGCCGTGCCTATGCCAATGTCACCAAGGATTACGGCGGCTCGGGCCAGATCGACTGGAACCTCGGGGGCGCCTCGCTCACCTCGATCACCGCCTATCGTGAATATAAGTCGGACGGCGCGAGCGACATCGACTATAACGTGCTCGACATCGGCTACCGCCCGAACGACGGAAACAACTATCGACAGTTCCGCACCTTCACCCAGGAGCTCCGGCTCAACGGCGAAGCGTTGGGCGACCGGCTCAACTGGCTGATCGGCGGCTTCTACAGCAAGGAAGATCTGCAGGTCGTCGACAATCTCAAGTTCGGCCGCGACTATGGCGCCTTCGCCGCATGCCGCATCGTCGCGACGATCAACCCCAACCCGGCGCTGCGCAACCCCGCCAACCCAGGCTGCCTCAGCGCCGCCGGCACCGCCATCCTCTCGGGCCAGGTGCCGGGAACGACGCCGGCGTTCGGCGCGGCGACGCCGCTGCTGCTCGCCAACATCCGCCTGCTCGGCACGCTCAACGAGCTCGGCACCACGCGCGATGTCTACAATCAGCATAGCGAGAGCTTCGCCGCCTTCACGCACAACATCCTCAGGCTGACCGATACGCTGTCGCTCACCGCCGGTCTGCGCTGGACGCACGAGCGCAAGAGGTTCGACGCCAACTTCGGCAACAACAACACCGTCTGCCCGCAAATCCAGACGCTGCTGGGCGCCGGTCCCGCCGGCAATCTCTTCAACAACGCGCAGCTCGCCGCGCTGACCCGCGGCATCGCCACGCTGGCCTGCACCGGCAACAGTTCCGCTGCGCTCGACGGCAAGCAGATCGCGGACAAGCTCAGCGAGAGCCAGTTCACCGGCACCGCGGTGCTCAGCTGGAAGCCGAGCGACCGGGTGATGACCTATGCGAGCTACTCGCGCGGCTACAAGGCAGGCGGCTACAATCTCGACCGATCGGACCTCGGCGAGGCCTATAATCGACTGACCATCGCCAATATCGACGCCGGCCGGCTGCGCTTCGACCCCGAGACGGTCAACGCCTATGAGATCGGCTTCAAATATTCGAGCCGCCCGTTCACCTTCAACGCCGCGCTGTTCCGTTCTGAGTTCAAGAACTTCCAGCTCAATACCTTCAACGGCACCAACTATGTGGTCGAGAATATCGGCTCCTGCTCGGAGAGCCTGAACGGCGGTGATCGCGACAGCAATCCCGCCACCGGGGCGTGCAGCGGCGACGTGAAATATGGCGTGCGCAGCCAGGGCGTCGAGCTCGAGGCCGGCATCTATCCGACGGAGTCTCTCGCGATCAACATGGGCTACACGCTCGCCGACACCAAATACCGTCGCAACCTGGTCGGCTCCGACGCGGGCGCGCCGCTCGATCCGGCGCTGTTCCTCCTCGCGGGCTCGCAGATGTCGAACGCGCCGCGCAACGTGATCACCACCTCGCTGAGCTGGACCCCGCCGATCGGCGGCAACGGGATGAGCGCGCTGTTCTACGTCGATCAGCGGACATCGTCCGACTATAACACCGGCTCCGATCTGTTCGAGGAAAAGGTCCAGGACGGGTTCACATTGGTCAACGCGCGGGTCGGACTGCGCGGGCGCGACGCTCGCTGGGCCGTCGAGGTCTGGGCGCAGAATCTGCTCGACACCGATTATCAGCAGGTGGCGTTCAACTCGCCATTTCAGGGTTCGTCCAGCCTCGCGCAGGTGCGGAGCTTCGGCGGCGTCGGCAATCAATTGTTCTCGTCGTTCCTCGCCGAGCCGCGCACCTACGGCGTGACGCTGCGCACACGCTTCTAAGTCGGTCCGCGCCGCCGCGGCAACAGCGGCGGCGCCAACACCTTTGGTCGCTCGACTCACTCACCTCACGGCATTCTTATGGCGCCGTTAACCAAATCTTGACCAAACTGAGCTATCGCACAATGGTCATTACTGACGAATCGGTTCGGTCTGACGGCGGCTTGCAGTAGATTGTATGTGCAAGTTGCCCGAGCGCCCTTGGGGGGTGAGACGATGAACGTGGACGTCCTCGGCCTGTCACTGGCCGAGCAGCTCGAACAGATCCTCTGGACCGCGCGCAGCGCGGGTAGCACGCTGATCATCTCGCGCGGACACTCGCCCGATGCGATCGGATGGATGATGCAAGAAGGGCTGGTACGGGAACGTCTGGGTCATCTGGTGCTGACCCCCAAGGGCACTGCACGCCGCCGGGAGTGCGCGCCCTATTGATCCCGTCGCGCGCGCTGACGAGAGCGACAGCGCTGACCATCCTTGACCGTTGCCCCCGAGCCTTGGCCTCTCTTCCACCGCAACCGGCTCCTGCGTCCGCAGGAGCACGGCGGTGGTTCAAACGAAGTGATGTAGACGGAGGCGCGAGGAACCGACCTAGAGCGCGTCAAAGTCGATCACACCGTGTCGATCGAGCCGCTGCTCGGCCGCCGGCAGCGGGTATTTCAGCCCGGTGGCGCAGTTGAACAGCACCACCTCCTCGTCCTCGTCGACCTCGCCATCACGCACCGCCTGGTGATAGGCCGCCAGCGTCGCACCGCCCTCGGGGCAGAGCAGCAGACCGTCCTGCCGCGCGCAGGCGTCGACCGCGGCGAGGATCGCGGGATCGCCGACCGCCAGCGCCTTGCCGCCGCTCTCGCGCACCGCGCGGAGGATAAGGAAGTCGCCGACGGCGCGCGGCACGCGGATGCCCGCGGCGACGGTGTGCGCATCCTCCCAGCGCTCGGCATGTTCCTCGCCCGCCTCGAAGGCGCGGACGATCGGTGCGCAACCGGAGGCCTGCACCGCATACATGCGCGGCCGCTCGCTGCCGATCCAGCCGAGCCGCTCGAGCTCGTCGAACGCCTTCCACATGCCGATCAACCCGGTGCCGCCCCCGGTCGGATAGAAGATCGCCTTGGGCAAGCGCCAACCGAGCTGCGCCGCGAGTTCCAGCCCCATCGTCTTCTTGCCCTCGATCCGATAGGGCTCCTTGAGCGTGGAGAAATCGAACCAGCGCCCCTCGGCCGCGCCCTTGCCGACGATCGCGCCGCAGTCGTCGATCAGCCCATTGACCCGCCACACGCGCGCGCCCTGCGCCGCAATCTCGCGCACGTTCACCTCGGGCGTGTCCTCGGGGCAGAAGACGATCGTCTCGATCCCCACGCGCGTGGCATAGGCCGCCAGCGCGGCGCCGGCGTTGCCGTTGGTCGGCATCGCGATCCGCGTGACGCCGAGCTCCTTCGCCATCGCCACCGCCATCACGAGGCCGCGCGCCTTGAAGCTGCCGGTCGGCAGGCGGCCCTCGTCCTTGACCCAGACGTTGGCGCCGCCGCTCCGCGCGACCGGGATCAGCGGCGTCTCGATCTCGCCGAGGCTGACGACATTGGCGGTGTGCCGCACCGGCAGCAGCTCGCGCCAGCGCCACAGGTCCGTCGCGCGCGCCGCCAGCGTGTCACGCGGCAGCGCGGCGCGGACCGCATCGAGGTCGTAGCGTACCAGCAGCGGCCGACCGGCGCGCGAGAGGTTGTGGAGCTGGTCCGCCGCGTAGCGCTCGCCGGTCAGCGAACACTCCAGATGGGTCACGAAGGTGGCGCGCTCGGCGGTGAGATTGTCGTTCATGCCAATAGCCTTAGCGGGTGGTGCGGCGGCGTCCACCGGGGCGGCGTCGCGGACCGTTGAGGGAACGCTGCGCTTCCTGCGCGGATGTGGCGAGGGGAGCTCAGCTCTCCCCAATCCTGCGGTCATCCCGGACTTGGTCCGGTGTCCACCGTGCCGCACTTCCCGCCCTCGTCGCTCTCGCGGAGGGCTGGATCCCGGACCAAGTCCGGGATGACGGCGGAGGAGCTTGGTCGCGTCCTTCTCGCGAGCCTGCCGTCAGCTCAGAGGCGCACGGGGTCGACACCCCGCCACGAACGCGCCGTCACGATCACCCGCCCGCGCCCTCACCTCACTCCGGCTTCTTCGCCACCCCGACCAGCGCGGGACGCAACAGCCGGTCCTTGATCATCCAGCCCGACTGCATCTCCTGCACCACCGTGCCCGGCTCGGCGTCGCTCGGCATCTCGACCATCGCCTGGTGGCGGTTGGGGTCGAGCGGCTGGCCCATCGCCTCGATCTTCGTCAGCCCGTGGCGCGCGAACACATTGGTCAGCTCGCGCCCGGTCGCCTCCAGCCCGGTGACGAGGCCCTTGAACTTGTCGTCGCCGCGCAGCTCGGCCGGGATCGCGGCCAGCGCGCGCTCGAGATTGTCGTTCACCGACAGCACGTCGCGCGCGAAATTGGTGGCGGCATAGGCGCGCGCGTCGGCGGCATCCTTTTCGGCACGGCGGCGCACGTTCTGGATGTCGGCCTGCGCGTACAACGTCTCCTGGCGCGCGGCGGCGAGCTGGTCCTCCAGCTCGGCGATACGCTGTGCCTGCGCGTCATGCTCGGCCACCTCGGGCGCGGCCTCGGCGGTGGTTTCGCGCAGATCCTCGGCGGAAGTCGGTTGATCGCTCATTCTGTCCCTGTCTTGTCAAACGTCGTCGATGGCGTCGGTCGCTCACCCGAGCAGGCGGGCGAGCGTCGCCGCGGTGAAATCCACCATGGGCACGACCCGCGCATAGTTCAACCGCGTCGGGCCGATCACCCCGACCACGCCGACCACGCGCCCGTCATGCCCGCGAAACGGCTTGGCGATCACCGAGGATCCCGACAGAGCGAACAGCTTGTTCTCCGCGCCGATGAAGATGCGCGTGGCGTCGCCCGCGCGCGCCGAGTCGAGCAGGGCGGCGATTTCCTGCTTGCCCTCGAGATCGTCGAGCAGGCCGCGGACGCGCTCCAGGTCCGCCGTCGCGGCATCGTCGAGCAATCGCCCCTGCCCGCGCACGATCAGCACCGGGCGGCGCGCGCCATCCTCGCTCCACACCGCCAGCCCGCGCTCCACCAGCGCGCGCGCTGCGGCGTCGAGCGCGCTGCGCCCGTCGGCCAGTTCGCGCTCGAGCCGCTGGCGCGCCTCGGCGAGCGTCAACCCGCCCAGCGTCGCGGTCATGTAATTGCCCGCCTCGACCAGCGCGGACGGGTCGACCCCCGCGGGCAGGTCGATCACGCGGTTTTCCACCGCGCCGTCCTCGCCGACCAGCACTGCCAGCGCCTGCGCGGGCCCGAGCGGAACAAAGCCGATCGAGCGCAGCACCGCCTCGTGCTTGGGCACCATCACCAGCCCCGCGCAGGCGGACAGGCCGGACAGCGCCGCGGTGGTGGCGGCGAGCGCCTCCTCCACCGGACCGGCGGCGGCGGCGCGGGCCTCGATCTGCGCGCGCTCCTCGATCGAGGGTTCGCGCGCCTGCATCATGCCATCGACGAACAGCCGCAGTCCGCGTTCCGTTGGCATCCGGCCGGCCGAGGTATGGGGCGCCGCGAGCAAACCGGCCGCCTCGAGCTGCGCCAGCACGTTGCGGATCGACGCGGGCGAGAGATTGAGCCCTGCCTGCGCCAGCGCCTTGGAGCCGACCGGCTGGCCGCTGTGGAGATAGCCGTCGACGACGCGGCGAAAGATGTCGCGCGCACGGTCGGTCAGCTCGGCGATCGGGGGCGAGGGCGTCACGGGCACAATGTAGGCGGCGGCGGGGGCGGGCTCAACCGGGGGCGGGGTGGCCAGCGGCCGCGCGGCGAATGTTGAGAATGTTGAGACGCTGGCGGGTTTGGACGCGAATGTTGAGTCGAGCGTGTGGGTGATGCGAATGTTGAGCCGGAAGTGCGGTCGGGGCGAGGTAAATCAGGACGCAGCGGCGACCTGCGCAATCTAGCAGGGCGTGTGTGGCGTAGGACAGCGCTGCCCCGCCCCGATCTAGTCGAACAACCCGTCCTGGCTGCCCGCGGGCGGGTTCAAGCCGAGGTGCTTCCAGCCGCCGGCGTTGAGCACGCGCCCGCGCGCGGTGCGCGCCACCAGCCCGAGCTGGATCAGATAGGGCTCGATCACCTCCTCGATCGTGTCGCGCGGCTCGCTGAGCCCGGCGGCGAGCGTCTCCACCCCGACCGGGCCGCCGCGGTACACGTCGGCGATCATCGTGAGATAGCGCCGGTCCATTGCGTCGAGCCCGAGCGTGTCGACCTCCAGCCGGTTGAGCGCGCGATCGGCCACCCCGGCATCCACCGTCGTCGCGCCGGCGACATTGGCAAAATCGCGCACGCGGCGCAGCAGCCGCCCCGCGATCCGCGGCGTGCCGCGCGCGCGCCGCGCGATCTCGGCGGCGCCGTCGGGCGCGATGCCGAGCTCGAGCAGCCCCGCCGCCCGCGACACGACGCGGGTGAGCTCCTCCACCGTATAGAATTGCAGCCGCACCGGGATCCCGAACCGGTCGCGCAGCGGCGTGGTGAGCAGGCCCTGCCGCGTCGTCGCGCCCACCAGGGTGAAGCGCGGCAGATCGATCCGCACCGAGCGTGCCGACGGCCCCTCGCCGATCATCAGATCGAGCGCGCGATCCTCCATCGCCGGATACAGCACCTCCTCCACCGCGGGCTGGAGCCGGTGAATTTCGTCGATGAACAGCACGTCGCCGTCCTCGAGATTGGTCAGCAGCGCAGCGAGATCGCCCGACTTGGCGATCACCGGGCCGGAGGTGGCGCGGAAGCCCACCCCCATCTCGCGCGCGATGATCTGCGCCAGCGTGGTCTTGCCGAGCCCCGGCGGGCCGAAGAACAGGACATGGTCGAGCGCGTCGCCGCGCGCGCGTGCGGCGTCGATGAAGACGCGCAGGTTCTCGCGCGCGGCGCGCTGGCCGACGAAATCGTCGAGCGTCTTGGGGCGCAGCGCGGCGTCGACATCCTCGACGCGGCGCGTGGGCGAGATCAGGCGGTCGGCGTCGGTCACGCTTCGTTCCGTAGCGTGCGGCGCGGCGCGGGCAAAGCCCCGGCGGCGGGGAGGGACGGTGCGCCGCGCCGCGCCGCGCCGCGCCAAAGTCTGGTGCGCCCCGTCTGAACCGTCCGCGTGCTCCGGCGAACGCCAGAGCCCAAGGCCATCAACGACGATGTTGCTGGACAGATCAGTCGCTGGCTTACCTCGTTGGGTCGGGCCGCCCTCGCCCGTCGTCAGCTTCGACCCGGTCCAACGCCATCGCCCCGTCCACCTCGGCGATCGCCGTGGCGGTCACGTGGCTCCGGCCGGGGTGAGAAGGCCACCGCCATCTCACCCGCACGGATCGGCTCGTCAGCCGAACAGCTCGGCGAGGAAGTCGCGCATCGACGCCCAGCTGCGCCGGTCGGCGCGCGCCTCATAGGCGACGCCGGGGACGGTCGAGCCGCGGCGGCTCTCGTCGGTGAAGGCGTGGCCGGCATTGCCATAAGCGTGGATCTGCCAGTCAGCGCCCGCCTCGGACAGCTCCTGCGCCAGCGCGGTGACCGCCTCGGGCGGGCCGAGCGGATCGTCCCAGCCGTGACACACGAGCACCTTCGCCGCGAGCGGTGCCGCGCCGGCATAATCGGGGCGGTCGTACACGCCGTGGAAGCTCACCACTCCGAGCACGTCGAGCCCGGCGCGCGCCATGTCGAGCACGCATTTGCCGCCGAAGCAGAAGCCGATCGCGGCGGTGCGCGCGGCGTCCACCTCGGGCTGCGCCACCAGTGCGGCGAGGCTGGCGGCGAGCCGGTCGCGCAGCAGTGCGCGGTCGGCGTTGAGCGCGTCCATGTAGCGCGCGATCTCGGGACCCGGCTCGGCGCGCTTCCCCTGGCCGAACACGTCGCAGGCGAAGGCCGCATAGCCGAGCGCGGCGAGCGCCTCGGCCTTCTGGTTGTCCGCCTCCTTCTGGCCGAGGATGTTGGGCACCACGAGCACGCCGGGACGCGGGCCGGTCGCCGAGTCGTCCCAGGCGAACACGCCCTCGAAGCGGCCGCCGGGGCCGTCGTGCAGGAGGGGACGGCGGGTGATCGTCATCGCTCAGGTCTCCGGGCCGGCGCGGTTGTCTCGCGCGCGCCATCCGCTAGAGCGATGCCGGACGGGCGACAAGCGGGAGCAAGCGTGGACGGGCGGGCGGCGGTGGGATCGGAATGGACGGTGCGGCGCGGCGACCCCGCCGAGCCCGCGGTCGCCGCGCTGCTGGCGGAGCATGTCGCGGACCAGCGCGCCGGCACGCCCGCCGGCTTCTCCTTCGCGCTTGACGGCGCGCAGCTCGCCCGGCCCGATATCATGCTGCTGTCCGCCTGGGACGGCGACGCGCTCGCCGCCGTGGGCGCGCTCAAGCGGATCGACGCCGACTTCGGCGAGGTGAAGTCGATACGCGCCGCGGAGGCGTATCGCGGCCGCGGCGCCGGCTATGCGGTGCTCACCGCGATCATCGCCGCGGCGCGCGCGCAGGGTTTGACCCGACTCTGTCTCGAGACCGGCACCACCCCCGCCCATGACGCCGCGCTGGCGCTGTACCGCCGCGCCGGCTTTGCGCCCTGCCTCGCCTTCGCGGACTATCGCCCCAGCCCGCACAACCAGTTTTTCGCACTCGCCCTCTGAAGGAGTCTGCCCCATGCCCACGCTCGTCCTGATCCGTCACGGCCAGTCCGCCTGGAACCTCGAGAATCGCTTCACCGGCTGGTGGGACGTCGACGTCACCGAGCAGGGCGCCGCCGAGGCGCGCGCCGCGGGCGAGTTGATGGCCGCCAAGGGTCTCGACTTTGACCAGACCTTCACCTCGCTCCAGACGCGCGCGATCAAGACGCTCGACCTCGCGCTGGAAGCGATGGGGCGGCTGTGGCTGCCGGTGGAGAAGGACTGGCGGCTCAACGAGCGTCATTACGGCGGGCTGACCGGGCTCAACAAGGCCGAGACCGCGGCCAAGCACGGCGACGAGCAGGTCCATGTCTGGCGCCGCAGCTTCGACGTGCCGCCGCCGCCGATGGAGGCGGGCAGCGCGTTCGACCTCTCCGCCGACCGCCGCTACGCCGGGATCGCCATTCCCGCCACCGAGAGCCTCAAGGACACGATCGCGCGCGTGCTGCCTTATTGGGAGGAGCGGATCGCGCCCGCGCTGCGCGAGGGTCAGCGCGTGCTGATCTCGGCGCACGGCAACTCGCTGCGCGCGCTGGTGAAGCACCTTTCGAACATCCCCGACGACGCGATCACCGGGCTGGAGATCCCCACCGGCCAGCCGATCGTCTATGAACTCGATCAGCAGCTGGCGGCGACCGACCGTTATTATCTCAACGAGCGCTGAATCTCAGGGCCGTCAGCCCGCAACAACAAGCATCGTGTAAACACCTTCGGCAATCCTTCTGAACCCGGGTCGATTCCACAAAGAGTGGGCGACCCGGACAGGATAGTCGTGCGCACTTCATAAAAAGGAAGCGACGGCCGGTGCGGCCTATCGCGCCGGTGCCGTCGCAACGTAGGGGCGCGCGCCACTGCGTCGCGCCCTTCCTTTTGTGAGGAGCAAAAACAAAATGAAAGGGTTCGCACGATTACTCGCTTATGCCGTGGCGCTGGCCGCCCCGCTGGCGCCGACCGTCGCCGATGCGGCCAACGTCATCGCGCATCGCGGCGTGTTCCACGACACTGACAGCACGAAAACGCTGCCGGAAAACTCCTATGATGCGGTGGTCCGCGCCTATGACCTGGGCCTCCGCGGCGTTGAGCTCGACCTGCGCCTCGATTCTGACGGCAGCCCGCTGGTCATCCACGATCTGATCGGCAATCGGTCGACCGAGGCCGACAATTACGGCGGCAAGATGAACGCCGTTGAGGTCTCGTTGAAAAACCAGAGCAATGTCAGCGAGGTCCACCTGTCCGAACATGATGATGGATATTGGCGCTCGAAGAAGCTCAAGTCCTATGGGCGCAATGCCGATATGTTCTATCCCAGCCTGAGCGGCGATCTGGCGCATGTTCAAAGCCTTTATTCGATGTTCAAGGCGCTGCAGGACAACCGCCCGGAGATCCTGTCGAGCAGCAACTTCATGATCATCCTCGACATCCAGAGCCCGAGCCTGTTCGACAAAGCCGCCAAGGAAGTCCGCGGGTTCAAGCTGCAGAACGTGGTGTACCTCAAGTTTTTCGTCAGCAAGGGACTGTGGAACGATCCGAAGTTCGTTGACAAGTCGACCACGTGCTACACCTACGAGAAGAACAACAATCTCCTCGGCCTAAAGATCATTCCCCAGATCAACGATGGCGAGCTCGACTTCGAGGAGAATGACGAAGGCGGCATCAAGGCCTTCCAGACCACGTTGAAGATCAACGACTATCTCGATTGTTTCGCTGCGGCGGAAAAGGGCCACCAGGACGCCGCAAAGATGCCGATCATCAGCGCCAGCGTGCCCGCCAACAACAGCAAGGCCACCACCGCCGCTTATGACGCCTTCCAATGGGCGCGCAACAACAAGCGCGAGACGATGGCGATCATCCCCAATCCGGATGCCGGGCGAAAGGTCGGCGGCGTCTGCAAATTGTATCAGTTCCGCTCGGACAGCAACGCCGCCGCGAGCTTCAACACCGACGCACGCACGGCGAAAACCTCGCTCGCCGAAATGAGCAAGGTCGAATATATCGTCTGGGACGTGATGGGTGACGTAAAGAACAAGACCTATTATACGAGCGCGAAGACGTTCGACGATAATCTCTGTTGATGTTCAGGGCGGTCCGAGCATCGTGTCGGGCCGCCCGCCCTTTCGCTCAGCTCGAGAGACAATGGCTCGATGATTGACCTGCCTTCCCGGCCGCTGTTGCGGCTGATCGGTCTGCTCGCCGCAACGCTCATCCTTGCTGCGCTCGCTTATGGCCTGCGCCTTCATGTCGTTGGCGACGCGCCGGCGCAGGACCGTGGCATCGTCGTCGTGCCGGCGACGCCGCAGGCACATGCCATTGCACCGGCCGCGCCGGCGCCGGCGAGCCCGGTCGCGTCACCGGTAGCGCCTGTGTCCGCCACACCGCCCCCGAGCGCTGCCGATCTCGAGGCCATGGCGCTGCAGGACGAAGCCGAGGACCGCGCCAGGAGCCACGCCCGCATGATCGAACGCGCCGCTGCCCGCGGTGTAACGCCGGCCGATGCCGGGGTGAACTGACGGCGGGCATCGGCGGGGCGGAGCATGGCTCCCCGACGATCCGCCCTTCGTATGCAGCGCGGACGCCGCGACGCCGCAGTCTCGCCGCGCAGCATCGCGGCAAGGCCCGTCTGCTACGCCGGGTTGCGCGCCATCGCGTGACGGCGGCTCGCGGCGGCTAAGCCGCACAGCCGCCCGCGCCTCAAGCGTTCAGATACGACCACACCTGCGAGATCACCACCGACCCCTCGCCCACCGACGAGGCGACCCGCTTCACCGATCCCGCGCGCACGTCCCCCACCGCGAACACCCCTGCGCACGAGGTGGCGTAGGACGAGTCGCCCCCCGCCGCGCGTCCGGTCAGCACGAAACCCTTGTCGTCCAGCCTGACCAGATCCGCCAGCCAGGCGGTGTTGGGCGCGGCGCCGACCATCACGAAGGCGGCGCAGCTGTCGACCACCCGCTCGACACCGTGCTGGCGGATCGTCACCGCCTCCAGCGTGTCGCCACCGTGCACCGCCACCATCTCGGCACCATAGTCGATCGAGATCGCGGGATCGGCCTCGAGCCGGCTCGTCAGATAGTGCGACATCGAGGTGGCGAGCGAGCCGCCGCGCACCAGCAGCCGGACATGGCGTGCCACGCGGCTGAGGTACATCGCCGCCTGCCCGGCCGAATTGCCGCCACCAATCACGATCGCCTCGGCGTCACGGCAGAAGCGCGCCTCGTTCTCGGTCGCGGCATAATAGATGCCGCTGCCTTCGAACTCCGCGAGGCGCTCGATCGGCAGCCGGCGATATTGCACCCCGGTCGCCACCACCACGGCGCGCGCGCGGACGCGCTGGCCGTTGTCGAACGTGGCGCAGAACTGACCGTCGTCGAGCCGATCGAGCGCGGCGACGCGCAGCGGCATCGCGAAGCGTGTGCCGAACTTCATCGCCTGCACCTCGCCGCGCCACACCAGGTCCGCGCCCGAGATGCCGGTGGGGAACCCCATGTAATTTTCGATCCGGCTCGACGTGCCCGCCTGACCGCCGATCGCGGTGTCCTCCACCACCAGCGCACCCAGTCCTTCGGCGCCGGCATAGACCCCTGCGGCGGTGCCCGCGGGGCCGGCACCGACCACCAGCACGTCCACCGCCTCGTCATCGACGAATTCACGGCTGAGCCCGAGCAGCCGCGCCACCTTCTCGGGGGTGGGGTCGGTGACGACGCGGTCGCGCCCGAAGATCACCGCGGGACGGTCGACGTCCACCGCGCAGCTCGTCGCCACGGTCGCCGCTTCGGCGGTGCCGAGCTTGTGGCTGGTGTAGGGGATGCGGTTGCGCGCGGCGAAGTCGGCGACGCGGCGCACGTCCCGGTCCTGCTCCTCGCCGAGCAGCACCAGCGAGCTGTCGTGCGACTCGAGCTGGCGGCGCCGCCGCGCCGCCAGCACGGTGATGATGATGTCCGACATTTCAGGCACGTGCGCCATCAGCTCGAGCATCCGCGCGCGCGGCACCTCGACGACGCGCGTGGCACGGGCGGCGCGCATCGCCATCGACCAGCTGCCGCCGCTCAGGAACGCGATCTCGGCCATGAACTGGGTCGGCCCCAGCGTCGAGGGCAAATGGCGCGCGCCGGTGAAGCTGTTGACCACCTCGATCTCGCCGTCCTCGACGTAGACGAAGCTCTCGACCGGATCGCCGGGATGGACGAGATAGGTGCCCGCGGCATAGTTGCGCTCGGTCCCCGCGGCGCGGATGGCGGCGACATGCTCGGGCTGGAGCGGCACGCGCTGCATCTCGCGCAGGTCGCGCCCGATCGTTTCCATGGTCTGCCCTCCGCCGCGCCGGTCCCCGTCGTGCCATGATGACGGGGGCTCCCGATCGCCGCAACGGGTCGGCTGCGACAATCGCGCGACAAGTTGGCAACAAACCGCCATTCGCGCGCATCACGCCGGCGCTAACCGCAATGCAGATCGATGCGAGACCCCGACGTGCCCGCCACCGCCACCCCCTCTGCCGCCATCGACGCGCTGGCCGCCAACGCGCTGCTCGATCGCGAGCTGCGCCGCGTCCGCCGTGTCGCCACGATGCTGCACGATCGCCGGTCGGTGTGCGAGCTCGCCGCTTATGAGCGCGAGCTCGAGGCGCAGCTCGCGCGCACCAGCCGCGCGGCGGACCTGCTCGACACCACGCTGCGCCGGCTCGGCTGAGCGCGGCGGCGCGCGATCAGCCGGCGCCGACGCGACGCGCCAGCCCGTCGATCGGCACGTCGTGGAGGCGGCGGAAGCGGGCCTCGATCAGCCCGAACAGCCCGAACGCGGCGAGCCCCAGCGCAACCAGCACGTCGAGCGGGCTCTCGAGCCACGCCAGCACCTCCGCCATGCCGCGCGCCTCGCTCGCGCGCGCGTTCATCCCCGCGCTCAGCAAGAACCAGCCGCTCACCAGGAACACCGCGCCGCGGGCGGCGTAACCGGCGCGTCCGCTCCACCGTGCCCATGCCTGCTGCGCCACCGCGGGATCGAGATAGCGCAGGAAGCTGGCCTTGGCCGCCTTCACCAGCTGCACCACCCCGACCAAGGCGAGCAGCACGCCGCCCAGCATCACCAGCCACCCGCCGCCGGGCAGGGCCAGCGCGCTGCGCGCGCCGTCCTGCGCGCCGTTGCCCGCCTGCGCCACGCCCTGCATCAGCCGCACCGCCTGCCACGCCAGAAACAGATGGGTCGCGCCGCTCGCCGCGGCGCCGACCCGCTCCGCCGCCGCATGCCGATCGCTGCCGTGCCGCTCGATATCGAGCGCGGCATCGGCGAGCCGCCACAGGCCATAGCCGAGCAGCCCCGCCGCCATCACGCCGAGCGCGATCTGCCCGCCGCCCGCGCCGAGATAGGCCAGGGCGCCCGCGGGATCCTCGGCGCGGCCCGTGCGCAGGATCAGGAAGGCGATCACGAGATAGAGCAGGCCGCGCACGGCGAAGCCGATCCGCGTCAGCGTGGTCAGTCGTGCGCTCGCCGTCATCATCGGGTCTCCTGCTTCCCGGCGCTAACGGAACGCCGACCCACTCGTTCCGCGCGCGCCACGATCGCGCCGAGCCACCCAGCCGAGCGAGCACCGGCAAACCAATAACTTAGGTCGCGCAGCGTTAACCGAATCGCGATGCTCGCCGGCTATCGCAGTGGGAAGGAGCAGCCTGTGCCCGGACGCGATCTTTCCCCTTCCTCACGCTTCGGCCCGCGCTTCATCGCCGCGGTGGTCGCTCCCGTGCTGCTGCTCGCGCTCGGGCTGACCGGCTTCGCCGTGTCGGCGCTGCGTTCCGCGGCGGCGCAGGCGGATCGCGTCTCGGTGACGCGGCAGGAACAGGAGGTACGGCTCGCGGTTGACGCCGCGCTGGACGAACTGGCGCAGAGCCAGGTCGGTGTCGCGATCTGGACCCCGCTGGCGGTCGAGCTGCAGCGGCCGCGGCCAAACTGGGACTGGGTCGACGGCAATGTCGGCACCTGGCTCAACTATGTCTTCGCGCACGACAGCGACGCGCTCCTCGACCCCGACGGCACGCCGCGCTGGATGATGCGCGACGGCATCCGCAGCGCACCCGCTTCCTTCGCGCGATTCGCCACCGCCGCCGCGCCGCTGATCCGCGCGGTGCGCGGCCATGGTCGCGTTGCCCCCAACTCGCACGAGCGCCTGCCCGGCTACCGCCTGCCCGCCGGCTCGACCGTGCGCACCTCGCCGCGCGCGCATCACGCCACCGATCTGGTCACGATCGACGGCCGCGCCGCGATCATGAGCGCGATGCGGATCATCCCCGAGGGCGGGGTCGCGCTGACGTCGCCCGGGCGCGAACCGCTGCTGGTGAGCGTGCGCTTTCTCGACACCGGCTTCGTCAAGCAACTGGCGCGGGTCCAGCTGGTCGCCGGCGCGCGGATAAGCGCCACGCCGCAGGGCGGTCCGCGCGAGCAGGCGCTGCGCTTGGTCTCCAGCCGCGGCCAGCGGGTCGGCTACCTGCTGTGGCGCCCCGATCGCCCCGGCGCGGCGGTGTGGCGCACGATGGCGCCGAGCGCGGCCGCCGCGCTGGTGGCACTGCTCGCCACGCTCGCCGCGCTGATCGCCAGCGTCGCCAAGCTGACGCGCAGCGACGCGCGCTCGCTCGCCCGGCTCAACGCGGCGCATCTCGCGCTTCAGGCGAAGGAGGCGCAGGCGCACCATCTCGCCTATCACGACACGCTGACCGGCCAGCCCAACCGCGCCGCGTTCAACCAGGCCGGCGACCAGCTGCTCGCCGGTGCGGGCGGGGATGCAGGCGTGGTGAGCGCCGTGCTGCTGATCGATCTCGACCGGTTCAAGCAGGTCAATGACACGCTCGGCCATCTCGGCGGCGATCAGCTGATCCAGCTGGTGGCCAAGCGGCTCCAGGCGATCGTCGGGGCGGGCGACCTGGTGGCGCGGCTCGGCGGCGACGAGTTCGCGGTGCTGCTCGCCGGCCGCGCGGACGAGGCGGCGGTCGGCGCGGTCGCCGGCGCGATGGTGGCGGCGCTGCGCGAGCCCTTCACCGTGCTCGGCACGCACGTGTTCATCGGCGCCAGCATCGGCATCGCCTGCCACCCGCGATGCAGCGGCGACCGCGCGGAGCTGATGCGGATGGCCGACATCGCGATGTACCGCGCCAAGGCGGACGGCCGCGACGGATTCCGCTTCTTCACCGAGGACATGGACGAGAGCGTCAAGACGCGGCGCGCGATCGAGCAGGATTTGCGTCGCGCCATCGCCGACCGGCGCGACCTGATGGTGCATTACCAGCCGCGCATGAACGCGCCGGGCACGCGGGTGATCGGGCTGGAGGCGCTGGTGCGGTGGCACCATCCCGAGCGCGGGCTGCTGCTGCCCGACGCCTTTATCGCGATCGCGGAGGAGACCGGGCTGATCCGCGAGCTCGGCGCCTGGGTGTTGCGTGACGCCTGCGCGGTGGCGCGGGCCTGGCCGGCGCTGTCGATCGCGGTGAACCTGTCGCCGGTGCAGTTCCGCGTGCGCGGCATGGCGGAGGAGCTGATCGACATCGTCCGGCGTGCCGGTGCGCGCGCACAGCAGATCGAGCTGGAGGTCACCGAGAGCATCCTGCTCGACGACGACGAGACGGTGCGCGCCGCACTGGCCACGCTGCGTGGCGCGGGGTTCAGCATCGCGCTCGACGATTTCGGCACCGGCTATTCCAGCCTTGGCTATCTCAGCAAGTTCGAGGTCGACAAGATCAAGATCGACCAGAGCTTCACCAGCCGCCTGGGCGAGAATGGCGACGCCGCCGCGATCATCCAGGCGGTCGTGCGGCTCGGCCATGCGATGGGGCTGGCGGTGAGCGCGGAGGGTGTCGAAACGCGTGAGCAGCGCGCCTTCCTCGAACATGCCGGGTGCAACGAGCTGCAGGGCTTCCTGTTCTCCGCGGCGGTACCGGCCCAGTCGCTGCCGGCGCTGCTGCGGCGCGCGGAGCAGGCGGCCTGAGCCGCCACGTCGCGCCCGCGACCGGACCGGCAGCGGAACAAAGCCGGGGTTCGGGCGATTATCGTGCCCAATTCGTGAACGACGAAGAGGGGAATGCCATGAAGAAGTTCGTCACCGTTATCGCCGCCGCCGGGCTGGTTTCGCTCGCCGCGTGCAACTCGAGCCCGCGCGAGCAGGCCGCCGACAATATCGAGGCGAATGCCGACGCGATCGCGGACAATCTCGAGGACGCCGCGGACAACGCGACCACCGACAATGCCGAGGACGCGCTGGAGAACCAGGCGGACGCGGTGCGCGGCGCCGGCGAGAACAAGGCGGACGATATGCGCACCCACGACGCCGACACCAACCTGTCCAACGGGATCTGAGCGACGGGGCACGGGTGAAGCGGGACGGGCGCCGTCCAGCTCACCCGTGCCGGCGCGTCACAGCGTCGGCGCTTTCCCGACGCGCCGCCCGGGCCTGGTAGCGTGCTTCCGCGCAGGCGGGAGCCCAGAGCCACGAGCGGTAACATTGTTGATCCCTGACTCCAGCGTTCGGCGTACGCTGGTGGTTCTAACGAGGGGCTTCAAACGCTAGCGCGGGCTCCACCCCGGCGCAGCGAGTTCGAACCCGGCGAAATCGAATCCCGGCGCCACGACGCAGCTCACCAGCGCCCAGCCGTCAGCCGCCTCCGCTGCCTGCCACGCGCCGGCCGGGACGAGCACCTGCGGCAACTCGCCCGAGGCGACCGCGGCGCCAAGCCGCACCGGCGCCTCCCGATCGATCGTCAGCGTCAACGGCGATCCCGCATGCCATAGCCATAGCTCAGCGGCATCGACGCGGTGCCAGTGCGAGCGCTCTCCCGCTCCCAGCAGGAACAGGATCGCGGTCATGCGCGAGCGTCCGTCCGGACCGTCGGGCAGCCGCAGCGTCTCGCGATAATGTCCGCCTTCGGGGTGCGGGCGAAGGTCGAGCTGGCGGATCAGTTCGTGCGACATGCCGTGTAGCCCAGCCGAGTGCGGCGGCGGCGTCAATGCCCGAGCGAGCCCGGCGGCGCAGCTCACCGTGCGCGGCCACGCAGCCGCCGCAAAGCGGCTCACGCCAGGAAGGGCGCAGCGATCTCCGGGCGGATGCGAAGGAGCCGGCCCGAGGCGCGGTCGAGCAGCGCCCAGGTGGTGACACCTTCGACCCGCACGCGCCCGTCCGCACCCCGAAAGCGGACATGGCGGTCGAAGCGTGCGCCGCGTGGCGCGTCGGGCACCCAGGTCTCGCCCGTCACCCGCTCGCCCAGCGCCAGATTGCCGCGATAGTCGATCTCGTGCCGCGTCACGACCCAGATATAGGCGGCCTGCTGGTCGGCGGGTGCCACCGCGGCCCAATGCGCCACCGCCAGCTCCTGGATCCAGCGCACCCACACGGCATTGTTGACGTGGCCGAGCTCGTCGATGTCGGCGGGCTGCGCGGTGAAGTCGCGGCGGAACGGGGTCATTTGCGGCGGCTCCGGATGCGGTGGATCAGCGCGATCGCCAGCCCGAGCGATACCACGCTCCCGGCCAGCCACCATAGCCGGGTATCGTGGCGCAACCGCCCGACCGCGGCCTCGAACGCATCGCCGAAGACGAAGCCGATGGTGGTGAAGGTGACCGCCCACACGATCGCCGACGCCGCGTTGACCGCGGCATAGAGCCGCGGCGAGATGCCTGCGGTGCCGATCGCGATCGGGCTGATCGTGCGCAGTCCGTAGAGAAAGCGGAAGGTGAAGATGAAGCCGATGGGATAGCGCTGCAGCGCCACCATTGCCTTGGCGAAGGCGGGGCGCTCGCGCGCGGCGGCGACCCAGCGATGGTCGCGGAAGCGCCGTCCGGCATAGAAATAGGCCTGGTCGGCGGTAAACGAGCCCGCCGCCGCCGCGGCCATCGCGCCGGCGAGCGGGAACATGTCCTGATGCGCCAGCAGCCCGCCCGCGATCACCGCGGCCTCGCCCTCCAGCGCGGCGCCGGCGAACACCGCCGCCAGCCCATATTGCTCGACGATCGCCTCGATCGTCACGAGGCGCGGGGCCGGTCGCGCCTCATGACTCGACCCCCAGCTGCCACAGCACGAAGGCGTGTTCTTCCGCCGCCTCGCGCAGGCTCTCGAACCGTCCCGACTTGCCGCCGTGGCCTGCGCCCATGTTGGTCTTGAGCAGCAGCAGGTTATCGTCGGTCTTCGTCGCGCGCAGCTTGGCGGCCCATTTGGCCGGCTCCCAATAGGTCACGCGCGGGTCGTTGAGCCCGCCCGAGATGAACAACGGCGGATAGGCCTGGGCGCGGACATTGTCATACGGGCTGTAGCCGCGGATGAGGTGAAAAGCGGCTTCGTCCTCGATCGGATTGCCCCACTCGGGCCACTCGCCCGGCGTGAGCGGCAGCGTCTCGTCGAGCATCGTGTTGAGCACGTCGACGAAGGGCACGTCGGCGATCACCGCGCCCCACAGCTCGGGGTCGGAGTTGACCACCGCGCCCATCAGCTCGCCGCCGGCCGAGCGCCCCGCGATCGCGATCCGGCCTTCGCTGGTCCACCCGCCCGCGATCAGCCCGCGCGCCACGTCGACGAAGTCGGTGAAGGTGTTGGCGCGCTTCTCGAGCTTGCCGTCGTGATACCATTGCTGGCCGAGATCGTCGCCGCCACGGATATGCGCGATGGCATAAGCGAAGCCGCGGTCGAGCAGCGACAGCCGCCCGGTCGAGAAGCCCGGCGGGATGGCGTGGCCGTAAGCACCATAGGCATAGAGGAACAGCGGGCGCGAGCCGTCGCGCGGGAAGTCGCGCGGGTAGACGATCGAAACCGGCACCTCGGTGCCGTCGCGCGCGCTGATCTTGAGCCGCTCGGTGGCGTAGCGCGCGCCGTCATAGCCCGAGGGGATCTCCTGCACCTTGAGCACGGTGAGCGCACCGCTCGCCACGTCATAATCGTAGACCGTGCCCGGCGTGACCATCGACTCATAGCCAAGCCGCAGCACCTGCGTGTCATATTCCGGATTGTCGCCGATCCCCGCGGTGTAGCTGGCCTCGGGGAAGGCGATGCGGCGCGGCGCGGCGGCGGGGTCGTAGGAGTGGATCTCGATCTGGTCGAGCCCGTCCTCGCGCCCCTCGATGACGAGATAGTCGCGGAAACAGTCCACCCCGGTCATGTAGAAATGCGCGCTGGGCGCGATCCGCTCGGTCCACTCGCCGGGCGCGCTGATCGGCGCGGTGACCAGGCGCCACATCGGATCGGTGTCGTTGGTGTGGATGAAGAGCGTGTCGCCATGCGTGTCGACATCATATTCGCGCCCCTCCTGCCGCGGCGCGACCAGGATCGGCGTGGCGAAGGGATCGCTCGCGGGGAGCAGCCGCACCTCGCTGGTGACATGGTCGCCGGCCGAGATCACGATCCAGCGGCGGTCGCTCGTCTCGCCCACCGCGACGCGATAGCCCTCATCGTCCTCGTGATAGAGTTCGACGTCGTCTTTCGGATCGGTGCCGAGGCGGTGGAAGCGCGCGTTGTCGGTGCGCCATTCCTTGTTGGCGAGCCCGTAGAGGAAGCCGCTGTCGTCGGCGCTCCACACGATGTCGGAGAGCATGCCGGGGATCGTGTCCGCCAGCAGCGCGCCGCTGGTCAGATCCTTGACGTGGATCGTGAACCGCTCCGAGCCATTGTCGTCGATCGCATAAGCGAGCTTCGTCGCGTCGTTCGAGATGGCGAAAGCGCCGAGTCGGAAATACTCCTTGCCCTCGGCCAGCGCGGGTTCGTCGAGCAGCAGCTCGTCCGCCCCGCCGGCGACGGGCTTGCGCCACCATTTGCGATACTGGCCACCGGTCTCGAACGCCGTCCAGTAGAGATAGTCGCCGTCCCGCTGGGGAACGCTCGATTCGTCCTCCTTGATGCGCGCCTTCATCTCTTCGTAGAGCCGGTCGACCAGCGCCTGGTGCGGCGCCATCTGCGCCTCGAAATAGGCGTTCTCGGCCTCGAGATAGGCGAGCACGTCGGGGTCGGTCACCTCCGGATAATGGGGATCCTTGAGCCAGGCGTACGGGTCATCGACGGTGACGCCGTGGCGCGTGAAGGAATGCGCGCGCGTCGCGGCGACCGGGGGAGTGAGCGTCATCACCCGTTACCTAAGGTGTGCGCGGAGGAGCGGCAACATCGCGTGGCGGCTTACCGCGTCCCCGGCGTCGAAGAGGATCGCGTTCAGCCCTCGAAGCCGAAGCGCTCCACCCAGGGCTGCAGGATCGGCAGCACCGGCGCGAGCTGCTCAGCGTAGCGGCGCCATTGGCCGCGTCCGTCGAACAGTCCGCGGCGCACCTGGATGGCGCTGGCGGTCCGCACCCCGCGGCGCTGCGCGGTGCGGTCGAAGCGGGTGAACGCGTCGGTCCATGGTATCCCGATGAAGGTGGCCATCGCACGCACCGTCGGCTCGAAATCGGTGACGAGCCGGTCGTAGCGTACCTCGTGGAAGGCCAGCGGGAGCGTGGAGCGGGCGCGCTCGGTCAGCGTCATCAGCGCATCATAGTGCCGCGCCGCCTCCTCCAGGTCGCTGAAACACCATGCCGCCGGGCTCGGGGTGAAGTTGATGCGGAAGCAGCTCAGCACCACGTCGCGCGGGTCGCGTCGCATGATCAGCACCCGCGCTGCCGGGAACAAGGCGGCGATGATCGGCAGCTTGGCGCCATTGAGCGGGTTCATGTCGACGAACGTTCCCGCGGTGGACGCCCCCATGACCGCGACGCGTCGCCAGTAATCCGCGCGCAGCCGATCGCGCAGGACGGGGTCAATCGCGGCGAGGTCGGGCATCGTGCCGTCGTTGCGCACCAGCACGCCGTCGGTGCCCGCGAGCGTGTCGCGCTCCTCCAGCGCGGCGACCCTGGGGGCGCTCGCCAGCACGTTCTCGACCAGCGTCGTGCCGGAGCGCGGATAACCCAGCAGGAAAACGTGGGTCGGCGCCGCGCCGGGGACTTCTCCCGCAGGTGCAGGCGCGCGGGGCGCGTCGAGCTGCGCAGCGATGCGCTCGATGAACGCGCGATGCGACGGTCGCTCGGGCGCGGGCGCCAGCGCGTCGCGGTAGACGTCGCGGAACTGCGCCTGCGCCGCGCGGTAGCAGTCGAACGCCGCCTCGGTGCGATCCTGCCGGTCGAGCGCATCACCCAACAGCGTCAGCGTGCGCGTGCGATCGTCCCCGCGGACACGGTCGAGCAAGGGGCGGAGCCGCTTCTCCGCCGCGGCGCCGTCGCGCGCCTCGATCGCCACCGTCGCGAGCGCCGCGCTGGCGGCGGGCTCGTGCGGGTCGAGCGCGAGCGCGCGCGCAGCATGGTCGCGCGCCTCGTCGGCACGACCGCGCCGCGCCGCGGTGTCCGCGAGTTTGCCGTGCGCGGGCGCGAGCGCGGGGTCGCGCCTCAGCGCCTGACGATAGCTGTCGGCGGCGTCTTCCTCACGTCGCAGCGCGTCGAGCGTATAGCCGCGCTCGAGCCAGGCGGCGGGGTGGCCCGGCGCGGCGGTAACGACGCGGTCGAGCACCGCCAGCGCCTCGTCATAACGTCCTTCCTTGCGCAGCACCGCGCCGATTGCGCCCGCGATCAGCGGGTCGCCTGGCGACAGCGCAAGCGCGCGCCGCAGCAGGTCATGCGCGCCGCGATAATCGCCCGCCTCCTCGCGCCGCCACGCCGCCAAGTTGAGGAACATCGGGTCGATCGCGCCGCCTGCGAGCGCGCGTTCGGCCAGCATCGCGGCATGCGTGACATCGTTCGCCGCGAGCGCGCGCTCGATCGCGCCGCGCGCCGCGGCACCATCACCGCGCGCCTTGCTGCGGCGTCGCACCACCCGGTTTGACATGGCTCGCGGCTCCGTCCTAGCTTCTCCATCGATCCGCATACGATAGAGGACCGACCATGCACAGTATCGCCGCGCTCGCTCTCCTGCTGGCGGCGGCCGCACCGGCGGGGCAGGCCAAGACGCCGGCGGACGCGGCCGAGCGCGCCGCGGACCATGGCGACAAGATGATCTGCAAGCGCTTCGCCAAAACCGGAACGCTGGTCGGCAGCGAGCGCGTCTGCAAGACCAAAGCCGATTGGGAGCGCGAGCGCGACACGCTGCGGGGCACGACCCGGTCGACCGGCTGCCAGATGGCCTCGCTCAACGGCTGCTGAACGTGGTCTCGACGGACGCCGCCGGTCCGAGCAACGGTGCCGGCGGCGCCTGCGCGATCCCGAACGTCACCGCCACCTGCTCGGCCCAGCGTACCACCACTTCGATCTCGCGCGCGTGGAGCGCGGCGGCGTCGTGATGTTCCGCGGCACGCGCAGTCGCGTCGAAGGCGGTGCCGAATTTGGAGTGGCGCGTGAACGCCGGTCCGGCGACGATCGCGTCGAGCGCCGCGCCCTCGAGCGGCAGGCGGTAGAGCGCCGCCAGCGCAGCCAGCGCGTCGCGCGGGCGCGCCATGAGCGTGGCGCTGTCGAGCGTGCGGACGCGCCCGGCGCCGAACCGCGCCGCCACCTCGGCGAACAGCTGTTGCTGCCCGAGCCAGCCGAGCGCGGCGACCTGCAGGTCGGTCAGCGCGAGATACTCGCGCGGCGAATAGCCGAAGCGCGCCAATCCGTCGTCCAGCATGCCGGTGAGCAACGTGCGCACCCACAGCCGGCCCTCCAGCTCTTTCTTGGCTACCGAGCCGAGGAAGGTCGGCAGTGGCGCGTAGAGCAGCAGCGCGGCGCTGTCGGCCCGCAGCGTCAGCAGCGCGGGCGCGAAGGCGTTGGCGATGGTCGAGGGCTTCACCACCACCGCCTCGCCCGGCGCGAACGGCCGCGCCAGCAGCGCCAGCGTGTCGTCGAGCACGCTGGCGAGATCCGGCCCCGGCTCGCCGCGGCGGCGCCAACCGATCAGGTCGTGGAGGACGAACGGCTCCTTCAGCCCCATTGCGGTGCCGGGCAGGTCGAACGCGCGCGCCAGCAACGTCGAGCAGCAGAAAGCGGAGTGGAAGATCCAGTGCAGTGGCGCCGGCGCGGGCGCGGCGGCGCGCGCGGCGGCGCGACGCAGCACCAGCGGGTCGGGCGTGGCGGGCAGATACTCATCGCTGAGGAAAGTGACCGCGCGGTGTGTCTCGCGCCCCACGGGACGGAGATGAAAGGCGTCATGGCCCGGATCGTAGCGGTGCGCGAGCCAGGTCGCGTCGAGCAGGGAGGGCGGAGCCGCGGCCATCGCCGCCGCTGTGCGCCGTCGCGCGCGCGATTGTCCAGCCCGCCGCGATCGTTATGATCCAAGTGATGGATCCAGCGCGACTTCAAGCCATGCTCGCCGCCGCGCTCGACGCGCGCCGCGAAGGGCGCCGCGACGAGGCGGCACGCGGATTCCGCGCGGTGATCGACGCGGGGGTTGAGCACCCGCTTGCGCTCAACGCGCTCGGGGTCGACGCGCTTGCGCGCGGCGACGAGGCCGCGGCGCGCTGGTTCACCCGCGCGATCGCGGCCGATCCCGCCGCCCCCGAGCTGTGGATGAACCTTGCGCGCGCGCATCGCTCACGCGGCGACGCCGCGGCCGAGCGCGCGGCGCTGGAGGGGGCGCTCGCGCTCGACCAGCGCCACTTCATGGCGCTGGTGCGGCTCGCCGAATGGCACGAGCGCGACGGCGACAGCGAGGCGGCCGCGGAACGCTGGGGCCACGTGCTGACCATGGCCGCCGCGCTTGACGAGCGGACCCCGGCGATCGAGACGATGCTCGAGCACGCTCGCGACTATGTCGCGGCGCGCCGCGCCGGCTTTGCCGCGCGGATCGACGGCGCACTGGCTGCCGTGCGTGCGACGCTCTCGCCCGCGGCGCGGCGCCGTACCGACGCCTGCATCGATCATGCGCTCGGGCGCCGGGCGATCTATGCCAATCAGTGCGCCGGGCTGCACTTCCCCTTCCTGCCCGCGGACGAGTTCTTCGCGCGCGAGCATTTTCCGTGGCTGGCGCAGATCGAGGCGGAGACCGCGACGATCCGGGACGAGCTGCTCCAGATGCTCGCGGACGACGGCGACGCGCTGCGCCCCTATGTCGCGATGAAGCCGGGCACCCCGCGCAACAAATGGTCGGCGCTCGACGGCTCGCTGGCTTGGAGCGCGCTGCACTTGTGGAAGGACGGGCGGCGCGACGATTCGGTCTGCGCGCGCGTGCCCCGCACCGCTGCGGCGGTGGCAGCGCTGCCGCTTTCCGACCTGCCGGGGCGCACCCCAACGGTCTTCTTCTCGATCCTGCGTCCAGGTGCGCACCTTCCCGCGCACACCGGGGTGAGCAACGTCCGCTCGATCGTCCACCTGCCGCTGATCGTCCCGCCCGATTGCGGCTTCCGCGTCGGCGGCGAGACTCGCGCCTGGGAAGAAGGCCGCGCCTGGGTGTTCGACGACACGATCGAGCACGAGGCGTGGAACCGCTCCGACCGGCCGCGCGCCATCCTGATCTTCGACGTCTGGAATCCGCACATCGCCGCCGACGAGCGCGCGCTGCTGCGCGCCTTCTACGCCGCCACGGCGGGCACGCCCGAGAGCGACCTCGCCCGGCTCGGCCTCGGGGAATAGCCGCAGCGCCGCCCCGACACGCTGTTCCCGCGACTTCGCAAAGCGATGCGCGGCGTCTAAGCGACCGTTCATGAGCATCGTCACCGCCCCCCGCGCGCGCCCGCGCCTCGCCTATCACCACAGCGCCGGTACCGCGCCGACGATCGTCTTTCTCCCCGGCTACGCCTCGGACATGACCGGCACCAAGGCGCTTGCGCTTGAGGCCTGGGCGGCGGCGCGCGGACAGGCGTTCCTGCGATTCGATTACGGCGGCTGCGGCGCCTCCGAGGGCGCGTTCGAGGACCAGTCGCTGGCGGACTGGCGCGACGACGCGCTGGCGATGATCGATCATGTCGAGGGGCCGGTGGTGCTGGTGGGCTCGTCAATGGGCGGCTGGCTGATGCTGCTCGCCGCGCTGGCGCGCCCGGCGCGGATCGCCGCGCTGGTCGGGATCGCCGCCGCGCCCGACTTTACCGACTGGGGCTTTTCGCAGGACGAGAAACTCTATCTGCTCGAGCACGGCCGGCTCGAGCGACCCAATCCTTATGGTCCCGCACCGACCGTCTACACGCGCCGCTTCTGGCAGTCAGGCGAAGCCAACCGCGTGATGGCGGGCGCGATCGCCTTCGACGGGCCGGTGCGGCTGCTCCACGGCCAGGCCGACGCGGACGTGCCATGGCATCGCAGCGCGCGGCTCGCCGAGCTGATCCGTTCGCCGCACGTTCAGACCTGGCTGGTCAAGGACGGCGACCACCGCCTGTCGCGCGAGGACGATCTTGCGCTGCTGATCCGCGCGGTGGAGGATGTGGTGCCATGATCCCGCTCGCCGCGCTGCTGCTCGTCGCCGCCTCGCAGGCCGCGACGCCGCCTGGCGTGAGCGGCCCGGATCCCACCGCCAGCTGCCGCGCGGAAACGCGGCGTGATCCGGCCGCGGCTGAGGCGCGCGCGCGGCGCGGCGGTGCGGGGCTGCGCGCGTGCCTCGCGCTCGCGCTGGCGGCGCAGGACCGCTACGCCGAGGCCGGCGCCGCCTTCGCCGAGGCGGCGCGCGGCGCCGAGCTGGCGCACGACTCGCACGCCGCCGACTATTGGGCACAGGCGGGCAACGCCTGGCTCGCCGCCGGTGACGCCGCCAAGGCGCGCGGCGCGCTCGACGCCGCGCTGGCAGCGGGGACGCTGGTGGAGCTCCAGCGCGGCGAGGCGCATCTCGATCGCGCCCGCGCGCTGGTGGCGCTGGGCGATGCCGCCGCGGCGCGCGCCGACCTGGATCAGGCGCTGACAACCGCGGGCGACGATCCGCTCGCCTGGCTGCTGTCGGCAACGCTGGCGCGGCGCAGCGGCGACCTGTCGCGCGCACGCGCCGACATCGCGCAGGCGCTGCGCCGCTCCGGCGACGATGCCTCGGTCCAGCTCGAAGCGGGCAACATCGCCGCGGCGGGCGGCGACGCCGATCGCGCCAAGGCGGCGTGGCAGGAGGCGGTGCGGCTCGCCCCGGACGCACCCGCGGGCCAGTCCGCGGCGCAGGCGCTGACCCAGTTCGCCCCATAGCGGCGCCGGCGTGTCCGGCGGTTCCATCGCCGCCGCGCGCCCCCATATCACCCGCCCGGCAAGCCCCACGTTCGCAGGAAAGAGGCGACATGACCCAATATCTCCACACGATGATCCGCGTCAGCGACCCGGACGCGACGATCGCCTTCTTTCGGCTGCTCGGGCTCGAGGAGGTCCGCCGGATGGAGAATCAGGCCGGGCGCTTCACGCTGATCTTCCTCGCCAGCGCCGCGGACGCCGCGATCGGCGATCGCCGCGCCGAGGTGGAACTGACCTACAACTGGCCGGCGGAGGACGGCAGCGCGCCCGAGGTATATACCGGAGGCCGTAATTTCGGCCATCTCGCCTATCGCGTCGACGATATCTACGCCGCGTGCCAGCGCTTCGCCGACGCCGGGGTGACGATCAACCGGCCGCCGCGCGACGGCAACATGGCGTTCGTGAAGACGCCCGACGGAATTTCGATCGAGCTGCTGCAGGCGGGTGAGCCCCTTGCTCCGGCCGAGCCCTGGGCGTCGATGCCCAATACGGGGACGTGGTGATGCTCGAGATCGTCCGCGTGCCGGTGCTGCAGGACAATTACAGCTGGCTGGTCCATGCCAGCGGCGGCGCGGCGGCGGTGGTCGATCCGGGCGAAGCGGCGCCCGTGCTCGCCGCCGCGGCGGAGCGCGGCTGGACCATCGATCAGGTGTGGATCACGCACTGGCATCGCGACCATAGCGGCGGCAGCGCCGCCGTGGCGGCGGCCACCGGCGCGGCGGTGACCGGTCCGGAGGCGGAGCGGGCGCGGATTGACCCGCTCGACCGCGGCGTCCGCGAGGGCGATTCGGTGACGCTCGGCCAGCACCGCGCCACCGTGATCGAGGTGCCGGGCCATACCGCGGGGCATGTCGCGTTCCACTTCGCCGACGATGCGGCGATCTTCACCGGCGACACGCTCTTCGCGCTCGGTTGCGGCCGGCTGTTTGAAGGCACTGCCGCGCAGATGCATGCCAACATGCGCCGCTTCGCCGCGCTGCCGGGAGACACTGCGGTCTATTGCGGTCACGAATATACCCAGAGCAACGGCCGCTTCGCGCTGACGGTCGAGCCGGACAATGCGGCGCTGGTGGCGCGCATGGCGGCGGTGGACCGCGCCCGCGCCGCGGACGAGCCCACCGTGCCCACCACGATCGCGGCCGAACTGGCGACCAACCCGTTCCTGCGCGCGGCGGATGTGGACACGTTCGCGCGGTGGCGCGCGGCGAAGGACTCGTTCTGAGGGGCAGATGCTCCTCGCTCGCGGGGGAAGGGCGGGCGGGCGAGCCGGGAGCACGGGAAAGCCCGCGGGCCGCGCGTTAGCGTGGTGGTCGAGAGGGATTCCCGCACACGCACCTTTTTGCATGCGGAGGCACCCCCTCCACCATCGCTGCGCGATGGTCGCCCTTCCCGCGAGCGGGGACGATTCGCGCGTCCGCTCGCATGTCACGCGCCCCACCCCCTCGCAGGACGCTGCGCGCGACCCCATCTCAGTAGCCATGGACGACGATCTCATTCGCCTCGGCCTGATCGACGAGGACGACATCGTGCTCGACGAGGCCGCCCTGCTCCTCGCGCTGCTCGACCACCCCGACGCCGATCCCGCCCCTGCGCAGGATCTGCTGGAGGCGATCGCGACTCGGCTGGACGTCACCGGCGCCGACGCGGAGACCTCGCTCGAGCGCGCCGGCGCGCTCGCCGAGGTGATCGCTGGCGAGTTCGGCTTCGTCGGCGACAGCGCGAGCTACGACGACCCCGCCAACGCCGATCTGCTCCAGGTGCTCGAGCGCCGCCGCGGCCTGCCGGTGAGCCTGGCGATCCTCTACGTCGCGGCGGCGCGGCGGCTCGGCTGGAGCGCCGACGTGCTCGACGTGCCCGGCCACGTGCTGGTGCTGATCGAGGCCGAGAGCGAGCCGGTGATCGTCGACCCCTTCACCGGCGGCGGACGGGTCGGCGCTGAGCGGCTTTCCGCGCTGCTCGAGGCGGCGCGGCCGGGGCGCGCGGTGACGCATGTCGCGGCCATGCCCAATCGCGCGGTGCTGGTGCGGCTGTTGCAGAACCAGGCCGCGCGCGCCGAGCTGGCGGGCAAGGGCCGCCGCGCGCTCGACCTCTACGAGCGGATGACGGTGTTCGCGCCGGACCAGCCGCACGGCTGGTGGGAGCGCGCCCGGCTGGAGCTGGTCGACGGCGACCATGCCGCCGCGCGCCGCAGCCTCGGCGCGATCCTGGAGATCACCCGCGACGCCGACCTGCGCGGGCGCGTGACCGACCTGCTGGAACAGCTCGGCCCCGAGTGAGGCGGCTCACCCACCCCTGAACGGGAGGGGGCCACCAAGCCATCCCTTTCAGGATCGCTTTGTGGAACGCCCAGGCCGCTCCTCACCAGGTGTCATCCCGGACTTGATCGGGATCCACCGTGCCCGATTTCGAAAGCCTTGCTTGCGCGGAGAAGTGGATCCCGACCAAGTCCGGGATGATGGAAGAGTGTCACGGAGGGATCTTTCCCGGGAGCGAAGATGCGCCGAGGAGACGGTCCGCTCTTAGCGCACCCCCTCCACCACCCGCGTCCATGCAGCGACCTCGTCTTCGGCGCGGCGCTCCACCGTCAGCGCGCCGGTGGTGCCGCGTAGCGGGTCGACCGTCACCACGCCCTCCCACTCCCAGGTGGCGTTGCCGAACAGCGTCACCATCGCGTCCGCGCCGGCGTGCGCGCGCACCATCCCGCCGCGGTTGAGCACGACGAGCTCACGGTCGAACGCCACGCGTCCGGTCAGCCCCGCGGCATAAGTGGAAGCCGCCATCGCGCTGCCGCAGCTGTCGGTGAGGCCGACGCCGCGTTCGAAGGTGCGGACGAACAGCGTGTCCGCCGCGCGCACCTCGACGAACGACACGTTGGCGCGCTGGGGGAGCCAGGCCGGCGCCGCCTCGCATGCCTGCCCCACCGCGACCAGTTCGGCCTCGTCGATCGCGTCGACGAAGGTGACGAGATGCGGATTGGGCATCGCCACCGCGGTGAAGCGCCGCGCGCTCGCCAGCGACGGTACCGGCGCGTCGACGATCCGTGCGGGCGCGTCGCGGAGCGGCCATGCCGCGGCGTCGAGCGAGGCCGGGCCGGCGGTCTCCGCGATCGTGTAGACGCCCGGCGCCAGATCGGCCGCGCGCGCCACCTCCGCGTAGCTGGTCTTGAGCCGCACCGTCGCGCGCTCCAGACCCAGCGCAGCGAAGCCCGCGCGCGCGACGCAGCGCAGCCCGTTGAGACAGGTCTCGGCCTCGCTGCCGTCGCTGTTGAACATCCGCATGCCGAAGGCGGCGCGCGCGTCTCCGGCGGTGAGCAGGAGCAGCCCGTCGCCGCCGACCGGACCGGCGCGATCGGCCAGCGCGCGCGCCACCGCGCCCCAGTCAGTGCCGGCGAGCGCGGCGTCGCGCGCATCGATCAGCGGGAAATCGTTGCCCGAACCATGGCATTTGACGAAGCGCAGCTGCATCGCGCCTATGTGTTCGCGCGGCGCGATCACGGCAAGCGGTAATGGTCCGCGAGCCGGTCGAGCGCGAGCGACAGCACCAGTCGCCCGCTGCGCGCCGGCCACCCCAGCGCGCGCTCGCTGTCGGGCAGCGACTCGCCCGCGCAGACCACGCGCCACAGCACGTCGGCGAGCCCGCGCCCGGCCGCGCCCACCGCGGCATCGAACCGCCGCTTGGCGGCGAGCTGCGCCTCGCCGGGGTCGAGCGCGGCGACACGGCCGTTGTCGACCCGCGGCGCCCAGCGCATCGTCACCGCCGGCGCGAGCTGCGCGCGCTCATAGTCGGCGCGCAGCCGCTCGCCCGCCTCGGCCTGGCGCGCGTCGACCAGCCCGCGCGCGGCGAGCCACGCCAGCGGCGACTCCCGCCGGTTCACCGTTACGGTGCGCCCGCGCCGTGCCCCGCCCGCCGCCGGGCCGCGCCGGCCCGCCGCATCGATCACCTGCTCAACCAAGTCCCGCATCATGTGTCCCTTCGTCCGATCGGCGCGCGGGGGGTCGCAGAAGTTGGACGCTGTAGGACAGGCGACGGGCGCGGGCCGGCGCGCGAGAAACGATGGAGGCGTTCGGCCGCGGACCCATGCCTGCTTCACCGCGCTCCGGCACGATACGGGTCGCGCATCTTGGTTGATGACTAATCCCGCGCGCTAACCCAAATCGGAGCCATGTCGCCGGATCGATTCGCCAAACTGACGACCCGGCAACGGGAATGCCTGCGCCTCTATCACCAGCGCTATCGCGTGAAGGAGATCGCGCGCGCGCTCGCCATCTCCGAGAATACCGCCAGCGGCTATCTCACCGAGGCGACCGCGCTGCTCGGCGTCGGCGGCCGTCCCGCCGCGGCGGCCGCGTTGGCCGCCTTCGAGGCCACCCACCCCGATGCGAGGGGTCGCTTCTCGGTGGGCGACACCGTCCCGCCGCCCGAGCCAGAACCGTCCCTGCCGGGCAATGATGCACCGGCACCGGCCAGCCGGGCCGAACCGCGGGCGACGACACACGCCCCGGGCGCGCTGCGGCTGCCGTTCCGCAAAGGGGATGGTAATGACCTCACAATCGCTCAGCGTCTCTTCTGGCTCGGCGTCATCATGTTCGCCCTCGTCACCGGTTTCGGTCTTTTCGCTCTCTTTGTCCGAACCCTCAGCGACGTCGTCGCCCAGCTCGCGCGGTGAGCGGCTCTCGACCGAGGTCCAGGCGGTGGCGACGCTGCTGCGCGAGCTCGAGGTGCTCGAGGATCGTGCCTTCGCAGTCACCGGCCGGCTCATGGCGGCGCTCATCGACGCGCGGCTCGAGCAGAATATCGCGCCCATCGTCGGCAAGTCGATCCGCGCCGGGATCAGCGACGTCGCGGTGCAGATCAGCGCGGCGCAGGCGGCCACCGCGGACGTCCACCGCCTGCTCGAGGCGCTGGCAAAGGCGCGCGGCATCGACGTGCAATTGTATGGCGACACCGACAAGCAGGATCCCCGCGTGGCGATCGCCGGCTGAGTCGCGGCGGATCACGCGTGACCGACCCCCGGGGGAAAGCGGCCGATGACGCGAGTGCTCGTCTTCGCCGCGGTGCTGTTCGGCACCTGCCTGTATGCGTTCCGGCGTGGTGGCGCGCCGGAACGCTGGACCGCCGCGCTGCTGCTGCTGGCAGCGCTCGCGTCCTACCTGCTGCCGCATGTGCCGGGATACACCTATGTCCATGTCGAGTGGCAGCGGGTCGCGATCGACGGCGCGCTGCTCGCCGGGCTGATCGCGGTGAGCCTCACCGCGGACCGCTTCTGGCCGCTGTATCTCACCGCCTTCCACGCGCTGACGGTGACCACCCACGGGGTGCGTGCCTACGATCCCGCGGTGCTGCCGATCGTCTACACGCGCGTCGCTGCGTGGCTCGCCTATCCCGGGCTGCTGCTGCTCGCGATCGGGGTGGCGCGGCACCGGCGGCGCGTGCTGGCGGGCGCGCGCGAATTCGACTGGACGTTCCAGCGTCAGGCGACGCGCGATGAGACACGAGCCGACGACACGCGAGGAGCTGGGCTCCGCGATCCGTGAGATCGAGCGGCTGCTCGAGCGCCTGCGCGCGAAGGACACGCAGCAGCCCACCGCCGCGCCGGGTCTGCGCGAACGCGCCGAGCTGATGTATCAGGAACGGCGCACGCGCGACCGGCTGTTCGGGGCCGACCTGTTCGGCGAGGCGGCGTGGGACATGCTGCTCGACCTCTACATCCATCACGGCCGCGGTACGTTGGTGCCGGTGTCGAGCGCCTGCATCGGCGCCGCGGTGCCGCCCAGCACCGCGCTGCGCTGCCTGGGCAAGCTGGAGGGGCGCGGTCTGGTGGTGCGCCGCGCCGACGCCGACGATCGCCGCCGCTCGCTGGTGACGCTCAGCGAGAAGGGGCTGCGCACGATCGAACTGTATCTGGCCAGCAGCTGGGCCGGCCCGGGGTGAGCGACGATCGCGCCCGCCGCGCCGCCGCGCCGGCTTCAGCCTGCCGGGAGTCCGGCGAGCACTGACCCATCACGGCGCGAGGCGCTGGACGGGCGACGACGGCGCGCCGACGCTGCGCGGCGTGACCGGCGATCCCTCCCCAGCCCGCGCGACCCGCTATCTGCTCGCCGAGCTGCTCGCCGGAGTCACCGCTGCGCTGCTGCCCGTGTTGGGCGCGCGGGTGGAACGCGCCTTGATCTATCTGCTGCTGCTGCGCCGCTCGCTTGACGGCGCGCGCCCCACCCCCGTGCTGGCAGTGGCGGAAGCGCTCGGGCTTCCGTTCGAGACCGCGCGCCGCCACGTCGCCGCGCTCACCGGCGCGGCGCGCTGTCGGCGCATCACCGGCGGCATCCTCGTGGCGCCCGGGGCGACGGACGATCCCGCGCTCGCCGCCGCGCTCGCGCTGGCGCACGACCGGATGGCGACGGCGGTCGGGCGGCTCGTCGCGGTCGGGGCGGTGCCGGCGCTGCCGACCGCGCGTGCCGATTATGCCTGGGAGCGCGGGCTGTGCGCCACCGCGGATCTCGCACTCGCCGCAGCGGCGGCCGATCAGGCGCGTTGCGCACGGCTGCTCGACCGCGTGCTGTTGGCCACGCTGCTGGCGGGCAACACCGCGGTGATCACCGCCGACGCGATGCTCGCGCGCCGCTACGCCGCGATCGGGGCGGTGCCCCCCGCGGCGCTGCTGCGGCCGCTCCGCCCGCGCGCGGCCGCCACCGCGCTCGGCTTGCCCGAAGCCACCGTGCGGCGCCGCTTCGCCGGGCTGGAACAGGCGCTCATTCCCACGCCGGCGGGGCTGAGCATCGACGAGGCCTGGCTGCGCGACGGCTCCGATGCCGCCGCGGACGAGCTCGATGCAGCCGTCCGCCGCCAGCTGGTCGCGCTGGCGCGGCACGGGTTCCCGTTCGACGATCCCGCCGCGGCCTATCGGCGCGGCACGCCCCCATCGCTCGATTTCGGTTAGCATCGGGCGATTCCGCTTGTTCGCCGGGCGCGTGCGCTGCCACACTCGCATGCGATGCCATTGCGCCGCCATCACCCGCGCCTATCTCCCGCTTTCACCGGCGCACCGCGCGCCGCGCAAGGAGCCGCATGAGCCGCAAGCCCGTTCCCGCCCAATCCGGCGAGCGTTCCCGCGTCGAGCTGTTGTTCGACAAGCCCCAGCTGCTCAGCCAGCTGTTCGGCCAATATGACCAGCATCTCGTGGCGCTCGAGAACCGCCTGGGCGTCTATATCACCGCGCGCGGCAACCGCGTCGGGCTGGAGGGTACCGCCGAGCAGGTCGCGCTCGCGCGCGACACGCTCAACGACCTGTACCATCGCATCCAGCGCGGCGAGGAGGTCGATACCGGGCTGGTCGACGCCGCGATCGCGATGGCGGCCGAACCGGTGCTCGACGGCATCATTCGCGCGGATTCCGGCGGCGGCGCGCCCTCGGTGATGATCCGCACGCGCAAGAAGACGATCGTGCCGCGCACCCCGGCGCAGGCGCATTACATGCGCGAGCTCACCTCGCACGAGATGATCTTCGCGCTCGGCCCCGCGGGCACCGGCAAGACCTATATCGCGGTGGCGCAGGCGGTATCGCAGCTGATCTCGGGCAGCGTGCAGCGGCTGATCCTGTCGCGCCCCGCGGTTGAGGCGGGCGAGAAGCTCGGCTTCCTGCCCGGCGACATGAAGGAGAAGGTCGATCCCTATCTCCGCCCGCTCTACGACGCGCTGCACGACTGCCTTCCCGCCGAGCAGGTCGAGCGGCGCATCGCCAGTGGCGAGATCGAGATCGCGCCGATCGCCTTCATGCGCGGGCGCACGCTGGCGGACGCCTTCGTGATCCTCGACGAGGCGCAGAACACCACGCCCGCGCAGATGAAGATGTTCCTCACCCGCTTCGGCCAGAACAGCCGGATGGTGATCTGCGGCGATCCCAACCAGACCGACCTGCCCGGTGGCGTGGCGGCGAGCGGGCTGGCCGACGCCACCTTCCGGCTGGAAGGGGTGGAAGGCATCTCTTTGTGCCGCTTCACTGCGGGCGACGTGGTGCGGCATCCGATTGTCGGGCGGATCGTGGAGGCCTATGAGGGCAGGGAGGCTTGATGCGGCGGGATATCCTTCTTACGTGAGAGGATATCCCAGAGGGTGAAATGGCCTCGCTGTACATCAAGGATGCTGAGACCGCCGCGCTGGCCGACCGCGTCTCGCGGCGGCTCGGGACGAGCAAGACCGATGCCGTGCGGCGCGCTCTGGTGGCGCTCGAGCGCAGCCTTCCCGAACGCACCAACGTGGCCATGCTAATCGCCGATCTCGACGCGTGGCGGCGCGACCATCCCCTGCCGCCGGAGACCGGCGGTCCGGCCGACAAAGATTTCTACGATCGTCTCTGGAACGAAGCGGAAGGATGATCTTCGTCGACGCCTCGGCACTCGTCGCGATCTGCAAGGCGGAGCCCGATCGCCCGGGCCTGCTCGACCGCCTCGTCGGCCACGATCGCGCGCTCTGGTCGCCGATGGCGTGCTGGGAGGCGGTGTCGGCGCTGGCGCATTCGTATAAGATCCCGCTCGCCACCGCCCTCGCCGAGGTCCGTCATACGGCCAACAGGCTGCGGCTGGAGATGGTTGCGATCGCGCAGGACGAACTCGACGCCGCGCTCGCTGCCTATCAGCGCTACGGCAAAGGCTCGGGCCACCCTGCCCGACTCAACATGGGCGATTGTTTCGCTTATGCCTGCGCCAAGACCCATGGCGCCGCCCTGCTCTACAAGGGCGACGATTTCTCGCACACGGACCTCGCCTGACATGATCCACGTCGAACTCACCCGCGAGGATCCCTGGCCCGACGAGGCCTGGGAGCAGCGCGCGCTGGCCGCGGTGCGTGCCGCGGTGGCCCACACCCCGAACGGCGACCTCCTCACCACCCCCGCCGCGGTGGAGGTGAGCGTACGGCTCGCCGACGACGCCGAGGTGCACGCGCTCAACCGCCAGTATCGCGGCAAGGACAAGCCCACCAACGTGCTGTCCTTCCCGATGGTGCAGCCCGACCTGCTCGATACCGTCAGCCAGAATTCGGACGACGGCGAGCTGCTGCTCGGCGACATCGTGCTGGCGCATGGCGTGTGCGTCGTCGAGGCGGCGGAGCGCGGGATCACGGTCGGCGATCATTTCACCCACCTTGTGGTGCACGGCACGCTGCATCTGCTAGGCTATGACCACATGACCGACGAAGAGGGCGACGCGATGGAGGAGATCGAGCGCGCCGCGCTGGCCGACCTCGGCGTCGCCGACCCCTATGTGATACGCGAGGACTGACAGACGGCGATGGCCGACGACCGAAGTACCGCCGGCAGCGGCGACCACCATCACGAACCCGGCATCTGGTCGGGGTTGCGCAACCTCATCTTCGGCGAACCGCACGAGGCGACGCTGCGCGAGGTGCTCGAGAAGGCGATCGACCGCTACGAGGAAGATCCCGCGCCCGACCTCAAGGGCGATCTCACCCCGCTCGAGCGCCAGATGGTGCGCAACCTGCTCCATTTCAGCGAGCGCGACGCCGGCGGCACCGGCGTACCACGCGCCGACGTGATCGCAGTGGAGGAAGCCACCAGCTTCTCGCATCTCGTCGAGGTGTTCGCCGAGGCGGGGGTGAGCCGGCTGCCGGTCTACCGCGAGAACCTCGACCACATCATCGGCATCATCCATATCAAGGACGTGTTCGCGATCCTGGCACGCGGCGGCGAACCGCCGGCGACGATCGCGGCGCTGATCCGCCAGCCGTTGTACGTGCCGATGAGTCGCGGCGCGCTCGACCTGCTCGCCGACATGCGCCAGTCGCGCAGTCATCTCGCCGTGGTGCTGGACGAATATTCCGGCACCGAAGGGCTGGTCACGATCGAGGACCTGATCGAGGAGATCGTCGGCGAGATCGAGGACGAGCATGACGATGCGCCCGAGGTGCTGCTCGTCCCGCTCGACGGCGGCGCCTGGGAGGCGGACGCGCGGGTCGAGCTGGAGGATGTCGGCGAGACGGTGGACGCGCGGCTCGCCGAGGCGGAGAGCGACGTCGACACGATCGGCGGGCTCGCCGCGGTGCTCGCCGGGCGCGTCCCCGAGGCCGGCGAGTGTATCGATCACCCGAGCGGCTGGCGGATCGAGGTGGTCGACGCCGACTCGCGCCGCATCAACCGGCTGCGGCTGCATCCGCCGGTGCCCGAGCCGGAGGACGTCGACGCCTGATCGCGCGACGCCGCCACCGTAAAAAATCGCCGCCTTGGCACAGCGACTTGCGAAGCGCGTCGGCGATAGGCTAGCCGGACGGAGACGGTTCGGGAGCGGTGCGCCGCTTCCCACGCGCAACCGGCCGAGTAAGCCCTTCGGGTCGCCCGACAGGCAGCTGGGTCGGGGGCCGCCGGCGTGCCCCCCACGCCGGCGGCCCATCGTCCGTCTCGAAGCCAGCTCCGCTGTGAGGCGAGTTCGCCTCCCCGCCGCGTCGCCACGTCGTTATGTCCACGCCGCGCCGGCGTCGAGAGCGGAAAGGCAATCGTGCACGTCACGCGCTTGTAGGTGCCGCACGAAGCGCCTGCCGCCGCGATCGGCATGGCCACGCCGCTCTGTCGGCCCCTCGCCGGGATCGTGCGCCGGCACGGACAGGATCGCCGCTGCGATGGCGTGATCCGGCGGGCGAGGCCGCACGCGACGGTGGCGCCGCCCCTGGCTTCCCCCTACATCACGCATATGCGCAGACACCTTCTCGCCGTCCTCGGGCTCCTCCTCCTCGTCGCGATCGGCGTGGTCGCCTATCTCGCCTGGCCCGACAGCGCTCGGGTCGACGTCGCCGCGGTGACGGGCGCGCGCCCGACCATCACGCCGCCGCGCGAGCAGATGCTGCCGACGGTGAAGACCGCCGACCCGATCGGCTGGAAGGCGGGCGAGGCGCCCACCGCGGCGGCAGGGCTGCGCGTCGCCGCCTTCGCCACCGGGCTCGTCCATCCGCGCTGGCTGTATCGCCTGCCCAATGGCGACGTGCTCGTGGCGGAGACCAACTCGCCGCCACGCAAGGGCGGCGGGATCCAGGGCTGGGTGATGCGCCACCTGCTCGGCAAGGTCGGCGCGGGCGGCGCATCGGCCGATCGCATCACCCTGCTGCGCGACGCGGACGGCGACGGACGCGCGGAGACGCGGTCCACCTTCCTGACCGGGCTGCACTCGCCATTCGGCATGGCGCTGCTCGGCGGCCAGCTGTACGTCGCCAACACCGATGCGCTCGTGCGCGTGCCCTACACCGAGGGCGCGACCCGGATCACCGCACGGCCCGAGCTGGTCGTCAAGCTGCCGGGCGGCGGCAACCATTGGGCGCGCAACGTGATCGCGGCGGAGGACGGGCGCACGTTGTACGTCTCGGTCGGCTCGGCCTCGAACGTCGCCGAGGGCGGGCTGGCGCAGGAGAAGTTCCGCGCCGCGATCCTCCAGGTCTATCCCAAGGAGAAGACGTTCCGCGTCTTCGCCACCGGGCTGCGCAACCCCAATGGCATGGCGCTGGTGCCCGGCACCAACCGGCTGTGGACCGTGGTGAACGAGCGCGACATGCTCGGCTCCGACCTCGTCCCCGATTATCTCACCGCCGTGGAGCTGGGCGATCACTTCGGCTGGCCGTGGTATTATTGGGGCGGCTATGTCGATACGCGGGTCGAGCCCAAGAACCCCGAGTTGCAGCAATATGTGAAGCGGCCCGATTTCGCGCTGGGGCCGCACGTCGCTGCGCTCGGGCTGACGTTCGCGGGCGACGCGCGGCTCGGCGACCGCTTCGCGCGCGGCGCGTTCGTCGGCGAGCACGGTTCGTGGAACCGCAAGCCGCTGTCGGGCTATAAGGTGGTGTTCGTGCCGTTCGACGCGGCGGGCTGGCCGGTCAAGAACGCCAAGCCGGTCGACGTGCTCACCGGTTTCCTCACCCCCGACGGCGAGGCGCATGGGCGGCCCGTCGGCGTGATCACCGACCGCGCGGGCGCGCTGCTGGTCGCGGACGACGTCGGCAACGCGATCTGGCGAGTCGCGCCGGCGCGCTGACCCGCCGCGCCGCGCCGCCGCTCTATGATGAGATCAGGTGCGGTAAGGCGGGGGAAGGCCATTGCTCTGGACGATCGTCGTGATCCTGGTGGTGCTCTGGCTGCTGGGGTTCAGTTTCCATCTGACCAGCGGGCTGATCCACCTGCTGCTGCTGATCGCTTTGGTGGTGGGGCTGGTGCAGCTGTTCACCGGTCGGCGCTAGCGGCGGGGGGCTGAGGTGCCCCCGGAGCGGCGGCGCCTCGATCGGGCGGTGCGCGCGCGATCGCCGGCGTATGAGGCGGGACGACGGTGGTGGGCGCTGACGGGTTCGAACCGCCGACCTACTCGGTGTAAACGAGCCGCTCTACCAGCTGAGCTAAGCGCCCGGAGGAAGCCACCGGTCGCGGCTGTCTACACGGGCTCGGATAGGGATCAAGTGCGAAGCGTCCCGCAACGGCTTGCACGACACCCCCATCCCGCGCCAAGATCGCGCTCCACCCGCCGTGGAGAATGCCGCCATGCCGACCGCTCCGGTCAAAGGTCCCGCGTCCTACTTTCCCGCGATTGAGCAGCGCTACGGTCGCCCGATCGCGGAATGGCAGGAATGGGTGCGCGCGCAGCTGCCCGCCAAGCATATGGAGCTGGTCGCGCTGCTCAAGCGCGACCACGGCATGGGGCACGGCCATGCCAATGCGATCGTCGCGCACGTCCTCGCCGGTCAGCGCTGACCCGACCCGCGGCTCACGCCAGCGGCAGACCCGCTTCGGCGAGCGCGCCCAGATAGGCCTGCATCGCGTCCGCCGCCTCGTCGGTCAGCGCGATGAACACGCGGCGGCGGTCGCGCGGATCGGGAGTCCGCGCGAGCAGCCGCAGCTCGCTGAGTCGCGCGATCCAGCGCAGCGCGGTGGTCGGCGCCACCGCCGCGGCGATGCACAGGCTCGACACCGACACGCGCCTACCCTCCAGCCGCGCGGCATAGAGATCCAGCAGCATATCCCACGCCGGGTCCTCGAACAGCCCGTCGCCGAAGAACCGGTCGCGCAACCGCCGCGCGCGCAGCACGTCGCGCACCGCGGTCGCGCTGATCGTCACCGCTGCCGCGGGTGCGGGCTGGAAGGTGACGCGGCGGTCCTCGGCGCGCTCGGCGCCGCCCGCCTGCTCGCCCGCGCCGGCGAGCAGCGCCGCGATCCGCGCCACCTCGGCGCTGAGCCGCGCCAGCCGCGCCCCGTCGCCCTCGGGCGCGCGCACCCGCCCCTCGCCGCGTGCCAGCGCGACGGCGAGCGCGCCGATCCATTCGGCGCGATCGGGCGCGCACAGCAATTGCACCGCGCCGCTCTCCTCGCCCAGCGCGGCGACCACCGGATCGATCTGCGCCAGCGTGAAGGCGAGCACGACGCGCCAGCCGCGCGCGGCGGCGAGCGCGTCGATCGCGGCGACGACGTCGTGCGCGAGTGCGTCATCGGCGCCGTCGAGATCGAGCACGATCACGGGCGCGCCGGCGAGCGCGGCGAAGGCGGCGGGTGCGGCGGGAAGCGCGCTCTGTGCCACCAGCGTGCCGCCGATCAGCGCGATCGCCTCGCGCGCGGCGTGCGCCCCGGCACCCTCGTGGCAGGCGAGCGCGAACGCCGGGGCAGTTGCGCCGCCGGCATCGTAGGGGGTAGCCATCGCGTCAGTCGAGCGACTTGACGATCTCTTCCACCATCTTCTTGGCGTCGGCGAGCAGCATCATCGTATTGTCCCGGTAGAAGACCTCGTTGTCGACTCCAGCATAGCCGACTCCGCCCATCGAGCGTTTGACGAAGAGAACCGTTTTGGCGTTTTCGACGTCGAGCACGGGCATGCCGTAGATCGGCGAGCTGCGATCGGTCTTCGCCGCGGGGTTGGTGACGTCATTGGCGCCGATCACGAACGCCACGTCGGTCTGCGCGAATTCGGAGTTGATGTCCTCCAGCTCGAACACCTCGTCATAGGGCACATTGGCCTCGGCAAGCAGCACGTTCATATGGCCGGGCATGCGCCCCGCCACCGGGTGGATGGCATATTTGACGCGGACGCCGTGCGCCTTGAGCTTATCGCCCATCTCGCGCAGCACGTGCTGCGCCTGCGCCACCGCCATGCCATAGCCGGGCACGATGATCACCTGCTCGGCCTGGCTCATCAGGAAGGCGGCGTCCTCGGCCGAGCCGCGCTTCCACGCGCGGTCGCTCGCCGCCGCACCGCCCGCGCCGCCGCCCGTCTCGGCGCCGAAGCCGCCCGCGATCACGCTGACAAAGCTGCGGTTCATCGCGCGGCACATGATATAGCTGAGGATCGCGCCGGACGAGCCGACCAGCGCGCCGGTGATGATCATCGCGCTGTTGTGGAGCGTGAAGCCCATCGCCGCCGCGGCCCAGCCCGAGTAGCTGTTGAGCATCGACACGACCACCGGCATGTCCGCGCCGCCGATCGGCACGATCAGCAGGAAGCCGATCGCGAACGACAGCACCGTCACCGTCCAGAACACCCAGGGCGACTGGTCGACGGTAAAATAGGCCACCAGCAGCAGGATCGCGGCGAGCACGCCGAGGTTGATCGCGTGGCGCGCGGGTAGCAGGATCGGCGTGCCGCCCATGTTGCCGTTGAGCTTGAGGAAGGCGATCACGCTGCCCGAGAAGGTGATCGCGCCGATCGCCACGCCCAGCCCCATCTCGATTCGGCTGACCGGGTTGATCAGCGCCACCGCGCTGCCGTCGGGGAATAGCAAGGGCACCGCGATGCCGAACGCCACCGGGTTGAGGAAGGCGGCGGCGGCGACCAGCACCGCGGCGAGTCCGACCAGGCTGTGGAACGCCGCCACCAATTGCGGCATCGCGGTCATCGCGATCCGTCGTGCGATGCCGACGCCGATCACCCCGCCGAGCGCGATCGCCGCCACGATCTCGAACGCCGCCGCATAATCCACCCGCGCGATCAGCGCGGCATAATCCTCGCCCTCGATCAGCGTGGCGGTGAGCGGCACGTGCGTCACCAGCGTGGTCACCACCGCCACGCCCATGCCGATCATGCCGAAGCGATTGCCGCGCTGGCTGGTCGCCGGGCTGGACAGCCCGCGCAGCGCCAGGATGAAGCATACGCCCGCAACCAGATAGGCGAGCGCTACCCACGGGTTCCCCGCAACATGCTCCACGTGGTTCTCCCCCTCGCGACCAGCGCTGCGACTAAGCCCGCGGTGCCGGCCGCTCCTTCTTCCTATACATGGCGAGCATCCGCTGCGTCACTGCGAAGCCGCCGAAGATGTTGACGCTGGCGAGCACCACCGCAGCGAGCCCGAGCCACTTCGACCCCGTGCTCCCCGCCGCCGCGCCCGCGATCAGCGCGCCGACGATGATCACGCTGGAGATGGCGTTGGTCACCGCCATCAGCGGCGTGTGCAGCGCCGGCGTGACCGACCAGACGACGTAATAGCCGACGAAGCACGCCAGCACGAAGATCGACAGGATCGCAACGAAGTCCATCATTGTTCTCCGGCGGTGCGGGCAGCGGCAAGCGAGACGAGGTGCCCGACGGTGGCGTCGAGGTCGAGCACGTCGCCCGCCGAGCGGCGGACGGTGAGCAGGCCGCACGCGGCGAACCAGGCGTCACGCGCCGCGTCGCGCGCGGGGCGGTCGCCGCGCTCACGCGCTTCGCCGTCGATCTCGATGATCAGGCGCGCGGCATGGCAGCAGAAATCGGCGACATAGGGGCCGGATGGGTGCTGGCGACGAAACTTGAAGCCGGCGGGTCGTTCGCGCAGCGCGCGCCAGAGGAGGACTTCCGGCAGCGACATGGTCTGCCGCAATGCGCGCGCGAGCGGCGCGACCACGTCGTGACCCTGCAGCACCTAGATCCTCCCCTGCAAGGGGAGGTGGCAGGCCGTAGGCCTGACGGGGGGGTGACCCGGCGAGTGAATGCCGCTGGACTCACGACCCGCGACACCCCTCCGTCGCGCTGCACGCGCCACCTCCCCTTTCAGGGGAGGATGAAAAGAGTCGACTGCGATCATCATCCTAATCCGCACGGGAACATGGGCGTCCGGCGGGCTGAGCTATTCCCGCCCGCGACGGTCCGCGCCGCGTCACCCGCACGCCCCGTCACGACAGCAGCCTTGCGTTCACCACCGCCCCGCCCCGCGTCAGCCGCACCGCGTCGCCGATCTCGGCGTCGAGCACCGGACGCGCCTGCTCCTTGTCCCAGAAGGTCGAGAGAAAATTGTACAGGTTGCGCGCGTACAGCGCCGCGGCATCGGCCGCGAGCCGCGACGCCACGTTGCGATGGCCGATGATGCGCACGCCGTGCCGCGTCACCGTCTCGCCCGCCACCGCGCCCTCGACGTTGCCGCCCTGCTCCACCGCCAGATCGACCAGCACGCTGCCGGGCCGCATCGTCGCGAGCTGCGCGTCGCTGACCAGCCGCGGCGCGGCGCGGCCGGGGATCAGCGCGGTGGTAATGACGATGTCCTGCTTGGCGATGTGCGCCGATACCAGCTCGGCCTGCGCCTTCTGATAGTCGGGCGACATCTCGCCGGCATAGCCGCCGCTGCCCTCGCCCTCGATACCCGCCACCGCCTCGACGAACACCGGCTTGGCGCCGAGCGACTGGATCTGCTCGCGCGTCGCCGAGCGGACGTCGGTGGCGGAGACCTGGGCGCCGAGCCGGCGCGCGGTGGCGATTGCCTGCAATCCGGCGACGCCGACGCCCATCACGAACACCTTGGCGGCGGAGACCGTCCCCGCCGCGGTCATCATCATCGGGAAAGCGCGGCCATAGGCGGCAGCGGCGTCGATCACCGCCTTGTACCCGGCGAGGTTTGATTGCGACGACAGCACGTCCATCGACTGCGCGCGCGTGATCCGCGGCATCAGGTCCATCGCCAGCGACTCCAGCCCGGCGGCGGCATAGGCCTCGACCCGCGCGCGGCCGCCGTCCGCGAACGGCGCCATGATCGCCACCACCCAGGCTCCCGGCGCCACCCCGGCGAGCGAATCGGGGTTGGGCGGCTGCACCGCCAGCACGATCGCCGCTCCCGCGAGCGTGGCGGTGCGGTCTCCGAGCGCGGCGCCGGCAGCGGCGTAATCCGCGTCCGCGATCGTCGCCCCTGCGCCGGCGCCCGCCTCCACGGCGACGGCGGCACCGAGCGCGATGAACTTGCGGACGGTCTCGGGCGTGGCAGCGACTCGATGCTCGCCGGGCGCCTGCTCGCTGACGACCGCGATCTTCACGCGGCGCTTACGCGATCAGCCAGATGACGAAGAAGGCGAGGATGAAACAGGCCACGGCGCCGTACTTCAGCAGACCGATCATGCCGGAATAGGTCGCCTCGTGCGCCTTGATGTCACCGCGCTCCGCGCCACTCTCCGCCATTTTTTTTCCTCGTTGTGCTGGCTGCCTTCGGTGCCAGCGTAGTTGCGTCATCCCATGGAGGCAATATCACTCGTCCGAGCTTAAGCCCGCCTTTACTCACCACGGTTAGGCGATAGGCAGGTAGCCACGGGACAGTTAGGCCGGACATGACGCGCAACGGACAACGTCTGCTGATGCTGATCGACGAGGACGCCGCGCAGCGTCGCGTCGTCGCGACACTTGCCGCGCGCGGCGGATGGCGCGTGGTGTTCGCGGACGATCCCGCCGCGGCGGTGGCGACGCTCGCCACCCCGGACGGCATGCAGCTCGACGCGATCCTGCTGGATCCCGGCCATGCCGGCTGGGATCCGGCGCGGCTGATCGGCGAACTGCGTGCCTATCGCGCGCAATTGCCCATTCTGATGCTCACCGCCGAGGCTTCGGTGGCGCAGGCGGTGGATGCGATGCGCGCGGGCGCGACCGACTATCTGGCCAAGCCGCTCGCGCCCGAGCGGCTGCTTCAGGCGCTCGAGCGCGCGGTCGCGGCCAATGCGGCGGGCGAACTGCGCCCGCTGACCGAGAAGATTCCGGCGATGCTGGGGTTCGACGAGATCATCGGCACCGCGCCCGAGTTCCGCGCCGCGCTGGCGATCGCGGCCAAGGCAGCGCGCGCGCGCGTGCCGGTGCTGATCGAGGGCGAGAGCGGCGTCGGCAAGGAAGTGGTCGCCGAGGCGATCCACGCCGCCAGCCCGCGCGCCGCGGCGCCGCGGGTCACGCTCAACTGCGGCGCGGTGTCCGCCAATCTGATCGAGAGCGCGCTGTTCGGGCACGAGGAAGGCGCCTTCCCCGGCGCGTTCCAGCGCAAGACCGGGCGGATGGTGGAGGCCGATGGCGGCACCCTGTTCCTCGACGAGGTGGATCACCTGCCGCTCGATGCGCAGCGCCGGCTGCTCGCCGCGCTCCAGTCGGGCGAGGTGCTGCCGCTGGGCGGGCGCCACCCGCGCGCGGTCGACGTGCGCGTGATCGCCGCCACCAACAAGCGCCTGCTCGACGAGGTCGCCGCCGGGCGGTTCCGCGAGGATCTGTGCTACCGCCTCAACGCGGTGTCGGTGGTGATCCCTCCGCTGCGCGAGCGCGCCGGCGACATTCCCGCGCTCGCGCGCCATCTGCTCGAGCGGATCGCCACCCAGCCGGGCCTGCGCCAGCTCGAGATCAGCGACGACGCGGTGATGCTGCTGATGAGCTACGACTGGCCGCACAACGTGCGCCAGCTGCAGGACGTGCTGTTCCGCGCCGCGGTGCTGTGCGAGGGCGACACGCTGACCCGCGCCGACTTCCCGCAGATCGCGGCGCTGGGTCAGCGCGGCGTGCGCAGCGCCGGCCGCGGCGTCGAGGCGAGCGGCGTGCCGCTGTTCCGGCCGGACGGCCATCTGCGCACGATCGACGAAATCGAGGCCGACCTGATCCGGCTCGCGATCACGCATTATCGCGGGCGGATGACCGAGGTGGCGCGCCGTCTCGGGATCGGCCGCTCGACGCTGTATCGCAAGCTCGGCGAGCTCGGCATCGACAGCGCCGCCTGAGCGCTCACCCGGCCGCGAGCATCTCCGCCACCTTGGCGGTGAGCGCCTGCATCGTGAACGGCTTGGTGAGCAGCTCCATGCCGGGCTCGAGATGCCCGCCGCCGACCGCGACATTCTCGGCGTAGCCGGTGACGAACAGCACCCGCAGCCCGGGGCGCAGCGCGCGCGCGGCGTCCGCGACCTGGCGGCCGTTGAGCCCGCCGGGGAGCCCGACGTCGGTGATCAGCAGGTCGATCGTCGCGTCCGAGCCGAGCACGTTGAGCCCGGCGGCACCGTCCGCCGCGCCGATCACGGCATAGCCCGCGTCCTCCAGCACCTCGTCGATCAGGTGGCGGATCGTCATCTCGTCGTCGACCACCAGGATCGTCGCGCCGCGCGCCGCCGGTTCGACCTCGGCGACGCTCACCTCCTCGCCCACCGCGGCGGCGCCGGCGTGGCGCGGCAGGTAGATCGTGATCGTGGTGCCCAGCCCCGGCGCCGACTCGATCCGCACCTGCCCGCCCGACTGGCGCGCGAAGCCGTAGATCATCGACAATCCCAGCCCGGTGCCCTGCCCGATCGGCTTGGTGGTGAAGAACGGCTCGAACGCACGCTCGACCGTCTCGCGTGCCATGCCCGTGCCGGTGTCGCTCACCGCCACCGCCAGATAGGGGCCGGCGCCGAGTTCGAGCTCGCGTGCGTCCGTCTCGTCGAGCCAGCGGTTGGCGGTGGCGATCGTCAGCCGGCCGCCGTCGGGCATCGCGTCGCGCGCGTTGATCGCGAGATTGAGGATCGCGCTCTCCAGCTGGGTGGCGTCGATCATCGCGGTCCACAGCCCCGGCGCGGCATCCACCACGATCGCGCTGGTCGGCCCGATCGATCGCTGCAACAGCTCCTCCATCCCGGCGATCAGCCGGTTGACGTCGGTCGGGCGCGGGTCGAGCGTCTGGCGGCGCGAGAAGGCGAGCAGGCGTTGCGTCAGCGCGGCGGCGCGGCGGCTGGCGCCCTGCGCCGCGAGCAGGAAGCGATCGATGTCGTCGTGGCGCCCGCGCGCGAGCCGCGCCTGGATCAGCTCGAGATTGCCCATCACCCCGGTGAGCAGATTGTTGAAGTCGTGCGCCAGCCCGCCGGTGAGCTGGCCGACCGCCTCCATCTTCTGCGCCTGGCGCAGCTGGCCCTCGGCGAGCGCAAGCGCGGCGGCCTGCGCCTTCTCCTCGGTGGCGTCGCGCCCCACCGCGATGATCTTGCCGTCGCCCGGGCCGGCCGCCCAGACGATGTCGCGGTAGCTGCCGTCACGATGGCGATAGCGGTTGTCGAATCGCGCAAACGCCTGGCCCGCGCCGATCCCGGCCGCGGCGGCGCGCGTGGCGTCGAGATCGTCGGGATGGACGAAGCCGAAGATCGGCCGGCCGAGCAGCTCGAACTCGGCCCAGCCGAGCACGCGCGTCCATGCCGGGTTGACCGCCTCGATCGTGCCGTCGAGCCCCGCCACCAGCATGATGTCCGACGACAATTGCCACAGCCGGTTGCGATCGGCGGTGCGCGCCGCGACCTCCTGCTCGAGCGTGGCGTTGAGCCGCTCGAGCTCCTGCTGCGCCTGCCAGCGCGCGGTCTCGTCACGCGCGATCTTGATGAAGCCGCGCTCCTGCCCCTGCGCGTCGGCGGGCAGCGGGTGGACCGAGCCGTTGAGGAACACGCGCGTGCCGTCGCGGCGCAGGTGCCAGCGCTCGTCGGGCGCGCAGCCGTCGCGCGCGGCACCGGTGATCTCGCGCACGTCGGCGCCGGCGGCGCGGTCCTCGGGGGTGAAGATCATCGCCGCGGGCTGGCCGATCGCCTCGTCCGGCGTCCAGCCCAGCACCGCCTCGGCGCCCGCCGACCAGCTGGTGATCACCCCGCCCGTGTCGGTGGTGAAGATCACATGGTCGCGCGCGCCCTCGATCACGAGCCGCAGCCGCTCCTCGCTCTGGCGCAGCGCGGCATCGCTCAGCACGCGCTCGGTGGTCTCGTTGGTGAAGATGAACAGGCCGGCGATCGCGCCGTCCGGATCGAGGATGCGTGAATAAGAGAAGGTGAACCAGGTATCGGCCTGGCCGCGATCGGTGTCGAGCTTCCACGGCAGGTCGGTGAAGCGCTGGCTGCGCCCGGCAAAGGCATCGTCGATGATCGGCTTGGCCTGCGCCCAGGCGTCCGCCCAGACGGTGCGGAACGGTGCCCCCATCGCCCAGGACAAACGCGGCCCGAGCAGCGGGAAATAGGTCTCGTTGAAGAAGAAGGTAAGCTCCGTCGCGCCCCAGCACAGGATCATCGACTCGGGCGAGTTAAGCACCGTGCTCAGCGTCGCCTTGAGCGCCTCGGGCCAGTCGGCGGGAGCACCGAGCGGATGATCGCTCCAGTCGCGCGCGAGGATCAGCTCGGTCGCTCGGCCGCCGCCGGCAAGAAAACGCAGCGGCGCGGGCAGCGCCGCGGGATCACGGTAAACGTCGGAGATCATGCGCCGATCGCGTTAGCCGCTGAGTGATCGCATGAAAACCGTCGGCGGCGACGCACGGGGCGTGCTAGCGAGACGGGATGAGCCTGCCCGATCTGTTCCTCGCCGCGCCGCAGTCTCCCTCGCTGGAGGCCGCGCTGGCGCAGCGCTTCACGCTCCACCGCGGCACCCCGCCCGCGACGACGCGCGCGGTGGTGGGCGGCGGCTCGCTGCGCTGGTCCGCGGCGGACTGCGACCGACTGCCCGCGCTCGCGATCGTCGCGATCCACGGGGTGGGACATGACGGGGTCGACCTCGCCGCGGCGCGCGCGCGCGGGATCCGGGTCACCATCACCCCGGACGTGCTGACCGACGACGTCGCCGATCTCGCGCTGGCGCTGTGGCTCGGTGTGGAGCGCGCGGTGGTGGCGAACGACCGCGCGGTACGCGACGGCGGCTGGTCGGTGCCGCTGGCGCGCCGCGCGACCGGGCGCCGCATCGGCATTTTCGGGCTCGGCCAGATCGGCCGCGCGATCGCCGCACGCGCTGCCCCGTTCGCGGGCTGGATCGGCTATTGCGCGCGCTCGGCCAAGGACGTTGCGTACGAGCGGCTGCCCGGTATCGGCGCGCTGGCGGCGGCGAGCGACGTGCTGATCCTCGCCGCTCCCGGCGGCGCCGCGACCGAGCGGGTGGTGGACCGCGCGGTACTGGAACGGCTCGGCGCGGACGGTGTGCTGGTCAACGTCGCGCGCGGCAGCCTGGTCGACGAGCCGGCGCTGATCGCGGCGCTGGAGCAGCGCGTGATCGCCGGCGCGGGGCTCGACGTGTTCGCGGACGAGCCGGACGTGCCCGCCGCATTGCGGGCGCTGCCGCAGGTGGTGCTGGCGCCGCACCAGGGCAGCGCGACGCGCGAGGCGCGCGCGGCGATGGAGGCACTGGTGCTCGCCAATCTCGACGCCTGCTTCTCGGACGCGGCGTTGCCCAACGCGATCGTCTGAGACGCCGGGGCGGTCGCGTGCGGCCCTAGCGCTCCACGGCGGGGCCCGCCTCATGATGGACGAAGCCGACATAGCCCGCCGCCGCCGCGAGCAAGGCGTGGAGCCAGATATCGTTGCCGTAGAGCGGCACCAGCCCGAAGAGCGTGTCCGCGCCCGGTACCAAGCCGGCGATCGTCAGCACCGCGTAGATCACCGCCACGCTCCTGGCATACAGGCGCGCGCCGGCGACCCCGCGCGCCGCCGCGAGGCCCCACAGGCCGAACAGAAGATGGACCAGATTGTGGAGCACGTTGACCGGGAACAAGCCGAGCGCGAGCCGTGACGCACCGGTCACCGCCACCCCGGGATGGACGTGCTCGGGGGACAGGCCGGGAATGAACCCAGCGAGCCCGGCGAGGAGGAAGACGACGCCGTAGAGCGTCGCGAAGCTGCGTACCGTCATGCTGCCTGCCTCTCGTTTCCGCCGCGCCGTTGCCATCGTCGGCGGCCGGCGTCGCTCAACCCGCGCCGGCACTGCGCGTCCAATACGCCCGAGTGACCCGCTAAGTGCCTGCGTCCTAACGTGAGTTTTGGAGAAATCCGGGTCGGAGGCGGCGCCGCCACGGCGGGTGACGCTCCGCTTGCCCCTGCGCGTGCGGGATGCGACACCAGCGCCCGGGTGTCCGCCGTGCTTCGGCGCGCGGGCAGGTTCTCGCGCTGGTCGGGCCGCCCAGCGCTCGACCACCCGTGCCGGAGCCCACCTGTGTCCCCTCTCCTTCCCGAGCCTGCCGCGCTCGTGCGCCGCACCAGCGCGCTGCGTCACTTCCTCGCCAGCCAGGCCGCGGGCGGTATCGTCCTGATCGGCGCGGCGATGCTGGCGCTGCTGCTCGCCAACTCGCCGCTCGCCCCCGGCTATGCCGCGCTGCGCCATGCCGCGCTCGGGCCGCTGCCGCTCGAAGCCTGGATCAACGACGGGCTGATGGCGGTATTCTTCCTGCTCGTCGGGCTCGAGATCAAGCGCGAGACGCGGCACGGCCAACTCGCCAGCTGGCCGCGCCGGCTCCTCCCCGGCATTGCCGCGGCGGGCGGGATGGCGGCGCCCGCCTTGCTCTATCTGGCACTCAACCGCGGCGGCGCCACGGCGGGGTGGGCAATCCCCGCCGCCACCGACATTGCGTTCGCGCTCGGCGTCGTCGCGCTGCTCGGCGATCGGGTGCCCGGGTCGCTCCGCGTCTTCCTCGCCGCGCTGGCGATCATCGACGATCTCGGCGCGGTGATGATCATCGCCTTCTTCTACACCGGCGCGTTGGCGCTGCCCTATCTTGCCGGGGCGCTTGCGGTGCTGGCGCTGCTCGTCGCGCTCAACCGCGCGCGCGTGCGCCGGCTGACGCCCTATCTGCTGCTCGGCGTGCTGCTGTGGGGGCTGGTGCTGCGCTCGGGCGTGCACGCGACCCTGGCGGGCGTGATGCTCGCCTTCACCATCCCCGCGCACGGCGCGACCGACGCGGAGGGCGCGCCGCTGCACCGGCTCGAGCACGCGCTCCATCGCCCGGTCGCCTTCGTCATCCTGCCGCTGTTCGCGCTTGCCAACGCGGCGGTGCCGCTGCTCGGCCCGCCCGCGGGCGCGCTCACCGCGCCGGTGACGCTCGGCGTGGCGGCGGGGCTGGTGCTCGGCAAGGTGGCGGGTGTGTTCGGCCTCGCCGCGCTGGCGGAGCGCGCGCGCGTCGCCGACCTGCCCGCGCAGGCGAACTGGGCGCAGCTGCTCGGGGTCGCGATGCTGTGCGGGATCGGCTTCACGATGAGCATCTTCATCACGCTGCTGGCGTTCCCCGCGCAACCGCTGCTCCAGGCGGAGGCCAAGCTGGGCGTGCTGGCCGGATCGCTGCTGTCGGGCGTGGCCGGCTATGCCGTGCTGCGCGGTGCCGCCCACCGCGCCCGGATCGTTCGTGACGCCGGATGGTTGTCCTGTCACGACGGCGCGGGAGAGCGACGATGCGACACGACGACCATGGCGACCAGAGCTTCGGCAAATCGGGGGTGAAGATCCGCGGCGGGCTGATCTATCTCGCGTTCCTGCTGGCGAGCAGCATCGGCATCCTGTTCTACGCCGGCGACGTGATCTAGGCCGCTTCGCTTCGCGCCACCGCCTGGACGATTTCGATCCCGTCGCGGTCGAACCGCGCCGCGGTCAGCACCCCGGTGTCGTACACGCCGGTGTCGAGCCCGATGCGATGCGCCAGCACAATGGGCCGGTCGCTCGTCCAGGTATGGCCGTGCACCACCAGCGTCTCGGCGGGACGCGGGTGATCGAGGAACGGGTCGCGGATCCACAGCAGGTCGTCGCGCACCTGGTCGCGAAGCGCCACGCCCGGGCGCACCCCGGCGTGCGCGAAGACGACGTCGCCGATCCGCACCATCGGCTCGAGCCGCTGCAACAGTGCGTTATGCGCAACGGGCATCACGTCGAGCAGCCGGTCGCGCAACACGACCAGCGTCGCGGGGTCATCATATCGCTCGGGAACATCGACGCCATAGGAGCGCAGCGTCTCGCTGCCACCATAATCGAGCCAGCGGCCATGGTCCGCCGGGCGTTCGAGGAACAGGCGGAACATCGCCTCGTGATTGCCTTCGAGCAGGCGCAGCTCGACCGAGCTGGATCGCGCCAGCCAGACCAGCGCGGCCAGCACCTCCGCCGAGCGCGGGCCGCGATCGACATAGTCACCGCACAGCACCAGCACCGGCGCGGCGCCCGGCGCGCGCACTGCCGCGTCCTCCGCTACCCAGGCCAGCAACGCGCGGAGCTGGTCGTAGCAGCCGTGGACGTCGCCGATCGCGTAGAGCAGGCGGTTGCCGGTACGAAGGCCGGAGGGGGACGCGTGCGTCTCCCGCCGCAGCGTGATCATCGCCATCCGCGCGGGCGGTCGAGCTCGGTGTCGGCGTCGGCTGCCAGCGTGCGCAGGTCCGCGCCGATCATGCCGTACAGCCGCAGCGCCTCGCGCGGCCGGTCGCGTCCGACGCGACGCGCGCGCAGCCATTCGTCGCGATAATCGCGCAGCAGCCGCGCGCTGACGCCCTGCTGGGTCGCCTCGGCATAAGCGTCCGCCACCGCGCCGTCGGCGTCGTACAGCCGCGCGCCGGCGCAGGAGATGTCGTCGAGGCAGCCATCGTCCCAGCGTCGCACCTGCTTCACCGCACCGCGGCGCGTGTCGGGCAGCGCGCGCACGGTCGACGGCACGCGCGGGGCCAGGGCGTAGGCACGCGGACGCGGCACGGCGGCGGCAGGTTGCGCCGCCATCGTCTCCGGCTCGGGCTCGGGCTCGACGGCAGGCGCGCGCGCGGCAAGGACAGGAGCCGGGGTGACCGCCGGCACGACCTCGGGCGGGAGCGACGGCGCCACGGCGGGGCGAGGTGCCGCCGCCACGTGCGACTGCACCGCACGGGTGGAGCGTGCGTCCGGCGTCACCGGCGTGACGGCGCTGGTGCCGAGCAGGACGCCGGCGGCGACCGCGACGGCCAGTCCGGCACCGCCGAGCGCGACAAGGTGACGCCGCCGGCGTGGCCGCGCGGCGGCGTAGCGCGGCGGCGGCGACGCGGTGTCGGGACGCACGCTGGTGCCGAAGATAGCGGCCATGTCCGCGGCCACATCGGCGCGGCGCGGCTTCGCCCTGTCGCGATTTAACTCACTCATCAAACTACCCTTTCCGCGGCGACCCTGACGCAACGCCAGTGAACGGGCGCTGTATCCGGCGGGCTGGGCGGCTGGTGGCGCGGCATCGCGGCGCGCTCCCCGGCTGGAGCCGCGAAAGGGAGAGGTGCCCGCGTCATACCGCGCCGTCCTCCGGCGTCGGTTGCCGCCTCCACCCGCGCGGCTCAGAAAGCCGGCAGCACCGCGCCTTTGTAGGTCGTCTCGATGAACCCCTTCGTCGCCGGGCTACGCAACGCCGCCACCAGCTTGCGCACGCGCGGGTCGTCGGCGCTGCCGGGGCGGCCGACGAGATAATTGACGTAGGGCGAGTCCTTGTCCTCGATCGCGAGCGCATCGCGCACCGGGTTGAGCTTGGCGTCGAGCGCGTAATTGGTGTTGATCAGCGCGAGATCGACCTCGCCCAGCACGCGCGGCAGCGTCGCCGCCTCCAGCTCGCGGAACTGCAGCCCCTTGGGGTTGCTGGCGATGTCGCGGATCGTGGCGAGCGGGTCGGCCGGGTTCCTCAGGCGGATCAGCCCCGCCTTCTGGAGCAGCTGGAGCGCGCGCCCGCCGTTGCTCGGCTCGTTGGGAATCGCCACGCTGGCGCCCTGCGGCAGCTGCGCCAGCGTCTTCCAGCGGCGCGAATAGGCCCCGAGCGGCTCGACGTGGACGCCCGCGATCGGCACCAATTTGGTCCCGCGCTCGCGGTTGAACTGGTCGAGATAGGGCTTGGTCTCGAAGTAATTGACGTCGATCTGGCCCTGGTCGACCTGGAGGTTGGGCTGGACGTAATCGTTGAACACCCGCACCTTGAGGGTCACGCCCTCCTTCGCCAGCACCGGCTTCACCTGCGCAAGGATCTCGGCGTGCGGCACCGCGGTGGCGGCGACGGTGAGCGTCGCGCCATCGCTCTTGCCGGCGCCCCCGCCCCCGCCGCAGGCGGCGAGCAGCAGCGCGGGGAGCGTGGAAAGCAGCAGGCGGCGGTCGATCATATCGGTCCTCAGCGGTGGTCGAGCCGGCGCGTCAGCGCGTCGCCGCCCCATTGGAGAAGCTGCACCAGCGCCACCAGCAGCACGACGGTGACGAGCATCACGTCGGTCTGGAAGCGCTGATAGCCATAGCGGATTGCGAGGTCACCGAGCCCGCCGGCGCCGACCACCCCCGCCATCGCGGTGAAGGAGACGAGCGCCACTGCGGTGACGGTCGCGCCCGAGACCAGCCCGGGGAGCGCCTCGGGCAGCAACGCGCGCGTGACGATCTGCCAGCGCGTCGCCCCCATCGCCTGCGCCGCCTCGATCGTGGCGCGCGGGATCTCGCGCAGCGCCTGCTCGACCAGCCGCGCGTAAAAGGGCGCGGCGCCGACCACCAGCGGCGGGATCGCGCCGGCGACGCCGAGCGAGGTGCCGACCAGCAGCAGCGTCAGCGGGATCATTACGATCAGCAGGATCACGAACGGGATCGAGCGCAGCACGTTGACCACCACGCCCGCAACACGGTTGAGCCAGCGCCGCTCGGCGAGTTGGCCGCGATCGGTGAGGAACAGCAGCACGCCGAGCGGCACGCCCAGCACGATCGTCAGCGCCAGCGAGGCGCCGAGCATCACCAACGTGTCGCGGGTCGCGACCGCGATGTCACCCCACACCACATTGCCGAACCAGCCGCTCACGCCGCCTCGCCCAGCAGCGCCAGCGTGGCGGCGTGGCGCGCATCGCCGAGCACGGCGTCAGTCGCGCCGCTCTCCACCACGCGCCCGCGGTCGATCACCGCGACGCGGTCGCAGATCGCGCGCACCACCGAGAGTTCGTGCGTGATCAGCACGACCGTCAGCCCCAGCTCGCGGTTGAGCTCGCCCAACAGCGCCAGCACCGAGCGCGTCGTCTCCGGATCCAGCGCACTGGTCGCCTCGTCGCACAGCAGGATGTCGGGCCGGGTGGCGAGCGCGCGCGCGATGCCGACGCGCTGGCGCTGCCCGCCCGACAGCCGCGCCGGATACACGCCCGCCTTGTCCGCCAGCCCGACCCGCGCGAGCAGCTCGGCGACGCGCGCGTCCTGTTCGGCGCGGGGGACACCGGCGAGCTCGAGCGGGAGCGCGACATTGCCCGCGACGGTGCGGTTGGCGAGCAGCCCGAACGACTGGAAGATCATGCCGACGCGTCGCCGCAGCGCGCGCAGCCCGGCGGCGTCGAGCGTCGACAAAGCCGCGCCGTCGACGCGCACCTCGCCCGCGCTTGCGCGCTCCAGCCCGTTGAGCAGCCGCAGCAGTGTCGACTTGCCCGCGCCCGATCGACCGATCACCCCGAACACCGACCCGCGCGGCACCGCCAGCGTCACCTCGTCGAGCGCGAGCGTGCCGTCGGGGAAGGTCTTGGAGACGCGCTCCAGCGCGATCATGCGGTGCCCATCACCTGCGCGGCGAACCGCTCCATCTCTTCCGCCTGCGGGCTCATCTGGAGCAGCAGCAGGTCGAGCCCGGCCGCCTCATATTCCGCAATCCGCTCCTTCAGCTGCTCGGGCGTGCCGACCAGATTAGGGCGCAGCCCGCGATTGGAGACGGCATATTCCTGGAGCTTGAGCTCGCGCTCCAGCTGCGTGCCCGACAGCCACTGGTCGAAATTGGCATAGCCCGCGGGCAGCTCGGCGACCGTGGTGATCCGCTCCAGCTCGCGCTTGGCCTCGGCCTCGCTGTCGCGCACGATCGCATAGGCGGCCATGCCGTACTGCATCGGCGCGCCGCCCGCGGCGTCGCGGCGCGCGCGCATGTCCGCGATCTTGGGCGCGATCGCGGCGGTGGGGTCGCCGTGCATGACATAGGCGTCGCACTGCGCCGCGATCATCGCCTTGGCCTTCTCGCTCTCGCCGCCGGCGTAGACGGTCGGGCGCTTGACCGGCTTGGGCGCGCAGATCGCCTCCTCCGTGCGGTAGAAGTCGCCCGCGAAGCTGAAGCGCTCCTCGGTCCACAACCCGTCGACCACGCGCAGCCACTCGCTGGTGCGCGCGTAGCGGTCGTCGTGCTGGTCGAACTGTAGACCGTACTGGCGTGCCTCGTCCGCCCACCAGCTCGACACGACGTTGAGCGCGAGCCGCCCTCCCCCGATCCGGTCGATATTGGCCGCCGCCTTGGCGAACAAGGCGGGGTGGTGGAAATTGGGGCGGACCGCGACCATCAGCTCGATCGTCTCGGTCACCGCGGCCAGCGCCGCGGCGGTCGACCAGGCGTCGAGCGCGGGCTGGTCGATGCCCTTGATGTCGTTGAGGTTCAGCTCGGCAATCAAAGTAAGGTCATAGCCCCAGCGCTCGGCGCTCCGGGTGAGATCGCGGGTATAGTCCCAGGTCGCGGCCATGCCCTCGTCGGGGACGTTGCGCAGCCAGCCGCCGAAGACGGGGGTCCAATAACCGTATCTCACGCGCGTGCCTCTAGCAGCCGCTGGGCCAGCCAGTCGACCAGCCGCTCGTGCGGGTCCCAGCCCAGCACATGGAGCGGGTCGGCGACGAAGTTGGAGAGCGCATTGATGTCGTAGAAACGCGAGGTCCCGTCGCGGTCGTCGACCAGCAGCTCGACCCCGCCAACGTCGATGCCCGCGCGCTGCACGATCGCCTCGGCCGCTGCGATCGTGGCGGCGTCGGGCTCGACGCGCGACATTGTCACGCTCGGGCGGCCGGGGATTGCACAGGCGTCGGCGGGGCACAGGTCGAAGCTGCCGCCGCCGTCGACCGCGATGGCGTAGAGATAGCGCCCGCCGAGCGTCTCGACGCGCGTGATTGTGCCGCCGCGCGTCGGCGCATATTCCTGCGCCAGCAGCACGCGGTCGATGCTGTCGGGCACGCTGCCCTCCGCGACCGCAGCGGCGAGCGCGGCGGCGTCGTCGTAGCGCGCGATCCCCGCGCCCGAGCCGCCGATGTTCGCCTTGACCACGATCGGGAAGCGCAGCGCCGCCGCGGCGGCGGGCAGGTCCGCGGCGCGGTGGACGACGCGGGTGGCGGGAATGGCGAGCCCCAGCCCGGCGATCAGCGAGAGCTGCCGCGCCTTGGACGAGTCGATCGCCAGCGCGGCGGCGCCGTTGAGCACGCGCGCGCCGCGCGACTCCCAATGCGCCAGCGCCGCGGCGGCGTGGAAGATCGGATGCTCGGCCGCGCGCAGAAAGCTCGACATCGCGATGCGGTTAAACACCAAAGGCGAGGGCGCCGCACCGGCGGGATCGAAGGCGAAGCCGTCGGCATGCACCGCGTCATAGCCGATGCCGCGACGATCGAGCGCGGCGAACAGCGGGCGGAACCACTGCGGGTGCTCGTAGAGGATGGTGAGATCGGTCATATGGTCCTGGTCAGACATAGCGCGCTAGCGGAAGCAAGGCGGCGCTGGCGGCAAATTTCGGCTTGGTGAAGCGGTAGCTGGGCTTGGGGGAGAAAGCCCGAGTGGGACGATCTCTCCCTTGCAGTGAGGAAGGAGCGCGCTCTCGCAACGGCGCGCCCGCTGCGCCTCACACCGTCACGCCGGCGCGTCCGGCGAGTTCGACGACATAATGCCATGCCACGCGCCCCGAGCGGCTGCCGCGCCGGGTCGCCCATTGCACCGCCTCAGCCGGATCGAAGGTGAGGCCATAGCGCTCCGCATAAGCACGCACGATCGCAAGGTACTGCTCCTGGTCGACGGCGTGGAAGCCGAGGCTGAGGCCGAACCGGTCGGCAAGCGCGAGCTGGTCGTCGTCGGCGTCGCGCGGGTTGATCGCGCGCTCGGCGACCGCATGCTCGCGCACCACCAGGTGGCGGCGGTTGGCGGTCACGAGCAGCCGCGCGTTCGCCGGCCGCGCCTCCGCGCCGCCCTCCAGCAGCGAACGCAACGCGCGCGCATCGGCGATGTCGTCGACGCCGAGATCGTCGACGAAGATCGCATAGGCCCGCGCGCATCCCGCGACCGCGTCGAAGAGCCGTGGCAGCGTCGCGACGCGCTCCGCCGGCACTTCGACCAGCGCGAGCGCGCCCCCCGCCGCCTGCACCGCGCCCACGGCGGCCTTGACCAGCGCCGACTTGCCCGTACCGCGCGCACCCCACAGCAGCACGTCCTGCGCGGCATGCCCCGCCGCCAGCCGCTCGAGATTGGCCATCAAAGCGGCGCGCTGCGCGCCCACGCCCTGCAGCAGCGCGAGGTCGAGCGGGGCGAAGCCGCGTGCCGCGATCAACACGCCGTCGCGCCACACATACGCGGGGTGCGCCAGCGGGTCGGCGGCGACGGGCGGCGGCGGCGCGAGCCGCTCCAGCGCGGCGGCGATACGGTCGAGCGGGTCCATCGGTGCGGGCTAGCGGCGCGGGCGCGGCGGCTCAAGCGCGCCGCGCTCGCCCGCTCGGTGACGCCGCCGATCGCTCACGCGCCGCACTGCGACGCCGACGTGATCCTGCGCTTCATCATTAATCCCCTTCAAGATGGAACAGTTGCGCGCCGGAGCCCGATTGTCGCACCGCACCATGGGCCGTATGGGACCTAAGCGCCCGTCGAGGTGTTGTCACGACGAAGCGGGCGCGCTGAGCGCGCCCCGGGGGAAAGGGAACAGCGTTGACCGAGATCGTGCCGGTGATCCTCTCGGGTGGATCGGGTACCCGCCTGTGGCCGATGTCCAGGCCCGAGAAGCCGAAGCAGTTGCTGGCGCTCACCGCGGAGCAGACGATGCTCCAGCTCACTGCCGCGCGCGCGCACGGCGACGCCTTCGCCGCGCCCGTGGTCGTCGCCAACGCCGCGCACGCCGACGAGGTGGAAGCGCAGCTCGCCGGCATCGGCGCGGCACCGCAGGCGCTCATCCTTGAGCCGACCGGGCGCAACACCGCGCCCGCGATCGCGCTCGCCGCGCTCACCGCACAGGGGAAAAGCCCGCTGCTGGTGATGCCCTCGGACCATGTCATCGCCGATCGCGAGGCGTTCCATGCCGCGATCCACGCCGCGCTGCCGCTGGTGGAGGACGGCTGGCTGGTGACCTTCGGAGTCACCCCGGACGCACCCGAGACGGGCTATGGCTATATCAAGGTGGGCGACGAGATCGCGTCGGGCGTGCACCGCGTCGCGCGCTTCGTCGAAAAGCCCCAGCGCGACGTCGCCGAGGCGATGGTGGCGGCGGGCGATCACGCGTGGAACGGCGGCATCTTCCTGTTCTGCGCGGACGCCTATCTCACCGCGCTGGAGACGCACCGACCCGACATCCTGGCGGCGGTGAAGCAGTCGCTCGATGGCGCGCGGCGCGACGGCGTGCGTATCTTCCCGGATGCGGCGGCCTTCGCCGCCTCGCCGTCCGACTCGATCGACTATGCGGTCATGGAGAAGGCGGACCGCGTCGCCGTGGTGCCGGTGGCGATGGGCTGGAACGACGTCGGCAGCTGGGACGCGCTCCACGCGATCAGCGCGGGGGACGCGGGCGGCAATGTCGTCGCAGGCGAGGTGATCCTGCTCGATTCGCGCAACTGCCTGGTGCGCAGCGACGGCGCCAAGGTGGCGATGGTGGGGGTCGAGGATCTGATCGTGGTCGCCAGCGGCAACGACATCCTGATCCTGCCGCGCGGTCGCAGCCAGGACGTCAAGCTGCTGCTCGAGGCAATGAAGGGCTGATCGCACGGCGCGGCTGGCTGGCCGCTCACCCGACGACCAGCCGCGCCCAACACGCCGCCAGCCCCGCACAGCCGAGCAGCAATTGCGGCACGCGCAGCCGCGCGAAATGCGCGGGCGCGTCGCCGCGCAGCGCGGCACGGCGATCGAGCAGCGCCGCCAGCGCGTAGCCGACGGCGAGCAACGCCGTGTCGAGCACGACGAAGGGCAGTACCAGCGCGAGCCCGGCGATCGTGACATAGGCCACCGCCGCGGTGAGCTCGGCGGCGGTCGACGCCTCGGTGCGGGCGAAGCCGAAGCCACGTCGCACCCCGCCGATGAACGAGAGGATCAGCGCGCCCCACACGATCGCGCACCGGATCGCGACTCCTGCCCAGGCCTCAGGCAGCAGCCAGGCCCCGATCCCTGCGGCGACGAGCGGCAGCATCGGGCCATAGCCGAAGATGAGGCTGTCGACGGGGATGCGGGCATCGCTCGGACGGGGTGCGCTATGGGCCATCGCCCCCGAACGCGCGAGCCGGCGATCGGTCGCGCGACGATCTCGCGGGCGTGCCTGCGGGTGCGGTGACCCGTCGAGAGCTTGGCCTGTAGCCGCGCGTGCTCGCGCGAGCCGTCCACCCTGCGCAGCCGCAAGTGACGCGCGCCTGGCCCCCCTGACGCTGACCCTCGCCCGTAACCTCAACGCCTGCCCCGACGCGATGCAGGAACGCCGCGCATGCCGCCCCGGCGGCCAGCTTCGCACGAAACGGCACGGCTCTTGCTGATGATCGGGCGCACCCGTTCACCAGCGCCCGGAGCCTGTCTTGACCACGATCGCGAGCCTGCTGCTGACCACCGCCCCCGGCGCGCTGGCGAGCCCCGGCGCCCCCGCCGGCGAGTCGCTCGCCGCGGGCGCGGCCGGCCGCGCCAAGCTGACGGCGACGGGCGGCAGCTTCCTCGACCTCGTCGTGCCCTCCGGCGACATCACGACCGCGCCGCTCGCCGGCGAGCGGCAGCCGCTTGCCGCTGCCGGCATCGTCTTGCCGACCGCGGCACCGGCGACCGTTGCCGCCCCGGCGTCCGCCGATGCGCTCGCCTGGCTCGCCGACGCGACCGGGCTCGACGTGCCGCCAGCGCCCGTCGTGATGGAGGCGCAGGCGGACGCCACCCCGGCGCCGATCGCGCCGCGCGCGACCGCGCTGTTGCCGCAGGCCGCGCTGCGCGCCCGCGCGGCGGTGGCGATCCCAGTCGCGCCCGACGCCTCGCCCACCGCCGACGACGAGGCCGATCCGCTGGCTGAAGCCAAGTCGGCCACGTCGACGGAGACGTCCGGCACGATCGCCCTCACAGCGGACGCAGCGCCAGCCGACATCGCACTGCCGACGACCGACGCCGCTATCACCGACGCGCACCCGGCGGCGCCGGTCGATGCCGCACCCCCGCCTCCGCAGGCGGCGCCGCTGGCAGCACTGCCCGTCGCGGCGGATCCATCCGCGTCGGCGTCCGCACGTGTCACGCTCATCGAAACGTCGGCGGCGGCGCCCGTGGGTGCGCCGGCACGGTCGGATGGGGTGGCGACCGCCAGGCGCGCGTCAGGGTCGCCGCATGCCGCCGCCGCCGGGCCCGGTGCGGCGTCTGTCGTGGACACCGCCGACTCGCCCGCATCGTCGCCCGCCGTCGCCGGCGCCGCGGCGTCACCGCTGACGCCGGACAGCGCCGAGGCAGCTGCGCCCCTCACCGCTCCCGCCTCGCTCATCGACAAGGTGTCGGCGCGCGTACCGGGTTCCGGGTCGCCCGATCCTCGATCGGCCGCGACGGGCACGCCGCTGTCGCCCCCGTCGTCGCCGGCGCGCCAGTCGCCCGCTGGCGTGCCGACCACGTCGCGTGCCGGGGCGCCCGACCCGAGGCGCGCGACCGAGCCGTCGGACCCAGCGCAGCGCGTGCCGGGCTCGGCCCGCGAGGGGGCGCCGATCACCATTGCCGGCGCCGCCGAGGCGGGTCGCCCTGCCCGTCCGGCCGCCGCTACGGTCACGCCGGCCGAACCGACGTCCACCCGCCCAGCCGGCGCCACAGCGGCACCGGCCCGCACCGCCGCGACACCGCTCCCGCGGGGCGAGAGCCCGACGATCGCCGTCGACATCGAGGGCGCGCCGAGCTCTGCGGCGATCGTCCCGCTGCCAGTCGCCGGCGCACCTGCTGTGGCACGACCGGTTGCGTCCGCCACCGTTACGAGCCCGGCGACCGGGACGCTTGGGTCGCCTGAACGGCCGCTCGCCGACGCGGCGACCCTCGCGCCGGCCGCCACCGACACCCGGGCGCCCGACAGCATCGCGACACGCGCGCCCGCTGCGGCGGCACCCGCTCCGGTGATCGCCGCCGCCGCCCCGGCGCGAGTCGATGCGCCGCTCGTCGCGGTCGTTACTCCGGCCGCCGTCGTGAGCCCCGCCGCCGCGCCAGTGTCGGTCGCTGCCCCGGCCATCACGGCGCCGCCCACCGCCGAAGTCCTTGTCGGCCAGGCCGCTGCCGCCGCGCCCATTGGCGCCGCCGCGCCGGCGCTCGACACCGGCGCGGCTGGTCGCGAGCCGGCGCTTGCCGCGCGAGTCGCTACTGCCGCGCCGCCCGCCGCCTCGCCCCCGATCGCGACCGCGGCGCGGACCTTCGCCGACGCGATCCACCGCGCGATTACCGCCGACGAGCCGGTCGCGACGACCGAGCCGCAGCCCACCGCCGCGCTCGCCCAGCGGGCTACCGGCGCGATCACCGCCGCCGCGGTCGCCGCGCCGCAGCCCGCCAACCAGCAGCCGCTCGACATGACGCATGGGCGCTGGCCCGAGGCGATGATCCATCGCATCGAGATGCTGCGCGACATGGCCGATGCCAATGACATGCGCATCCGCGTCGTGCCTGACGCGCTCGGCGCCATCGACGTCTCGCTGCGGCGCGACGGCGACACGGTGCAGGTCCAGCTCGTCGCCGAGCAGGCGCAGACGCGCGCGTTGCTCGCCGAAGCGCAGCCGCGGTTGCAGGAGATGGCGGAGCAGCGCGGCATCAAGCTGCAGCAAAGCAACCCGGCGCAAACCGGCGGCGGCAATGCCGGCGGCAATGCGTCGCCGCAGCAGGGCGGGTCGCAACAGCCCGCGGCGGGCGGATCGCCACATTCCTCCCATGCGCAGCAACACGGACAGGCGGCGGGCCAGCAGCCCGAACGCCACCAGCCGCAGCAGCAGCAGCGCGCCGCGCCGCCGCGCGCGCCCACCGCGCGCCGCGCCGCCGACGCGGCCACCACCGACGACCGTATCGCCTGAACCGAGGAACTGACCGATGAGTGACACCGAAGCTGCCGCGCCCAAGAAGAAGGGCAAGATGAAGACGATCCTGGTCGGCGTCGTCGGCGTCGTCGTCCTGCTGGGCGGCGGCGTCGGCGCCGGCCTGTACGCCGCCAACTCCGGGCTGGTCGGCGGCGGCGGCGCCGCGCACCCCGCGCTCAAGGAGGATCCCAACAAGCCCCATCTCGTCCCCAAGAGCGAGCAGAAGCGCGCCGGCGAGGGCGGCGAAGGGCACGAGGGCGGCGAGGGCGACCATGGCGGTGGCGAGAGCGCCGAGGGCGGCGAAGCCAAGAGCGACGAGCACGGCGAGGCCACGCCCGAGGGTCACGGCGGCGAGCCCTATGCCTCCAATTATTACGCGATGGAGAAGGAGTTCACCTCCAACCTCCAGGACTCGGTGCATTTCGTCCAGGTCGGCGTGGCGGTGTCCACGCCCTATGACGAGAAGGTCATCAGCAACCTGAAGACCAACGATATCGCGATTCGTTCGGCGATTCTGATGACGCTCGGCGACACGACCGAGGATCAGGTGTTCACCAGCGCGGGCAAACAGCAGCTGCAGAAGCGGCTCGTCACGGCGATCAACCAGACTCTCCGCGAAAAAGAGGGTTTTGGCGGCATCAGTAACGTCTACTTTACCAACTTCGTGGTTCAGTGACCGGGCATGGTTAACGAGCCCGACCTCTCCGACTTCGGCCTGGAGCCCGACGCCACCGAACGGCGCGGGCGCGGTCGCACCGACTCTCCCGTCGGCACGACCACGCTGGGCGCGGGGCCGGGAGCGGCGGGCAAGCTCCATCCGTTCGGCGACCTCCACACGCTGCAACACCTCTCGGCGCGCGCTGCGCGCGGGGTGCGACAGGTGTTCGAGGGCTATTGGCGCAGCGAGACGCGCACCTGGGCGGAGCCGCTCGAGGTGCTGCGTCTCGCCGACTATCGCGCCGCGCGCGGGGACAAGCTGACCGCCTATCTGCCGCTGACGATGGACGGCCGCCCGCTGCTGGTGGTGCTCGACTCGCAGTTCGTCGCCGAGCTGCTCGACCTGTTCTTTGGCGGCAATGGCGACGTCTCGCCGACGCTGGCGCTCGAATTCACTCCCGCGGCGGACGTGCTGGCGCAGCGCGTCGCCGCCGCGTTGGCGCGTACGCTGCAGAGCGCGTGGGAGCCGCTGGCGCGCGCGCGCTTCGGCGCGGAGCGGTGCGAGCTCGGCTCCAACCTGATCCAGGGCATCGAGGGTGACGAGGTGGTGGTGTGCACCCGCTTCGGCCTCGCCCGCGGCAGCGCCAAGCCGGCGTTCGTCGACGTGCTCTACCCGGTCGCCACGCTCAAGCCGCACACCGTCGCGCTCACCGGCAAGGTGGTGGCCAAGCCCGCCGAGGTCGACGCCGAGTGGCGCACTCAGCTGACCCGCGCCGCCATGGGCGTGCGGCTGCCGGTGCGCTCGGTGCTGGCCGAGCCGACCATCTCGCTCGCCAAGCTGATGGACCTGAAAGAGGGCGACGTCATCCCGATCAGCTTCGGCCCTGACGTGCCGATCGTGATCGGCGGCGTCGCGCTCGGCATGGGCACGGTCGGCACCTCCAACGGTCGCGCCGCGATCCGCATCTCCAAGCTCGAAGGACCCCTGCTATGAACGACATGACGAGCGGCTTCACGATCGACGCGGCGGTCGCCGCCAATCTGCGCATGCTCCAGGACGTCGACGTCAAGCTGACCGTGGAGATCGGCTCGACCACGCTGTCGCTGCGCGAATTGCTCGCGCTCGGCGAGTCCAGCGTGATCGAGCTCGACCGTCAGGCGGGCGAATTGCTGGATGTTCTGGTTAACGGCACGTTGATCGGACGCGGCGAAGTCGTCACGGTGGGCGACCGCTTCGGGGTGAAGATGACCGAGCTGGTCGCGCCCGAGAAGCGGGGCTGAAGGGCGACGCGACAATGATGTGGACCTATATCCTCAAGCTGGTGGTGCTGCTGCCGCTGGTCTGCGGCTTGATGATCGGGTGCCTGTATCTGTGGCGGCGGCTCGAGACGCGGCTGCCGGGCAAGACCGCGACCCGGATGATCGCGGTGCGCGAGACGATGATGATCTCACCCGGGCTGCGACTCGCGGTGATCGATTTCGAGGGCAGCCGCCTGCTCGTCTCGGTCGGGCGCGGCGGCGTGACCCTGGTCGACAAGACGCCCGCCACCGGCGAGGGCGCAGCCGCGCCGGCCGACCCGGTCGAGGCCGCGCGCGCGCTGGCGCGGGAGTTCCGCCGGTGAGCGGGGGTGATTTCGCGATTGCCACCCTCTCCTTCCGTCATCCTGAACTCGTTTCAGGATCCACCGTGCCGCACGGATCGTAGCCGCGGCATGGTGGGCGACGTGGATCCTGAAACAAGTTCAGGATGACGCTGGGAAGGAGGATGCGGATGCCGTTGATGCAACAGAGTTACACCGTCACGCGCACCGGCGGCAGCGCAGCGCTGATCCGCGCGCGCGCGGCCAAGCGCCAGCATGCCTGGCGCGTGCTGCTCGCGCTCGCCGCCATCGCGGTGATGCTGTGCATCGCCTTACCGGCGCTGGCGCAGACCGGCCCCGCCGCGCCGCCCCCGGGCGCACCCGCGGCGCCCGCGCCCGGCGTCGGTGACGCGGTCGACCGCGCGCTCGGCCAGCTCTCGCGCGGCGACGCCTCGAGCACGCCGGGCAACGGCTCGCTGTCGCTGTCGCTGCAAGTGCTCATCATCATGGGGCTGCTCACGATCCTGCCCGGGATCGTGCTGATGATGACGAGCTTCACCCGCATCATCATCGTGCTGTCGATCCTGCGCCAGGCGATGGGGCTGCAGCAGACCCCGCCCAACCAGGTGCTGATCGGCCTGTCGCTGTTCCTCAGCTTCTTCGTGATGGCGCCGGCGATCAACCAGATCAACACCACCGCGATCCAGCCTTATTCGCAGGGCCGTATCGGCGGCACGCAGCTGATCCAGGCCGCGGGCGCGCCGCTCCACGCCTTCATGGCGAAGCAGACGCGCGTGAAGGACGTCACCATGTTCGCCGCGATGGCCAAGTCCGGCCCCTATGCCAGCCCGCGCGACATCCCCTATTCGGTGCTGCTGCCGGCGTACGTGACCTCCGAGCTGAAGACCGCCTTCCAGATCGGCTTCCTTGTCTTCCTGCCCTTCATCGTGATCGACCTGGTGGTGGCGACGGTGCTGATGGCGCTGGGCATGGCGATGCTGAGCCCGACGATCATCTCGCTGCCGTTCAAGCTGCTGCTGTTCGTGCTGGTCGACGGCTGGGCGCTGACGATGGGGAGTCTCGCGAACAGCTTCGCCACCTGACGCCATGGTAGAGGTGCGTTAACCAAGTTCCGCCATAGCTCGCGTGTCTCGGCCCCGCCTTTGGGGCGACGCAGTAGAGAAGCCCGCATGCAGCCGCTCGTCGATGCCGACTATTTCCTGACCGTCGCCAACCAGACGATGTGGGTGCTCGCGCTCGCCGCCGCGCCGATCCTGATCCCGGCGCTGCTGTCGGGGCTGATCCTCGGCATGGTCCAGGCCGCCACCTCGATCAACGAGCAGACGCTGAGCTTCGTCCCCAAGCTGGTGGTGGTGGCGGTGTCGATCATGGTGTTCGGCGCGATGATCCTGGGGCTGCTGAGCGACTTCACTACCGAGATCTTCGCGCGCATCCCCGATCTGGTGCGGTGAAGGCGTGACGGCCGACGTGCCCCTCTCCTCCCCCGCTCGCTGCACCACCCCGGCGAAAGCCGGGGTCCAGGTGGGAAGGCGGATGTTGCTTACGGGGAGCATCCGTCACCGACGCGCGCGCCTCGAGGAGCGCATCGGAAAGCCGGTGCGCGCTATCACCCCCGTTCTCCCAAATGGCCCCCGGCGTGCGCCGGGGCGGTCGCGGGTGGGGAGAAGTCGCGTGCTCTCTCCGCCCGGTATAGCGCGCTAGATGCTCGGCTTCGGCCTCGCCATCGAGCCCCAGCTGTGGGCGATGATCTTCGTGATGATCCGCGTCGGCGCGGCGTTCGTCGCCGCGCCGGTGTTCAGCAACGTCTCAGTGCCGCTCACCGTGCGCGTCGCGCTCTCGGGCGCGATCGCGGTGCTGGTGCTCGGCACCACACCCGTCCAGGTGCCGCAGACGGTGTTCGCGCTCGCCACCTTCGTCGCGGTCGCGGCCGAGGCGTTGGTCGGGCTGGCGATCGGCTTCGTGCTCCAGATCGCCTTTGCCGCGCCGCTGGTGGCGGGCGAGATCATCGGCGGCTCGATGGGGATCGGCTTCGCCAATATGATCGACCCCAACTCGGGCCGGTCCAGCCCCGCGATCGGCCAGTTCCTGTCGATCATGATGACGTTGCTGTTCCTCTCGCTCGACGGCCATCTCGTGCTCGTCGACCTGGTCGTGCGCAGCTACCGCGCCTTGCCGCCCGGCGCCTCGTGGCTGGCGGCCGGCCAGCTGCGCGACATCGCCTTGTTCGGCAGCTACGCCTTTGTCGCCGGACTGCTGCTGGCGCTGCCGGTCGGCTTCCTGCTGCTGTGCCTCAACCTCGTGATGGGAATGGTGTCGCGCTCGGCGCCGTCGCTCAACCTCTTCTCGGTGGGGCTGCCGGTCAGCCTCGCCGCGGGGGTGGTGAGCCTCGCGATCGCGCTGCCCGCCATGGGTGACTATATGCAGGTGATCGTGCGCGAGGGCCTCGCTGCGGCGCAGAGCCTCGTGCTCGCGGGGGCGCGCTGATGTCGGAGGGTGGCGACAAGACAGAAGCCCCAACCGCCAAGCGTCGCAAGGACGCACGCGAGAAGGGCGATATCCTCAAGAGCCGCGATCTCGCCACCGCCTTGGTGGTGCTGGCGGGCGTGGCGTGGCTGATGTTCTTCGGTCCCGCGCTGCTGACGGCGTGCCGCGGCGTGATGGCCTCCAGCCTCACCTTCGGCCGCGCCGACGTCGAGGATTTCGCGCCGTGGCGGCCGCTGGTCGAGGCGGGGTGGAAGCTCGCGATGCCACTCGGCACCCTGTTCGCGATCACCATTGCGGCCGCGGTGGTGAGCCAGGCGGGGCTGGGCAGCTTCAGCTTCAACAGCTCGCTGCTCGCGCCCAAGGCGTCGCGGATCAACCCGGCCTCGGGGCTCAAGCGCATCGTCGGCATGTCGGGCTGGATCGAGCTCGGCAAGTCGCTGCTCAAGGTGATCCTGCTCGGCTCGATCGGCACCTGGATGGTGTGGAAGACCGCGCATTTCAGCTTTGGCCTCGCCGCCTCGAACCTGCCGGTCGCGCTCGCCGGGCTGGGCGCGACGATGACCAACGTGCTGCTCGTCATGGCGATGGGGCTGGTGGCGATCGCTCTGTTCGACGTGCCGACCCAGATCCTCCAGCTGCTGCGCAAGCTGCGCATGACCAAGCAGGAGGTGCGCGACGAGCATAAGGAGAGCGAGGGCAATCCCGAGATGAAGGGGCATATGCGCGCCAAGCAGCGCGCGATGCTTTCCGGCGGCATGCGCCAGGCGCTGACCGAGGCGCACGTGGTGCTCACCAACCCGACGCACTTCGCGGTGGCGCTGCGCTACGACCGCGGGCGCGACCAGGTGCCGGTGGTGGTGGCCAAGGGCCGCAACGCCACCGCGCTGGCGATCCGCGAGGTCGCCGCCGAGATGAGCCTGCCCGTGCTCGAATATCCGGCGCTCGCCCGCGCGGTCTATTACACCAGCCGCGAGGGCCAGGAGGTGCGCGACGACCTCTATGTCGCGATCGCCACCGTGCTCGCCTTCGTCTTCGGGCTCAACGAGCGCGCCGGCGGGCGCCTGCCGCCGGTCGACGTGCCGCTCACCGCGCGGTTCGACGAAAACGGCAAGAAACAGGGGTAAAATTCCACCGCGGGCGGTCGTTTAGAGAGGCATCATGGCGACGACGATCAGCAGCACCAGCAGCAGCACGACGGCGGCCAGCACGGCGTCGACGACGAAGACGTCGTCGACCTCGTCGGTCAACCAGTCCGCCGCCAATTCGGTCCTCACCTCGCTCGGCTCGGGCTCGGGGGTCGACACCGGCGCGCTGGTCACCCAGCTGGTCGACGCGCAATTCGCGCAGAAGCGCGCGCAGCTCACCTCGAAGAGCGACACGCTCACCGCGCAGATCTCCGGCGTCGCGACGCTCAAGAGCACGATCGCGGACTTCGCCAAGGCGCTGGAGAACCTCGTCGAGGGCGGCACGCTGGCGACCCAGCCGAACAGCTCGATGAGCGGCGTCGCCACCGCCAGCCCGGTCGCGGGCACCTCGGCCTCGGGGCTGAACAGCAGCGTCACCGTCAATGCGCTCGCCACCGCGCAGATCGCCACCAGCGCCAAGATCGCGTCGCCCACGACCGCGACCTTCGGCACCGGCACGCTGACGCTGACGCTCGGCACCGCCACCACCAGCGGCGGCGCGATGACCGGCTTCACCGCGGGCACCAACGCCGACGGCAGCACGAAGTCGTTCGCCATTTCGATCGACTCGAGCAACAACTCGCTCTCGGGGATCGCCGCCGCGATCAACGCCAAGAAGGCGGGCGTCACCGCCACGGTGATCAGCGACGCCGACGGCGGCGCGTATCTCTCGCTCAAGGGCACCACCGGCGCGGCGCAGGCCTTCACGCTGGCGGCGAGCGACTCGGCCGGCGCGCTGGCGCAGTTCGACACCGGCTTTGGCACCACCAACAAGACGACCGTCTCCAGCCAGGCGGGCAACGCCAAGCTGGTGGTCGACGGCGTCGCGGTGGAGCGCGGCAGCAACGAAGTCAGCGACCTGATCGCGGGCGTGAAGCTGAGCCTCACCGGCACCGGCACCACCAACCTCACCTCGACCCGCCCGGACAGCGCGCTGTCCGGCGCGGTGAAGGACTTCGTCGACACCTACAATCAGGTGCTGGCGGTGGTGAAGGAGCAGACCGACGCGATCAACGGCCAGCTCCGCGCCGATCCCGCCGCCAAATCGCTGCTGCGCACGCTGCAGGGGCTGACCAGCCGCGTGCTGCTGCCCGGCGCCGCGGCCGGCTCGCCGGCGACGCTCGCCGCCATCGGCGTGCGCACCACGCGCACCGGCGAGCTCGAGGTCAACGACGACGCGCTCTCCCAGGCGATGAAGACCGCGCCCGAGGCGGTGGAGGCGATGTTTGCCAAAAGCAGCAGCGGCGCCACTGGTCTGTATGCCGCGATGAAGTCGCTCGACCTCAACGCCGGCAGCACGATCTACGGCCTGGCCGCCTCGACCACGCGCTACCGCCAGGCGCAGTCGGACTTGGGCAAGCAACAGAGCAACGTCGCCGATCAGGCGACCAAGATGACCACCCGGCTGACGCAGCAGTTCTCGAGCATGAACGCGCGCGTCTCCGCTTACAAAGCCACCCAGTCGTTCATGCAGCAGCAGATCGACAATTGGACCAAGTCGACGGGTTGAGCGAGAGATAGACGAACATGGCCTATGCTTCCGCCCTGCTGCGCGATCCGGCGCGCACCTATCGCGAGATCGACCTCGCCGGCCGCACCGCCGCGGCCGACGGGCCCGCGCTCGTCCAGCTGTTGTACGAGGAGCTCACCCAGGCGCTGCGCGTCGCCGCTTGGGCGGCGGACAACCGCCAGTTCGCCACACGCAGCGAGCGCGTGACCCGCGCCACCGCGATCCTGTTCGCGCTGGAGGCGAACCTCGACTTCGATCGCGGCGGTGACGTGTCGCGCACGCTGGCGCGCTTCTACGCGGGCTGCCGCCGCCAGGTGGTGGACGCCAGCATCGGCACCGACGGCGAGCCGTTCCGCGCGGTTGCGGGCGAGCTGGAGGAGATCGCCGCGGCGTGGCGGATGGCGCGCGCGGCGTAAGGGGCGAGCTCGGCGCTTTCCGTGCTCCCGCGCAGGGGAAGGCGTTGGTGGCCTCGGGCTCCGGCGTTCGCCGGAGCACGTCGACGGTCCAGATAAGCGAGTTCCGCCTCTAGCGCTCGCGCCACACGAACCGGTCCGCCGGTGCTGCGCCGCTCCGCCCTGCTACGCGGTCTCCAGCACCCCGACGATCGTCGCAGGTTCGCGCTGCGGCAGCGGTGGCATTCCCAGCCGGCGGATGTCGATCGCGGAGACACCCGCGAGCAGGACGTCGCCGAAACGCCGGTCGCCGGTCTCGACCAGAATGCCCTCGCGGGTCTGGCGCACCATCGCCCAGTCGATCGGTCGCGCGAGCACGCGCTTGCCGCGTACCACCACCAACGCAATCTCGCCGGTCGCGTCGATCGTGAGCGCGGCGCGGCCGTCTTCGGCGATAACCGCATCGAACGCGCTGAAGCGCGGCAGCGCGTCCGCCACCGCGGCGATCGCCTCGTCGACCGACCGCATCATCCGCCGCTTACGGCCGACGCCCAGCCATGCCGCCAGCCCCATCGCGCGCGCTCAGCCGCGGCTGCGCACCGCGTCGAGCAGCGGACGCAGGTTGGTGAGATCATAGCCCGCGTCCGCTGCCTTGGCGGTGAGCGCATCGGCATCGTCGCCGCGCGCCGCGCCCGCGAGCGCCCACAGGTTGCACGACCGTGTGCCCGAGCGGCAATAGGCCAGCACCGGGCCGTCCGCCGCTGCCAGCGCGGCGGTCATCGCCTCCACCTGCGGCAGCGAGAAACCGGCATGGGTCACCGGGATCGCGGTATAGCCCAGGCCGGCGGCCGCCGCGGCGGTGCGGATCGACTCGCCGCTGGGCTGGCCCGGCTCTTCGTCATCGGGGCGGTTGTTGATGATCGCGGTATAGCCCGCGGCGGCGATGGCGGGCACGTCCTCGGGCCGGATCTGCGGCGCGACCGCGATCGTCTCATCGATGATGCGAAGCATAATGTCCTATCCTACCGCGCCGCGATCCGCGCGTCACTGATGCCGATCGTCCCGTTGCGGGAGCGACGGCGGCTTAGCGGGAGGTGCGCCAGACGGCGAGAGGCCAAATCCTTCCCATCCGCGGGGAGGAGCGAGTGATGGGACGTCGTACGGCGAGCGAACGCGGGCCGCGTGCCATCCGCGACGCGATGAACGCCGCACGCACGAGCGGACGTGATCCCTGCGATCTCAGCCTCGGCAAGCTCGCGCTGTCACGCTCGTGATGAGGCAAGATCGGGCCGCCGGGGCGAGATGGACCGGCGACCCCTCACAGGATGAAGAACAGCGCGCCGATCAGCAGCGTCGACCTCATGCGCTGAGCCGGTACCCGGGCATCGACCATGCCGCAGAAGACCGCCGCCGCCACCAGACCGAGCACGAGCAGCGCCACCAGCACGTACACGGGTGTCAGTTCGGCGATGATCATCTCGGCGACCTGCCGGGCGACCTCGTTGTCGCAGGGTGCCATCGCTTATCGCTCCCCTTCGGCGATGCCGGGACGTTCAGGACGGCGCTTGTCAGAAGCTGGACCAGTCTTCCTGTGCGGTGGTCTTCAGCGCGGCGGCGGACCGCGCCGGCCGGGCGCGGAGCTCGGACCATTTCTGCGGCTGCGCGAGATGGTGTACGTTGCTGCCGGCAGCCTGCGATCCGTCAGCGCTTGCCGCCACGCGGAAGCGCGACACTTCCCGCGCCAGCTCCTCGGCCTCCGAGGCGAGGCTGCGCGTCGCGGCGGTGGCTTCCTCGACCATGGCGGCGTTCTGCTGGGTCACCCCGTCCATCTCCGCGATCGCGGTGTTGACCTGCTGGAGCCCGATCGCCTGCTGTTCCGCCGAGGAGGCGATCGACGAGACGATCGCGCTGATCGAGCCCACCCGGCCGATGATCCCCTGCAGCGCCGTGCCCGTCGCGGTGACCAGCTCGACGCCGAGATCGACCTGCTCGGCCGAGGCGGTGATCCGCGCCTTCACGTCCTTGGCCGCGTCGGCCGAGCGCTGTGCCAGCGCGCGCACCTCGGAGGCGACGACAGCGAAGCCGCGGCCGGCATCGCCCGCGCGCGCCGCCTCCACGCCCGCATTGAGCGCGAGCAGGTTGGTCTGGAAGGCGATGCCGTCGATCACCGAGATGATCTCGGAGATTTCCGCCGAGGAGCGCTCGATCCCCGCCATCGCGGTCATCGCGCGCTGGACGACCTCGCCGGAGCGCTGCGCCTCGCTTTGCGCGTCCGACACCAGCGCGTTGGCCTGGGTAGCGCCATTGGCGGTCTCGCGGACGGTCGAGGTGATCTCCTCCATCGCCGCGGCGGTCTCCTCGAGCGCGGCGGCCTGCTGTTCGGTGCGACGCGACAGATCGTCCGAGGCCTGGCGGATGTCACTGGCGCCGCTGTTGATGTCGCCCGCGGTCGCGGTGACCTTGCCGATCGTCGTCGCCATCTCGATCATGGCGTTGTTGAAGTCGTGGCGCAGCGCCTCGTAATGGCCGGCGAACGGATCCTCGATGCGTCGCGAGAGATCACCCGCGGCGAGCCGGCCCAGGCCGAGGCCCAGCTCCCGCACGATCGTCTCGGCCTCCGCGTTCGATCGCTGCACCGCCTCGGCGTTGGCGCGGAACACCTCCATCGCGCGCGTCATGCGCCCGACGCAGTCGCGATAGTCGGTCCGCAGGATCGGGGACGTCAGGTCGCCAGCGGCGAGCCCCTCCATCCGCACGACCGTCGCGACATAGGGATCGCTGATCACCTTGCCGCTCCACCAGGTGAGCAGCACCGGCACCAGCGCCAGGCCGAAGCCACACGCCATGATCGACCACACCCGGTCCGGCGGGGTCATCGCCGCCGTGTAGGCCGCGGCGATGCTCGCCAGTGCGACGACGATCTGAACGCCGAGGAGCACCTTGAACTTGGTGCGAACCGGCGCATGCTGTGCGAACCACGTCTTCATGATGGAGCCTCTCCCTGATGCGGAAGAAGGTACCGCAGCGGCATTAAGCGATCGCAACCGTTTGCAATGCCGGCAAGCAGCCTCACATTCAGCGGCGCCTCCATACAGCAACTCAAGGTTTATGCACTATTTCTGGCGGAATTCTGCGGTTTTCTATCTATGTGATTCATGCAAGAAGCGTAGGTATAAGCTATAGGATCGAGGTTGCTTAAGCAGATACTGACGCACGGGGTGCGATCGGCAGCGGACGATGGCGCGCACGATTCGCCTGGTAGATCATTCAAGACGGGCAGCGACGGTGTTCACATCTGAAGCGATCGACGCCGTTGACCCCCATGGGGAACCTTCACCTGCGCCCGCCAGCGCGCGACGGGCGTCATCAGGACCTATGAATAGGCACTCGCAGCTCCTGTTCCTGGCCGTGAGTTCGACCTTCACCTTCAACGCGGCAGCGCGCGCGACACCTCCGGCAGCAACTCGCGCGCCAACCACCCGATCGGCGCCGACTGCGCGGCGAGCACCCGGCCGGCCTGACCATGGAGCCAGACACCCCAACCCGCCGCGACACGTGGCGTCAGGCCGCGTGCAAGCAGGCCGGCGATAACGCCGGACAGCACGTCGCCGGAGCCACCCGTCGCGAGGCCGGGACCACCACCGGCGAAGTGAAGCATCGTACCATCGGGGTCGGCGACGATCGTCTCGGTCCCCTTGAGCACGATCACGCCGCCGCATCGCGTTGCCGCCTCACGCGCCGCGCCGCCCGGATCGCGGCGGACGTCGTCGACGTCGCGTCCGAGGAGCGTCGCCATCTCGGCCTGGTGAGGGGTGAGGACGAGGCGCCCGCCCCATCCGTGCAGCACGTCCATGCTGTCGCGCAGGCAGGTTGCCGCCGCGGCGTCGAGCAGCAGTCCGGTCGACGCGGCCGACGCCGGATCGAGCGCGTCGATCAGCTGGGCGGCAGCATCCTCGCTCGTCATCCCCGGGCCGACCACCACCGCATCGTGCGACGCGGCCTGATCTCGCAGCAGCGCGCCGTCGACGGCAATCTCGCCGTCATCCTCGGGCAATGCCACGATCCCGAGTTCGGGCGAGAGCATGCCCACCAGCATTGCGCTACTGCGAAGGGTCGCAACACGGACGCGTCCCGCGCCCGCGCGCAATGCCGCCTCCGCGGTGAGCCGCACCACTCCCGGCGCGCGTGCCGAGCCACCGACGACCAGCACCTGGCCGCGGCTCTTCTTGTCGATCTCGCCGGTCGGCGCCGGCAGCGGATGCTCTGCACACCAGCGCGTGTCGATCTCGATCATGTCGCATTTCCCTGTCGAGGCGGCTCAGCGGTCACGGGGGCACTCTCCTGGACGAGCGGGGCGGTCACGTTGAAGCGCGTCAGCCGTAGCGCACCATCCGCGCCGATCGCGGGATCGAACACATATTCGGTCACGCCGCAGTTCGCGATCGGCGCTTCACGATCGATCGCGAGGATGCTGCTCTCGTCCAGGCCTTCCAGAATGTACCGCAGGCACAGGACGACCACCTGATGCGCCACGATCATGACGTGTCGTTCGCCGTGATGAAGCGACACCGTGTTGAGCAGCGAGCGAAGCCGCAGGATCACGTCGCACCAGCTCTCGCCGCCGGGCGGCCGATGGTAGAATTTGCCCAGGGCAGCGCGGAAGCGAGCCTGCTCCGGCTCGACGGCGGTGATCCCGTCGGCCGTGAGCCCGTCGAGTATGCCGAACTCCTTTTCGCGCAACCGCTCATCGACGCAGATGTTCTCACCGGGAGCGCAGCCGCCCGCCTCACGGAAGAGCCGCGCCGTCTCATGCGCGCGGGCATAAGGTGAGGCCAACATCACGTCGGGGCGCTCAGCGCCGTCGCGGGCGAACCAGCGCCCGAGCGCGCGCGCCTGCTCCCGGCCGAGCGGCGAGAGCGGCACATCCATGTCGCGCTGCTCGAGCGTGATCCGCGCCGCGCCGGCGGCGAGCGCCTCGCGGCGCGCGACATTTCCTGCGCTCTCGCCATGACGAACGATCCACAATCGTTGCGGCCAACGCGGTGTCACGTCGACCTCCGCCGAGAACGAGCGAATGCAGTACGATGGATCGCGATCATACGGAGCTAACTATCTTACGACGCGAGAGTTCTACGGTGGCGATCGATCCGGCGCCAACCGGGCGCCTGCCGAGCCTCCGCGGACGATGAACGGTCCGCTGAAACGCGGCAGGCCGGCGCGCCGGGCCTCGCCACGCCTGACGCTCGACTGCCCCGTCGCCGTCGACCTGCTCGCTGCTGCCGCCCGCCACTGCTCATCGCCACGGCCGATCTGAAATCGAGTCCGTGGCCAAGGGGATCAGCTGCTCACCCCAGCGCGCGCAACGCGTCAAGGAAGGCCTGGCCGTAGGCGTCGAGCTTGCGCTGGCCCACCCCCGCGATCCGCCCGAGCGCGGCGAGCGAGGTCGGGCGCAGCGCCGCCATCTCGCGCAGCGCGGAGTCGTGGAAGATCACATAGGGCGGCACGCCCGCCTCCTTCGCCAGCTCGCGCCGGCACGTGCGCAGCGCCTCGAATACGGGATCGTCGACCGGGTTGGGCGTCACGCCCGCGCGGCCGCCACGGCGGCGCTCGCGCTTGGGCGGCTCGACCAGCGGCAGCGTCGCCTCGCCCTTGAGCAAAGCGCGTGCCGCCGGACCGAACTCGAGCCCGCCATGATGATTGGTGCGCAGCGCGTCCTTGAGCAGCAACGCGCGCCCGACCGGCTTGAGCAGCGCCACTTCCTCGCCGTCGACGATGTTCCACACCGAGAGCTGCTCGTGCCCGTTCATCAGGCTGCGCTCGCTCGACTGGCCGGTGAGCACCTGCTCGATATAGGTCGCGCCGAACATCTGCCCGGTGCGGAACACCGCGGAGAGATATTTGCGCGCGGTCTCGGTCGCATCGAGCGCGGCGGGGGGCGACAGGCAATTGTCGCAATTGCCGCAGCGCTCGGGCGGGTGCTCGCCGAAGTGGCGCAGCAGGATGGCGCGGCGGCAGCCCGCGGTCTCCACCAGTGCCCCGAGCGCGGCGAGCCGCTGGCGCTCGCCCGGCTGGCGCTGCGGCTCGACCTCGCCGATGCGCTGCCGCGCGCGCGCGAAATCCTCCGCGCCCCAGAAGAGATGCGCCACCGCGGGGTCGCCGTCGCGCCCGGCGCGCCCGGTCTCCTGGTAATAGGCCTCGATCGACTTGGGCAGGCCGGCATGCGCGACGAAGCGGACGTCGGGCTTGTCGATCCCCATGCCGAAGGCGACCGTGGCGCACATCACCATGTCCTCCGAGTCGACGAAATCGGCCTGGTTGCGCGCGCGCACCGCGGGATCGAGCCCGGCGTGATAGGCGCGCACCGGGCGGCCGGTGATTGCGGTGAGCTGCGCCGCCATCTTCTCGGTCGCGGCGCGGGTCTGGACGTAGACGATGCCGGGGCCGGGGGTCTCGCGCACCACGTCGGCGATCTGGCGCGTGCTATTGTCCTTGGGCCGGATCGCGTAGCGGATGTTGGGCCGGTCGAACCCCGCGACGATCATCCCCGCGTGCGGGATGCCGAGCTGCTCGAGGATGTCGGCGCGCGTGTGCGCGTCGGCGGTGGCGGTCAGCGCCAGCCGCGGCACGTCCGGGAAGGCGTCGAGCAGCGGGCGCAGCAGGCGATAGTCGGGGCGAAAATCGTGCCCCCACTCGCTGACGCAATGCGCCTCGTCGATCGCGAACAGCGCCGGGCGGCCGCGCTCGAGCAGGTCGCGGAAGTCGGCGGTGGAGGCGCGCTCGGGCGCGACGTACAGCAGGTCGAGCTGACCATCGAGGTAGCGCCCGCGCGTCTCGGCCTTGTTCTCGTCGACGCTGGTCAGCGTCGCGGCGCGCAGCCCGACCGCGGTGGCGGCGCGGAGCTGGTCGTGCATCAGCGCGATCAGGGGGCTGACGACCACACACGTCCCCTCCAGCATCGCCGAGGGCAGCTGGTAGCAGAGCGACTTGCCCGCGCCGGTGGGCATCACCGCGAGCGTGCGCTCGCCGGCGAGCACGCGCGTGACGACCTGCTCCTGCACGCCGCGGAAAGCGGGGAAGCCGAAGATCGTCTGGAGCTGGGGAAGCGGGTCGAGCGCCATGGGCGCGCCCGACCTAGGCGCGCGCGCGCCGCGCCGCAACCGCGGCGGCACGGAACGCGTCACGGGGCAGAGGCGTAATGCCGGCGTGATCACAGGAGGACCGATGACCCCGCGCCCCAATCTCGCGCTGTTCACCTTCGGCGCGGCGGCGCTGCTCGCCGGCTGCGAGCGCGAGCCCGCCAGCGGCACCGCGACCGCTACCGCGCCGTCGGGCGCGAGCGCCTCGCCAGTGGCGCGCGCGCCCGACGCACCCGCGGCCGCGCAGTGAGCGTCGAGCGCGTCCGCGACAACCGCTCCGAGCAGGAGTTCGAGCTCAACGTCGCCGGCGAGCGCGCGGTCGCGGCCTATCAGCTCGAGGGCGACACGATCGTCTTCACGCACACGCTGGTGCCGCCCGCGATCGAGGGGCGCGGGGTGGGCTCGCGGCTGATCCGCGCCGCGCTCGACTCGGCGCGCGACCAGGGCCTGCGCGTCGTGCCGCAATGCCGCTTCGTGCGCGCCTTCATCGAGCGCCACCCGGAGTATCGCGACTTGGTGCGGTGAGGGCTCCTACATTCTCGGCATTGCCCTGAACTTGTTTCAGGATCCACCGCCCGGCGGACTGAGCCGCCGCGATGCCGGTCCAGCTGTGGACCCTGAAGTGGGTTCAGGATGACGGTCGGCGGACAAGCCGGTGTCGCGTCCTCGCTGCGGACTCTCCCGCCCGCCGCTTACGTCACCAGCCGGCGCAGCGCCGCGAGCGTGTCGGCCTCCGCCGCCGGCTTGTCGGTGCGGATCCGCGCGATCCGCGGGAAGCGCATCGCCAGCCCCGACTTATGCCGCTTCGATTCGTGGATCGAGTCGAACGCCACCTCCAGCACCAGCGACTTCTCGACTTCGCGCACCGGGCCGAAGCGGTTGAGCGTGTGCTGGCGCACGAAGCGGTCGAGCTGCGCAATCTCCTGATCGGTGATGCCCTGATAAGCCTTGCCCACCGGCAGCAGCTCGCCCTGCCCCGCCTCCTCCCCGGTCCAGCAGCCGAACGTATAGTCGCTGTACCAGCTCGACCGCCGCCCGTTGCCGCGCTGCGCGTACATCATCACGCAATCGGCGGTGAGCGGATCGCGCTTCCATTTGTACCACAAGCCGGCGCGGCGCCCCGCGACATAGGGTGAGTCGCGACGCTTGAGCATCATGCCCTCGATAGCGGCGTCGCGCGCGCCGGCGCGGATGCCCTCCAGCGCGGTGAAGTCCGCGGCCTCGACGACGTTGCTGACGTCGAACCGGGTCGGATCGAGGCGCGCCGCGAACGCCTCCAGCCGCGCGCGCCGCTCGGTCCACGGCAGCGCGCGCAAGTCTTGGTCGCCGTCGAACAGGATGTCGTAGAGCCGGACGAAGGCGGGCGCCTCCGCCAGCATCTTGGCCGACACCATTTTGCGCCCGAGCCGCTGCTGCAACGCGTTGAAGCTGCCCGCGCCGTCGCCGCCTTCGCCAGCACCCGAGCCCCCGCCGAGGCCGACGCCCTGCGCGTCGCCGCGCACCATCAGCTCGCCGTCAACCACGCCATAGCTCGCGAACGCCGCCGCCACGTCGGGAAAGGCGGCGGTGATGTCGTCGCCGGTGCGGCTGTACAGCCCCGTCGCGCCCGCGACATGGACGAGCTGGACACGGATGCCGTCCCATTTCCACTCGGCGGCATAATCGGCGAGGCCGACGCGCAGGTCGTCGAGCGGGTGCGCCAGCATAAACGGGCGGAACACCGGCACGTCCGCCGGGGTAGGCTGCGCGCCCGTGCCCTCCGCCCAGGCGAACAAGGTCGGATAGGGCGGCGCGAGCCCGTGCCACACTTCCTCCACCGCCTCGACGTCGAGCCCGAACGCGTCCGCCAGCGCCTGTTTGGCCAGTCGCGCCGACACGCCGACCCGCAGCGCGCCGGTGGCGAGCTTGAGCAGCGCGAACCGCTCCTCCGAGCCGAGCCGGTCGAGCATGGCTGCGAGTGCGGCGGGCGCGTCCGAGCGCGACAGGTGCATCAGCCGGTCGACCACCGCGCCGACGCTGAGCGGTGCAGGGTCGGCGGGCGGTGCGTCGGGCGTGGGCCAGAGCAGCGCCACCGTCTCGGCGGTGTCGCCGACATAGTCGCGGCTCATCCGGAACAGCACCGGGTCGACGCGCGACTCGATCAGCGCGCGGATCAGCGCGGGCTTAACCGCGGGCAGGTCGAGGTCGCCGGTCAGCGCCGCCATCGCCCAGCCCCGGTCCGGGTCGGGGGTGGCGCGGAGGTAATCGCCGATCAGCTTGAGCTTGGCGTTGCGCCCGCGCGTGTAGATCAGCGAGTCGAGGAGCGCGGCGAAGGCGTGCATGCGCGGCTAACGCGCGAACGGCCCGCCGCGCCTCAGTTCAGCGTGTCCTTCACCTTCTTCCCCGCCATCACGCCGAGCACGAGAAAGATCAGGAACAGCCCGAGCGCGACGAAGAACAGGATCTTGGCGATCCCGACGAAGGCGCCGCCGACGCCGCCGAACCCGAGCGTGCCGAGCACCAGCCCGACGACGAGGAAGATCACGGCCCATTTCAGCATCGAACGACTCCTTCAGCGGGGACGGCTCAGCCGCGGCGACTGGCCTCGAACAGGAACCAGGCGCGCTCCTCGGCCTGGTCGGTCCACTCGTCGACGATGCCGCTGGTGGCATTGTCCTTGGCCTCCTCGGCAGCGTCCTTGACGTCGCGGAAGCGCTGGACGAGCGTCAGATTGTCGTCGCGCAGCTCGGCCAGCATCTGCTCGGGCGCGACGAAATCGGCGTCATTGTCGCGGATCGACTGGTGCCGCGCAATGTCGCCGATCGAGCGCAGCGTGGTGTTGCCGGTCTTGCGCACGCGCTCGGCGATCGCGTCGGTGGCGCCGAGGATCTGTGCCGCCTGATCGTCGAGCAGCAGGTGATAGTCGCGGAAATGCGGGCCCGACACGTGCCAGTGGAAGTTCTTGGTCTTGAGGTAGAGCGCATAGGAGTCCGCCAGCGCGGCGTTGAGCGCGTCGGCGACGCTGCGCGTGTCGTTGCGCTGCAGGTCGGTGGGGGTCTCGAGAGCGGGATTGGTATCGGGCACGATCGGCTCCGTCGTTTCACTGAGCAGGGGTGAAACGATGTGGGGCCGGATTGGGTCCGGTCAAGCGGAAGAGGGGTACAATCCTCCCCGGTAAGGGGAGGGGGACCGCGCGGCGTGGTGGAGGGGAGCTTCCGCGGGCGATGCGCTGCGCGGAGATCCGTTTCCATCACCGCTCCGCGGCGGTTCCCCTCCCCGCTCGCGGGGAGGATCTATAAGGTCGCCGCCAGCCTCACGCCGCCAGCCGCACCGCGCAGGCGGCGGCGAAGGCGCGCGAGGCGGCCTCGTCCTGCGCGCCGCTCGCCACCGCCTCGCCGAGCAGCCCGAGCCAGTCGTGCACCAGCACGCCGCGCTCGCCGCGCCCGACCGCGTGACCGAGCGACTGCGCTACCGTCACTACCGGCAGCAGATGGTGCTGCTCCGCGGTCGCGCGAATGCCATCGAGCGCAGGCGCCAGCCGCGCCGGACCGTCGCGCCAGTCGATCGCGGCGACTCGCCGCGCCAGATGCGCCTTGATCGCGAGGATGTCCATGTCGTCCATGCGCCGAGTCCCGCCGGAGTTTCTCACTTGGCGCAGCATGCGCGCGCGGGCGTTACGGGAGGCTTAATGCGCGCCCGGATGCACGGCTGCGCTTGACTCCGCGGGCAGCATGCGCCAAGCGCCCGCGTCTGACGCGGCGAGGCGAGCTTCGCCGCTTTCTTGTTTCATTCGCTTAGGAACCGGTCATGGCCAAGCCGACCACCGTCAAGATCAAGCTCGTCAGCTCGGCTGACACCGGCTTCTTCTACGTCACCAAGAAGAACCCGCGCACCAAGACCGAGAAGCTGAGCTTCAACAAGTATGATCCCGTCGTGCGCAAGCACGTCGCGTTCAAGGAAGCCAAGATCAAGTAAGCGCGCGGGGAGCGGCCGGTCCGCTCCCGCCGCTGATCGGTATGCGAGAGCCGCGGGCGCCGCGCCGGCGGCTCTTTTCGCGTGCGTGCGGCTTGGCCGGGCGGCGGCTCGCCCCCCCTTACACCAGCGCGTTCACCGCGGTGATGAAGCGCGCCAGCGTGATCGGCTTGGACACATAAGCATCCGCTCCGGCGGTGCGGATCCGCTCCTCGTCCTCGCGCCCGGCATAAGCCGTCACCGCCATCACCGGAATGTGGCGCAGCGCTGAATCCGCCTTGAGCTCGAGAATCAGCTCATAGCCGGTGACGTGCGGCATCTGGATGTCCATCACGATCAGGTCGGGCATGAAGGCGCGGGTGCGCTCCACCGCCTCGCGCCCGTCGCGCACCGGCTCGACCGCAAAGTCGTGCGCCCGCAACAGGTCACAGAACAGCTTGAGATTGAGTTCATTGTCCTCGACAACGAGCACCCGTTTGGCCACGCGCCGCTTTCTCCCTCTGGCCGCAGATAGATAATGGTCCGAACCGATACAAACCAGCCCGACGCGATGACGATCGCGCTCGACGCTCTCGCCTGGACGCTTAACGAACCGTTGCGCGCCGAGCGACTGATCGGCGTAACGGGGCTCGCGCCCGACGACCTGCGCGCGCGCGTCGGCGATCCCGCCGTGCTTGCCGCCTGCCTTGGCTTTCTCGAGGCGCACGAGCCCGACCTGCTCGCCTGCGCCGCAGCGACCGGCACCACTCCCGCCGCGCTGGTGGCGGCACGCGCGCAGCTGGAGGGCGCCGCACGATGACCCGGCCGCTGCTGATCAGCGACTGCGACGAGGTGCTGCTCCACATGGTGCGCCACTTCGCCACCTGGCTCGACGAAGCGCACGACATCGAGTTCCGCTACGATAGCTGGGAATTGGCCAAGAACATGCGACGGCGCGATGGCGCGGCGCTGTCGCGCGAGGAAATGTTCACCTATCTGGGCGGCTTCTTCCCCGCCGAAATGCCGCGCCAGACGCTGGTGCCGCACGCCGCGGAAGCGCTCGCCGCGCTGGCCGAGCGCGCCGACATCGTGATCCTCACCAACCTGGAAGACGAGTGTCGCACGCACCGGATCGCGCAGCTCGAGCGGTTCGGGATCGCCCACCGGGTCGAGTGCAACCAGGGCGGCAAGGGGGCGCCGGTGGCGCGGCTGGTGGCGGAATGTAATGCGCCGGTCACGGTCTTCGTCGACGACCTGCCGCACCATCACGAATCGGTCGCGCAGCAGGCGCCCGGCGTCTGGCGGCTCCACATGATCGCGGAGCCCGAGCTCGCCGCCGGCGTCGCCGCCGCCCCGCACGCGCACGCGCGGATCGACGATTGGCGCGCGGCCGCGGCGTGGATCACGGCGCGGTTCGACGCGGGTGAGCCCGCGGTGGCGGAGCCGGCGGCGGCACGGGCCTGATCGGCGCGGGCACGTGGCAGCTCGCGGGCAGGCGACGGTCAGCCCGTCCTTCCCCCGCAAAGGGAGCGCGGGCTTTGGCTTGCCCCCGACACGCCAAGATGGTGTGCGGGGGATACCATCTCGCCCGCACTGGCGCGCGAAGCGCGTCGGAGAGGGTTCACCGAACGTGGGTCCATTCACCGTCACGAGCCGGATCCTCTCTCCCTTGCAGGGGACGATGCGTCGGATGTCGGTTCGGCCCCGACTGGACCAGCGCGCCGGCGCGCGCCGCAGGGCCGGCGTCGCGCGACGGCTTGCCCGGCCCGTCAAAAGCGCAGTCGCGCCCCGGCGTTGACACGACGATAGTTGAGGCTCCGGTCGATGAAGCGCGACTCCACTCCGCCGTAGATCAGATTGTCCGCGTCGCCCAGGTTGGTGACGTCGGCGAACAGCTGCAGCGCTGGATTGAAATTGTAGCGCAGCGCGAGATCGACCTGGCCGTAGGCGGCATGGACCTGGTCGACCCCGGGGCCGTTCCAGTCGCACGCCATCGTCCAGCGCGAGCGCCAATTGTACGAGGCGCGCAGCTCGAGCCGACCGTCATCGTAGAAGCCGCTGGCATTGTACGAGTCGGGCGAGATGCCGGTGAAGCCGCACGCGCCCGCGGCACCGCGCGTCCTCGCGTCGACATGCGTGTAATTCGCGCTGGCGCCCAGGCCGGAGAGCCAGCCGAAGCGATCGTCCAGCGTATATTGCGCCGCGACCTCGACGCCGTCGACCCGCCCGCGCGCGAGATTGACCGTCTGGGTGACGAAGACGCGCTCGGGCGCGAGCGGCAGCGTCGCCTGGGTCGTGCGCGACTGGAACAGGTCGGAGAGATCCTTGCGGAAGCCGGCGACCGAGACGTAGCTCACCTTCGAGAGATAATATTCGAGCGACAGGTCGTAATTGGTCGCGAACTGCGGCTTCAGTGCCGGGTTGCCCAGCCCCAGCGTCAGCCGCCCGGCCTGCCCGGCCCATGACTCACCGTAGCGCAGGTCGTTGAGGTCGGCGCGGCTCAGCGCCCGCCCCACCGCGCCGCGCAGCAGCAGCTCGGGGGTGATCTCATAGCTCAGGTTCGCCGAGGGCAGCACCGCGGTGTAGCGCGCGCCCTGCGCCTGCGGGCCGGCGGGCGAATAGGTGAACACGTAATTGGTGCCGCTCAACGGCAGCGTGATCGCGGTGACGGTGGAGCCGTAACCGCGCGACTCGGTGTCGACGTGAACGAGGCGCGCGCCGACATTGCCCGACAGCGCGCCCGCCGCCAGCGTCGCGTCGGCATAGCCGGCGGCGACCCGCTCGCGCGTCGCGAAGCTGCCGCCCGGATCGTACACCAGCGCGAGCGGGCCGCCCGGCATCTTGGGGTCAGACTCGATCAGCGCGCAATTGCCGGTGCAGCTGGTCGTCCCATCGGCGGCGCGCGTCGGCAGATAGCTGCTGCTATACTGGCCGCGCCGGTCGAGCTGCGCCGGCTGCGACAGCCACGCGATCAGCCGGTGCGGATCATAGCCGAAGAACTGGCGGCTCGGCGGCTTGACCGCGCCGCGCAGGAAGTCGTCGCCCAGCGTCATCGGCCGCAGCAGCGACGGGTCCACCGGGAAGGTCAGCGTGTCATAGGGATCGGAGCGCGAGCTATAATTGTCCTGCCCCTTGGTACGGTCCTGATAGTCCGCGCCGACACTGACAGCGCCGATCACCGACCCGCCCGGGCGCCATCTCGCGCTGAGCTGCGCCTCGGTGAGGCGATCGTCGACCGTCTGCCCCCAATTGCCCGCATAGCCGAGTCGAATACGCGCGGGGTTGGTGAACACCGTGTCGCTCGTCGCGATCTGCGGGTTGCCCTGTTTGAAAGCGTAGCTGACGTCGTTGGCGGCATAATTGCCGATCAGCACATAGGGATCGAAGCGCTTGTTGCCGGTGGCGCGGCCGTGGGAGACATCGGCGGTGATCGTCAGCGCGTCGCTCGGCCGCCACGCCGCGTTGAGGCCGAGGTCATAGCTCTCCGCGAGCCGGTCGCGCGAGCGGATCACCGAGAGGTTCTGCGGCTGCGCCACCTTGCTCCCCCCCAGCGCGGCCGCGACCGCGGGGGCGTTCAGGAACGCCTGGCCGGGATAGGTGCCCGCGGTAACGATGCCGTCGCGGTCCACCCTCGGGTCGATGATCGTGTTGCCGAACACGAGGTTGACGATCGAGTCGCCGACCTTCTGATCGAGCCGGGAGTAGAAACCGTCGGCGCTCAGCGTCAGCCGGTCGCTCGGCGCGACCTGGAGCGCGACGCTGCCGAAATAGCGTCTCGTACCACCGTCATAGGTGCCGTAGCTGGCCTGCCGCGGGCCGTTGAGCTGCTCCGACGTGACCACCGGCGCGGCCGCGCCGCCGCGGACGACGTTGAAGGCGGCGGCATCCCATTGGTTGATGCGCGCATAATTCCCCGACATGCGGAAGTCGGCGTAAGAGCCGGACACCAGCACGCCCACGGTCCTGGCCGGATTGACCCAGGAATACAGGCCGCTGACATTGGGGCGGACGGTGTGGACACGCTCCACCGCCATGCCGCTGAGCGACAGCGCGCCATAGCTCTTCCCGATCGTCAGCGTGCGCGGGGTGAGGATGTTGACAGTGGCGCCGATGCCACCCTCGGTCAGGCTCGGCAGCATCGTCTTGTTGACGTCGATGCGCGAGATCATGTCGGCGGGCAGCACGTCGAAGTTGAAGCTGCGCCCGCGTCCGCCGCCGTCGGCCGACCAGGCCCCGGTGTCCGACGGCAGGGTGCGGCCGTCGAGCAGCACGTTGGTGAAGTCCGGCCCGAGCCCGCGCGCGGCGATCTGCTGCCCCAAACCGAAGCCGCGCACCACCTGCACGCCGGGCACGCGCTGGAGCGATTCGGCGACGTTCACCTCGGGGAACTTGCCCGCGTCCTCGGCGGAGATGCTGTCGATCACGTTGACGGCGAGCCGTTTGGCGGAGAGCGCCGAGGCGAGGCTGGCGCGGATGCCGGTGACGACCACCTCCTGCGCCGCGGTGTCGTCGTCTGGCGGGGCAGGTGGGGTATTCGCCGCCGAGACGGCGGGCTGCTGCGCCGAGGCCGTGGCGGGCAGCAGGGTCAGCGTGGAAACGCTCGCCAAAAGCGCGAGCCGCCGCAGGTTGGTCATTCTCTTCTCCCCTCTCGATATGTTCGGCCCGGCGCACGCGTCGGGCGCGATCCCCCCGGATCAGACGCGGAGCCGTGCCGCGCCGCCCCGCCGACCGCCGCCGATCGCCTGCACTTCGACGATCGCCGCCGCGATCCCCGCCGGCAGCGCGGCGGGGCCGTAGAAGCACCGGCCGTCGATGCGCCCGAACCAGCGGCGCGCGCCGCCCTGCGCGTCGATGCGGAAGACGTCGAAGCGGCCGTCGTCATCCCAGCGCAGCCCCAGCCCGATCGCGCCGGTCGCGGCGTCGACGACGCAGCGGTCGAGCCGCAGCCCGCGCGGCGGCGCGAGCGCCGCATCTTGCTGGCCGGTAATCGCGAAGCGCCCGACCCGCAGGTCGAACGGCGCGGCGCCGGCGTCGCCGGGCTCGAACCCGAGCAGGATGCTCGCCACTCGGCGGCCGGAGAAACGGCCGAGCGCGACCCGGCTGAGCGTCCAGCCACCCTCGCCCGCGGCCGGCCAGCCCGGCGGCAGCGGCAGCCACTCCGGCCGGTCGGGCCGGTCGGCGAAGATCAGGCCGAGCCGGGTGCGCGCGCGGTCCGCCGCGTTGGCCAGCGTCACGAGCTCGACCGCGGTCGCGCCCGCGACCATGATGTCGGTCTTGAACAGATGGACCCGCGTCGCCGCGTCGCCGCGTCGGCGCCGAGCAGGCCGCGCACGCGCAGCGACGAGCCGCCGTCATAGGCGATCGCCTGGTCGAAGCCGACGTCGAGCAGACCGGGGAGCAGCCCGGGCGCCGCGGCGGCGCGGTCGGTCAGCCCGTCGAACGGGGCGCGCCACCATTGCCAGGTCGGCAGTACGTCCTGGATGCCGAGGTTGAACCAGGCGGCGTCGCCGACGCGCCGCCCCTCGACGAAGAAGGCCTGCCCCTCGCCCTCATTGAAGTGCGTCACGAACGGCGCCGCGCCGATCACCGAGCGCTCGGCGATGAAATTGGCGACGCCATAGGTGATCGGCAGGTCGGCCTGGTCGGGGCTGAAGCGCGCCAGCGTACCGTCGGTCGTCGCCCATTCCGACAGGTGGTAGAAGGTGGTGTCGCCCCAGCTGAGCCGGCCGCTGTCGTACACCGCCTGCTGCGCGGCGCTCGGCGCGTTGGACAGCGCGGGGTTCTGCGTCTGGCCGCTGTAGACCAGCCGCTCGATCGTCGCGACGTCGGCGTTCGCGTCGAGGAAGGCCGCGCCGCGCCCCGCCTGACGCGCGCGCCAGAGGTTGAGGCAGCCGTCGTCGACCGAGTAGAGCTGGAGCCCGCCGCCGCGCGTTTTTCCCCGTCCGGACTGATCACCCGCGGCGCCGCGGCCCCGATGAACCCCGGCCCGGGATAGAGTTGCAGCCCGAAGAAGACGTCCTCGGGAGAGCGGCCATAGGCGCTCGCACCCGCCGCGAGCGTCGCAGGGTCGGCTGGCCAGCTGGTGCAGCAGCCGCCCGGTCCGTTATAGCCGCTCCAGCCCTGGTCGACCATCACGGTGTCGGCGGCGGGGGCACCGCTCGCGTCCGGCACGAACAGGTCCCTGAGATCGCCGTGTCCGTCGTAATGCTGGAGGTGGAAGGGCGCGACGCGCGCGCGCCGCGCCGCCGCGTGCATCGCCGCCATCAGCCCCGCCACCTGCGCCTTGGCCTGCGCCGAGCCGCGTTCGTGATTGACGAAATAGCCGTCGAACCCGAAGTACTGCGCCAGCGCGACCAGCTTCTCCGCGACGCGCTCGACCGGCACCACGATGCCGTCGAACAACCGCGCGTCGGGCTGCCAGATCGTCCCCAGGCACAGCGCGCCGTTGCGATGCGCCGCGTCGGTCAGCGCCGGGTTGGGGACGATCCCGGTGCCGCCCCATTGCACCACGATGTCGTGCACGCCGAGCCGCCGGGCGACTTGCACGCCGCCCGCCGGGGTGGGAGCGTGCCGCACCGCGCGCCAGACGTCGGGCGCGTAGGGCGTGATCGTGCGGTTGGTGGTGGCCAGCGTCGCGACGCCCGCGCGCGGGTCGAGCTCCGGGTGCGCCTGCGTGGCGGCGAAGGGCGCGATCCGCGGCGCGAGCGGCACGGTGGAGCGGAAATAGACAGCGTCCGGGTCGGCCGCAGGGTCATAGGCCATCAGCCGCGCGAAGGCGTCCGCCGTGCCGCCGGGCAGCAGCGGCAGGATCGGCGCCACCCCTGACAGCTCGTCGGACGCCGGCCCCGCGCCCAGCGGCCGCCGCTCGGCCGGAGCCGCGGCGCCGTCGCGGGCGCTCGCGTCGTCGCCGTCGCGGGCTCCGCCGAGCAGCGCGGCAAGGCTCGCGCTCGAGAGCAGGCCCAGCCCGGCGATAACCACCCCGCGACGCGCGATCGATGCGGTGCCGTGCGCGGCGGCGACGCCGGAATCCGTCGAGGAACTGTCTGCCATGTTTCGTCACCCTCTCCAGGCCGCCCCTTCTCGGGCCGGCAACACGCTGCGCGCTGCCGGTCCGGGACGTGCCCACTCGAACTCAGGTTATGATAGGAAGAGCGGCGCGCCGGCCGCGGCGGGCCGCGGGAAATATTCGGATTGCCATCCGGCGCGACGTCAGGCGGGACGCGGCATCGATCCGGACCCGACCGGCCTCGTGTCGCTCTCGCAGAGACCTGACCGGCCCGACTTGAACGGCCCCGACTTGACCGGCCCCGACTTGACCGCGTGGGGTCGCGCGCGGCAGGGAAAGCGCATGACCGATCGTATCGACCGCGCGCTCGCCGAACTCGGCCTGACGCTGCCCCAGGCCGCCGCCCCGGTGGCCGCCTATGTCCCTGTCGTCGCCGCCGGCGGGTTCCTCCACGTCTCCGGCCAGCTGCCGTTCAAGGACGGCGCGGTGGTGACCGGCCGGCTCGGCGATGACGTGTCGCTGGAGCAGGGCCAGGACGCGGCGCAGCGCTGCGCGCTGATGCTGGTGGCGCAGCTCAAGGCGCATCTCGGCACGCTGGAGCATGTCACGCGCGTCGTGAAGCTGGGCGTGTTCGTCAACTCGACCCCCGATTTCACCGACCAGCCCAAGGTGGCGAACGGCGCCAGCGAGCTGATGGTCCAGCTATTCGGCGACACGGGCAAGCACGCGCGCTCGGCGGTGGGCGTGGCCGCGCTGCCGCTCGGCGCCGCGGTGGAGGTGGACGCGATCGTCGAGGTCGCGGCCTCGCTGTAACCTCACCCCTTTCTGCAAGGAAGGGTCGGGGGTGGGTCAGCGTCCGGGTGACAGTAGCGGGCTCCTGCCAGAGGGAGCCGTCACCCGGCCGGGCAAGGCGCAGAACCTTTAACCCTTCCACACTTCCGCCTACCTAGGCGCGTGATGACCTCGCTCACCGCGCGAATCGCCGAGGGGGTCGGCGCCCTCCCCGCCGACCAGTGGGACGCCTGCGCCGGCACCTCCAATCCCTTTCTCAGCCACGCTTTCCTCGCCGCGCTCGAAGAGTCGGGCAGCGTCGGCGGGCGCAGCGGCTGGCAGCCGATCCCGGTGGTGGTCGACGGCCCCGACGGTGCGCCCGCCGCGATCGCGCCCGCTTATGCCAAGAGCCATAGCCAGGGCGAATATGTCTTCGACCACGGCTGGGCCGACGCGTGGGAGCGCGCCGGTGGCAATTATTATCCCAAGCTCCAGGTGGCAGTGCCCTTCACCCCCGTGCCGGGGGCGCGGCTGCTGCTGCGCGACCCCGCCGCGGCGCCCGCGCTGATCGCCGCGCTGGAGGCGGTGACCGACCGGCACGACCTCTCCTCCGCGCACGCCACCTTCGTCGCGCCCGAGCAGATCGCGCTGTTCGAGCAGGCCGGCTGGCTGATCCGCGAGGGCACGCAGTTCCATTGGCGCAACGAGGGCTATGCCACGTTCGACGACTTCCTCGGCGCGCTCGCCAGCCGCAAGCGCAAGGCGATCCGCAAGGAGCGCGCCGCCGCGGTGGAGGGACTGACGATCCGCCATCTCAGCGGCGCGGCGATCGGCCAGCGCGAATGGGATGCGTTCTGGCGCTTCTATCAGGACACCGGCAGCCGCAAATGGGGCCGTCCCTATCTCACCCGCGCCTTCTTCCCGCTGCTCGGCGCGGCGCTGGGCGAGCGCGTGCTGCTGATCCTGGCCGAACGCGGCGGCGTGCCGATCGCGGGCGCGCTCAACCTGATCGGCGAAGACGCGCTGTACGGCCGCTACTGGGGCTGCACCGAGGAGGTGCCGTTCCTCCACTTCGAACTCTGCTACTATCAGGCGATCGAGGCCGCGATCGCGCGCGGGCTGGCCACGGTGGAGGCGGGCGCGCAGGGCGAGCACAAACTGGCGCGCGGCTATGCGCCGGTGCGGACCTGGTCGGCGCACTACATCCCGGACCCGTCGTTCCGCCGCGCGGTCGCGGACTTCCTCGTGCGCGAGCGCGCCGCGGTGGCGCAGGAGCAGGAATTCCTCGGCGAGCTGACGCCGTTCCGCCGCGGCTGAGCGCGCGCGCGCCGCCTCGCGGCGACGCGCCGGGCGCGGGCTCAGATCTGTGAGTAAGAGGTCGGCGCGAGGATCAGATTGTCCGCGCCCGAGGTGATCTCGGGGTCGGTCAGCCCCGGCGTCGCGATCAGGCGGCGCCATGCCGGATCGGCGCCGAAGACGCCCCAGTTGCGCTCGCGCGTGGCGAGATCGGGGAAGGTCAGCATATAGGTCAGGCTCGGCAGCCGGATGCCGGTCAGATCCTGCGCGAAGAACACCGGGGTCAGCCCGGTGCGGCGGAAGATCTCGATCTCGCCGCCGGTGTCGAACATGCCGATCTTGGTCGCGCCCGCCTTGGCGCTGTGGCTGTAATAGGTCCGCAGCTCGAAGATGCGCGGCTTGTTGCCGGCGGTCGCGGCGGGCAGCTCGACATGGGCGAAATGCGGGAAGCCGCGCATCAGCTTGACGTCGAGTGAGGCGAACGGCGGGTCCGCCGGGGTCGCGTTGGTGAAGGCCGCGGCGGCCGCGGTATAGCCCGCGTCGGCGGCGAGCCGGTCGGGCAGCGCGATCGCGTCGGCGATCGACGGGTAGGGCACGAGCACGTAGACCACCGGGCTCCCCGGACCGATCGCCACGGTGAACACGCCGACGGGTCCGCAGCCCGCGCGCCGCGCCGCGGGGATGAAGGCATTGGTCAGATAGGCATCGAGCCGGTCCCTCATCGCGCCGCGGGCGAGATGATAGGTGCGCAGTTCGTAGATCTCGGGCGTGGCCGTCGTGACACGCTGCTGTGCCGCGGCACCTGCGCCGGCGAGCGTCATGCCCCCGAGCGTCGCTCCCGCGAGCAGCGCACGTCGATCGATGGGAAGGGTCATGATTATCCTCGTTGAACCGCCGGTCCCGCCACGATGCCGATGCCACGCGCGGCGTCAATCCGCCGCACGAACAAATGACGTTGATACAGGTGCTTCTACGTAACCAGACGGTGACGGGACGGCGCCGCGGTCGATCCGCCCTAGCGTTCCTGCTCGATCCGCAACCGCTCGAGCCGCTCCTGCTCGCGCTCCTGCCGCTCGCGCAGCCGCTCGAGCCGCTCGCGGCGGCGCTGCATCCGCTCGATCAGCCACTTGGGCACGCCGAGCTCCTCGTCGCTCGCCTCAATCGCGGGCGCGTCATGGTCGACGCGGAACAGCACCGAGTTGCTCGCGCGCGAGCGCCACACCGGCACCAGCCCGGCGGTGAAGCGCGGGTTGTACGCCGGCGGACGGATCAGCCAGACATAATCGAAGGCGTCACGCGGGAAGCGCGCCAGCGCGTAATTGACCGGGCGCCACCATTCGAGCGGGCATTTGATCGAGGTGACGATCTGCGTCGGGTCGTGCGCATACGGCCCGGCCTGGCCGTAGCGCACGGTCAGCAGCTGCGCGCCCGCCATCGACCATTGGTCGTCGGTATAGGCCAGCCGCCGCTCCAGCGCGATCGCGGGGAGGTGCTCCAGCCGCGACATCCGCCAGGCATTGACGCAATTATGACCGACGAAGCTGATCAGCCGCGCCCCCACCGGCACGTGCGGCAGCGCGGCGAGCTCGGTGTCGTAATCGGCGTCGAACCGGGCAAAGCTGATCGTCGTGGCGGCGAGCCGCACCGCATAGAAGCTCAGCCCCGCGGCGGCGAGCAGGGCGGCATGGCGCAGGTCGGCGCCGGGCCTGGGGCGGATCGCGATCACCGCCACCGCGATCATGAACGGCGCCATCCGCATGTCGGCATAGGCCGAGCCGAAGACGATCCGCGGCAACAGGATATAGACCAGCAGCATGAACAGCGCGGACAGGCCGAGATGGCGCGAATAGCCCATCCGGGGATCGCGCACCGCCTTGAACAGGACGAGATACACCACCGCCATGCTGGCGATGTCGAACCACAGCCAGCGGTCGCGCAGCGCCATCACGATCCAGGCGATCTTGGTGCGCCAGTAGAAGAAGTCGGCGGTCTGCCCCGTGACGTCCGCGCCCGAGCGCCACGCCACCATCAGCACCATCGGCAGCGCCAGCGGCACGCAGCCGAGCCCGGCGCGGATCCAGCTCTGCAGCCAATGGCCCTCGACGCCGCTCTCGCCCGGGCGATCCTTGCGCAGGTCGTGCTGGCGGATCAGCTCGCTCGAGAAGGCCAGCACGCCCAGCACGCCCCAGCCGAACGTATGTCCCACCCAGAGGATACAGGACAGCGGGACGAACAAGGCGGCGCGCAGCCGGAAGCGCCTGAGCCGCGCCAGCCGCAGCCACAAGGCGAACAGGCACAAGGCCCAGGCCATCGACAGCGCGAAGTTCACGAACCCGAACTGGAACGGATAGCCATAAGCGAGTGGCAGCGCGAACAGCGCGGTCGGCGGGATCCGGCCGTGCACCTCGCGCGCGATCCACAACAGCCCGCCGACGGTGAGCGCCGGGATGGTGAGGATGATCAGCTTCACCGCCGCTTCCAGCCCGATCAGCGGCGCGAGCGGCTCGATCAGCAGATCGACGCCGAGATTGCCGATCAGCGACCAGCGGAACTGATACCAGTCGTTCAGCCACGGATGCGCGCCGCGATCGAGCTGGACGCGATACCGACCCATATGACCGGGCAGATCGACGATCGGAGGAATGTCGGGCCAAAGCAACGGGATGCACGCCGCCACCATGGCCGCGAGCACGAACCACCGCGTCTGCCACCAATGGAGCCGGTCTGCCTGCATCGCGAGCGCCTTAGGGGCGCGCGGCCCTCGCGGGCAAGGGGGCGCGCGCGGGATCGCGCACGACCTGCCAGGCCAACGCCGGGCCGCGCATGCGCACCGGACGCAGCCAGGCGAAGCGCTCGCCGCGCGCGAGCCGCGCCCACAGACCCTGTGGCGCGCGGGCGCGATAGACGTCGAGCTCGGCCATCCCGGGCACTGCGGCGAGATAGTGCGCGCCGCTGGCGAGGATCACGGCGCGCGCGCGCGGCGGGGGCGCGGTGAAGCCGAGCAGCACCTGCTCGATCGCGTTCGCGCCGCGATGATAGCCGCCCGCGACCGCGCGATGGCGCGTGCTCACCAGCAGCTCGGGGGTGACGTCGAGCGGCGCGAACACGATCCCGCGCGGCAGCGCGGCGAGCGCGCGCACGTCGATGCTCCGCCCGGCGGTGGGCGCGGCGGACGCGTTGGCGATGGTCGGCGCGGGCGCGAGCAGCAGCGCGGCGGCGGCGATCTGTCCGGGCGCGGCGAGCAGCACCGCGCCAAGCGTGGCGAGCGTGCGCGGCACCGCGCGCTCGATCCGCCGCGCACGGGTGAGCAAGGCGGCGAGCAGCATCGCGGCACCCGGCACCGCGACCGCGTTGGCGGTGGCGGCGGCGCGGCTCACCCACAGCGCGATCGCGGTCGCCGCGACGAGCAGCAGCAGGTACAGCAACCAGCGCTCGCGCGCCGCACCGGTCAGCGCGCGCGGCGGCAGGCGGCGTAGCGCCAGCGCGGTGCCGGCGAGCCCGGCGAGCGGCAGGCCGATCGCGGCGGCAGCGACCGTCGGCGGCTGATTCCACAGCGGCCGTCCTTCGAGCACGCTGAGATACCAGAGGCGATACACCAGCGGCGGCAGCGTCGCGAACGGCCCGGCGAGGCAGCCGGGAGCAAGCGCGCGCAGCGTCACCGCCACGGCGGCACCGGCGAGCGCGAGCAGGAGGAGGCGGAGGATGAACTGAGCCGGTGTTCCTGCAAACGCAGGAACCCAGGGCGGCGAGCGGTACGCGTGGTGGCTCCGGGCTCCTGCGTGCGCAGGAGCCCGGGCGGGAGACGGCGAGGTCTTCACGACGCCGCCGACCTCCCCGTCACCCCGGACGTGTTCCGGGGCCCCGCCGTCCACGCTCATCGAAGCCGGAGAAGATGAGGCACCGTGGATTCCGGAACAAGTCCGGGATGACGAAGGGAGTGAGACGAACGCGCCGCTCTCCACCAACCGCCCTGCCCCGACCGCCACCGTCAGCCCCGCCGCGGCGACCCACAGCACCGCCAGCCAGGCCGGCGCCATCGCGTCGCACGCCGGCTGCTCCCAGAGCGGCCCGCGCGTGGCGAGGTGGAGCGCACTCGCCACGATCGCCAGCGTCCAGCCGAGCGTCACGACCATTGCCCCTTGTGCCGGTCGCCACGCCCAGCCGAGCGCGGCGATCCCCGCGGTGGCGGCGGCGATCGGCAGCCCCTCGAACGAGATCGTCAGCAGCACCGCCAGCGCGGCGCCGGCGATCGCGCCGCTGCGCCGCGTCGGTGGCGCCAACAAAGCGGCGGCGGCGGCGAGCGCGGCGGCGACCTGCCAGCCATGATGATCGATCCGCAGCGGGCGGAGCTGCGCGAGCAGCGGCGCAGCGAGCGCCACCAGCAGCACCGCATAGGGCGCGCGCGCGCGCCCCGCCACGAGGCGGGTCAGCCGGGCGGCGAGCGCCGTGACCGCCAGCAGCGTGAGCAGCGGCACCAGCACCAGCGCCACCCGTTCGGCACCCTCCGCGCCCAGCAGCGGACGCAGCCCCAACATCGTGCCCGCCAGCGGCAGGTCGACCAGCCGCGACCAGTGCATCGGGAAGTCGCCGCGGTTGAGCCGATGCTGCGCGACGTCGAACCAGCCCTGCCCGCCGAGCCAGTCGCGCACCTCGAGCAGCCGCATCGCGTCATCGGCGTCGAGGAACAGCCGCACGCGGATCGCGTCCCAGCTCGCCGCCAAGAGCAGCAGCGACGTCAGCAGCCAGCCGGCGAGCACCGGGGCGGCGGGATGCCGCCGAAGGTTCATCGCGTCACGCCGCGCGGCGCTCGTCCGCGCCGATCCGCCCGGGCACCTGGCGCAGGCTGGCGAGCGCGGCAGCCTCGCCCTCGCGCCCGCTCTCGTGATATTCGGCGTCCTCGTTGACCGCCCAGGTATCGTACACGCGTGCGCCGGCCTGGATGTTGCGGACCGTCAGCATCGCGGTCATCATCGCATGGTCCTGGTTGTTGTAGCGGTGCATGCCGTTGCGGCCGACGCAGTGGAGCGTCGGATAGCGGCCTTCCAGCTCGCGCCGCAGCATGTCGACGTTCTGCGCATAATCCTCGTCGTAGACCGGATAGGCCTTCTCCTGCCGCACCACCGTGCCGCCGACGACGTGCGACGGGTCGCACAGCCCCAGCGCCGCCATCTCGCGCGTCGCGAGCGCGACCAATTGCTCGTCGCTCGAGGTCCACAGCCCGTCGCCCTCGAAGCAGAAATATTCGAGGCCGACGCAGGCGATCGCGGGATCGGGCACCATCTCGGGCGACCAGGAGCGGAAGTTCTGGATGCGGCCGACCTTCACCTTGGGATCGTGGATGTAGATCCAATTGTCCGGGAACAGCTCGGGCGCGCGGATCATCAGCGCGACGGTGAGGAAGTCGCGATACTTGAGGTTGGCCGCCTCGGGCAGCGCGGCGGGCAACGGGTGGAGCCGGCTGGCGAGCTCGCGCATCGGCGCTGAGGAGATCACGTGCGCGGCGTGGACCGTCGCGATGCCGGTCGCGGTGTCCGCGCTCACCGTCCAGCGCCCGCTCGGCGCGTGGTGGTGGAGCTGGCGCAGCGAATGGCCCATCAGCACCTGGCCGCCGCGCTCGACGACGCGGTCGCGCGCCGCCTCCCACATCATCCCCGGCCCGAGCCGCGGGTAGCGGAAGTTCTCGAGCAGCGTCTTGGCCTGCATCCCGTCGTTAGGGCGCTTGTTGAGCCCGAGCGAGCGCTTGACCCCGTCGATCACCGCCTTGCCGAGCGACAGCCCCTTGATCCGCTGCGCCGCCCAGTCGGCGCTCATCTCGTCGCACGGCATGCCCCATACCTTCTCGGTATAGGTCTGGAAGAAGATCGAGTAGAGCCTGTGGCCGAAGGCGTTGACGGTCCAGTCCTCGAAGCTGCGAACGCGGCGCCGCGGCAGCAGTCGCGCCTTGGCGAAGCTGGCCATGCACAGCGCCGAGCGCACGAGGCCGAGATGCCCCAGCGCCTCGAACGCGCGCAGCGGGTAGCTGTAGAACTTGCCCTCGTAATAGATGCGGCTCATCCGCGGGCGCTCGATGAAGTCGTGTGGCAGGATCTCGTTCCAGAGATCGACCACATCCTTCGACTTGGAGAAGAAGCGGTGGCCGCCGATGTCGAAGCGGAAGCCCTGATGCTCGACGGTGCGGCTGATCCCGCCGACGTAGCGCTGGTCCTTCTCCAGCACCGCGACGCGATAGCCCGCCTTGGTGAGCAGATAGGCGGCGGTGAGCCCCGCCGGACCGGCGCCGATGATCGCGACGTCCACCGTCGCGCCCGCACCTGCCCCCGTCACCGCGCCGATAGCCGCCATCACCCTCGCCCGATCGTGTGACCCGTAATGGCGACGAAGTGACGGAATTTGGTTGATGCTTGGTTAACGTTGCAGGTCGCGCTCACGATCAGGGTGGGTCAGCGGCGGCTTGACCGTGACGCGCGGTTCGGGTGCGATCGAGCGGTCCGCGCATCGACGCGGTCGGGGACGGCGGATGCGAACCTATCACCTGCTGATCGCGGCGGCGTCGACGGCGGCGTTTGCGTTCACGGTCTGGTGGGGCGTGGGATCATCCCGCGGGCCGCGCGTGGAGACCACGCCGATCCGCGTCGTCAGGGGCGCCGGCTCGACGACGCCGGTTCCTCTAATCGTACCGCCGACGCCCTCGCCGTCATCCGCGCCAATTGCGCCGTCCTCCCCTTCCACGCCAGGCGACGCGCTACTCGCCGACCTGCTCGCTGAGGACGAAGCGCTGCCGCCCGAGGCGAGCGCCGCGACGTTCCACCGCCGGCTCGCCGCCGAGCCGCGCGACGCGCGCTGGGCGACGGAGAACGAGCGCGCGATCGCGGCGGCGACTCGCGCCGTGCCCTATCTCGATCCACGCGTTCCCGCGCAGGTGCGGTGCGGCGCGACTTTGTGCGAGTTGGTCGCGGCAGTCGCGCCCGAGGCCAGCGCGAGCAATCGCCGCGTCGCGGAAGAGGCGCTCCAGCGCGCCGACCTGCTCGACCCCGCGCACCGCTCGGCGCTGGCGGTGGCGCAGACGCAGGTCGCCAGCGCCACGCCGCACCACCCCGACGGCGGCGTGCTCGTCCGCTATTTCACGCGGGTGCGCTGAGGTCGCGACGAGCGATCGTCGTCACTCGTTGAACAAGTCGACGTGTCTATAGCGACCCGTTCACTTCTCGAAAACGCCGCGGCGGACACGCACCCGCCGCGGCGCGAGGCTCAGCGCTTCGAGGCAGCGCCGGTCGACTCGTGGTGGGTGCCGCGTCCTTCTTCGCGAAGGGGGACGGCGTGTAGAACAATCGCGACCAGTCGAAGTTGAAGTTCTCGCCCTTGTTGAGGAAGTCGATCCCCAGCGGACGGCCGGAGGAACGCGTACCGAGCACGAGCTGCGCTACCGACTGACGGTCGATCGGACCGAAGTCCTTCGTGTCGCGCGCCAACATTTCGGCGCCCGAGGCCATCATCGCTTCGTCCCAGCGGAGTGCCTCGCGCACCTCGGAGGTCGCGCTGTTGTACAGCATGTTGACCGCCACGACCATGCCGCGACGATCGAAGCGATGCATTACGGCGTCGCGAAAAGGCTCCAGGGCGACGCGTTCACGCTGGTTGAACTCACCCCTAGCCCAACCGCTCTCGTCCTCGGTGAACTGGTGATTGCGATTCAACGCGATAGAGGCGAGTTCCTGATCGGAGAAGGAAGAGTAATCGGCGCGGACGCCCTGCTCCGACATGTCGTACTTGATGCGCGTGCCGGCCTTGCGCGCCTCGGCGTATTTGGCGTCGAGCAGCTGGCGCGCGCGATTGCCCGTGTCGGTGAAGCTCTCCTTATCGGTCGGCGTCGCTGATGCCGGAGCCGCGGACGCATCATTGGCCTTTCGCTCGCCAGTCTGACGTGCCGGAACGAGCGCCGGCGACGACGAGATCGCGTAAGCGGTGCTGCTGAGTGTTGCCAAAATTTGCATTGTCACCTCCGTTCGCTGGTGGACATCGTTGCTTCATCGAAGGGTGCGCGACCTAAGCGGCTGTCGCGGTGGAGCCCCGAGGTCCATCCTGCTTGCTTGCCGAAACGCCGCGACGGGCACGCGCCCGCCGCGGCGCGCGGCTCAGTGCTTCGACGCGGCGCTGATCGACTCCTCGGCGGGTGCCGCGTCCTTCCTCGCGAAGGTGGACGGCGTGTAGAACAAGGGCGACCAGTCAAAGTTGAAGTTTTCGCCCTTGTCGAGGAACTCAACTCCCAGCGGTCGGCCATGCGAGCGTGTGTTCAGCACTAGCTGCAGCACAGATTGGCGATCGATCGCACCATGATCTCTCGTATCGCGCGTCAGCATCTCGTTGTTAGAGACCATCATCGCCTCGTCCCAGTGAAGCGCGGCGCGTACCTCCTGAGTCATGCCATTGTACAACAGGTTGATCGCCAGCGCATGACCGCGACGATCGTGACCGTGCATGACGGCGTCGTCGAGCGGTTGGAGAGCGACTGCCACACGCCCGCCGAGCTCGGCACGGGCCCAGCCGCTCTCGTCCGCGTTGAAGCGCCCATCGCGGTTGAGCGCGATGGCAGCGACCTCCTGATCGGAGAAGGAAGAGTAATCGGCGCGAACGCCCTGCTCCGCCATGTCGTACTTGATGCGCGTACCGGCCTTTGCCGCGTCGGCGTATTTGGCGTCGAGCAGCTGGCGCGCGCGATTGCCCGTGTCGGTGAAGCTCTCCTTATCGGTCGGCGTCGCTGATGCCGGAGCCGCGGACGCATCATTGGCCTTTCGCTCGCCAGTCTGACGTGCCGGAACGAGCGCCGGCGACGACGAGATCGCGTAAGCGGTGCTGCTGAGTGTTGCTGAAATTTGCATTGTTACCTCCGTTCGCTGTTGCGTGCGGTCACTTCATCGAAAAAACTGCGCCGAAGTCGCCGTCGGTGGCAGTGGTCGACGTATCTCTGGATTCGACTTTGCAGGTAGGTGAACCTGAGTTGGCGGTCGCGTTCGCCGCTCCTGTCCAATAGCCAGCGGCGCCCGTGATCGAATTCGGATTGGTGTATATCGTGCTTATCACGAAACGGCAGACGTCAGCTCCATTCTTGTAATCGACGTAGGCGGACGAAACCGTGCCACCGCAATCTGTGCTAGATTGCACCGAAGTGTCCCCCGGGTTGATATCAGTGGGGGCAGGTAATAGCTTCCCACAAAGACTCGTCTTGCTCACCGAAATCTTCTTATCACCCAGGTTCTTGAACGTCATCGAGACCTTCGCCGCGGACGCGGATGCACTCGCGATCGAGGCCGCCACCAAGATGCACAGGCCGATCTTCCGTTTGACCAATACTCCAAATACCGGCACAGACACCGGCGTTCTGGTAGCTATCTTAATTATTATACGTAAGTCTAACAGACTCAAACAAGTGATTGATTATGCGTAGCACCACTGGAACTATCCCGTAATCAACGCCCTGGCCGCGATCTCTCACCATAACTATGACGCCACGCTGGCTCATTACGGCGAGACACTAGCTCACCCCGACCGTGCACCCACGCCCTGTCCTACGTCGCCCGCTTCCGGCACACTCGCGTCGTGCCGTCCCTGCCGCCCTCGCCCCGCACCTGCGCGCAACCCCGCCAGCGACTCAACATTCGCAACATTCGCTCCAACCTCACTCAACATTCGAGGCTGCCCGCGCCCGCTCGCCCCATCATCCCCATCCCGCCGCCGCATCCTCGCCCAGATCGCGCGCCACCCACGGCGGCGGTGGCGCCGGCGCGCGCGGCTGGGCTATAGCGAGGGGTGATGCGGCTTCTTCTCCAACGCTTGCTGGCGCTGCTGGCGCTCTCGTCGCTCCTGTTCTCGGCCGTTGCGGCGAGCGCGCAGGGCAACAGCTTCGATCTCGCCGGCCCGGCGCTGACCATGGCGGTGACGCGCGACAAGGTGACGCTGCCGATCGGACAGGTGCCGAGCTTGCGCGTCGGCGACCAGCTCGAGCTCAAGGCCGACCTCCCCGCCGACCAGGCGGCGCGCTACCTGCTCGTCCTCGTCTTCCTGCGCGGCGCGACCAACCCGCCGCCCAAGAACTGGTTCTACGAGGCCGAGACGTGGAACCCCAAGAAGGCCACGCTCCGCGTCAAGGTGCCCGAGGGCGCGCAGCAGGCGATCGCGCTGATGGCGCCCGAGACCGGCGGCGGTTACAACGCTTTGGTCAAGGCGGTGCGCGGCCGCCCCGGCGTGTTCGTCCGCGCCGCGCAGGACCTCTACCAGGCCTCGCTCGACCGCGCCCGGCTGGAGACCTTCGTCAACGGCGTCGCGCGCGTCGAGGAGAGCGCGCCCGAGCGGCTCGTCCCCGTCTCCACCGCGCTCGCCGGCTCGCTCGGGATCAAGCTCAACGCCGACTGCCTCGCGCGCAGCCGCGCGCTCCAGGCCTCGTGCCTGACGCAGAACCGCGACGGCATGGTGCTCCAGACCGGCGGCGGCGCGGCCTCGCTGATCGACGTGATCGGCGGCACCACCACGCAGTTCGCCTACAGTCTCGCCGCCACTAAGGAGGGCGGCGCGGGCGAGTTCAGCCCCTATATCTCGCTGGCGCGCGACTTCGCCCGGCTGTTCGGCGTGTTCCGCAGCGCCGACTATCAATATTCGCCCGCGCTGGCGGTGGGGCAGAACGAGCGGCTGCGGCTCCAGCTCAACACGCCGCCGTCATTCCAGAACCCCAAGTCGGTCCTGGTCGCGCCGCTGCCGCCGATCGGATCGTCCGCACCGCCGCCGCTGCGCGCCGCGCTCAAGGACGCGGTGTGCCTCGCCCGGCCTGGGCTGGTGCTGCCGCTGGAGGACGCACCGCTGGTGTTCGCGACCGATTACGCGCGCGCGCTGACGCTGCGGCTGGCGCTGGCGGACGGCAAGACGGTGGAGCTGCCGCTCACCGCCGACGCCGAGCGCGGCGGGCTGGTGGTCGGGCCGGAGGCGCAGAAGGTCGGCGCCGGCGCGATAGGCGAGGCGACGCTGACCGGTCGCTGGGGCTTCGACACGTTCACCGGCCCGCGCTTCCCGCTCCAGAACGGCGCTGCCGCCGCGTGGCAGCCCAAGCCCGACGAGACGGTGGTGGTCGGCCGCGACGCACCGCTGACGCTGCAGGGCGGCGCGGCCGCATGCGTCGAGCAGGTCGCGCTGCGCGATCGTTCGGGCACGGTCAAGCCGGTGACGTGGAAGGCGAGCGCGCCGGACGAGCTCACCGCCACGCTGCCGCTCCAGCGCACCCGCCCCGGCGATCTCACCCTGCTGATCTCGCATTATGGCGCCACCGCACCGGCGCAGCTGACGCTCAAGGGGCAGAGCGAGGCGAGCCGGCTCGAGGGATTCACGCTCTACACCGGCGACAAGGAAGGTCGGCTGGTCGGCGCGCGGCTCGACCAGGTCGCCTCCCTGGAGGTGGCGGGGCTGACCTTCACCGCAGGCGCACTGTCGCGCGACATCAGCGGCAGCGACCGGCTCGCGCTCACCACGCTGGCCAATACCGAGACGGTGTCGACCGGCACGAGCGACGCCAAGGTGACGCTCAAGGACGGCCGCACCACGACGGTGCGCGCGACCATCACCCCGCCGCGGCCGCGGCTCGAACTCGTCAGCCGCAGCGTGGCGTCGCCAACGACACCCAATCGGCTGGCGCTAGAGCTGCCCGCGTTCGCGCTCGCCCCCGAGGCGACGCTCACCTTTTCCGCGCGCGCGGTCAACACGCGGCTGAGCGCGGGCGATCTGATCGAGATCGCCACCGCGGACGACAGCGCCAGCGCCAAGCTCAGCGTCGCGAGCGGCAAGCTCCAGCTGATCGGCAGCGACGTCGCGGTGGCCAGCTTCTCGCCGCGCGAGGCGCTCGGCGCAGCCGCGACCGGTGCGCTCAAGCTGCGGCTGGTTCAAGGGGAGCTGGTCGGCGACTGGCAACCGCTCGCGCGCGTGGTGCGGTTGCCCGAGCTCACCGAGCTGGCGTGCGACGGCGCGACCTGCACGCTGCGCGGGCAGGAGCTGTTCCTGATCGCGGCGGTGGCGGGCGACGCCGCGTTCCAGAAGGCGGAGACCGTGCCGCTCGGCTTCGTCGGCGGCGAGCTCGCCGTCCCGCACCCGGTCGCGGGGGCGCTGTACCTCAAGCTCCACGACGCGCCCGACGACGTGGTGAAGGTGACGGTGCCGGCCAGCGCGGGCAAGAAGGCGAAGTGAGAAGGCTAGCACGCCGCGCCAGCGTGCCCGCGCGCATCAGGCGGCCAGCAGGCCGGGTGCGACGAGCGTCGTGAATCCATCCGGCACCCGTTGTTCAAGCAATGCGTCGACGATCGGCTGGAACAGCGCCACGATCGCTTCCCGCTCCGGCGCGGGGACGAGATAGTTCGGGTCGGCGGGGGTCAGTCGCGCCGCTCCCGCTGTCGGCGCCTCGTGGAACATACCCCAGACAAAGTTATGGACCAACGCGGCGCCGCTGCCGGACTGGCCGAGATGATCCGCAGCGCCACGCACGATCGCGTGGAACGCCAAGATATCGACCAGCGACTCGCTATATTCGACGCAGCCGGCCACGAAGGTCTCGTCGCTATCGAAGCTCGCCAGCTGGAACTCGGTCATACCGCAGGGATGCCACAGCAATCGGCGGACGAAGGCGCGATTGTCGGCGAAGCGGCCGATCAGCGCGTCGGCGTCGTGCACCAGCCCGACCAGTGTCGCGTCGGTCGCGTGATCGAGCGACTCGCCGTCGCGGAGCGACCATCGCCCGCCGATGTCGCGCCAGTCGCGCCATCGGCTGGCATAGGTCGGCGCCGCATCGAGCCATCGCGTCAGCGCCGCGCGGCTGCACCGCAGTTGGAGGAACGCAGAGAAGGGTTCCGACATGCGCATGCCTCGGTAGCTATCGCGCGCGCCGGGCCCCTCGATGCCAGCGCGTGCTGCTTCCAGCATAGGTCGTGCTCGCCGACGCGCGAGCCGCGGCGGCGCGCCGTTACCCAAGGTGGCGCCGACGCGACGTTAAACCACCACGGTGCGCGCCGCCATCGGACGCAGCCGATAACCCCCCTGGTGCAGCGCGCGCCGCACGCGCGCCAGCGGTTGATCGACCCAGCGGTACATCGCCGCGGCGTAGACGAACGCGAGCGGGTACGCGATCACCGCCGCCGCGCCGCGGCTGGCAATGCCGGTCAGCGCCATCACCAGCGTCAGCAGCAGCAGGTGCGACAGGTACAGGCTGTAGGAATAATCGCCCACAAGCTTCATCGGCGCGCACGACAGCCAGCGCACCACCCGCCCGCGCGATTGCAGCACCGCCGCGAACAGCACGAAAAAGGCGAGCGACTGGAACGAGTAACGCACCGTCTGCCGGAACAGCTCATCGCGGATCAGCAGCGTGCCCAGCAGCAGCAGCACCGCCAGCGCCACCTCGCGCGGGCGTGGACGCCATGCCGCGGCGCCGTCGAGCACGGGATTGCGATACAGCGCAAGGCACGATCCCGCGAGGATGCTGTCGATCCGCGTGTGCGACCAGTAATAGAGAGCGTCGAGCGGCGCGCCCGTCAGCGCGTGTGCGCCGCGCACCACCACCACGAGGACACACAGTCCGAGGCACAGCCGTGCCGCGTGCGGCCCGGGCAATCGCCGCAGCACCGCGACGTACAGCAGCGGGAAGGCGAGGTAATAATGTTCCTCCACCGCGAGCGACCAGACCGGCATGCCGGGCACGCCGCCGCTCAGGCCGAAGGTGTCGGTATAATTGTTGAAGAACAGGAACTGCGCCGCCAGCGCGCGCGCGTCGAGCCCGTCACCACCGGTCGCGGGCAACACGCCGGCGAGCACCAGCAGCAGCGCCAACCCCAGGGTGAGCCACATCGGCGGCACGATCCGCAGCACGCGCCGCGCGTAGAAGCCCCGCAGGCTCACCGCCATGGTGCGCGCCTGCTCCACCCGCATCAGCGTGGTGATGAGATAACCCGAGAGGAAGAAAAAGGCGGAGACGCCGAGCCCGCCGGGAACGACTCGCTCGAGTCCGGCATGCGACAGCATGACGGTCACCACTGCGAGTGCGCGAATGCCATCGAGCGGCGCGATATGTCCCACCGACGCGGACGACGCGTCGCCATGTCTCGCCAAGTCGTCGCCCCCGCTCGATCCAGTCACCCGGTCACGCGATGGAGTCGCTGGCGGCTCGACACGGCGGGTGAGCGGTTGATACCACCGGGCGAGCCCTGGCACGACGCAGCTTACATTTGCTTTAACGGGCCATCTGCTCCAGTTTTGGACAGTCGCCGCCCTGCGCCGGGTTGGCAATGTTTACCCTTCGTCAACCACGCCGCGGTAACCAACCCTTGCCGCGCCGCGGCACAGGAGAAGGCTGCCATGACGACCCCGCCGACCCGCCGCGCCTCCGCCCGGTCGACGTCGCTCTCGCACCCGATCGCCCCGGTGCTCGCGCTCGCGTTGCTGTCCGCGTGCGGCGGTGGCGGCGGGAGCGCCGCGGCGGCATCGCTGCCCGCCCCCGTCGCCGTGGTGGCGGCGCCGGCGATCGTCGCGGCGCCGGCCGCAGCGGTGTCGGTCGAGGTGCCGGTCGCGGCACCGGTCGTCGCCCCGGTCGCAGCCGCTCCCGCGGCGGTCGCGCCCGCGCCTGCTCCTGCGGCCGCTCCCGAGCCGACGCCCAGCCCGAGCTCCGCTCCCAGCCCCAGCCCCGCTCCCGATCCGGCGCCGGCTGCCACCACGCCGGTGGGCAACGGCGTCGTCTCCGAGGGTGACTCGATCTCGGTCTTCTGGGGCGGCAACCACACCGGCATCTATGCCGCGTCGCACCCCAAGGTGACCTTCCACGGCAAGGCGGTAGGCGGCTCGGGCGTCAACGATCTCGAGGCGCGCGCCGACGCCGATCTCGCGCTCCATCCGCGCGTGCTCACCGTGCTGATCGGCGCCAACGACCTTCAGGGCGCCAGCGGCGCGCGTGCCTGGCTTGAGCAACTGTGGCGCTATACCGCGCGGTTCAAGGCGGCGGGCATCAAGGTCGCGGTGGGCACGTTGCTGCCGATCAACATCCCCGAGCAGCCGCGCTACACCGCGCTCCACGCCGAGCGTCGCCAAATCGTCAACGCCGAGATCCGCGCGGCGGTCGGCCACGAGATCGACGCGGTGATCGACTTCGCCGCCGATCCGGTGATGGGGCCGGACGCGGCCCCGCTCGACAAGACGCTCTACAAGGACGGGCTTCACCCCACCGATGGCGCGCCCGGCGGGGCCGGTGGCCAGGGCAAGCTCGCACTGATCTACGCCAAGGCGCTCGACGCGCTGCTGAAATAAGGGCCGGCGCGGGGCCGCGGCGCGCGGCTCATGCGCCCAGCCGGAGACGGAGATAATAGAAGCCGCCGTCCTGGCCGAGCTGCTGGCCGGTCAGGTCGTAGCGCATCGCGCCAATATATGAATTCTCCGCCGGTATCCGCGATGGATAGGCGTCGAACAGGTTACTGGCCCCCGCCGCCGCACGAAGCCGGGGCGCGAGTTGATAGCCGACCTCGACGTTGGTTACCCAGCGCGGGGCGCCGACGAAGTCGCGGAACCGCTCGGTCGAGAAGGCGTCGGGCCCGGCGTAATAGGTCAGCTGCGATCGGGTGGCGCCGTAGCGGAGTTCGTGCAGCGCGACGGTCCAGCGCGGCGCCGTCAGGGTGGCGCCAGCGACGATCTTCGAGGCCGGGTAGGCGGTGGTGAGATAGCCGATCCCCTGCGCGTTGAGCAGCGCGCGGCCGTTGCGGTCGCAGTCGACCCGGAGCAACGCGGTCCGTCCGACGCTCGCCGCCACGTCCCTGTCGAGCGTCGCACCGCCTGACAGCCGGGCACGGTGGCGCAGCGTCAGATCCAGCCCGCGCGTGCGCGTCCGCACCCCGTTGGCGTAATATTGCACCGCGGTGCTCTCCGGCGTCAGCCCGGTGGGAAGCGTGACGCCTTGCAGCGCGAGCGCGTCGAGCGCGGCGCGGCCGTTATACGCCCCGCCCGCGACGATCCGGTCGCGCAGCGTGATCTGATAGGCGTCGAGCGTGAGGTCGAGCGCATCGCGCACGTGCACCACCGTTCCCGCGGCATAATGCGTCGAATGCTCCGGGCGCAGCGGTGCGGCCCCGAGCGCGCGCGCGGCGGGCGCGGTCACCGCCACCTGCGCGTTGGCATAGCTGGGCGAGACGACGATGCTGCTGAAATGGGTCTGCGCCAGCGTCGGCGCACGGAAGCCGGTGCCCGCACTGGCCCGCAGCGCGACCGCGTCGGAGAGCGCCAGCCGCGTCGCCAGCCTGCCGGTCAGCGTCGCGCCGGCATCGTCATAATGTTCGTAGCGCCCGGCGACGTCGACCCGCCAGTGTTTCGCGAGCGGCGCCGTGACATCGGCATAGCCCGCCGCGACACCGCGCGTCGCGGCGGTGCGATCGTCGGGCGAGAGTCCCTGGTAGCCCTGCGTGCCGCCGAGCACATAAGCGGCCGGCTCGCCCGGATCGATCGCGTAGCGCTCGCGGCGATATTCCGCACCCAGCGCGAGGTGGAGCGGTGCGGCGAGCAGCGGCAGCGCGATCGGCCGGCGCACGTCGAGCACGCTGGTCCATTGCGTCAGCCGGTAGCGCCCGATCGCCACCGCCGTCGGGGTCGCACCGGTGGCGGCATAGAGACCGGTGTTGGCGGGTATCCCGCAGCCCGAGCGCCATTCGGTCGCCGCCGTAGGTGGTGCTGAGATCCCAGTGCCAGCCAAGCAGGTCGTCGCCGCGCAGCCCCAGCGTCGCGGCGGCGTCCTTTTCCGCGATCGTCTCCTCGGGCTGGAAGCCCTTCGGGTAGATCGCCGGGAGCACCTGACCGAGGCGGCGGAAGGCGAACCGACCGGCGTCGCGGCGCGCGTAGCTGGCATCGCCGTACAGCTCCACCGCGCCGAGCCGGTAGGCCACCTCGAGCGCGAGCGCGGCGCGGGTGGTGCGCGGGGACCCGATCGCGGGATTGTCGTACAGCCCGGTGCGCGTGTCGCGCCCCTCGCGGTCGGTGCGGTCACGGTGGACCAGCTCGGCGCTCCAGCGCGCGTGGCCGCGCCCGCCGAGCCCCACGCCGGCGCCTGCCGAGGCGGTGGTGGAAAAGCCGCCGCCGGCATAGGTCGCGCCCGCCAGCACGCTCGCCGTCGCGGCAACGTCCTCGCGCAGGATGAGATTGATCACGCCCGCGATCGCGTCCGAGCCATATTGAGCCGCCGCGCCGTCCTCCAGCACCTCGACCCGCGCGATCGCCGGGGCGGGCAGCAGGTCGAGGTCGACCGGCGCGGTGCCCTGCTGCGGGCCGGGGTCGAGGTTGACCGCGGCGGTAGGATGGCGGCGCTTGCCATTGACCAGCACCAGCGTCTGGTCGGCGGTAAGCCCGCGCAGGCTGATCGCATCGATCAGCGAGGCCTGATCGAGCCCGTGGAGCGGGCGCGACAGCGAGGGCACCAGCTGGACCAGCGCGTCGCGCAGGTCAGGCTGCCCCGTCGCGCGCAGCTCGGCATCGGACACGATCGTGATCGGACTGGCGCTCTGCTGCGCGGTGATCGTCGGATCGCGCGTGCCGGTCACCACCACCTCGGCGCTCGCCTCGGTCGGCGCGTCCGGCCGCTGCTGCGCGACCGCAGGCGCCGTCGCCAGCGCGGCGGCGAGCGCGGCGGCGGACAGGCGGGCGGCGTCTTGCGGCATCATCGGTCTCCTCGGTGAGGCCGCGGCGCGATCGTTCCCCTGACGCGCGGCGCGGCACGTCAGCGTTTCATAGGAAGGCGCGGGTCGGCCACGGCGCGCGCGCGCCGTGGCTTATCTTGCCGCCGGCCAAGCGCGACTTTGCGCCACGCCGAACGGATCACCCGGGATCGTCGAGCGTGAACAGGTCGCCGGCCTCGTCATAGGCGAAGAGCTCGGCGTAGCGGCCCCATTCTGTGACCGCGCGCAGCGTCGCATCCGCGAAATCAGGGGACAGCACGTCCTCCAGCCCGTCGCGAAACAGCCGCGCGGGCGCCTGGTGTCCGGCGCGCTCATCCAGCGCGGACCGGATCGCGCCCGCGAGCGGCACATGACGCAGCAGCGCGGTGCGGAACATCGCCTTGCGCTGGTCGATGTCCTCCTGCGCGAATGCCGCGCCCGCCGCGCTCAGCACCACCTCGCCCTCGCCCAGCGCCACGAAGCCGAGCTGCTGCAACGTTTCGACGATCGGGAACAGCTCGTCGACCTCGAGCTGGAGCGTGTCGCCCAGCGCCGCGAGCGGTGCGCGCCCGGCGAAGGGCGCCGCCTCCACCTCCTCGATCAGCCCCGCGAGCGCGGTGACCGACACCGGCGCGAGCGCGTGCACCGGCACGGCGGCCTGCGCCGCCTCCGTCGCGGGTGCGGCGCGCTGCGTCATGCGCGCATAGATCTGCTCCACCAGGTCGCGGAAGGCGGGATCGAGCCGGTCACGTGGCTGCGGCAGATCGATGCGAAACTCGGCGACGATCCGGCCGGGGTTGGAGGAGAGCACCAGCACGCGGTCGCTCATCAGCACCGCTTCCTCGATATTGTGCGTGACGATCAGCATCGCTGCGATGCCGAGCCGCCCGTCGCCCCACCATTCGATCAGGTCGCTGCGCAGCGTCTCGGCGGTGAGCACGTCGAGCGCGGAGAAAGGCTCGTCCATCAGCAGCAGCGACGGCTCCACGACGAGCGCACGCGCCAGTCCGACGCGCTGGCGCATGCCGCCCGACAGTTCGCGCGGAAAGGCGTTCTCGAACCCGTCGAGCCCGATCAGGTCGATCGCGGCGAGCGCGCGGTGGCGTCGCTCGGCGGCGGGCACCTTCTTGGCCTCAAGCCCGAGCTCGACATTCTGCAACACGGTGAGCCACGGCATCAGCGCGAACGACTGGAACACCATCGCCACCGAGCGCGCGCGTCCGTCCGCGCCGGGCGTGAAGCGCAGCGTCCCGGCGTCGGGCGTGACCAGGCCGGCGATCGAGCGCAGCAGCGTCGACTTGCCCGAACCCGAGCGGCCGAGCAGCGCCACCACCTCGCGCTCGTGCACGGTGAGCGCGACATCGTCGAGGATCGGCGGCCCGTCGCTGCCGCCGTAGCGGTGGCTCAGCGCCTCGACGGTGACGAGGGGAAGATGAGAATGCGTCATGCCCGCGTCCTTCACGACAGCCGCAGCCGGCGCTCGGCCAGCCGGTAGAGCGGGCGGAACAGCGCCCGGTTGATCGCGATCACCAGCGCGGCCATCACCAGGATGCCGAGCAGCACACGCGCCTCGTCGCCCGCCGCAGTGGCCTCGGCGATATAGCTCCCCAGCCCCGCCGCGGTCAGCCGGGTGCTGCCCCAGCTCACCGCCTCGGCGACGATGCTGGCGTTCCACGAGCCCCCGCTCGCGGTCAGCGCGCCGGTGACGTAATAAGGGAAGATCGCGGGCAGGATCAGCCGCCGCCACCACGCCCAGCCGCCGAGCCCGAACAGCCGCGCCGCCTCGCGCAGGTCGCTCGGGATCGCGCTGGCACCCGCGATGACGTTGAACAGGATGTACCATTGCGTACCCAGCCCGATGAGCGGGGTGAGCCAGATATCCGGATCGGCGTGCCAGCGCACGATCAGCACCACCGCGACCGGAAACAGCACGTTGGCGGGGAAGGCCGCGAGGAATTGCGCGATCGGCTGCGCGCGCGCGGTCCAGCGCGGGTTGAGCCCGATCCACACGCCGATCGGCACCCAGATCAGGCTGGCGACGACGATCAGCACCGCGACGCGCACCAAGGTGTAGAACGCCAGCCGCGCCACCAGCAGCGCGTCGCCGAGCGACAGCCGCGCGGCGAGATAGCGCGCCGCCAGCAGCGCCGCGCCCGCCGCGGCGAGCGCCACCGCGACCTGCCACCAGCGCTGCGCGCGCGCGGCGCGTGCCTGGTCCGCGTCGCGTCGGCCGAACACGCGCACCGGCGCATGGCCGCGCGGGGCGGGATCGAGCAGCAGCACCGCGCTCGCCAGCGCGCGCCACGGCGCCACCAGCGTGGGGAGCAGCCGCGCGCGCCGCAGCACGTCGAACAGCCAGGAGCGCGGCGGCGCGACGCTGGCGGTCTGCTCGACCCGGAAGCGATCCGCCCAGGCGATCGCGGGCCGGAACACGAGCTGGTCGTAGAGCAGGATCACCGCCGCCATCGTCGCGACCGCGAGCGCCACCGCGCCGAGATCGCGGCGCTCGATCGCGACGCCCAGCCACGAGCCGACGCCGGGCAACATCACCTGGGTCCGCCCGACGCTGATCGCCTCCGAGGCGACCACGAAGAACCAGCCGCCCGACATCGACAGCATCGCGTTCCACACCAGCCCCGGCGCGGCGAAGGGCAGCTCCACCCGCAGCAGCCGCCGCAGCGGCGACAGACCGAAGCCGCGCGCCACCTCGGCGAGGTCGTCGGGCACCTGGCGCAGCGACTGGTAGAGGCTCAGCGCGATGTTCCAGGCCTGGCTGGTGAAGATCGCGAAGATGGCGGCGCACTCCACCCCCAGCCGGCTGCCCGGGAACAGCCCCATGAAGGCGGTGACGGTGAAGGTGAGGAAGCCCAGCACCGGCACCGACTGGAGGATATCGAGCGCGGGAACGATCACCAGCTCGGCACGGCGACTCTTGGCCGCGGCGGTGGCGACCACCACGCTGAACACGAGCGAGGCGGCAAGCGCGGCGAACAGCCGCAGCGTGGTGAGCAGCGCGTAATAGGGCAGTGCGCGCGGATCGAGCGTGATCGGCTCGAGCTGGAGCCGGCGCAGCGGCTCGACCGCGTCATGCGCGCCGGCGGCGAGCGCGGCACCGAGGCCGGCGAGCAGCGCAAACAGCGCGAGATCGGGCCAGCCGAACGCGATCCGACGCGCCCCCGGCGGCGTCGCGGCACGGCGGAGCGGGAGGAGCACCATGACGGGAGCGCCTCAGGCGACGCGGCGGGTGGCGGCGTGATGGCCGACGCGCGCGCCACCCGTCACGATCGCGCGCAGCAGCCGCGCGCGGTGCAGCGGTGCGGCGCTGAGCGCGACGCGGACGGCTCGCGCGCGGGCCGCCGCGCGGCGCTCGCGCCGCTGTTGGTTGGGCCCGTGCTGGGCGGACAGGCGTGGATCGAGCGCGCGCAAGGCCAGGCGCGAATCGTTCTGGGTCATGGCGACCTCCATTGGAATTCCGGCGACGGATCCGCTGGCGGTCGGCTCAGGTCAGCGCGTGCCGACCTCGCGAGCCACCGACGGACCCGTGCGCTGACGTGCGGTGACGGCGAAGCGGAAGCTTCGACTGTCTCCGTCGTCGGACAAGGGACTAGATCGGGGCATCGTGGCGCGTTTCTCCGAGTCGCGCGGGAGCGCGCGATGGCCTCGCCCTTACGCCCGTACCAACGTGGATCAAGCCCCCGCCGCTGCGGGACAGAGGCTCAGAATGGGGATTTGCGTCACCCGCGGCACGGTCGCGGTCTCGACCATCCGCACCGTCAGCACGGGCTTGGCCGGATCCAGCGACCCGCGGACGCCACCGCTGTGGCGCTCGCGGCGCGATACCTACCGGGTCGAGCGCGACATGGCAGAGCCGCAGCTCTCCGGACGTGCGCGACGCCCGCCACTCCCCCCTCGTTCCAGCACGCCGCCGCCATCGAGACCGACGAGGGCGCGCGCACCGCTCACTCCACGCCCGCCCGGATCGCCGCTCCCGCCGCGACCGGACCGCCGACCAGCAGCACCAGGCTGGTCGCGGCGAGCAGCTGAAGCCCCCCGCTTTCCCCGGCCAGCGCCCCCGCGCCGAAGATCAGCAGCGGCACCGCCAGCGGCAGCATCACCAACCCCGCCACCGCACCGGCACCGCGCACGCCCGCGGTGAGCGCGGCGGTCGCCACCGCCAGTGCCGCCAGCCCCGGCGTTCCCAGCGCCAGTCCCGCCAACACGCGCGCGAGCTGCGCCGCGGACAGGTCGAACAGCGCCGCCGCCACCACGGACGCGAGCAGCAGCGGCGGCGCGAAGGCAAGCCAGTGCGCGAGCGTTTTCGCCGCAGCGATCATCGCGGCCGGCTGCCCGCGCGCCACGAGCTGGTCGATCACGCCCGTCTCGAGGTCGGGAGCGACCAGCCGCTCGACCGGCAGCAGCGCGGCGAGCAGCGCTGCCGCCCAGATCACCCCGCCGCCGACGCGCGCGAGCAGCATCGCATCGGGCCCGATCGCAAAGGGGAACAGCGTCGCCACCAGCAGGAAGAAGGCGACCAGCAGGGTGGCGCCGCCGCCTGCGTAGAAGCGGCGCACGTCGCGCCAGACCAGCGCGCTCACAGGCTGAGCTCGGTGTTGTCGGGTAGCGCCAGCGGCTGGTGCGTCGTCACCACCGCCGCGCCGCCGCTGGCGCGATGCCCCGCCACCAGCAGCTCGAGCCGCGCCACCGCCGCGGCATCGAGCCCGCTCGCCGGCTCGTCGAGCAGCCACACCTCGGCGTTCGACGCGACCACGCGCGCCAGCGCGGCGCGGCGGCGCTGCCCGGTCGAGAGCAGCCGTACCGGCACGTCGGCGAGATCGTCGAGCGCCACCGCGCCCAACGCCGCGTGAACGCGCGTGGCGGGATCGCTGACCCGGTCCTGCACCGCCCAGAAACCCAGCGCGTCGGCAAGCGCGCGCTCGGGGTCGAGCGCGACGGCCTCGCCCATCCACGCCACGCCGGCGTCGCGCACCACCGTCCCCGCGGCGGGCGCGAGCAGGCCGGCGAGTACGCGCAGCAGCGACGATTTGCCGGCGCCGTTCGCGCCGGTCACCAGCACCGCGTCGCCGCGCGCCAGCGCGAGGTCGATACCCTCGGCAAGGACGCGACCGCCACGCGCCACCGTCAGCCCGCGCGCCGCCAGCAGCGTCAATCCGTCACCGCGTCTTCGAGCGCGTGCATGTCGTCGTCGCTCAGGCCGAAGTGATGCCCGATCTCGTGGATGGTGACATGCGCGACGAGGTCGTCGAGCCGCTCGCCGGTCTCGCACCATTCGGCGAGGATGGCCTGTCGATAAAGGTGGATGCGATCGGGCAGCGCGGCGGAGTCGAACGCGCTTTTCTCGCCGATCGGGCGACCGTGGTACACGCCGGTGAGATCGAGCGGGTGCTCGATCCCGAGCGCGGCGAGCGTCTCCTCGTCTGCTTCCTCCTCGACCAGCAGCACGACGTCGCCGAGATGCGCGCGGAACGCCGCGGGCAAGCGCGCGATCACCGCGCGCGCGTGCGCCTCGATCGCCGCGGCGGAGGGCGCCGGGCCCATCGACTCTTGCTCGTTCATCGTCCGCGCCATACCGCTCGCGCTCGGCCCGGGGCAAGCGGCGCGGGCGAGCGGGAGCGTGACGATGGCCGGGATCGAACAACTCAGCGAGGCCGAGCGCGCCGACGCGCTGGATGGCCTCCCCGAGTGGGATTATGACGACGCACGCGACGCGATCACACGTACGATCGTGTTCACCGACTTCGCCGAGGCGTTCGGCTTCATGACCCAGGTAGCGCTGCTGGCCGAGCGCGCCGACCACCATCCCGAGTGGAGCAACGTGTGGAATCGGGTGGAGATATCGCTGACGACGCATGACGCCGGCGGCCTGTCAGAGCGCGACATCGAGCTCGCCACCGCGATCGACGCGATCTTGGGTGGGTGAAGCAGCGCCGCTGCGAACGCTGAAGATCCTTCCCGCCTGCGGGAGGTGGCAGCGCGCCAGCGCTGACGGAGGAGGCTCTCCGCGCGCAAGCCGGTGGGTTTGCGGAAAGCCCCTTCACCGCCGCGTTTCGCGCGGCGGCGCCCCTCTCCGCGGGCGGGGAGGGTCGGAAAAGTCACCCCATCACGCGTCGCTGCATCGATCGGCGCAGCCGCGCCGGTAGCCAGCGTGCCGCGAACGCCAGTCGCCGCGCGGTCGGACCCACCAAGGTATGGAGCCGGTCGCCCTGCGCCGCCGCCCAGGCCTTCTCCGCCACTTCCTCCACCGGCGTGAACTCGAGCCCCGCCGCCACCACCGCCTCGCGCGCGGTGCGGTTCGATCCCGCGACCGGCGCTGACAGCAGACCGGTGTCGATGAACCCGGGCATCAGTGAGCGCACGCGGATGCCGTCGCGCGCCCACTCGCCGTCGAGCGCCTCGGTCAGCCCGCGCACCGCGAACTTGGTCGCCGAATAGGCCGCCAGCCCGGACGAGCCATAAATTGCCGAGGCCGAGGCGGTGTTGAGCAGGCACGAGCCCGGCGTCGCGCGCAGATACGGATAGGCCAGCCGCGCACCATAAGCGGCGCCGCGGAAGTTGACGTCGATCACGCGGTCGAGCGCCTCGATCCCGATCTCGCCGAATGCGCCGCTCGCCGCGACACCGGCATTGTTAAACAGCACGTCGAGCCGACCGTCGCTGATCGCGGTGAAGTCGGCGAGGACATGCTCCCATTCGGCCGGATCGCGCACGTCCATCTGGTGCGTGCTGGTGCGGTCGCGCGGCAGCAGCGCGGCGGTGTCGGCAAGCGCGCGCTGATCGATGTCGGCGAGCCCGACGCGCCATCCTTCCGCGGCGAAGCGCTGCGCCACCGCGCGCCCGATCCCCGCGCCCCCGCCGGTGACGAGTATCGCCTTCATCCTGCTCTCCCGCGTCTTGACGCTTGTTAGTCGCGCAGGCTTCCCGCATCGTCGCGTGCGATGCCAGCACAAAAGCTGCCCATGCCGGCGAGCGGCCCGGCGATCGCGTTCGAGCGGGTCTCCAAGACCTTCGCGGACGGAACCGCCGCGGTGGATGCCGTGTCGCTGGCGATCGCGCCGGGCAGCTTCGTCGCGCTGGTCGGCGCGTCGGGCTCGGGCAAGTCGACCTTGCTCAAGGCGATCAACCGACTGGTGGTGCCAGGCGCGGGGCGAGTCACGCTTGACGGCGCCGACGTCGCGGACGAGCCGGCCTATCGGCTGCGGCGACGGGTCGGCTATGTCTTCCAGGAGGTCGGACTGTTCCCGCACCTCAGCGTCGCGGAGAATGTCGCGCTGCCGCTCCGCGTCGCAGGACGGCGCGATCCCGAGCGGGTCGCCGCGATGCTCGATCTCGTCGACCTCCCCGGCGCCCTGACTGGCCGGATGCCCGCCGAACTGTCGGGCGGCCAGCGCCAGCGCGTCGGCGTCGCGCGTGCGCTGGTGACGGGGCCGCGACTGCTGCTGATGGACGAGCCGTTCGGCGCGCTCGACCCGGTCACGCGTGAGGCGTTGATGGCGTCGGTGCTGCGGCTCCACCGCGATCTCGCGCTGACCACGGTGATGGTGACGCACGACATGGCGGAGGCGCTGCTCGCCGCCGATCGCGTGCTGGTGATGGAGCGCGGCCGCGTCGTCGCGGACGAGACCCCCGCCGCGCTGCTCGCCGGCGCGGGCGGCGCCACCGCGGCGGCGCTGGTGGCGGTGCCGCGCGCGCAGGCGGAGCGACTCGCCGCTCTGGCGCGGGGGGAGACGCGGTGAGCGACGCGTTTGCACGCGTGCCCGCGCTGGCGGCGCAGCATCTGCTGCTCGCCCTTGCCGCGCTGCTGCTGGCGTTGGCGGTGGCGCTGCCGCTCGGGCTGGTGGCGGCGAGGCGCCCGCGCGTCGGCGCGGCGGTGCTGGGATTTGCCAGCCTGGTGCAGACCATCCCCAGCCTCGCGCTGCTCGCGCTCTTCTATCCCGCGCTGCTGTGGCTCTCGTCGCTGATCGGCGGCGGCGTGCCCGCGCTCGGCTTCCTGCCCGCGCTGCTCGCGCTGACGCTCTATGCGCTGCTGCCGATCGTGCGGAATCTCGCCACAGGGCTGGCCGGGATCGATCGCGCGCTGCTCACCGCCGCGGATGGGATCGGGATGACCGCGGCGCAGCGGCTGCGCTGGGTCGAGGTGCCGCTGGTGCTGCCGGTGGCGATGGCGGGGATCCGCACCGCGGCGGTGTGGACGATCGGTGCCGCGACGCTTTCCACCACGGTCGGCCAGCCCAGCCTCGGCGACCTCATCTTCGCCGGGTTGCAGACGCAGAACTGGACGCTGGTGGTGGCGGGCTGCGCCGGCGCGGCGGCGCTGGCGCTGGCGGTGGACGCGCTGCTCGGGTTCGCCGAGCGCGCGGCGGGACGGCGACAGTGGCGTCGGATGGCGGCGGCGCTGGCGCTGCTGGCGGCTGCGGGCGCAGCGGCGAGCGTGCCGCTGTGGCGCAGCGGCGGTGGCGAGCGGACCGTGGTGGTCGGCGCGAAGAACTTTTCCGAGCAATATATCCTCGCACGGCTGATCGGGGCGCGGCTCGAGCGCGCTGGTTACATCGTGAGCTACCGCGACGGGCTCGGCTCGGCGGTGGCGTTCGGGGCGGTGGCGAGCGGCGCGATCGACGTCTACGTCGATTATGCCGGGACGCTATGGACCGGCGCGATGGCGCGGCGCGACACGCCACCGCGCGCGCGGCTGGTGACGGAACTGGCAGGCTGGACCAAGCGGTCGCGCGGGGTCACCTTGCTGGGATCGCTCGGCTTCGAGAATGCCTATGCCTTCGCGATGCGCGGCGCCGACGCGCGCGCGCGCGGCATCGCCACGCTGGACGATCTCGTCGCTGCGGCGCCGGGGTTGCGACTCGGCGCCGACCTCGAGTTCCTCGACCGGCCCGAGTGGCGCGCGATCCGCGCGGCCTATCCGCTGCGCTTCGCCGCGGCGACGCCGTACAGCCCCACCTTCATGTACCGTGCGCTGGCGAGCGGCCGCGCCGACGTGATCAGCGCCTTTTCGTCCGACGGGCGGATCGCGGCGGAGCGACTGACCGTGCTGCGCGACCCGCGCGGTGCGATCCCATCCTATGATGCGGTGCTGCTGCTGGCGCCGTCGCGCCGCGGCGACGCACGCTTCCGCGCCGCGCTCGCGCCGCTGCTGGGGCGGATACCGGTCGCGGCGATGCGCGGGGCGAACTATCTGGTGGACCGCGACGCGGACAAACGCTCGCCGGAGCAGGCCGCGGCGTGGCTGGCGCAGCGGATCGGGGTGGACGGCGGTTGAGTGCCGCTCCCCCGCAGGGGAGGAGCGTCGCCTTCAGTAGAACAGCTTGCGGAATGACAGCCGGACGGTGCGTCCGATCGGGTCGAGATAGCCCGGTTGGAAGCCGATCGGCACCTCGCCGCCCTGATCGGTGACGCGCTGGCGCGTGTTGAAGAGGTTGTCGAGCTGCAGGCTCACGCGCGCCCCGCGCATCCAGGGGTGCGCGCGGACCCAGTCGATCCGGCCGCCGAGATCCGCGAAGAGGCGCAGGTTGGCGGTGGCGAGACTGCCGAAGTCGAGCGTCTCCGGGGCCGCTGCGGTGCCGCCGTTGACCCGCGTCGCGCTTTGGTAATTGACCGAGAGCCGCGCGCCGAGGCCGTTGTTGGTATAGCCCGCCTGCCCTTCGAGCTCGTGGCGCGACTGGCCGCCCGCGCTGCCGATCGCGTCGCCGTCGAGTAGGTTCAGCACCGGGCCGCCGTCCGCCACGGTGACGCGCTCGGTGAGATGCCAGGTGTGATAGAGCGCGAACTGGAGCCGCCCGCCCGTCTGCGCGCCGCCACCGCGACCGAACCGGCCGAAGCCGCCGCCGGGTCCGCCGGCACCCGGTGCACCGGCGGCGGCTCCGGCAGCGCCGGGCGCCGGCGGCGTGCCGTCACCGCCGCGTGCCGCGCTGCCGTCGGGCCGGGTACGATCGCCGCCGCCGGCCGATGCGCCACCGCCCGCCCCTTCCCCGCGCGGCCGCTCGCCGTCGCGTCCAGCGAAGCCGGGCGCGCGCATGCCCGCGAACGGGTTCGGTCCGGTGCCGGCGCGGAACGCCTCCAGCTCCTTCTGGATCTTCGACTTGAGCCGGAACGACAGATTGACGCCGTAGCGCAGCTGCGACGTCTCGCGCCGCGCGAAGTTGATCGGGCGCGTGTCGATCCGCAGCAGGTCGCCCTGCGCATCGCGCGTGTAGCGGTCCGGGAAGGCGCTTTCGATCGCGGCGGTGGCGCTGGGAAAGCTGGCGATCGGATCGTCGGTGGTCTGGCGCGTATAGTCCGCGCGGAAGCGGATGTCGCGCGCGGTCCAGGGCTTCACGTCGAGTCCCAGCTTGAGCGCATGGCGCTTGTCCCGCGCGAGCAGCGGATTGCCCCCGGTCACCGTGGTCACGGTCGCGGTGGTGCCGCGGACATAGTCGAACACGCGCACGCCCGGGGTCGACACCACCGGGTTGCCGAGCTGCGCCGCGGTCGGCGCCTCGGCCTGGTCGGTCGCCGAGGCGAGCAGCCGAACACCCTCGATCGGGCGCCAGTTGGCGCCATAGCCGAAGGTCCAGAGCGTGCCGAAGTCGGACACGCGGTCCGCCGCGACATTGCCGTTGATCGAGAGGTCGCCCAGGAACGCCAGCACGCCCCCGGCGCGGCTGGCAACGGGCAGATCCAGGTTGAGCTGGGTGGAGGCGATGTCGCGCCCGATATCGGCCGCCACCGGCGTGCCGAAACGCACCGAGCGGCTCGAGAAGTCGCTGGTGGAGGCACCGATGCGCAGGCTTGCGTTGGCGTCGCCCGCAGGCAGCGCGAACAACGGCCCGCTCGCCAGCGCATCGAATCCGGCGGTGGTCGAGGTGGAGCGCGCGCTGTTGTCGGCGGCGCGGGCGAGTGTCAGCGGGCCATAGGGGTTTACGGTCGGGTCGAGCGCGTTGAGGCGCGCCTGCAGCGCGCTGCCGTCGAACCCGGTCTGCGTCACGGTGTTGCTGCTGTCGCGATCGACATTCCCCGTCACCGACCAGCGCCAGCGCCCACGGTCGCCGTTGAGCGTGCCGCCGAGGTGGAGCTGGGTGGTCTCGATCTGCTGGGTAAGCGGATCAACCGTGTCGAACGCGCGCGTCAGCGTTACCGGCACCGCGAACGGCGAAAAGGGACTGCCGACCGGCAGTGCGAGGTCGAGCTCGGCCAGCCCGCGCAGCGCCTCGGTGCGGCTGTGGTCGACGGTGGCGTTGAGCGTCGCGCCGACGTTGCCGAAGATCGTCGTCGCATAGGTGCCGTTCGCCGAGAAGGTGCGTTCCTGCGGCAGCAGCGTGCGATAGGCGGACTGGTCGGTGACGTTGCGGCTGGTGCTGAACTCACCCAGCAGCGGCGCGCGCGTCGCCGCGATCGCCGGCACGCCGAGCGATGACGCGCTGCCGAACAATGGGTCGATCGCGACGCGCCTGCGCGTCGCGACATTGCCCCCGATCGCAGCGGTGTTGGGCGAGGGCAGGATGTCGCGCTCCGCCTCGGTGAGCGAGCCCGCGCGGTTATACTCGAGGTGGAGGTTGACGCGGCCCTGCTCGCGGATGCGCAGCAGGTCGAGCTCGCCGGCGGGCGCGTTGCGCCCGCCCTCGGTGGCGAGGCGATCCTCGATCTCGGCGGTGACCGCGCGGAAGCGGCGCCGCAGCACGAAGTTCACCACGCGCTGGTCGGCGCGATAGCCGTATTTGAGCGCGACCTCCTCGGGCAGGATGTCGACGCGCGCGATCGCCTCGGTCGGCAGGCTGCGAATCTCCTGGAATCCCGAGATACGCCGCCCGTTGAGCAGCACTACCGGCGCGCCGCCCGCGCCGCGGCCCGAGCGGGTCTGCGGGCTGAGCTCGTTGAGCAATTCGGTGACCGAGCTGACGCCGTAGCTGCGGATGTCGGCGGGGGAGAGCTGTTCCTCCGGGGTGATGTCACCCACCACCGCACCGCGCTGCGCACGCGCGCCGGTGACGACGATGTCGGCCGGCTCGTCCTCCTCGGGCGCTTCGCCCGGGTTGGTCGCGGGCGTGGTCTGGCTCGACTGCGCCGCGGTTGTCGCGCCGGGAGCGGGGGTGGCGGCGGCGCTGCCGGTGGGGGCGACGGTGCCGGGAAGGTCGCGCTGCGCCGGCTGCTGCGCCGCCGCGGGGGCAGAGAGCGGGGCGGCGGAGGCCAGCAGAAGGTAGATCTCGCGCATCACTCGCTCCCTGCCCGGCAGTATCGGCCGGAGGAGCGCGCTACGGCGGGTTTGTCGCACAATTATGCCGGGGGAGGTTGATGTGGGTGGTGACCTGTCCGCTAAGGGCGGACAGGTCGGAGGCGAGCGTCACCCCTGCCACTCCGTCATCCCGATGTGGTCCGGGATCCACTGCTCCGCAAACTAGCCGGCGGATGCTCTTGCGCTGCGGTGGATCCGGAACAAGTCCGGGATGACGAATGACTGGGGCATTCGGTCGGCGGCTGCCCCTCGCGCTCACCCCACGATCCGCACCGGCACCGACTTGGCCGCGGGCACATGGCTCTCCTCGGCATGGTGTGCGAGCGCGATCAGCGGGTTGCACTCCGGGTAATAGGCCGCGATGCACCCCGGCGGAACGTCATATTCCACCACGGTCAGGTCGCCGACGCGGCGCTCGTGATTGTCGCCCGCGTCGCTGGCGAGCGTCACCTTGAGTCCCGCGGTGAGCCCCGCGCGCGCGATATCGTCGCGGTTCATCAGCACCACCTGACGCGTGCCGTTGATGCCGCGGAAGCGATCCGAATAGCCGTAGATCGTGGTATTGAACTGGTCGTTCGAGCGCAGCGTCAGGAGACGGTAGCGCCCCTCGCTGTCGTCGAACCCGGTGGCGTTGAGCACCTCGGGCACAACGAACTCGGCCTTGCCGCTCGCCGTTTCGAACACCCGCTCGGCGGCCTTGTTGCCCTTCCAGAAACCGCCGCGCTCCTCCTGGAGCCGCTGGTTGAAGCGCGCGAAGAAGTGCGGGATCGCCTTGGCGATCTCATCACGCACCAGCGCATAGTCGCCGACCCAGGCGTCCCAGTCGATCGCCGGGTTGGGCGGAAGCAATTCCTTCGCGATCCCTGCGACGATCGCGGGCTCGGACAGCAGGTGCGGGCTCGCCGGCTCGACCTTGCCGAGCGACGGGTGGATCACGCTGGTCGAATCCTCCATCGTCACGCGCTGCGGACCGCTCGCCTGCAGGTCGCGCTCGATCCGGCCGAGGCAGGGCAGCAGCCAGGTCTCCCCCGCTGCGGGGATGAGGTGGCTGCGGTTGAGCTTGGTGGCGATCTGCACCGACAGGTCGAGCTTCGCCCAGCCCTGCTCCAGCAGCTCGGTCTCGGGCGCGGCGCGGACGAAATTGCCGCCGAGCGAGACGAACGCCTTCACCGTGCCGTCGATCACGCCGCCGGTCGCCTCGACGGTGTCGAGCCCCTTCTCGGTCGGCGGGTCGAAGCCGTAGAGCTCCTTGAGCTTCTCGACCGGCGCCAGCTCGGTCTTCTCGGTGATGCCGACGGTGCGCTGGCCCTGGACGTTGCTGTGCCCGCGCACCGGACACACGCCCGCCCCGGGCTTGCCGATGTTGCCGCGGAGCAGCAGCAGGTTGACCAGCATGCGGACGTTGTCGACGCCTTTGACGTGCTGGGTCAGCCCCATGCCGTAGATCGCCATCGTCGCCTTGGAGCGCGCATAGGCCTCGGCGGCCTGCTCGAGCGCGGCGCGGGTCAGCCCCGACTCACGCTCGATCTCGTCCCAGCCGGTCGCCAGCGCACGCGCCTCGAAGGCGGCATAGTCGTGCGTGTGCGCGGCGATGAAGTCGTGATCGACATGGCCGTTCTCGATCACCCATTTGGCGATCCCCATCATCGCCGCGAGATCGCCGCCCGCCTTCACCTGGTGATATTGGGTGGCGATCGGCGTCTCGCTGCGCGTCGCCATCTCGAGCGGGTTCTGCGGATCGGTGAAGCGCTCCAGCCCGCGCTCGCGCAGCGGATTGAACACGATGATCTGGGCGCCGCGCTTGTGCACCGCGCGCAGCTGGTGGAGCATCCGCGGGCTGTTGGTGCCGACGTTCTGGCCGAAATACAGGATGCAGTGGGTGTGGTCGAAATCCTCCAGCGTGGTGGTGCCGACCGGCACGCCGATCGCCGCCTTGAGCCCGACCGAGGTCGACTCGTGGCACATGTTCGAGCTGTCGGGCAGGTTCTGGTTGCCGTACAGCCGCGCCATCAGCTGGTACATGTACGACGTCTCGAGGCTGGCGCGGCCCGAGGCGTAGAACACCACCGAACGCGGCGCGAGCGCCTTCAGCCTCGCGCCGATCGCCGCGAACGCCTCCTCCCATGGCGCGACGACGTAGCGGTCGGTCGCGCGATCATATTTCATCGGATGGGTCAGCCGCCCGGCCTCCTCCAACCGATAGTCGCTCCAGCCGCGTAGCTCGGAAAGCGTATGCGCACGGAAGAAGTCCGGCGTCACGCGCTGGCTGGTGATCTCCCAGGCGGTCGCCTTGGCGCCGTTCTCGCAGAATTCAGCCGGATTAGGCGGATAGGGCTTGGACCAGGCGCAGCTGACGCACATGAAACCGTCGGGCTTGTTCTGGCGGAGCAGCTCGGCCGAAGTCTGCGCCGCATTCTTCTCGCGCGGGATGATGTCCGCCAGCGAGCGCATCGAGCCCCAGCCGCCGGCGGGGCCGTCATAGGGCGTGAAATCGGGGCGATCGTCGTGCTGCTTGGTCATGCGCCTTTAACGCATGTGATCGGAAAAGAGCACCGCGTCCGACCGCGCCAGCGAGACGAGCGTCAGCCCCGCCGCCGCGGCGCGGTCGAGCGCCAGGCTGGTCGCTGCGGACACCGTCACCAGCGTCGCGCAACCGGCGAGCGCCGCCTTCTCGACCAGCTCGTAGGAGCAGCGCGACGACAGCAGCGCAAAGCCGTCGTCCCAACCGAACCCGGCGCGCGCCATTGCGCCGATCAGCTTGTCGAAAGCGTTGTGGCGGCCGACGTCCTCACGCGCGAGCCGGATCGCGCCGGCGCGGTCGCACAACATCGCGGCATGCGCGGCGCCGGTGGCGCGGTTGAGCGGCTGGCGGTCGCGCATCGCCGCCAGCGCGGCGAAGATCGCCGCGGGCGCGACCGGCGCGCCGGTGACGCGCGGCAGCGCGCGGTGGACCGACTCGAGATTGTCCATCCCGCACAAGCCGCACGAGCTGTCGCTGGCGCGGCGACGCACCCGGTCCGCCACCGCGGCAGCGCGCGCGGGCGGCACCGCGAGGCGCGCGATCACCCCCTGCGCAGTCTCGACCAGGTCGAGCTCCGCTATTTCGCCTGCGTGCGCGACGATCCGCTCGGAAAGCGCGAAGCCCGTGGCGAAGTCGGCGAGATCGTCGGGGGTCGCCATCATCACCGCATAGCCGAGCCCGTTGACCTCGATCGCGACGGGGTGCTCGGCGATGACCGCGCGGCGCAGCGGCGTGGCGGTGGCGTCGGCGGTGACGCGGCGGAAGTCACGGTCCATTCCCGTCCCATGCCGCAGATGCGTCGCACGCGCCACGCCGTGCTTGATCCAGATCGCGCAGAATGGCGGAAGGTAGCGTTCCCACCCTGATGAATATTGGTGCGCGGCGAGAGAATCGGCGCACAATGACGCGGCGAGTCGCAGCGTATCGTGAAGCCATCTCTAGTTCGGGAGGATCATGCCGTGCCTACGACGAACGATCTCGATTATTATCGCCGTCGCGCCGCGCAGGAACATGAGGCCGCGCGACACGCCCGTGGCGGCTCGATCCGTCGAGTCCATCTCGACCTGGCGAACCGCTATGCCGAGCGGGTCGCGGAGGTGGAAACGGTGATCCTCGCAACCATCCCGCGTGGCGGCGTGAACTGAGCGACAACGGTCGGTGTAGCCCCGCGAAGCCCGGGTTCAGGTGGGACGCGTCATTGAGTCTCTCACCAGCCTTCGCAACGCGCCCCGACCCGCACCTGGGCACGGGTCGGCGAGATCCCGCTCACTCCACCCGATAGTGGATCGGCTTGAAGCTGCCGCCGTTGGAAGCGGGTGCGGAGCAGGCGGTGAGCCCGATGATCAGGTCCATGCGCGCCTCGAGCGTGATATGGTCACCCGCGCGGCTCGTCGGCGGCAACACCTCGAGCCGCCCGGTCGCGCCGTCCACCGGCACGTTCATGAAGCAATTAAAGGCCACCGGGATCATGTCCTCGGTGACGCCATGCGGCGCCAACGCCTCGGCGAGATTGCCGAAGCAGCCGCGATGCGGCGGCAGGTCGGGGTAGAAGTGGTGGAAGGTGTCGTAGGAACACGGCGTCAGGAGGAAGTCGTGCCGCCCCACCGTGTCCGCGACGATCGCCAGCATCGGGCGCGAGCGATTAGAATAGAGCAAGTGACCGGTAGTGAGCCGGATCGTCTCGGCATAATCCAGCGTGCGCCCGGAGGAGATCACCTCGCGCACGTCCTCGGCATTGTACGCAAGCAGGTCCGCCACCTGCACGCCGCGCGGGTCGATCACGGTGAGCCGCTGCCCCATCAGCAGCCGGAAGGCGGTGCCACTGCGCGGCGCGATCTCGATCGTCTCGCTCACGCCGGATCGCCCCCGCCGGCGTAGTGGAACGGACAGCGCCACGCGGCATCGACGACGCGCCCGCTATACTGGCGCGCTTCGCTCAGCTCGCCATGCCGCGCAAGCATCGGGTTGCGCGAGCCCGCCACCTTCTCGTCGCGCACCATGATCGCCTCGCGCATCGTTTCGTAGCGCCCGTCGGCGCGGAGCTGCTCGAACTGGTCGTGCAGGTTGAACACCAGGGTCGGTCGCGCGAATCGCCGCGCCGGGCGCGAGGCATTGGGATGCAGGCCGACGACGAAAAAGGCCTCGCCGCCGAAGCTCAGTGAGAAATGCGGGCTGTCCGGGTCATGGCTGACGCGCCCGTCATATCGCTGGCCGCGCCAAACATCCTTGTCCGACAGCGACTGGATCCGCCGCCACAGCGCGGCCTCGAAGGCAGGCTCATCGAGTGCGTCCGGGCCCTCGAACACCACCGCATAGCTGCGGAACAGCGTCGGTTCGGCGCGATAGGCGCCGGCGAACTTCACCAGGCCATCGTGGATACGCAGATCGTCCCAGGCGCTGTCGATGCGCGAGCAGGCGAGCACGTCGAGCGTGCCCCGCGCGAGCGCCGCCTTGGCGCCGACGCAGGGGAAGGAACGCTCGGCGACATGACCGTGGAGAAGCGCTTCGAGCTCCTCCTGGGCCTGGTGCGTCCAGCGGAAAAGCGGGGTCTCGGGAGCAGGCATAGGCCGACCGATACGGGCGGCGACAGGGAATCGTTCCGGCAAAACAAACTGACGCACATCAATGCGGGAGGTTGGGACTTTGCGGGTCCGGCGAGGCGCGACGTCCATGGTTGCCGTCAACGACGCGTTGATCGGGTCGCTCGCCCGTGTCCGGGCTGGGCTCAGAAGCTGTACACCAGCGACAGGCGGCTGAGCGTGTCGGTGGTGAGCCGCTGGTCGCGCGGCTCGCTTTCATATTGCACGGTGTACGAGAGCTTGGCGGAGAGCGGGCCGAGCAGCTTGGCCTCGAGCGCGCTGACGCTGCGCACCGTGCTGTTATACTGCTCGAGATAACCCGCCGCCTCCTCGCTGAGGCGGATGCCGCCGAGCAGCGTCCATTTGAGATCGATGCTGCCGCGGGCGGCGAGACTGCTCTGCAGGTAATCGTCGGAGAAGTCGGTCTGGCGGAAGGCTGGCCCGGCCTCGAGATCGAGCGTCAGCCCGGCGCGGCGGAACACGCCATAGCCGGCGCCGACCGACACCGCGTACCGATTGTCGTAGCCGAGAAACCGATCCGACTCATATTGCAGGTTGCCGTAGATGTAGGCGCGGTCGCTGACCTTGTAGTTCGGCTGGTAGCCGGCGGTGTAGCGCTCCCGGCTGGTGACGTTGTCGGTGCGCTGGAAATCGGCCTGCGCGATGAGGCGATGGCGCCAGCGCAGCCCCTCGCGCGTGAGATCGGCCGAGCCGGTCAGCCCGGTGATGTTCGAGTTGCCGGTGGAGATGAACCCGCCCACTTCGGCGCGTCCGGTCCAGAGCTGAAACAGGCTGGCCTGCTGAACCCGCTCGTTGCGTGCGCGCGCGCGGGCCGTGCGCCAGTCGGTCGCCTGCCGCAGCACCAGATCGGCCGAGCCGGGATCGCCCGCGCGCGCATATTTGACGATCACCGCGACCCCGGCCTCGTCGTTGGCGGCGATCGCGGCGTCGAGCATCGCGCGGATCTCCGCGGGGATCTGCGGCCCGGGTATCCTGCTCAGCGCCACGCCCACGTCGCCGAGCGCGGGCGGCGGCACCTCGGGCGCGGGGGCGTCGACCACGACGGGCGCGACGTCGAGTTCGGGCAGGCTCAGCGTTCCCCGCGCGCGACGTCGCGACGCGCGCCGCTGCACGGCGGGGGCGGCGGGCATCGCCCGCACCGCGGGCGCGGCGAGCGTGACGGCAGAGAGCGTGAGAAGGAACATGGACGTCGCGTGACCGGTTGCCAGCGCGCAGCGCGCCGCGCGCGGCCGATCAGGCCGGCGCGGTCACGCGCTGGCTCACACCCGCATCGGCATCAGCACGTAGAGCGCCGGGCTCTTGTCGTTCTCGCGGATTAGCGTCGGCGCGGCCGCGTCGGCGAGATGCACCTCCACCAGATCGGTGTCGATCTGGCCGAGGATGTCGAGCAGGTAACGGCTGTTGAAGCCGATCTCGAACGGCATCGCGGCATAGTCGCCGGGCACTTCCTCCGCGGCGGTGCCGTTCTCCGGGCTGGTCACCGACAGCGTGATCTTGTCGCGATCGAGTGCCATCTTCACCGCGCGGGTCTTCTCGGTGGCGATGGTCGAGACGCGGTCGACGCCCTGCATGAAGCTCTTGGGATCGAGCTTGAGGATCTTGTCGTTCGCGGTCGGGATCACGCGGCTGTAATCGGGGAAGGTGCCGTCGATCAGCTTGGAGGTGAGGATCGCGCTGCCGAGATCGAAGCGGATCTTGGTGCCCGACAGCGACACGCCGACCGAGCCGTCGACCTCGTCGAGCAATTTGCGCAGCTCGGCGATGCACTTCCGCGGCACGATCACGTCGGGCATGCCCGATGCGCCTTCGGGCTGATCGACCGTCACGCGCGCCAGCCGGTGCCCGTCGGTCGCCGCCGCCTTGAGCACGCCCTCGGCGACGTGGAGGAAGATGCCGTTGAGATAGTAGCGCGTCTCCTCGGTGGAGATGGCGAAGCGGGTCTTGTCGATGATCTGCTTGAGCGTATCGACCGGCAGCTCGAACTGGACCGGCAGCTCGCCCTCGGCGATGACCGGGAAATCGTCGCGCGGCAGCGTGCCGAGCGAGAAGCGCGCGCGCCCCGCCACGATTGTGACGCGGCCCTCGGCCGCGGCGAGCGACACCTGCGATCCCTCTGGCAGCTTGCGCGCGATGTCGAACAAGGTGTGCGCGGAGACGGTGGTGGCGCCGGGCTGGTCGACCGCGGCGGCGACGCTCTCGTTGATCTGGAGATCGAGATCGGTCGCCATCAGCCGGAGCTGCCCCTCCGCGGTGGCCTCGAGCAGCACGTTGGACAGGATCGGAATGGTGTTGCGGCGCTCCACCACCGACTGCACGTGGCTCAGCCCCTTGAGCAGCGTCGCGCGTTCGATCGTCGCCTTCATCGTCACGTCCCCCGGGCCCGCAGGTCACTCACCAGGGGCAATTGGCCGACTCGTCCTAGCCAAAAGTGAAGGGCCGGAGCAAGCGCCCCGGCCCTTCGCGTCTATATGAGGCCGTGGCGCGCCCCGTGTCCCTGCGAAGGCAGGAACCCAGGATCAGGCAGGCCAGGGCTCTCGGCTCCGGGCTCCTGCTGGCGCAGGAGCACGTCAGCCTCGGTGCCGGCTGGCCTCACCAACCTCAGAAGCGGATGCCGAGCCCGGCCATCAGCTGGTGGCGATCGAGGTCGATGTTGTAGCCGTCGATCTCGCCATAGTGCGAGTAGCGATACTCGCCCTTCACGAAGGCGGTCGGCGTGATCTTATACTCGAGTCCGGCACCGACGCGGAAGCCGTCGAGGTCCGCTTTGTCGACCAGCTCGTTGGCGTTGCCCACCGCGGACTGATAGCGATTCTCGATGCGCGCGTTGGTGTAGCCGCCCTTGGCGTAGATCATCGCCGCCGGCGAGATCACATAGCCGAGCCGCCCGCCGACATAGAGGTCGCGCCCGGCCTCGAGCGAGAAGCGGTCGCCCGCGGTCAGCTCGTTGTAGCTGCGGCTCTTGGTGGTCGCGTCGGTGACCTCGCCCTCGATGCCGTAGACGATGTTGCCGCGCTGGAAATCGTAGCCGAGCAGCCCGCCATAGGTGAAGCCTTCGCGGCCCTCCGACTCGCCGTCGCCGCCGTCCTGCAGGTTGTCGTAACCGGCCAGCGCCTCGATCCGGCCGCCGCTGAAGTCGCCGTTCTGTGCCAGCGCGGGGGTTGCCAGCGCGACGCCGAACGCGGCCGCAGCGGTGGCAAATGCAAGCTTACGCATGTCTCACTCCAATATGCTCGCCCCCATGCGGGGCGTGGGAGCTCAATTAGTTAACGCGCCTCTCGTTGCATGAACCTCACATAAACAGGAAAAACCGTTGCCCGCGGGCAACAGCGACTCCTAGGTGAGCCGCGGGAAGACAGGCGGATGACAGGTGAGCCATGCTGATCGTCGCGGCATTGGCGCTCGCAGCCGAGCGCCACGCTCTCGGCGTCTGGGAGCGCTGGGCGGCGCTGCGCGAGGGGGCGCCGCCGCGGTGCTTCGCGATTGCGCAGCCGGTGCGCGACGACGGCACGACCGACCGCCGCGGCGGGTTCGCCAGCGTCGCCGCGCGCGTCGGCGCGACACGCGCGCCGAGCGTATTCTTCCGCCTTTCGCGCCCTCGCGGCGCGGGCGCGGCAGTGACGCTGGCAGTAGGCGAGCGCCGCTTCGCGCTGTCCGGCGACACGGCGAGCGCGCATGCACCCGATACGGCGACCGACCGCGCGATCGTGGCGGCGATGCGTGCGGCACGGCTGATGACGCTCACCACCGCCGACCGCGCCGGGCGCGTGATCGCCGACAGCTACACGCTCGCGGGCGCGCCCACCGCGATCGATGCGGCGCAACTGGAGTGTGGAGGCTAGGCGATCCCGCTCCGCGTGCAGAAGAGCTATCCGGCTGATCCTCATCCTCCCTTGCCGTTATTCGTCGTCGCGGGCTTGACCCGGGACCCATCGTGCTGCGCGCCCGGCGGTGGTTGCTCGTAAGAAGCCACGGATCCCGGCTCACGGGCGGGATGACGGCAGAGTAGAATGCGCCGGGCTCGCTCATCAGCCCTCTGTGATTGCCCCACTCGATCGTCCCCCGACACTCCAAAGGAGAATGACTCCGCAAGACCGAACTGGAAAATCGCGCGCACATCGCCTATGTGCGCGCGATGCTGACAGAGCCGGCCGCCCCCATGCCCATCCCCGGGCACATCGATCCCGTGCCCGTTCCGCGCGCCGCGGCGACGCGCCCCGACGGTCGCATCGACCTGATCGGCCTGTCCAAGGACCAGCTGCGCGAGACGCTCGCCGCGGCCGGACTCGAGCCGCGCCAGGCCAAGCTGCGCGCCAAGCAGATCTGGCATTGGATCTACAATCGCGGCGCCACCGACTTTGCGCTGATGACCGACATCGCCAAGGCGCAGCATCCGTGGCTGACCGAGCGCTTCGTGATCGGCCGCCCCGAGGTGGTCGAGGCGCAGGTCTCCAGCGATGGCACGCGCAAGTGGCTGCTGCGCTCGCCCGATGGGCAGGATTACGAGGCGGTGTTCATCCCCGACGCCGACCGCGGCACGCTCTGCGTGTCGAGCCAGGTCGGCTGCACGCTCAACTGCACCTTCTGCCACACCGGCACGATGCGGCTGGTGCGCAACCTGACGGCGGGCGAGATCGTCGGCCAGGTAATGCTGGCGCGCGACTCGCTCGGCGAGTGGCCGAGCCAGCCCGAGGGGCGCATGCTCACCAACATCGTGATGATGGGCATGGGCGAGCCGCTCTACAATTTCGACGCGGTGCGTGACGCGCTCAAGCTGGTGATGGACGGTGACGGCCTCGCGCTCAGCAAGCGCCGCATCACGCTTTCCACCTCGGGCGTGGTGCCGATGATGGCGCGCGCGGGCGAGGAGATCGGGGTGAATCTCGCGGTGTCGCTTCACGCGGTGACCAAGGAGGTGCGCGACGAGATCGTGCCGCTCAACCGCAAATACGGCATCGAGCAGCTGCTTCAGGCCTGCGCCGATTATCCCGGCGCCAACAATGCGCGCCGCATCACCTTTGAATATGTGATGCTCAAGGACAAGAACGACTCGGACGCCGAGGCGCACGAGCTGGTACGGCTGCTGCGCCACTATCAGTTGCCCGCCAAGGTGAACCTGATCCCGTTCAATCCCTGGCCCGGCGCCGCTTATGAGACGTCGACGCCCGAGCGCGTGCGGCGCTTCAGCGAGATCATCTTCGAGGGCGGCATCTCGGCGCCGGTGCGCACCCCACGCGGCCGCGACATCGACGCCGCCTGCGGCCAGCTCAAGACCGCGGCCGAGAAGAAGTCCCGCGCCGAGCTCGACCGGATCGCGGCGGAGAAGCAGGCGGCGCTTGGCTGAGTGGGGCGCGGTCGCGCTGGCGGCCGGGGCGGGCGCGATCGGCGGCGCGATGAACGCGCTGGCGGGCGGCGGCACCTTCGCCACCATGCCGGCGCTGCTCGGGCTGGGGCTGCCCGCCAACATCGCCAACGCCACGTCCAACGTCGCGCTGCTGCCCGGCGCCGGGGCCAGCGTGTGGAACTTCCGCGACGAACTCGGCCCGGTGGCGGGCGTGGACGTGCGCTGGCTCGCCGCGGTCACCTTCGTCGCCGGCCTCGCCGGCAGCGCGCTGCTCGTCCTCACGCCCAGCGGCGCATTCGATCTCATCGTGCCGTGGCTGCTGCTGGTCGCGCTGGTGGCGATCGTGCTCGGTCCCGCCGGCGCGGCGTGGCTGGCGCTGCGGGTCACGATCGGGCGCCGCAGCCTGTTCGTCGCGCAGGCGCTGCTCGGCACCTATGGCGGCTATTTCGGCGGCGGCGTCGGGATCATGACCACCGCCACCTACGGCCTGCTCGCGGGCACCACCCCGCGTGCGATGTTCGCGCCGCGCACGCTGATGCTGGCGATGGCCAACCTCGCCGCGGCGCTGGTGTTCGTCTCCACCGGACTGGTGCGCTGGGAGGCGGGTGCGCCGATGCTGCTCGGCGGCATCCTCGGCGGCTGGGTCGGCGCCGGCGTCGGCAAGCGGCTGCCCGCCGCGGTGGTGCGCTGGTGGACGATCCTTGCCACCGCCGCCACGACCGCGGTGTTCTTCTGGCGCGCTTATGGGTGACGCGGTACCCCGCCGGGCTCGCCCGCGCGTTGCTGCTTGGTGAGCGAGCGATAATGGCTGATGTTCTCGCCGACGAAGACGATCACCCAGATCGCGGCGACGAAGGCGGCGAGGATCGCCAGCATGCGCAGGGCACGGCGGCTGGGCAGCTTGGGGTCGGTCACGCGCTGTCTCCGTCGGGGGGAGCGGTCAAGCCTACGCCGCGAGACGGACGCCGCACTTACTTCGATCAGCCGATCGCCGCGCCATCGACGCAGTAAACGTCAACCTTCCTAACCTTCATTGGAGAAGTTGATCGAGATCAAGGATAGCGCAGGCTCAAAGGAGCCGCGGATGCAGCGCTATTTCTTCCACGTGCGCGACGGCGTTTCGCATCCGGATGCGGTGGGACAGGAGTTCGCCACGATGACGGAAGCCGAGGCCGCCGCGGTACGCTTCGCCGCCGACGTGATACGCGACGAGGTGAGCGCGCTTCTGCGTGGCGAGGACTGGCGGGTCGAGCTGGCCGATGGCGACGGCGCGATCCTGTTTTCGGTGATCGTCGCGAGCACAAGAGGGTAGCTCCCGCCACACGACAGGTCCGTGCGACACGATGTCGGGAACGCTTCTGTCTTTTCCGGGGGCGGGAGTCGCGACCGGTCAGCGGCTCCTCATCGCTTCGGCCGTTCGAGCTGGAACAGCTGCTCCGCGGTGATCTCGAAGTAATCGGCCGGCCCGCCGCCCCGCGTGATCGGACGCGCGCGCGCCGTCTGGTAGATGCCATCTTCGATCAGCGCGCGGTCGAGGTGCACCGCCACCGCCTCCCCTAGCACGAGCCACGCCGGCAAGGCGGCGCCGCTGCTCGCTTCGAGCTGCACGATCTGGGTGACGACGCACTCGAACTGCACCGGGCTCGCCGCCACCCGGGGCGGGCGCACCTTGGCCGAGGGAAGCGTCGCCAATCCGGCCAGCGCGAACTCGTCCACGTCGGGGGGCGCCATCGCAGAGGATGCGTTCATCGCCTCGGCAAGCTCGCGCGTCGCCAGATTCCATACGAACTCGCCGGTGTCGCGTGCGTTCGCCAGCGAGTCCTTGGCACCCACCGAGCAGAACCCGACGATTGGCGGCTTGTAGTTGAAGAGATTGAAGAAACTATACGGCGCCAGGTTGCGCACGCCATCGTGCGACACCGTGCTGATCCAGCCGATCGGGCGCGGTGCCACGATGGCGTTGAGCGGGTCGTGGCGCAGGCCGTGGCCGCGCGCGGGCTCGTAGAAATGCCATTCGGTCATGGCCTGAGCTCTGCTAGGACGGACGCATGGGTGCAACCGCCATTCATCGCCACCGGCTCGCCACGCGACTGTGGCACTGGCTCAACGCAGTCGCGGTGTTCGTGCTGATCGGCTCCGGGCTCGGCATCTCCAACGCGCACCCGCGGCTTTATTGGGGGCGCTACGGCGCCAATTTCGACCATGCCTGGGCGCAGCTGCCGCGCTTCCCCGCCTGGCTGACCATCCCGGCGAACTACAATCTCGCGATCTCGCGTCGCTGGCACCTGTTCTTCGCGCTGGTGCTGGCCTTTTCGCTGCTCGGCTACATGGTCGTGAGCCTCATCAATCGCCACTTCCAGCGCGACCTGCGCCTGCGCCGCCGCGACGTCGCCCCGGCGCACATCGCCGCCGACGTGCGCGCGCACCTCGCCTTGCGCTTCCACGATCCCGAGGCACCGGGCGAGTATAACGTGCTGCAGAAGCTGAGCTACGTCGCAGTCGTCTTCGTGCTGCTGCCGCTGGTGATCCTCACCGGGCTGGCGCTGTCGCCGGGAATGGACGCGGCCTGGCCGTGGCTGCTCGAAGTTTATGGCGGACGCCAGTCGGCGCGCTCGCTCCATTTCCTCGCGATGGCGGGACTGGCACTGTTCACGGTCGTCCATCTGACGCTGGTGATCCTGGCCGGGGTCGGCAACGAGCTGCGCTCGATGATCACCGGCTGGTGGCGGGTGCCGGAGTGATGTGGCGCCGGCGTCAGCTGCTCGCGCGCGGGGCGATGGGGGGGAGCGCGCTGCTGCTCGGCGCGTGCGACCGGATCATCCAGCAGCCCGAGGTCCGTACGATCCTGTTCAAGGGCGAGGACATCCACCGCGGCCTCCAGCGCGCGTTGTTCGACCGCGACGCGCTCGCGCCCGAGTTCCGCCCCGACCAGATGTCGCCCCGCTTTCGCACCAATGGCACGCGCGACCCCGGCACCGATTCCTATGCCGCCTTGCGCGCCGGGCGCTTCGCCGATTGGCGGCTGACCGTCGACGGGCTGGTGGCGCGCCCGCTTGCGCTGTCGCTGAGCGACCTCGGCGCCTTTCCGCAGCGCGCGCAGATCACGCGGCACGATTGCGTCGAGGGATGGAGCGCGATCGGCAAGTGGCAAGGGCCGCGGCTCGGCGACGTGCTGCGCGCCGCCGGATTGAGCGACCGCGCGCGCTATATCGTCTTCACCTGCGCGGATTATTACGGCGGCGCACCGTATTACGAATCGATCGATCTCGTGGACGCCTTCCACCCGCAGACCATCCTCGCCTGGGCGATGAACGACCGCTTCCTCGATGTCGGTCATGGCGCGCCGCTGCGGCTCCGGGTCGAGCGCCAGCTCGGCTACAAGCAGGCCAAGTATCTGATGCGCGTCACTGCGGTGGAGTCGCTCGCGGGCGTCGGCAAGGGGCGCGGCGGCTATTGGGAAGACAATGTCGACTACGACTGGTGGGCGGGGATCTGAAGGTCCTGCAACGCCCTCCCCGGCACGGGGAAATGGACCAGCCAAACGCTTCGCTTCGTGGACGCCCCCTCCACCACGCCCTTCGAGCGCGGCCCCTTCCCCGTGCCGGGGAGGATTTTAAGTCCTCAATTCTCGCGCGTCCGCCCGTCGCCGCGCCGCCGCAGCGCTACGACGTAGACCGTCAGCGCGACGGCCGCGAACAGGAACCATTGCACCGCATAGGCGAGATGGTTGTTGGGCACGCTCGCGGGGTCCGGCGGCGCGTTGGCGGCCAGCCCCGCCGCGGCGCGTTCGCTCACCAGCATCAGCTCGCGCGCGCGCGGCGCGGTCACCGTCGCGATCAGCGGGCGCGCATCGGGCGCGTGCGCGATCCAGCCGCTGACCTCTCCGCCGCGCCACGTCGGCGTCGCCTTGACCTCGCGCGTCGTACCGATCTGGACGCGTAGCCCCGGCCCCTCCGCGCCGGTGCGGCAGACCGCGATGACGCGGAACCCCGCTGCCCCCGCCCCCGCGCGCTCGAACGCCACCGGCTCGAGGCAGAAAGCGCTGGCGCGGCGGAACAGCAACGTCTCGTCGGGGAAGCGCGGAAAGGCGACCGGCGGCAGGCGCGGGTTGGCGGCGAGCTGCGCTAGCAGCGCTTCCTTCTGCGGCTTGCGCTCGAGCAGCTGCCACAGCCCCAGTGCCACCATCGCCGCCGCGGCGAGCGCGACGAGCAGCGTCGGCACGATCGGCAGCCGCCTCATTCCGCCACCCGCCCCTCACGCGCGGCGTTGCGATACTCGGCCGCGATCAGCCATCCTTTGGCGAGCCGCAGCGACCCGATCACGCCGGCGAGCGTCAGCGGTACCCACAGCAGCGCATGGACCCACCACGGCGGCCCCAGCGAGAGCTCAAGCGCGATCGCCAGCGCGACCACGATCGTGCCCCAGATCAGGGTGAGGAAGGCGGCCGGGCCGTCACCGACGTTGAAGTCGGCGAGGCGTAGGCCGCAGGCGCTGCAGCGCTCGGCGAAACGGAGAAGGCCCGCGAACAGCGTCGGCGCGCCGCAGCGCGGGCACAGTCCTTTCAGCCCGACGTCGAGCGGGCGCGGCGCGATCCGCTCCTCGCCCGACACGCGCCTCAGCCCGCGTGGACCGGCGCGCCCCAGCCACCCCAGACGTAGATGGTGACGAACAGGAACAGCCACACCACGTCGACGAAATGCCAGTACCAGGCCGCCGCCTCGAAGCCGAAATGCTGGCGCGGCGTGAAGGCGCCATTGTACGCGCGGATCAGGTTCACGATCAGGAAGATCGTGCCGACCAGCACGTGAAAGCCGTGGAAACCGGTCGCCATGAAGAAGGCGGCGCCATAGTTGATGCCCTTGAACGGGAACGGCGCGTGCATGTACTCATAGGCCTGGATGCTGCTGAACAGCACGCCCAGCGCCACCGTCAGCCACAGCCCCTTGAGCACGCCGTCGCGGTCGCCGACGCCGAGCAGGCCCCAGAAGCCGCGCTTTTCGCCGCCGCGCTGGTCGTGGATCAGCGCGTGGTGCGCCCAGGTGATCGTGGTGCCCGAGCACAGCAGGATCAGCGTGTTGAGCAGCGGGAACTCGAAGGGATTGATCACCTCCAGCCCCTTGGGCGGCCATTGCGCCGCGATCGCGGTGGCGCCCTCGGCGGCACGCTCCACCTGCCCGTCGACGAACGACATCGCGGTCGGGAACAGCGAAAAATCGAAGAAAGCCCAGAACCAGCCGACGAAGAACATCACCTCGGAGGCGATGAACAGGATCATGCCGTAGCGGAAGTGGAGCTGCACCACCGGCGTATGGTCGCCGGCATGCGCCTCGCGGATCACCTGATGCCACCAGCCGTACATGCAGAACAGCACCGCGGCGAGGCCGATCAGAAAGACCCAGCCGCCGCCGGCCCCCTGGTGCATGTACATGATGCCACCGACCGCCAGCACCAGCGCCGCCATCGAGCTGAGCAGCGGCCAGGGGCTGGGCGGCAGGATGTGGTACTCGTGGTTCTTGGCACCCGCCATGCGCGGCTCTCCCCGTTACGCTTATCGGCTCTCGTCTAGCCGGCTCGTCCGGCGGAATCCACCGGGTAAAATGTGTAGGAGAGCGTGATCGTCTGCACGTCCTTGGTGTCCGGATCGGTGAGGATCGCGGGATCGACGTAGAAGATCACCGGCATGCGCTGCGACTCGCCCGCCTTGAGCGTCTGCTGCGTAAAGCAGAAGCACTGGATCTTGGTGAAATACTTGCCCGCGATCGCGGGGGTGACGTTGTAGGTGGCGGTGCCCGTGGTCTCCTGCGCGGCGCGGCTGGTGGCGGCGAAGAACGCCATGTCGCGCGCGCCGATCTCCACCGTCTCCTGCTCGCGCTCGGGCTGGAAGCGCCACGGTAGCTTGGGGCTGGTGTTGGCGTCGAAGGCGATCGTAATCGAGCGATGCACCCCGCCCGGCGCGCGCTCGGCGCGACCGGTGGTGCCGTTGAGCCCGGTCGCCTGGCAGAACAGGCGGTACAGCGGCACGCTGGCGAAGGCGAGCCCGGTCATGAAGCAGATGCCGAGCACCGCCAGCAGCGCGGTGCGGCCGGTGCGCGAGAGCCGGAAGACGCTCAATGCGCCATCCCCTGCCGGATCTTGGCGGTGGTGATGAAGAAGATCAGCACCACGAAAGCGGCGAGCAGCAGCGCCACCACGATCGCGCGCGCCTTCTGCCGCTTCTGAACGAGTTCCTGTTCCTCCGGCGTCATGCCACCCACCGATCCACCACAAGCGCTCCGAATACGACGAACAGATAGAGGATCGAGAAGCCGAACAGCTGCTTCTCATGGCGCATCGGCTTGACCGCGCTGGTCCGCCCGGCGGCGACCAAAGCGGCGAGCAGCGCGAACACCGCCGTCATCGCGGTCGTGACGACGCCGTAGACCGGCCCCGCCAGCCCAAGCGGCCAGGGCGCCAGCGCCACCAGCGCCATTGGGATGGTGTAGAGCCCGATCTGCCGCCGCGTCACGCGCTCGCCCGCCACGACGGGGAGCATCGGCACGCCGGCGTTGGCGTAATCGGTCTTCACGAACAGCGCGAGTGCCCAGAAATGCGGCGGCGTCCACAGGAACACGAGCGCGAACAGCAGCAGCGGCAGCAGCGCCACCTCGCCCGTCGCCGCGGCCCAGCCGATCAGCGGCGGGAAGGCGCCCGCGGCGCCGCCGATTACGATGTTCTGTGGCGTGCGGCGCTTCAGCCACACGGTATAGATCAGCACGTAGAACAGGATCGAGATCGCCAGGATCGCGGCGGCGGCGAGGTTCACCGCCAGCCCCATCAGGATCACCGAGAAGGCGCCGAGCCCGACGCCGAAGTGCAGCGCGGACTGGCGCTCCATCCGCCCCGCCGGCAACGGGCGCGCGGCGGTGCGCTTCATCACCGCGTCGAGATCGGCCTCATACCATTGGTTGAGCGCCCCTGCCGCGCCCGCGCCGAGCGCGATGCACAGGATCGCGGTGAAGCCCAGCACCGGATCGACCGCAACCGGCGCCGCGAGCATCCCGCACAGGCCGGTGAACACGACGAGCGTCATCACGCGCGGCTTGGTCAGCGCGAGGAAGTCGCGCCAGTCGGCCGGTGGCAGCAGGGGAGCGGCGGTGGTCATCGCCCGTCGCTCCTACTCCGCTGGCGAGACGAGGGAAAGGGCGCGCGCGTCGTGCATCGCCGCAGGCGTCGCGTGGCGGCGGCTTCAATATGCGCGGTCGCGCGCGCCACCGGCGATGTGGCGTCGATGGCTCGACGGCGCGGGGCAAGACCGTCACGTGGTGGCGCGTGGGTGCGCGCTTACCGCTGCGACCCACGTCGGTGCGGACGAACGCCCTGACTATTCGACTTTATCGAACGACGCGCGCGATCTAATCACGCTGCCGTGCCGCGATCGTTACGGCTATGGTGCTGATCACCGGACGCAATCCGGTGGAACCTCACGAACAGGGAGCGAGCCATGCCGATGATCACCACCCAGGACGGCACCGACATCTTCTTCAAGGACTGGGGTCCGAAGGACGCGCAGCCGATCGTGTTCCATCACGGCTGGCCGCTCTCGTCGGACGATTGGGACAACCAGCTGCTGTTCTTCCTCGCGCAAGGCTATCGCGTCGTCGCGCACGACCGGCGCGGCCACGGCCGCTCCGCCCAGGTCGATCACGGCCATGACATGGCCACCTATGCCGCCGACGTCGCCGCGGTGGCGGAGCATCTCGACCTGCGCAACGCGGTACATATCGGCCACTCCACCGGCGGCGGCGAGGTCGCCGCCTATGTCGCGCGGTACGGCCTGCCCGCCGGGCGTGTCGCCAAGGCGGTGCTGGTCAGCGCGGTGCCGCCGATCATGGTGCAGACCGAGCGCTACCCGGGCGGGCTGCCGATCGCGGTGTTCGACGGGCTGCGTGCCGCGCTCGCCGCCGACCGCGCCTCCTTCTACCGTGACCTGCCCGCGGGCCCGTTCTACGGCTTCAATCGCGACGGCGCCGAGGTGAAGGAGGCGGTGATCGACAATTGGTGGCGCCAGGGAATGATGGGCAGCGCGCAGGCGCATTACCACGGCATCAAGGCCTTTTCCGAGACCGACCAGACCGACGATCTTGCCGCCATCACCGTGCCGACGCTCGTGCTCCACGGCGACGACGACCAGATCGTCCCCTATGGCAACGCCGGACTGCTCTCGGCCAAGATCCTGCCGGACGCGACGCTCAAGATCTATCCGGGCTTTTCGCACGGCATGCTCACCGTCAACCACGAGGTGCTCAACGCCGACCTGCTCGCCTTCGTGTTGGGGTGAGCGGACGGCCCCACCCGCCGGCAGCGACGTCGGCGGGTGGAACCGCGGGGCTCGCCCGCAGGGCTCCTGACAGCGTTGGTCGATCCGAGGAGAAGCCCATGCCCACGCGCGAGGCCAGCTGGGAACAGCAGCAGAAACACGCCGCTTTCTTCCAGAACCTGATCGCCAGCAAGCAGCAGGGCGCCATCGCCGGCTTCACCGCGGCGGCGATCTTGGCCACGCTGGCCGGAATTTCCTCTCAGGCGCTCGAACATGACACCGACGGACGATTGAACATCATCCTGGCCTTCAAGTTCGCGTGGTTTGTCGTCGTCGCCATCATCAGCGAGGGCTACAGGAGGGCGATCGCCCGGATCGAGAACGACTATCTGCGCGAGCACGCCCTGATTTTCCCGAACGCTTACCCCTATCGGCTCGAAAGCATTCTCCTCGACGCCCGCAAAAGCGATCGCAAGATACTCAGCCAGTTCGAGAAGGGCGGGGTCGCAAAGCCGGATGCGCTCACGCGCGACGGTGCTGCCTCCGCCGAGGACAGGAGCGACGACGTTGACGAGCACCATCCGCGCTGAAGCGGCGCGACGCTCTGCACGCGCAGCGAGCAGGCCGTCGCCCGACCGGCTCCACGTCCCGCCGCGCTAGATATCCCCCAGCCCCGCCTCGCCCGCGTCGTCGCGCCCCTCTGCGACAAACTGCTGGAGCAGCCACGACGCCGCTGGCCCCGGCGGCGAGTCGCGGCGCCAGATCGTGCCGAAGCGATAGATGCCGCCGGGATGATCAGGCAGCGCCAGCCGCACCAACGTACCCGCCAGCAGGTCGTCCGCCACCATCGGCAGCGGCATGTTGCCCCAGCCGATCCCCTCGCGCAGCAGCGCGTGCTTGGCGCCGAGATCGGCGAGCCGCCAGGTCTGATGGCTCACCACCGCAAAGTCGCGTCCCTCGGTGAAGCGCGAACGGTCGCTCAGCACCAGTTGCGTGTAGCCGCGCGCCGCGCCGGGCGGGATCGCGGTCATGCGACCGAGCGGATGGTCGGGCGCAGCGACCGGCACCATCGCCAGCGCCCCTGCCGCCTCACACTCCAGCCCCTCCACACCGGCAGCGAGCGGACCCGACACGCCGATCGCGGCGACGCGGTCGAGCACCATCGCCGCCACCGCGCCCAGCGCCTCGACGTGGAGCCGCAGCGCCACCGTGGGATATTCGCGCGCGAAGCCGCGCAGCACGCGCCCCAGCCGCTCCGCCGGCAGCATCACGTCGACCGCGAGCACCACCTCCGCCTCCAGCCCGTGGAGCAGCCCGCGCGCCTTGGCGCGCAGCCCGTCGATCCCCGCGGCGACCGCACGCGCCTCGGCGAGCATCGCGCGCCCCGCCTCGGTCAGCACCGGGCGGCGCGTGCCCTCGCGCTCGAACAGCGTCAGCCCGAGCTGCGCCTCGAGGTTGGCGACGCCGTAGCTGACCACCGACACCGCGCGGTTGAGCTTGCGCGCGGCCGCGCCGAAACTGCCCTCGTCGACAATCGCGAGGAAGAGACGCAGCTGGTCGAAAGTCGGTGTGCCGGGCTCGTTCACTGTTCCACTTCCTCGAACATGCCGGACGATTTTATCCGGCTGAACACGAGAGGCCACAAGCCCTAGATCATCGCCATGCACCGGCCCCCGACGGGCCAACGGGAGTGAACAGCATGATCGACCTCCGCCCCCTCGCCTCGCTCGGCGGCGCCAACCACGGCTGGCTCGACGCCAAGCACCATTTCTCCTTCGGTGGCTACCACGATCCGGCGCGCACGCACTGGGGCAATCTGCGCGTGTGGAACGACGACACGATCGCACCCAAGACCGGCTTCCCGCCGCACCCGCACCGCGACATGGAGATCATCACCTATGTCCGCGAGGGCGCGATCACGCACCAGGACAATCTGGGCAACGCCGGCCGCACCGAAGCGGGCGACGTGCAGGTGATGAGCGCGGGCACCGGCATTCGCCACGCCGAGTACAACATGGAGGACGTGACCACGCGTATCTTCCAGATCTGGATCGTGCCGACGCGCACCGGCGACCAGCCGCAATGGGGTGCAAAGCCCTTCCCCAAGGGCGAGCGCTCGGGCCAGTTCGTCACGCTCGCCAGCGGCTATGACGGCGATCGCGACGCGCTGCCGATCCGCACCGACGCGCGCGTCGTCGGCGCGACATTGCGCAATGGCGAGCGCGCCGACTATCCGCTCGGCCGCGACCGCAAGGCCTATCTGGTGCCCGCCACCGGAGCGGTGGAGATCGACGGCGTGCGGGTCAACGCGCGCGACGGCGCCGCGATCAGCGACGTCGACGTGCTGAGCGTCACCGCGCTGGAAGACAGCGAACTGGTGCTGGTCGACGCCGCCTGAGGTCGCCGCGGCGCACCCCTGCGCGGGGGTGCGCCGCTCCGACGCGCGTCGGCGCACCAGCCCGCTTGGTCACGACCCGCCGTCCATCTGCTCAGCCGCGGGCGCATCCGCAGCGCGGCGACGTCGAGATCGTCCGCTCTCACCCGCGAGTGGCTGAGCGCAGCGGACGATAGCGGCAGGATCAGCGCCCCCCCCCCCGGGCCCAGGGGAGGAGACGATGAGCGTCGGTCAGCCGGCGGTTCGAAGCCCATGGTCAGACCGTCCGGCGGCGAAGCCGCGCAACCACTCGCCGCGTTCGCGCATCATGAGGGCCGAGGCGAACGGACACTTGTCCAGCGCGCTACACGGATCGGCGCCGCGCGCCCATCCCTCGTTATATGGTGTCCACGCGGCCACGTCATACCGCGGCACGCGCGCCCTTTCGGGCGATCGCATGGTGATCATCCAAATTTCCCGTTGTGCCGGCAGGTGTCGAGCGGCGCCCAAGCGCTGCGCATGGGCGATCCTGCTGCGGACCGATGCTCCGTCGATTCGCTCTTGTTGCTGATTGTATACGGTAGGCGGACTGAACTAAACAATCGATGCTGATCAGCTACGTGACTGTTTTGCTTGCGTAAATTCTACGGATCTCGGGATTGATACACACCACGGCACGGTTATGCCCAACCATTGCCGCGCCGGTTCGCCCCCCCTTTTCAAGGCTGGCGGGATCGGGCGCGGCGCCGCCATTCGCGTCACTGCGGCACACGTAAATGCCCGAGCCGGTGTGCGACCCTCCCTGACTTGGGACGGGCCGCCGCCCGCGCCGGGTCAGTCGCACCGGCGGCACCAACGCGCTGCGGACGGGCGGCCTATAAGAAGAAGCGGGACCGGCTGGGTGAGACGAACGGCGTGTGGACGATCATACGAAATCAGGTCGGCAGCAGCGTCGGCGAGCTGTATTATGAGGCTTCGCCCGATGCCATCTACGTGGTCCAGGACGGCGTCTACGTCGACTGCAACCCCGCCGCGCTGCGCCTGTTCGGCTATACGCGCGAGGAGTTCATCGGCGCCGATGCGGGAATCACCTCGCCCGAGCGGCAGGATTGCGGCACGCCCACCGCCGAGCTGATCCAGCGGCGGCTTGAGGAAGCGCGGCAGCGCGGCGTGCTGCGCTTCCGCTGGCGCTGCCAACGCCGCGGCCACGGCACCTTTCCGGCGATGATGATGCTGTTCCCTACGCAGCTGCGCGGCAAGCCGGCGGTGATCATCACGTGCAGCGACGTCAGCGAGGTAGTGGCCATGGTCGACGCGGTTACCGCCGGGCTGGCGCGGCTGGCGGGCGGCGATCTCAGCCACCCGCTCACGGACCGGCTGGCGGATCAATATGAGCCAGTGCGCGCCGCCTACAACCAACTGCTCGGCGATCTTCGCGCGATGGTCGGAGCGGTGAGCGACAGCGCGCGCGAGATCGGCGGCGGCACGCGCGAGATCCGCCATGCCGCCGAGGCACTCGCCGCACGCGCCGAGCGACAGGCCGCGGCACTGGAGCAGAGCGCCGCGGCGCTGGACGAACTCACCCAGAGCGTCACCGCCACCGCCGACGACGGTGCCCGCGCGGATCGGCTCGCCGCCGAGGCGAGCGACGCGGCGCAGGCGAGCGGCGCGGTGGCACAACGTGCGATCACCGCGATGCAGGGGATCGAGCGCTCGGGCAGCGAGATCGGCGACATCATCGCGCTGATCGATGGGATCGCCTTCCAGACCAACCTGCTCGCGCTCAACGCCGGCGTCGAGGCCGCGCGGGCGGGCGACAGCGGTCGCGGCTTCGCGGTAGTGGCCCAGGAGGTGCGCGCGCTGGCGCAGCGCTCGGCCGCGGCGGCGAGCGAGGTGAAGGAGCGCATCGCCGCGGCGGGCAGCGAGATCAGCACCGGAGTCAGGCTGGTGGCGGACACCGAACACGCGCTGCAGCATATCCTCGCCCGCGTCGGCGACGTGCGTGCGCTGGTCGGCGATGTGGCGCGCTCGGCACGCCAGCAGGCCAGCGCGGTCACGCAGGTCAACACCGCAATCGGGGAGATGAGCCGGATGACGCAGGAAAATGCGGCGATGGCGGAGCAGACCAACGCGGCCACGCACGGCCTGGCGGATCGCGCCACCGCGCTCGACGACCAGGTCGGCCGCTTCCGCCTCGAAGCGCCGGACGCGCCCGCGCGCGTCGTGCCGCTGCGTCCGCGCTCGGCGCGGGGCTGATCCGAACCGCGGCCGGGCCGATCAGCCCATCGATCGCGATCCCGGCGCAACAGCCGGTTCCCGCATCGCCTTCATCCGCGCCAGAGCACGACCAGCGCCTCGATCAGCGTCGCGCCACCGATCGGAGCGAGCAGCAACAGCGCCAGGTTCAGCATGACGAGCCGGCCGAGCCAGCGCTCACCCCGCGGCGACAGCCGTGGCGAGGCCGGCCGGGGTTCCCAGCGCGGTGGCGGCGCCTGATCGCGAAAGTCCATGAACATGCAGGCGCCTCCCGGCCATCGTCACGCCCAGATAACGCGCGGATCGTCCGATCGCGCCAGAAGGGCGTGGGTTGGACCTTCGTTCAACGCGGGTGGTGCCCCCGACCTCACCCCCGACCTGCCCCGTCGCAGGCAGGAGAGTTACGCCATCACCCGCCGCCCGTGCTGCACCGTCGTGCTGTGGCCGACGCTGGCCCTGGCGGTGCGCTGGCGGATGGTGTCGACGAACAGCCAGTCGTTGCGCACCTGCTCGGGGGTGATTGTCAGCGCCATATAGCCGCGGCGCGACGTGTCGCACCATTTGAGTTCGGGATTGCCCGCCACCATCATCCGCGCGACCGCGGCGGGATCGGTGGCGAAGGCGCTCTCGAACCCGGGGGAGGTCACCGCGTGACCGGCGAACTCCACCCCCGCCGCGCCGTCCTGGGCGAGGTCGAACGCCCAGGCGTTGTGGCTGTCGCCGGTGATCACCACGAGGTTCGCGTCCGCCGCCTGCGCCGAGCGCAGGAAGCGCGCGCGCGCGGCGGGATAGCCGCCCCAGGAGTCGAGATTGGAGGCCACGCCGGCGCGCGTCGCCGCAATCGCGCCGCGGACATAATCATCGACATGGCCGGTACCGCCGCCGAGCAGCGCCTCGGCCTCGACCGGCAACTGCTGCTTGCCCATCACCGTGCCGAAGCCGACCACCTGCCAGCGCTGCCCTTGCTTCACCGAGCGCCGCAGATCGTGCGCGAGCCAGCTTTCCTGCTGCGACCCCATCATCGTCACGGCCGGGTCCTGCCACGCGCCGTCGCGGAACGTCCTGAGCGCCGCGGCGGGGTCGGGCGCGCGCAGCAGCGTCGCGATCTCGTGCTGGCGCGAGCGCGCGAACAGCCGGGTCTCGGTGCGCCACAGCGTCGCCAGCGTGCCGATGTCATAGGCCCTCCACGGTTCGTCGCTCACCGGCATCCACTCGCGGAACGCCTGGACCGCGGCGGCGCGGCGCTGGTTCCAGTCGCCCTCGGTGGCGGGATCGTGGTTCTCGGCCCCACCTTCCCAGCTGTCGTTGGCGCTCTCGTGATCGTCCCATTGCACCACCCAGGGCACGCGCGCGTGCAGCGCCTGCAGATCGGGGTCGGCGCGATAGCTGGCGTAGCGCAGGCGATAGTCGCTGAGATGGATCGTCTCGGCGAGCGGCTGCGGCACGCGCCCCGCCACCTGTGCCGGCTTGGGCGGATAGGTGCCGGGCGAATATTCGTAGAAGTAATCGCCGAGGTGGATCGCCAGGTCGAGATCGTCGCGCGCGGCGGCGTGGCCATAAGCGTTGAACCAACCGAAGCCGAGGTTGGAGCAGGAGAAGATCGCCGCCTTGAAGGCGCGCGCGCGATCGCCCGGCAGCGTGCGGGTGCGGCCGACCGGTGAGCGCGTGCCGTCGGGGGCGACGAAACGATAGTGATAATCCGTCCCCGGCGTGAGGCCGTCGAGCGTCACCTTGGCGGTCCAGTCGCGCCACGGGCCAGTGATGATCGCGCCCGACGCGATCACCCGGGCGAAATCGGCGGTGTCGCTGATCTCGGCGACGAGCCGCGCCGAGTCGCCGTTGGCGGGGACGTAGCGCGTCCACAGCAGCATCGAGTCGCCCGCGGGCTCGCCGCTCGTCACCGAATGGGTGAAGCCGCGCGCCGCCAGCACGGTCTGCGCCGCGGCGAGGCCGGGCAGCGCAAAGGCGCCGAGCCCGAGCGTGCCGGTCGCGAGCAGCGAGCGGCGGGAGATGGTGAGCGTCATCGTGGCGTTTCCCCGGGAGAGTCCCGCGCGCTCTCGCCCCGATCGGTGACGCCGGTGTGACAGGCTCTCTCCTTCAGGATCGCTCTGCAAACCCTGGCGACGCTTCTCACCCTTCGTCATCCCGGACTTGTTCCGGGACCCACTCCCTGCCAAGCCATGCCTATAAGTGAGCGGCACGGTGGACGGTCGGGACGACGATGGGTTTCACACCGTCGCACGGTGGACCAGCCATGTGCACAGCCGGACGCTGCGCCGGGCGGATGGCGGTGTAGCAGCCTCCCGGAACGCTTCGCGCAGCGCGAACCCCCGCCCCCCTTCCTCCCAGAAAGGGAGCTCAGCCCGCCAGTCGCGTCTCCTGCTTGCGCGCGATCACCCCGCGGTAATGCTCCACCAGCGCCACCGCATGCTCGCGATCGCTCAGCACCGTGCGCGAGGCCACCCCTGCGGCGCGACGCACCAGTGCCTGGTCGCGCGAGAACAATGCCACAATCGCCTTGGCGCAGGCATAAGCGTCGCCACTGCGATACGTCTCCGCGAAGGCGGGGCGCGCCACCGCGGAGGAGCCGCCGCGGTCGGGCACGATCATCGGCAGGCCCGAGGCGAGCGCCTCGGACGCCACCATGCCGAACGGCTCGCTGTCGCCGCCGTGGATGAACGCGTCCGCACTTGCCATGATCGCGGCGAGCTGGCCGCGGTGATAGATCGGCTGGAACATCCGCACATGCGGACTCTCGGCGATGTGCCGCTCAAGCGTGCGCGTATCCGGGCCGAGACCGAGCAGCATCAGCCCGACCGGGATCTTCGTTCCCGCACGCCGCGCCGCGTCGATCACCATCGGCCAGCGCTTCTCGGCGTGATGGCGGCCGATGCCGATCAGCAGGTGCGCGTCCTCGGGCAGCCCGCATTGCGCCAGCAGCGCCGCGCGCAGCGCCGGGCTGCGCAACTCGGGGGAGAAATGCTCGCGCTCGATCCCCAGGGTCATCGTCGCGTCGACGCGCAGCCCGCGCGCGCGCAGCCGCTCGGTCAGCACCGGACCGTTGGTGACCACGGTGTCGAACGGCGCAAGGCAGCGCGCCATATAGCGGTCATACCAACCGAACACGCGCTCGATCGCACCCTCGGAGGCGATCTTGGCGAACCAGCGCTTCGGATAGGCTTCCATATTGTCGTTGTGCATGAACCAGGCGCGGATCGCCGGCCCTTGCCACGAGGTGACGATCGCGGCCGAGCGCCACGGCGAGCAATTCTCGATCACGTCGGGCTGGAGCTGGTCGAGCAGCGCGTGGACCGGCGCCGCATCCCAGAACAGCCCGTAATTGGAATCGAACGGCATGCCCGGCGACTTCACGTAATAAAGCAGCGCCCCGCCGGGCCGCTCCTCGACACGGTCCTCCTTGCCGGGCGCGATCACGATCTGCTGGTGCCCCAGCTCGGACATGATCGCCATCTTGCGATCGAGATACGAACGTACCCCGCCGCCGGTCGGCGAGTAGAATTCATTGACGTCGACGATCCGCATCGCGCGCGCTCCCTCAGTCGCCGAATCCGAAGCCGCCCAGCCCGCGCAGATACTGCATGCGGATCGTGGCGCGGGTGACGCCGGGGCCGACGTCGATCAGCGAGTCGACCAGCTTGGGCTTGGCGCGCCCGATCTTGTGGTTGCTCGGGAAGCCGGCGCCGTCGCTCCAGAAGTTGAACTTGCGCTTGCCGTCGCGGTCATGCCCCAGGAACAAGGCGTAGCGACCGGGGTGCGGCACGCGGATGCAGATCTCTCCCGCCAGGCTCGCGGGCGGTGCCACCTCGACGCGGCGGAAGGTCTTGCCCGCAGCCACCAGCTTCTTGTCGCCGGCGAGGAAATCCTCCTCGGTGGCGGGGTAGAGCTCGAGCTTGAGCGTGCCCTTGCGATCCTTGATGCCCGAGACGCTGGCGAGGATCGCGGGGCCGGGCGCGCCGGGCGCGCAGGCGGCGGCATCCTGGCCGAGCACCTGCGCGGCGCCCGGGGTTGCGGCCAGCGCCGCCCCCGCCGCTGCGGCGAGCATCACGCTCTGCCGGTATGTCGCCATCGCTGCGTCCTTTCCCACACGTACACGACCCCAAATAGGAGCGTCAGCAGCAGATGCATCACCAAGGTTGACGCGCCCGTGAACGCCATGAGGTCCGACAGCGTGCGGTCATGCCCGATCACCAGGATCGCGAAGTTGGCGAAAAGCAGGTCTTTGTTGGGCACGAGCGGCAGGCGCGAGACGAGCTGGCGCCCCGCCACCAGGAACAGCCACATGCCGATCGACACGCTCGGCATGGCGTACGACCAGGCCAGCGCGATCGTCAGGCAGGTCAGCGTGATGCGCAGCCAGTCGATGCCGAAGATGAACCACAATTCGCCACGCGACAGCGAGAAGACGCGGCTGGAGAAAGCCACCACCAGCACCGGCACCGCCAGCGCGATGCCGAGCGACCACAGCATCGTACGCACCAGCTCGGGGTCGATCAGCTCATAGCCGAGCGGCAGCGCCACCGCGCCGAGCAGGATCGCGGTGAGATTGCCGACGATGCCCGACACGATGCTGACGTCCTTCACCGCCCCGAACGGCGCAGCGACCATCTTCAGCCGCGCGCGCGCCCAGGCGTAGAAATAGGCGTCGCCGGAATAGCCGATGAGGATGTCGTTCGCGATCCGCTTCTTGTTAAGCGCCAGGAAGGCACTCGCGGGGACGCCCCACAGCCGGCGGAAGATCGCATAATCGCACACCGGCAGCGCGAAGTAGGACAGCAGGAAGTAAACGTAGAAGCCCGGCGCCGTGGGTACGGTGCGGCGCAGCCCGGCGAGCCCGTGGTCGAGCAGCTCGTGGAGCAGCCCCACGATCATCGCCGCGGTCACGACCGCGCCGAGCAGCGCGGGCCAGCGCCGCCGCAGCGTCTGCACCGGGCGGAGCGCGACCAGCGGCGCGTCCGTCGCGGGGGCGGTCGCTCGGTCGGCGGTGCTGCTGGGGGCTCGCTGGGTCAGTGGCTCGTCGGCGCGCAATCGCTTGATCCTGCCCCGCGTTTCGGCGGGAAACATGCGCGTTTAGCAGCGCGCACGCGCGCGCGCCAGCGAGGCGCGATGCGCGCTGTCCCGCACGCGGTCAGCCGTGGCGCCTTTGGCTCAGGCCGGATCACGCTCGTCGGTGAGCTTCTCGGAGCGGCGCTCCATCGCGGTTTTCAGCATCGCGGTCATCGGGTCAGCCAGCGCCAGGCCGAGGATGCCGAACAAGGCGCTCGCCAGGATCTGCGTTCCGAGCGTCAGCGCAGGCGGCAGATCGACGGTGCGCTTGGCCACCATGGGAATGACGACATAGCCGTCGAACGTCTGCACCAAGATATAGACGAGCAGCGCCGCCAGGCCGACATGCGCTCCCGCCGAAAAGCCGACCGCCACCATCAGCGCGCCCGAGATGAAGGCGCCGATATTGGGGATGAAGGCGAGCAGGCCGGTGAGGATGCCCAGGATCAGCGCCATCGGCACGCCGACGATCCACAAGGCGATCGCCGTGAGCACACCTTCAAACGCCATGCCGAGCAGGCGGCCCGCGAGCAGCCGGCGGAGCGTGCGCCCCATGCGGTTCACCGTCAGCGCGAACTCGGGCCGGTCCGCCTCGGGGATCATCCATTGCAGCCCGCGATCATAGACGCGCGGGTCCATCGCCACGAACAGCCCGATCACCATGATCATGAACAGCGTGGTGAGCGCGCCGACCGCGGTGCCGACCCAGCTCGTCACCCGGCCCACCGATGACAGCGCCTGGCGCGACAGCCCGCTGAGGTCGGACGCGCCCGGCATCAGCCCCTGCGCGCTGAGCCAGCCGCTGGCGCGCATCGCCTGCGTCTCCACGGTGGCGCGCAGCTGCGTCACCTGCTGGCTGATCTGGACGCCGGCGAGATAGAAGGTGCCGAGCAGGAAGGCGATCGTGAGCAGGCACACGATCAGCAGCCGCCAGCCGCGCCCGATCGGCAGCACGCGCCCGAGCAGCCGCACCCCGCCGTCGAGCAAAGCGGCGAAGACCAGCCCCGCGAAGATGATCAGCAGCGGCTGGACCAGCAGCACCACCAGCGCGATCGCACTGGCCATGCCGAGCCATACCGCGGCGCGACGGATCTCGTCGCGGGTCGCAGGGTCGCGCACCTCGTGCGGGCTGGCGCCGGCGGTGACGCTGACGCGCTCGCCGCGCCCATCGGGCGGCGTGGCGGCGTCGCTCACTTGACGCGCTCGGGATGGAGCGAGGTGCCCGCGCGGCCGCCGCGCAGCGCGTGCGGCCAGGTCAGCGGGCTCCAGGTCGCCTCGCCGTCGACCGAGAAGGTAATGAACTCGGCGCGACCGCCCAGATTTTCATAGGGTACCGGCCCGCCCAGTCCGCGCTCGAATCCGCCCAGCGCGAAGCGGCTGTCGGCCGAGCGGTCGCGATTGTCGCCCATCAGAAAGACGTGATTGGCCGGGATCTTGACCGGGCCGTAATTGTCGCCGGGGCTGTCAGGCTCGAGGTCGACCGTGTCGTAGCGGCGGCCGTTCGGCAGCGTCTCGGTAACGATCGGCAGCCGGCAGACCACGCTCCCATCGGCGTGGACGATCCGCGCGCCGGGATATTGCGCCGGATCGCAGGTGGCGTTGGCGTCGACCGGCAGCTCGCGATAGTGCTTCTCGCCGCGCCGCACCGCGACGCCGTTGAGGAACACCACGCCGCCGCGCACCGCCAGCGTGTCGCCGGGCAGGCCGATCACGCGCTTGATATAGTCGCTGCTCTGGCCCGGCGGGGTGACGATCACGACGTCGCCGCGCTCGGGCAGCGAGCCCCACACGCGGCCGTGGAGGAAGGGCAGCTGCACCGACCAGCCGTCAACCGGGCGGTGGAAGACGAGGTCCTCGACGATCGCGACCGGGTTGGGGATCGTCGGCGAGACGAACGACCAGCCATAGGCATATTTGGAGACCACCAGCCGATCCCCCACCATCAGCCCGGGCAGCATCGACTCGCTCGGGATGTAGAAGGGTTTGGCGATGAAGCTGTGGAAGCCGAGCACGGCGAGCACCAGCCCGACGACTCCGCGCACCTCGCCCCACCAATCGAAGCGGGCGCGCGGCGGCGTGTCGCCGCGCGCCTCCCGTGGGGGCTCGCCGCTCAAGCTGATCTCATCGGCCATGGCGTCACGCCGCTCCCTTGCTCTCGATCGGCACCGCCTCGATGATCACGAAGGCCTGCGCCCAGGGATGATCGTCGGTCAGCGTCAGATGTATTCTCGGTTCGTGTCCGGCGGGCACCAGTGTCGCCAGCCGCGCCAGCGCGCCGCCGGTCAGCGCCAGCGTCGGCGCGCCCGAGGGGGCGTTGATCACGCCGATGTCCTTCATGAACACGCCCGCCTTGAAGCCGGTGCCCACCGCCTTGGAGAAGGCCTCCTTGGCGGCGAAGCGCTTGGCGTAGGTGCCCGCGCGGGTGAGCGGCCGCCGGGCGGCCTTGGCACGTTCGACGTCGGTGAACACGCGCTCCTCGAAGCGCGCGCCGAAGCGATCGAGCGAGGACTGGATCCGCTCGATGTTGCACAGGTCCGAGCCGAGCCCGACGATCATGCGGCGCTCCTCGGCAAGAGCGGCGCACTTCTCTCCCCGCGCGCGCGCCTCACCGCGCGCTCTCCATCGCATCGCGCATGCGGCGGACGCTGGCGGCGAGGCCGACGAAGATCGCCTCGCCCACCAAAAAATGCCCGATGTTGAGCTCGCGCAGCTGCGGGATCGCCGCCACCGGCGCGACATTGTCGTAGGTCAGCCCATGCCCGGCATGGACCTCGATGCCGTTCTTCGCCGCGAGCGCCGCCGCGTCGGCCAGCCGGCGCAGCTCCTCGACCTGCGCGGCGCCGGCCAGTTCGGCGTAGCGGCCGGTGTGCAGCTCCACCACCGGCGCGCCGAGTTGGATCGCGGCCTCGATCTGGCGCGGGTCGGGCTCGATGAACAGCGAGACGCGCACCCCCGCCGCGCCGAGCGCGGCGACGATCGGCGCGAGCGCCGCGCGCTGCCCCGCGGCATCGAGCCCGCCCTCGGTGGTGCGCTCCTCGCGCTTCTCGGGGACGATGCAGGCGGCGTGCGGGCGATGGCGCAGCGCGATCGCGAGCATCTCCGTGGTCGCCGCCATCTCGAGGTTGAGCGGGATCGCCAGCCCGGCGGAGAGCCGCGCGATATCGTTGTCGGTGATATGGCGCCGATCCTCGCGCAGGTGCGCGGTGATACCGTCCGCCCCCGCCTCGGCGGCCAGCAGCGCGGCGCGGACCGGATCGGGGAAGACGCCGCCGCGCGCATTGCGCACCGTGGCGACATGGTCGATGTTGACCCCGAGGCGCAGCGGCGCGGACGCAGGCGACGAGCCGGCCATCAGGCGGCGGCCCGGCTACCCGGCTTGATCGCCGGGATCGCGGCCAGCTCGGGCGGCACCGAATCGGCCTCGTACGTCGGCACGTCGAGCCGGATCAACGGGAAGAAGGGCACGCCGATATCGGCCTTGCCGTTCGAGCGATCGACCAGCGCCGCGCCCGCGACGACTCGCCCGCCCGCCGCCGCGATCGCGGCGATCGCCTCGCGGCTGGAAAGTCCGGTGGTGACGACGTCCTCCATCATCAGCACCTCCTGGCCGGGCGCGAGCCGGAAACCACGACGCAGCTCGAACGTGCCGGTGGGGCGCTCCACGAACATCGCCTCGACGCCGAGCGCGCGCGCCATTTCCTGACCGGCGATCACCCCGCCCATCGCCGGCGACACCACCGCGCTGATCCGGGCGCGCAGCTCGGCCGGGATCCGCTCCGCCAGCGCCTCGGCCAGCCGCGCGCCGCGCCGCGGGTCCATCAGCACGCGCGCGCATTGCAGGTAGCGCGGGCTGCGCAGCCCCGAGGAGAGGATGAAATGTCCCTCCAGCAGCGCGTCGGCGGCACGGAATTCGGCCAGCACCTCGTCGTCGGTCATCGTCGCGTCTTGCCGCCTCCACGGATCCCTCGCGCGCCATAGGAGCGCCCGCGTCCGCGCGCAACGCGCCGTCTGGTCGAAAGCACGCCGGGTCCGTGCAAAACCGCCGCGGCGAGCAGCCCCTTGAGACGAGGGGGCGGTCTGCTATACGCCATAACAGGAGGGGCAGGTTTGCCCGGCCCGCTGACGCGTGCGCCAGAGAGGGGTTTAGAACACAACATGCTGACAACCGGGTTCAAGGCAGGTTTCGGGGCGGGGCGCCGGGGCGCGCTGACAGGATTGATGCTCGCGGCCGGGCTCGCGCTGGCGGGTGTCGCCGGCGGGGCCTCCGCGCAGGCCGCGGCGCCGAGCGCCGGCCCCGCGACGAGCGCCACCGCCGCGCCGAGCGGGCTGCGCCCCGCCGACGCCAACCAGGGCCCCGCCGGCGGCACCGTGCAGAAGGCCGATGCCGCACCCGCCGCGCCGGCGCTGGCAATGGACGGCGCCCCGGCAATGGACGCGCGTGTCGTGAGCACCGGTCCCAAGATCGGCCAGCCGGTCGACGGCGTCATCCACATCCAGCCGCAGGTCACCAAGAACGGCCTGCGCGCGCACTGGTTTCACGATCGCGTCCTGTTCCCGCTGATCACGATCATCTCGCTGTTCGTGCTCGCGCTGCTGGTGTTCGTGGTGATCCGCTTCCGTGCCAGCGCCAACCCCAACCCGTCCAAGACCAGCCACAACACCGTCATCGAGGTGGTGTGGACGCTGGCGCCGGTGCTGATCCTGGTGGCCATCGCAGTGCCCTCGATCGGGCTGCTCCAGGCGCAATTCCGTCCGGCGCCCGCCGGCGCGGTGACGCTCAAGGCGATCGGCAACCAGTGGTTCTGGAGCTACCAGTACCCCGATCACGGCGGGATCGAGATCACCGCCAACATGCTCAAGGAGGGCAACCAGGTCGCCGCGGGCGAGCGCGCGCGCAGCGACGCCGACGGGCCGCGGCTGCTCGCCACCGACAATCGCGTCGTGCTGCCGGTCGGCGTGCCGATCCGGCTGATCACCACCGCCAACGACGTGATCCACAGCTGGGCGGTCCCCGCCTTCTGGATCAAGCTGGACGCCATTCCGGGCCGCCTCAACGAGACCAGCTTCACCATCGACAAGCCCGGCCTCTATTTCGGCCAGTGCTCGGAGCTGTGCGGCGCGCGCCACGCCTTCATGCCGATCGCGGTGGAGGCGGTGCCGCCGGCGCAGTTCGCGGCCTGGGTGCGCGCCAAGGGCGGTTCGATGCCGGCCGCGGGCACGCCCTCGGACAAGGTGATCCCGCAGCCCGGCGCCGATGGCTCGGCCGCGGTGATGGACGAGGCGGCGATGACCAACGCGCTGACCGGCCCGACCGAGAACGGCACCGACACTCCCACCCCTTCCCCGCAGGGCGCAACCGGCAACCCCGGTGGCGTCGGCGAAGCCGGACGCTAAGACGATGACCGACACCGCGCTCCACCCGTCCGCCTTCCAGGCGCACGATCATGGCCACCACGACGCGCACGCCGACCACAAGCCCGGCTTCTTCGCGCGCTGGTTCATGTCCACCAACCACAAGGACATCGGTACGCTCTACCTGATCTTCGCGATCGCCGCGGGGATCATCGGCGGTGCGATCTCGGGGCTGATGCGCGCCGAGCTGATGCACCCGGGGATCCAGTATCTGCCGCAATGGGTGGCGATGCTGCACGGCGGGCAGGAGCAGAGCTTCGACCAGGCGTTGCACCTGTGGAACGTGCTGGTGACGGCGCACGGCCTCATCATGGTGTTCTTCATGGTGATGCCGGCGATGATCGGCGGCTTCGGCAACTGGTTCGTGCCGATCATGATCGGGGCGCCCGACATGGCCTTCCCGCGGATGAACAACATCAGCTTCTGGCTGCTGATCCCGGCGTTCACGCTGCTGCTGGCATCGCCCTTCTTCGGCGGCGCGGGCACCGGCTGGACGGTCTATGCCCCGCTTTCCACCTATGGCGAGCCGGGGCCGTCGGTCGACATGGCGATCCTGTCGCTCCACCTCGCCGGCGTCAGCTCGATCCTGGGCGCGATCAACTTCATCACCACGATCTTCAACATGCGCGCGCCGGGCATGACGCTGCACAAGATGCCGCTGTTCGCCTGGTCGGTGCTGGTCACCGCCTTCCTGCTGCTGCTGGCGCTGCCGGTGCTCGCCGCGGCGATCACGATGCTGCTGACCGACCGCAACTTCGGCACCACCTTCTACGACCCCGCCGGCGGCGGCGACCCGGTGCTGTACCAGCATCTGTTCTGGTTCTTCGGTCACCCCGAAGTGTACATCATGATCCTGCCGGGCTTCGGCATCATCAGCCACATCGTCGCCACCTTCAGCCGCAAGCCTGTGTTCGGCTATCTCGGCATGGCCTATGCCATGGTCGCGATCGGCGTGGTCGGCTTCGTGGTGTGGGCGCACCACATGTTCACCACCGGCATGAGCGTCAACGTGAAGATGTACTTCACCGCGGCGACGATGGTGATCGCGGTGCCGACCGGCATCAAGATCTTCTCCTGGATCGCGACGATGTGGGGCGGCTCGCTGCGCTTCCCCACGCCGATGGTCTGGGCGATCGGCTTCATCTTCATGTTCACGGTCGGCGGCGTGACCGGCGTGGTGCTCGCCAACGGCGGTGTCGACGATTACATGCAGGACACCTATTACGTCGTGGCGCACTTCCACTACGTGCTGAGCCTCGGCGCGGTGTTTTCGCTGTTCGCGGGCTTCTATTACTGGTTCCCCAAGATGAGCGGGCGGATGTATTCCGAGCTGCTCGGTCAGCTGCACTTCTGGGTGTTTTTCGTCGGCGTGAACGTCATGTTCTTCCCGATGCACTTCCTCGGGCTCCAGGGCATGCCGCGGCGTTATCCGGATTACCCTGATGCCTTCGCGCACTGGAACCAGGTCGCGACGGTGGGCTATATGATCATGGCGTCGGGCATGGCGATCTTCTTCGTCAACGTCGTCTGGTCGCTGCTCGCGGGCAAGAAGGCGCCCGACAATCCCTGGGGTGCGGGTGCCACCACGCTGGAGTGGACGCTGTCGAGCCCTCCGCCCTTCCACCAGTTCGAGACCCTGCCGAAGATCGACTGATCCGGCGCTCTCGCCTGACACCAGCCGGCGCCACGTCATCCGACGCGGCGCCGGTTTGCTGTCGGGGAACTGACGTGCCGATAGCGCCCTCCTCCTCGGGGTCGTGGCAGGTCACCGCGGCAGCCCTTCGCCCGGCCATCATCACGGACGTGTTCCGGGGTTCACCGGGCCGCGAGAGCAACGCGCTCCAGGTGCGCGCGGCACCGTGATGCGACGATCGTTTCCAGTCGGAGGCCTTGCCCTCCTAGCGATTCGGTAACCCCTCCCCCGCTACACCCGCCGCGATGGAACTCGCGCGCGCCTACAAGCAGCTGATCGACCAGATCGTCTTGCTCGCCGGCCCGGCGCCGCTGCTCCACGTCCATGCCGGGCTGGCGATCTACCTGCTGGCGCGCCTCGTGCTGCGCGAGCGTCGCGGCTCGCTTGCCGCGCTCCACATCGTGTTCGCCGCCGAGATGCTCAACGAGGCGCTCGACTGGCTTGCCGCCTCCCCGGGCTGGACGCTGCGCGATACGCTCGGCGACGTTACGCTCACGATGATGTGGCCCGTCGCGATCGCCGCGGTGGCGCAGCATCGTCGCCGGCGCTGGCGTCGCGCGCAGCCGCGGCAGCCCCGCTCAGCTGTACCAAGCGCCCCATATCCAACCAGTTGATGCTGCACTGCACCGCTTGCGGCTTGCCAGAGCTCGATCGTAACGGGTAGCGCTCTGCCACATAGGGGGCCGGCGCGTCCCGGCGGCAATCAACGAGGAGCGACCACCTTGCGCATCACCATGATCGGCTCAGGCTATGTCGGGCTGGTATCGGGCACCTGTTTCGCCGACTTCGGGCATGACGTCGTCTGCGTCGACAAGGACGAGGGCAAGATCGAGCGGCTGCTCGCCGGCAAGATGCCGATCTACGAGCCGGGCCTCGAGGATCTCGTCGCACGCAACGTCCAGGCCGGCCGGCTGCGCTTCACCACCGATCTCAAGGACGGCGTCAAGGGCGCGGACGCGGTGTTCATCGCGGTCGGCACGCCGTCGCGCCGCGGCGACGGCCATGCCGACCTGTCGTACGTCTACGCCGCCGCCAAGGAGATCGGCGAGGCGATCGACGGCTATACCGTGATCGTCACCAAGTCGACCGTGCCGGTCGGCACCGGCGACGAAGTCGAGCGGATCATCGGCGAGGCGGCCCCGGACGCGGACTTCGGCGTGGTCTCCAACCCCGAGTTCCTGCGCGAGGGCGCCGCGATCGACGATTTCAAGCGGCCCGACCGCATCGTCATCGGCTCCGAGGACGAGCGCGCCACCGACGTGATGCGCCAGGTGTATCGCCCGCTGTACCTCAACGCCGCGCCCATCCTGGTGACCCGCCGCCGCACCGCCGAGCTGATCAAATATGCCGGCAACGCGTTCCTCGCGACCAAGATCACCTTCATCAACGAGATCGCCGACCTGTGCGAGAAGGTGGGCGCGGACGTGAAGGACGTCAGCCGGGGCATCGGGCTCGACAATCGCATCGGGTCCAAGTTCCTCCACGCCGGTCCCGGCTATGGCGGCTCGTGCTTCCCCAAGGACACGCTGGCGCTGCTCAAGACCAGCCAGGACTATGACGCGCCGCAGCGCATCGTCGAAGCCGTGGTGGCGGTGAACGACAACCGCAAGCGCGCGATGGGGCGCAAGATCGTCCACGCCATGGGCGACGACGTGCGCGGCAAGACGGTGGCGGTGCTCGGCCTCACCTTCAAGCCCAACACCGACGACATGCGCGACTCGCCCGCGATTGCGGTGATCCAGACGCTGCAGGACGCCGGCGCGACGGTGAAGGCCTATGACCCCGAAGGCATGGAGCAGGCGCAGAAGCTGCTCGGCGACGTCGTGTACTGCACCGGACCGTACGAGGCGATCGAGGGCGCGGACGCGCTGGCGATCGTGACCGAGTGGGACCAGTTCCGCGCGCTCGATCTCGATCGGGTCAAGTCGCTGCTGAAGACGCCGGTGCTGATCGACCTGCGCAACATCTACACGCCCGACGAGATCGCCGCGGCCGGGTTCCACTACACCAGCATCGGACGCTGAGAATGCGAGGGGAGGATCACCAAGATCCTCCCCTCGCCGCGCGAGGCTTGGCGGACCACACCCGTCCCGCCTGCGTGACCCGCTCGCTCGCCGAGATCGCGCAGGTTCCCCTGTTCATTCAAGCCTTGGCAGCAGCGCACGCGTCTGCTGTCTAGGCGCATGACCCGCCGCCTCTCTCGCGCCGTCGCCGCCGCGCTGCTGCTCGCCGCCGCCGCGCTGCCGCACGCCGCCGCTGCCAGCACGATCCTGTTCATCGGCAACAGCTTCACCTTCGGCGCCAACTCGCCGGTGCACCGCTATCGCCCCGATCGCGTCACCGATCTCAACGGCGATGGCGTCGGTGGCGTGCCCGCCTTGTTCAAGACCTTCGCGGACGAGGCGGGGCTCGACTGGCAGGTGAGCCTCGAGACCTCGCCGGGCAAGGAGCTCGCCTGGCATCTCGACACCAAGCGCGCGCTGATCGATCGAAGCTGGGACGCGGTGGTGCTGCAGGGCTATAGCACGCTCGACGAGAAGCGCCCCGGCGATCCCGCGCGCCACGTCGGCGCTGCCCGCGCGCTGGCCGCGCTGTTCCGCGCGCGCAATCCGACGGTGGCGGTCGATCTCGTCGCCACCTGGTCGCGCGCGGACCTCACCTATCGCCCCGGCGCGCGCTGGTCCGGTCAGTCGATCTACACGATGGCGGACGAACTCGCCGCCGCGACCGACCGCGCGGTGGCGGCGGACAAGAGGTTGACCGCCGCGGTGCCGGTCGGCCGCGCGTGGAATCGCGCGATCCGCGACGGCCTGGCTGACGCCAACCCCTATGACGGCATCGCCTATGGGCAGGTCAGCCTGTGGAGCTGGGACCAGTATCACGCTAGCGCGGAGGGCTATTATCTCGAGGCGCTGATCATCTTCGGCACCATCACCGGCACCGACCCGCACGTGCTCGACGGGCGTGAGCGCGCCGCGGACGATCTCGGCATCGATCCCGCCGTCGCCACCCGGCTGCGCGCAATTGCCAGCGACGAACTGCGCGCCCGCGCGGCGCGCTGACGCGCGCGACGCAACCGGGTCACACCAGCGCCTCGACCTCGAAGCGCGCGCCCTGGGGCGGATAAGCGGTCGCCACCGCGCCGATCACGTGGGGCGCCAAGACACGCTCGATCATCCGCGTGCCGAAGCCCGCGCGCGTCGGCGGCGTCACCGCCGGGCCAGCCTGCTCGGTCCAGCAGAAGCGCAGGCGGCGCTCGCCATCGTCTTCGGCCAGCGTCCAGCGGATCGTGACCTGCCCGGCGGGTACCGAGAGCGCGCCATATTTGATCGCGTTGGTGGCCAATTCGTGCAGCGCCATCGACAGGGCGAGCGTGATCTCGGGCCCGAGCCGCACCGCCGGCCCGTCAGCGTCAAAGCGGCGCCCGTCGCGATCGGCGAAGGGCGCGAGCACGCGCGCGACGATGTCACCGAGTGCGGCGCCCTCGACCTCGTCGCGCACCAGTAATTCGTGCGCAGCGCCCAGACTGGCGATCCGGCCGGCCACCGCGCCCCGCGCCGAGGCGAGCGAGTTCGCCTCGCGCAATGTCTGGCTCACCACCGCGCCGACGGTGGCAAGGATGTTTTTGACCCGGTGTGTCAGTTCGCGCGCCAGCACGGCGCGATGCTCCTCGGCGAACTTGCGATCCGAAATGTTGGTGGTGAAGCCCACCATGGCGAGCGGGGTGCCGTCGCCGCGATACTGCATCTCCGCGCGCACCCCGATCCAGCGCTGCTCGCCCGCGGGCGTGAGCACGCGATATTCGATGTCACAAGGCGCGCCCTGCTCGAGCGTTGCGGTGATCGCCGTCGTCGCGCGCGGACGGTCGGCGGGGTGGATCGACTCGAGCAGCTGCGCCAGCAACAGCGGCGCGTCGGGCGAGCGACCGCAGTTGATCTTGCAGCTGGCCGACGCGGTGAGCTCACGCGTCGCCGGCTCGATCGAGAAAGTGCCCAGCCCGCCCGCCTTCATCGCCAGCTGCAACCGCTCCTCGCGCTCCGCCAGCGCCGCGTCACGCGCCGCCACCTCGGCGGCGAGCTGCGCGCGATCCTGCTGAAGCCGCGCCACGCGGTGGCGCTCAAGCGTCACGTCGAGCTGCGAGGAGACGTAAAAGCGCAGCGCGCCGGCGGCATCGAACACCGGCGCCACGGTCAGCCGGTTCCAGAACGGCGCACCGTCGCGGCGGTGGTTGAGCAGGTCGACCTCGACGCGCTCGTGCCGCGCAATCGCGTCACGCAGCCGTCTCACCTCGCCAGGGTCGGTCATCGGCCCTTGCAGAAAGCGGCAGTTGCGCCCGACCAGCTCGGCCGCGGCGAAGCCGGTGAGCGCCTCGAACGCCCGGTTGACGTAGAGCAGTGGATTGTCGGGCAGCGTCGGGTCGCTCACCGCCATCGGCGTGATCGACTCGTCGAACGCCGCCACCCACGGGTCCCCGCTGATGCGCCGCGCCGCGAACGCCTGCACGGCCGCGCGCACCGGTGGCGACGGCTCGTTCGGCAGCAACGGAGGCGAGGCGCGAGAAGGATCGTCCACTGTTAATTAGCGTAGATCAGGATTGATCTGGCCGCAATCGTTCCCGGTGCGTTCGCCGCCACACGCTGCGTGTTCCCGCTAGGCGAGCGCCCGCGGCATCCGTAAGGTCGATCGCATCAGTTGAGAGGATTTGTATGCTTCGGAATATGCTGGCGTTTATGACCATCTCCGCGGTGCTGACGGGATGCGGCAGCAGCAGCGACGCGGCCGGGCAGCGCCAGCAGCAGGCCGGCACGACTGCGACGCCCGCGGCGGCACCGGTCAATTACGGCAAGGCGCAGCCCGCGGCGACCAAGCCGTTCAACACCGCCACTGTTGCCACGTTCGACCAACCCTGGTCGCTCGCCTTCCTGCCCGACCGGCGAATGCTGGTGACCGAGAAGCCGGGCCGTCTGTGGCTGGTCACCCCGGCGGGCGCGAAGACCGCGGTCGCGGGCGTGCCGACCGTGCACGACGAGGGCCAGGGCGGGCTGCTCCAGGTCGCGCTGTCGCCGCGCTTCGCGAGCGACCGCACGCTATACCTCACCTATAGCGAGCCCGGCGCGGGCGGGGACGCGCTCGCGCTCGCGCGCGCCACGATCGATCCGGCCGCCGCCACGCCGACGCTCACCGGGCTGCAGGTGATCTGGCGCCAATTGCCGCGCGGCAAGGGTGGCCAGTTCGGCGGCTATATGGCCTTCGCACCCGACGGGCAGCATCTCTTCCTCGCGGCGGGCGACCGCCAGCGGATGACGCCGGCCCAGGACCCCGACCAGCCGGTTGGCAAGATCCTGCGGCTGACGCTCGACGGCAAGCCCGCGCCGGGCAATCCGGGCGAGGGCAAGACCGGCGCCACCACCGTCGCGATGATCGACCCGCCCGAGAATACCGGTGCCGCCGCCAAGGCGCCGTCGCGCCGCGAGACGCTGCCGGGGCCGAACCTCACTCCGGCCGAGACCTGGAGCAGCGGGCATCGCAACCCTTATGGCCTGGCGTTCGACTCCAAGGGTCGGTTGTGGGAGACCGAAATGGGGCCGAAGGGCGGCGATGAGCTCAACCTGATCGAGCCCGGGCGCAATTACGGCTGGCCGCTGGTGTCCTACGGCTCCAATTACGACGACACGCCGATCCCCAATCCGACGACGCGTCCCGATTTCGCCGAGCCCGCGCTCTACTGGAATCCGGTGATCGCGCCGGCGGGGTTCACCTTCTACGACGGGAGCATGTTCCCCGAATGGCGCGGCTCCGCCTTCGTCGGCGGGCTGGCGGCGACCGCGCTGGTGCGGATCGCGTTCGACGGCACGACCGCGCGCGAGGCGGAGCGCTGGGACATGGGCAACCGCATCCGTTCGGTGGTGAGCGGTCCCGACGGCGCGCTGTGGTTGCTCGAGGACGGCCCCGACGCGAAGCTGCTGCGGCTGACCTCCAAGCGCGCGGGGTGAGGTGAGCCCGGGCCCTCGGCGTCGAGGGCCCGGCCGGACGGCGGGGGGGGGGCTGGACGCCTCGCCTCCGCTAGGTTGATCCCCCTGCCGCATGAGCGCACTAGCCGCGGCGATGAGTCTTTTGCCACCGCTGCTCCGCCCTCGCCGCCGCGGCATCGCCTCGGTCAACTCGGAGGTGCGCGACGGCATCGTCCCCGCCGCCGACACCGTCACCACCACCGCCGACCATGACGGCGGTGAGCCGCACAACCCGCGCTATCGCACCGTCGCACTGATCATCGCCTGCGCGATGTTCATGGAGAACCTCGACGCCACCGTGCTCGCCACCGCTCTGCCGACGATGGCGCGCGACTTTGCGGTGCGCGCACCCGAGATGAGCGTTGCGCTCACCTCCTATCTGGTCGCGCTGGCGATGTTCATCCCCGCTTCCGGAATGGTGGCGGACCGGTTCGGCGCCAAAAACGTGTTCCGCGCCGCGATCGGCGTGTTCGTGCTCGGCTCGCTCGCCTGCGGCCTCGCGCCGACGCTGACGACGATGGCGCTGGCGCGCTTCGCGCAGGGGATCGGCGGGGCGATGATGATGCCGGTCGGGCGGCTGGTGCTGCTGCGCTCGGTGGCGAAGCGCGACATGGTGTCGGCAATGTCATGGTTGATCATGCCCGCGCTGATCGGCCCGATCATCGGGCCGCCGGTGGGCGGGTTCATCGTCGACTATCTCGACTGGCGCTGGATCTTCTGGCTCAACCTGCCGATCGGCGTGATCGGGATCCTGCTGGTGGGGCGCTTCATCGTCGACGTGCGCGAACCCGCGGTGCATCGCTTCGACTGGCCGGGGTTCGTGCTCTCCGCGGTGGCGCTCGGCTGCCTGTTGTTCGGCTTCGAACTGGCGAGCCGCCAGGGCGAGGGCTCGCTCGCCGCGACGCTGATCGCGGTCGGCGCGGGCGCGGCGGGGCTCTACTGGCGCCACGCGCGGCGGACGGACCATCCGATCCTCGACCTCTCACTGATGCGCGTGCCGACCTTCCGCCTTTCGGTGCTCGGCGGCTCGCTGACCCGGATCACGCAGGGGGCGCAGCCCTTCCTGCTGCCGCTGCTGCTGCAGCTCGCCTTCGGCTTGAGCGCGGCGCAGAGCGGTTCGATGACGCTCGCCACCGCGATCGGTTCGTTCGGGATGAAGGGGGTGGCGCCGCGGCTGCTGCGCCGCTTCGGCTTCCGCACCAGCCTGGTATGGCTTGGGCTGCTCGCTACCGCGAGCTATGCGGTGTGCGGGCTGTTCCGCCCGGGCTGGCCGCTGCCCGCGATCTTCGCGGTCATGCTGGTGTCGGGCTTCCTGATGTCGTTCCAGTTCACCGCCTACAACACGATCGCCTATGACGAGATCGCCAAGGAGCGGATGAGCGCGGCGACCAGCTTCTACTCGACCTTCCAGCAGCTGATGCTGTCACTCGGCATTTGCGCGGGGGCGACCGCGCTGCACGTCTCGATGGCGGCGGCGGGGCGGACGCGGCCCGACTTTCCGGACTTCACCGCAGCCTTCTGGACCGTGACCGCGATCTCGTTCGGCGCGCTGTTCGTCAATTTGCGCTTCGACCCCAAGGCAGGGGCGGAGATCAGCGGGCGGGGGTGATGTGAGCGGTGCGCCGACCATCCCGAACCACCCCGGCGAACGCCGGGGTCCAGGTGGGATAGCGGTCGTGAGATCCACCAACCTTCCCCAACTGGACGTCGGCGTCCGCCCGGGTGGTGCTTGGAGAGGCATCAACATCTCACCTCGTTCCCGGTGAAGGCCTACCAGCTAAGGCATGCCCGTCAGTCCCACCAAAACGCTCCCGCCTGCGCCCGGGCCTGCGCCGGGGCACAGCGGAAAAGCGGTGCACGCTCCTCACATCTCCGGCTCGATCCCCCGCTCCAACCGAGCGCGCGCATAGTCCAGCGCGCGGCGGATACCGTCGTCGAGCGCGATCGTCGGGCGCCAGCCGAGCTCGTCGCGGATCCGCGACGGGTCGCTGTAGCGCTCCGCCACCCCCACCGGCTTGCCCGTGGTGCCGATCACCGGCGCGTCATAGCCCGCAATCGCCACCATGCGCGCGGCGAGGTCGAGGAAGCGCGTCGGCGTACCCGTGCCGATGTTAAAGGCGCGCGCGTCGCTCACCCCGCGGCACACCAGCACGCAGGCGTCGCAGGCGTCGTCGATATGGACGAAGTCGCGCGTCTGCTCGCCCGAGCCCCAGACGCGGACCGGGTCGCGCCGCGCCGCCACGCGCAGCGCGATCGCGGGGAAGGGATAGACCACGTCCTGGTCCTCGCCATAGCCCGAGAAGGGGCGCACCACGCCGACGCTCAGCCCGTATTTGTCGTGCGCGATGCGGCCGAGATACTCGCCGGTGAGCTTGCTCCAGCCATAGGTGTAATCGGGCAGGCCGAGCCGCTTGTCGAAGGAAATGTCGTCCTCGCGCAGCGCGCGGCTTTCGCCCGCCTCCTGCAGGTCGATCGGATAGGCCGCGCTCGACGAGGCGTAGAGGATCCGCTCGGGCCGCGCCTTCTTGGCAGCCCAGAGAAAGAAGCTGCTGTCGACCGCGAGGTCGATGCCGACCGCGAGCGGGTCGTTGTCGATCACGTTGCGCCCGCCCACCACCGAGGCGAGATGGTAGATCTCGTCGAAGCGCGGCAGCGGCGTGAGCCCGAGCGACGGCGTCATCCCCAGCTCGGCCTGCGCTACCGCGACAAAGTCGGCGCGGATCAGCCGCACCTGCTGGTCGAGCCCGACCAGCTCGTGGCGCTGCACCCCGCCCTCCTCGCCGAGCGCGCGCAGCCGCGGCACCTCCCACTCGGCCGGCGGCTTGCCGGTGGAGAGATCGTCGATGATCCACAGCTCATGCCCGCCCTCGCGCGCGAGCCGCGCGACCAGGTGCCGGCCGACGAAGCCGCAGCCGCCGGTGATGAGGATACGCGCCACGATGGTCTCCCTAACTTCAGGTTAACCATCTCGTTCGTCGTGGCGGGGCGTGAATGCAAGGGGGTGGTGGGCCCCCTCCCCTGCCGTCATCCTGAACTCGTTTCAGGATCCACTGTCCCACAGGCGCCGCCGCGCCTTGGCTCGCGGCCCGGTGGATCCTGAAACGAGTTCAGGATCACGGTAGAGCGGGAGGTTGTGATCGCGGCCACCTCCACCCCCTTGTGTTGCCTGAAAGCCACACCCATCTTCGCGCCAAAGAACAACAGGGCGTCACGATGAACCTCGAGAAATTCACTGACCGCGCCAAGGGCTTCCTCCAGTCGGCGCAGACCGTCGCGATCCGCATGAGCCACCAGCAGATCGCGCCCGAACACCTCCTCAAGGCGCTGCTCGAGGACGAGCAGGGCATGGCGGCCGGTCTGATCAAGGCCGCCGGCGGCGACGCGCGTCGCGCCGTCTCCGAGACCGATCTCGCGCTGTCCAAGCTGCCGTCGGTTTCCGGTCCCGGCGCGCAGTCCTCGCCCGGCCTCTCCAACGACGCGGTGCGCGTGCTGGATCAGGCCGAGCAGATCGCGCAGAAGGCGGGCGACAGCTATATCACGATCGAGCGGCTGCTCGTCGCGCTGGCGCTGAGCCTCAACACCGCCGCGGGCAAGGCGCTCCAGGCCGCGGGGGCGAAGCCCGAGGCGCTCAACCAGGCGATCAACCAGCTGCGCGGCGGCCGCACCGCCGACACCGCCGGTGCCGAGGACCGCTACGACGCGCTCAAGAAGTTCGCACGCGACCTCACCGCCGCGGCGCGCGACGGCAAGCTCGATCCCGTGATCGGGCGCGACGAGGAGATCCGCCGCACCATCCAGGTGCTGGCGCGCCGCACCAAGAACAATCCGGTGCTGATCGGCGAGCCCGGCGTCGGCAAGACCGCGATCGTCGAGGGGCTCGCGCTGCGCATCGCCAACGGCGACGTGCCCGACGGGCTCAAGGACAAGACGCTGATGGCGCTCGACATGGGGTCGCTGATCGCGGGCGCGAAATATCGCGGCGAGTTCGAGGAGCGGCTCAAGGGCGTGATCGACGAGGTCAAGGCGGCCGAGGGCGCGATCATCCTCTTCATCGACGAGATGCACACGCTGATCGGCGCGGGCAAGTCCGAGGGCGCGATGGACGCGGGCAATTTGCTCAAGCCTGCGCTGGCGCGCGGCGAGCTCCATTGCGTCGGCGCCACCACACTCGACGAATATCGCAAGCACGTCGAGAAGGACCCGGCGCTGCAGCGGCGCTTCCAGCCCGTCTTCGTCGGCGAGCCCACGGTCGAGGACACGATCTCGATCCTGCGGGGGCTCAAGGAGAAATACGAGCTGCACCACGGCGTGCGCATCACCGACGGCGCGCTGGTCTCGGCGGCGACCTTATCGAACCGCTACATCACCGACCGCTTCCTGCCCGACAAGGCGATCGACCTGATGGACGAGGCCGCCAGCCGCATCCGCATGGAGGTGGAGAGCAAGCCCGAGGAGATCGAGTCGCTCGACCGCCGCATCCTGCGGCTCAAGATCGAGCGCGAAGGGCTCAAGCGCGAGACCGACGCCGCCAGCCTCGACCGGCTCGAGACGCTGGAGGACGAGCTCGCCAACCTCGAGCAGCAGTCCGCCGAGCTGACCGCGCGCTGGCAGGCCGAGAAGGACAAGATCGCGGGCGAGGCCAAGCTCAAGGAACAGCTCGACGCCGCGCGGCTCGAGCTGGAGCAGGCGCAGCGCCAGGGCGATCTCGCCAAGGCGGGCGAGCTCTCCTACGGGCGCATCCCCGCGCTGGAGAAGCAGCTCGCCGAGGCGGCCGGCGCTACCCAGGGCGCGATGCTGCGCGAGGAGGTCACCGCCGACGACATCGCCGGCGTGGTCAGCCGCTGGACCGGCGTGCCGGTCGACCGCATGCTCGAGGGCGAGCGCGAGAAGCTGCTGCGCATGGAGGAGGTGCTCGGCCAGCGCGTGATCGGCCAGGCCGAGGCGGTGCGCGCGGTCTCGACCGCGGTGCGGCGCGCGCGCGCGGGGTTGCAGGACCCCAACCGGCCGCTCGGCTCGTTCCTGTTCCTCGGGCCGACCGGCGTGGGCAAGACCGAGCTGACCAAGGCGCTCGCCGAGTTCCTGTTCGACGATCCCAGCGCGATGGTGCGGATCGACATGAGCGAGTTCATGGAAAAGCACGCGGTGGCGCGGCTGATCGGCGCGCCGCCGGGCTATGTCGGCTATGAGGAGGGCGGCGTGCTCACCGAGGCGGTGCGGCGCCGGCCCTACCAGGTCGTGCTGTTCGACGAGGTGGAGAAGGCGCACGGCGACGTGTTTAACGTGCTGCTCCAGGTGCTCGACGACGGCCGGCTGACCGACGGCCAGGGGCGCACGGTCGACTTCTCGAACACGCTCATCATCCTCACCTCGAACCTGGGCAGCCAGTATCTGGCCCACCTCGACGAGGGGCAGGCGGTGGAGGCGGTCGAGCCGCAGGTGATGGAGGTGGTGCGCGCGCACTTCCGGCCGGAGTTCCTCAACCGGCTCGACGAGGTGATCCTGTTCCATCGGCTGGGACAGGCGCATATGGGTCCGATCGTCGACATCCAGGTGGCGCGCGTCGGCAAGCTGCTGGCCGATCGCAAGGTGTCGCTCGAACTCACCGACGCGGCACGGGCGTGGCTCGGTCGCGTCGGCTATGACCCGGTGTACGGCGCGCGGCCGCTCAAGCGCGCGGTGCAGCGCTACCTCCAGGACCCGCTCGCCGAGGCGATCCTCCGCGGCGAGGTGAAGGACGGCGCGATCGTGCGGGTCGACGAGGGCGACGGCAAGCTGGCGTTGGCGGTCGGGTAAGGCGCGTCCATGCGGGCGGGGCAGGCTTCGGGGGTGCGCTCCCGCGGTCCTGCCCCGCCCGCTGCGCCGGCCGACTCATCGGCGCTGTCATCCCCGCGCAACACTATTGCGCGACGCCGCACACCCGCTACGCTCCCTCCGGTAAATTTCCCTTGGGGGCTTCGACCTAATGATCTTCGGGCGCGTCAAACCTCTCGACGCCATCCTCGCCACGGCCGAGCGCAAATCGCTCCACCGCACGCTCGGCTGGTTCCAGCTGACGCTGTTCGGCATCGGCTGCGTGATCGGCACCGGCATCTTCGTGCTCACCGCGGCGGGCGCGCAAAAGGCCGGCCCCGGGCTGATGCTGGCCTTCGCCATCGCGGGCGCGATCTGCATCGTCGCGGCGCTGTGCTACGCCGAGATCGCGGCGATGATCCCGGTGGCGGGCTCGGCCTATACCTATACCTATTCCACCATGGGGGAGCTGCTCGCCTGGACGGTCGGCTGGGCGCTGATCCTCGAATATGCGGTCGCCGCCAGCGCGGTGGCGGTCGGCTGGTCGGGCTATTTCAGCGGGACGATCCTCAACCAGTTCCTGGGTATCCATCTGCCCGCCTGGCTGTCGGCCGCGCCGCTCGCGCTCGGCGGTGCGCCCGGCGGGTTCATCAATCTGCCCGCGGTGCTGATCGCGGGGCTGATCACCTGGCTGCTGATGATCGGCACCACCGAGAGCGCGCGCGTCAACGCGGTGCTGGTGGCGATCAAGGTGGTCGCGCTCACCGCCTTCATCGCGCTGACGCTGCCGAGCGACTCCTTCTCCACCGGCAAGTTCAACCCGTTCCTGCCGGCGGGCGTGTTCGGCGGCTTCGGCACCGGTGTCGGCGCCGTGGGCGCGGCGGCGACGATCTTCTTCGCTTATGTCGGCTTCGACGCGGTGTCGACCGCGGCGGAGGAGACCAAGAACCCGCAGCGCAACGTGCCGATCGGGCTGATCGGGTCGCTGCTGTTCTGCACTGTTTTCTATATCCTGGTCGCCGCCGGCGCGATCGGCACGATCGGCGGCCAACCGATCATGGGGCCGAACGGCGTGCCCTTCCCGACCGGCTCGGAGGAGTTGGCGCGTCAGTGCGCGCTGCCGCAATATGCCGATGCGTTGGTCTGCTCGAACGAGGCGCTGGCGCACGTGCTGCGCGCGATCGGCTGGTCCAAGGTGGGCAACATGCTCGGCATCGCCGCCTTCCTGGCGCTGCCCTCGGTGATCCTGATCCTGATGTTCGGCCAGACGCGCATCTTCTTCGTCATGAGCCGCGACGGGCTGCTGCCGGAGAAACTGTCCGCGGTGCATCCGAAGTGGAAGACGCCCTATGTGGTCACCGCGATGACCGGGGTCGGCGTGGCGTTCGCGGCGGCGTTCCTGCCGGTGGGGCAGCTCGCCGATATCGCCAATGCGGGGACGCTCTACGCCTTCATGATGGTGGCGATCGCGGTGATGATCCTGCGCCGCACCGCACGCGACCACAAACGCGACTTCCGCACCCCGGCACTATGGCTCGTCGGCCCGCTGACGATCGTCGGCTGCGTGTTCCTCTTCTTCAACCTGCCCGCAGCGGCCATGCTGGTGCTGCCGGTGTGGGGTGCGATCGGGCTGGTGATCTATTTCGCCTACAGCCGGGCGCACAGCCATCTCGGCCGCGGCATCCTTGACGCCGACGACGTCGAGCCGACGCTGCACTGAGGTCGGGCGTCACTCTCCTCCCTCCCGATTGGGAGGGAGGGGATCGAGATGTGTCGCCCCTGTCTCATCTCGCCTCACCCCAGCGGCGGCGTCCGACTTCCCGCCCCTGCGCGCAGCTCGTCGCGGATCTCGCGCAGGAGCGCCACTTCCGCCGGCTCGGCGGCGGGCTCGGCGGTGCCCTCCTTCTTCTCGCGCTCGGCGGCGGCGATCACGCGATTGACGCTGCGCATCAGCAGGAAGACGATGAACGCCAGGATCAGGAAGTTGATCACCACGGTGAGGAACTCGCCATAGCCGAACAGCGGCACGCCCGCCGCCTTGAGCTGGGCATAGCTGGTCGGCGACCCGGCATAGTTTGCCGGCACCGGCCCGAGCTTCACGAAATAGCTCGAGAAATCGAAGCCGCCGAACAGGGCGCCGACGATCGGCATGATGATGTCGTCGGTCAGTGACTTGGTGATGGTGGCGAAAGCGCCGCCGATGATCACCCCGACCGCCAGGTCGAGCACATTGCCGCGCGCAATGAACGCCCTGAAATCCTTCAACATGATCGTCTCCCTGCTGATCCTGCTCCGGGTCAACCCAGGTTAAGCCGCGATTGCCGCTTCGCCAAGCCGCGCGGCTGGCCTACAGGGGCGCGGCCGACCCGAGCTTCCGGAGACATCATGACCACGCCGCACCGCGACGCCAACGCCCCCGCCGAGATCGTCTGGGCGGGTCGCTACATCGAGGTGAAAACCCAGGGGCAGTGGGAATTTGTCGCGCGTCGCGGCGGGATCCAGGCCGCGGTGATCGTCGCCATCGACGACGCCGACCGCGTGATTCTGGTGGAGCAGTATCGCGTCCCGCTCGGGCGCCGCTGCCTCGAACTGCCCGCCGGGCTGATCGGCGACGAGACCGAGGGCGAGGCGGTCGCCGCCGGCGCCGCGCGCGAACTGGAGGAGGAGACCGGCTATCGCGCCGGGCGGATCGAGGAGCTCGGTTTCTTCTATTCCTCGCCGGGGATGAACAGCGAGGGTTTCACCCTGGTGCGTGCGCACGACCTCACCAAGGTCGGGCCGGGCGGCGGCGAAGCGGACGAGGACATCGAGGTGCATCTCGTGCCACGCGCCGAGCTCGCGCGCTTCGTGCTCGCCAAGCGCACCGCGGGCGTGGCGATGGACGTCAAGATGCTGCTGCTGCTCGCCGATCCGCTGCTGGGTTGATTACGCGGCGTCCGCGGTGAGGTGACAGCGCGTAGGTGCTGACGAGGGGGCGCCCCGCAATCGCCCGGGCACGTCGCGGCCCGCCCCCTCCACCACCACGCTGCGCACCGTGCGCGCTCCCGCTAGCGGGAGGATCTGGGAACCGCCTGACCCACCGAAGGATTGTGTCCGTAATGAACGCCACTCCGCGCAAGGTCGGAATCCTGACCTTTCACCGCTGCATCAATTACGGCTCCTACTGGCAGGCGCGCTGCCTCACCGAAGGGTTGCGCGGGCTGGGCCATGACGCACAGCTGCTCGACCATCACAATGACGATGTCGCCCGCGCCGAGTGGCGCTGCTCGTTCCAGCCGACGCTGCCCGAGCGCACCCGCCGCACCGACCTGCCCGCCTACAAGACCAAGGGGCGCAAGTTCGTCGCCGCGTTCGACCGGCTGCCGCAGTCACCGCGCTTTCCGCTCTATCAGCCCGATGCGGGTGACTATGACGCGATCGTGGTCGGCAGCGACGAGGTGTGGAACTTCCGCCATCCCTGGTATGGCGGCGCCCCCATCTTCTTCGGCGAGGGGCTGAGCCCGCCGCGGCTCGTCTCCTATGCCGCCAGCTTCGGCAACCATGATGCCGCCGACGGCATCGCGGACGACTGGGCCGCCAAGCTGCGCCGCTTCACCGCGGTGTCGGTGCGCGACGCCAACTCGCGCGAGCTGGTCGAGTCGGCGCTGGGCGCGACGCCGCCGCTGGTGCTCGATCCGGTGCTCCAGTTCGGCGAGCGCGTCCACGCCGCCGCTCCCCCCGCCGCCAAGGGCGATTACGCGTTGGTCTACGGCCACGGCTTCCCCGACTGGCTCCAGCGGCAGATGCGCGACTGGAGCGCGCGCAGCGGGGTGAAGCTGGTCAGCATCGGCTATCGCAACGACTGGGCGCACGAGCAGGATATCGCCGCCGGCCCCGAGGAGTTCGCCCAGCGCGCCGCCGGTGCCCGCGCGCTGGTGACCAACTTCTTCCACGGCTGCGTCTTCGCGCTGAACAACCGCACGCCGTTCGTGACCGCGCCGTCGCCCTATCGCTTCAACAAGGTGCGCGACCTCGCCGCGGCGCTCGACGCGCGCCGCCATATCGTCGCGCCCGAGCAGGACGCGGCGGTGTATGACGCGCTGCTCGCCGCGCCGCCCGCCCCGGCGGTGTACGAGCGGATCGCGCAACTGCGCGCCGACTCGCTCGCCTATCTGCAGCACGCGCTTGGCTGAGGCGCTCGCGCCGCGCGACATCGTCCGCTCGGGGCTGTGCATCGGCTGCGGCGGCTGCGCGGCGGACGCGCCGGACGGCGCGATGGCGTGGGACCGCTACGGCACGTGGAAGCCCGCCGGCGCTTTCGCCGCCGCGCCGTCGGCCGAGTTCGCGCGGCGCTGCCCCTTCTCGCCGGACGCGCGCGACGAGGACGCGATCGCGGCCGAGCGCTTCCCCGCCGCGCCGCGCGCCACGCCGCTGCTCGGGCGGCACGAATCGACCTGGGTCGGGCATGCCGTCGCGGACGGCTGGCGTGCGGCGGGCAGCTCGGGCGGGATGGTGAGCTGGGTCGCCGCCGAGCTGCTGCGCACCGGCGCGGTCGATGCGGTGGCGCATGTCGCGCCGGTTGCGGCGCCGCAGGCGGACGGTCGCTACTTCGCGTACCGGCTGTCGCGCGACGCCGACGAGCTGCGCGCGGGTGCCAAGTCACGTTATTATCCGGTCGAGCTAGCCGCGGTGCTGCGCGAGATCCGCGCGACGCCGGGCCGCTACGCCATCGTCGCGGTGCCGTGCTTCGCCAAGATGATCCAGCTCGAGCGCGCGCGCGACCCGGTGCTGCGCGAGCGCGTGCCGCACGTGCTCGGGCTGTTCTGCGGCCACCAGAAAAGCGCGCGGCTGGTCGAGAGCTTCGCCTGGCAGCTCGAGACGCCGCTGCGGCGGGTGCGGGCCGTCGATTATCGCATCAAGGACGCGGACCGGCCGGCCAACTGGTATCGCGCGCACCTCACGCTCGACGATGGCAGCGCGCGCGCCGAGGACTGGTGGCACCTCGCCGACGGCGACTGGGGCGCGGGCTTCTTCCAGAACAGCGCGTGCGACATGTGCGACGACGTGGTCGCCGAGACCGCTGATGTCGCGTTCGGCGACGCCTGGGTCGAACCCTATTCGTCGGACGGACGCGGCACCAACGTGGTGATCGCGCGTACGCCGCTGATCGACTCGCTGCTGCGTGCCGCGGTGGCGGAGGGGCGACTCGCGCTCGAGGAGGTGGATGCCGCGTTCGTCGAGGGCACGCAGGCAGCGGGATTCCGCCATCGCCGCGAGGGACTGGCGTATCGGCTGACGTGGCGGCGCTGGCGCGGCGGCGTCGCGAAGCACAAGCGCGTCGCCCCCGCCGCCCGCGCGCTGCCGCTGCGCCGCCGGCTGGTATACCGCACCCGCGCCGCGATCGCGCGCTGGAGCCACCGGCTCGGCTGGCTCGCGGCGCAGACCGGCCGGCCCGGGCTGTACCTGCGCTGGGCGAGGCCGGTGCTGGCGGTGTACCGCGCGCTGGCCTGGTCGCATGGGCGGCTCGGCGGATGGATCGATCGCGTCCTTCCGGACGCGCGCGGGCGATAGAGCCTGCCTCACCCAAGCTGAACCGTGCGCCCGTGCATGCGGGTGCCCGGAGCCACAGGCGGTAAGGTTGTTGGTCCCGGGCTCCGGCATCCGCCGGAGCACGCTGGCGGTTCAGACGAGATGGATCAGACGTTAGAACAGCCCATCGTCGTCCACCGCCTCCGCCTCCACCATCGCCATGCCGGGCCGCAGGAAATCGCGGTGCACGTCGCGCTCCGCCGCCATCGTGTAGCTTGCGCCGACGCGCTCGAGCAGGTCGCACAGGCGACGCTCCGCCGGGTCGGACAGCGGCGCCTCCGCCACCCCGCCCTGCGCCGCGAGCTGCTCGGCGAGCGTCCCCAGCGTGCCGCCGATCCCGAGCGAGCACGCCAGCGCCGCGCCCGCCTGGTCAAGCGCCGCGATCAGCGCGCGCGCCTCGTCGCCGCCGGTATGGACGCCCTGTTCGCTCGCGGCGCAGCCGTGCCGGATCGTGGCCGCCGCGAGCGCCAGCCGATCGCCGGTCACCGCGCCCTCGTCGCGCTGTGCCGCCGCGAGCAGTTCGCCAGTCGTCGCGACGCGCGTGATCGCCGCAGTGATCTCCGCGGTGAGCTCGTCGAGCCGGCGCGCGCTGCCGCCGATCTCGACCGCCACCACCGCCACCGCCTTGCCCGTAGCGCCGAAGCGGCGGCACAGCAGCCGCATGTTGACCACGATGTCCTGCACGTCTCGGCAGATCAGCCGCAGCCCGGCGCAACGCTCGGCCAGCGCGGCGAGCGCCGTAGTGGTGAGCCCCACCAGCGCCGCCGCCTCGCGATCGGTTTCCGCCAGCCGCTCGGTGAGCGCGCGCACCGCAGCGACGTCGCGATCCAGTCCGGCAAGCATCACCCCGCCGCCGCGCTCCTGCCGCGCGATCAGCGCAAGCAGCTGCTGCGTCTCGCCACCGAGATCGCGCAGCGCGGTGACGAGACGATCCGCCCCCTGCGCGAACTCGGCGGTGAGCGCCCGCGTCTGCGCCGCGGCAAGCGCGCGCAGGTGCGCGCCGACCGCCACCGCCTCGCCAGCCCCCAGCTCGTCGCCCGCCGCATCCTCCGCCAGCGTCAGCATCGCGACAACATGGTCGATCCGTTGCCGCGTGCTGTCGCCGACCTGGATGGCGCCGAGCGCGCTGGCGACGCGGCGCTGGATCGCGCGCGCGATCGCGCCGGCCTGGTCCGCCGCGTCGCGCACGTCGGCGAGATAGGAGTCGAGCGTGGCGGCGTCGTGGTCGAGCCGGTCGGGCACCTCCGGCACCACCGCGACGCACTCCGCCGCCAGTCGCGTCGACGAGCCGGTACCGCGCGCGACACCGCCCGCCAACCCGCTGAGATCGCCCAGCATCTCGGCGAGCTGCTGGTCGCCGCCGCGCAGCCGCGCCAGCATGCCGTCGACAAAGGCGACGAACAGCGGCTCGCCGGACGCGGCGATCTTGATGTTGGGGCCGTAGATCGCGAGCAACCGCAGCGTGTCGCGCAGGTCGAGCACGCGCGCACGGATCGCCTTCAGCTCGGTGCCGACCGCGTCGAGGTCGGCGCTGCGCCGCGCCTGCGTCGCGGGCAAAGCGGTGAGCCGCCGCGCCACGGTGCGCAGGTCCGCGGTGGCGCGCGTCGCAGCCTCGGCATCGATCGCATGGGTGAGGCCGTCGACCTCGCCGATGACGCGCTGCACCGCGCTGACCGCGCGCGCGAGCCGCGCCCCGGCATCGACGAAGTCGCGCTCCAGATCGCCCGAAAGAGCGGCAAGCGCCGCCGCGGGCGCGGGCGCGGCGTCGGCGGCGGTCGGCGCGGGGACGACGTGGAACATCAGCCGTGCCTCACGCGGAGGGCACGAGCTTGCGGACGATCCGCAACAGTGCCTCGCCCTCCACCGGCTTGGTGAGCCAGCCCGTCGCCCCCGCCGCCTTCGCGACGTTGCGCATGTCCTGCGACGATTCAGTGGTGAGCAGCACGATCGGCAGGAATCCCAGCCCGGGCAGCTGGCGCGCCTCGCGCACCAGATCGATCCCGCTCATCGCGCCCATGTTGAGATCGGTGAGCATCATCGCCGGGCGCAGCCCGTCGCCCAGCAGCGCGAGCGCCTGCTCGCCGCTCTCGGCCTTGTGCACCGTCAGCGTGGTACCGGCCAGCATGATCTCGACGCTCATCAGCATCGAGGGGGAATCGTCGACGATCAGGATCGAGGCAGACATGGTAGCTCCGTTAGTTGTGAACAGGGGCCGTCGCGCCCGAGGCGCCGGCGAGCAGGGGAAGGAGGGGCGCCAGCTCGGGCATGATCGCGCTGCCGTGCAGCGGCGGGCGGAACGCCAGCAGCACCTGCACCAGCGCCGTGTGCATGCCGGTGCAGCGCGCCAGCGATACGCTTGCCTTGGGGTTGGCGGCGAGAAAGGCGAGAAGGTCGAGCGCCTCTTCCACCGCGCAGCGCTGCTCGAAATGCGCGCGGGCGCGGGTGTAGCGGATCGGCATCACAGCAGCTCCTTGAGGTCGAGGATCAGCAGCACGCGGCCGTCGCCCAGCAGCGTGGTGCCGCAATAGCCCGGCACGGCGGCGAGCAGCCCGTCCATGGGGGTGAGGATCACGTCCATTCCCTCGCGGAAATCATCGATCACCAGCCCGACGGTGTCCTCGTCGACGCGACAGACCAGCACTGCCTCGCCGCGCTCGTCCGCGGCGCGCGCGGTCGCCGCCGTGCCGAGCCGCTGCGCCATGCGCACCAGCGGCACGATTCGGTCGCGCAGCACGAACACCTCGTCGCGCCCGACGCGCTGGATCGCCTCGTCGCGCAGCCGCACGGTCTGGACGACATGGTCCATCGGGATGCCGTACAGGTCGCCTGCGATCTCGACGACCATCACGCGGGTCACCGCCATGCTGAGCGGCAGCGTCAGCCGGGTGGTGGTGCCCTGCCCGAGCTGCGACTGCACCGCGACGCGGCCACCGAGCTTCTGGACCGTGCTGAGCACCACGTCCATGCCGACGCCGCGCCCCGACAGGTCCGATACCTCGGACGCGGTGGAGAAGCCCGGGCGGTAGATCAGGTTGACCGCCTCCTGGTCGCTCAGCCGGTCGGCGGCGTCGCGCGAGACGAGCGCCTTGGCCACCGCCGCGTCACGGATCGCGGCGGGATCGATCCCGCGCCCGTCGTCGCTGACCTCGACCACGACGCTGTCGGTGTCCTGAAAGGCGCGCAGCCGCAACGTCGCCGCCGCTGGCTTGCCCGCCGCCACGCGGGTCGCCGCGGGCTCGATGCCGTGGTCGAGCGAGTTGCGCACGATGTGAAGCAAGGGATCGCCGAGCGCCTCGATGATCGTCTTGTCGGCAGCGGTGTCCTGACCATCGACCGCAAGCTCGACCTGCTTGTCGAGCCGGCGCGACAGGTCGCGCACCAGCCGCGGGAAGCGGTCGAAGATCTCCGCCACCGGCAGCATCCGCACCTGCATGATCGCGCCCTGCAATTCCTGCGTGAGCCGATCGATGATCGCATATTGCTCCTTGATCTCGCGCGCCATTTCGCGCGAGCCGTGAACCTCCTCGGCGCGCCGCGCGAGAAACGGCAGCGCATTCTTCGACACCACCAGCTCGCCGATCAGCGACATCAGCGCGTCGATCTTGGCCTGGTCGACCTTGAGCGTGCGCGGCAGCGCGGCGAGGTCGCCAGCAGGTCCGGCGGTCGCCGTCGCGCGTGGCACCGGCGGCGCGGCGACGGGCGGCGTCGGCGCGGCGAGCGGGTCGAGCGTCGCGAGAAAGGCGAGCAGCGGCGCGGCGTCCGCCGTCGCCGCGGCCTCGGCCTGGACCGTACGCCAGGCCTCGACCAGCAGATCGTGGCCGAGGCTCTCGAGCATGTTGCCGATCACCGTCGCGGTGGAGCGCAGCCGCACCGGGTCGTAACCGTGACGCGCCAGGATGCGCAACTGGGTCGCCACGAGCTGGCGCACCGGCGAGGCGGCGTCGTCGTCCGCGGCCGACGCGACGGTGGCAGTGGTCGCCGGCGCAACCGGCTCTTCGACGGCGGCGTCCGGCGGCGCGAACAGCCGCAGCGCGACGTCGTCGAGCTCATAGGTCATCGCCTGCTCGACCGCGGCGCGATCCGCGGTGGTGATGGCGGTGAGCCGCAGGTTGCAGTGATACGGGTCGAAGTCGGGGCCGGGCTGCCACGGCTCAAGCGGTGCGAGCGTGACGGCGAGCAGCCCGGGCAGCTGCTGGATTGCCGCGATCGGATCGGTGCCGGTGTAGAAACACCCCGCCACGGGTTCGTAGCGCACCACCAGCACCGCTTCGCCCGCGTCGCGCCGCGCGGCCGCTGCCGCCAGCGCACCGGGCTCGAACCCGCCCAGCCAGTCCGCCGGCGCGGGCAGCAGCGCGACGTCGGGCGCAGCGGCCAGGGCAGCACTCGTCGCCCCGCCGAGATGGGCGCGCAGCAGCGCCGCGCCATGCGCCGCGACGCGGTCGGCATCCTCGGCCAGGCGCCCCTCGCGCGCGAGCTGGTCCACGAAGGCGCTGACCTGGTCGAAACTGTCGAGCAGCTCGTCCACCACCTGCGCGTGGAGCGTGAACTCGCCCGCGCGCACCGCGGCGAGCAGATCCTCGCCGGCATGCACCAGCCGGGTCAGCGCGGGCGCGTCGAACAGCCCGGACGATCCCTTGAGCGTATGGACGGCGCGGAAGACCTCGTTGATCGCGCCGGCGTCGTCGGGCGCGCGCTCGAGCACCAGCAGCCCCGCGGCGGCGCCTTGCAGGAGCTCGCGCGCTTCCTCGACGAAGCGCGCCATCAGCAGGTCGCTCATGCCGCCACCCCCGTCAGCAGGAGCGCGACATGTCGCAGCGCCGCCGGGGCGGCAGGCTTGACCAGATACAGGTTGGCACCCGCGTCCAGCGCACGATCGGCGTCACCCGCGCCCGCCTCGGTGCTGATCGTGACGATCGGCACGCGCTGGCCGGCGGTGTCGGCGCGCAGCCGCTCGATCAGCGTATAGCCGTCCATCTTGGGCATGTTGACGTCGACGATCAGCAGATCGAACGGATCGACCAGGGCGCGTTCGAGCCCTTCCAGCCCGTTCGCGGCTTCCTCGACGCCGAATCCCGCCGCCTCCAGCACCGAGCGATAATAGAGGCGGGTGGTCATCCCGTCGTCGACGACGAGGATGCGCTTGGCGGTGGGTGCCGGCTTAGTCATGGTCGGCAGGCCTTTCGTACAGGATGGTGCCGCCGAACCGGCGCGGGGCGAACAACGGCGAGATGCGGCTCATGCTCTCGGAATGGCCGAGGCAGATCACGCCGCCCGGCCGCAGGCTGTCGTAGAGCGTCTCCACGGCCTGGCGGCGCGAGACCTCGTCGAAATAGATCAGCATGTTGCGGCAGAAGATGACGTCCATGTCGCGGTAGCGGCGCATCGCCATCGCGTCCGCCACGTTCACCTGGGTGAAGTCGATCGAACCGCGCAGCGCGTCACAGATGCGATAACCGTCGCCGTGCGGCTGGAAGTAGCGCGTGCGCAGCGCCGCGGGCAGGCGGTGGAGCGCGCGCTCGCCATAGACGCCCGCGCGCGCATCGGCGAGCGCGCGGCTGTCGATGTCCGAGCCGAGGATCTCGATGTCATAGGCATCCGCCTGCGGCCAATGCTCGAGGATCTGCATCGCGATCGAATAGGGTTCCTCCCCGGTCGAGCAGGGCAGCGACCAGATGCGGATCGGCTTGCCCGGCGCGCGCTCGCGCGCGATGGCGGGAAGGACGTGGCGCACCAGCGCGTCGAACTGATAGTCCTCGCGGTAGAAATACGTCTCGTTCACGGTCATCGCGTTGATGAGATTCTGCATCTCCGCACCGCCGGTTTCGAAGCGCAGCATGGTGAAATAGCTGCGGAAGCTGTCGAGCCCCGAGGCGGCGATCCGCTCCTGGAGGCGGCGCTCGGCGAAATAGGCCTTGTTGTCGCCGAACAGGATGCCGGTCTTGCGGTAGAAGAACTCGCAGAATTTCGCATAGTCCGGCGGCGTGATCGCGGCGGGGACATCGCCGCCGGGCACGGGTGCGGCAGTGATCGGCGCATGCATCATCATCGCCCGATCCGCTGCAGCGCCAGCTCCACCGCAAAGGCGATGAAGGGATCTTCCGGAAAGCGCGCCGGCAGCGCGACGAGCGCTGGCAGCGCACCGGCATCGCCGATCTCCGCCAGACCGTCGACCGCCGCGGCGCAGACGTTCGGATGTGCGTCGCCGAGCGCCTCGACCAGCCATGCCGCGGCGTGCGGGTGTGGCAGCACGCTCAGCAGGTTGGCGGTGAGGATGCGAAGGTCGCTGTCGGCGTCGCGCAGCAGCGCGGCGACGTGCGGGGCGACCTGGTCGGGCATCGCCGCCAGCCCTTCCAGCGCGGCGTTGCGCTGCGCCGGCGAGCCGTCGCGCAACAGCGACAGCAGCGCGGCAACGACCGCCGGCGCGGCACGGCGGATCAGCGCCGCCATCAGCGCCTCGCGCACGCTTGGTGCCGCTTCGACCGCGATCCGGGCGCAGAGCGGCGCCAGCCCGTCGTCATGGGCGTCAAGCGCGCGCACCGCGGCGCGGCGCTGGCTCGGCATCGGCGAATCGAGCCCCGCGATCAGCGCGGCGAGTGGCGGCGGCGCGATCTCGTCGGCCGGAGCGGAATGGGCTTGCGCCTTGATCAGTGGCACGCGGCGGCTCCTGCGGCGAGAGGGGGGAACGAGCGGCGGCTTGGCGTGAGCCAGCGCGCGAGCTGCGGCGCGATGGCGCCACTGGCGAGGACGGTGCTCGCGCCCGCCCGGCGGATCAGTTCCTGCGGCATGCCAAACACCGCGGATGTCTCGGCATCCTGCGCGATCGTGCGCATGCCGCGGCGATGGCAGCGCGCCATCGCCTCCGCGCCGTCGTCGCCCATGCCGGTGAGCTGGATGCCGATCAGCCGCTCGGGCGCGACCTGCTCGGCGGCGCTGTCGACCAGCCGGGTCACGCTCGGGTGCCAGGCGTGCTGCTCGCTCGCGGGCACCGACAGGGCCACCAGTGCGCCGCCGCGTCGCGCCACCACCATGTCGGCGTCGCCGCGCGCGATATAGACGTGCCCGGGACGGAGCGGCGTGGTGGCACGCACCTCTTCCACGATGACGCTGCAGAGCTTGTCGAGCCGGCGCGCGAACACGCCGGTGAAGCTGCCCGGCATGTGCTGCGCCACCAGCACCGGCCATGGCAGGGTCGCGGGCAGCGCGGGGAGGATCGCCTCCAGCACCGCGGGGCCGCCGGTCGACACGCCGACGAGGATCAGTCCGTCCCCCTCGCCACACTCGGCCGGCACGACGGCGCGGCGCGGCGCGGCCCGCGCGGGCGCGGGCGCGGGAGGCGGTGGCGCCCCGCGGCGCTGCACCCTGGCCCGCGCTGCCATCCGCACCTTGGCGAGCAGCTGCGCCGATACCTCGTCGAGCGACAGTGAGATCGTGCCGCCCGGCTTCTGCACGAAGTCCACCGCGCCCAGGCTGAGCGCCTGGAGCGTTGGCTCGGCGGCGCGCTCGGTGATCGAGGAAACCATGACCACCGGACGCGGGCTGCCCACCATGATCCGCGACAGACAGGTGATCCCGTCCATCTCGGGCATGTTGACGTCGAGCGTCACCACCTGCGGATCGAACGCCTCGACCAGGACGAGCGCCTCCACGCCATTGCGCGCGGTGCGGACGTCATAGCCCTCCTGCTCGAACAGCTGCGCGAGCTGGCGGCGCATGAGCGCCGAATCGTCGACGATGAGGAGACGGGTCATGGCGGTCAGGCGGCGGTGAGCGGTTGCAGCGCCGCTTCCTCGGACGCGTCGACCAGGCAGTCGACGTCGAGGAGCTGGATCATGCGCTGTTGCGCGGTGAGGTTGGCGATGCCGCGCACCACCTTGGCGCGTTCCCCCGCGAGCGCGGGCGCCTGCGCGATCGCCGCCGCCGGGATCCGTCCGACCTCGGACACGCTGTCGACGATGAAGCCAATCTGCTGTTGGCGCACGGTATAGACCATGATGCGCTGCCGGTCCGAGCGCGCGGTCTCGGCCAGGCCGAAACGGCGGCGCTGGTCGATCACGGGGAGCACGGTACCCCGCAGATTGATCACGCCCTCGATGAAGCTCGGCGTCCGCGGCACATAGGTGAGCTGCTCGGGAACGCGGACGATCTCCTGCACCGCCTCGACCGGCACGCCATATTCCTCGCCCATCAGGCGGAAGATCACATATTGCGACTCCTCGCCGCGCGCGTCGCTCATCACCGTCTCTCCTTCCCGATCCTGCTCGACTGTCCCGCCCGTCGCATCGCCGCCGGCGTGCCAGGTGGCGAGCTCGGCCGGATCGAACATCGCCTCGGCCGACAGCACCGAGACCAGCCGCCGCCCGCCATCGAGCCGGCAGATCGCCCGGATATCGCGTCGTCCCGCCTGGCCGCGCGCGAGCGTCGCGGGCAGCGGCTCCACCGCAGCGCGATCGACGCGCAGCACCGCGTTGACCTTGTCCATCACCACCCCGACCGACGTCGCCGCCCCGTCCCTGCCGGCAAGCGACACCACCACCACCTTGTTGGTCTCGGTCCGCGCCGCGGGAGCGAGCCCGAAGAGCGCGCGCAACGACACCAGCGGCAGCAGCCGGTCGCGTAATGTGGTGACGCCGAGCACGTGCGCGGGCACGCCGGGCACCTGGGTGATCGCCGCGGGAAGCTGGACGATCTCCTGCACCTCCGCGATCGGGAAAGCATATTCCTGACCGTCCACCTCGAAGCTGACGAGCTGGTCTTCGTCCGCGACGGTCAGCGCCGCGTCGGCTTCCGGGGGGGCACGCCCCGGCGCCGCGGCCGCCTCACGCACCGCCGCGTCGATCGCGGCGAAGGTCCGCCCGATCGCGGCGGCAACGTCGAGGATCATGATCACGCCGCCGCCGGCCTCGTCCTTGATCATCCCGGTCAGCAGCGCGTCATCGACCGCGGCATTGAGCCGCTCGGCCGGCTCGATCCGCGCGCGCTCGACCGAGACGACGTTGGCGACGCGATCGACCATTAGCCCGACCGGATGGCCGTGATCGAGCACCACCACGCGGCTGGCCTCGTCGACCAGCACCGCGGGCAGTCCCGAGATGCTGCGCAGGTCGAGCACGGGCAGCACCGTGCCGCGCAGATTGGCGAGCCCGAGCAGCGCCGCCGGGCTGAGCGGCATGCGCACCACCTCGGGCACGCGGATGATCTCCTTCACCCGCGCGAGCGGCACGGCGAAGCGCTCGCCCGCGCTGTGGAAGATCACGAACTGGCAGAGATCGGCGCGCGCGTCGCTCCCCACCGGCGGCCTGTCATCGGCCGCGCTGTTGATTGCATCGGTCATGCGATGGTCCTTCCCTGAGGAGCGCTCAGGCGGCCTGCAGCTCGTCCGCCAGCGATGCGATCTCCTCGATCGCGGCGGCGAGCTGCTCGGCCCCGCGCGACTGCTCGCGCGCGGCGTTGCTCGCCTCGCTCGAGGTGCGCATCGCCTGCTGCGCCGCGGTGGCGATCTGGTCGACCGCGCCGCTGGTCTCGCTCAGCGCGCGCATGATCTCGTCCGCGGCGTTGGTGATGGCATGGTTGCCGCGGATCACCGCCCCCACGTCGGTGGCGATCTTCTCCAGCCCGGCGGAGATGACGCCGCCTTTCTCCACCTCGGCCGCGGCGGTGTCCGCAATCTCCTGGAGATCGGTGCGCACCACGCCGATCGTGTCCTGGATGGTCTTTACCGTGTCCTTGATGCGCTCGGCATTCTCCGCCGAGTCGCGCGCGAGGTTGCGGATGTCGGTGGAGACCACCGCGAAGCCCTTGCCGAACTCGCCCGCGCGCGCCGCCTCGACCGAGCCGCTGACCGCCAGCATGTTGGTCTGGATCGACACGGTGGTGATCGCATCGATGATCTTGTCGATGCGGCGGCTGACCTGCTCCAGCGCGGCGATCTGGTCGCGGCTGTTGCGCCCCGCGCTCACCGCCTCGGCGACGCCCTCGAGCATCGCGTCGACCAGCCGCTTGTTCTCCTGGAGCAGCTCGCCGACCTGCGCCCCGCGCTCGGCGCCAAGCGCGGTCTGCTCCGACGCGGTCTTGGCGGTGCTGGAGAGCTGCGTGATCGCGGCGGAGGATTGCTGCGTGGCGGCAGCGGCCTGCTGCGCGCCGCGGTTGATCTGCTCCAGCGCGGTCGACACCTGCGTCGAGGCGCGGCTGATCTCCTCCACCGCGCTCGACAATTCCTCCGCCGCCGAGGCGACCTCCTCCGCGCTCTTGGTGATGTTGCTGCTGTTCTTCAGTTCCTCGGCGAGCTGGCCAAGCTCGTGCGCGGCCTGCTCGCTCTGCGCTAGCGCGCCGGCCTGCTGCTCGATCGTGTGGCTCGTTTCCTGGCAGGCGGCGCTCTGCTCCTCGGCCGCGGCGGCGATGATCTCGGCTCCCTTGAGCGCCTCGTTGGCGGCCTGCACCGCCACCTCGGCGTCGGTGGCGATCGCGGTGCAGCCGGTCATGATCACGGCCATGTCGTCGCGGATGCGATCGAGCCCGGCGACGATCACGACGCCCTTCTCGGTCTCGCCGCGGGTCGACGTGGCCGACCGGCCGATCCCCTCCGCCACGACGCGGACATCCTGCTGCACCTGCGCGATCAGTTCCTGGATGTCGCGCGCCGACTTTTCGCTGGTTTCGGCCAGCGTGCGCACCTCGTCCGCGACCACCGCGAAGCCCTTGCCGTGCTGCCCCGCGCGTGCCGCCTCGATCGCGGCGTTGAGCGCGAGCAGGTTGGTCTGGTCGGCGATATGCGCGACCGCCTTCACCACCTCGCCGATCGCGCTGGCCTGGCGGTCGAGCTCCTCGACCAGCTCGACCGACGCCGCCTGACGATCCGCCGCGCGCCCGACCGCGTCGATCGAGGCGTTGACGCTGGCGCTGGTCCCGGCGACCAGATCGGACAATGTCTGCGTCAGCGTGGCGGACTCATCGGCGCGGCGGCGCATATCGCGCAGCATGTCGCTGGCGCTGGTCATCGCCTTCATCGTCTGCTGCGCCGCGGCCGACGCCTGTTCGGCGCCGACGCTGATCTGGTCGGCGGCGCGGCGCAGTTCCTCGGCGGCGGACGACGCCTCGGCGATGCCGCTCGACAGCTCGGCGGTGGCGGAGGCGAGCCGCTCGGACCCCTTCTGCTGGCGCGCGTAGGTGCGCGCTTTGCGCTTTTCCGCCTCGGCGGTGAGCCGCACATTGCTGGCGAGCAGCGCGGCGGTCTGTGGCGCCTCACGGCTGTCGGTAGCGGACGAGGCGATTCGGCTGGTCTTGGTAAGAGCCATCAGATGCTCCAAATGTCTAGGAGCCACCTCTTTCTACCGTAAACCGTATACACTAGCTTAATCGATTGCACATCACTGATTTAATCACGTTTTTCAACAGATGTTGAGTTAGTTTCGATAGTCTACCAACTTCCCTTCATCAAAGTTAACTGTGTTTTACTGCGGTTTTACACAGGAATGGCGCCCCTTTGCAGACACATGATCTTCCTTCCTCGAGTCGCTGCTGGTCGGCGGCCTTGCCGCGCAGCTGCATCGTAGTGCGCAGGCGTCGGTCGCGGCGATTCGGCCGGTGGTATCTTTGGCGGCGCCGCGCGCGGTTACCATCGGCGCGGGTGCGCGAACTTCGGCACGCGGGCGTGCGGGCCGCCGCGAGAAGTCGCACGCCGCGCCATGCGCGCGCGCGCGCGCGTCGCGGCGCAGCCAAGCATTTCCGCCATTTGTACAGGAGCGCCGGGGCGCGTTGGCACGCCTGAGGCGAACGGCCTATCGTCATCCCATGAGACGTCCGCCCGCTGGACGCAGGAGAGGTTCATGACCGTCAGCATCGCCGCCGCGCCGGCGCCATCCCCCCGCCCCTTCTATCATCACCTCTACGTCCAGGTGCTCGTCGCCATCGTTGCGGGGGCGCTGCTCGGCCACTTCCACCCCACGCTGGGTGCCGCGCTCAAGCCGCTTGGCGATGCGTTCATCAAGCTGGTCAAAATGGTGATCGCACCGGTCATCTTTCTCACCTTGGTGAGCGGCATCGCCGGCCTCAGCGAGCTCCGCTCGGCCGGACGGATTGCGCTCAAGGCGTTCGGCTATTTCCTCTTTTTCTCGACGCTTGCGCTGATCGTGGGGCTGATCGTCGCAAATGTGCTCCAGCCCGGTGCGGGGATGAACGTCGACCCGGCCACGCTCGATACCGGCGCAGTGAAGGACTATGCCGCCAAGGCGCACGAAACCTCGTTGATCGGCTTCCTGCTGGCGATCATCCCCACCACGCTCGTCTCCGCGCTGGCGCAGGACAACATCCTCCAGGTGCTGCTGGTGGCGATCCTGTTCGGCGTGTCGCTCAGCCTCGTCGGCGAGCCCGCACGCCCGCTGCTCGATCTGATCGAGCGCCTGAATCTCGTCGTCTTCAAGGTCGTCGCGATCCTCATGCGCGCCGCGCCGCTCGGCGCCTTTGGCGCGATCGCCTTCACCGTCGGTAAATATGGCGCAGGCAGCCTGGTCAATCTCGGCGGGCTGGTGCTGACCTTCTATGCCACCTCGCTCGTCTTCGTGCTGGGCGTGCTGGGCGTGGTGGCGCGCCTGCACGGTTTCTCGATCCTGCGGCTGATCGCGTATCTCAAGGGCGAACTGTTGCTGGTGCTCGGTACCTCCTCGTCAGAGCCGGCGCTGCCCGGGCTGCTCACCAAGCTGGAGGCGGCGGGCTGCGACCGCGGCGTCGTCGGTCTGGTCGTGCCGACCGGCTATTCGTTCAATCTCGACGGCACCAACATCTACATGACTCTAGCCGCGCTGTTCATCGCACAGGCGTGCAACGTCGATCTTACCCTGGGCCAGCAGCTGCTGCTGCTCGGCGTGGCGATGCTGTCGTCCAAGGGTGCGGCGGGCGTGACCGGGGCGGGCTTCATCACGCTGGCGGCGACGCTGTCGATCGTGCCCAGCGTGCCGGTGGCGGGCATGGCGCTGATCCTGGGCGTCGATCGCTTCATGAGCGAATGCCGCAGCCTCACCAACTTCGTCGGCAATGCGGTGGCCGCGATCGTGGTGGCGCGGTGGGAGAACAAGCTGGATCAGGCGCGACTCGCTGCCGCACTGAACGGGTCACCGTCGACTGAAAACACGCTCCAGGCGAATGCTTGAGGCTCTCTCATGAGTTACAAATGCCTTAGTTAATGGGCGCTAAAGCTAATGTGGATTGTACCCGTAGTAACTTTATGTCGGACAAGCGCTGCGTAACGTCAGGAACCAACGGAGCGCCGCAAGAGTTGATCAAAAAGAAGCAATAACCGCCCTAAGTTCATCTAACAGTCAAATCGGGTAAATTGGCCTGGTCACAAGCTTCCACTCAACAGTATAATGTAGACATTCCGAGGGTTGGGGCACCAGCGGAACCGGCGGCATGGGCGCACTAGGCAGGGAAGTGCGCACAACCTTAAGAAAACGCTGGTTCTTCTTTGTCTCATTCCAGGAATGACTGTCTTTACGGCGATGGTTACTGGAAGTGAAAGGACCCGCTCAGTGCCGAACTACGCGTCCGCCGCGCGGCGTCAGGCTGACATGCCCCCCGCCCATGCCAGCATTCGACTGTCGTTGCCCGTGCACCAAAAAGTCCGGTTGATCGCTGAGCTGCATACCAGCATCAATGTGGCGATGCTGCGTCCGCTGCGCGGCAACGTCGACCGTTTCCTGGTGCTGGCGCTGCTGATGCGCACCGCGCTGACCAAGCCGGGGCGCGACGGCGCCATTTCGATCCACTCGGCCGCGCTCTCGCTCGGTCGTCCGTTCGAGACGGTACGGCGCCACATCGCAGCGCTGATCGAATCGGGCCTGTGCCACCGGATTGACGCCGGGGTGACGATCTCGCCACGCATGTGGCGCAGCCGCTTCGTTCAGGACAAGATCAACTACGCGCATGACTGTTTCGTCCGCTTCGTCGCGGACGCGACCGCGGCAGGCGCAATCGAGCCGCCGACGATGCGCTCGGTCGGCACGTTCGCGGTCACCGACGGGCTCTGCGCGGTGCTCGACCTCTTCCTCGCGCTGGTCGACCAGAACCGCAATCTCTTCCCCGAAGCGGTGGACGTGGCGATCTTCTCCGCCATCCTCCATGCCAACAGCCAGCGCTTCGCCGCGGAGGGCGGCACACTCGCGGCCCGCGGCGAGTCGGGCACGACCTTCCGCCAGAGCCACGCGGTGCGTGTCGCCGCCATCGCGCGCGCGCTCTCGCTACCCGATACCACCGTGCGCCGCCGCATTGCCGCGATGACGGGCCCAAGCGGGCCATTGATGCGCACGCGCTCGGGCACGCTGGTAGATCCCGCCTGGCTCGACCGCGCCAGCGCGATGGAGTGCGACGCGCGCCACGGCTCGATGCCGCTCATCCTCAATCGCGTCGCGGCGAGCGGCTTCCCGTTCCACGCGCCGGCCTCGGCCTATCTGCGCGGGCGACCGGACAGCCCACGGATCGACTGATCCGCTCGCCCAGCGATCACCCGCGCCGGCGCGGCGCCAGCGACGACAGCACGCCGCGCATGGTGCGGATCTCCAGGCTCGACCAGGCAGCCTTGGTCAGCATCGTGCGCAAGGTGCGGCGTGACGCGGGCGCGCGATCGGGCGGGAAGAAATAGCCCGCGTCCTCGAGCAGCGCGTCGAGCTGCGCGATCATGCCGTCCAGCTCCTGCTGCGGCGCGGGTGGATCGATCTCGGTCTCGGGCGGGCTCGCCAGCGCCTCACCCTTGGACCATTCATAGGCAACGAGGATCACCGCCTGGGCGAGGTTGAGGCTGCCGAAGGCGGGGTTGATCGGGACGGTGACGATCGTGCGCGCCACGGCGACATCGTCGGTCTCGAGCCCCGACCGCTCCGGGCCGAACAGGATCGCGGCGCGGCCAGCCGCGCCGTGGATCGCACGCGCCGCCACCTCGGGGGTGACGACCGGCTTGGTGACACCGCGCTTGCGCACCGTCGTGGCATAAACGTGCGCGCAGTCGGCCACCGCCTCGGCTACGCTGTCATAAACCTGCGCCCGCTCGAGCACGAGATCGGCGCCCGACGCGGCAGGACCGGCCTGCGGGTTGGGCCAGCCGTCGCGCGGCGCGACGAGGCGCAGCTCGGTCAACCCGAAGTTGAGCATCGCGCGCGCCGCCTTGCCGATGTTTTCGCCGAGCTGCGGGCGGACGAGGACGATGACGGGGGGCGGGGCGGGGGTCGGGACTGTGTCCTCCTGGTTCATCGCCTGCTCCTCTGCCGTTCGGTTCGAGCCAGCGTCGAGCGCAGTCGAGACGCGCGGTCGAGAACCCGCCGCCGCAGCGGTAACCTCCCCGTCGGCGCGGAACAGCGCCTCCTTCTGCTTGCGCGACCAATCCTTTACCTGGAGCTCGCGCTCGAGCGCCTCCGCGAGCGTGGGAAACTCCTGCGACCACATCAGCTCCACGGGCCGGCGGTCGTGCGTATAGCCGGAGACCGTACCCGCCTGATGCTCGGCGACGCGACGCTCGAGATCCTCGGTATGGCCGGTGTAATAGCTGCCGTCGGCGCAGCGCAGGATGTAGACGTGGAAGCTCATCATTGGTCTATGTTCTCGACGGACGCATCTCGGCAAGCTCGATGCTGCTCGAAGCGAACGGCACGGCGGAAGCGGCAGCCGCGTCGAAGGGCAAGGGCAGCGGGCGGAGCATCAATCGCTGACCGGCGCGGAGGCAGGCTGGCTGCCTTTCAGCTCTCCCGCCCCGCCTCCTCGACACTGCCGGCGAACTCCTCGAAATCGCGGGCCTCGCTGAAGTCGCGGTAGACACTGGCGAAGCGGATGTAGGCGACCGAGTCGAGCCCCTTCAGCCCGTCCATCACCATTTCGCCGATGCGCTTGGCCGAGACCTCGGCCTCGCCGCTGGTCTCGAGCTGGCGCTGGATGCCGCTCACCAGCTTTTCGAGTTGTATCGCCTCCACGGGTCGCTTGCGCGCCGCGATCGCGACCGAGCGGAGCAGCTTTTCACGGTCGAACGGCTCACGGCGATGCTCGCTCTTCACCACGGTCAGCTCGCGCAGCTGGATCCGCTCGAAGGTGGTGAAGCGGGCGGCACAGCCCTCGCACTGACGCCGGCGCCGGATCGCCGCCCCATCGTCGGTGGGGCGACTGTCCTTCACCTGGCTCGCGTCATGGCCGCAGAACGGGCAGCGCATCCTAGTCCTTCACCCGTGTCCGCGGCGCGAGCCTCACAGGCCGCGGTTCTTGGTGCCCTTGCGATAGGCATAGACCGCACCCGCGATCGCGCCGAACACCGGGCCGATCACCGGCACCGGGATCGCCACCACCGCGCCCAGCGCGCTCCACTTCGCCATGCTCTTGCCGAGCCCCGGCGTGCCCTTGACGTTGCTCTGTACCTCACGGGCCTTGTCGTCGAACGTCGCCATCGCCGAGCCTCCTTACTGATAGATCGGGAAGCGCGCGCACAGCGCACGCACGCGATCCCGAACGCTCGCCTCGACCTGCGGGTCCCCGGCCTCGCCCTTCTGCGCGAGCCCGTCGAGCACGTCGGCGACCATGTTGCCGATCTCGCGGAACTCCCCGGTGCCGAAGCCGCGCGTCGTGCCCGCAGGCGAGCCGACGCGGATGCCGCTGGTCTTGACCGGGGGCAGCGGATCGTTGGGGATGCCGTTCTTGTTGCAGGTGATGCCCGCGCGCTCCAGTGCCTCGTCGGCATCACGGCCGGTGACGCCCAGCGGGGTGAGGTCGACCAGCGCGAGATGCGTGTCGGTGCCGCCCGAGACCAGGTCGGCGCCGCGCTCCTTGAGCGTCGCCGCCAGCACCTTGGCATTTTCCACCACCGCGGCGGCATAGCCGCGGAACTCGGGGCGCAGCGCCTCGCCGAACGCCACCGCCTTGGCGGCGATGACGTGCATCAGCGGCCCGCCCTGCAGCCCTGGGAAGACCGCCGAATTGATCTTCTTCGCGATCGCCTCGTCATCGGTCAGGATCATGCCGCCCCGCGGCCCGCGCAGCGTCTTGTGCGTGGTGGTGGTGACGACATGCGCGTGGCCGAACGGAGTCGGGTGGACGCCGCCCGCGACCAGCCCGGCAAAATGCGCCATGTCGACCATGAAGGTCGCGCCGACCTGGTCGGCGATGGCGCGGAACCGTGCGAAGTCGATGTGGCGCGGATAGGCCGAGCCGCCCGCGATGATGACGCGGGGCTTATGCTCGGCGGCGAGCCGCTCGACCGCGTCATAGTCGATCAGATGCGTTTCGGCGTCGACGCCGTACTGCACCGCGTTGAACCACTTGCCGCTCATTGCCGCGCGGGCGCCATGGGTGAGGTGCCCGCCAGCGTCGAGGCTGAGCCCCAGGATCGTGTCCCCCGGCTTGGCCAGCGCGAGCATCACCGCGCCGTTGGCCTGCGCGCCGGAGTGCGGCTGAACGTTGACGAAGCCGCAGCCGAACAGCTGCTTGGCGCGGTCGATCGCGAGTTGCTCGACCTCGTCCGACGGGTGGCAGCCCTGGTAATAGCGCTTGCCCGGATAGCCTTCGGCATATTTGTTAGTGAACACCGAGCCCTGCGCCTCGAGCACCGCGCGGCTGACGATATTCTCGCTCGCGATCAGCTCGATCTGGGTCTGCTCGCGGGTCAGCTCATGCTCGACGCCGGCGAACACCGCGGGATCGGCCTCGGCGAGGCCGCGGTCGAAGAAGCCGCTCGGCGCCGCGCCGGTCGGCGAGGCGGGGATCTGGGTGGCGGGGTTGGTGCTCATACGGGCTCCTTGAGCATGTCGACGCGGGCGGTATGACGCCCGCCGAGGAATTCGGTCGCGAGGAACGTGGCGACGCACTGCTTGGCCATGTCGAGCCCGATCAGCCGCGCGCCGAGCGCGATCGCATTGGCGTCATTGTGGCTGCGCGCGAGCGCGGCGGAGAAGGGTTCGGACACGAGCGCGCAGCGCACCGCGGGATTGCGGTTCGCCGCGATCATGATGCCGATGCCCGAGCCGCACAAGGCGATGCCGCGCTCGGCCTGGCCGGCGGCGAGCGCCTCGGCGAGCTTGCGGCCGTAATCGGGATAGTCGACGCTCGCGGTGCCGTCGGTGCCAAGGTCGAGCACCGCGTGCCCCTGGTCGGTCAGCCAGGCCTTGAGCTCCTGTTTGAGCGCGACGGCAGCATGGTCAGTGGCGATGGCGACTCGCACGGGATCGGTCTCCGGGCGCGGGCGGACGATCGCCCCGCGACGCGTGGCGCGTGCCCCCCGGGGGCGGCGCAGTCAAGCGCGAATGGCGTGAGAGACAATGCTCTCGCGCGGAAGGGGCAAGGGGTAGGTCTGCGGCGATCGACCGCTTCCGTGCCCAAGATCCCGCCGCGTGCATGATGCCGCATGCGCGGCCGCCGCGCGCCGTCCCGGGAACGCAGCTCCCCCGCCGCGAGTTATCCGCCACATGAGACCGTCCGCGCTCGTCGCCGCCGCCACCCTGCTCCTCGTCGGCTGCAGCGGCCCGGCACCGGCCCCGACGGGCAACGACACTATCAGTGACGGCACCGGGGCTGCGGCCAACGCAACCGCCGCCCCGGACGTCACGACCGCGACGCCGCCTGCCGCCAACGCGCTCGCGCCCGACCCCAGCGTCACCGCGACGCGTACGCGCGGCGACTATCTCGGGCGATGGCGCGGCGTGGAAGGGCTCAACCTGGTCGTCACCCCGCGCACGGGCAGCGACGCGGCGGTGACGCTGGCGATGCAGTGGAGCCTCGACGACAAGGGACGCTACGACGGCGCAGTCACGCCACAGGGCATCCGCTTCGAGCGCAACGGCGCCCAGGAGCTGCTGCGCCCGAGCGACGGCGCCGGCACCGGACTCAAATACCTCGACGGCAAGGCAGATTGCCTGACCGTGAAGCCTGGCGAGGGCTATTGCCGCGACTGAACCGCGCGGTGCAGCGCGAGCACCCGCTCGGCGCCGTCGAGGTGCAGCCGCTCGACCATCTCGCCGTTGACCCGTACCGCGCCTGACGCCGCATGCTCGGGCAGCGCGAAGGCGGCGATGATCCGCTCGGCGCGTGCCACCGCAGCGGGCGAGGGCGCGAAGGCGCGGTTCGCCGGCGCGATCTGCGCGGGGTGGATCAAGGTCTTGCCGTCGAACCCCCAGCGCGCGCCCTGGTTACATTCGCGTGCGATCGCGTCGAGATCGTCGAGCGTGTTGATCACGCCGTCGAGCGCGGCGATGCCGGCGAGCCGCGCCGCCAGCACCACCTCGGTGAGGATCGGCCAGAGCGGCGCGCGGTCGGCACCGGGCTGACAACGCAGCTCGCGCGCGAGATCATTGGGGCCGACGACGAGCGCGGTCAGACCGGTCTCACCCGCCGCGGCGGCAATGGCGTGCAGCGCGGCGACCCCTGCGCAGGTTTCGATCATCGCCCAGAGCGCCGGCCCGTCGCCGAGCGCGGCGCGCGCGGTACGGAGGGTGTCGAGGCCGTCCACCTTGGGGAGCAGTACCGCGTCGAGCGGGGCGCCCCGGAGCGCGGCGAGGTCGTCGATATGCCATGGTGTGTCGACGGCATTGACGCGCATCACCGCCTCGCGCCCGCCGAAGCCGGCGTGCAGCGCCGCCACAGCAGCCGCGCGCGCGTCGGTCTTGGCCGCGGGTGCAACCGAGTCCTCGAGGTCGAGGATCACGACGTCGCACGCGAGCGTCGCGGCTTTGGCGAGTGCGCGCGCGTTGGACGCCGGCATGAACAAGGCGCTGCGGCGCGGCCGCGGCGCGGCCCCGCTCACTTCGCCGTGAACCCCGCCGGCGCGGGCGACACCGCCACCGCGCCGCCGGCACGCAGCTCCTTCACCTCCAGCGCGCGCTCGGCCACGCCGTCGCGGCCGAAGCGGAACGCGCCGTCGATCCCGGCGAAGCCGTCGGCGTCGCGCAGCCGCGGCTCGGGGAAGGGCGTGCCCGGCTTCCAGTCGCGCGCGATCCGCACCACGAGCAGCACCGAGTCATAGCCCAGGCTCGACAGCCGGTACGGCGCGGCGTTGAAGCGGGTACGGTAGTTGCGCGCATATTGGCGATACAGATCGTCGGGCACGCTGGCGAACCAGGCACCGCTCAGCGCCGGCGCGCTGGCGCCCTTGTCCGCGTTCCACAATTCGGTGCCGAGGATCTGCGCCGAGGGGCTGGAGCGCCGCAGCAGCGGCACCGCGGTCGTCGCCGATCCAGCGCTGTCCGCGATCAGGATCGCATCGAACGGCGCATCCTTCGTCATGCGCTGCACCGCCGCGCCGAGCGCGCCCGGGCCGCGGTCATAGGTCTGCAGCGACACCACCCGACCGCCGGCCTGCTCGACCGCGCGCAGGAAGGCGGTGGAAGCGCGGCTGCCGTACAGCGCGTTCGGCACCAGCCCGCCAAAATTGTTCATGCCGCGCGCGCGGGCGAAGCCGACCACGCGCTCGATCGACTGCGCCGGCGCATAGCCCAGCACATAGGCGCCGTTGCCCGCCACGCCGGTGTCGTTCGAGAAGGACAGCACCGGCACCTTGGCGGCGCGCGCCACCGGCGCCACCGCGCGCACGTCCTCGGCGAGCAGCGGGCCCAGGATCAGCTGCGCGCCGTCCGCGATCGCGCGCGACGCCGCCTGCGCCGCCCCGGTGGCGGTGTCATAGCTGGTGATGCGCACCTGCGCGTTGCGCGTGTCGAGCAGCGCCAGCTGGGTGGCGTTGGCGAGGCTGCGCCCCACCCCGGCGTTGCTGCCCGAGAGCGGCACCAGCAGCGCCACGCGGTGCCGCTCCGTGTCGCGCGGTAGCCCGGTGACCACCTCGGGCGCAGTGTCGTGCGGCGGCGGCGCCTGCGTCTGCGGTCGCGGCGCCTCGACGGGGGCACGCGGCACCACCGTCGAGCAGGCCGCGAGCAGCAGCGCGCCGGTGACCGCGACCAACCGGCTCATTGCGCTCGACCATTGCGGCCGCCCGATCGCCTCTGCCATGACAACTCCCGTGAACTCGATACCGCCTGGGCTCTACATCGTCGCCACCCCGATCGGCAATCTCGGCGATCTCTCGCCGCGCGCGGCGGCGGTGCTCGCCGCCGCCGACCTGATCGCGGTGGAAGATACCCGAGTCACCGCCGGGCTGCTGCGCCACATCGGCGCCAAGCGGCCGATGACCCCCTATCACGATCACAATGCCGCCGAGGTGCGGCCGCGGCTGATCGAGCGGATGGCGACCGAGGTCATCGCGCTCGTCTCGGACGCCGGCACGCCGCTGATCTCCGATCCGGGCTATAAGCTGGTGCGCGAGGCACGCGCCGCGGGGCGGCACGTCGTCACCGTGCCGGGCGCCTGCGCGGCGGTGGCGGCGCTGACGCTCGCCGGGCTGCCGACCGATCGTTTCCTGTATCTTGGCTTTCTGCCGCCGAAGGAGCAGGCGCGCGCGGAGGCGATCCGCGAGGTGGCGGCGGTGCGCGCCACGCTGGTGCTGTACGAATCGGGGCCGCGGCTCGGCGCCTGCCTCGGCGCGCTTGCGGAGGGACTGGGCACGCGCGAAGCGGCGGTGTGCCGCGAGATCACCAAGAAGTTCGAGGAAGCCGTGACGGGAACGCTCGCCGAGCTGGCGGCGCGCTACGCCGAGGCACCGCCGAAGGGCGAGATCGTCGTGGTGGTGGCACCACCGGCGCCGCCCGCGCCGGCGAGCGCGGACGAGGCCGACGCGGCGCTGCGCGACGCGCTCACGCGGCTGCCTGCCTCCAAAGCGGCGGGCGAGGTGGCCAAGGCGCTCGGGCTGGATCGACGCGAGTTGTACGCGCGCGCGCTGGCGCTCAAGGCGTAGCCGGGCCGGCCGCGTGCGCGGCGGCGGTCTCGCGCGCAATCGCGTCCGCCATGCGCCCGCGCTGGCTATAGGCGAAAGCGTTCGCCGCGCCGGTATATAGCCCCCGAAGATAGCCGCGATCGAACGCGGTGAGCTCGGCCGGGGCTGTGGCGGCGGGGCCAAACAGCGTCAGCACCGATGCGAGCCCGCCGGCGGTGAGCTCGCGCGCGCCCGCGAACAGACGCAGCGCGCCATAGTCGGCGAGCTGCTGCGAGGTCTTACCCACGGCGGCACGTCGTTCGACGATCAGCACCGCGGTAATAACGTCCTGTCGCACCGGCTGATTGATGCGGGAGGCGGTCGCGACCCGGTAGACCGCGGGCCCGTCTTCCGGCAGCTGGCTCTCGCCGTCACGCGTGCGTATCTCGGTCAGACGCCACGCAAACGCGGGCCCCCGTGCCTTGAGCAGCGCGCGCCGCGTCGCCGCGCCGACGCCCTGCAGCGCGCGATGGTTGCGCTTGATCATCCGCGACAGCTCTGCGCGTGCGTCGTCGACGAAAAGCATCATCGTGTTGGGGCGGCATCGTTCCCCGCCGAGTGTCATCCCGGCGCGCTCGGCGTCTTCCAGCATGCGCTGCGCGATCGCACCCGCCAGACCGGCCGACAGCCCGCCGACCGCAACGCATACCGGTGACTGGAAGCGCGCGAGCGGCGCGTTTTGCGACGCGGGGCCGGTCACCTGACGCACCTGCTGGCTGATCACCTTTCGGGTTGGCGCCGCGATGATGATGTCACCATTGTCCGCGAGTCGCTGGTCCGCGGGTGGAGGGGCCGCAAGCGAATCGGCGGCGATAGCGGCGTCCGAGTCCGCCGCCCGTTGCTGCGCCGCGGCGGGAACACTCGCCACCAGCAGTCCAGCGGCCACCAGTCGTGGCGACAATCGACCGATCATCCGTCGCGCTCCCGCTCGATCGCGCGCATGATAGGCCAGCGTTGGTGCCGCAACTAGGCGATATTGCGCCATTCCGGTGTCACCGCTTACCGCGCGCGCCGGCACCGCCAGGGAGCGGCACACGGCTAGGACGATCTGTCCCATCGTCGCAACCGCCAAGGCTCCCTACATGGCACGGCATGGAACCGTCGCCCCCCGATCCCACCGCGCTGAACGGTCGTGACCGCTTCTGGTGGATCATCCGCTCGGGCTGGCACGGCCGCTGCCCGCGCTGCGGTGAGGGGCGGATGTTCGCGTCCTGGCTCAAGGTGGTGCCGCGCTGCGCGCGTTGCGGGCTCGACTATCGCTTCGCCGCACCCGACGATGGGCCGGCGTTCTTCTCGCTGTGCATCATCGCGCTGCCGCTGACCGCGCTGGTGGTGTGGCTGCAGGTGGCGTTCGATCCGCCCGCCTGGGTCCATCTCGTCACCTCGGTGCCGCTGATGGTACTCGGAACGCTGCTGCCGCTACGGCCGATCAAAGGTTGGCTGGTCGCGTCGCAATATGTGAACCGCGCGCAAGAGGCAGGGACGCGCGACCTCTGGTCGGACCTGCACGGTGGCGCGCCGGGCAGCAGCGACTTCGACCCATGAGCCGCGCGGCGGCGCTCCTCAGCGTGAGCCTGGCGGGGCTGCTCGCCGGCTGCGGCGATGGCGACGTGGCGGCGCGTCGGCGCGCGCTCGGCCCGCGCGCCACGCTGGCGCAGCGCCTCGCCGCGGCAGACGCGGGCCGCGGGCGCCGGCTGTTCGGGACATGCGCCGCGTGCCACACCATCGGCGCCGGCGCGGGTGATCGCGACGGTCCCAATCTCCATGGCGTCACGGGCGCGCCGATCGCGGGGGTGAGCCCGCGCTTTGGCTATACCGCGGCGCTGCGCGCGCGCGGCGGAACGTGGGACGATGCCGCGCTCGATGCCTGGCTCGCCGACCCCGCCGCGGTGGCGCCAGGCACGGCGATGCGCTTCGCCGGCGTGCGCGACCCGCTCGATCGGGCCGACCTGATCGCGTACCTCCACACGCAGAGCGGCAAGGCGACGCGCTAGGGCGTCGCGCGGCGGCGGTGGATCATCATCATCGCCTGCACCCACCCACCGCCGCGGGCCAGCGCGTGCTTGCCGGGGCCCGCCCGGCAGCGCACGCCGCGGCGATGCGCCCCCGCCGTCCCCGCTCCGTCGACGAACGTCGCAGCGCCGAGGCGGCGGGACGGCGCGGCGAGCGGATTGCGGCGTGGTGGCTGCGGCTGCAGGGATGGGACATTCTCGATCGCCGCGTGCGGACGCGCGCGGGCGAGGTCGATGTGGTGGCACGACGCGGCACGCTGGTCGCCTTCGTCGAGGTGAAGGCGCGCCGCACCGCCGCCGAGCTGGACCTGGCGATCGACGAGCGCCGGCTCGCGCGCGTCGCCGCCGCGGCCGAGCTGCTGATGCCACGCTACGCGCGCGCCGGCGACGACATCCGCGTCGACGTGCTGCTGCTCGCCCCCGGCACGCGCCCGCGCCATATCGAGAACGCGTGGATCGGCTGAGCCGCGCGTGACATTGCCGCCGCGCACCCCTACCTCGCGGCGCAACGATGTTCGCCGGAAAGGGACAGTCCATGACGCTCACCGTCGCGGTCCAGATGGACCCGCTCGACCAGATCAACGTCGCGGGCGACTCGACCTTCGCGTTGATGCTGTCGGCGCAGCAGCGCGGGCACCGGCTGTTCCACTACACCGCGGACCAGCTCAACTGGGCCGACGGACGGCTGTGGACCCAGGCGCATCCGGTGACGGTGCAGCGCGTCGCGGGCGATCATTTCCGCTTCGGCAAACCGGTCGCGCTCGATCTCGGCGCCGACACCGACGCGGTGCTGATGCGGCAGGATCCACCGTTCGACCTCGGCTATATCACCGCTACCCATCTGCTCGAGCGCGTCGCCGATCGCACCCTGGTGGTCAACGATCCCGCCAGCGTGCGCAACGCACCCGAGAAGGTGTTCGTGCTCGATTACGCGCGCTTCATGCCGCCGACGCTGGTGACGCGCTCGCTTGACGAGGTGCGCGCCTTCCTGCGCCAGCATGACGCGATCGTGGTCAAGCCGCTTCACGGCAACGGCGGCAAGGCGATCTTCCGCGTCGGCCCCGAAGGCGAGAACCTCTCCGCGTTGATGGAGGTATTCAACCAGACCTGGCGCGAGCCGCACATGGTGCAGGCCTTCCTGCCCGACGTGGCAAAGGGCGACAAGCGCATCGTGCTGGTCGATGGCGAGGTGGCGGGCGCGATCAACCGGCTGCCGGGCGAGGGCGAGATCCGCAGCAACCTCGCGGTCGGCGGATCCGCCGAGAAGACCGAGCTGACGCCGCGCGAGCGCGAGATCTGCGCGGTGCTCGGGCCCGAGTTGAAGCGGCGCGGGCTGATCTTCGTCGGCATCGACGTGATCGGCGGCGAGTGGCTGACCGAGATCAACGTCACCTCGCCCACCGGCATCGTCGCGATCGAGCGGTTCGACGGCACCGACGTCGCCGGTCTCATTTGGGACGCAATCGAGCGCCGCGTCGCGGAACGCGCACGCTGATCGCGCCGTTGGCGCAGGCGTGACCGAATTCATCGTCAGCTGGATCGTCAAAGGCGGGTATCTCGGCATCTTCCTGCTGATGGCGCTGGAGAATATCGTCCCGCCGATCCCGTCCGAGGTGATCATGGGGCTCGGCGGCATCGCGGTGGCGCGCGGGCAGATGGAGATCGTGCCGCTGCTGCTGTGGGGCACCGCGGGAACGACCGCGGGCAACATATTCTGGTATTGGATCGGCCGCCGCGTCGGCTATGCGCGCTTTCGCCCCTTCGTCGAGCGGCACGGCCGCTGGCTGACGATGGATTGGCGCGATGTCGAACGCGTGCAGCACTTCTTCCACCACCATGGCGGCTGGGTGATCTTCGTGTTCCGCTTCTTGCCGACCTTCCGCACGATGATCTCGCTGCCGGCGGGCATGGCGGCGATGCCGCTGTGGCGCTTTCTCGTGATGACCTTTTTCGGCAGCATCATCTGGAACGCGGTGCTGGTGGGCGCCGGCTATTATCTCGGCAGCCAGTTCGGCGAGCTCGACCGCTATGTCGGCCCGGCCGGGATCGCGCTGACGGTGCTCGCCCTGTGCTATTACGCCTATCGCGTCGCCACCTGGTCACCGCGGGAGGGCTGATCGCGCGCGATCCGGAGCGCGTGACGGCCGAGCGTGCCATCGCTGCGCCCGCGCGCGCCTACGTACGCTGCAGCGCCCTCATCCACCCTTAGGATGTCGCGGTGCAGGCGTGGCCCGGCCGACGCAAGCTGGTGGCGCGGCGGATCGCGCCACTCCACACCGGCGGCTCCGCGTCAGCTGGTGAGCGTCACCTGAAGAAATTCCGGGATCGGACCGTTCCAACCGCCATCGTCGGGCGCCTCGTCACGGTCGCGGCGCCGGTCGCCGTAGCGATCGGCCCGCGGCGCGGTCGCACGTTCCTCGCGGGACGGGCGCGGCACACGCGCGGCGCGCTCCTCCGAGGGCGGGACCTCCGAGGCGACCGCCTCGCGTGCGGGTCGACGCGGCCCGCGACGCTCGCCACCACGCCCGCCTTCCTGGTCGCGCCGCGGTCGCGGGCGCTCCTCCGCCTCGGCGATGTCGGCGCGCACCTCGAGCCGGTCGATCTTCTGCCCGGTCAGCTTCTCGATATTCTCGATATTCTCGAGATCGTCGGGCGCCGCCAGCGTGTAGGCCACGCCGGTGGCACCGGCGCGACCGGTGCGGCCGATGCGGTGTACGTAATCGTCCGGGTGCCACGGCGCGTCGAAGTTGAAGACGTGGCTGACGCCCTTGATGTCGAGCCCGCGTGCGGCGACGTCGCTGGCGACGAGGATGGTCACCTCGCCCTTCTTGAACTTGTCGAGCTCGGCCAGCCGCGCCGGCTGGTCCATGTCGCCATGGATCTCGCCGCTGGCAAAGCCGTGCTGTTGCAGGCTCTTGTTGAGCTCGCGCACCGTCGTCTTGCGATTGCAGAAGATGATCGCGTTGCGCACGTCGTCCTGCCCGAGCAGCTGGCGCAGGACGCGACGCTTCTCGAACGACGTACCTTTGACCGGCACCACCCACTGGGTGATGTTGACGTTGGTACTCGCCGGCCGCGCCACCTCGATCGTCTTCGGATTGCTGAGGAAACGATCCGCCAGCTTCTTGATCGGCGGCGGCATCGTCGCAGAGAACAACAGCGTCTGGCGCTGCGCGGGCAGCTTGGTGCAGATCTCCTCGATGTCGGGGATGAACCCCATGTCGAGCATGCGGTCGGCCTCGTCGATCACCAGCATCGAGCAGCCGGTGAGCAGGATCTTGCCGCGCCCGAACAGGTCCATCAGACGGCCGGGCGTGGCGATCAGCACGTCGACGCCCTTTTCCAGCGCCTTGACCTGGTCGCCCATCTGCACGCCGCCGATCAGCAGCGCCATCGAGAGCTTGTGGTATTTGCCGTACTTCTCGAAATTTTCGGCAACCTGCGCGGCGAGTTCGCGCGTCGGCTCAAGGATCAGGCTGCGCGGCATGCGCGCGCGGCTGCGGCCGTGCGCGAGGATGTCGATCATCGGCAGCACGAAGCTGGCAGTCTTGCCGGTGCCGGTCTGCGCGATGCCGATGATGTCGCGCATCATCAACACGGGCGGGATGGCGCTCGCCTGGATCGGGGTCGGCTCGGTATAGCCGGTGTCCTCCACCGCGCGGAGAAGTTCGTCGGAGAGGCCGAGATCGGCGAAGCTCATGCAGATGTCCGGGCTGTGGGGCGCGGGCGGAACCGCAGGAAAGCCTGGCCCCGTGCGCTTCCCTATCCGCGGTGAGAAGTCAAGGAGAATGCGGTCCGGGCACCGCGGCAGCGCGCCGACGCCGCAGCGTGCGTGCGCTACTTTTTGGCTTTCTTCGGCATCAGCGTGCGGAACTTGCCGATCGGACAAAGCGCGCCCGACCGCGAGCGGATCGCGTCGCGGCCGGCGCAGATCTGGCCGTCGCTGGTGGGGCGAAGGTAAAAACCGGCGTAGAAATCGAGTGTCGGGCAGTCGTCGTCGAGCTTCGCGCGGATCCGGCGCGTGCCGTCGATGATCAGGTCGACGTCGCCCGAGCGATCGATCGCAGCCCCGGTCAGCGCGGTGACGCGGAGGCACTCGGGCCCGCGCTTTTCGTCCCACGTCACCGGCGACACCGCGGCGCGCGCCGCGGGAACGGGACCGACACGCGGGATACGGATGATCAGCCGCTCGTGGATCGTCAGCTGCGCCAGTTCAATCCCGTCGAGCCCGCCCCGCACGCCCGCCGGCGCGCGTGCCGACACCGCCAGCGGCGCGGCCAGCGATAACAGCAGGACGGAAAGGCGGCGTCGGGTCATGCGGCATCGCCGGTTGCGAAGAATCGGTTGAATGCCGCCTGAATTGAACGCGGACGCTTTTGCGGGCAAGGGACCGGCGTGACCGAAGCGCAACACCGTCTCGCCGACGACCTCGCCCCGCGGCTCTCCCCCGGCGCGATCGTCACCGATCCGGATGCGATCGCGCCCTGGCTGGTCGATTGGCGCCGGCGCTATCACGGGGCGGCGACGCTGTTGCTCCAGCCGCGCGACGCTGGCGAGGTGCAGACGATCGTGCGCGGCGCGCGGGCGCTGGGTGTGCCGCTGGTCCCGCAGGGCGGCAACAGCTCGATGGTGGGGGGCGCCACGCCGCCGGCCGACGGCAGCGCCGCGATCCTGTCATTGCGGCGGATGAACCGGATACGCCGGCTTGACCCTGCCACCGGGCTGATCGTCGCCGAGGCGGGCGTGGTGCTCGCCGATCTGCACGCCGCCGCACTCGCGGAGCGGCGCCGCTTCCCGCTGTCGCTCGGCGCCAAGGGGCATGCCACCGTCGGCGGCCTGGTCTCGACCAACGCCGGCGGCACGCAGGTGCTGCGCTTCGGCACGATGCGCGGACTGGTGGCGGGCGTGGAGGCGGTGCTGCCCGACGGTTCGCTGCACGACGGGCTCGCCGCGCTCAAGAAGGACAATCGCGGCTACGACCTCGATCAATTGCTGATCGGTGCCGAGGGCACGCTGGGTGTCGTCACCGCGGCGACGCTGCGGCTGGTGCCAGCGGTAGCGGCGCGGGCGGTCGCTTGGGCCGGTGTCGCCTCGCCCGACACCGCGATGGCGCTGCTGCGCCGCTTCCAGCGCGCGACGCCGGCGCTGGAAAGTTTCGAACTGCTGCCCGACGAGACGCTGGCGGCGGTGCTAGCCTACGTCCCCGGCGCGCGTGCGCCGCTCGCCGGCCCCCACGCGTGGCATGTGCTGCTCGAGGTCACCGCCGGTGATGAGGACGCCGACCCCGCCGCGCTGGTCGAGCGGGTGCTCGCCGACGCGCTGGACGCGGGCGAGATCGCCGACGCCGCAGTGGCGCAGAGCGAGGCGCAGGCCGAGGCGTTCTGGCAGCTGCGCGAGTCGATCTCGGACGCCGAGCGCGCCACCGGCCCCGCCGCGCAGCACGACATATCGGTGCCGGTGGAGACGATGCCGCGCTTCATGGTGGAGGCCGCGGCGGCGTGCGATGCGCGCTTCCCCGGCACGCGCGCCTCGGGCTTCGGCCATCTTGGCGACGGCAACGTTCATTTCCACGTCCGGGCGGCGCCAGGCACCGATCCGGCGCACTGGTACGCCGAGCAGGTGCCGGTGGTGTCGCGCTTCGTTCACGATCTGGTAGCCGCGGCGGGCGGGTCGATCGCCGCCGAGCACGGCATCGGACAGATGAAGCGCACCGAGCTCGAGCGGCTCGCGCCTCCCGCGCGTCTTCACGCGCTACGCGCGATCAAGCGCGCCTTCGATCCGGGCCAGTTGTTCAATCCGGGCAAGCTCGTGACGCTTGCACGCGAGGACGCCAGTGAATAACCCCGCCCCCCATCCGCGCGGCGACCGGACGCGACGCGCCGCGACCTGACTGCACCCAATCGTCCAGGGGAGACCATCATGGCCAGCGCGCCGCAACTGCCGCTCTTCTACAACGGGCTCGAGCCGCTCTCGAGCGAGACGCACGCCAATTACAAGGTGAAGCCCTCGAACGTCGCGCCCTTCCTCGCCAACCAGCATGCGATCCCGCTGACGGTGGAGGAATTCCCGCTGGTGCAGCGGCACATGCCGATCGTCTTCTCGTCGGGCGACGACGCCATCCCGCTGGCGCTGATGGGGCTCAACGAGGGCGTCAACGTGTTCATCGACGACAGCGGCAAGCTGCTCGAGGAGACGATCTACGTCCCGGCCTATATCCGTCGTTACCCCTATATGCTGGCGCGGCTCACCCCGGATGCGCAGGAGCTGTCGCTGTGCTTCGATCCGACCTCGCCGACGATCGGCGCGTTCGACGAGGGCGACGCCCTGTTCGAGGGCGGCCAGCCTACGGAGCTGACGCGCAACATCCTGCAGTTCAACGAGAACTTCGAGCAGGCTGCGGCGCGCACGGCGCAGTTCATGAACGAGGTGCGCGAGCTCGGCCTGCTGATGGAGGGTGAGGTGTCGATCCAGCAGGACGGCGTCGAGCAGCCCTTCATCTATCGCGGCTTCCAGATGATCGACGAGCAGAAGCTGGTCGACCTGCGCGGCGACCAGCTGCGCAAGGTGTCGCAGTCGGGGCTGCTGCCGCTGCTGTACGCGCACCTCTTCTCGCTGTCGCTGATGCGCGATATCTTCGCGCGGCAGGTCCGGCTGGGCAAGATGCCGCAACCGCAGCTGACGGTGTAACCAATCCAAGAAACGGTGGCGACCCGGCAGCCGGAAACGGAGCGCTACCGGCCGTCGCCACCACGTTCCCTCTCCGGTCGGCGTGCTGGTGATCCTCAACATCGCGGCGGGGCTAGGGCATGCGCCGATCCCCGCCGCATGGGCTGATGCCCGCGCTTGGAGCGGCGGGGATCACGTGCGCGTCGCATGGCGGCTGGCGCACCGACCGCTTCCACCTTCCGCCGGTACGTCGCGTTGAACATGGTGCCGCGTGGCCGGCGCGCTGGACATTGTCTCGCTTGCTGGTGGCGTAGCTTCCTCTGGGTCGCTGGGCGACGTGCCGAGCCCACACGGCCAGGGCCCGCTGACCTGGGTCAGCGCGGCCGGCCTCGTGGACCGAAGCGAGCGACGAGCGCCTCGACCTACCCACCGTCGGCGGCTCGGTTCACCGCATGGCCGCGACATTTCGCGTCCGCGGGGTTGCAACCAACGACGGGCTTCCTAAGTTAATGGCGTACGGCGCTCGTGTCCCCCCTTTCGCGAGCCCGTATGACACGCCTTTGGCGTGTCTCCTCCCTGAACCTTGGCCACCGCGTGCTTGCACGCGGTGGTTTTTTTCATTCCGCCGCGAGCGGGGTCACGCCGGTCGCGGCGAGCGCCTCGTCCGCGAGCGCATCGATGATGCCGCGCAGCAGCGCCACCATCAGGGGCGCCCCTGCGCCGAGCGAATCGAGCTGGCGATCGAGGTAGAGCGAACGGTCGAGCTCGAGCTGGATCGCATGGACGCCCTGATGCGGCCGCGCGTGGCGCTCGAGGATGTGGCCACCGGCGTAGGGGGTGTTGAGCGCGTGCCCCAGCCTCGTCGGGCGCACTGCCGCCTCTACCCGTGCGACGAAGCGGGCGCCGGCGGCGCGTCCGAAGCGATCGCCGATCACCAGCCGGGTCCGTCCGCCCGCGATCGGCGGCATCGAGTGGATGTCGAGCAGCACCGCGCAGCCGAACCGCGCGCGCGCCTGCGCCAACGCGTCCGCCAAGGCGGCGTGATAGGGCCGGTGCGCCGCGGCGATCCGCGCTTCCACCTCGCCTCCGGCGAGCTTGCAGCGCCACAATTCACCCGCAGCGGCGGTGCGGCGCGGCACCAAGCCGATCCCGGCGCGCACCTTGGCGGACAACGGCGCCCCGCCGCGCGCACCATCGTCGAGCAGCGGGTCGCGTTCGTGCTCGGCGCGGTTGAGATCGATCCAGGCGCGCGGCGCGTCCTGCACCAGCAGCGTCTCCTCGCTTCGCGCGGCGAGCGCGAGCGAATCGACCAGCCGGTCCTCGAGCGCGGCGAGGCAGGAGAGCGGCGCGCGCAGCGAATCGCGCAGCGCAGCGGGATAGTCGCGTCCGGCGTGCGGCACCGACAGCACCACCGGGCTGGCGGGGGGCATATCGCCGATCAGACGGAAGCTGCGCGTCATCTGCGCGCGACCCTATGGAAGCCGCCGCGGCACCGCAACGCACCGTCGTTCGTTTAGCGCGTCACAAGCGGCGTAAAACTACGAGCTTAGTGGGTATTCACCATGTCCGCTGGTGGAAAAATCAATGCGGATCGGGCATAAGCGTGCGCGTCGGGAGCCTAGGACAGTGATGATCAGAATTCTTCTCGCCGAGGATGATTCGGTGATGCGCGAGTATCTCACGCGCGCGTTGGAGCGCTCGGGCTATGCGGTCACCGCGGTGGACCGTGGCACCGCCGCGCTGCCGCTGCTCAGCGACGAGCGGTTCGACCTGCTGCTCACCGATATCGTCATGCCCGAGATGGACGGGATCGAGCTGGCGCAGAAGGCGCAGGAGCTCGCGCCCGGGATGCGGGTGATGTTCATCACCGGTTTCGCCGCGGTGACGCTGAAGGCGGGCAACACGATGCCGCAGGCGCGCGTGCTCTCCAAGCCGTTCCACCTGCGCGACCTAGTGCTGGAGGTCGAGCGACTGTTCGACGTCGATACCGCCAACGAGCTGATCTGAGCGGGCGCGAAAAGGCGCTTGCGTCGGCGCGTCGGCCCGGTTAGACGCGCCCCCTCGGGCGTGTAGCTCAGTGGTAGAGCACTGTGTTGACATCGCAGGGGTCGCAAGTTCAATCCTTGCCACGCCCACCATAAAAAGCCCCGCTAGGCGAGCAGCTTAGCGGGGTTTTTTGCGTCGTCATGCCGGCGAGGCCGACGACCGGCATGGTCGGTGGCGTACCAGCTGCCGGACCTCGCCTCTTTCGACACCCCGTCGCCAGAACCCGTTGGCGCCCCCCGCCCGAAAAGGCGTCAGCTCGGCGTCGTGATCGACCGGCTCGGCAGCGATTGCATACGCTTGGGCGATCTTCCTATACCAGAACACGTTCGCGTCCGAGGAACCCAGCCGTGCTGACGATTATCTGCGAGGAACCGCACGTGCTTCACGCGGTTCACCGCGACCCGCCCGAGGCACGCGCCGGCGAGCTGCTGGTGCGGATCCGGCGCGTCGGCGTGTGCGGCACGGATTATCATATCTACACGGGTGACCAGCCGTTCCTCAGCTACCCGCGGGTGATGGGGCATGAATTGGCGGGCGAGGTGGTCGAGGCGCCGGCGGGCTCGGCGTTCCGCCCCGGCCAGCTGATTGCGATCAACCCCTACCTCGCGTGCGGCACGTGCATCGCCTGCCGCGCCGGCAAGCCCAATTGCTGCGCTCGCATCGCGGTGCTCGGCGTTCACGTCGACGGTGGCATGGCCGAGCTGATCGCGGTGCCGGAGCGTGCCGCGATCGATGCGACGGGGCTCACCCCCGATCAGGCCGCGATGGTGGAATTTCTCGCGATCGGCGCACATGCTGCGGCACGCGCACGGATGCGCCGGGGCAGTCGGGCGCTGGTCCGCGGCGCCGGTCCGATCGGGCTCGCCACCGCCTTGTTCGCGCGGCTCGACGGTGCCGCCGTGACACTGTGCGACTCGCGCCAGCCGCGGCTCGACCGCGCCGCGCGTGATTTCGGCTTCGACTCGCTGGTGCGCGCCGACGGCAGCGAGCACGAGCGGCTCGCCATGCTGACCGACGGCGCCTTTTTCGAGACCGTCTTCGATGCCACCGGCAACCTGTCCGCGATGTGCCAGGGGCTGACGCAGGTGGCGCATGGCGGAAGCTATGTGCTGGTCAGTGTGGTCAAGGGCGACCTGACCTTCGCCGACCCCGAGTTCCACAAGCGGGAGACGACGCTGCTCGCCAGCCGCAACGCCCTCGCGGCCGACTTCGCGCGCGTGATTGCGGCGATCCGCGACGGCACCATCGCGACCGACGCCCTCCAGACACACAGCGTCGCCGCCGCGGACCTGCCGGCGCGCTTCCCCGGGCTGATCGCGGAGGCCGATCAGGTGCTCAAGGCGATCGTACGCTTCGCATGAGCACCACCGGCCCGCGCGCGCTGCGCCTTCACCCCGCCGACGACGTGGCAGTGCTGATCGACTCAGCGGATCCGGGCGACGCGATCCTCGACGTGACCGCGCGCGACGCGGTGCCGGCCGGGCACAAGATCGCGCTCCGGGCGCTCGCCGCAGGCGACGCAGTGCGCAAATATGGTCAGCCGATCGGCCTCGCCCGCCACGCCATCGCGGCGGGCCAGCATGTCCACGAACATAATCTCGCGCTGCCAGAGCACGGCATCGCGCGCGACGCGGTCGCCGCCGCGGACACGCCCGCGCGCCATGCCGCACCTGCGGGAGAGCCATCCGCCTGGTTCGACGGCTATCGTCGCGTCGACGGCACGGTAGGCACGCGCAATACGATCGCGGTGATCGCCAGCGTTAACTGCTCCGCCACCGTAGTCCGCCGGATCGCACGCGCGTTCGAGGATCGCGTGCCCGATGGCGTCGACGCGGTGGTGCCCTATACGCACGCGGGCGGCTGCGGCATGGCGGCGGACGGCGAGGCGGTGGCGGTGCTCGAGCGGACGCTCACCGGCTATGCGCGGCACCCCAACATGGGCGGCGCGCTGCTGGTCGGGCTTGGTTGCGAGGTGGCGCAGATCGAAGGCCTGCTCGCGCGCCACGGCCTGGTGCCGGGCGAGCGCCTCCGCACGTTGGTGATCCAGGACGCCGGCGGCACCGCGGCGGCGATCGAAGCCGGCGTCGCGATCGTTGCCGAGCTCGTCGCGCTCGCCGCGCGCGATCGGCGCGAACGCTGCCCGGCGAGCGACCTGGTGCTCGGGCTGCAATGCGGCGGTTCGGACGGCTGGTCCGGCATCACCGCCAATCCCGCACTTGGCGTCGCCGCCGACCTGCTGGTGACCGCGGGCGGCACGGTGCTGCTCTCGGAAACGCCCGAGATCGTCGGCGCCGAGCATCTGCTGTACGCGCGCGCGACCACGCCCGCGGTCGCCGCCGCGCTGGCCGAGCGGGTGGCATGGTGGCAGGACTATGCGACCAGCCATGGTGCCAGCCTCGACAACAATCCCTCGCCCGGCAACAAGGCCGGCGGGCTCACAACGATCTACGAGAAGTCGCTCGGCGCCATCGCCAAGGCGGGCGGCGCGCCGCTCGGCGAGGTGATCGGCTATGCCGCGCGACCGCGCGGGCGCGGGCTCGTGTTAATGGATTCGCCGGGCTACGACCCCTGTTCAGCGACCGGCCAGATCGCGTCGGGCGCCAATCTGCTGGCCTTCACCACCGGGCGCGGCTCGGTGTTCGGTGCGCAGCCCACGCCCTGTCTCAAGCTGGCCTCGAACGCCGCGCTGGCGCAGCGGATGCGCGGCGACATCGACGTCGATTGCTCGGTCGTGCTCGGCGGGGTGTCGCTCGATCAGCTCGGGCACGACATCCTGGCGACCCTGCTCGCGGTTGCCTCGGGACAGCCGACCAAGTCGGAGCTGAATGGCCTGGGCGAGCATGAGTTCGTGCCCTGGCGGCTGGGAGCTTGGCTGTAGTGGCGACGCAGCCTGCGGCGCCGCGATAGTGCTCGATGATGGAGCGAGGCGCGGCTGGCGTCGCTCTCGCGTGCGTGCCAGCTCTTGTAGCGGAGCGGGGGCGCGCCGACCGACTCAGGCGGTCACCGCGCGCAGCCAGTCGGTCAGCGGGTCATAGAGCAGCGCGCGCGCGCGGCCGCCGACCATCATCCCGACATGCCCCGCCGCCACGTCGCGACGCGGCGCCAGGCCGGCGGCGGTGGCTGCGGGAACGATGCGGTCGGTGAGCGAGACGAACTCGACCGACGGGCAGGTCAGCGCGGTCGCGTCGATCGCCCGGCCGCCGATCCGCCATGCGCCGGTGCCGGGCCGATCCTCTCCCACCAGCGCGCCGAACAGCTCGGCCCCGGCGGCGTAGGTGAGCGGCGCACCGGCGTTGGCCCAATCCTCGAGCAGCACGAAGCGCGCCAGCGTGGCGTGGTCCGTGCCGGCGAGCGCCGCATATTTGGCGATCGTGCGCGCCGGATCGAGCTGCCAGAAGCCGGCCTGGAGCACCTCCATCGGCAGCACGCCGAGCGCGCGGCACGCCGGCTCCGCCCGGGTCCATTGTGCGCGCATCGCGGCGCGCGCGTCCTCGCCATAGCCGGCGAAGCGCCACGGCGCCGCGATCGTCGCCACGCCGGCGACGCGCTCGCCCAGCAGCGCCGCGGCGGCGAGCGCGAGCGTGCCGCCGAGGCAATAGCCCACCAGCAAGGGTGCGCGCCCGAGCTTCGCCACCAGCGGCAGCAAGCGTTCGGTGACATGCGCGGCGAGGTCGAGCGTGGCGTCGGCGGCGCGCGGATGGCCCCAATCGAGCAGCCATGGCTGGAAGCCCGCATCGGCGAGATGCGCCACCAGCGAGCGCCCCGACGCAAGGTCGAGCACGTCGGGCGGGTTGATCAGCGACGGCACCAGCACGACGGGCATCGCCGCGGCCGCACCGCCGCCGTCGCGGAGCCGCGCCGCACCCTTGCGGAAGCGTGCCGGCCGTGTCTGGCGCCGCGCGCGCGGTGCGTCCTGATACCGCCTGAGCCCCGCCAGCGCGGCGGCACGACGCTCGGGCGAAGCCGCAGTCTCGCGGCGCAGCATGTCGAGAAACAGCGGCAGCGGCCGGGGTACGTCGCGGCCGTGTTGCGACGCGAAAAATTGTGGGTTACCGAAGGAAGGATCGGTCATTGGGGCTCGCGCGATGAAGAAACAGCAGGGCGACGGCGTGGTCGTCATCAAGAAATACGCCAATCGCCGACTCTACAATACCGAGAGCTCGTCTTACATCACGCTCGAGCACCTCGCCGCGATGACGCGGGCCGGGCGCGAGTTCAAGGTGGTCGACGCCAAGACCGACGAGGACATCACCCACAACGTCCTCACCCAGATCATCATGGAAGAGGAGAGCCGCGGGCAAACGATGCTGCCGGTCAATTTCCTGCGGCAGCTGATCGCGCTGTACGGCGATTCGATGCAGGCGATGGTGCCGGATTATCTCGAAGCGTCGATGGAGAGCTTCCGACGCAACCAGGCGCAGTTCAAGACCGCAGTGGAGGGCGCTTTCGCGGGCTCTCCTTTCGCCGAGATCGCCAAGCGCAACCTCGAGATGTTCGAGGCCGCGGCGAATGCCTTCAAGCCCGCCGGTGGCGCCGCCCCGGCGCCCGCCCCCGCCGCAGGGGCAGGCAAGGACGGCGAAATAGCTGCGTTGAAGGCCGAACTGGCGCAGCTGCGCGATAAGGTCGACAAGCTGGGCGAGTGAGTGGCGGGCAGCGCGCCAAAGCCGCCGCCCGCCCTGTCCCCCTCCGTCATCCTGAAAACGTCACAGGATGGCGGAGCAAGGCAGGCGCCCACCCTGCCGCCGTCAGCGCGGCTTGACGAAGCGCAACGTCATCCGGTCGCTCTCACCGATCGCGGCATATTTCGCACGGTCCTGGTCCTTGAGCGCGAAGCTCGGCGGCAGCGTCCATACGCCACCGGGCCAGTTCGCGCTGTCCTTCGGATTGGCGTTGATCTCCGACCGCCCCGCCAGCTTGAACCCGGCGGCGGTGGCGAAGCCGATCACCGAGCTGGTCTTCATATAGCCGCTCTTTTCCTCCGCCGCGCTCGGCCGCGCTTCCGGCAGCCGGTGCTCGACCACCCCGAGCGTTCCACCCGGTTTGAGCATGCGGTACATCGCCACGAACATCGCGCGCGCGCGGTCTTCGCCACCGAAGCGCCAATTATGGACGTTGCGGAAGGTGAGCACCACGTCGGCGCTGCCGTCGGGCACGCCCGGCTGCCCCGCTTCGGCCGGGAAGGCGGCGAGCCTCACCTTGCCATAAGTGGCGGCGTCCTTGGCCTGGAGCGCGCGCACCGCGGCGAGCCCTTTCTCCCAAGGCCCGGCGGCGTAGTAAGCGCCGGTGCGCGCGGTGAGCGGCGCGAGAATCTCGGTGTACCAGCCGCCGCCCGGCCATACTTCCACCACCGTGTCGCCCGGCTTGACGCCAAAGAAGGCGAGCGTCTGCGCCGGGTGGCGGTAGCGGTCGCGCGCGACGTTCGTGGCGGTGCGCGTCGGCGCGGCGACCGCGGCGGCGATCGGCGCGGGCACGTTGGGGGTGCTGGCGGCGACGAGTACGGGTGCGGCGAGCAGCAGGGAGCAGGCGAGACGATGCATCGGCGACGATCCTCCAGGACGATGCGGCACAGGCTGGCGCGAGCGTGAGCGATACGCAAGCCTTCCTCGCCGCGATCGCGACGCTGGCGTTCGCGCTCGCGGTGTTCGCGGGCTGGCGCGCGCACCGCCGCACGCGCCGCCACGATCCCGACGTGGTCGGCTGGATCGACTGGACGCTGGTGCAGATGGCGGCGCTGATCGCGCTGGCGGTGACGGGTTATGTCGCGCTGAAGGGCTGAGGTACGCAAGCAGTGGCACGAAGCAGGCGACAGGCGGCGGCGACGTCGCCTTCGCCGCCAGAACTCCTCCGCCCAGCGCTAGTAGAAGCGGCGCAGCACCAGCACGCGTTCGCCCGCGCCATCGCAGCGTGTGAGCCGCACCGCACGGCCCGGGGTACCGGTGGCCCAGCGCGCCAGTGGGTCGGTCGCATAGCCCGAGCCGATCGGGACGCCGTCGACCGCGCAGATCGTGTCGCCCTCGCGCCACCCCGCCGCTGCCGCCGGACCGCCGCGCATCACATGAAGCACCTTGAGCCGGTCGCTCGCCAGCCCGAGCAGCAGCCCGCTGGTGGAACGCGCGACCGGCGCCGCGCCGGGCAACGCACGCAGCAGCATATGCCCTGCGCGAGGATCGAGCAGCACGCGGTAGCGCTGCAGGAAGCCCGAGCCGATCCGCCCCGCCACGCCGATCGTGTCCGAGAAGCCGCCCGCGGGCTCGATCCGTAGCTCGACGTCGCGGGCCGCGACGCGCCCGACCAGCAGCCGCGGCACGATCGCGAGCTCGCTCACCACCGCGCCGGCGAGCCCGAACGACACCGTCGTGGTGGTCGGCACCGCGCGCGTCGCCGCACCGGCACTCGCCCAGGCCGCGGCGCCGAGCGTGATCGACGAACCGTCGCCGGTGTCCACCACCATCGGGCGCAGCCGGGCGTGGCCGAGCGTCACCGCGCTGACATAGACCAGTCGATCGGGCGCGATCGCGAGCGGCGCGCTCACTCCGGCGAACGGCACCCGACCGCTGCGCAACAGCCGAAAGCGGCGCGCGCCATAATCGATGTCGAGCGCATAGGCGGCGATGAGATCGCGGCCGACGAGCAGGTCGACCGCGCTGGCGCTGCCGGTCGCGGCGGCGGGGAGATCCGCCACCGCGAGACTGCCGCCGCGCCTGGTCACCCCGCCCAGCGTGAGCGTCGCGACGTCGACGCGCCCGACATCGACGCTGCCGCCGATCACCGTCGCCTGCCCTTCGGCGCGCACGGTGAGGTGCTGCGCGGCGGCGAAACGCCGTGCCAGCACCGAGTAGCTCACCCCGGTGTCGAGCACCGCGGTGACCGCGCGGCCGTCGAGCAGCATGGTAAAGCGGATCTGATTACCGGGGGTGAGGTCGAAGTCGACCCAGCGCGCCTCGGCGTCGGGCGCGAGCATGCTGGTGCCGGCCCAGGCGCCGCGCGGCTCGGGCAGCGCGCGCGGCGGCGCAGCGGCAGTCGCGAGCAGCAGCGGAAGCAGGAGGGCCGTGGGCGCACGCACCGCGCGGGTGTAGCGGATCGCCGCGCCGTGTCACGCAGCGAGCGATGCTGCGAGACGTCCGATCATGAGACCCCGGCGGCCTTCGCCGCGTCAGGTCCGCCCGCGGTGAAGGTAGACGAGAGTCCTAGAAGCTCGCCTCGTCGTAAACCTTCGAGACGTCACCCGCCCAGGCGCCGTGATAGCGCTCGAGCAGCTGCTCGGCGGGCACCTTGCCCAGCCGCACGATCTCGCGCAGCGGCTCGAGGAAGCCGCTTTCGTCGTCGCCCGCGCCGCTGGTCCGCGCGCGCGCGCGCAGCCCGGCGTGGGCGATGTCGAGCACCTCGCCCGCGATGTCGCGCAGCGTGCCCCCGCCCGGCAGCGGCGCGGCGAGCCCGAGCTTCGGCACAGCGTCGCGCAGCGCCTGGCGCTCGTCCAGCGTCCAATGCTTCACCACGTCCCAGGCGGCGTCGAGCGCGCCCTGGTCGTACAGCAGCCCGACCCACAGCGCCGGCAGCGCGCAGATCCGCCCCCAGGGACCGCCATCGGCGCCGCGCATCTCGAGGAAGGTCTTGAGCCGCACCTCGGGGAAGGCAGTGGAGAGATGGTCGTTCCAGTCGTCGAGCGTCGGCTTCTCGCCCGGCAGCACGCTCAGCTCGCCACGGAGGAAGTCGCGGAACGAGAGCCCGGCGGCGTCGACGTACCGGCCGTCGCGGTAGACGAAGTACATCGGCACATCGAGCATATAGTCGGCGTAGCGCTCGTAGCCGAAGCCATCCTCGAACACGAACGGCAGCATGCCGGTGCGGGCCGGATCGGTGTCGGACCAGATGTGGCTGCGATAGCTCAGATAGCCGTTGGGCCGACCTTCGGTGAACGGCGAGTTGGCGAACAGCGCGGTGGCGAGCGGCTGGAGCGCGAGGCCCACGCGGAATTTCTGCGCCATGTCCGCTTCGCTGGCGTAATCGAGGTTCACCTGGATCGTGCAGGTGCGCAGCATCATGTCGAGACCCATCGTGCCGACCCGCGGCATGTGGCGCAGCATGATCGCATAGCGACCCTTGGGCATGATCGGCAGCTCGGCGCGCGCCTTGTCGGGCCACATGCCGAGCCCGAGGAAGCCGATCCCGAGCTTCTCGCCCGCCGCCTTCACCTGTGCGAGGTGGCGCCCGGTTTCGGCGCAGGTCTGGTGCAGATTGTCGAGCGGCGCGCCCGACAGCTCGAACTGCCCGGCCGGCTCGAGGCTGACGCTGCCGTCCGCGCCGGTGAGCGCGATCACGTTGCCGCCTTCCTCGACCGGACGCCAGCCGTGCTGCGTCAGCTCGCCGAGCAGCGCGCGGATGCCGCCCGGCTCGTCGTACGACGGAGCATGATGGTCGGCCGTGGCGTAGACGAGCTTCTCGTGCTCGGTGCCGATCCGCCAGCGCGCCACCGGCTTCTCGCCTGAGGCGAAATGGGCGATTAGTTGGTCGCGCGATTCGATGACCGCCGCGCTGCTGTCCGAAACGGTCTTCGTCGTCATGACGCCGCGCTTACGCGCGGATGAACGGGCGCGCTAGAGCCGATCGAATTGGGTCTGACGCAGGTTGGTTGCAGTCCCGGCAAACGTTCGCGCCTCCTTGATTCCCGCCGACCTCCGCGAGGGACGAATGGCATCCGTCTGCCTCCACGCCGCCTCACGCCAGGCCGCCGCGCTTACCAATCCCCCGCTGCCGCCATCCACAGTGCCACCGCTGCCGCCGCCGCGGTGTCGGCGCGCAGGATCCGCGGGCCGAGCGTGATCGCCACCGCCTGCGGCAGCGCGCGGATCATTGCACGCTCCTCGTCGTCAAAGCCGCCCTCGGGCCCGATCAGGATCGCCGCCGGCCCCGCGTGCGCCCGCATCGCCGCCGCTGCGGGCGTACCGCCGGTCTCGTCCGCGAAGAACAAGGCGCGGTCCGCCGGCCAGTCGCGCAGCAGCGCGGGCAGCTTCACCATCGGCGCAAGTTCGGGCAGCGCGGTCCGGCCGCATTGCTCCGCCGCCTCGATCATATGCGCGCGCAGCCGCTCGGCATTGGGCTTGTCCACCACGGTGCGGCGCGTCACCACGGGCACCAGCCGTGCGACGCCCAGCTCGCAGGCTTTCTCGGCTAACCAGTCGACGCGGCCCTTCTTGAGCGGCGCGGCGGCGAGCCACAGGTCAGGAACCGGCTCGCGCGGTGCGAGCCGCTCGGTCACGTCGAGCACGAGGTCGCGCCGGCCGACGCTCGCCGCGGTAGCGAGCCACTCGCCGCTGAGGTCGTCGAACAGCCGCACCGGATCGCCGGGGCGGAGCCGCATCACCGCGATGAGGTAATGCGCGGGCGGTCCGGTCAGGGCGAGCGGTCCGCGCGCCAGCGGCGTCTCCACGAACAGCCGCGGGGTCGAGCGCGGCGGCCAGGCGGGGGTCGCCACCATCACCGCCGCCCACGCGCGAGCAGCACACGCGCCACCAGAAACACGACGCCGCCGACCGCCGCCAGCGCGATCACGCTCACCGCGATGACCCCGGCGACACGCAGGATCGCGTAGAACAGCGCCTCGAAAAACCGGCCGAGCGCGACCGAGAGATGGATCACCTGCCGCCCACGCGGGTCCAGCGCTGTTCGCGACAGCCGAAGCCGGCAAAGAGGCAGCCCTCCGCCACCAGCGTGTCGCGGCCCTCGAGCCGCAGTGTACCGTCGACCTCGCTGCCGATGTCGGGGACGAAAACGGTGCCCGCCCAGGTGCCATCCTCGCCGCGGCGGAAGCCACGGAACAAAGCGGTGCCGACCAGCCGGTCGGTGCCACCGGCGGCGGCATCGGCCCGCGCCTTCTCGTCCGCCGCCACAACGGTGCCGCACATTCCCGGCGCACCGCGACACGGCGCGACGCGGATGCGGACGCTGTCGCGCGCGTTGCGCCACGTTCCCGCGAGCGGATCGGCGGCAGCGGCCGGGGCGGGGGCGAGCGCGAGCAGCAGGGCGAGCGGGATCATCGCCGCAACGTAGGCGACGATCGATGCGGTTTGAAGGGCGGCGGGTGACGTGCCGGGAGGGCGCCGCAGCGCATCACTCTCGCGCCATCGGCCCGTTGAACAGCAGCCCGAAATAATCGCCCTTGTTCCAGCGCGGCCGATCGGTCGCATCGGCGATCTCGCGCGCGATGCGGTAATTGGCGTCGACGAAGCGGACGCCTTGGTCCCACAGGATCGGCTGCGTCAGGTCGTCGCACGGCTTGTGGTAGCAGCGCGCCATGAAGTCGGCGACCGCTGCCTTGCCGGGCCCTTTCTGTCCCGGCCACAGGAAGACCGAGGGGACGCCCTTCTGAACGAAGCGGAAATGGTCGGAGCGGACGAAGATCGCCTCCTCCGGCATCGGATCGGGCGAGAGGCCGACGCCGATCGCCCCCACGGCGCGCGCAATGATCGGGCCGAGCGTCGAGCGGTCGCCACCGAACGCCACCATGTCCTCGAAGCGATAGGTGAGGATCGGCATGTCGAGGTTCACATCGGCGACGATGTCAGCGCCCGGCACGGTCGGGTGGTTTGCGAAATAGTCGCTGCCGACCAGCCCCTTCTCCTCCGCGGTCACGGCAAGGAACAGCACGCTGCGGCGCGGCGCGGGTGCCTGCTTGAAGCGCTTGGCCGCCTCGATCAGGCTGGCGATGCCGATCGCGTCATCGAGCGCGCCGTTGTAGATCGTGTCGCCGTCGACCGCCTTGCCCAAGCCGACGTGATCGAGATGCGCCGAGAGCACCACCGTCTCGCGCCCGACCTGCGGGTCGCTGCCGGGGATCATGCCGATCACGTTGCTGCTCGGCACGGCGCGGAACGTCGTGGCGCTCGCCGCGCTCAGCCTACCCGCGGCCGTGACCGCGCGCGCGCGCAGCACCTTCTTCCTCGCCGCGCGCGTGATCGCGCCCCAGTCGCGTGCGAAGACCTTGGCCGCGCCCGCGCGCGACAGCGTGCCGAGCAGCGGGACGGCGGGCGTGGCGGTGCTGCCGGTGCCGTCGGGCAGTGCCCAGGTCACGCGCTCCGCGTCATAGCCTTTCTTCACCGTGTCGAAGCCCGGCGCGCCGCGCCCCGCCGGGCGCAGGTCGGCGATCGCGACCGCTCCGACCGCGCCGTGCGCCGCCGCGGCGGCGAGCCGGGCCGGCGCGCCGCTCAGCGTCGCGGCGATCTCGCTCGGCAGCCCTGCGGGCACGCCGCCGACGTAAGCGATGATCTTCCCGCGCACATCGACCCCGGCGTAATCATCGATGCCGTACGCCGGCGCCGACAGGCCGTAGCCGACATAGACCACGGGCGCGGACACGCCTGTGGCGCGGGCGGCGGGGTTTGCGGCGGGGACGTAATCGGTACCGAACGCCAGCGGCTGCGCCGCGCCGCCGGTCGGGGACCAGCCGAACGTGCCCTGCCCCGCAATCTTGTATGCGGTGAGCGGCACCGCCTGAAGATAGCCACCCGCGTCGCCCATCGGCTTGAGCCCGGCGGCATAGAATTGCGCGGCGACATATTGCGCGGCGATGTCATATTCGCCGCTGCCCGCCTCGCGCCCGCGCATCGCGTCCGAGGCGAGGAACATCACGTGCGCCTTCATTGCGGCCTGATCGGCGGGGAGCGGCGCGGTGAGGCGGGCGTTGCGGGCCGCGGTGTCGCGCGCGGCGGGGGCCGGCGTGGACGGCGCCGGCGCGCCGGACTGGGCGGCGGCCGCACCGGCAAGGGCGAACAGGAACGGAGCGGCGAAACAGCGGTACATCGGCAACCTTCGAGCAAGGAGAAGGAATCGCCGTAGCTTAGCTTCCCCGGCCACGCACCAGTCAAAGGTGCGCCGCGGGGCCGGCGAGTGGACGAACCGGTTGCGGCGCAGCGCGCTTTCCCGTGGAACCGCTTGCCCGCCCGATTATAGTCGTCCGCATGGACGCTCGCCTCACAACCGCCGCCCCCGCCGTCAGCTATCGGCGCGACTATGCGCCACCGGCGTGGCTGGTGCCCGAGGTCGCGCTCGATTTCGCGCTCGACCCCACCGCGACGCGGGTGCGCGCGCGGCTGAGCGTCACGCGCAACGGCGCGCACGATCAGCCGCTCCGGCTCGACGGCGCCGGCCAGGTGCCGCTCGCCGTCACCGTCGACGGCGAGGCCAGCAGCGACTGGCGGATCGAGGGCGAGCAGCTGGTGGTGCCGCTCGCGGGCGCGGCGCACGTGATCGAGACCGAGGTGGAGATCGCGCCCGATCGCAACACCCAGCTGATGGGGCTCTATGCCTCCGGCGGGATCCTGTGCACGCAATGCGAGGCGGAAGGCTTCCGCCGGATCACCTGGTTCCCGGACCGGCCCGACGTGCTCGCCGTCTATCGCGTGCGGATGAGCGCGGATCGACGCCGCTATCCGGTGCTGCTTGCCAACGGCGATCCCGTGGCCAGCGGCGAGGGCGCCGACGGCACGCACTGGGCCGAGTGGCACGACCCCTATCCCAAGCCTTCCTATCTGTTCGCGCTGGTGGCGGGCGACCTGGCGGTCAACCGCGACACCTTCACCACGCGCTCGGGTCGCGAGGTCGCGCTCGGGATCTGGGTGCGCGCCGCCGACCTGCCCAAGACCGCGCACGCGCTCGATGCGCTCAAGCTCTCGATGGCATGGGACGAGCGCGCCTACGGACGCGAATATGACCTCGACGTGTTCAACATCGTCGCGGTCGACGACTTCAACTTCGGCGCGATGGAGAACAAGGGGCTGAACATCTTCAACAGCCGCTACATCCTCGCCGACCCCGACACCGCGACCGACCATGATTACGACGCGATCGCCGCGGTGGTCGCGCACGAATATTTCCACAATTGGTCGGGCAATCGCGTCACCTGCCGCGACTGGTTCCAGCTGAGCCTGAAGGAAGGCTTCACCGTCTACCGCGATCAGTCGTTCAGCGCCGACCAGGGCTCCGCCGCGGTGAAGCGGATCGAGGACGTGCGCGGCCTGCGCGCGGCGCAGTTCCCCGAGGACGCGGGGCCGCTGGCGCATCCGGTGCGCCCCGAGAGCTACATCGAGATCAGCAACTTCTACACCGCCACCATCTACAACAAGGGCGCCGAGCTGATCCGCATGCTGGCGACGATGCTGGGCGACGCCGCCTTTCGCGCCGGGGCCGACCTGTACTTCGACCGCCATGACGGCACCGCCGCCACCTGCGAGGACTTCGTCCGCTGCATGGAGGAGGCGAGCGGCGTCGACCTCGCGCAATTCCGCCTCTGGTACAGCCAGGCGGGCACGCCGCGCGTGTCGGCCAGTGTCGAGCATGAGCCCGGCAGCGGCCGCGCCCTGCTGCATCTTGCGCAAAAGGTGCCCGACACGCCCGGGCAGCGCGGCAAGGCGCCGCAGGTGCTGCCGCTGCGCGTGCGGCTGTTCGGCAGCGCCACCGGCCGACCGCTCGGCCCCGAGCAGCTCGTGGTGCTGCGCGATGCCGCCGAGAGCATCGCGTTCGAGGAGGTGACCGAGAGCCCGGTCGTGTCGCTCAACCGCGGCTTTTCCGCGCCGGTGATCATCGAGAGTGACCGCAGCGCGGCCGAGCTCGCCTTTCTCGCGCGGCATGACGACGACCCGTTCGCACGCTACGAGGCGATGCAGCAGCTGATGCTCGACACGCTGGTCGCCGCGACGGTTGAGGGCGAAGCCGACCACCGCCAGGTGATCGCCGCGGTGGCGGACACGCTTGACGACCCGTCGCTCGATCGCGCCTTCGTCGCCGAGGCGGTGCTGCTGCCCTCGGAAAACTTCATCGGCGACCAGCTCGCCACGGTCGATCCGGAGGCCGTGTTCCGCGCACGCGAGGCGCTGCGCCGTAACCTGGCGATCGTGCTCGACCAGCGCTGGCGCACCGCCTGCGACCTCGGCGAGCGCGCGCCTTACGCCTATACTCCCGCGGCCAAGGGTGTGCGACGGCTGCGCAATGTCGCGCTCCACTATCTCCAGGCCGGTGGTGCCGCCGACGCGCCCGCGCTGGCCTGGGCGCAGTTCGAGGCGGCCGACAACATGACCGACCGTCAGGGCGCGCTCACGGCATTGGCGAGCGGTCACTCGAGCGAGCGCGACGCCGCGCTCCAGGCCTTCTACGCACGCTATGCCGACAACCCGCTGGTGCTCGACAAATGGTTCCAGACGCAGGCGCTCTCCTCGCGCGACGACACGCCCGCGCTGGTCGCCGAGCTGGCGCGCCACCCCGACTTCTCGCTCGCCAACCCCAATCGCGCGCGCGCGCTGGTCGGCGCCTTCGCGGTCAACCAGCGCGCCTTCCATGTCGCCGGCGGCGCGGGCTATCGCTGGCTTACCGACCAGCTGCTCGCGCTCGATCCGCTCAACCCGCAGACCTCGGCGCGGCTGCTGCCGCCGCTCGGCCGCTGGCGCCGCTTCGACCACGCGCGGGCAGGTCTGATGCGCGCCGAGTTGGAGCGGATCGTCGCCACGCCGGGGATCAGTCGCGACCTGTTCGAGCAGGCGTCGAAGAGCCTGGAGGGGTGACGCTCAGCCCGAATTGCGCAGCGCGGTGGCGATCGCGTTGATCGACAGCAGGATGCCCTGCCGCACGCGCGCGTCTTCCTCGCCCGCGCGGTGGCGCTTCATCAGCTCGATCTGAAGCAGGTTGAGTGGCTCGATATAGGGCAGCCTCAGCCGGATCGAGGCGTCCAGCGCGGGGTGCTTCTCGAGCAGGTGCGACTGGCCGGTGACATCGAGCAGTCCGTCGTGCGTCTGCCGCCAGCCGTCGCGGATGCGGCCGAACACCGAGTCGCGCAGCCCCGCGTCCTCCACCAGCCCGGCGTAGCGCGCGGCGATCCCCATGTCCGACTTGGCGAGCACCATTTCCATGTTGGCCAACGTCGCGGCGAACAAGGGCCAGCCCTGCGCCATCTCGCGCAGCAACGCGCGGTCCTCGAAGGCGGCGATCGCCTGGCCGACACCGTACCAGCCGGGCAGCATCACGCGCGCCTGCGCCCAGCTGAACACCCAGGGGATCGCGCGCAGGTCTTCGATCGCGTCCGATTGCTTGCGGCTGGCGGGACGGCTGCCGATCTTGAGCCCGGCGATCTCCGCGATCGGAGTCATCTGGCGGAAGAAGGTGCGGAAGCCCTCGGTTTCGTAGACCAGCCTGCGATAGGCGCGGAAGGCGGCGCCGGACAGCCGGTCCATCGCCGCGGCGAAGCTGGCATTGTCGCTGTTCGACAGCTGCGCCGGCTCGAGGCTCGCGAGCAAGGTCGCCGAGGCCATCGCCTCCAGGTTGGTGGTGGCGCTCTCGCGGGTGCCGTATTTGCCCGCGATCACCTCGCCCTGCTCGGTGATGCGGATGCGGCCCTGCACGGTGCCCGCGGGCTGCGCGCGAATCGCGGCGAAGCTCGACCCACCGCCGCGTCCCACCGCGCCGCCGCGTCCATGGAACAGCTGCATGCCGACGCCAGCGGCGTCGAACACCGGGCGCAGCGCGGTGGAGGCGCGCGACAGCTGCCAGGTGGAGGTAAGGTAGCCGCCGTCCTTGTTGCTGTCGGAATAGCCGATCATCACTTCCTGGTGGCCGCGCGCACGCGCGATGTCGCGCACCTCGGGGATCGCGAACCACTCGCGCATGATCGCGGGCGCGGCCTCGAGATCCTCGATCGTCTCGAACAGCGGCACCGCCATCACCGCAGCGCTGGCGGGCGTATCGTCGGTCGCGGGGCGGTACAGCCCGACCTCCTTGAGCAGCAGGTGGACCTCAAGCAGGTCCGACACCGACTTGGTCATCGACACGATATACTGGCGGATGCATGCCGCGCCGTAGGTGGCGTGCGCATCCGCCGCGGCCTGGACGATCGCCAGCTCGGACGCGGTCTCCTCCGAATAGACGGTGAAACGGCTGGTCAGCGGGCGTGGCGTCGCCAGTTCCTGGCGCAGCAGCATCACGCGCGCGTCCTCGTCGAGCGCGGCATAGTCCGCGCACACGCCCGCGGTGCGCAGCATCTCGGCGACGACCCGCTCGTGCACCGCGCTGTTCTGGCGCAGATCGAGCGTGGCGAGATGGAAGCCAAACACCTCCACTGCGCGGATCAGCCGGCCGATCGCGCCGCCCGAGCCGAGCAGCCCCGCGCCCTCGGCCGAGAGCGGGCGCGCAAGCGTGACGAGGTCGGCGCGCAGCGCAGCGGGATCGGCATAGGCGTCGCCGACCAGCTTGCCCGGGCGCGGTGCGGGCTCGCCCGTCAGCTTCTGGTAGGTCGCCGCGGCGCGCGCGTAGATGCCGCTGATCGCGCGGCGATAGGGTTCGTCGCTGCGCGTCTCGGACGCGTCACCGCTCGCCTCCGCCAACGCCAGCACGCCCTCATCGACCGCGGCATGGTGCGCCGAGATCGACAGCTCGGCGCCCATCGCATGGAGCTGGTCGAGATAATAGCCGAGCACCGCCTGGGAGGCGCGCGCGAGCGCGGCGCGCAGGCTGTCCGCGGTGACGAAAGGATTGCCGTCGCGGTCGCCACCGATCCAGCTGCCCGGGCGCAGGAAGGCGGGGACGCGCGCGCCAAGCGCGCGGTCCCAGCGCTGGTAGAGCGCCGGAACCACCGGCAGAAACACGTCGCGCAGATAGCTGAGCGCGGTCTCCACTTCGTCGGTGACGTACAGCCGCTCGCGCCGCAGCACGCGCGTCTGCCACAGCAGCGCGACCTGGCGCACGATCGCCTCATCGACCTGGTCGCCCTCGGGCGTGTGGTCGACGCCACGATCCCGCAGCGCCATCAGCTGCGCGATGCGGTTGCGGTGGTCGATCATGCTCTTGCGCCGCACCTCGGTGGGATGCGCGGTGAGCACCGGCGCGATCAGCGCGCGCTCGAGCAGCTGGAGCACCTGGTCGCGCTCGATCCCGGCCTCGGCCAGCCGGCCGAGCGCGGCGGCAACGTCGGCGCCCTCCTCCGCCGCGATCCCCTGCCGGTCCTCGGCGAGATTGGCGAGCATCGAGAACAGCATGAAGCCGCGCACGAAATCGAGCGTTTCATCGAGATCGAGCGCGCCCAGCCCGACGTCGGGCGAGCCCTCGGCATTGCCGCGGTGACGCTCGACCGAGGCGGAGCGGATCGCCTCGGTGCGCTCGTAGAGCGTGTCCCCCCCGTAAGCGCGGATGACGTCGCCCAGCACGCGGCCGAGGTATCGAACGTCGGGATTGTTGGTGATCGGGGGGAGCGTGGCCATCGCGCGATGCTGCGTTGCGGCAGCGGCGCGGTCAACCGGTTACGGATCGAGCAAGGGAGGTGCGGGCGCGACCGCCATGATCTTCTGCCTCCGTCATCCCGGACTTGGTCCGGGATCCACCCACCCACCTGTTCAGGGCCGCTGATGGCGCGGCACCGTGGGTTCCGGAACAAGTCCGGGATGACGGAAGAGCGAGGAGCGTCAGTCTACCGCAGCGTCTTGCCCGGCGCTCAAAGACACGCCTCCAAATACGCCTGGTCGAAGCCGAACTGCTTGGCCTTGTCGATCGTGTACGGACGCAGCCCCATCGAGCGATACTCGCCGATGATCTTGCCGTCGGCGCTCTCGTCGAGATACTCGAACTTGAACAGCTCCTGCGTCACGATCACCGGGCCCTCCATCCCGATCACCTCGGTGATGTTGGTGACGCGGCGCGAGCCGTCGCGCAGGCGCTTGACCTGGATGATCATGTCGACCGAGTCGGCGATCTGGCGGCTGATCGCTTCCTTGGGCACCTTGATGTCCGACATCATCACCATGTTCTCCATGCGCGCCAGCGCCTCGCGGGGGCTGTTGGAGTGAAGCGTGCACATCGAGCCGTCGTGGCCGGTGTTCATCGCGGCGAGCATGTCGAAACACTCGCTGCCGCGGATCTCGCCCAGGATGATGCGGTCGGGCCGCATACGCAGCGCGTTCTTGACAAGGTCGCGGATCGAGATCTCGCCCTGCCCCTCGAGATTGGCGGGGCGGGTCTCGAGCGGCAGCCAGTGCGGCTGCTGGAGCCGGAGCTCGGCCGCGTCCTCGATCGTCAGCACGCGCTCGCCCGGGTCGATCATCTTCGACAAGGCGTTGAGCATCGTCGTCTTGCCCGAGCCAGTGCCGCCCGAGATCACCACGTTGAAGCGGCACGCGCCCGCGATCTTGAGCGCGGTGGCCATCTTCTGCGACATGCTGCCGAAGCCCGCCATCATGTCGAGCGTGATCGGTTTGGCGGAGAATTTGCGAATCGAGATGGCGGTGCCGCGCAGCGACAGCGGCGGCACGATCACGTTGACGCGGCTGCCGTCCTTGAGGCGTGCGTCGGCAAGCGGCGTGGTCTGGTCGACGCGGCGGCCGACCGAGTTGCAGATCCGCTGCGCGATCTGGAACAGATGCTCCTCGTCGCGGAACTGGATATTGGCCAGCTCCAGCTTGCCCTTGCGCTCGACGAAGGTCTGGTCGGGACCGTTGACCATGATGTCGCTGATGTCGGCGTCGGCGAGCAGTTCCTCGAGCGGCCCGAGTCCGAGCAACTCGTCGACCAGCACCTTCTCCAGCGCGAACTGCTCGCGGCGGTTGAGCGTCAGCTTGAGCTCGGCGAGCACCTCGCCGATGATGGGGCGGAACTCCTCGGCGAGCTCGTCCTTGCCGAGCGTCGCGGCGGCCTCGGGATCGACGCGCTCGAGCAGGCGCGGCAGCACCTGCTCCTTGATGCGGTGGATCGAGGCCTCGAAGCCTTCCATCCGGCTCGCGCCGGCGTCGCCGCTGGCGTTCTGGCGGTCGGCGAGGCGCTGCATCGCGTCCACGGTGCCCTGCGGCACCAGTGACGGATCGCCCTCGCCGATCAGCGCCAGCGCATCCGCGGGGGGGAATGGCTCGGGCTCGGGGCGCGCGAGCGGGTTGACCTGCATCGGCCGCGCCACGCCGAAACCGCCGCGCGCGCCAGTCGTCCCCATCCCGCCGTTACGGCGCCCGAACGCGTTCATCGACCCGGTTGTCCTCGCAAATCCGAGATCCGGGCTAAGCGAGAAGCCTTTATAATCGACTAACCACGGGCACGAGCGGCGCCAGCGGGTCGTGCCCGTGCCCCGGCGCAGGCCGGGGCCCAGTCGAACATACCTTCCGCGTGCGTGAACCTGTGTCGCCATGTCGGGCGCTCGCCCATCATGTCAGGTCGGGCCAAGCCTACTGTCGTGGTGTTCGGGAGTCGTGGGTCGGCACCCAAACGGCTGGTTGGAGAACGGCCGTCCTCCCGGCTTGAGCCGTGATCCATGGTGCCGCACGCACCTCGGCCATTGTTGTGGCGGAGACATGGACCCCGGCTCGAGCCCGGGATGACGCTAGGTGCAGAGCATTGACCGGCTCTCGCGCGATCTCGCACGTCGGAAACGATTACACCGCCGCTTTAGCCGCCGCACGCATCGTCGCGAGGAACAGCGCGCGCCGCCGCGCTTCCGGCAGCGCCGCGTCGGGCGGCACCGCCGCTTTTACCCAGCGCGTCGCGCCCGCCCGCTCGCGCGCGTCGGCCGCCACCAGCGTCGCCGCCGGCAGCAGCGCCGCAAGCGTCTCCGCGGCTTCGTCGAAACCGACATGGCACAGCCCGCGAGCCGTCTGCGCAACCAGCAAGGCGCCAAGCGGCGTCGGCAGCACGCACCAGGCGACTCGCTGGTCCGCGCCGCCACTCGCCCAGGCAGCCGGCGTCATGCCGAGCGCGGCGGCATCGGCATAGAACCGGCTCGGCGAAGCATAGCCGGCGGCGTAGATCGCCCCGGTGACCTTGCCCTCTGCCTGCAGCACCGTGGCGGCGCGAGCCACGCGGCGGTCGCGCGCATAACCCGCGGGCGAGATGCCGGCGACGCGCGTGAACAGCCGCTGGAAGTGATGCGGCGCGTAGCCGACCGCCGCGGCCAGCTCGGCGAGGGTCCATGTCCGCCCGGCGTCGTCGAGCAGCGCGAGCGCGCGCGTCACCGCGGCGGCGTCGCGGGCGACATCGTCGGGCAGGCAGCGGCGGCAGGCGCGATAGCCCGCGGCGCGCGCGGCGGCGCCGTCGGCAAGGAAGCCGACATGCTCGCGTCGCGGCCGCCGCGCCGCGCAGCTCGGCCGGCAATAGATGCGGGTCGAGCTGACCGTTACGACGAAACGGCCGTCATGAGCACGGTCACGGCGGGTGAAGGCGGCCCAGGCGATATCGGGGTCGATGGGAGCGGGAGTGGTCGCCGGGGAGCGTGGGTCGGTGCGGTGGCCGCTGCCATGCGGCATTATTTCGCCGTCATCCCGGACTTGGTCCGGAGTCCAACCGTCCGCGCGTCCAACCGTCGCGGCGCTGACGGCTGGGTGCCCGGACCAAGTCCGGGATGACGGTGAAGTTGGGCGCGGGGACGACGCGTGAGCCATGGGCCATCTCGCTCGAGTTCAGCCGCAGCGGTGCCATCACCCGCCGTCTCGACCATGTCCGCTGGACTATATGCCGTTTGGCGCCCGACCGCATCCCGTGCCTTGCGCCCGAACCCGCTTACTCCTCGCGTCACGTTGATCATGTTCAACACGCCGACCCGCTCCGGTTGCATCCTTGGCAACCCTTTGCTACGCGCGCCGCTACCCCAAGCGCAGGCGCCGTCGCGCGCCACCCGGTCGCATGGGGTCGACACCCTTGGTTTTTGCGAGGAAAGTGGATCGCGTGGAGAGCTCCAGCGGTAATCAGGGCAGCAGCATCCAGGCCAGCCTCGGCGGGCGTTATGCGAGCGCGCTGTTCGATCTGGCGGTGGAGGCCAAGGCGGTCGACCAGGTCGAGCGCAGCCTCGCCGCGGTGCGTGATGCGCTCGCCGAATCATCCGACTTCCGCGCGCTGATCGCCTCTCCGGTGGTGGCGCGGCGCGACGCGGTGCGCGCGGTGGTCGCCGCGGCCGATTCGATCGGCGTCGACGCCACCACGCGCAGCTTCCTGGGGGTGCTCGCGGAGAATCGCCGGCTCGCACAGCTGCCGCAGATCATCCGCGCCTTCCGCACCTTGGCGGCGCGTCACCGCGGCGAGACCACTGCCGAAGTGACCAGCGCGCACCCGCTCACCGCCGAGCAGGTCGACGAGCTCAAGCAGCAGCTGCGCCGCCGCGTCGGCCGCGAGGTGTCGGTCGACCTCGAGGTCGATCCGGCGATCCTCGGCGGGCTTGTCGTCCGTATCGGCTCCCAGATGATCGATTCCTCGATCCGTACCCGTTTGAATGCGCTCGCCAGCGCGATGAAGGGCTAACCACATGGATATCCGCGCCGCAGAAATCTCGAAGGTCATCAAGGACCAGATCGCCAACTTCGGCACCGAGGCCCAGGTGTCCGAGACCGGCCAGGTGCTGAGCGTCGGTGACGGCATCGCGCGCATTTACGGGCTCGACAACGTCCAGGCCGGCGAGATGGTTGAATTCTCGAACGGCGTGCAGGGCATGGCGCTCAACCTCGAGGCCGACAACGTCGGCGTCGTGATCTTCGGCTCGGACGCCGAGATCAAGGAGGGCGACGTCGTCCGCCGCACCGGCACCATCGTCGACGTGCCGGTGGGCAAGGGCCTGCTCGGCCGCGTGGTCGACGGCCTCGGCAACCCGATCGACGGCAAGGGCCCGATCGTCGCCGAGCAGCGCAGCCGCGTCGAGGTGAAGGCACCCGGCATCATCCCGCGCAAGTCGGTGCACGAGCCGGTGCAGACCGGGCTCAAGGCGATCGACGCGCTGGTGCCGGTTGGCCGCGGCCAGCGCGAGCTGATCATCGGCGACCGGCAGACCGGCAAGTCGGCGATTGCGCTCGACACCTTCATCAACCAGAAGACCGCCAACGCGGGCACCGACGAGTCGAAGAAGCTGTACTGCGTCTATGTCGCGGTCGGCCAGAAGCGCTCGACCGTCGCGCAGCTGGTGCGCACGCTCGAGGAGAACGGCGCGATGGACTATTCCATCGTCGTCGCCGCCACCGCCTCGGACCCCGCCCCGCTGCAGTTCCTCGCGCCCTATACCGGCTGCGCGATGGGCGAGTATTTCCGCGACAGTGCGATGCACGCCGTGATCGTGTACGACGATTTGTCGAAGCAGGCGGTGGCCTATCGCCAGATGTCGCTGCTGCTGCGCCGCCCGCCGGGCCGCGAGGCCTATCCGGGCGACGTCTTCTACCTCCACTCGCGCCTGCTCGAGCGCGCGGCGAAGATGAATGACGCCAATGGCAACGGCTCGCTCACCGCGCTGCCGATCATCGAGACCCAGGCGGGCGACGTCTCGGCGTACATTCCGACCAACGTGATCTCGATCACCGACGGCCAGATCTTCCTCGAGACCGACCTGTTCTTCGCGGGCATCCGCCCCGCGATCAACGTCGGCCTGTCGGTCAGCCGCGTCGGCGGCGCGGCGCAGACCAAGGCGATGAAGAAGGTGTCGGGCTCGATCAAGCTCGAGCTGGCGCAGTATCGCGAGATGGCGGCGTTCGCGCAGTTCGGCTCGGACCTCGACGCCTCGACGCAGAAGCTGCTCAACCGTGGCGCGCGGCTGACCGAGCTGCTCAAGCAGCCGCAATTCTCGCCGATGCCGTTCGAGGAGCAGACCGCGTCGATCTACGCCGGCACCAACGGCTATCTCGATCAGGTGCCGGTCGCCGACGTGACCCGCTACGAGGCGGCGATGCTGGCGTTCCTGCGCAACGACCATGCCGACGTGCTGGGCGCGATCCGCGACTCGCGCGAGCTGGGCAAGGACACCGAGGGCAAGCTCAAGGGCGCGCTCGACCAGTTCGCGAAGACCTTCGCCTGAGGTGCGTGCTCCTGCGGACGCAGGAGCCCAGTGCCACGGACGATCCGCTGAATAACCCTGGGCTCCCGCGTTCGCGGGAGCACGAGAAGGCAGGAAATGGCGTCACTCAAGGCCCTCAAGATCCGCATCGGCTCGGTCAAGTCGACGCAGAAGATCACCAAGGCGATGAAGATGGTCGCCGCCGCCAAGCTGCGCCGCGCGCAGGAGGCGGCGATTGCCGGCCGCCCCTATGCCGAGCGGCTCGAGGGGGTCGTTGCCAGCCTGGCCGGCAACGTCGGCGTCGGCGCCTCACCGCTGTTGGCGGGGACCGGCAAGGACCAGGTGCATCTGCTGGTGGTTGCCACCTCGGAGCGCGGCCTGGCGGGCGCGTTCAACACCAACATCGTCCGCGCCGCACGCCGCAAGGCGGAGGAGCTGGAGGCCGCGGGCAAGACCGTGATCTTCTATCTCGCCGGCAAGAAGGGGCGCGTGCTGCGCCGCTTCTACCCGCAGGCGATCAAGGTCGATCACGATCTGTCGACGGTGAAGACCGTCGCGTTCGACGACGCCAAGGCGATCGCCGACGACCTGATCGCGCGCTACACCGCGGGCGAGTTTGACGTCGCCCACCTGTTCTACGCCAAGTTCCAGTCGGCGCTGGTGCAGCTGCCGATCGGCCAGCAGATCATCCCGGTCGCGATCCCTGACCGCGGCGAGCCCAAGCTGGCCAATGCCGGCGACGCGACGGTGGAATATGAGCCCAGCGAGGAAGCGATCCTCGCCGACCTGCTGCCGCGCAACGTCGCGATCCAGATCTTCCGCGCCATGCTGGAGAATGCCGCCTCCGAGCAGGGCAGCCGCATGACCGCGATGGACAATGCCACGCGCAACGCGGGCGACATGATCAAGCGGCTCAGCATCCAGTACAACCGCGCGCGCCAGGCGGCGATCACCACCGAGCTGGTGGAGATCATCTCGGGCGCCGAGGCGCTGTGACCCGGCGGGTGACCCGCACCACCACCATGAAGGAGCGGCTGTCGGCCGTGACCTTCACCCGCTCCATGCCTACATCGGGGCAGACGAACCAAGGAAAGATGTGATGGCAACCCTCGCCGAAGACATTCGCCCGACCAGCGGGACTACCGGATCGGGCAGCAACAACGTGGGCCGCGTCAGCCAGGTGATCGGCGCGGTGGTCGACGTTCACTTCGATAACAACCTGCCCGCGATCCTGTCGGCGCTGGAGACGAGCAACAATGGCCAGCGGCTGGTGCTCGAGGTCGCGCAGCATCTCGGCGAGAACACCGTCCGCACCATCGCGATGGACTCCACCGAGGGTCTGACCCGCGGGCAGACCGTGACCGACACGGGCAGCCAGATCCGCGTGCCGATCGGTCCCAAGACGCTGGGGCGGATCATGAACGTCATCGGTGAGCCGATCGACGAGCGCGGCCCGGTCGGAGCGGAGATGACGGCGCCGATCCACGCCAAGGCGCCGGACTTCGTCGACCAGTCGACCGAGAGCGCGATCCTGGTCACCGGGATCAAGGTGATCGACCTCCTTGCCCCCTATGCCAAGGGCGGCAAGATCGGCCTGTTCGGCGGCGCCGGCGTCGGCAAGACCGTGCTGATCCAGGAGCTGATCAACAACATCGCCAAGGGCCATGGCGGCGTGTCGGTGTTCGCCGGCGTCGGCGAGCGCACCCGCGAGGGCAACGACCTGTACCACGAGTTCCTCGACGCGGGCGTGATCGCCAAGGATGCCGACGGCAACGCCGTCAGCGAAGGGTCGAAGGTGGCGCTGGTATTCGGCCAGATGAACGAGCCGCCGGGCGCGCGCGCGCGTGTGGCACTGGCCGGCCTGACGATGGCGGAATATTTCCGCGATCAGGAAGGGCAGGACGTGCTCTTCTTCGTCGATAACATCTTCCGCTTCACCCAGGCGGGCGCCGAGGTGTCGGCGCTGCTCGGCCGTATCCCGTCGGCGGTGGGCTATCAGCCGACGCTGTCGACCGACATGGGCGCGCTGCAGGAGCGGATCACGTCGACCAACAAGGGCTCGATCACCTCGGTGCAGGCGGTGTACGTGCCCGCGGACGATCTCACCGATCCGGCACCGGCGACCTCGTTCGCGCACCTTGACGCGACGACCAACCTGAGCCGCGCGATCTCGGAGCTGGGTATCTACCCGGCGGTGGACCCGCTCGACTCGGTCAGCCGCGTACTGGAGCCGCGCATCGTCGGGCAGGACCATTATGAGACTGCCCGCGCGGTCCAGCAGACGCTGCAGAAGTACAAGTCGCTGCAGGACATCATCGCGATCCTCGGCATGGACGAGCTGTCCGAGGAGGATAAGCTGACGGTCAGCCGTGCCCGCAAGATCCAGCGCTTCCTGTCGCAGCCGTTCCACGTCGCTGAGGTGTTCACCAACATTCCGGGGAAGTTCGTCCAGCTCGACGACACGATCCGCTCGTTCAAGGCGGTGGTGAATGGCGAGTACGACCACCTGCCGGAGGCCGCCTTCTACATGGTCGGCGGCATCGACGAGGCGGTCGCCAAAGCGGAGAAGCTGGCGCAGGACGCCTGATCGACTCGGTGTCGGTGCTCGGCTACCCTCGGGAGCATGGGCATCGACACGCTCTCGATCGCAAAGGACCTGCGCGCGGCGGCGCTGCCGCAGGACCAGGCCGAGGCCATCGCCGCCGCGATCGGACGCGCGATGGCCGAGGGGACGGCGACGAAGGGCGACCTCGATCATCTCGGCGCGCGGCTTGATGCGCGGATCGACCGGCTCGGATCGACGATTGACGCTCGGTTCTCCGAAATGGAGGCGCGGTTCGCGCGGATGGACGCGCGATTCGATGAGGCCGAGACGAAACCCGCCGGTTTCGCCTCGAGCGCGTCCGATCTCCGTTTGCTGGAGGAACGGATGACCGCGCGGCTCGAGGCGGCCAAGACGCAGCTGCTCACCTGGCTGGTCGGGGCGATCTTCACCGCCACCGGAGTGCTGATCGCGGTACTCAAGCTATGAATTGTCGCTGCGCCTTGCGACGCCGGTCCGGCTCCGGCACTTGCACGTTCACACCGTCGTTCTCAGGGTCATAGACGCACATGCTCCACTTCGAACTCGTCACCCCCGAACGTCTCGTCCGCTCGGACGAGGTGCATATGGTCACCGTGCCCGGCACCAACGGCGACTTTGCCGTGCTCGAAGGTCATGCCCCCTTCATGTCGACGATCCGTGACGGCGAGGTGCTGGTGCAGAAGACGCCCGGCGGCGCAGCCGAGGCGATCGCGATCCGCGGCGGCTTCGCCGAAGTGAACGCCAAGGGACTGACCGTCCTCGCCGAACACGCCGGCTGAGCGGCACGCCGCTTACTCGCGGTCGCCCGCCTGTTTAATCGCCGCGGTCAGCGCGGCGAGCGCCGCGGCGTCACTTCCCTGCAGCGCGGCGAGTAGCGACGCCGCCAGCTCGGCCATCTTCCCGCCGTGCGGATCATAAGCGACGCGGCGCAGCGCGGCTGCCGCGTCGTCGCGGCGCTGATGCCGCAGGTGCATCACCGCCACCGTCATCGCCAGGGCGCGATCGAACGGCGCGAGCTGAGAGGCATAGACCAGCCCCTGTTCGGCGTTGGCGCTCATCGGCTCGCTCGAACTCGCATAGGCCTGGTAAAAGGCGACGAGCGGCCAGGGGTCCTCGGGGTCGAGCCGGTTGGCATCGTGGAACCAGCGGCGGATCGCGCGCCAGCGCTCGCGATCGTGCGACCGGTCGCGCGTGGCGAGTGCGCCTTGCGCGAGCCCTCGATACATCAGCGCGTCGCGACACGTCGGATCGGCGACGAGCGCGCGCGCCGCCGCGGCATCAGCCGCTTCGAAGTGGCCGGCGTCATACTCGGCCTCGGCCAGCGCCGCCTGCACGACCGGCTCAGTGGGAAAGCGCGCGGCGATCTCGCGCGCTTCGTCGGCCACGCCGCCCGCGGCACGCGCGTCGACGCCGCGACGAGAGCGCTGCCGCACCGGCATGATCGCGGACCCCGCCGGTGTGAGCGCGCGCACCGTCACGGCACCGATCGGCAGGTCGGTCACCCGCATCCCGAACATCGGCAGTCGCGTCCGCGCATAGCGATTGAGCGCGTCGTCGAGCTGGCGCGGGTTGCCCAGCAGCTTGGCCGCGTCCGCTGCGGTGCCGTGCTCGAGCGCCTCGAGATACGCCGAGAAAGTGGAATGGTCCTTCTTCCCGAGCGTGAGATAATGCATCAGCAGCCAGGCGCGACCGTAGAAGGTCTGCATCTGCTGCGACGTCATATGGCGCGACGGCGACGGCGCGAGCAGTTCGCGCGCGGGTACCGCGTCAACGTCGATCAAACCCGCGGCGCGATAGAGCGGCGGCGCGCCGAACAGCAGGCGATCAGACTGGAAGATCGCGGTCGCGTTGAACTCGGCGAACCCCTCGACGAACCAAGCGGGAAAGGGTCGGTCGCCCCAATTAGTGAACATGAAATGGTGCGCATATTCATGCAGCAGCACCGCCTGGGGCGTGAGCGCGAGCCAGCCGCGCTCGTGGGTATCGCGCGGCACGAACGCGACGGCGCCCGCCACGCGCGGCATATAGATGCCGGCGATATCGTCCGAGCTGAGCAACCGCTGCACCGCCCGCACGTCCCGAAGAACATAGACCGTCAGTCGCTGCGCCTTACTGACCGGCGGGTCCGGCAATCCGCGCATGACGCGCAGCGCCTTGTCGAACCGCTCCAGCCGCGTGGCGAAGGCGGTCACCTCCGCTGGCTCGTCGTCGGCATAGATCAGGAAGTGCGCCGAACTCGCCTCCTGCCACGCCGCCCCGGCGGGCGCCGCCGTCAAAAGCGCCAGCCAACCCGCCAGTCCCAGCCGCCAGCCGCGTGTCACCCCGCTACCCCCGCACCATCGTCCTACCTCGAAAGCCTAGGAGGCGGCGCAATCGGTTCAAGCGACGAGCCGCTCGGTTTCGCCGCATCCGGTCAGCCGACGTATGCGGCGGCGCATGCTGTTCACCCGCGCCGGCCTCACAGAAAGCTGTACGGGTCGACGTCCACCGCCACGCGCACCTTCGCCGGCCAGTCCAGCACGCCGAGCCAGTCGCGGATCACGTCCTGCACATCCAGCGCGCGCCGCGCATGGACCAGCAGGCGAAACCGGTGGCGCCCGCGCAGCATCGCCAGCGGCGCCGGCGCCGGGCCATAGACGGCCATCCCCTCCACCTCGGGCGCATGACGCGCGATCAGCCGCGCCACTTCGTGCGCCGCCGCCTGTTCCTCGCTCGACACGATGATCGCGGCATAGCGGCCGAAGGGGGGCGCGCCCGCGTCCTGCCGCGCCTCGGTCTCGGCGGTGTAGAAAGCGTCGGCGTCGCCCGTCACCAGTGCCTGCATCACCTGCGCCTTGGGGCTGTGCGTCTGGATGAACACCTGCCCCTTCTTGGCGCCACGTCCGGCGCGACCCGACACCTGGCGGATCTGTTGGAAGGTCCGCTCCGCCGCCCGCAGATCGCCGCCGTCGAGCCCGAGGTCGGCGTCGACCACACCCACGAGCGTCAGATTGGGGAAGTGATAGCCCTTGGTGACCAACTGGGTGCCGACGACGATGTCGATCGCGCCCTCCTCCATCCGCGCGACGAACTCGGCGGCCTTGGCCGGGGACCAGATCGTGTCCGAGGTCACCACCGCGGTGCGCGCCTCGGGGAACAGCGCTGCGACCTCGTCGGCGATCCGCTCCACCCCGGGGCCGCAGGCAACCAGCGTGTCCTCGTTGCTGCATTCCGGGCAGAGCCGCGGCACCGGCTCGATATGGCCGCAATGATGGCAGGCGAGCCGGCGCGTCAGCCGATGCTCGACCATCCAGGCGGTACAATTCGGACATTGGAAGCGGTGGCCGCACGTGCGGCACAGCGTCAGCGGGGCGTAGCCGCGGCGGTTGAGGAACAGCAGCGACTGCTCGCCGCGCCCCAGCGTCTCCCGCAGTGCCTCCACCAGCCGCCGGCTGAGCCAGCGCCCGCGCTCGGGCGGCTCCTCGATCAGGTCGATCGCGGCGATCGCGGGCATCTCGGCGACGCCGTAGCGGCCCGGCAGCCTGACCTCCGCATAGGTGCCGAGCGCGACCTGATGGCGCGTCTCGATCGCGGGGGTGGCGGAGGCGAGGATCACCGGGCAGCGCTCGAACAGGCCGCGCATCACCGCCACGTCGCGCGCGTGATAATGGACGCCATCCTCCTGCTTGAAGCTGGTCTCGTGCGCCTCGTCGACGACGATCAGCCCGAGCTCGGCATAGGGCAGGAACAACGCCGAGCGTGCCCCCACCGTCACCCTGGCCTCGCCGCTTGCCACCGCGCGCCAGGCACGGCGCCGCTGTGTCGCGCGCAGCCCCGAATGCCACGCCACCGGCTCGCAGCCGAAGCGATCATGGAAGCGCTTGAGGAACGGCTCGGTCAGCGCGATTTCGGGAAGCAGCACCAGCACCTGCTTACCGCTGCGCAGTGCCGCCGCGACCGCCTCGAAGTAGACCTCGGTCTTGCCCGAACCGGTAACGCCGTCGAGCAGGATCGGCCGGAAGGCAGCGGCCTCAACCGCGCCGACCAGCGTCGCCGCCGCCTCGCTCTGCTCCGCCGAAAGCGCGGGCGGCGCGTGATCCGGATCGGGGCACGGATAGGGGCTGTCGATGCTCACTTCGATCGCCTCGATCGCGCCGCTCTTGACCAGCCCGCGGATCACCGCGTCGCTCACCTCGGCGATCGTCGCCAGTTCACGGATCAATCCCTGGCGATCGCCGATCCGCTCGAGCGCCTGTGCACGCTGTGCGGTGAGCCGCTCGGGAACATGGCCCGTGGCGCGATACTCGACCGCGCTGCGTGCGCCCTCCAGCGCCGCGCTGGACGACAGAGTCATGCGCGCCACTGCGGCCGGCGGCGCGAGATAATAATCCGCGGTCCACTCGATCAACCGGCGCAGCGGTGCGCGGAGCGGCGGCACGTCGGCGACAGCGACGAGGTTGCGCAGCCGGTTGTCACCGACCTCCGCGTCGGACGGCAGGCGCTCGGGCTCCCACACCACGCCGAGCAGCTGACGCGGTCCAAGCGGCGCCACCACCACCGAGCCGGGCTCGACCGCGAGTTCGCGTGGCACGCGATAGTCGAGCGGGCCGAGCGCGGAGTTGAGGACGAGAACGCGCGCGCGGGTGGACATGCGCGCCATATGGGGCAGCGCAGAGTCGGCGGAAAGCCCGGCGCGGGCGCCGTTACGCCACCCGGCGTGGCGGCGCGAAGCGGCGTTGCCCGACGCGGGCGCGCTTGGCCTGGTACAGCAGCATGTCGGCGCGGCGCGCCAGGTCGCGCAACGAGTGGCAATCCTGATCAAACGCCGCGATGCCGACCGAGCCCGCGCTTGTCATCGTCACGCCATTGGCCTCCACGGCAACGCGCAACGCCGCCTCGACGCGCTCGCGCAGCCCGTCCAGATCCGCGATCAGCGCGGGATCCTCGACGATCAGCGCGAACTCGTCGCCACCGATCCGCGCCGCCAGCGCGCCGCGCAGCCACGGTTCGGCCAGCGCAGCGCCGGTGAGCCGCAGCACGTCATCGCCGGCGCCATGGCCGAGCGTGTCGTTGATCGCCTTGAAGCCGTCGAGATCGATCAGCACGAGGTGCAGCGGCGTACCGTTGCGCCGCGCGCGCGCCATCGCACCGTCGAGCGCGCGGTCGAAGGCGGCGCGATTGGCAAGTCCGGTGAGCGCGTCGGTATCGGCGGCAAAGCGGAGCTGAACCTCGAGCGCGTGCCGGGCGGTGATGTCCTGGAACACGCCGATCATGCCGACCACTTCGCCGTCGACGATCTCGGGATCGCCCATTGATCGGACCCGAAGCGTGCGCCCGTCGGCGGTGATGAAGTCGCTCTCGAAGTCGAAGCGCCGGCCCTCCGCGATCGCGGCCTCGACCGTCGCCGCAATGCCGTCCCGCGCATGCGCAGGGTAGAAGGACAGCGCGCGCGACAGATCGGGCTTCATGCCAAGCGGCAGGCCATGGATGCGGTACACATTGTCTGACCATTCGAGGGTCTGGTCGGCAACCGAGAGCCGCCACGACCCGATCATCGCGATCTGTTCGGCCTGACGGAAGATGCGGTCCTGTCGCGCGAGCTGGGTGACGAGCTGCTCGCCGGTGGTGGCGATATGGATTGCCTTGAGCGCGGTGCGCCGCGCCTCGAGCAGCGCTTCCGCCAGCGCAGCGAGGTGACTAAGCGCAGCCCGCGCGGCATCGTCGAGCACGCGCGGAGCGGTATCGACCGCGCACAAGGTGCCGACGGTGTGGCGCTCGCCGTCGTGCCCCAGCACGTTGACGGGGGCGCCGGCGTAGAAGCGGATGCCGCCGTCGACCACCAGCGGGCTGGTGCCGAAGCGCGGATCGGCGGCGAGATCCTCGACCACGACCATCTCGCGCTGCGTCACCGTACGGTCGCAAAAGGCGATGTCGCGCTGGATCTCGCGCGACGCGGTCGGCCGCGTGCTGGCCTTGATCCACAGCCGGTCGCGACCGACGAGGTTGAGAAGCGCGGTCGGGCAGCCCAGCAACTGCGCCGTCAGCGCCACCAGCGCGTCGAACTCCTTCTCCGGCTCGCTGTCGAGAAGCGCCAGCGCGTTCAAAGCGGCGAGGCGGCTCGACTCGGCGGCCGGTGCCGTGAGAGAAGCGGAGGTCGACATGACTGGCCTTATGGTTGTCGCACGTTAATTTACCTTTTCCATCATGAAGTAAGCACGCGAAATGCGACGAGAAGAGGAAGGCGGCGCGGCGGTTCGGCTGACCCTGGCGGACGAATGGGCGATCCATCTCGCGCGCGACCGGCGGCGCTCCGAGCATACCGTCCGCGCCTATCGCGCCACCGCGACACGGCTGCTCGGCTTCCTGACGACGCATTGGGGAAGGTCCGTGGACCGCGCCGCCCTGTCGGCGGTCGATGCGAGCGACCTGCGCGCCTATCTTGCGCATCGGCGCACCGCGGGGGCGAGCGGCACCGGGCTGGGCAACGCCTCGGCGGCGCGCGAACTGTCAGCGGTGCGCGGCTTCCTGGATTGGGCTGCCCGCAGTGATGGGACCACGCGCGCCGCGCCGCGGCTGCGCGGACCCCGCGTCCACAAGGGCGTGCCGCGGCCGGTCGCGCCACACGAGGCGGTCGCGCTCGCCCGCGACGTGGCGGAGGAGAGCGATGAGCCCTGGGTCGCCGCGCGGGACTGGGCGGTACTGCTGCTGTTGTACGGTGCGGGGTTGCGCATCGGCGAGGCAGTCGGGCTGAACGGCGCGGTGCTGCCGCTGGGCGAGACGCTGCGCGTGACCGGCAAGCGGAGCAAGACGCGCGTGGTGCCGCTGCTGCCCGATGTGCGCGCCGCCATCGAGGATTATGCCGCGCGCTGCCCATGGCCGCTGACCGCGCGCGAACCGCTGTTCCGCGGGGTGAAGGGCGGCGCGCTCTCACCCGGCGTGGTGCGCGCCAAGGTGCGCGGCGCGCGCGCGCGGCTCGGGCTGGGCGAGCGCACCACGCCACACGCGCTGCGCCATAGTTTCGCGACGCATCTGCTCGGACGCGGCGCCGACCTGCGCGCGCTGCAGGAGTTGCTCGGCCACGCCAGCCTGAGCTCGACCCAGATCTACACCGCCGTTGACGCCGCGCACCTGCTGGACGTGTACCGCGCCGCGCACCCGCGCGGCTGAGCGCATCGCCGCCCCTCACTCCGCACGCGCGGCGCTCACCCCTTCTTGGCCGCGATGTAGCCGTTGACCTGCTCCTCCAGCACGCCGAGCGGCAGCGCCCCCTGGCTCAGCACCGCCTCGTGGAAGTCGCGGATGTCGAACTTGGGCCCGAGCTCGCGCTCGGCGCGCGCGCGCAGTTCGGCGATCTTGAGCTGGCCGACCATGTAGCTGGTCGCCTGCCCCGGCCAGTTGAAGTAGCGATCCACCTCGCGCGCGATGTCGGTGTCGGACACCGAGCTATTGCCGCGGAAATAGGCGATCGCCTGCTCGCGCGTCCACTTCTTGGAGTGGATGCCCGTATCGAGCACCAGCCGGATCGCGCGCCATACCTGCAGCGACAACATGCCGAACCGGTCGTACGGCGTCTTGTACACGCCCATCTCGTCCGCGAGCCGCTCGGAGTAGAGCCCCCAGCCCTCCATATAGGCGCCGTAGCCGCCAAATTTACGGAACTTGGGCACGTCGGCCAGCTCCTGCTGGCGCGCGATCTGGAAATGGTGTCCCGGCGCGCCCTCGTGCGCGGCGATGCCCGCGACCTGCACCTTCTGCGTCTGGTTCATGTCGACGAGGTTGACGTAATAGATGCCCGGCCGCGTGCCGTCGGCCGAGGGCGGGTTGTAGAAAGCGGTGGAGGCGGTGCCCTCGCGCCATTTCTCCACCGCGCGCACCTCGAGCGGTGCCTTGGGCAGCACGCGGAAATAGCGCGGCGCCGCCGCCATCACCCCCGCGATCACCGCGCGCGCGTCGCTCAGATACTGCTCGCGCCCGGCGGCGGTGTTGGGGTATTTGAGCGACGGATCGGTACGGACCTTATCGAAGAACTGCTCGAGCGTGCCGCTGAAGCCGACCTGACGCTTGACCGCCTCCATCTCGGCGCGGATCGCCGCCACCTGCTTCAGCCCGAGCTGGTGGATCTGGTCGGCGGTGAGATCGGTCGTGGTCGATTCGCGCAGCCGGTCGGCGTAATAGGCCTGACCGTCAGGAAGGTGCCACGCGCCGTAGTTGCCGGTCGACTGCGGCGCGATCTCGTCAAGCGCGGCAATCAGCACGTCATAGCCGTGGCGGAACGGTCCCCTGAGCGCGGCGGTGGCATCGGCGAGCAATTGGCTCTTGGTCGCAGCGGGAGCGTCCAGCGCGGTGACCTTCTTGCGGACGTCCGCGAGCAGCGTCGAGTCCGCCCCGGCGTCGAACGGCGCGCCGGTGATCACCTTCACCGCGTCGGCACGTGCGGGCGCGAAATTGACCTTGTTCGGAATGATCCCTTTGGCCGCCTGCGCGCGCATCGTCGCGGCGACCTCGCGCATCACGCGATCAGTGTCGCGCAGCCGCGCGACATAGGCGCGTGCGTCGGCGACCGTGTCGACGCGATGGTTGTTGATCAGCAGCACCGGGATCGCGCCGGCGGGGCTGCCGTTGGTCGACACCGGGAATTGCAGCTGGCGGAAGCGGAACGAGGCGCGGGCGCGCGCCACCTCTTCCTCGAACAGCCGGTAGCTCACTCGTGCCGCGGCGCCGAGCTGTGCCGGCTGAAAACGCGCGTGGAGTTCGGCGAGCTGGCGTTCGGAGAGGTCGCGCGCGCGCACCTTGGCGGCGTCGGTATAATCGTCGAGCCGATCATTGTCGGTCTTGAGGCCGAGCTGGGTCTGGCTCTCCGGGCTGAGCGCGAGCTGCTCGTCGAACTTCTGATCAAGGAAGGCGAGCAGCGCGCGATCCGCCGCGTCGGTTGAGGCCGCGACGGCCGGCGCCTGTGCCGCGGGTGCGGCGGCGAGCGTCAGCGGCAAAGTGAGGGGCAACAGCAGCGCGGCAACTCGACGCATCATCTTCTCCCGGTGAGACGCCCCTTGTGTCGCCTCACCGGGTAGCGCGCAACCGCGGCTACGCCAGGGCGCGGCGGTATAGCGCCAGTGTCCAGGCGACGCTCTGGAGGAACAGCGCGGGATCGTAGCGCGGCCCCTCGTCGCGCAGGAAGGCGTGCGGTGCGTTGACCTCGTGCCATTCGTACGACGCGCCGACCGCCTCGAGCCGCGCGCGGATCGCCTCGCGCCCGGCGAAGGGGACATGGGGGTCCTGCCGCCCCCACACGAACATTGCCTCCCCGCGGAGCTCGTCCATGCGCGCAAGGCTGTCATCGCTGCGGCCAGCGCCGAGCGATCCGGAGTGGATGTCCGTAGCGTAGAAACATGCCGCCGCGCCCACGCGCGGGTCGAGCGCGGCACGATAGGCGAGATGCCCACCCAGGCAGACACCGAAGGTGGCGAGCCGCCCGTCACACGCCGGGTGCGCGGCGAGCGCGGTCAGCGCAGCGGCGGCGTCGGCGTCAAAGGCGGGGACGGGCTTGGTGAACTTCAGCGCATTGCCGCGATCGGTTCCCGGCTGGTCATAGGCGAGCACGGTGCCGGCAGGTTCGTACTCGTGGTACACCTCGGGCACCGCGACGACATAGCCGTTACCCGCGAGCAGGGTGGCAAGCCGGCGGATCGGCGCGGTCACCTGGTAGATCTCGGAGAAGAACAGCACGCCGGGGAAGCGCCCGGCGATGGCGGGGCGGAACAGATGGACGCGCATCGTGCCGGCGCCGGGCACGGGCACGTCCTCGATCTCGTCGCTGCGCACGATCATAACGGTGGCTCCCCGGTGGCGCGGTGTGCTGTGGCAGCGCGACGCGCGCGCGGCAAGACGGCGCAGCCGGCGGCGGACGTCACCCCTTTCCTCCGGGCTATGAAGCATATACGAACCATATCGTCTCACTGGGGAGCTGGCGCATGGGCATTGTGAAGATCGACGACGAACTGCACGCCGAGGCGCGGCGCGCCAGCGCGGTGATGTGCCGCTCGATCAACGCGCAGGCGGAGTTCTGGATGACGATCGGGATGCTCGCGGAGGCGAACCCGACACTCAGCTTCACCGAGATCGTGCGGATGCGGCGCGAGTCGGCGCAACCTCGCGCGGTCGCCGCCTGAGATGGTGAAGACGCCCGACGAGCTCGCGCTGATGCGCGTTTCGGGCAAGCTGCTGGCGGCGGTGTTCGAGATGCTCGATCGCCAGTCGCTCGCGGGCATGTCGACGCTGGCGGTCAACGATCTGGTCGAGCGCTTCATCACGGTCGACCTGCAAGCGCGCCCCGCGAGCAAGGGGCAATATGACTTCCCGTACGTGCTCAACTGCTCGCGCAACGAGGTGGTGTGTCACGGCGTGCCCAGCGCGACCGAGATCATCCGCGACGGCGACATCATCAACCTCGACATCACGCTGGAGAAGAACGGCTTCATCGCCGACTCGAGCAAGACCTATGCGGTCGGCACGGTGGCACCCGCGGCGCGACGGCTGGTGGCGGTCGCGCAGGCGGCGATGTGGCAGGGGATCGCCGCCGTACGACCGGGCGCGCGGCTGGGCGACATCGGCGCCGCGATCGAGCGGCATGCCAAGAAGCACGGCTATGCAGTGGTGCGCGAGTTCTGCGGCCATGGCATCGGGCGGGCGATGCACGAGGAGCCACAGGTGCTCAACTTCGGCCGCCCGGGCACGGGTGCGGTGCTGCGCGAGGGCATGGTGTTCACGGTCGAGCCGATGCTCAACCAGGGCAGCCGGCGCGTGAACACCAGCAACGACGGCTGGACCGTGACGACGCAGGACGGCAAGCTATCGGCTCAGTTCGAACATACGGTAGCGGTCACCGCGACCGGTGTGGACGTGCTCACTCTGCGCGCGGACGAACGCCGCGCGGCATGACACAAGTTTCTTCCCCGGCGCTTACCGCTTGTGCGGTTCCGCGCCGCAGCCACGGCGCCGATCCGCCGGAGATCGGCATCACTTCGACAGTCGCCCGTCGGTTAGCGCGCTCGCCTCGAAGTTGAAGAGCACGTCCGGATCCGGCAGCGGCACGTCACGTGCGATCTCCGACGGTGCGGTGCGGTGCAGCAGGTGCGCGATGATTGCGCGCCGCGCCGCCTTCTTGTCGTCGGCGCGCACGCAATGCCACGGCGCCAGCGGCGTGTGGGTGCGCGTCAGCATGACGTCGCGCGCCGCGGTGTAATCGTCCCACTTGGACTGGGCGACCGCGTCCATGTCGGAGACCTTGAGCGCCTTGAGCGGGTCCTCGCGCCGCGCCGCGAGCCGGTCGCGCTGCTCGTCCTTGCTGATGTCGAGCCACAGCTTCACCAGCTTGATCCCGCTCTCCACCAGCATACGCTCGAAGTCGGGCGCGTCGCGCAGGAACTCGGCCTGCTCCGCGCCGGTGGAGAAACCCATCACCACCTCGACCCCGGCGCGATTGTACCAGGAGCGGTTAAAGATCACGAACTCGCCCGCGGCCGGCAGATGCGCGATGTAGCGCTGGAAATACCATTGCGTGCGCTCGCGGTCGGACGGCTTGGGCAGCGCCACCACGCGCGTCGCGCGGACCGAGCTGTGCTCGGTGATCCGCTTGATCGCCCCGTCCTTGCCCGCACCGTCGCGTCCTTCCAGCACGACCACGACGCGCTCGCCCGATCGCGCCGCGGCCTGTTGCGTGCGGACCAGCGCGAGTTGCAGGTCCTCGAGGCTCACGTGCTGGTCGTCCTTCTTGTTCATCCGCGTCACGCTCCGTCGCTCCACCACGCTATAACGCGCCGGCGGCGGAACGATGCGTGTGATCGGCGCGGCTAGGCGGCCTCGGCGTCCAGCCCATAAGCGGTGTGGAGCACGCGCACCGCAAGCTCGGTCTCGTCCTCGTGGATCAGCACTGACACCTTGATCTCGCTGGTCGAAATCGCCTGGATGTTGATGCCGCGCGCGCCCAGCGTCGTGAACATCGTGCTCGCGACGCCGGCGTGGCTGCGCATGCCCACACCGACGACGCTGATCTTCGCGACACGCGGATCGTGGATCAGCTCGCCGAAACCGATCGTCTCGCGCGCCTGGTTGAGCGCCTCGATCGAGCGCGCCAGGTCCGCGGCCGGGACGGTGAAGGTCACGTCGGTCGCGCTGGTACTCCCCGAGCTGCGATGCGCGATGTTCTGGATGATCATGTCGACGTTGATGTTCGCGCCGGCGAGCGGCTCGAAGATGCTGGCCACCGAACCGGGCCGGTCCGGCACGCTGGTGAGCGTGATCTTGGCCTCGTTCTTGTCGTGCGCGATGCCGGTGATCAGCTGGCGTTCCACGTCCTCAATCTCCTCTTCGCCCACGATCATCGTGCCGGGCAGCGTGTCCGCCATCGGTGCGTCCTCGCCGGTGAACGACGACAGCACCTGGACGCGGACCTTCTCCTTCATCGCCAGCCCGACCGAACGGGTCTGGAGCACCTTGGCGCCGACCGAGGCGAGCTCAAGCATCTCCTCGTAGGTCACCTTGGCGAGCTTGCGCGCGCGCGGTACGATCCGCGGATCGGTGGTGTAGACGCCATCGACGTCGGTGTAGATGTCGCAGCGGTCGGCGCGGATCGCCGCCGCTACCGCCACCGCCGACGTGTCCGATCCGCCGCGGCCCAGCGTGGTGATGCGCTCGCCGGGCGCGACGCCCTGGAAGCCGGGGATCACCGCCACGGCGCCCGCGGCAAAGCTCGCCTCCAGCGCAGCGGTATCGATCGTGTCGATGCGGGCCTTGGCGAAGGCGGAATCGGTGCGGATCGGCAGCTGCCAGCCGAGCAGCGAGCGCGCCGGCACGTCGATCGCCTGCAGCGCGATCGCGAGCAGTCCGCTGGTGATCTGCTCCCCCGCGGAGACGACGACGTCATATTCGCGCGGATCGTACAGCGGCGACGCCTCGCGGCAGAAGCCGACCAGCCGGTCGGTCTCGCCCGCCATCGCGGAAACCACCACCGCCACCTGGTTGCCGGCCGCCACCTCGCGCTTCACCCGCGCCGCGACCGCGCGAATTCGCTCGATCCCCGCCATCGAGGTGCCGCCGAACTTCATGACGATCCGCGCCAATGCCGTATCCAAACGCCTTGGGAGAAGAGGGGCGTCCTGATAGGAAGCGCACATGACCGACGCAAGCGTAACAACCGCAACCACTTCGCCGCTGCATGCCTCCGTCGTGGCGAAAGAGGCGACCCATTTCGGCCGGCTCGCGCAGGACTGGTGGGACCCGGCGGGCTCGTCGGCGATGCTGCACCGGCTCAACCCGGTCCGGCTGCGCTACCTCCGCGGCGCGGTGGACCGCCATTGGGACCTGGACGACCGCTCGTTCACGCCGCTCGCGGGCCGCCGCGTGCTCGACATGGGCTGTGGCGCCGGGTTGCTCGCCGAGCCGCTCGCGCGACTGGGCGCGGCGGTGACTGCGGTCGATGCGGCGGCGGAGAGTATCGCGGTGGCGCGCGACCATGCGGCGCGGCGCGGTCTCACGATCGACTATCGCGCCGGCGGGGTCGAGGCCGTGGCAGGCGAGACGTTCGACCTGGTCGCCTCGCTCGAGGTGGTCGAGCATGTCGCGGACGCGCGCGCGTTCGTGGCGGCGCTGGCGGCGGCAGTGGCGCCGGGCGGGCTGCTGGTGATGAGCACGCCCAATCGCACCTGGCTGTCGCGCGCCGCGCTGGTCGAGGCGGCCGAGGCGCTCGGCCAGATCCCGCGCGGCACGCACGACTGGGACAAGTTTCTCACGCCAGACGAGCTGAGCGCGATGATCGCCGACGCGGGGCTCACCGTGACGGACGTCACCGGGCTGACGCTGGGGACGAAGGGCTTCGCGCTGGGAAGCTCCACCGCGCTCGACTATTTCGTGACGTCGGTGCGGTAGCCGATCCGCTATCCTCTCCGCTCAGCGGGGAGGATCTGCGCGCCGCGTGTGGCAGGACCTTGGCTCAGCCGCGCCGCCTACCCTCCGCCGCTTTGTCCGCCCATTGCGGCCCGTTGCGGCGGCACGCCGCGCTCACGACGGGATAATCCAGGTCGGTGTTGCGTGCGAGCACGTCTGCCATCGCCGCCTCGCACTGCTGCACCGTGGCATAATGCGCGGGCGCGACACGCGCCTCGGCACATCCGCTCGCACCGTCGCCGCAGCCCATGATCGCCATCACGAAGAATACCGCGTCCATCGCCGCCTCCTCACGTCCGGTAGAACGATCCCGCGCGGACGCCGTTCCCGTTTCGCCCCTGCGGTTGACGCTCCCGCGATGGCACACGACATTTGAAACACATGCCTCCCGACCGCCCCGCCGCCCCCGGCACCGACCGTCCGCTATTGCCGACGCTCCGCCGCTTCCTTCCCGATCTCTGGCCGAGCGACTCGCCGGGGATGAAGCTGCGCGTCGCCGGCGCGCTGGTGCTGGTGGTGGTGTCCAAGCTGGTGCAGGTCTATGGGGCGCCGTTCGCGCTGCAGGGCGCGGTGGACGGCATGGCGGTGGCGACGACGCCAGTGGCGCTGATCGTCCTGCTGGTGGTCGGCTATGCCGCCGCGCGCTTCGGCACCACCTTGTTCGACAATTTGCGCAACACCGTGTTCGAGAAGGTCGGGCAGGAGGCGACGCGCCGGCTCGCCGCGCGGGTGTTCCGCCATCTGCACCGGCTGTCGCTGCGATTCCATCTCGAGCGGCGCACCGGCGCGGTCACCAAAGTGGTCGAGCGCGGCACCAAGAGCATCGACACGATGCTCTACTTCCTACTGTTCAACATCGCGCCGACGATCCTCGAGCTGGTGCTGGTGCTCGGCATCTTCCAGGTCAAGTTCGGCTTACCACTGGTGGCCGCGACGCTGGCGATGGTGGCGCTGTACATCTGGTTCACGCGCGTCGTCACCGACTGGCGCTCGTCACTGCGCGAGCGGATGAACGATCTCGACACCGGCGCGGTAGCGCATGCGGTGGACTCGCTGCTCAATTTCGAAACCGTCAAATATTTCGGCGCAGAGGAGCGCGAGGCGAAGCGCTACGACGGCGCGATGCGCTCCTACGCGGAGGCCGCGGTGAAGAGCGAGAACAGCCTGGCGTGGCTCAACATCGGCCAGGCGCTGATCACCAACCTGATGCTTGGCTTGGGCATGGCCTGGGTCGCTTGGGGGTGGAGCCAGGGACGCTTCACCGCGGGGAACGTGGTGCTGGTGTCGACGCTCCTGTCGCAGCTGTTCCGCCCGCTCGACCTGCTCGGCATGGTGTATCGCACCATCCGACAGGGTGTGATCGACATGGGCGCGATGTTCGACCTGATCGACACCGCGCCCGAGGTGATCGACGCGCCCGACGCCCCGGCGCTGTCGGTGCGCGACGCGCATGTCCGCTTCGAGGGCGTGGCGTTCGGCTATGACGCGGGCATGCCGATCCTGAAGGGGATCGATCTCGACGTGCCCGCGGGCAGCACCTGCGCGGTGGTCGGACCGTCGGGCGCGGGCAAGTCGACGCTGGCGCGGCTGCTGTACCGCTTCTACGACGTCGACCAGGGCCGGATCACGATCGACGGGCAGGACATCGCGCGCGTTCGGCAAGATTCACTCCGCGCTGCGATCGGGATCGTGCCGCAGGACACGGTGCTGTTCAACGACACAATCGGCTACAACATCGCCTATGGTCGCGAGGGCGCGAGCGAGGCCGAGGTCGCCGCTGCGGCGCGCGGTGCGGCGATCGCCGGCTTCATCGAGCGCCAGCCCGAGGGCTACAAGACGCGCGTCGGCGAGCGCGGGCTCAAGCTGTCGGGCGGCGAGAAGCAGCGCGTGGCGATCGCGCGCACCCTGCTCAAGAACCCGCCGCTGCTGATCCTCGACGAGGCGACCAGTGCGCTGGACAGCCGCACCGAGGGCGAGATCATGGAGACGCTGGCCGCGATCGAGCGCGGACGCACCACGATCGTGATCGCGCATCGGCTTTCGACGATTGTCCACGCCGACCAGATCGTGGTGCTCGAGGCCGGGCGCGTGGTGGAGCGCGGCACACACGCCGAGCTGCTGGTGCGCGACGGGCTCTATGCGTCGATGTGGGCGCGCCAGGCGGCCGAGAGCGAGGAAGCGGAAGATGCGCCGGTCGCGGTGGCGTGAGGGTTCGCCTCTTCACCGCTGGGCGAGGCTGAGTCGCGACCCACGATAGGGCAGCACGCTTGCCCCTATCCCCGCGCGGGTGCATCAGGCGCGCATCCTCCAGCTCAAGGAGCAACGATGCGTTCCCTCGCCGTCGCCACCCTCGTGGCAATGATGTCTTCCTCCGCCATCGCGCAGACGCTCAGCCCGACCAATCCCTTCGCCCAGCCGAGCACGCTGCCCTACCAGGCGCCGCCCTTCGACAAGATCAAGGACTCGGACTATCTGCCCGCGCTCGAGGCAGGCATGGCCGAGCAGCGCCGCGAGATCGCCGCGATTGTCAACGTCCGCTCGATGCCGACGTTCGAGAACACGATCGCCGCGCTGGAGAAGTCCGGCCGGTTGCTCGAGCGCGCAGCCCTCGCCTTCTCGGGCGTCAACGGCGCAAACACCAACGACGTGTTGCAGAAGACGCAGGAGGTACTCGCCCCCAGGTTCGCCGCGCACCAGGACGCGATCAACCTCGATCCCAAGCTCTTCTGGCGGGTCAAGACGCTGTACGACCAGCGCGACAAACTTCAGCTCGACGCCGAGCAGCGTCAGGTGCTGACGCTGACCTATGAGAATATGGTCCACGCCGGCGCGCAGCTGAACGACGCCGACAAGAAGGCGCTGAGCGCGCTTAACGCGCAGCTCTCCACGCTGGAGACCGCGTTCCAGCAGAAATTGCTCGCCGCCGCCAAGGCCGGGGCGCTGATCGTCGACGACAAGGCCAAGCTCGCCGGCCTCTCCGACGCCGAGATCGCCGCCGCGGCGGACGCCGCCAAGGAGCGCGGCCTCGCGGGCAAATACGTGCTGACACTACAGAACACGACGCAGCAGCCCGCGCTCGCCACGCTCACCGACCGCACCACCCGCGAGGCGTTGTTCAACGCGAGCTGGACGCGCGCGACGAAGGGCGACGCCAACGACACGCGCGCGACGATCAGCCAGATCGCGGCGCTGCGTGCGCAAAAGGCCAAGCTGCTCGGCTTCGCCACTTGGGGCGACTATGTCCTGTCCGACCAGATGGCCAAAACGCCCAAGACCGCGCTCGCCTTCATGCGCCAGCTCGGCGCCCCGGTCGCGGCCGAGCAGAAGCGCGAGGCGGGCGAGCTCCAGGCGCAGATCAAGGCCGAGGGCGGCAGTTTCGCGCTCAAGCCGTGGGACTGGGACCTCTATTCCGAGAAGCTGCGCAAGGCCAAGTACGACCTCAACCAGGACGAGCTCAAACCCTATTTCGAGATCAACAAGGTGTTGACCGACGGCGTGTTCTACGCCGCCACCCAGCTGTACGGCATCACCTTCAAGCGTCGCACCGACATCCCCGTCTACCAGCCCGACGTGATGGTCTACGAAGTGTTCGAGGGGGACGGCCGCACCATCGGGCTGATGTATTTCGATTATTGGAAGCGCGACAACAAGAACGGTGGCGCCTGGATGTCCAATTTCGTCAACCAGGCGAAGCTGCTCGGCACCAAGCCGGTGATCTACAATGTCGGCAATTTCACCAAGCCCGCGGCGGGCCAGCCCGCGCTGATCACCTTCGACGACGTGAGGACGATGTTCCACGAGTTCGGCCACGCACTGCACGGGCTGTTCGCGAACCAGACCTATCCGTCCGTCTCGGGCACCAACACCGCGCGCGATTTCGTCGAGTTTCCGTCACAGTTCAACGAACATTGGGCGCTCGATCCCAAGGTGCTGCCGCATTATGCGGTGAACTATCGCACCGGCGCGGTGATCCCGGACGAGCTGGTCGGCAAGATCAAGCGCGCCGCGACGTTCAACACCGGCTACTCCTTCGGCGAGGCGCTGGCGGCGGCGGAGTTGGACATGAGCTGGCACTCGCTTCCTGCCAGCGCCGGCAAGCAGGACGCTGACGCGTTCGAGGCCAAGGCGCTGGCCGAGACGGGGCTCGACACCGCCGACGTGCCGCCGCGTTATCGCTCCACCTACTTCCTCCATATCTGGGGCAATGGCTATTCCGCCGGCTATTACGCCTATCAGTGGACCAAGATGCTCGACGCCAACGCCTACGACTGGTTCGAGCGCAACGGGGGGATGACGCGCGCCAATGGCCAGCGCTTCCGCGACATGATCCTGTCGAAGGGGCATACCGAGGATTACGCGCCGATGTTCCGGGCCTTTTACGGCAAGGATCCGGAGGTGGCGCCGCTGCTCCACAACCTCGGGCTCAACGCGGACGGTTCACGCGTGACGCAGTGACGGCGGGGAGGGCGGGACGGTCAGCGTCCTGCCCCCTGGCGTGAGCCGTCAGCGGGATTCCGCCGACGCGGAGCCAAGGCTTGCGGAAGTCGTCACTCGCGGCAGTGGTTTTCGTCAGCCACCAACCAAGACACGGCATCGATCGACCACGTCTCCGGCGCGACGGGGTCCGTCCCGGCGCGGCGATCAGGCCATCACCCGCGCCACTACGGCTTCCGCCACCTTGATCCCGTCGACCGCGGCGGAGAGGATGCCGCCGGCATAGCCCGCCCCCTCGCCGGCGGGATAGAGCCCGGCGGTGTTGAGGCTCTGGAAGTCGGCGCCGCGGGTGAAGCGCACCGGCGAAGAGGTGCGCGTCTCCACCCCCGTCATCACCGCGTCGGCGTCGTCATAGCCGCGGATCTGGCGACCGAACACCGGCAGGGCCTCGCGCATCGCGTCGATCACGAAATCCGGCAGGCAGGTGGCGAGGTCGGTCGGAGTCACGCCCGGGCGGTACGACGGCGTCACGCTGCCGAGCGTGGTGGAGGCGCGACCCGCCAGGAAGTCGCCGACGCGCTGCGCCGGCGCGCGATAGTCGCGCCCACCCGCGACGAACGCGCGCTCCTCCCAGTGGCGCTGGAGCGCGATCCCGGCGAGCGGGTCGCCGGGATAGTCGCGCGCCGGGTCGATCGCGACCACCAGCCCTGAGTTGGCGTTGCGCTCGTTGCGCGAATATTGGCTCATGCCGTTGGTGGCGACGCGCCCCTCCTCCGAGGTCGCGGCGACCACCGTGCCGCCCGGGCACATGCAGAAGCTGTAGACGGTGCGGTCGTTCGAGCAATGGTGCGAGATGTGATACTCGGCCGCACCCAGCGCGGGGTGGCCGGCGTCGTCGCCGAAGCGCGCGCGGTCGATCCACGACTGCGGATGCTCGATCCGCACGCCGAGCGAGAAGGGCTTGGCTTCGGCGTGCACCCCTGCTTCGGCCAGCATCGCGAACGTGTCGCGCGCACTATGCCCGACCGCGAGCACGACATGCTCGGCTTCCAGGTACGAGCCGTTGTGGAGGTGCAGCCCGCGCACGCGGCGCTCGCCGCGCGCGTCCGCCTCGACGTGGAGCCCGTCGACCCGCGTCGAGAAGCGGTATTCGCCCCCGAGCGCCTCGATCGACGCGCGCATGCTCTCGACCATCGTCACCAGCCGGAAGGTGCCGATATGCGGATGCGCCTCGGTGAGGATCTCGGGGGGCGCGCCGGCGGCGACGAACTCCTCCAGCACCTTGCGGTTGAGATGGCGCGGGTCCTTGATGCGGCTGTAGAGCTTGCCGTCGGAGAAGGTGCCCGCGCCACCCTCGCCGTACTGCACGTTCGACTCGGGCACGAGCACGCCGCGCCGCCACAGCCCCCAGGTGTCCTTGGTCCGCTCGCGCACCACCTTGCCGCGCTCGAGCACGATCGGGCGGAAGCCCGCCTGCGCCAGGATCAGCGCGGCGAACAGGCCGCACGGCCCGGCGCCGATCACCACCGGGCGCTGGCGCGCGCCGTCACTTGGGGCGAGTACGGGGGGGCGGTAGGCGGTATCGGGGGTGGGGCGGACGTCCCTGTCGTCGCCGAGCCGCGCCATCACCGCGGCCTCGTCGCGCAGCGCGACGTCGACCGAATAGACCAACGCGATGCGCCCGCGCCCACGCGCGTCATGGCCGCGGCGCGCCACCTGCCAGCCGAGCACATCATTGGCGGCGACGCCGAGCCGCTCGTGCAGCGCGGCGGGTAGTGCCGCGTCGTCGTGGCGCAGCGGCAGGCGCAGGTTGGAAAGCCGGATCATGGCGCGCGCCTTACACCGCGCGGGGGCAGCGGCCAAATCGAGTTGCCGACCGCTTTGTCGGCGCGCGACATTTTCATCCGTCATCCCGGACTGGTTCCGGGATCCACCGTGCCGCAGGAACCTGGCTCGTTGCTCTAGCGTACGGGTGAATCCCGGACCGAGTCCGGGATGACGAGGTGAGTGAGGCTGCGGCGGGATCTCACGATCGGCCGCTCCCCCTCACAGCTTTTCGGTGAGCTCCGGCACGATCTTGAACAGATCGCCGACCAGGCCGACGTCGGCGACCTGGAAGATCGGCGCGTCCTCGTCCTTGTTGATCGCGACGATGATCTTCGAGTCCTTCATCCCCGCGAGATGCTGGATCGCGCCCGAGATGCCGACCGCGACATAGACTTCCGGCGCGACGATCTTGCCGGTCTGGCCGACCTGATAGTCGTTGGGGACATAGCCCGCGTCGACCGCGGCGCGGCTCGCGCCCACCGCGGCGCCGAGCTTGTCGGCGAGCGGCTCGATCAGTTCGTGGAACTTCTCGCCCGAGCCGAGCGCGCGCCCGCCCGAGACGATCACGCGCGCGCTGGTCAGCTCGGGGCGGGTCAGCGCCGCGATCTCGGAGCCCTCGAACGTCGCAAGCCCGGTGTCACCGGTGCCCGCCACCGCCTCGATCGTGCCGCTGCCGCCCTCGGCCGCGGCCTTCTCGAAGGCGGTCCCGCGCACCGTCAGCACCTTCTTGGCATCGCGCGTCTGCACCGTGGCGATCGCATTGCCCGCGTAGATCGGGCGGGTGAACGTGTCTTCGCCCTCGACCGAGAGCACGTCGCTGATCTGCATGACGTCGAGCAGCGCGGCGACGCGCGGCGCGATCGCCTTGCCGGTAGTGGTGGCCGGGGCGACAAAGGCGTCGTGGTGCCCCATCAGCTCGACCACCAGCGGCGCGACATTCTCGGCGAGCTGGTGCGCATAGGCTGCGTCGTCGGCGACATGGACCTTGCCCACGCCCGCGATCCTGGCCGCCGCCTGCGCGACGCCGTCGACGCCCTGCCCCGCCACCAGCAGGTGGACCTCGCCGAGCTTCGCCGCCGCGGTCACCGCGGAGAGCGTAGCGTCCTTGACGGACTGGCCGTCGTGCTCGACCCAAACCAGAGTCTTCATGCTGCGCTCCCTTACTTCGCGATGCCGAGCGACTTGAGCTTGCCGGCGAGCTCGTCGACGTCGGCGACCTTGACGCCCGCGGTGCGCTTGGCCGGCTCGGCGACCTTCACCGTGGTGAGCCGCGGTGCGACGTCGACGCCGATGTCGGCGGCGGTCTTGGTCGCGAGCGGCTTCGACTTGGCCTTCATGATGTTGGGCAGCGAGGCGTAGCGCGGCTCGTTGAGGCGCAGGTCGGTGGTCACGATCGCGGGCAGTGTGTAGCGATCGGTCTCGAGCCCGCCGTCGACCTCGCGCGTCACCGTCACCGCGTCGGCGCTCAGCTCCACCTTGGAGGCGAAGGTCGCCTGGCCCCAGCCGAGCAGGGCGGCGAGCATCTGGCCGGTCTGGTTGTTGTCGTCGTCGATCGCCTGCTTGCCGAGGATGACAAGCTGCGGCTGTTCCTCCTCGACGATCTTGGCGAGGATCTTGGCGACGCCGAGCGGCTCCACCTTGGTGTCGCTGGTGACGAGGATGGCGCGGTCGGCGCCCATTGCCAGCGCGGTGCGCAGCGTGTCCTGCGCCTTGGGCTCGCCGATCGAGACCGCGACGATCTCGGTGACGGTGCCCTTCTCCTTGAGCCGGATCGCTTCCTCGACCGCGATCTCGTCGAAGGGGTTCATGCTCATCTTGACGTTGGCGAGGTCGACCCCCGAGCCGTCCGCCTTCACACGCGGTTTCACGTTATAGTCAAGCACGCGCTTGACCGGCACCAAGACCTTCATCAGCGTCCTTCCGATCCTGCGACCGGGGCACGCGTTCGCGGCCCCGTTATGGGCTCCACATGGCGATTTTCCGCGCTTTTCGCAAGTTTAGTACGGAAAGCGCGGTTGCCGTAGCGGCAGCGTTCGCGGCGTCAACGCGCGGGGCGCGGACAAGGTGTCCGGGCCAGGTGATTTTCGCGTTGTCCCGCGGCGAAGGCCGACGTTCGGGCGGAGGGACAACGCAGAAGCGCGCGACGCCCGCCTGCTACTTCACCGATAGCCCGGACTTGTTCCGGGATCCACCGTGCCGCGTACCCGGCGGCCGATAAGCGCGCGTATGGGTGGATTCCGGAACGAGTCCGGGATGACGCAGGACAGTGGGTGACGTGAGGCGGCACCACTGGCGCCGCCCCTCCCCAATCAGGCCACCTTCTTCACCTCGGCGACGATCTTCTGCGCGGCGTCGCCCAGGTCGTTGGCGGGCACGATCGCGAGGCCGGAGGTGGACAGGATCTCCTTGCCCTTCTCCACATTGGTGCCCTCGAGCCGGACGACCAGCGGGACCGACAGGTTCACTTCCTTCGCCGCGGCGACGATGCCCTCGGCGATAATGTCGCACTTCATGATGCCGCCGAAGATGTTGACGAGGATGCCCTTCACCGCGGGATCGGCAAGGATGATCTTGAACGCCGCGGTCACCTTCTCCTTGCTCGCGCCGCCGCCGACGTCGAGGAAGTTGGCGGGGAACATGCCGTTGAGCTTGATGATGTCCATCGTCGCCATGGCGAGGCCGGCGCCGTTGACCATGCAGCCGATGTCGCCGTCGAGCTTGATATAGGCGAGGTCGTACTTGGACGCCTCCAGCTCGGCCGGGTCCTCCTCGGTCTCGTCGCGCAGCTCGGCGAGGTCCTTGTGGCGGAACATCGCGTTACCGTCGAAGCCGACCTTGGCGTCGAGCACCATCAGCTTGTTGTCGTCGGTCACCGCGAGCGGATTGATCTCGATCTGCGAGGCGTCGGTGCCGAGGAAGGTGTCGTACACCTTGGCGGCGAGGCTGTGCGCCTGCTTGGCGAGATCGCCGGTCAGCCCGAGCGCATTCGCCACGGCGCGGCCGTGGTGCGGCTGGAAGCCAGTCGCCGGATCGACCGCGAAGGTGTGGATCTTCTCGGGCGTGTCGTGCGCGACGGTCTCGATGTCCATGCCGCCCTCGGTCGAAACGACAAAGGCGACACGCCCGGTGGCGCGGTCGACGAGCAGCGCCAGGTAGAACTCCTTGGCGATGTCGACGCCGTCGGTGACGTAGAGGCGGTTGACCTGCTTGCCGGCGTCGCCGGTCTGGATCGTCACCAGCGTGTTGCCGAGCATCTCGGTGGCGGCGTGGCGCACCTCCTCCTCGGTCTTGGCGAGGCGGACGCCGCCCTTGGCCTCGGCCGGCAGCTCCTTGAACTTGCCCTTGCCGCGCCCGCCGGCGTGGATCTGCGCCTTCACCACGTAGAGCGGCCCGGGCAGCTTCTTGGATGCGGCGACCGCCTCCTCCACGCTCATCGCGGCGAAGCCCGCGGGCACCGGCACGCCGAACTTCGCGAGCAGCTCCTTGGCCTGATATTCGTGGATGTTCATGCGCGGTCTCCGAGACAGCAGGACAGACTAGACTGGAGCGTGCCTTAGGCGCTTGCGGCGAGGGAATCCACCCCGCGGATGTGCTTTCTCGATACACCGGCGCAGTTGCGATGCGATAGCATTAGCCTGGGTAAGAGAAGGTGCTGCTGGCTTTCGAGCGGGCGTTTCCGTCGCGTGAGAGCGTCGTCGCGGAGGGCGGGGATGGCTGATGCCGTGCACTCGCAGGCTTCTCGCAGTCCCTGGAAGCGCACTCCCTCTCCACGCACTCCCGTCATGCCGGACTTGGTCCGGGATGACGGGTAAGTGGTGGGCAAAGGCGCACGACGCTCTCGACTTTCCCCTCCGCCACGGCGCACCGCACCACCTTCCGCACCACACCGCTTGTTTGCGGTTGCCGATCTGTTCCGCGTGGCGCAGAGCGAGAGCGTGACGTCGCCCTTTCCCGCGCTGCCGCACCCTGCGCTTCATGCCAGCCACTCGGGCGTGTGGGTGGCGCAAGGCGGCGAGACGCGCGCGCTGTCGCGCGGCGAGGCGATCCGGCTCGCCGCCGACACGCCGGTGATCCTGCTCAACGCGCCACTGGTGGCGCAGCGGCTCGGCTATGCCGAGCTGTCGGGGCTCGACCTGCTCGAGCTGTTCGCCTTCCTCCACCCCGCCCGTTTCGCGGTGCCGACCCCGCGCGGGATCGCGCAGGTGAGCGGGCTCGACGCCCCCGCGCGCGACGAGGAGGTCGCCGCTTTCCTCGCCGAGGCCGCCAAGCGGTTGCTCGCGGTGACCCAGGCGAGCGACTGGCTTGAGCGCGAGGGCGCCTGGACCGCGGCGCAGTCGCTCACCCGCGCGCGCTGGCCCTGGGCGCCGATCGTCGCGCCACGGATCGCCAAGCCCGCGCAGCACGAACGCTGGCTGTTCTCGCGCCTGCCCGAGTGGCAGGAGGCCGCGCCGCGCCCCGCGCCCCGCGCGGTGACGCTCGACGATGCCGCGGTGCTCGACCGGCTGGAGCGACTCGCCGGCAGCGGCGCTGAGCTCCGCACCGGACAACGCGCCTATGCCGCCGCCGCCGCGGCGGCTTTCGCGCCCCGGATGACGCGCGACATGCCCAATCTGGTGCTCGCCGAGGCCGGGACCGGGATCGGCAAGACCTTGGGCTATCTCGCCCCCGCCAGCCTCTGGGCCGAGCAGGCCGGCGGCGCGGTGTGGATCTCGACCTATACCAAGGCGCTGCAACGCCAGCTCGGGCATGAGACGCGGCGGCTCCACCCCGATCGCGCGGTGCGCAAGGCGCGCGTGGTGACGCGCAAGGGGCGCGAGAACTACCTCTGCCTGCTCAATCTCGAGGACGCGCTCCAGGGCGGCTTCGCCGGGCGCGCTGCGATCCTGGCGCATCTGGTGGCGCGCTGGGCGGCCTATAGCGACGACGGCGACATGGTCGGGGGCGACCTGCCCGGCTGGCTCGTCACGCTCTTCCGTCGCAACGGCTCGGCCGCGCTGACCGACCGCCGCGGCGAGTGCGTCTACGCCGGTTGCCCGCACTATCGCCGCTGTTTCATCGAGCGCGCCGCGCGCGCCTCGGCCGAGGCCGACCTCGTCATCGCCAACCACGCGCTGGTGATGGTCAACGCCGCGCGCGGGCGCGAGACCGCGACCCGGCCGACGCGCTACGTGTTCGACGAGGGGCATCACCTGTTCGACGCCGCCGACGCGATGTTCGGCACCGCGCTGACCGGGCAGGAGACGATCGAGCTGCGCCGCTGGATCGTCGGCCCCGAGGGCAATGCGCGCGGGCGGCGGCGCGGGTTGCAGGCGCGGCTGTCCGACCTTGCCAGCTACGACGAGCAGGGCGCGCGCGCGATCACCGAGATCGTCGCCGCCGCGGGGGCGCTCGCCGCCGACGGCTGGCTCCAGCGCGTCGCCGAGGGACAGCCGTTCGGCGCGCTCGAGACCTTGCTCGCCGCCGTGCGCGGGGTCGCCTATGCGCGCGCCGAGCAGGACGCCGACGCGGGCTACGGCCTGGAGACCGAGCTTGCCGAGCCCACCCCCGAGCTGATCGAGGCCGCCGCCCCCGCCGCGCACGCGCTCGACTCGCTGGTGCGCCCGATGGTGGCGCTGGGCAAGCGGCTCGAGGCGGTGCTCGCCGACGCGCCCGACTGGATGGACGCGCCGGCGCGCGCGCGGGTCGAGGGCGCGATCGCCTCGCTCGGCTGGCGCGCCGAGACCGTGGCGGCGTGGCTGGCGCTGCTCGCGCGCGTCGGCGGGCCGGCCGACCCGCGCCACGTCGACTGGCTCGCGGTCGAGCGCGGCGAGGGGCGCGAATATGACATCGGCCTGCATCGCCGCTGGCTCGACCCGACGCTGCCCTTCGCCGACACGGTGCTCAAGCCGGCACACGGCGCGCTCGTCACCTCGGCGACTTTGACCGCTGGGGGTGACTGGGAGACCGCCGAGGCGCGCGTCGGCGCGCCGCACCTCCAGCGCGCGCCCGGACGCTTCACCGCGCCGAGCCCGTTCGACTACGCGCGCAACGCCGAGGTGGTGATCGTCACCGACGTCAAGCGCGGCGACGTGCCCGCACTCGCCAACGCCTATGCGCGGCTGATCGAGGGGTCGGGCGGCGGCGCGCTCGGGCTGTTCACCGCGATCCGCCGGCTGCGCGCGGTGCACGCCCGCCTCGCCGACCGGCTCGCGCGCGCGGGGCTGCCGCTCCACGCGCAGCACGTCGACCCGATCGACACGGGCACGCTGGTCGACATCTTCCGCGACGATCCCCACGCCAGCCTGCTCGGCACTGACGCGCTGCGCGACGGCGTCGACGTGCCCGGGCAGTCGCTGCGGCTGGTGGTGATGGAGGGCGTGCCCTGGCCCAAACCGACCGTGCTCCACGCCGCGCGCCGGCTCGCGGGTGGAGGCAGCGCCTATGACGACCGCATCGTGCGCGCGCGGCTGGCGCAGGCGTTCGGGCGGCTGATCCGGCGCGGCGACGACGCGGGGATGTTCGTGCTGCTCTCGGCGGCGATGCCGTCGCGGCTGCTCGACGCCTTCCCGCCAGGCGTCAGAGTGTCCCGCGTGCCGCTCGACGAGGCAGTAAGTCGCGTGCGGCAGCGGCTTTCCACCGCGGGGCCGATCGGGCATGAGGCCGACCTCCACGACGCCCGAGCGGAGCTGCCCGAATGAAGACGCTGACGCTGCTGCGGCACGCCAAGTCGGGCTGGGACGATGCCGTGCCGCGCGATCTGGACCGCCCGCTCAACCCCAAAGGTCGCCGCGCCGCGCAGGCGATGGGGCGCGAGATCAAGGCGATGGAGCTCGACTTCGACCGCGTGCTCGCCTCGCCCGCGGTGCGCGTACGCGAGACGATCGGCGAGCTCGAGCGCGGACTTGGCCGCGCGCTGGCGCCCGAGTGGGACCGGCGGCTGTACCTCGCCTCGGCGGCGACGCTGCTCGACCTGGTGCACGAGCAGGACGACGCGGCGGAGACGCTGCTGCTGGTCGGCCACAATCCGGGGCTGGAGGAGCTGGTGCTCGCGCTCGTGCCCGACTCGCCGGGCGGGCTGCGTGACGCGGTGGAGGAGAAATACCCCACCGCGACGCTGGCCGAGATGACCTTTGCGGTGGACGGCTGGCGCGAGGTGGCATGCGGCGGCGCGACACTGACCCGCTTCATCCGCCCGCGCGACATTGACGCGGCGCTGGGGCCCGAGGGAGAGTAGCGCTTCGTCGCAGGGCAAACCCTAAGGCGTGATCCATTTGGCTTGCACCATCGTGCTCCGGCGCACGCCGGAGCACGCGTCGGGTTCGATGTATCCGACTTCAGATCCTCTCCCGCTCGCGGGGAGGTAGCGCGCATAGCGCTGACGAAGGGGGGCTCTCCGCGGGCGCGGCAGTCGCTCAAGAGATCAGGTCGCTCCGCAATACCAGCCCCCAGCGCGCCGCCCGTGGCGAGCCCCCTCCAAGACCGGCCTGCGGCCGGCGGTCCCCGCATGGCGGGAGGAATCTAGCGCGCACGCACTAAAGCCCGCGTGCGCGGCACGCATACGCTTCTTTATTCCCCATCGACGAACTGGGCTTTTACAAGCACATTGATCGCAAAGGGGAGATTCCATGCACCGTCGCCGTCTGTTCGCGTTTCTCACCACCACCGCGGGGCTCGCCGTAGCGCTGCCCGCGACCGCGCAGCAGGCGTCCGACGCGCCGGCGCAGGATGTCGCACCGACGCCGACACCAACCCCCCCGGCCAACCCCGCTGACGGCGACGTCGTCGTCACCGCGCGCTTCCGCAACGAGTCGCTCCAGCAGGTGCCGATCGCCATCACCGCGCTCAGCGGTGCCTCGCTGGCGGAGCGCCAGCTCAACAACGTGCAGGCGATCACCGCCGCGATCCCCTCGGTCAACTTCCGCACCGGCGCGTCGAACAAGGACCGCACGATCTTCATCCGCGGCGTCGGCACGATCACCACCTCGCCCGGCGTCGAGCCCTCGGTCTCGACCGTGCTCGACGGCGTGGTGCTGACGCGCCCGGGCCAGGCCACGCTCGACCTCGGCGAGGTGGAGCGAATCGAGGTGCTGCGCGGGCCGCAGGGGACGCTGTTCGGCAAGAACGCCTCGGCCGGCGTGGTCAACATCGTCACGCGCGATCCCGGCGACGGCTTCGCCGCCTTCGGCGAGCTCGGCGCCACGACCGACGAGGAATATCGCGTCAAGGCGGGCGTGTCAGGGCCGCTGATCCCGGGCAAGCTCGCCGCGCTGATCGGCGGCCTCTACGACGATTTCGACGGCAACACGCGCAACGTCGTGACCGGCAACGACACCAACGCGTCGCGCCGCTACGGTGTGCGCGCCAAGCTGGTCGCCACGCCGACCGAGACGCTCAAGCTCACCGCGACCGGCGACTATCTCAACACCAAGGAGACGGTCGCGTCGGTCTATTCCTCCGCCAGCCAGATCGCCTACCCGAGCCGCGCGGTGACCACGTCGGCGCCGCTGCTCGCCGCGCTCGGTGCGCAGGGGATCACGCCGTCGCCGACCAACCGCGCCAACGCCACCGACATCGACACCGACGTGCGCGACGAGAATTACGGCGGCTCGCTTACCGCCGAGCTCGGGCTGGGCGACTATCAGGTCACCTCGATCACCGCGTGGCGGCAGTGGCTCAACCACCAGCGCCAGGACTATGACGGGCTGACCGGGCTGAGCGCCGCCTTCCCGCAGGGGCTCGACGACGGCAATGTGAACAGCAAGCAATTCTCGCAGGAGCTGCGGCTTACCTCGCCGCGCGGCGGGCTGATCGACTATGTCGTCGGCGCTTATTACCTTCGTGGCGAGACCGACGAGCGCTACCAGCGCACGCTCACCACGTTGACCGCGGGCGCGCCGCTCACCACCGTCGGCATCGCCAATTACGGGATCACCAGCCACAATTACGCTTTGTTCGGCGAGGCCAACGTCAACTTCAGCGCGGCCTTCCGCGCGATCGCGGGCTATCGCTCGACCTGGGACACGCTCGACTTCTACCACGTCCGCACGTCGAGCAACGACCCGACCAACAGCGGCGCCGCCGCGCTCGATCGCCCCGCGATCCGCGCCTATCACAACGCGACGGGGGAGACCGATCGCCGCGGCGACAGCTACCGGCTCGGGCTCCAGCTCGATCTCGGCGCGCGCGCGCAGACCTATTTCACTTACTCGCGCGGCTATAAGGGCCCGGCGTACAACGTCTATTTCAACATGCGCTCGCTCAACGCGACGACGCTGCTGGACGAGCTGCCGCTCAGCCCGGAAACGAGCGACTCGTTCGAAATCGGGCTCAAGGGCAGCACCGCCGACCGCGCGCTGAGCTACAGCCTGGCCGCTTTTACAACGACCTTCGAGGGCTATCAGGCCAATTTCAACGACGTGGTCAACGGGGCTCAGGTTACCCGCCTGATCAACGCGGGCTCGGTGCGCTCGCGCGGCGTCGAGGCCGATGTGACGCTGCGCCCGGCCGCGGGGCTGACGGTCGACCTCTCGGGCGCCTTCACCGACGCCACGGTGCGCGACTTCCTCTGCCCTCCCGGCGCCCCGACCAGCTGCAACATCAACGGCCAGCCGCTTCCCTTCGCGCCGCGGGTCAAGCTGTACGAGAATGCCGCCTATCGCTTTGCGCTGAGCGACTCGCTGTCGATGGAGCTGCAGAGCGACGTCAGCTTCAGCTCGAAGACGCAATATTCGCTCAACCAGACGCCGAGCACGATCCAGCCCGCCTATGCGATCTGGAACGCCAGCGTCGCGCTGATCCGCCCCGGCGACGGCTGGCAGCTGCGCGCCTATGTCAAGAACATCACCGACCAATCCTATGCCAGCTTCCTCGCCAACGGTTCGTTCGCTGGCACGGTGCGGTTCGTGCCGCGCGACGACCGGCGCTATGCCGGGCTACTGCTGCGCAAGGATTTTTGAGGATGGCGGAGGACACGAGCCGACGAGGCGTGCTGCTGGCGGGGACCGGCGGCGCGTTCGGCCTGTACAGCTGGGCGGCGGGCGCGGTGGAGGCGGCGACGCCCGCGCCGCGCCGCTCGCGCCGGCTCGCGCGCGTGCCGGGCGTCCGCCCGCGGAACATCCTGTTCGTGCTCACCGACGACCATCGCTACGACGCGATGGGCTTCATGAAGGCGCAGGATTTCGGCGACACGCCGACGCTCGACCGGCTGGCGCGCGAGGGCACACATTTCCGCAACGCCTTCGTCACCACCGCTCTCTGCTCGCCGAGCCGCGCCTCGATCTTCACCGGCCTTTACGCGCATCAGCACAAGGTGGTGGACAACAACCACCCGATCCCACCCGGCCTCGTCTATTATCCGGAATATCTCCAGGCCGCGGGGTACGACACCGCCTTCATCGGCAAGTGGCACATGGGCGAGGAGGGCGACTCGCCCCAGCCCGGCTTCGACCGCTGGGTCAGCTTTCGCGGCCAGGGCAGCTATCTGCCCGAGCCGAACGGGCTCAACGTCGATGGGCGCAAGGTACCGCAGAAGGGCTATATCACGGACGAGCTGACCGAGTACGCGCTCGACTGGATCGGCGAGCGGCCCAAGGGCAAGCCGTGGATGATGCACCTCGCGCACAAGGCGGTGCATTCCGAATTCATCCCGGCGGAGCGCCACAGAGGCCGCTATGACAAGGAAACCTTCCGCTACCCGGAATCGATGAAGCCGGGTGTCGCCGGGCGGCCGATGTGGGTCGAGAACCAGCGCAACAGCTGGCACGGCGTCGGCTTCCCCTATCATGGGACGCTCGACATCGGCGACTATTACAAGCGCTACATGGAAACTTTGCTGGCGGTCGACGAGGGGCTGGCCAGGATCATGGACCTGCTCGAACGCCGCGGTGAGCTCGACGACACGCTGATCCTCTATATGGGCGACAACGGCTTCATGTTCGGCGAGCACGGGCTGATCGACAAACGCACCGCGTACGAGGAATCGATGCGCGTGCCGATGCTCGCGCGCTGCCCCGCGCTGTTTCCCGCCGGCAGCGTCGTGCAGCAGGTGGTCGCCAATATCGACATTGCGCCGACGATGCTGGCCGCCGCCGGACTGCGTGCGCCCGACGATATGGCGGGAGCGAACATGCTGCCGCTCGTGCGCGGCGGCGCGGTGCCGTGGCGCAGCGAGCTGCTGTACGAATATTATTGGGAACGCAATTTCCCGCAGACGCCGACCGTGCACGCGCTGCGCGAGGACCGCTACAAATACGTCCACTTCCACGGTATCTGGGACCTCGACGAACTCTACGACCTCGCCGCAGACCCGCACGAAAGCGACAATCTGCTCGCGCGGCCGGGACACGAGGACCTTGCCGAGCGGATGAGTGCGAAGCTGTTCGCTTTGCTAGAGACGACGGGCGGCATGGCGATCCCGCTCAGCGCCGACGCCGGGCTGCGCAACGTGCTGCGCGATCCCAAGGGGCCGCCGCAGGCGCCCTTCCCGCCGGGCTTATTCAAGCGCTGAGCCGAGCGGTGCCGCGGTGGCGCCGGCGCGCTGAGCATTGCCCGACCGCCGCCGTCGCCGGCGTGACCGTCGGCGACGCTTACGGGTCCGACGACGCCGCTGGTGCGCAGGGGAGATCGCCACAGCGGGCCAGTGTAAGAGGTTGAAGCGTGCCAAAATGGCGCACATTGAAGGTGCATGTCGCCGTGCCGGGTGACCGCGAACTGTAAAAAGGTTCCGTCGCGACAGCGAGCCTGCCCTAAATAGGCTGGAAATTTTGTTGCCGAGGTGCTACATGAGGCCGGCACGGGCGCAATCGTTCTCGCGTCCCTGGAGACGTCAAACCTTCTGCTCCCCTCGTCAGTCCGTTCCGCGGTGCTTGCCGGCGCGGGTCGCGATGGGCTGCGGGAGCCTTAACATTGGAAAGGCCTCCTATGGCTGCCAAGGCTCTGCATTTCGATGTCGGTGACTATGTCGTCTATCCCAAGCACGGGGTCGGCCGTGTGATCGAGCTGCAGAAACAGGAGATCGCGGGCATGCAGCTGGAGCTGTACGTGCTGCGGTTCGAGAAGGAGCGCATGACGCTGCGCGTCCCCACCAACAAGGCCGAGTCGGTCGGCATGCGCAAGCTCTCGTCGGACAAGACGATGCGCGAGGCAATGGAGACGCTCAAGGGCAAGCCCAAGGTCAAGCGCACGATGTGGTCGCGCCGCGCGCAGGAATATGAGGCGAAGATCAACTCGGGTGACCTCGTGTCGATCGCCGAGGTGGTGCGCGATCTGTTCCGCGCCGACGACCAGCCCGAGCAGAGCTATTCCGAGCGCCAGATTTTCGAGGGCGCGTGCAGCCGCCTCGCGCGCGAGCTCGCCGCGATGGAGCAGATCGACGAGCCAGCGGCTCAGGAGAAGATCCTCGAGATCCTGCGCAAGGCCGCGGCGATCTACAACAAGGACAAGGTGCCGGCGTAATCGCGGCACCGGGTCGAGTGCGAAGGGGGCGGTCCGATTGGGCTGCCCCTTTTCGTTTGCGCACACCGCCTGCGTGTATTAGTAATGCAACACACGTAGGGGAGAACAGGTCATGCGCGCGATCATCGCCGCCGCACTGCTGCCGCTGGCGGCCTGCGGCAACAGCTTCACCGTGGACACCGACGACAAGCCCGGCCTCCCTGGCAGCGGCAGCGGCAACCAGCGCAGCTATCAGGCGGCGAACTTCGATATGGTCGAGTTGGCGGGCAGCGATGATGTCAGCGTGCACATTGGTAGCGGCTTCGCCGTCACCGCGGAGGGCGATGTCGACGCGCTCGACACGCTCAAGATCACGCGCGAGGGGAGCATGCTCCGCGTCTCGCGACGCAACGGCCGCTCGCGCGGCCATGCGCGCGTGCTGGTGACCATGCCCGCGATCACGGGCGCGACGCTGGCGGGCTCGGGCAATCTCGCGATCGACCGGGTCGACGCGGGAGCGTTCAGGGCCAGGCTCGCCGGCTCGGGTAATCTCACCGTCGCCGCGCTGCACGCGGAGACGGCGGATCTCACGGTTGCCGGTTCAGGTGACGCCGCGCTCAGCGGGGTGACGGGCCAGCTCGGCGTTTCGATCGCCGGCTCGGGGAACGTCACGCTCGCGGGCACGAGCGGCCGGCTGGATGTCTCGGTGGCCGGCTCGGGCGATGTCGCGGGCGAGCGACTGGTCGCCAAGGCCGCTGACATCAAGGTGATGGGCGCGGGTGACGTGCGCGTCACCGTCGACGGCCAGGCGGACGTCATGGCGATGGGCTCCGGCAACGTCGATCTCGGCGCCCGCGCGCGCTGCTCGGTGCGCAAGATGGGCTCGGGTAGCGTGCGGTGCGGCGGCTGATCCTCGCCGCCACGCCGCTCGTCCTCGCCGCCGTTCCCGCGAGCGCGGCCGAGCGGCGCTGGCCGGTCGCCACGGTAGAGCGGCTGCGAGTGGAGACGCCGGCGACGGTGCGCGTGATCGCCGCCGCGCCTGGCGGTGGGGGTACCGACGTCTGCGCGAGCGCGGCCGATCCGGCGGCGTTCGACACGCTCAAGGTCGAGGCGAGCGGGGGCACGCTGGTGGTGCGCGGCGGCGCGGCGAGCGCTGGCGCGGTGGTGACGGTGGTCGCGCCGCGGCTCGCCGGAGTCGCGGTCTACGCCGCGGCGCACGTGGCGATCGCGACGATGCGCGGCCAGCGGGTCGAGCTGTCGGCCGCGGCGGGGTCGATCGACGTCGCCGCGGTGGAAACGGCGGCGCTCCACGCGACGCTGGCGGGCGACGCGACGATCACCCTGGCCGGCCGCGCGCCCGATGCGACGCTGATCGCCAACGGCATCGGCACGATCGAGGCGGGCGCGCTGGCGACGCAACGGCTGACGGTGCGCGGCGCGGGCGATTCGATCGTGCGCGCCGCGGCGTCACAGGCGGCGACCGTAGTGGCGATCCAGGGCGCGCAGGTCAGCGTCGCCGGCCGCCCGCGGTGCGACGTGCGCGCCGTCGCGCCGGCGACGGTGACGTGCGGACGGTGAAGGCCCCGCTCCTCTCTTCTACCGTCATCCCGGACCTGGTCCGGGATCCACCCGTCCGCGAGAGCAACGCCTGCGAGACGCAGGGCACCGTGGATCCCGGAACACGTCCGGGATGACGGAGGATGGAGGGAGGCGTCTGCGTTCCACCTTCCTCAGCGTCAGGTAGCGACCTTCCCCCTCACCAGATCCGCACGCGATCCTTCGGCGCAACATATTGCTTCTGCGACGGGTCGATCTTCCACGCCGCATACCAGGCGTCGACGTTGCGCAACGGGTTGACCGCGCGGATCTGCCCCGGCGAGTGCGGGTCGCTGACCAGTTGCTGACGCAGCGCCTCGTCGCGGAACAACGTGCGCCACACCTGCCCCCAGCCGAGGAAGAAGCGCTGGTCGCCGGTGAAGCCATCGATCACCGGCGCGCGCTTGCCGCCGAGCGAGGCGTGGTAGGCGTCGAGTGAGATCAGCACGCCTCCGAGGTCGCCGATATTCTCGCCCATCGAGGCGCGCCCGTTGATGTGCACGCCGGGCAGCCCGGGGAAGCTATAGGCCTCGTATTGCGCGCCGAGCCGCGCCGCCTGCGCCTCGAACTTGGTCGCGTCCTCGGCGGTCCACCAGTCGCGCAGCACGCCGCGCCCGTCCGACTTGCGGCCCTGGTCGTCAAAGCCGTGGCTGATCTCGTGCCCGATCACACCGCCGATGCCGCCATAGTTGATCGCGTCGTCAGCCTGCGGGTCGAAGAAGGGTGGCTGGAGGATCGCCGCGGGGAAGACGATCTCGTTCTTCACCGAGCTGTAATAGGCGTTGACGGTCTGCGGCGTCATGCCCCACTCGGCCTTGTCGACCGGTCGCGCGATACGCGCGCGATCATAGTCCCACTCGAACCGGGTCGCGCGCTCGGCATTGCCGACGAGATCGCCCGCGCGCACCTCCAGCCCGCTATAGTCGCGCCACTTAGAGGGATAGCCGACCTTGACGGTGAAGCCCTGCAGCTTGTCGAGCGCCTGCGTCTTGGTGGCGGGGCTCATCCAGGCGAGGTTCCTGATCCGCCCCGCGAGCGCGACTCGCAGGTTGCCGACCAACGTGTCCATCTTCGCCTTCGACTCGGGCGGGAAGTAGAGCGCGACATAGTCGCGGCCGATGCCCTCGCCGATCGCCTTCTCGGTCAAGGCCACCGCGCGCTTCCAGCGCTCGCGCTGCTGCGGCTGGCCGTTGAGGAACTTGGAGCGGAAGTCGAACTCCGCGTCGACGAAGCGGCGCGACAGCAACGGCGCGACATCGTCGGCGGTGCGGAACGCCGCCCAGGCCTTGAGCGTGGCGAGGTCGGTCGCGGCGAACAGCGCCGCGATCTTGGGGAAAGCGGTGTTCTGCGCGACGATCGCGCGGTCCGCGGCGCCGAGCCCTGCCGCCTGCCAATAAGCGTCCCACGGGAAGCCGGGCGCCTGCGCCTTCAGGTCGGCCAGCGTCATCGGATTGTAGGTCTTGTCGCGGTTGCGGCTCTCGGCTCGCGTCCAGTGCGCCTGCGCGAGCTTGATCTCCATGTCGACCACCCGCTCCGCCGCCGCGGCCGCGTCGGGCCAGCTCGCCATCGTCAGCATCTGCGCGACATACTGGCGATAGCGCGCCACCTGCGGCGCGAACTTGGGGTCGAGGTACAGTTCACGGTCGCCCAGCCCCAGCCCGGACTGGCGCAGATAGAGCGCGTAGACGTCGGGGCGCTTGGCATCGTCGCTCACCCCGGCGCTGACGAAGCTCGCCCCGAAACCGCCGACCGACCGGCCCATCAGCCGCGCGATATCGTCCTTGCCCGTGGCGGCAGCGATCGGGCGCAGCCGCTCGGCCAGCGGCGCGGCATCGATGCGCTCGGCGGCTGCGGAGTCCATGAAGCCGGCGTAGAGCAGCGCCGCCTTCGCGCGGTCCGGGTGCCCGGCGTCGTCGGCGGAGTAGCCGGTGATTAGCGCGCGGAGCCGCTGCTCGGACAGTTCGCGCAGCACCGCGAAGGCGCCATAAGAGGAGCGGTCCGCCGGGATCTCCGTCCGCGCGACCCAGGCGCCGTTGACGAAGCGGAACCAGTCGTCGCCCGGCCGCACGCTGCGGTCCATGCCGGTGAGATCGAAGCCCCAGTCGCCATATCGGGTCGCGTCGGCGTCGGGCGCCGGGGCGGCGGCCGGCGCGGTAGCGGCTTGCTCGCCGCGCCCCAGCGCCGGGGCGGCGAGGACGAGGCCGGCAGAGGCTGCCAGCAGCACACTCTTCAGGGTCAAGGGATCGTCTCCAGCGAAATAGTAACTTTTGGTATGATGCGGGGGTGGCATGACGCGACAGCGTAGGCAATAGGCCAGCGCTGCTGCCGCGTCGCGTCGACCGTCGTGGGGCGGTGCGCGCTTTCTTTCTCGTGTGTCGCGGCTACAGGGAGACGGCGTTCTTGCGCGAGCGCCGCCCTCATGCTCGTCATGCCGAGCTTGACCCGGCATCCATGGTGCCGCGTGAGCCGCGGCCGATATGCTCGCGCAAGCATGGATCCCGGCTCGGGGCCGGGATGACGAGGAGAAGGCGCCGGCGTCTTACCCGTCGCGGCAAGGCGCCTTGATCATGAGAGAGAGATCGGCCGACGCATGTTTTCCCACCGCCTGATCGCTCCCCTGCTCGCCGCCGCGCTGCTCGCGACCTCCGCCGCAGCCCGTGACCGCGGCGCGGTACGGCCGCAGCCGCCGGCGCGGCTGCTCAATGCGGTCGCGGCGCTCGGCCAGCGCTTCCCCGGAGAGGTCGGCATTTCGGTGCGCGACGTCGAACGGGGCTGGACCGTCGCCTGGCGCGGCGGGGTGCGGCGCCCGCAGCAGAGCGTCAGCAAATTATGGGTCGCGCTCGCCGTCTTCGACGCAGTCGATCGCGGCACGCTCACGCTCGGCAAGGCCGTGACGGTGCGGCGTGGCGACCTCACCCTGTTTCACCAGCCGATCCGCGCGCGCGTCGGCGCCGGCGGGCTCCGCCTCACCGTGGCGAAGCTGCTCGAATGCGCGCTGACGCGGAGCGACAATACCTGCAACGATGTGCTGCTGCGCCAGGTCGGCGGACCCGCCGCGGTGCGCCGCACGCTCGCCCGCAAGGGGATCGCGGGCGTCACCTTCGGGCCGGGCGAGCGGCTGCTGCAAGCGCGCACCGCCGGGCTGACGTGGCGCTCCTCCTGGGCGGGGGGCGAAGGCTTCCTGCGCGCGCGGGCGCGGCTCAGTCTCGCCGCCCGTCGTCGCGCGCTGGAACGCTATATCGCGAGCCCGCCCGACGGCGCTTCGGCCGACGGTGTGACGCTCGGGCTGGCGCGACTCGCGCAGGGGCGGCTGCTGAGTCGCGCCTCCACCGCTCGCATGCTCGCGCTGATGCGTGCGAGCCGCACCGGTCCGCTGCGGCTGCGCTCGGGACTGGCGCGCGGCTGGACGCTGGCGCACAAGACCGGCACCGGGCAGGAGCTGGGCGCGCTCGCGACCGGCACGAACGACGTCGGCCTGCTCACCGCCCCCGACGGGCATCGCTATGCCGTGGCGGTGCTGATCGCTCGCACCCGCGCGCCGCTCGGCACGCGGCTGCGGCTGATGGGGGACGTGACCCGCGCGGTGGTCCGCGCGCACGGCTGACGCGTGATTGATCCGAGTCACTGGCGTCTTGGCGCGATCCGGCGCAGCCTGCGCGCTCCCTAATCGGAGATCTGCCGCATGCGTTCTGCCCTGCTCGCCCTCGCTCTCGCCGCGCTCGCACCGCTGGCGCTCACCGCCGCCGCCCCCAAGACGGCGCTCGAGCCGCGCGCCGCCTTGTACGAGCTGCGGACCTATTATCCCGCGCCGGGCAAAGCGGCCGCGCTCAACACACGCTTTCGCGAGCACACGCTCGGCATCTTCAAACGCCACGGCATGACCAACGTGGCCTATTGGAACGAGCTGCCCAGCGCCGACTATCCCGAGGGTCGCGTCGTCTACATCCTCGCCTATCCGGATCGCGCCGCGCGCGATGCCGACTGGAAGGCGTTCGTGGCCGACCCCGAGTGGCAGCGCGTCGCCAGCGCGAGCGAGGCCAACGGCAAGCTGGTCGCCAAGGTCGACAGCGTGTTCATGACGATGACCGATTATTCTCCGCCGCTGCGGCTGAAGTAAGCCAAGGGAGCTCCCGACCGCTTTCTCCGTCACCCCGGACCTGGGCCGGGATTCACTGCTTCGCGCGCTCGCCGGCCATGGGTGCGCGGGATGGTGGACCCTGGAACGTGTCCGCGATTGTCGAAGGAGGACAAGCCGCGGCCGGCCTCGCCTCCTTGACGCGCATCACGGCACCGCCGCGGCCTTCGTTCGTTGTGTCCCCGCATCCAGCAGGAGATAGAGCATGGCCGATACCGCCACCAAGTCGAACAAGAAGACCGCGCTCACCGACTCGTTCAAGACCCACTTCGGCGGCGATGCGCCGCTCACCGAAAAGGCACGCGGCTTCGCCAAGGAGCGGCCGTGGACCAGCGCGGCCTTCGTCGGCGTGGCCGCGCTCGCCGTGCTCAACACGCTGCGCGGCAAGGCCTGACCTCGCGGGCGGCCGCGGCGCTCAGTTCGCCGCGGCCGCGCTCGCCGTTCCGCTCGGCGCGTCCGCCGCGATCGGCAGCCAGATCGCGCTCGCCGCATCGCCGCCCCAGCGGACCGTCTGCGTCGCCTTCACGTAATCCCGCGGTGTGGCGTGCATGATCGACGGCACCCAGGATTGCGGGTTCCGGTCGTACAGCGGGAAAAGCGACGACTGGACCTGCACCATGATGCGGTGCCCCGGCAGGAAGACGTGATCGACGTTCGGCAGCGACCAGCCGAACGTATAGGTCTTGCCCGGCGTCAGCGCCGCCGGCGTGGCGAAGCCGCTGACGTAGCGCCCGCGGAAGATCTCGATCCCGAGCGCGAGCTGATATCCCGCCATCACCGGGTCGGCGCTATTCTCCTCGGGATACACGTCGATCAGCTTGACCACGAAGTCGCCGTCGCGCCCGCTGGTGGCGGCGCGCAGGTCGACCTTGGGCGCACCCTTGATATGCACCGGGCGATCCAGCGTGGCGCCGGTATAGCTCAGCACGTCAGGACGACCGTCGACGAAGCGTTGGTCGTGCACCAGCCACGTGCGCCATTCCTCGCCCTGCATGTGGATCGGACGCGGCAGCATCGGCACCGGCTTGCCCGGATCGGACACATAGCTGTCGCTGCCCGCGCGCGGCTTCTCCCACGACAGCGATGCGCCGCCGGCGAGATAGAGCGGCCTGTACTGCCCCGCCGGCCAGCGCTGCGACACCTCCCAACGATCCGCCCCGGTGGCATAAGTGAGCACCGGTGGCGTGTCGCACGGCGCCGGGTGAGTCTTGAGATGGCAGTCGAGGAACGGCTTCATCCAGCGCGTGCGGAACTGCCTGCCGGTGTCGCCCTCCCACTTGAGCGGCCCGAGCTCGCGCGCCTCGTAATTGACCTGCGAGTGACGCCACGGCCCGATCACCAGACTGACGAGGCTGTTGTTACGGTCCTGCCCCGTGAGCGCGTGATACACCGCGGGTGCGCCGTAACTGTCTTCCTGGTCCCATTGACCGACCACCAGCATCGTCGGGACCGTCAGCTTGCGCGCGCCGAGCAGCTTGTCGACCGCCTGGCCCTGCCACCAGGCGTCATAGCTCGGATGTTCGAGCACCTTGCGCACCACCGGCAAGTCGAGCAGCCCGTAGTGGCGCGCGTAATCGCCCGCCGAGCCCGCCGCGAGATAGGCCGCATATTCGTCACCGCCCCCCTTGGGCACCGCGCCGCCGCCCGACTTGACCGTCTGCCCAAGATCATAATCGAAGCCGAAGGTGCGGAACGCGCCGTTGTGGAACCAGTCGTCGCCCATCCAGCCGTCGACCATCGGGCTCTGCGGCACCGCCGCCTTCAGCGCGGGATGCGGGTCGATCAGCGCCATCAGCGACGTGAAGCCGAGATAGGACGAGCCGGTGATACCCACCTTGCCGTTGCCCTCCCGCACGTTCTTCACCAGCCAATCGATCGTGTCATAAGCGTCGGTGGCGTGATCGACCTTGGTCGCGTTGAGCGGGCCGCGCAGCGGGCGGTTCATCACATAATCGCCCTCGGACTTCCCCAGCCCGCGCACGTCCTGGTAGACGCGGATATAGCCATCATCGACGAACTCGGCGTCGGCGACGGGCAGGATCTCCTCGATATGCTGGCTGCGGTTGCGGCTGGTCGCCTTGTCCGCATCATAGGGCGTGCGGCTGAGCAGGATCGGCGCGTCGGTGACGCCCTTGCGATAGACGATCACGGTGTACAGCCGTGTGCCGTCGCGCATCGGCACCATGGCGGTGCGGCGGACGTAATCGGCTTCGGGGCGGACCCAATCGTAGCTGGCGACCTGCTCGTTCGCCATCGTATCGGTGCGCGCGCCCGCACTCGGCGGTTGTTGCGCCCGCACGGCGCCTGACGGGGACAGCAGCGCGGGGGCCAGAGCGAGCGCGATGGAGCGGCGGGCGGGCGGGAGTGACGAGCGCATCATGGCGCCTGAGGTGCAGGGCGCCGCTGGCGCGGTCAAGCCGGTCCGCTTCGGTCCTCTTGGCAGCCGCCCCGGACATGCTATTCGTTGGGCGAAACCAGCAGGTTGCCGCATGCACGCCCCCGACCCTCCCGCGCCCGTGGACGCCGTCATCGGCGCTTTCGACTGGTCGGCCACGCCGCTCGGCGCGGCGGAGCATTGGTCACCCGCGCTGCGCGCCGCGGTGGTCGAGTCGCTTGCGCCCGCGGGCGACGCGACCGTGCCGGTGCCCACCGCCGCTGCCGCGCTGGACGCGTTGTTCGACGCTGCGCCGTTCGGGCTCGGACTGTGGGACCGCGAGTTGCGCTTCGTCCGCGTCAACGCGAGCTTGGCGCAGATGAACGGCCTCCCGCCAGAGGCGCATCTCGGTCATACCCCGCGCGAGCTGCTGCCCGAGATCGGCGGGATTGACGCGCTGGAGGAGCGCTGGCGCGCGATCATCGCCACCGGCGAGCCGTGGTTCGACGTGGAAGTGCATGGCGGCACCCCTGCCAACACCGACAAGGAGCGCAGCTGGCGCGAGCATTTCTTCCCGATCCGCAACGGCGATGCGATCGTCGGGCTCGGCGCGGTGGTGGAGGAAACCACCGAGCGCGACCGCGTCGAGGCGGCGCTGCGCGCGAGCGAGGCGCGCTTCCGCGAGTTCGCCGAAGCCTCGTCCGACGTGCTGTGGCTGTACAACCTCGACCGCGCCAATTTCGCCTATCTCAGCCCGGCCTTGCGCAAATTGTACGGCGTCGCGGCGACGAGCGGACGCGGCGCGCCGCTCGCCTTCGACTGGTCCGCCGCGATCGTTGCCGAGGATCGCGCATTGGCGGCGGCGACGCTGGACCGGGTCCGCCGCGGCGAGCGCGTCACGCACGACTTCCGCGCCCGCATCCCGGGCAGTGGCAAGGTGCGCTGGCTCAAGAACACAGCCTTCCCGCTGCGCGAGCCGGACGGGCGGATCAGCCATGTCGGCGGCATCGCGCAGGACGTCACCGAGGAGCGCGACACCGCGGCCCGGCTCCAGATGCTGGTGGGCGAGCTGCAGCACCGTACCCGCAACCTCATGGGCGTGATCCAGGCGGTGGCGGAGAGCACACTTGAGGCGAGCGATAGCCTCGCCGATTTCGAGCGCGCCTTCTCCGCGCGGATCGACGCGCTGTCGCGCGTGCAGCAGCTGCTGTCGCGGATCGAGGGACTGGAGCGGGTCGGCTTCGACCAGCTGCTGCGCTCCGAGCTCGCCGCCTTCGGCGCGCTGCCGGACGACGACTCGCGGGTGTCGCTGGCGGGGCCGCGCGGCATCCCGCTGCGCTCGGGCGGGATCCAGACGCTCGCGCTGGCGCTGCACGAGCTGATCACCAATTCGCTGAAATATGGCGCGTTGAGCCAGCCCGGCGCGACGCTGTCGGTACGCTGGGCACTGTTGCCGCCCGCACCCGGCGAGCGCCCGCGACTGCGCTTCGACTGGGAGGAGCGCGGCGTGGTGATGCGCGCGACCGCCGACTCGCCGCCGCGCGTCGGCCAGGGGCGCGACCTGATCGAGCGGGCGGTGCCCTATCAGCTCGAGGCCACTGTCGATTATGCGCTCACTCCTGACGGTGTGCGCTGCGCGATGGTACTGCCGCTCTCGCACACGCTGGCGAAGGACGCGGCGGCGTGAGCGTTCTCACCGGGCTGCGCGTGCTGGTGGTGGAGGACGAATATCTGCTCGCGCGCCAGCTCGAGCGGGCGCTCGTCCGCGACGGCGCGATCGTGGTGGCGGTGGCGCCCTCGGTCGCTGCCGCACTCGCCGTGCTCGCGGACGGGGCGACGCCCGACGTGGCGGTGCTCGACCTCAACCTCGCGGGCGAGAAGGCCTATCCGGTTGCCGCCGCGCTGCGCCACGCGGCGATACCGTTCGCGTTCGCGAGCGGCTATGATGCGGAAGATCGCGACCCGGCCTATGGCGACGTTCCGCATCTGCACAAGCCACTGACCATGCCCGCGCTGACACGCTGCCTCGCCTCGCTGGCCGGCCGCGACCCGGATTGAGCGCCGCCGCCTACCGGAGACGATGATGATCGACGACCGCCTGACCCGCCGCACGCTGATCGCGGCGCTCGGCGCCACCGCGCTGCCGACGAGCGTGCGCGCCGCGCCGACGACGCGCGCGCTCTTCGCGGGCGCTTACAACAACGAGGGCGGCGCTGGGCTGTTGCCGCTCGACTATGCGCCCGCGCGCGGCGCGTGGCACGCACACCCGCCGGTCGCGGCGGCGCCGGATGCATCGTTCGCGGTCCGCCACCCGCGACTGGGGCTGCACTATCTCGTGCAGGAGGGTAGCGACGGCCATGTCGCGGTGTTCCGACCGGGCAGAAGCGCGTGGCAGCGGCTGGCGCTTCTGTCCTCCGGAGGTGCGGATCCCTGCCACCTCGCGTTGAGCGCCGACGGCGGCGCGCTCGCGGTCGCCAATTACAGCAGCGGCAGCGTTGCGCTAATCGCGCTCGACACGCGGACGGGCGTTCCACGCGGTGAGGCCCAAATGGTGGCGCATCGCGGTAGCGGCCCCGACACGGAGCGGCAATCCGGACCGCACGCGCATTGGGTCGGGTTCAGCCCCGATCGCCAGTGGCTCTGGTCGGTCGATCTCGGCGCCGACGCGATCTTCGCGCACCGGCTCGCAGGCGGCACACGCTTGGGCGAGACCCGGCTGGCCTATCGCGCGGCGGCGGGGAGCGGGCCGCGTCACCTCGCCCTCCACCCGCGGCTGCCGCTCGCCTATCTGGTCGCCGAGCTCGACAACAGCGTAACGGTGCTGCGCCGGAGCGCGGACGCCCGCTTCACCGCGATCGCGCGCCATGCAACACTGCCCGCGGACTTCACCGGAAAGAGCCAGGCAGGCGCGATCGCGATCGATCCGCGCGGGCGCTGGCTCTACGCCTCCAATCGCGGCGCCGACAGCGTGGCGGTGTTCGCGATCGGCGCGGACGGCGCGCTCACGGCGCTACAGCACATTGCGTGCGGCGGACGATGGCCGCGCCACATTGGCCTGCTCGACAGCGACCGCCGGCTGCTCGTCGCCAACCAGCGCAGCGGCACGATCGACTGCTTCCGCGTCGGTGATGACGGTCGACTGGCCCCCTTCGGCGCGGCGGCGTACGCCCCCGGGGTGGCGTTCGTCGGCGAAATCTGAGCGCGTCCAGCCCGGTTCAGCTCGCCAGTCGCGGGAAGCCGGCGCGGAACGCTGCCACCTTGGGCTTGTCCCAGCGCATGATATACGGATGGTACGGGTTGCGCTGGAAAAAGTCCTGATGCTCCGGCTCGGCCGGATAGAAGGCGCCGCTTTCTACCTTGGTCGCGATCGGTCGCGCGAACGCGTGCGCGGCGCCGAGCTGCGCGATATAGGCGGCAGCGACCGCGCGCTGCTCGGGCGTCTGTACGAAGATCGCGGAGCGATAGCTGGTGCCCACGTCGGGGGTCTGGCGGTTCACCTGGGTCGGATCATGCGCCACCGAGAAATAGACACGCAGCAGGGTCGCATAGCTCACCTGCCGCGGATCGAAGCGAATCCGGATCGCCTCGGCATGACGCGTCGTTTCGCTGCTGACGTCGCGGTAGTTGGCGGTCGCGGCGGTGCCGCCGGCATAGCCCGCGGTGACGTCGCGCACACCGCGCACCTGCTGGAACACCGCCTCCATTCCCCAGAAGCACCCGCCCGCGAGCACCGCGGTCTGCAGGTTTGCGGTAGGCGCGACGTCGCGCGCCGCGGCGGGGATCGGCACCGCGCGCTCCGCCTGCGCCGAACCGCAGCCGGCGAGCGGGACGAGGGCAAGCGCGAGCGCCGCGAGCGAGCGGAGGTTGATGGTACTCATGGTGGAGAAATGGGGTGCGCCAGCGCCCGCGGCAACATGGATCAGCGCGGGTGTGCCAGCCGCCGGCACTTATGCTCGACCGCCGCTATGCTGGCGCGAGACGCACCTTTGGCAAGCCGCTGCGCTTGGTGAAGGGAGGGGGCGCCAAGCAAGTGACGCCACGACCATCGGTGATCGCCGCCGTCCCGCGGCCTTGACTCAGCGTGCCCCGTGAGTCGCTGCGTCAGCGCGGACCGGCGTCTCGGCCTGGCTTGCATGAATACCGAGCATCGCTGCCGCACCGATCAGAAAGCCGCCGGCGAAGCGGCGCGCGAAGCTGGAGGTGATCAGTCGGGTCATGGCGTTACTCTCGTCTCATGCCGCTCGCGCGGCTGGCTCCGGTAGCGGCGCGACGCATTGCGGCGCCGCGGGGCTGGGAATAGGTCTCGGTGCGTGAACCGTCGCTGGGCGGCGCGTTCATCCGCCGCCCATATAGGCGCGCGACCCACACGCAGATATGTCAACGTTGGAACAGAATCGTTTCCAAGCGTCGCAGTCAGGCCATTCAGCGCAGCGCGGTGCACGCCTCCTGGATGCGGTGGCACGCCTCGGTCAGCAATGCCTCCGACGTGGCGTAGCTGATCCGCATCGCGGGCGAGACACCAAAGGCGACGCCCTGCACCGCCGCCACCTTGGCGTCGTCGAGCAGATAGCTGACGAAGTCGCTGTCGGTGTCGATCCGCTTGCCCGCCGGCGTCGACTTGCCGATCACGCCGCTCACGTCAGGATAGACGTAAAAGGCACCCTCGGGCTTGGGGCAGGTAATGCCCGGAGTCGCGTTGAGCATGCCGACCACCAGGTCGCGCCGCGTCTGGAACGCGGCAGCGCGCTCCTTGAGGAACGACTGGTCCCCGGTCAGTGCGGCCACCGCCGCGGCCTGCGCGATCGAGCAAGGGTTGCTGGTCGATTGCGACTGCAGCTTGCTCATCGCCTTGATCAGCCAAGGCGCGCCGCCGGCAAAGCCGATCCGCCAACCGGTCATCGCATAGGCCTTGGAACAGCCGTTGACGGTCAGCGTCCGCTCGTACAGCGACGGGCACACCTCGGCGATCGTGGCGAAGCGGAAGTCGTCGTAGACGATATGCTCGTACATATCGTCCGCAAAGATCCACACGTGCGGATGGCGCTCGAACACCTCACCCAGCGCCTTGAGCTCGTCCACCGTATAGGCAGCGCCGGTGGGATTGGACGGTGAGTTGAGGATGACCCACTTGGTCCGCGGCGTAATTGCGGCCTCGAGCATCTCGGGCGTGAGCTTGTAGCCGACGTCCGCGCCCGCCGCGACGATCACCGGGGTGGCGCCGGCGAACTGCACCACATCGGGGTAGCTCACCCAATAAGGCGCGGGCACGATCACCTCGTCGCCGGCGTCGAGCGTCGCCACCAAGGCGTTGAACAAGGTGTGCTTGCCGCCGACGTTCACGCTGATCTGCGCGGGCGTGTAGTCCAGCGCGTTGTCACGCTTGAACTTGGCGACGATCGCCTCCTTCAGCTCGGCGGTGCCATCGACGTTGGTGTATTTGGTCTTGCCCGCGCGGATCGCCGCGATCGCGGCCTCCTTCACGAAGTCGGGCGTGTCGAAATCGGGCTCGCCGGCGCCCAGCCCGATCACGTCGACCCCGGCGCGCTTCAGCTCCAGCACGCGGCTGGTGATCGCCAGCGTCGGCGAGGGATTGATGCGGTCGAGCGCGGCGGAGGTGTGCATGAGCGGGCGCCTTCAGTGAGGAAGCGCGCGTGCCTATGCGACGCGCGTCCGCATCATGCAACCGCGAGCTGTGCCGGCATCAACCCGCGCAACGCGTTGCCCAGCAGAAACCCGTCCGCCAGATCACCCGGCGCGAGATCGCCCTCCACCGCCCGGCCCTGCTCGAGCAGCTCGCCGCGCAGCACGCCGGGCAGCAGCGCGCCGGCGCGCGGCGTCACCAGGACACCGCCGCGCGCGACGAACACATTGGTGAAGCTGCCCTCGGTCAGTTGGCCAACCGGATCGACGAACACCACCTCGTCCAGGCCCGCGGCGCGGCGCGCGGCGTCGTAGAAGGCGCGATCGCTCGTCTTGTGGCGCAGGCGCCAGTCGGCCGGGGACACCGGCAGCGTCGCAAGCGCCACCCGCAACGCGGCGCGCGCGGGCGGCGGTGGCGGGGTGACCTCGATCGCCACCGCGCCCGACGGCGCCAGCACCAGCCGCACCCGCGCGCGCTCGCGCAGCCGGAAGGTCGCGGCCTGCAGCTCGTTGCGCGTCGCGTGGCGATCGAAGGTGAAGCCGAGAGCGCTCGCGCTCGTCTTCATCCGCGCGAGATGGCGGTCGACCAGCAGCAGCCCGTCGAGCGGGTCAAAGGCGATCGTCTCGATCAGATCGGGCGTGGCCGCCGCGCGCGCCACGAACGCCGCCTTGGCCAGCGCCTCGTCCCACTCCGAGTCGACGTTCGAGTCGGCGACGATGCCGCCCCCTACGCCCAGCGTCGCAGTCGCCGCACCCGGCGCGATCGTCAGCGTGCGGATCGCGACGTTGAACTGCGCGTCGCCGGCCGCATCGATCCGACCGATCGCGCCGGTGTAGACGTCGCGCGCATCACGCTCGATCGCGGCGATCGCCTGTATCGCACGGCGCTTGGGCGCACCGGTGATCGAGCCGCACGGGAACAGCGCGGCAAGCACGTCCGCGGCGTCCTGCCCCGGCGCCAGCGCGGCAGTAACGGTGGAGGTGAGCTGGTGGACGCTGGGGTAGGTCTCCACCGCGAACAGCTCGGGCACCGTGACGCTGCCCGCCACCGCGACGCGCGCGAGATCGTTGCGCATCAGGTCGACGATCATGAGATTCTCGGCGCGCTGCTTGTCGTCCGCGGCCAGCTGCCGTGCCGCCGCCGCGTCCGCGGCGGGATCCGCGTCGCGGCGCGCCGTGCCTTTCATCGGACGGCACGTCAGCCGCGTGCCGTCGACGGCGACGAACAGCTCGGGCGAGAAGGACAAGATGGTGTGCTCGCCGGTCGCGACGATCGCGCTCCAGCCGGCGCGCGCCTGCGGGCGCAACCGGGCGTACAACGCGAGCGGATCACCGAGGAAGGGGACCCGCGCGCGAAAGGTAAGATTGAGCTGGTACAGGTCACCCGCCGCGATCAGCGCCTGCGCCTGCGCGAACATCGCGGCATAATCCTCGCGATCGAGCGCGGGCTCGGGCACGCCGACCCAGCTCGCCGCCGCCTCGGGGAGCAGCGCAGTCACATCGGCGATATCCTGCCATCCGTCAAACACGCCGAACCAGGCCAGCGGCGGCGCTTGCGCCGCGCGCGGCACCGCACCCGTTTGCGGCACGAACGCCGCGGCGGCATCGTAGGAAAGAAAGCCCGCCACATCGCCCTCCGCCGCCGCGGCCTCGCGCAGCAGGGCGGGGACCGCCGCGATCGTCTCGGCGCGGAGCACGCGGCGCGGCTGCGTATAGAGCCGCGCCGTGCCCGCACCGGGTCGCGCATCGTCGAGCAGCACGAAAGGCGGTTCGGGCACCATAACAGCGGTGATGCCCGCGCGCCGCCGCGCCGGCAAGTCGCTCTGCCGCGTTAAATTGCCTCGAAGTCGCGGAAAGATCGGCGATTCGCTGCCCGGGGCGGCGATCGCACCGGCTTCGACAATGCACGGCGCCGCCGCTATGCGGGGCACGCGCGGCGGTTCGGCCCGCGCGAGGAGCGAGCCATGAGCGACACCCCGCTGCGCGCAGCGATCATCCCGGTCACCCCGCTCGAGCAGAATTGCACGTTGATCTGGTGCACCGCGACGATGCGCGCCGCGGTGGTCGATCCCGGCGGCGACCTCCCGCGGATCACCGCGGCGATCGCGCGCGCCGGGGTGACCGTGGAGAAGATTCTGCTGACCCACGGCCATATCGATCATGCCGGCGCGGCCAAGCCGCTCGCCGACTCGCTCGGTGTCCCGATCGAGGGACCGCATGAGGACGATCGCTTCTGGCTGGCGCGGCTCGACGAGGATGGCCGGCAATGGGGCGTCGAGGGCACCGTATTCGAACCGAACCGATGGCTGGTCGAGGGCGATACGGTGAGCGTCGGTGACCTGTCCCTCAACGTGTACCACACCCCCGGCCACACCGCCGGCCATGTCATCTTTCACCATGCGCCATCGCGCTTCGCGCAGGTGGGCGACGTGCTCTTTCAGAACTCGATCGGGCGCACCGATCTGCCGCAGGGCAATTACCCGCAGCTGATCGAGTCGATCACGACCAAGCTGTGGCCGCTCGGCGACGCCACCGCGTTCATTCCCGGCCACGGCCAGCCGAGCACCTTCGCGCACGAGCGTCAGCACAACATGTTCGTGAGCGACCGCGTCCTGGCGCAGTGATCGCACGGTGATTCGGCCTAGCCTCGGATGCGGACGAGGTCAGCCATTCGACGGGTGATTCGTCGGTGTTCGTCAGGACTTGGGTATGGAACACCGCAGCATCCATTGCCCGCCTCGCCCGTTGATGCCAGCGGAGACAGACGTGACCGGCTCGACTTGCAACAGCGGCGGAAATCGCTATAGGCGCGGGGCTTCGCGATACGAGCCGATGCCCGGCTGTCCGCCGCGGCCGGCCAACGCGTCGGCCGCGCGGCCCCGGACATCGGCTCGTCGCTGTTACGAACTCTTAGATAGATCAAGGTGCCGCGATGGCCGTCCCCAAGCGAAAGACTTCCCCCTCCCGCCGCGGCATGCGCCGCGCGCACGACGCGCTCTCGGTGGAGGCGTTCCAGGAGTGCCCGAACTGCGGCGAGCTGAAGCGTCCGCACAATCTCTGCACGGCCTGCGGTCACTACAACGGTCGCGAGGTCATCGCGGTCGACGCCTAAGCGCGGTGCTGCCGCGGCCGAGCATCAGGAGTTGGGTTAAGTGATGTCCGACAGGTCCCGGATCGCCGTCGATGCGATGGGCGGCGACGAGGGGTTGGCTGTCATGCTGGCCGGGGTGGCGCGCGCGCGCCGCCGCTTCGACGACGTCAGCTTTCTGCTGGTCGGCGACGGTGCGGCGATCGCGGAGGGGCTGAAGGGCCACCCGAACCTGTCGCAGCACTCCGAGATCGTCCACGCTCCGGACGTGATCGCGGGCGACGAGAAGCCGAGCCAGGCGATCCGGCGCGCGCGTACCACCTCGATGGGCGTTGCGATCGACTTGGTAAAGCAAGGTCGCGCCGGCGCTGCAGTCTCCGCTGGCAATACCGGCGCGCTGATGGCGATGGCGAAGCTGTCGCTGCGCACCATGCCGGGGATCGATCGTCCTGCGCTCGCCGCTTTGCTGCCGACGCTCGGCGACAATGACGTGGTGGTGCTCGACCTCGGCGCCAACACCGAATGCGATGCGCGCAACCTCGTCCAGTTCGCGGTGATGGGCGCCGCTTATGCGCGCACCACGCTCGACCTCGAATCGCCGCGCGTCGCGCTGCTCAACATCGGCAGCGAGGACCAGAAGGGTACCGAGGAGATCCGTGACGCCGCGCAGATGCTGCGCGTCGCGGGGCACCTGCCGATGAACTTCACCGGGTTCGTCGAGGGTGACCGGCTGTCGCGCGGCGAGCATGACGTGATCGTCTGTGACGGTTTCTCGGGCAATATCGCGCTCAAGACCGCCGAGGGCACCGCACGCTTCGTCGGCGACCTGCTCAAGCGCGCCTTCACCAGCTCGGTCCGCTCCAAGCTGGGCTTCCTGATCTCGCGCCCGGCGACCGAGCTGCTGCGCGACCATCTCGATCCGAACAACCACAATGGCGCGGTCTTCCTCGGGCTCAACGGGCTGGTGCTGAAGAGCCACGGCGGCGCCAATGAGCGCGGGGTGGCCACGGCGATCGGCAATGCTGCCAAGATGGTGAAGGCCGATCTCGCGCGCCGCATCGCGGAGGATCTGCGCCACTTCGAAGCGAAAGCCGCCGCATGATCCGTGCCGTGCTGACGGGGACGGGCGCGGCGCTGCCGGCGCGTCGTGTCTCCAATGCCGAGCTAGCCGAACGGGTCGACACGTCGGACGAGTGGATCGTCGAGCGCACCGGGATTCGCTTTCGCCATATCGCAGGCGATGGCGAGACCACCGCGACGCTGGCGCGCGATGCTGCCACCGCCGCGATCGCCGCCGCCGGGCTCGTCGCGCAGGACATCGACCTGATCGTGCTGGCCACCGCCACGCCCGACAACACCTTTCCCGCCACCGCCACCAAGGTGCAGGCGATGCTGGGGATCAACGATTGCGTCGCGTTCGATGTCGCCGCGGTTTGCTCCGGCTTCCTCTATGCGGTGCAGGTGGCGGACAGCATGATCCGCGCCGGCGCGCACCGCCGCGCGCTGGTGATCGGTGCCGAGACGTTCAGCCGGCTGTTGGATTGGGAAGACCGTACCACCTGCGTGCTGTTCGGTGACGGTGCCGGCGCGATCGTGCTCGAGGGGCGCGACTCGCCCGACGACAACGCCGATCCCGCGGCGCGCGGCATTCTCGCGACCCGGCTCCACGCAGACGGCCGCCACAACGACCTGCTCTACGTCGACGGCGGCCCGTCGACCACCGGCACGGTGGGCAAGCTGCGGATGAAGGGACGCGAGGTGTTCCGTCACGCGGTCGTCAATCTCGCCGCGGTGATGGAGGAGACGCTAGTCGCCGCCGGGCTGCCGACCGACTCGGTCGATTGGGTTGTCCCGCATCAGGCCAATGCGCGCATTCTCGACGCCACCGCGCGCAAACTGTCGCTGCCGGCCGGTAAGGTGGTGGTGACGGTAGACCAGCATGCCAACACCTCGGCCGCCTCGGTGCCGCTCGCGCTCGACCAGGCGGTGCGCGACGGGCGGATCCAGCCGGGCCATCTCGTCGTGCTGGAGGCGATGGGTGGCGGGTTCACCTGGGGTGCCGCGGTGCTACGCTTCTGACCCTGACTGGCGGTCGGATCGATCGACAAGCAAACGATTGCGCTATAACAAACCGTAATGACAGTCTTTTACTCGGGAAGGGGGTCGCGGTCATGACGGAAGTGGGCACGCTCACGCGCGCGGATCTGGCGGAAGCGCTGCATCGGCGCGTCGGTCTGTCGCGCGCCGACTCGGCACGTATGGTCGAGCAGATCCTCGAGAAGATGTGCGGTGCGCTTGCCGGGGGCGAGAACGTCAAGATCTCGGGCTTCGGCACCTTCGTGCTGCGCGACAAGGGCGAACGCGTCGGGCGCAATCCCAAGACCGGGGTGGAGGTGCCGATCGCGCCGCGCCGGGTGCTGACCTTCCGTGCCAGCCAGATGATGCGCGACCGCATCGCGGGAGCCAGCTGACGATCGTGGCGTCGGACGAGAAATCCGCCGCCGCTTTTCGGACGATCGGCGAGGTCGCCGCGGCGACGGGAGTCGCCCCGCATGTGCTGCGCTACTGGGAGGAGCGCTTCCCGCAGCTTCGGCCCGTCACACGTGCGGGCAACCGCCGCTATTATCGCCCCGCCGACGTGGCGCTGGTCGAGCGTATCGCTGCGCTGCTTCAGGACGAAGGCTATACGATCCGCGGGGTGCAGCAGCTGCTCGCGCGCGAGCGACGCACGGGGCGCGACCGCGCCGCGAGCGCCGCGCCCGAGGAGCCTAGCCCGGCGCCTCCGCCACCCTCCGGCGGCGATTTGCAGGGCGAAGCGGCGACGATGGCGCGGGTTCGCGTGGTGCGCGATTGGATTGCTGCGGCCCTCAGCGACGACGAGTGCTAGCGCCCGTCCTTACTCGGCCGCCGCCAACGCCTCACGAAGTGTCTGCACCTGCGCGTTGAGCGTCGATAACTGATCAAGCGTCAGCCCCGATCGTTCCAACAGCCGCTCGGCCAGGCAGCCGCACCGCTCGCGCAGCGCCGTGCCCGCCGCGGTAAGAAATACCTGGACCTGGCGCTCGTCGAGCGGATTGCGCCGACGCGTCACCAAGCCCGCAGCCTCCATCCGCTTGACCAGCGGCGTCACCGTGCTCGACTCGAGCGCGAGCCGCTCGGCAATCGCGCCGACACTACGGCCATCCTCCTCCCATAATGCGTGCAGCACGAGATATTGCGGATAGGTGATGCCGAGTTCGTCGAGCAGCGGCTTGTAGGCGCGCCCCACCGCCATGCTGGTAGCATAAAGCGAGAAGCAAAGCTGGTGGTCGAGCGGCAGCGGATCGGGCACGTTTTCTCTCCCTCCGCCTGCCTCTAACCGAATATATATCGCGATACAAATCCGGCTGGACAACCGTGCGCCAGGTTGATAGCAGTCCTTTGTCGCGGTAAGGAATGCCGCACCATATAAGGAGTTCAACATGTCGGTCGATGTCAAATATCGCACTTCCGCGTTCGCCACCGGCGGTCGCGACGGCGAGGCGCGCACCACCGAGGGCAATTTCGCGGTGACTTTGTCCACCCCCAAGGAACTCGGCGGCGTAGGTGGTGACGGCGCCAACCCGGAGCAGCTGTTCGCGGCCGGCTATTCGGCCTGCTTCCTCGGCGCACTCAAAGTGGCGGGCCAGCAGCTCAAGGTGAAGGTACCGGCCGACACCAAGGTCACCGCTACCGTCGGCATCGGACCGCGGTCGGAAGGCGGGTTCGGCATCACCGCCGACCTGCTCGTCGACGTGCCCGGCGTCGAGCGCGCCGACGCACAGCGGCTGATCGAGACCGCGCACCAGATCTGCCCCTATTCGAACGCCACCCGCGGCAACATCGACGTCGGCCTCGCCCTCGCCTGAGGCGGCTCGCGCGGCGCCGAGTTGGCGTCGGTGAAGGTCGCAGGATCGCGGTATGCCGGCGCCCGCTTCCGCCTGCGCGGTCGTCCTGCCGTCGGCGACCCTCGCGGACCCGTGTGCTGCGCCATCCCCATCGGTTTACTGCGCGGCGCCGGCGAGCCGGTGCCGCAACCGATGATGGTGCCTGGGCCCTTATGTGAGATCGGCGGTCCGCTGTTCGACCTAGTCAAGATCGACGCCGCTACGTCGGGCCGCTCGGTCGCGGTCATCATCCCCGAGCTGGTGCTGCGGCGCTGGGGGAGCGGTTGCTCCATGGCCGGCGCGCCGCGCAGCTACGCGACTCGGTGATAGCCGCGCGGGAGCGCGCCTGATGGTCGTCTCCTCGCCGTGGCGCGCGTGATGCAACTCAGGCGAGCAGTCGCGCGCCGACGATCAGCAGCACCAGCGCCAGCGCGGGGGTGACGATCCGCTCGGACAGCCGGTCGGTCAGCCGCGCGCCGAGGATCACGCCAGGGATGGACCCGAGCAGCAGCGCCCCGAGCAGCCGCAGATCGATGTTGCCGATCAGCGCATGACCGATGCCGCCGAGCAGCGCGACCGGCACCGCATGGACGATATCGGTCCCGACCAGTCGCTTGGCGGTGAGGCGGAAGGGATAGAGCAGCAGCAGCAGCGTCGCCCCGAGCGCGCCCGCACCCACCGAGGTCAACGTGATCAGCGCGCCGAGCAGCGCCCCCGCCGTCACGGTGAGCACCGGCTGGTAGCGCAGCAGCGCCTCGGTCCGCGCGCCGTCGCGGCGCGCGAAGCGGCGCGCCAGCGCGGCTCGGAATGGGGTGAGCAGCGCCGAAACGACGAGCGTTGCGCCGAGCAGGTGAACGATCAGCCCGCCGCCTTCGGCACGCTCGTGATGGCTCCACAGCCACCACAAGGTGAGCGCCACCGCGGGCAGGCTGCCGAGGCAGAGTCTGCGCACCACCGTCCAGTCAGCGTTGTTCTGGCGGTGGTGGACGGTGCCGCCCACCATCTTGGTGATCGCGGCGAACCACAGATCGGTGCCGACCGCCGTGGCGGGCGCGACGCCGAACAACAGGATCAGCACCGGCGACATCAGCGAGCCGCCGCCGACCCCGGTGAGCCCCACGATCGCGCCCACGAGGAAGCCCGCGAGCGTGCTCAGCCAGTCCACGTCGCTCGTCCCCTCGCCATCGCGCCTGCTGTGCGCCGCGGCGGGGGCGTGCCGCAAGCGCAGAAATGCTTGGGTGGCCCATCGTCGCCGACGCATTGGGATAGGCAGGAGCCGGTTAACGCGCGTGCAGACGGCCCAGGATCGCGGCGATCCGCTCCCCGGCGTAGCCATCGCCGTACGGATTGCGCGCGCCCGCCATCGCCGCATGCGCGACGGGATCGTCGAGCAAGCGCGCCGCCGCCGCCACGATCCGTGCCGGGTCGGTGCCGACCAGCGCGGCGCAGCCGGCGTCGATGCCCTCGGGTCGCTCGGTCGTGTCTCGCAGCACGAGGACGGGGACGCCGAGCGCGGGCGCCTCCTCCTGCAGGCCACCGGAGTCAGTGAGCACGAGATGGCTCATCGTCAGCAGCCGCACCATCGCCGCATAGTCGAGCGCGGGCAGCACGGTGATGCCGCGCTCGCGCGCGAGCAGCGCCGCCAGCGCTTGCGGCTGGGGTGCCGGATGCGCGAGCAGCGCCACTGCCACGTCACCGCGTCCTGCGAGCGCACGGAGCGCCTGCGCCATCCGTGCCATCGCTGCCTCGTCTTTCTCGCGCCGGTGCACCGTCACGGTCACGACGCGGCGTTCACCCACTTCGGTAGCAAAGCGCGCCAGCGCGGGCGGCACCGCCGAACTCGCCGCGGCGTGCGCGCGCATCGAAAGCAGCGCGTCGATCCCGCTGTTTCCGGTCACGTGGATCGTGCGCATCGGCACCTGCTCGGCGGCGAGTGCGGCCGCCGCGGTCGCGGTCGGCGCGAAGTGACAGTCGGCCAGCGCGGTGATGGCCTTGCGCCATCCCTCCTCCGGCCATGGCGCGGCGAGGTCGCCGCTGCGCAGCCCCGCTTCGACGTGCGCGATCGGCACGCCGCCGAGATGGGCCGCCAGCGCACCGGCGAGCGCGCTGGTGGTGTCGCCCTGGACCACCAGCCGCGCCGGTCGCTCGGTCGCGATCAGCGCGCCGAGCGCTGCCACGCACGTGCCGAGCAGCTGGTGGTGCGGTTGACCCGCGCGCATCAGGTCCAGGTCGATGTCGGGCGCCAGCCCGAGCGCCGCCAGCGTCTGCGCGAGCAGCTCGCGCTGCTGACCGGTGGCCACAACGCGCACCGCGAGCTCGCCGCGGCGACGCAGCGCGGCGATCACCGGTGCCAGCTTGATCGCCTCTGGCCGGGTGCCGAATACCAGCAGGATGCCGGGCTGCGCGTACATGCCTTCCCATTCTAGCGCGATCGGGGGCATGTTGCGGCGCGGAACCTAGCGGGCGTGCCGCGCGATTCGACGGCGAGCGAGGAGGAAACGAATGCGACTGGTGATGATCGGCCTCGGCCGGATGGGCGGCAACATGGCGCGCCGCCTGATGAAGGCGGGGCATGAGATCGTCGCCTATGATCACGACACCGACGCGGTGGCGAAGCTGGCGGAGGCCGGGGCGATCGCGGCGACCTCGCTCGAGGACGCCCGGGCGCGTTGCCAGGAGGGCGGTGCCGCCGCGATCTGGTGGGTGATGCTGCCGCATGGCGCGGTGACGGATGGCGTCATCGAGCAGATCGCCGCCGGCGCAAGCCCGGGCGAGGTCGTGATCGACGGCGGCAACAGCTTCTACAAGGACGATATCCGTCGCGCCAAGGTGCTCGCCGAGAAGAGCGTTGACTATGTCGACGTCGGCACCTCGGGCGGCGTATGGGGGCTCGAGCGCGGCTATTGCATGATGATCGGCGGCCCCGACCAGGTGGTACGTGACCTTGATCCGATCTTCTCCGCGCTCGCGCCCGGCAGCGGCACGATCGAGCGCACGCGCGGCCGCGCCGAGGGCATCGATGATCGTGCCGAGCGCGGCTACATCCACGCCGGCCCCGCCGGCGCGGGTCACTTCGTCAAGATGATCCACAACGGTATCGAGTACGGGCTGATGCAGGCCTATGCCGAGGGCTTCGACGTGCTCAAGGGCAAGGCGTCCGCAAAGCTGCCCGAGGACGAGCGCTACGACCTCAATCTGGCCGACATCGCCGAGGTGTGGCGCCGTGGCAGCGTGATCTCGTCCTGGCTGCTCGACCTCACCGCACAGGCGCTGGCGAGCGACCCGCATCTCGAGAAGTTCAGCGGCAACGTCGCCGATTCCGGCGAGGGGCAATGGACCATCGAGGCCGCGATGGAGGAAGCGGTGCCCGTCAACGTCCTCACCACCGCGCTGTTCGCGCGCTATCGTAGCCGGGTGGAGCATACGTTCGGCGAGAAGGCGCTGTCGGCGATGCGGTTCGGCTTTGGCGGCCACGTCGAGATCCCGCAATAATGGCGATCCGTCTGTTGGTGTCGGATGTAGACGGCACGCTGGTCGACAAGGACAAGAACCTCACCCCTGGCACGATCGCGGCGGTTCGCCGGCTGGAAGCGGAGGGCGTCGCCTTCACCGTGATCAGCGCGCGGCCGATGTCGGGCATCCGTCCGCTGCTCGACCAGCTCGGGTTCGACGGTGATGTCGCCGCGTTCAACGGCGGCATCGTCTTCCGTCGTGACGGGACGATCGTGCACCACGAGACACTGCCCGAAGACGTGGCGCGCGAGGCGCTCACCATCGCCGCCGAGTTCGAGGTCGACACGTGGCTGTTCGCGGACGATCGCTGGTACGCCAGCGATCCCGACGGCGCGCACACGCGGAGCGAGCGGCGCAGTTCGGCACAGGAGCCGGTGGTGGCGCACGATCTCACTTCGCTGCTCGCACGCGCCGACAAGCTCACCTTCGTCAGCGACGATGCGGCGATGCTCCACGCCTTGTACGCGCGGGTGCACACCGCGATCGGCGATCGCGCGACGGTGGCGCAATCGCAGGTCTATTATCTCGACGTCACCGCCAAGGGCGCCAACAAGGGCGACGGCATCGCCGCGCTCAGCCAGGCGCTCGGCATCGCGCTCGAGGACACCGCCGCGATCGGCGACCAGGCCAATGACCTGCCAATGCTGCGTCGCGCCGGAGTGGCGATCGCGATGGGCAACGCGCCCGATGCGGTGAAGGCAGCGGCGCACGAGGTGACTCGCGCGAACGACGAGGATGGCGTAGCGCACGCCATCGAAACGATTGTTCTGCCGCGGAGACATTGAATGAAGAAGCTCGTCGCCTTCGATCTCGACGGCACCCTCGCGCTCAGCAAACAGGCGCTCAAGGACGACATGGGCGAGACGCTGGCGGATCTGCTGACGGTCGCCGACGTCGCGGTGATCTCGGGCGGCGACTGGCCGCAGTTCGAAAAGCAGGTGGCGAGCCGCCTGCCCGAGCGCGCCCATCGCGAGCGGCTGTGGTTGATGCCGACGACCGGCACCAAATTGTACGTCTACCGCGATGCCGCCTGGAAGACGGTCTACGCCGAATTGTTCGGTGATGCCGAGAAGGCCAGGATCATCGAGGCCTTTGGCGAGGCGCTGGAGGCCACCGGCTTCGTCCCCGAGCAGACCTGGGGCGAGCGGATCGAGGACCGCGGCAGCCAGATCACCTTTTCCGCGCTCGGCCAGCAGGCGCCGCTCGAGGCCAAGGAGACCTGGGATCCCGATTTCGCCAAGCGCAAGGTGATCCAGGCGGACCTGCGGCAGCGGCTCCCCGGGCTCGCGATCAACATGGGTGGGGCGACCTCGATCGACATCACCCGCGAGGGTGTCGACAAGGGCTATGGGCTGCGCAAGCTGGCATCGGAGAGCGGTATCCAGCTCGCCGAGATGCTCTTTATCGGCGATGCGATCTTCCCGGGCGGCAACGATTATCCCGCGCATGAGGCGGGTGTCGACTGCGTCCGCGTGCGCGATCCGCAGGAGACGATCAGCGTGGTGACCGCGATCGTCGCGTGCCAGAAGCAGGGCTGACGCGGCGGAGGCGAGGGCGCGGGTAATGATCAACGTGCCCGCGCTCTACGCGCGCCTGATCAACGCGATCGGCGACGGCACCGGCACCAGCGACACGGTGCTTCACATCCATGCCGGCATGGCGGTGCTGATCCTGGCGCGACTGGTCACGCGGCGTTCGCTGGGCACGTTCGTGCCGCTGACAGTGGTGGCGCTGGCGGAGCTCGGCAACGAGGTGCTCGATCGGCTCCATTATCATTCATGGCGCTGGTGGGACACAATCCCCGACGTGATCAACACCTTGTTCTGGCCGACGGTGATCTGCGTCGCAGTCCGATGGCGCCCGATGCAGCGGCGCGATCAGCGGCGCTGAGGCGGAAAAGAGGCGCGAGCCGACCCCGCTCGTCGCGCCCTCGACCGAGCGCCCTTACCCGATCACTGCGCGGGCGCGCCCGGCGAGGTGCTTGACCGAGGCAGCGTGGATGCCGGGCACGGTCACCAGCACGCCATAAGCGCGGGGGTCGGGCTTGTTGAACAGGATCGGCGCGCCCAGCGCGTCGCTGACGGTCGCACCGGCCTCGCTCGCCACCAGCACCGCCGCGGCGATGTCCCACTCGTTGCCCCAGCGCAGCGTCGCGACCAGATCGGCCCGGTCGCTCGCCACCATCGCGATACGCAGCGCGATCGAATTGGGCTTCTCCACCGCCACGAGCGTGCGATCCGTCTTGGGCAGGGCATCCACCGGCACGCGTGCGCCCTCCAAGTCGCGCCGGTCACCCGCGGTCAGATCGAAGCGCCTGCCGTCCTCGCGCGCGACGCTAGCCCCCGCCCCTCTTGCCGCCCGCCACACCTCGCCGCGTGCGGGCGCGTCGAGCACGCCGATCACCGGATGTCCGTGCTCGATCAGCGCGATCGACACGCACCAGCCGGCACGGCCGCGGATATAGTCGCGCGTACCATCGATGGGATCGACCACCCAGACGCGCTCGCGCGCGAGCCGGTCGGGGCGGTCGGCGGTCTCCTCGGACAGCCAGCCGGCATCGGGCAGCAACGCGCCGAGCCGGGCGTGGAGCATGCGATCGACATCGATATCGACCTCGCACACCGGACTGCCCGGCGTTTTCTCCCAACGCGCGAAGTCGGTGCGCCAGCGCGCGAACGCCATCTGCCCCGCCTCGCGCGCGATCGCCGCGACCGCATCGGCCAGCGCGGCGTCAGCCACCCGCCACCGTCATGCCTTCGACCCGCAGCGTCGGCACATTGACGCCATGACGAAAGACGAGGTCGTTCGCCGGCGTCAACTCGCGGAACATGTCCTTCAGGTTGCCCGCGATGGTGAATTCGATCAGCGGACGGGTCAGCTCACCGCGCTCGATCAGGAAGCCCGCCGCGCCGCGGCTGTAATCGCCCGTCACCGGGTTCACGCCCTGGCCGATCAGCTCGGTCACGTAGATGCCCTCCGCGATGTCCGCGATCAGCGTGTCCGGCGGCACATGGCCCGCCTCCATATAGAGGTTGCTCGTCGTCACTCCGGGCGCGCCGGCGATCCCGCGCGCGGCATGGCCGGTCGGCTCCAGCCCGAGCTGGCGCGCCGAGGCGCTGTCGAGCAGCCAGGTCTCGAGCATCCCGGCGCTAACGATCGCGACGGGCGAAACCGGCAGCCCCTCGCCGTCGAACGGACGTGAGCGCAGCCCGTGCGGGCGATGCGGGTCGTCGATCACGTTCACGCCCGCCGGCAGGATCGCGGTGCCGAGCGAATCGAGCAGGAAACTGGTACGCCGCGTCACCGCGCCGCCCGAGATCGCGCCGCTGAGATGGCTGAGCAGACTGGCGCCGACGCGCGGATCGAACACCACCGGCATCGCGCCGCTCGGCGCGCGACCGGCGCCGACGCGCGCCGCGGCGCGCTCGCCCGCCAGCGCGCCGATCGACTCGGGCGAGTCGAGATGAACGCGGTGGCGGGTGGCATGAAAGGCGTGGTCGCGCTGCATCGCGCCCTCATCACCCGCGATGACGCTGGCCGACAGCGTATGGCTGGTAGCCTCATAGGCGCCCGCGAAGCCGTGACTGGTGGCGAGCGCCCAGACGCTGCGCCCCCAGGCCGCGCCCGCGCCCTCGCTGTTGGTCACGCCGGCGACCGCGCGTGCGGCCGCCTCGGCGCGCGCCGCGGCCTCGCGCAGCGCGTGCGGCTCGGGCTCGTCGCGATCGGCGAGATCGAGCAGCGGCGCGGCGCCGCGGAGCAGCCGCGACTCGGGCGCCAGCCCCGCCCAACGGTCCTCCGGCGCCTCGCGCGCCATCGCCACTGCGCGCTCCACCAGCGTGTCGAGCGACTTGGAAGAAATATCGGAGGTGGACACGCTGGCCGAGCGCTGCCCGACGAACACGCGCAGGCCGAGATCCTCGCCCTCCGACCGCCCGACGTCCTCGAGCTTCCCGAGCCGTACCGACACCTCGCTCGACGCATTGGCGGAGAACACCGCGTCGGCAGCGTCCGCCCCAGCGGCACGGGCGCGGCGGACGATGTCGGTAGCGCGCTCCTGCGCCTGATCGGGGGTGAGCATGACGATGCTGTAGGCCTGGTGTTCGGTTGGTTGCTAGTCCTGCGGCAACGTCCCGCGTGGCGGATTGGATGCGCGCGCGGCGCGATCGGCCGCGCATCGCAGCTCCCCCAGTCGCGCCGTTTACCTTCCATTAACGTTTCGTTCAGGCGCCGGAACGTTGTCATGGCCCTGCGCATTCGCGCTATCTGTCCATTCTTGGTACGAGAGGTAAGTAGATGCGTTCGAACCTTCCCCGCTTCACGGCACTGGCATTGATCGCCGTTGGCGCCACCGGGCTCGGCGGCTGCGCCTCCAAGGGCTTCGTCCGTGACCAGATCGCGACCGTGAACACCCGTATCGACGGGCTCGACGGTCGTCTCCGCACGGTCGAGGGCACGTCCGGCCAGGCGCTCACCCAGGCACAGGCCGCTGCCGCGCAGGCGCAGCAGAACAGCCAGCGGATCGATCAGCTCGGCACCCGCGTCGATGCGTCGGAGCAGCAGATGCAGCAGCTCCAGCAGCAGCGCGCGCGTCGCCCGCGCGGCTGAGCCTGACAGGCGTCAACGGGCTTGCGTCGCGGAACGGCTTGGCGGAACACGTTATCCATGTTCGCACGATCGTTCCGCGGCGCACCCGCTGCGCTGACTACCGCCGCGCTGATGCTGCTCCTAGCGGCACCCGGCTCGGCGGCCACGCCCCCGGCCGGCAAGACCAAGCCGGCCGTCGCGCCATCATCTGCGACCGCCAAAGCGGCGGTGCGCAAGCCCAAGGCGAAGCAGCGCGGCAAACGCGTCGCCAGCACGCCGGTAGCGCCGATCGACGCGGCGCCGCGTTCGGAGACCGCCGAGCGGATCATCGCCTGGGTCGCCGCGGCGCGCGACAATGGCAAGCTGCCCTATGCCGTCATCGATAAGCCGGCGGCGACGCTGTATCTGTTCGCGGCCAACGGCGACTTTCTCGGGCAGGCGCCGGTGCTGCTCGGCATCGGGGTCGGCGACGATTCGTCTCCCGGTGTCGGCGCAAAGAATCTCGACGATATCGGTCCCGCGGAGCGCACCACCCCGGCCGGCCGGTTCGTCTCCAAATTTGGACGGGCGTTCGGCAAACAGCGCGTGCTCTGGGTCGATTACAGCAACGCGGTGGCGCTGCACGCGGTGACCAGCCTCCACAAGAACGAGCATCGCGTCGAACGGCTGCTCTCCCCCACGCCCGACGACAATCGCATTTCGTTCGGCTGCATCAACGTCGGCGCACGCTTCTACAACGGCAAGCTGCGCCCGCTGTTCGAGAAGAAAGGCGGCGTCGTCTACATCACGCCGGACGTAAAGCCGCTCGACGAGGTGTTCCCGCGCGTCCGGCTGCTGCCCTATCTCGCCGCGAATAATGCCGCTTCGACGGGAGCGGCGCATTGAGCATCCTGCTGCTGGCATTGCTCGCGGCAGCCGACCGGCCGGTGGTGGTCAGTTCGCTGACGACGCCGCAGCTGGTTGAGCTCTGCCGTGGCAAGGACAGTGATCCTACCGCCGATTTCTGCACCGGCTATATCCTCGCCGAATTCGACGCGCTCTCGATCGCGCGGCAAATCTGCCCGTCGCCCGCCAAATCGTCCAACCTCGAGGTGACCTCGGCGGCGCGGCGCTACCTTCGCAAAACGGGCAAGAAATCGAGCGCCGCGCCTGCCTTTGTGGTGCGCGAGGCGCTGCGCGACGCCTTCCCGTGCAAGGCTGCCGCGAAGCCCGTGCCCAAGCCGACGCGAAAACCGACCCGCAAGCGCCGCTGATCACGGCCTGAAGCCGACCTGCCGCGGATCATACCACCACGGCTGCGGCGACACCGCGCCGGTTTGAACCGCTGCTCCGCTGCGCCACGTGTCGCGTTTCGTGAGCGGGTGCGGTCGCTGTTAGTTCCGGGTTACAAGCGTGTACCCACCACCGCGCACGCCAGGAACAGCAACAGCCCGGCGAAGCGGTTGCTGCGAAACCGTCGCAGCGCGCCCGCGCTGTCGTCGGGGTGCAGCGTCGCCACCTGCCAGGCGAGATGAAGCACCATTGGAGCGAGCGCCGCGAACGCCAGCGGGTCGGCCCGGACCTGCCAGAAGGCGCCCGCCCATAGCGCCACCGCGAGCGCATAGCACAGCCCGACGCCACCTCTGACATGCCGCCCCATCGCGAGCGCGGACGAGCCGATCCCGATCAGCGCATCGTCCTCGCGGTCCTGCAGCGCGTAGATCGTGTCATAGCCGACCACCCAGACGATCGCGCCGGCGTACAGCAGCAACCCGGGGGCGGTCAGCGTCCCCCAGGTCTCGCTCCAACCCACCAGCGCCGCCCAGGAGAAGACGAGCCCGAGCCACACCTGCGGCCACCAGGTGATTCGCTTCATGAAAGGATAGGCCGCTACCGGCGCCAGCGCGGCGAGTGACACGATCGCGGCATAGAGGTGCAACTGGAGCAACACCACCAGTCCGATCAGGCAGAGGAAGACGAGCCACGCCCAGGCGACCCCAAGCGATACCTGTCCGCTCGCCAGCGGCCGATGGCGCGTGCGCGCAACGCTGGCGTCGAGTTCGCGGTCGACGATGTCGTTGTAGACGCAGCCGGCGCCGCGCATGGCGATGCTGCCGAGCAGGAGCCATAGCAGCAGCGGCCAGCGCTCGATCACCCCACCTGCCAGCGCCACCGCCCAGGCGCCGGGCCAGAACAACAGCCACCAGCCGATGGGGCGGTCGAGCCGCGCGAGCGAGGCGAGCGCGCGCGGCAGCGGCGGGAGCGCGGCGACGAGGCCGCGATGCTGGCTGTCAGGAACGATGTCGGTCACGCGGGACGCTGTAGCGCGCCCGCACGGCTGCGCGAAGCGGAACGGGTGTCGGTCTGCGTCCGCCGCACGCCGCTATCCGTCACGCATGAAGCAGGCGACCTACGTGATGCCGATCATGTTTGACCGACAGCGCGCCACGCCGCTCCTCAGGGCGTACGCGCGCGATCCTCCGCCGACTGCTCCTTGTACAACGCCCGTGTCGCTTCCTCCGTGCGCGCCTCGTCGCGACGGCTGCGGCGATTGCGCATGATCGCGAACAGCAGCGCCGCGACCAGGATGATCGGTCCCGCGATGACCACGAAGCTCCACAGGCCGTCGCCCGCCATGTCACTCTCCGTCCTGCTGTTTCTGTCCTGTCGCCAACGCCCCCGCGATGAACTTCGATCCGCTCGCGCGTTGTTCCCGCATGGCGACTCGCGCTCCGACGCTCGGCGACTGGCTCGAGCCGCACCCCAACGGCATTTACGTGCGCCCGGCCGACGCCTGGATCGACCCATCGACCCCCGAGCCGCGTGCGCTCGTTACCCATGGCCACGCCGATCACGCGCGCGGCGGCCATGGCGCGGTCTGGGCGACCCCCGAGACGCTCGCGATCATGGCGGCGCGCTACGGCGAACAGACCGGACATCCCGTCGCATACGGGGAGACGATCCGCCTCGGCGAGGTCGACGTAGGCTTTGTGCCCGCCGGCCATGTGCTCGGCTCGGCGCAGATCGTGCTCGACCATCGCGGCGAGCGGGTGGTGGTGTCGGGCGATTACAAGCGCCGCGCCGACCCGACCTGCGCGCCGTTCGAGCCGGTGGCGTGCGACGTCTTCGTCACCGAGGCCACCTTCGGGTTGCCGGTGTTCCGTCACCCCGACACCGGCGACGAGATCGACAAGCTGATCGAGCGCCTCCACGCCAATCCGGCGCGCTGCGTCGTCGTCGGCGCCTATGCGTTGGGCAAGGCGCAGCGGGTGATCGCGGAGCTGCGCGCGCGGGGACATGAGGCGCCGATCTATCTTCATGGCGCGCTCCAGCGGCTGTGTGACCTCTATGCGTCGCTGGGCGTGCACCTGGGCGAGCTGCGGCCCGCGACCGGCGCGGCCAAGGCGGACATGGCGGGGCACGTCGTGATGTGCCCGCCCTCCGCGCTCAACGACCGCTGGGCACGCCGCCTGCCCGATCCGATCACCGCAATGGCGAGCGGCTGGATGCGCGTGCGGCAGCGCGCGCGGCAGAAGAATGTCGAGCTGCCGCTAATCCTCTCCGACCACGCCGATTGGGACGAGCTCACCGCGACGCTGGCCGAGATCGCGCCCAAGGAGGTATGGGTCACCCACGGGCGCGAGGAGGCGCTCGTCCACTGGTGCATGACGCGCCAGATCCGCGCCCGTGCGCTGGCCCTGTCTGGCTTTGAGGACGAGGACGACTGAGGCGTCGCGCCAAGACGTGTCGCAGGTTGGGCGGCTGCCGGAGCGGCCTTCGTAGCCACGAAGCGCGGGAGCTCGCCGGCGCGGGCGGCGGAGCGTGCGCCTTCCCCGCACGTCCTGCCTTGCCCCTGCCGCCCCGCCCCGATTAGACAGCGAGGCTCACGTAAAAAAATGGGGAACATCATGCGCCTCGGTCTCGCCGCCACCTTGCTCGCCGCCGCCGCTTTGCCCGCCGCCGCGCAGGAGAAGGACGCTGCGCCCGCCAAGCCGGCGATGAAGACCAATGCCGAGGCGCAAAAGGCAGCGGTCGAGGGCGCCTATGCCAATGCGCCGGTCGAGGAGCGCGAAGAGCGCTCCAAGGGTGCGGTGACGGTCGCCGGCAAGCGTCTCGGCTATACCGCCACGGCGGGAACGCTGACGCTGCGTGATCTCGAGGGCAAGCCGACCGCGTCGATGTTCTACACCGCTTATACGCTCGACGGCACCAAACCGGGGACGAAGCGGCCGATCACCTTCTTCTACAATGGCGGGCCAGGCAGCCCGACCTTCTGGCTCCACATGGGCTCGTTCGCGCCGGTGCGGCTGCAGACCGGCAACCCCGAGTTCATCCGGCCGGCGCCCTATGACTTCGGCCCCAATCCCTACACCCTGCTCGACAAGACCGACATGGTCTTCCTCGACGCGATCGGCGCGGGCTATTCGCGCCCGCTCGGCGACATGAAGCCCGGCGCCTTCTACGGCGTCGACGAGGACGCCGACGCCTTCGCCAAGGCGATCCTGCGCTACGCCACCAAATACGGCCGGTGGAACTCGCCGAAGTTCATCTTCGGCGAGAGCTATGGCACGCTGCGCTCGGGCGTTCTGGCCTATCAGCTGCAGGACCGCGGCATGGCGCTCAACGGCGTGGTGCTGCTCAGCTCGATCATGAACTACGGCTATCGCCAGCCCGGGCTCGACCAGGTGTATCTCAACTATCTGCCGAGCTACGCCGCGACCGCGTGGTACCACAACCGGCTGGCGAACCGACCCGCCGACGTCGCCACGATCGTCCAGCAGGCGCGCGATTTCGCGGTCGGGCCGTACATGTCCGCGCTCGCCAAGGGGCAGAACATCTCCGACGCCGAGCGCGATCAGGTGGCGCAGCGGATGAGCGAGCTGATCGGCCTGTCGCCCGACTTCATCCGTCGCGCCAACCTGCGGATCGACCTGCCGCGCTTCCAGAAGGAGCTGATGCGCGGCACGCGCCAGACCGTCGGCCGCTTCGACTCGCGCTATATCGGCACCGACAGCGACGCCGCAGGCGAGCGGCCGGAGACCGACGTGTCGTCCGACGCGATCTCGGGCGCGTTCATCGCCACCTTCACCGACTATGTGACGCACCAGCTCGGCTACAAGACCGAGATGCCCTACCGCCTTTCCGCACGCGACGCGGCGGGCTGGACGTGGAACTGGAAGCACGAATCGCCGCTGCGCGGGGCGGGGCCGCAGAACAACCCCAACACCGCGATCGACCTCGCCGCGGCGATGCGCGCCAATCCCTACCTCCAGGTGCTGTCGATGAACGGCTGGTACGACATGGCAACGCCCTTCTTCGGGACGGAGAACGACCTCGGCCATATGATGCTGGAGCCGGGTCAGCGCGGCAATCTCCGCTTCGTCTATTATCCCGCGGGGCACATGACCTACCTCAACCCGGAGGCGCTGGTGGCGATGAAGCGCGACCTGTCGGATTGGTATGACCGTGCGCTCGCCGTGTCGCGCTCGGACGCGCCGCCGGTACGCGGCTCGGTGTCGGCGGCGGAGGGGCCGGGGCAGTCGCCTAATTGAGGAGTGTTGCTCCTCAGCCATTGACTGTCGTCATCCTGAGCTTGTCTCAGGATCCACTGTCCCGCGAGCGCATCCGCGTCTGATGTGCGGCACCGCGGATCCTGCAACGAGTTCAGGATGACGCCATCGGAGAGGGTGCGAGTCACGGCGACGACCAGCTAACCTCCTGTCCTTACACGCGAAGCACGTTTACTAACCGCTTAACCAAGGGCAGAGGCGGCGCATGCCCGCCCTTCCCTCGCGCGCGCTCGTCGTGCTGCTCGCCGCACTCGCGGCCACCCTTCCCGTGCCCGCGCTCGCCTGGGGCAAGACCGGCCACCGCGTCGTCGCGCAGATCGCCGACGCGCGGCTCACCCCAGGTGCGCGCCAGGCGGTGAGGACGATCCTCGGGGTGGAGACGCTCGCCGAGGCGGCGAACTGGCCCGATACGATGAAGTCGGACCCCTCGCCCTTCTGGCAGCGCCAGGCGTCGCCATGGCATTATGTCACCGTGCCGACCGGCAAAAGCTACGCCGAGGTCGGGGCGCCGCCGGAGGGCGACGCGGTTACCGCGCTCACCCGCTTCAGCACGACGCTACGCGACCTGCGGGCGCCGCTCGCCGAGCGACAGGCGGCGCTGCGCTTCGTCGTTCACATCGTCGGTGACCTGCATCAGCCGCTCCATACCGGCAACGGCAGCGACCGCGGTGGCAACGACCGCAAGGTCACCTTTTTCGGCCGCGCCACCAACCTTCACTCGGTGTGGGATTCGGCACTGGTCGATGACGAGCAGCTCTCCTTTACCGAATTGTCGACGTGGCTGGGCGCACGGGTCACGCCGGCGGAGGCACGCGACTGGGCGGCGACGGATCCGCGCGTCTGGATCGCCGAGAGCGCGGCGCTGCGCGACCGGATCTACCCCGCGGCCGGGCAAGAGGCGCTGTCCTATGCCTATGTCTACGAGAACACGCCACGGATGGAGCTTCAGCTGGAGAAAGGCGGGGTGCGGCTCGCCGCCTATCTCAATCAGCTGTTCGCGACGCGGCGCCGCTGAGTCAGAGCAGCGCCAGTGCGCTCAGCTCGGCCGCCAGCGCGGGCGGCAACGCCGCAATCCCCTCCCCCGCCGCACCGCCGAGATCGGCCGGCGCGTCGCCCGCCTCGAGATAGCGCCAGCCCTGGTGCGCGCGGCGCGGGATCGCCAAGACCAGCCGCAGCTCGGGCTCGATATGGATGGCGACGCGTCCGCCCTCGGCTTCGCCGAAGTGGAGGATCGGCGAGCGCGCCACCAATTGGTGCTTGATGATCCAGTAAAGCGAGCCCTGCCCCGCCACTTCCTCGTGCCGTTTGGGCAGGTAACGGGTCGTGAGGAATACGGGGCCGGCGGCGGCACGCGCGCGGAGGCGCTCGGCGAGCAGGTCGACGCTCGCCGCGCCGAACGCGACCTTGGTGAGATGAAGCGGCATTCTGTCGCCGATGTGGGTCAGCCGCCCAGCCCCCACAAGGTCGCGAGACCGAGGAAGGAGAGGAAGCCGCCGGTGTCCGTCAGCGTGGTGACGAACACCGCGGACGATACCGCCGGGTCGACACGGAAGCGGTCCAGCGTCACCGGCACCAGCACGCCGCCGAGCCCGGCGAGCAGGTTGTTGATCACCATCGCCAGCGCCATCACCAGCGACAATTGTTCGTCGCCGTAGACAATGTAGCTGCCGAGGCCGACGAGGCAGCCGAGGGTAGCGCCGTTGACCGCGGCGATGCGCAGCTCGCGCATGATCATCCGCGCGGTGTTGGTGTCGGTCAGCTGGTTGGTCGCGATCGCGCGCACCACCACCGCCAGCGTCTGCGTGCCGGCATTGCCGCCCATGCCCGAGACGATCGGCATCAGCACCGCCAGCACGGCGTAGCGCGCGATCGCACCCTGAAAGAGCCCGACGACCGACGCCGCCAGCATCGCGGTGGCAAGGTTGACCACCAGCCAGGTCAGCCGCGTCTTCACGGTGAGCCGGATCGGCTCGTTGATGTCGCCCTCGCCTGCGCCGGAGAGCAGCAGCGTGTCCTCGCCCGCCTCCTGCTGGATGATGTGGACGATGTCGTCCACCGTGATCATACCGACCAGCCGCCCCGCACCGTCGACCACCGCGGCCGAGATCAGCGCGTATTTCTGGAAGCGCAGCGCGACCTCTTCCTGGTCCATGTCGACCGGGATCAGCGTCTGCTCGCGCTGCATCACGTCGGCGACCGCGAGGCTGCGCGGCGCGCGCAGCACCCAGCTCAGCGCGCAGGTGCCCACCGGCTTGTGCGCGGGATCGACGACGTAAATCTCCCAGAAATCGGTGGTGAGGTCGTCATCGTGGCGGAGATAGTCGAGCGCGTCGCCGACGCTCCAATGCTCGGGCACCGCGACGAGGTCGCGCTGCATCAACCGGCCCGCGGACTCCTCGGGAAAGGACAAGGCCTCCTCGATCGCGGCGCGGTCGTCGGGCTCCATCGCGCGGAGGACCTCGCGCTGGTCCTCCGGCTCCATGTCCTCGATGATCGCGACCGCATCGTCGGTATCGAGCTCGCTCGCGATGTCCGCGACCTGGCGCGCGTCGAGCGCGTCGATCAGGCTCTCGCGGACATAGTCGTTCATTTCCGCGAACACGTCGGCGTCGACCAGGTCGGCGATCGCCGCGGCGAGATCGCGGCGGCAGTCCTCGGGCGTCAGCTCGAACAGGTCGGCGATATCGGCAGGGTGGAGCGGCGCGACCAGCGCGTGCGCCTGCTCGACGTCGCCCGACTGCACGGCGTGATTCACCGCGCGGACGAACTCCGGCTTGAGCCGGTCGTCCTCGTCGAGCTGGTCCTCGGCGGGCTCGATCGGCTCGGCCAGGTCGCTCTCGCTCATGGGCCGCTTCCTTGTGATCGCTTCGGACCGGACCGCCCTACCGCGCGTTTGCGCGATTTGCCAGCCGCGCGCCCAGCCACTAACGCGCCCGCATCGTACCGAAAGGATCTTCCATGGCCGATACTTACTCCACGCTGACGATGACGCTCGAGGGCGGCGACGTCACCATCCGGTTGCGCCCCGATCTGGCGCCCGAGCATGTCGCGCGCATCGCCGAGCTGGCCAATGACGGCTTCTACGACGGCGTCGTGTTCCACCGCGTGATCCCCGGCTTCATGGCGCAGGGCGGGGACCCGACCGGCACCGGCATGCACGGTTCGGACAAGCCCAACCTTCGCCAGGAGTTCAGCAAGGAGCCGCACGTGCGCGGCACCTGCTCGATGGCGCGGACGATGGACCCGAACTCGGCCAACTCGCAGTTCTTCATCTGTTTCGACGACGCGCGCTTCCTCGACGGCCAATATACCGTCTGGGGCGAGGTGACCGAGGGCATGGAGCTGATCGACGCACTTCCCAAGGGCGAGCCGCCCGCCAATCCCGGCAAGATCGTGTCGATGAAGGCCTCGTAAGCGGCCCAGTTACTCTGGCGCACGCAACAGCCCAGGGTCGCGACGCTTCGGCTGCCGGCCCTGGGTACCGCGCGTGCGGCAGCACGTCGCCTTGTCAGCCCTGTTTTAGCGTCCGCATCAGCCAGTCGCGGAACAGCCGCACCGGCTTGGTCTGGAGCGCGCGCGGTCGGCACGCGAACCAGTAGCTGTACGGGCTCGTCACATCGATATCGAAGAGCTTGACCAGCCGCGGATCGTTCGCGTCCTGGAAGTGGGTCTCGTGCATGAACGCGACGCCGAGCCCCTGCGCCGCGGCCTCAAGGATCAGCGCGCCCGAATCGAAATAATCGATCGCTCCGGGCTCGACCACCGGCACCTTCGCCGCCTGCGCCCAAGCGGCATAGGTGTCGGGCATGTCGCGGTGGAGCAGGATGGTATGACCGGCGAGATCGTCCGGGGTGCGTAGCGCGCGCGTTCCGTCGAGCAGCGAGCGCGCACCGATCGGATAGACCATGTTGCGATCGAGCCGCTCCGAATAGAGCAACGGGTCGATGTCGCGCGCCACCACGATTACCGCGTCGAGCCCTTCGCCGAGCCGGCCGAGCGCGTTGCCACCGGTATCGATATCGAGATGCAGTTCGGGATGCGCGCGGCGCAATTCGGTCAGCCGCGGGAATAGTCGCTGCGACGCGTAGAGCGGCAGCACGCCGAGACGCAGCCGCAGCACTTCGTTGCCGCTGGTCATCGCCTCGATCGCGTCGGAAAGGCCGTCGAGCACCGGCGCGATCGCCGCGAGCAATCGCTCACCGTCGGCGTTGGGCACCATCGCCTGGTGCCGACGATCGAACAGCGGCCGCGTCAGAAAGCGTTCGAGCGTCTGAATGCGACGGCTCAACGCGGGCGGCGACAGTGCCAGTTCCTGCGCCGCGGCCTTGATCGAGCCAAGCCGCGCAACCGCGACGAACGCCTCGATCGCGGTCAATGGAGGAAGGCGGCGCATCGGCGCTCCTAGAGACTCGTCTTCACGGGTACACTGCCGCTCCCGATGCCAAGCACACGCGCGCTTTTTCGCCCGAGTGCATTTCTTGCAACTATAGCGCTATCATTCGCACTTGCACAATAACGAATTTCAACGCACTTAAGCCCTGCCTTTCAGGCATCCTCTCCTAAAAACTTTTATAGGCCGTCCGTTCTGGGCGGCCTTTTTTTCGTCTGCTGTCGATCCGTGATGGCGATCCCGGGGCTCGCAATCGGGAACCCGCCGCCTATCTCCTGCGCTCGACCGCGCGGAGCGAGGAAGGGCAGCAGATGGCGGATGCCGAAGCGAGAGTGATCAAGTTGCAGGTGGCGAACGCCCGCCCGGAGGACAGCGGGCGCGGCATCGCGCATCTGCCGCGCGCGGTGCTGGCCGGGCTTGGCATCAGCGACGGCGACGTCGTCGAGATTGTCGGCAAGAAGACCACGCCGGCGCGCGCGGTCGGCCCCTATGCCGAAGACGAGGCGCTCGAGATCATCCGGATCGACGGGCTTCAGCGCGCCAATGCGGGCGTCGGCTCGGGCGATTTCGTCGAGGTCCGTCGCGTCGAGAGCAAGGCCGCGGCGCGGGTCGTGTTCGCCCCGGCCCAGCAGAACCTGCGGCTGCAGGGCTCCACCACCGCGCTCAAGCGCACCTTCTTCGGCCGGCCGCTCTGCGCCGGCGACGTCGTCGCCACCGCGGGCCATCAGCGCGTCTCGAACATGCCGCCAGGCATGGAGCGCTACGTCAATGCGCCGGCCTATGCGCTGCAGGAGATCCGGCTGTCGGTCGTGTCGGCCAGCCCCAAAGGGGTGGTGCACATCGACGAGAACACCGAAATCGAGCTGCGGCCCGAATATGAGGAGCCCGACGCGGCGCGCCGCGCCGACGTGACCTATGACGATATCGGCGGCATGGCGGGCACGATCGACCAGCTGCGCGAGATGGTCGAGCTGCCGCTGCGCTATCCCGAGCTGTTCCAGCGATTGGGCGTCGATCCGCCCAAGGGCGTGCTGCTCCATGGCCCGCCCGGCACCGGCAAGACGCGGCTGGCGCGCGCGGTGGCGAACGAATCGGACGCGCAGTTCTTCCTGATCAACGGCCCCGAGATCATGGGCTCGGCTTACGGCGAATCGGAGCAGCGGCTGCGCAGCGTGTTCGAGGAGGCCACCAAGTCGGCACCCTCGATCGTCTTCATCGACGAGATCGACTCGATCGCGCCCAAGCGCGGCCAGGTGTCCGGCGAGGCGGAGAAGCGCGTCGTCGCGCAGCTGCTGACGCTGATGGACGGACTGGAGGCACGCGCCAACCTCGTCGTGATCGCCGCGACCAATCGCCCCGAGGCGATCGACGAGGCGTTGCGGCGACCCGGCCGGTTCGACCGCGAGATTATCGTCGGCGTCCCCGACGAGCGCGGCCGGCGCGAGATCCTCGGCATCCACACGCGCGGCATGCCGCTCGGCGACAAGGTTGACCTCAACGAGCTGGCGCGCACCACCTTCGGCTTCGTCGGTGCCGACCTCGCCGCGCTGACGCGCGAGGCGGCGATCGAGGCGGTGCGACGGATCATGCCGCGCCTCAACCTCGAGGACCGCAGCATCCCGCCCGAGGTGCTCGACACGCTGGCGGTGACGCGCGAGGACTTCCTCGGCGCGATCAAGCGGGTCCAGCCCTCGGCGATGCGCGAGGTGATGGTGCAGGCGCCGACCACCCAGTGGAGCGATGTCGGCGGGCTCGATGACGCGCAGATGCGCCTCAAGGAAGGCGTCGAGCTGCCGCTCAAGGACCCCGACGCGTTCCGCCGGCTCGGCATCCGCCCGGCCAAGGGCTTTCTGCTCTACGGTCCGCCGGGCACGGGCAAGACCTTGCTCGCCAAGGCTGTGGCGCGCGAGGCGGAGGCGAATTTCATCGCCACCAAGTCGAGCGACCTGCTGAGCAAATGGTATGGCGAGAGCGAGCAGCAGATCGCGCGGCTGTTCCAGCGCGCGCGTCAGGTGGCGCCCTGCGTGATCTTCATCGACGAGCTCGACAGCCTCGTCCCCGCGCGCGGCGGCGGGCTCGGCGAGCCACAGGTGACCGAGCGCGTGGTCAACACCATCCTGGCCGAGATGGACGGGCTGGAGGAGCTGCAATCGGTGGTGGTGATCGGCGCAACCAACCGGCCCAATCTGGTCGATCCGGCGCTGCTCCGCCCGGGGCGGTTCGACGAGCTGATCTATGTCGGGGTGCCCGACCAGGTCGGGCGGCGGCGAATCCTGTCGATCCAGACACAGAAGATGCCGCTCGCCGACGACGTCGACCTCGACGCGGTCGCGCGCCGCACCGAGCGCTTCACCGGCGCCGATCTCGAGGACGTGGTGCGACGCGCCGGCCTGATCGCGCTGCGCGAGTCGCTCGAGTCGCGGCAGGTGACTGCCGCGCACTTCGACCGCGCGCTGGAGGAGAGTCGTGCCAGCGTGACGCCTGAGGTGGAGCGCGACTATGAGCAGATGGCGGCGCGGCTGAAGCAGGAGGCCAATGCCATCCAGCCGCTCGGCTTCATCATGCCCGGGCAGCTCACCCCGCGCGGGCCGAAGGGGACGGACTGAGCATAAAGATGCTCTCCAGAATGGGGAGGGGAACCGCCCGGCGAAGCCGGACGGTGGAGGGGGCTCTCCACGACCACAGCACGTGCGGGTGCCCCCCCGCCACGCCCTGCGGTCCCCCTCCGGCCCAGCGGGGACGATTTACTTACTCCCTCCCGCCCACTGGTAGTCCCGCGTCACTGTCGCGACCGTCACCGCATAATCGTCGTACCAGCGCTCGCGTCCTCGCTCGCGCGTGGCGGCATGCTCGGGATGGTCGCGCCACGCGACCGCGCTCGCATCGTCGGCCCAGTAACTCAACGTGATCCCCAGCCCGTCCGCGCCGCGTACGCTGTTCACCCCGCAATAGCCCGGCTGGGTCGCGGCGAGCGCATCCATCCGCGCCGCCGCCGCGGCATAGCCCGCCTCGTCGCGGCCGTTGCGGCGCGAGACGAACGTGACCACCACCTGCCCGACCCGCTCGCCGCCGTTCCGCATTCGCCCGCTCCCGCTGCGCCAACGGCCGGGCGAATAGGCGCTTGGGAGCGGGCCGCAACCCCGCTATGGCAACCGCCGCGCTTGCAAGGCGTTCGTCATCGTGGTGACACAGGGCTGTCACCATCAGGGTTCGGGAGCGACATCTTTCCACATGCCTAGTTCGACCAACGCCATGCGGCGCAGCCGCAGCAGAGCCGCCGGCGTGCCCGGTCCCTGGCAGATGTTCTTCTCCGGGTTCCTGAAGCACCCCGTGATGGTCGGGTCGATCATCCCTTCGTCGGACCGGCTGATCGCCAAGATGCTCGGTCCGGTCGACTGGGCGAACTGCAAGCTCTTCGTCGAATACGGCCCCGGCGTCGGCACCTTCTGCCGCCCGATCCTCGAGAAGATGGCGCCTGACGCGACGCTGATCGCGATCGACACGAACGCCGATTTCATTCGCTACCTCAACCACACGATCACCGACTCGCGCTTCGTCGCGGTGCACGGCTCGGCCGCCCACGTCGAGGCGATCGTCGCCGAGCACGGCCACGAGGCGGCGGACTATGTCCTGTCCGGCCTGCCCTTCTCGACGCTGCCCGACGGCGTCGGCCCCGCCATCGCGGCGGCGACGCAGCGCGTGATCCGCACCGGGGGCGCCTTCCTGGTCTATCAGTTCAGCCCCAAGGTCCGCGACTTCATCGCGCCACACTTCCCGCGCATCGACCACGACATGGAATGGTGGAACGTGCCGCCGGCGCAGCTCTACTGGGGCTGGAAGGACTGACGCGAGCGGGGGGCGCTCGGCTCGCGCTCCCTTCCATTCGGGTCGCCCGCAACTCGCTTCAGGATCTACCGGCCGGCGACCACCACCGGCATTCAGCATGCGCCGCGGTCGATCCTGAGACCAGTTCGGGATGACGCCGCCGCTAAGCGTGACGTCTGCGCCGGCGGACCGATGATGGCTTCACGTGAAACAACCCGCCGTCACCGTTCCCGTGTCGCGGCGAAGCGCACCTTGGAATAGCGATCGGCGATATAGCCGACCTCCCAGGCGCTCTTCGCCAGGAACACCGGGTTGCCGTCGCGGTCCTTGGCCATCGCGCCGCGGTTGAGGTCCATGAAGTCCTTGAGCGCGCCAGGGTCATCCGCCGAGACCCAGCGGGCGGTGTCGTAGGGCGCGGGCTCCAGCCCGGCCGCCACCTTATATTCCGCCTCGAGCCGCGACAGCAGCACCTCGAGCTGGAGCTGCCCGACCACACCGATGATCCAGTTCGATCCGATCTCGGGGTAGAAGACCTGCGTCACCCCCTCCTCGGCCATGTCGTCGAGCGCCTTGCGCAGCTGCTTGGTCTTGGTCGGGTCCTTGAGCTGGACGCGGCGCAGGATCTCGGGGGCGAAGTTGGGCAGCCCGGTGAAGCGCACGTCGGCGCGCTCGCTCAGCGTATCGCCCACGCGCAGCGTGCCGTGATTGGGGATGCCGATGATGTCGCCCGGGAAGGCCTCGTCCGCCACCTCGCGGTTCTGCGCGAAAAACAGGATCGGCGAGTGGACCGCGATCGGCTTACCGTGGCCGGTCGGCGTCAGCTTCATGCCGCGCTTGAACGTGCCCGAGCATAGCCGCATGAACGCGATGCGGTCGCGATGGTTGGGGTCCATGTTGGCCTGCACCTTAAACACGAAGCCGGTGACCTCGTCATTCTCGGGCGCGACCGGCGCGGGCTCGGCCGGCTGCGGACGCGGCGGGGGCGCGTGCTCGGCCAGTGCCGCGATCAGCTCGGCCACGCCGAAGTCCTTGAGCGCCGAGCCGAAATAGACCGGGGTGAGGTCGCCGTGGCGATAGGCCTTTGGGTCGAAGGCCGGATAGCCGATCTGCGCCAGCTCGATCTCCTCCTGCCAGCGCTCGGACAGAGCGGGCGAGTCCTCGACCGTGCCGAGGAAGGCGCGGCTGTCGCCCTCGGGTCGGCTGATCCGGTTCGACGCGAGGTCGAGCACGCCCTCGAACTCGCCCCCCATGCCGATCGGCCAGCTCATCGGCGCGACGTCGAGCGCGAGCATGTCGGCGATCTCGTCGAGCAGCTCGAACACCGGCCGTCCCTCGCGGTCGACCTTGTTGACGAAGGTGATAATCGGCACCGAGCGCAGCCGGCACACCTCGAACAGCTTGCGCGTCTGCGGCTCGATCCCCTTGGCGGCGTCGATCACCATCACCGCCGAATCGACCGCGGTGAGCGTGCGATAGGTGTCCTCCGAAAAGTCCTCGTGGCCCGGGGTGTCGAGCAGGTTGAAGGTGATGCCGTCATGCTCGAATGTCATCACCGAGGAGGTGACCGAGATGCCGCGCTGCTGCTCGATCTTCATCCAGTCCGAGCGCGCGCGCCGGTTCGCGCCGCGCGCCTTGACCTCGCCGGCGAGATGGATTGCACCGCCGAAGTACAGCAGCTTCTCGGTCAGCGTGGTCTTGCCCGCGTCGGGGTGGGAGATGATCGCGAAGGTGCGGCGGGGGGAGGTCATTGCGGGGGTCCGGATCGGGGCGCGCGCGGCGCGAATGTTGAGAAAGTTGAGTCGCTGAAGGGTGTCGGGCGGTGGCTGTCGGAGGGCGGTCACGCGAATGTTGCGAATGTTGAGTCAGTGGGGATCGTGCGGCGAGTTGGAGCGAGGCGGTGAGGCGAGATGCCTTCGCCGTGGCGCGCCGATAGCAAAGCGGGGCGATGTGGGACAGGGGCGGCTGGGGTAGATCGCTGGGAAGGCGTCGTGGCCGCGCTTCGAGACGGAGCTTCGACGGGCTCAGCCTCCCCTCAGCGCGAACGGTCCGGGTGTGCCGTCACGGATGCTGAGGCGCCCTGCTCCGCCTCTCCGTTCGTGCTGAGGAGCCGCTGAGCCCGTCGAAGCGGCGTCTCGAAGCACCTGCCGAGACCACCAAGCCCCCCCTGCGGCCTGCGACGACGTCCGTCTCGCGCGGCCCGCCGGGCAGCGCCCCGCCTCGCCACCCTCACTCCTCCGCCGGTTCGGCGCGCCCCTTGAAGCCCTGTGCCACCACGAACCACTCGACCGATCCCTTGCGGCTCGCGGGCGGCTTGGCGTGCTTCACCGCGGTAAAATTGCGCTTCATCTCCGCCACCAGCGCCGAGTCGGCGCCGCCCGCGAAGACCTTGGCGACGAACGTCCCACCCGGGCGCAGCACGTCGACCGCGAAGGCGAGCGCGGTCTCGACCAGCGCCATGGTCCGCAGCGCGTCGGTCTGCGGGTGCCCCACGGTGTTGGCGGCCATGTCGGACAGCACCAGATCGGGCGGGCCACCCAGCGCCGCCATCAGCTCGCTCGGCGCTTCATCGGCCATGAAGTCCATCTCGAAGATGGTGACGCCGTCGATCGGATCGACGGGCAGCAGGTCGATCCCCACCACCGCGGCGCCCGGTGCCTGGCGCCGCACCACCTGGCTCCATCCGCCCGGCGCGATGCCGAGATCGACCACGCGGCGCACGCCCTTGAGCAGCCCGAAGCGCTCGTCCAGCTCGATCAGCTTGTAGGCCGCGCGGCTGCGGTAACCCTCCGCCTTGGCACGACGGACATAGGGATCGTTGAGCTGGCGCTCGAGCCAGCGGGTGGATTGCGCGCTGCGGTTGCGTGCGGTCTTGACGCGCTGGCGCCCCGCTCCGGTGCCTCTCACGCGTCGATCCGTCCCGTCGCCAACAGCTCGTTCTCGCCCCTCACGCCTCGGTCTCCATCAACCGGCGCAGGATACCCTCGCGGATGCCGCGATCGGCGACGCCGAGCCGCTCCGCCGGCCACAGGTCGAGGATGCCTTCGAGAATGGCGCAGCCCGCCACGACAAGGTCGGCACGCTCGCGCCCGATACAGGGCAGCTGCGCGCGCTCGCCGAGCGACATCGCCGCCAGCTCCTGGCTGATCTGCCGCATCGCCGCGGCGGGGGCGATCAGCCCGTCCACCTGCGAGCGGTCGTAGCGCTCGAGCCCGAGATGGACGCTCGCCAGCGTCGTCACCGTGCCCGAGGTGCCGAGCAGCCGCGGCGGAGTCGCCGGACGCGGCAGCCGCGCGGCGAAGGGCGCGAAGCTCTCCGCCACCAGCGCCCGCATCCGCTTGTACGCGCGTGCGCGCTCCTCCGCCGACCCACCGCCGCCGGCGCTCTCGGTAAGCGACACGACACCCCAGGGTGCGGAATGCCAGTCGCGCACCACCGGCACGGTGGCGTCGGCATCGACCAGCACCAGCTCGGTCGAGCCGCCGCCAATGTCGAACACCAGAGCCGGCCCGGTGCCGGGCTCGAGCAGCGCGTGACAGCCGAGCACCGCCAGCCGCGCCTCTTCCTCCGCCGAGATGATGTCGAGGTGGATGCCGGTTTCGACGCGGACCCGCGCAATGAAGTCGGTGCCGTTGCTGGCGCGGCGGCACGCCTCGGTCGCGACCGAGCGCGCCAGCGTGACGTTGCGGCGGCGCAATTTGTCGGCGCAGACGCGAAGCGCCGCGATGGTGCGCTCGATCGCAGCGTCGGACAAAGCGCCATTATGCGCCAGCCCCTCGCCGAGCCGGACGATGCGCGAGAAAGCGTCGACCACCGCGAAGCCGTCGCCATGCGGCCGCGCGATCAGCAGCCGACAATTGTTGGTGCCGAGGTCGAGCGCGGCATAATGCCGCGCGCCGCCGCGCGCCGGGCGCGGCTGGGGTCGGGCCGAACGGGCAGGGACGTCACCCTGCCGGCGCGGCAATTGGGCGGGGAAATCCACCATTGCCGTCAAACTCTCTCATCTCTGCCGGCCGCGATCGGCCGCGCGGCGCGCGCGATCACCCGGTGCTTGGCGGTAACGCTACACGCTGCGGTGAGCAGCGGCAAGGCAGGCATTGACAGGGGTCGCGGCGCCTTCTAGTTGCGCCCCCCTGTTGCCCCGTCGTCTAACGGCAAGACTACGGACTCTGACTCCGTCAATCGTGGTTCGAATCCACGCGGGGCATCCAGCTTACCGACCGCCGCTGCATTATTGCCGAACATCGCGGTGCCGCGATGGCGCGTGGCGGTGCCCGCCGAGGCGCAATCGTGAGCAGGTGTGGTTGATGTCCTTCTCATTTGCCCACGCGATCAGGCGAGCGTGCGATGTGACGACGTGGAAGATTTGGCTCACGAACAGGATGGCGTGTCGCTGCGGCGCTGAGTGCCCCCGCCGCTCGACGCCCGCCCAGTAACAACTCATCGGATCGCTTGATCGACATGGCGCACCACAGAGCGCCAACGACGGAACCACTGGTCGATCGCATGGCGAGTCCGTCGTTACCGGTCAGTGCCGGCGTAGCGCCCCTGTTGCCAGGGGACGGCACCATCGTCCTTGCTGGACGTCGAGGCTTAGAAGCGGAACGCCGTTCCCACATAGACCGCCTGGCTGTCGCGGCGCTCGTCGTCGACCCGGGTCAGACGATCGCGCTCGCTCTTCAGCCGCATGCCCGCGGTGAGATCGAGATTGCGCGTGAGCGAGTAGCTGCCGCCGACATCAAGCGAATAGGATTGCGGCTCGGCCACGGCGCGTGCGGTGCCCGGAAGCGCGCGGTCGCTGCTTGCGCTGACGCGGCCGGTCCACTTGCTTGCCGAGTAGCTGAGCGCCACGTCGGCCGACTCGCGACCGCCCGGCAGCGCGCCGAGATCCACCTTGGCGAGATCGCCCGACACCGCGAACCGCTTCCAGCCCACCGCCATCCCGAGATTGTACGCGATCGGGGCGACCCCGACGGTCGGCGAGGTCGGCGCGGCGAGACGGGCGGTATCGCGCGCGCCGAGTGCCGAGCGCGCGCGCACCGCGACGGTGACCGCGCGATTGCCGCTGCGCGACTCCGACGGGGTGAAGCGGAAGCCGGTGGCGTCCAGCCCGCCGCGCGCGAACAGCGCCGCGAGCTTGGGATCCGCCGCAGACGGGGTGAACGAGCCCGCGAGCCGCGGCAGCGCGGCGTCGCGCCGAACCACCTTAGCGGCCGAATCAGGCATGCCCAGCGCCGGGACAGCAGCGATCGCGGCGACCAACGTGGCCCCCGAGACACATGCAGCGATGTGGCGACGTGCGGCCACGATCTTGTCCATCCCCTTTTGCCGACGAGTCTCTCGCCGGCTCTTGGAGCGGGCGTAACAGGATTCGGTTCCTTGTCCATCACGAGGTGGCTCTTTTCGGAAACGCTGTTGCACTATGTCCACAATGTGGCGTGCTTGCCCGGCGCGGGGGGCGCGGGTAGAGCGGGCCGGATACGCTTCCTGCCCTGAAGGACTCTGCCGATGCTCCGCCCCTCGCGCCTCGCGGTTGGCCTGTTCGCCGCCCTCGCTCTGTCCGCCTGCGGCGGCAAGGCGGCGCGCCCCGCGGGCGATCTCGCCGCCTCCAAGGTGACGACGATCGGCGTCAACAGCTATCTGTGGCGCGCCTCGCTCGACACGCTGAGCTTCATGCCGCTGCTGCAGACCGATTCCAATGGCGGCGTTATCGTCACCGACTGGTACGTCAATCCGCAGGTGCCGAGCGAGCGAATGAAGGTGACGGTGTCGATCCTCGACCAGGACCTGCGCGCCGATGCGGTGCGCGTGGCCGCGCTGCGCGAGATCAACCGCAATGGCCAGTGGATCGCCGCCCCGGTCGAGGCTGCGACGACGCAGAAGCTGGAAGACATCATCCTCACCCGCGCGCGTGACCTGCGCCGCGGCGCGATCACCGGCTGAGGCAGCGACCCACGATGGCGTCACGCTTCAACGCGTTCAAGGCCGACGCGCACTGGCAGCAGGTATGGGACGAGTCGCAGACCTTCGCGGCGCGCGACGACAGCCCCAAGCCGCGCAGCTACGTGCTCGAGATGTTCCCCTATCCGTCGGGGAAGATCCACATGGGGCACGTGCGCAACTACACGATGGGCGACGTGCTCGCGCGCTATCGGCGGATGACCGGGCATGAGGTGCTCCACCCGATGGGGTGGGACGCGTTCGGCATGCCCGCCGAGAATGCGGCGATGGAGAAGAAGGTCCATCCCGGCGAGTGGACCCGCCAGAACATCGCGGCGATGAAGGCGCAGCTCAAGCGGCTGGGCTTCGCGCTCGACTGGTCGCGCGAGCTCGCCACCTGCGATCCCAGCTATTACGGCCACGAGCAGGCGCTGTTCCTCGACTTCTACCGCGCCGGGCTGGTTTATCGCAAGGAATCGGCGGTCAACTGGGACCCGGTCGACATGACCGTGCTCGCCAATGAACAGGTGATCGACGGTCGCGGCTGGCGCTCGGGCGCCCTGGTCGAGAAGCGCAAGCTGTCGCAATGGTTCCTGCGCATCACGCGCTTCGCGGACGAGCTGCTCGACGGGCTCGATGCGCTCGAGCATTGGCCGGACAAGGTCCGGCTGATGCAGGAAAATTGGATCGGCAAGAGCCAGGGGCTGCAGTTCCGCTTCGCCCTGAGCGACGGCGACAGCGTCGAGGTCTTCACCACCAGGCCGGACACGATCTTCGGCGCCAGCTTCGTCGCGGTCGCGGCGGACCATCCGATCGCGCAGGCGCTTGCCGCGCGCGATCCGGCGGCCGCCGCGTTCATCGAGCGCTGCAAGCAGGGCGGCACCACCGCGGCCGAGCTCGAGACGCAGGAGAAGCTCGGCTATGACACCGGGCTCACCGCGGCGCACCCGCTCGGTGCGGGCGACCTGCCGGTGTACATCGCCAATTTCGTGCTGATGGAGTATGGCACCGGCGCGGTGTTCGGCGTGCCCGCGCACGACCAGCGCGACTTCGAGTTCGCCAGCAAATATGCGCTGCCGATCCGCCGCGTCGTCGCCGACGGCGAGCGCACCGACCCGGCGTTCGACGGCACCGAGGCCTATACCGGGCCGGGCACGTTGGTGAACTCGCACTTCCTCGACGGCCTCGCGGTCGAGGAGGCCAAGCGCGTCGTGATCGAGCGCGCCGAGCGCGAGGGCTGGGGGCTGGGTTCCACCGTCTACCGCTTGCGCGACTGGGGCGTCAGCCGCCAGCGTTACTGGGGCACGCCGATCCCGATCATCCACTGCGCCGCCTGCGGTGAGGTAGCGGTGCCGCGCGAGCAATTGCCGGTGGCGCTGCCCGAGGACGTCAGCTTCGACGTGCCGGGCAACCCGCTCGAGCGTCATCCGACGTGGAAGCACGTCAGCTGCCCGCAGTGCGGCGGCGACGCGCTGCGCGACACCGACACGCTGGATACCTTCGCAGACTCGTCCTGGTATTTCATCCGCTTTGCCAGCCAACCTGAGGATCGCCCGTTCGACCGCGAACAGGCCGAGCGCTGGCTGCCGGTGGGGCAATATATCGGTGGGGTCGAGCATGCGATCCTGCACCTGCTCTATGCGCGCTTCTGGACGCGCGCGCTGCGCCATGTCGGTCTGATCGATGTCGCCGAGCCGTTCACCGGTTTGTTCACCCAGGGCATGGTGACGCACGAGACCTACAAGGCGGCGGACGGCCGCTGGCTTGCGCCCGAGGAGATCGGCGGAGGGCTCGAGCTCGCCACCGGCGCACCGGTGACGGTCGGCCGGGTCGAGAAGATGTCCAAGTCGAAGAAGAACACGGTCGATCCGGCGCCGATCGTGGATCAATACGGTGCGGACGCGGTGCGCTGGTTCATGCTCTCCGACTCGCCGCCCGAGCGCGACCTGGAGTGGAGCGAGAACGGCATCGAGGGCGCGTGGCGATTCGTCCAGCGGCTGTGGCGACTGTTTGACGCCGTCGGCGAGGGTGCGGCGGGGGAGGGCGCCGACGCGGCGCTCGACCGCAAGCTCCACCAGACGATCGCCGGTGTCGGCGCCGACATTGACGCGCTTTCGTTCAACAAGGCGGTGGCCAAGCTGTACGAGCTGGTCAATGCGATCGAGAAGTCCGCACCTTCTGCGTCGCGCGACGCGGCCATACGGACGCTGGTGCGCGTGGTCGCGCCGATGGTTCCGCACATCGCCGAGGAAGCCTGGGCGACGCTCGGGGACGGTGGGCTGGTCGCGGACCTGGCATGGCCCGCGGTGGACGCTGCGCTGCTGGTCGAGGACGAGGTGACCGTCGCGATTCAGGTCAACGGCAAGCTGCGCGACACGCTGACGCTCCCCAAAGGGCTGGCGCGCGAGGAGGTCGAGGCCGCCGCGCTCGCGAGCGACAAGGTGGTTCGCCTGCTCGAGGGCCGCGCGCCGCGCAAGGTCATCGTCGTGCCCGACCGGCTGGTCAACGTCGTCGCATGACCCGCGCGCGGCCTGCTCCTTTCCTACCGGCTGTGCTCGTGCCGCTGGCGCTCGCGGTCTCCGGCTGCGGGCTCAAGCCGCTGTACGCCGGCGGCAGCGCCAGCCCGGTCGCCGCGACACTGGGCAGCGTCGATGTCGCGCCGATCCAGGGCAGATCCGGTTGGCTGATGGCCAATGCGCTGCGCGACCGGCTCGGCGCCATGGGGCAGGCGGGGAGCAGCGCGCGCTACCGCCTCACCGTCCGGCTCGACGATGGCATCGTCGGTCTGGGCACACGCAGCGACGATTCGGTCGCGCGCGAGCGGCGCAGCTTGCGCGCGCGCTATCAGCTGATCGATGCGGCGCAGGGCACGGTGTTGGTCGACGCGACGGCGGGATCGGACGCGGGCATCGACGTGGTTGGCTCCGAATATGCCACGATCGCGGCGGAGAACACCGCGCTGGAGCGGCTCTCCGACACCGTTGCAGACCAGATCGTCGCGCGACTGGCGCTCTACGCGCGACGGACGCAGCCCACGCAGCCATGAAGGCGACCGAGGCGCGCCTGATCGCCGCGCTCGATCGGCCGCCGGCGGACCTGCGGCTGTATCTGCTTCACGGTCCCGACGAGGCCAGCGCGCAGGCGCATGCGGCGCGGCTTGCCCGCGCGCTGGGGCAGGGGGCCGAGCGTATCGATCTTGATGGTGCGGCGCTGCGCTCCGATCCGGCGCGGCTGAGCGACGAGGCGGCGGCGATCTCGCTGTTCGGCGACGCGCGATATGTCCGGGTGACCAACGCCGGAGAGGAAATCGGCGAAGCCGTCAACGCGCTGCTGACCGCCGACCAGGCGGGCAACCCGGTGATCGTGATCGCGCCGACGGTCAAGGCGACGGGCAAGCTCGTCAAAGTGGCAATCGACTCGGACCGGGCGCTCGCCTTTGCCTGCTATCCGCCCAACGCACGCGATGCCGCCACGGTGGTCATGGATCTTGCGCGTGCGGAGGGACTCAGGCTGGCGCCCGCTGCCGTGCCGCGGATCGTGCGGGCGAGCGACGGTGATCGCGCGGTCATGGCGCGCGAGATTGAGAAGCTGGCGCTCTACCTCGATGCGGCGCCCGACCGCCCACGCGATGTGGACGAAGAGGCGCTCGATGCGATCGGAGCAGATATCGCAGAAGGTGAGATCGGCGACGTGATACTCGCGACGACAGGAGGGGACGTGGCTGCGCTGGTCGAAGCGCTTCGCCGCATGGCAGGCGCAGACACCTCGCCCATCCCCGTGCTGCGCGCGCTGGGCCGCCGACTGGTTGCGCTCGTCGATATGCGCGCGGCGGTCGACTCGGGCGAGGGCGTCGACCAGGTGATGAAACGTCACCGCGTCTTCTGGCGCGAGGAGGCGAGCACCGCAGCGGCGCTGCGCCGCTGGCGCGTTCCCGCGCTGGCGGCAGCGTTGGCAGCGGCACGCCGGACCGAGCGCGAGGTGATCGCGGCGGGACCGACCGGACGGGTGGTGGCGGAAAGCTTCCTGCTGCGCCTCGCACAACGCGTGGCGCGGTGACCAAAGTCTGCGCCTCGGCCTAAGCCGGCGCGCGTCCATGGTGCCGCACGCGGCTCATCCACAACGCTGCCACGCTTATTACGGCGTCAGATCCGTTCCCCGCTGAGACGCTGGCACACCATATCGAGCTGCTCGAGCGAGCTATAATCGAGTGTGATCGAGCCGCGCCCGTCATCGTTGAAGCTGATATGGACTTTGAGACCGAGCAGGTCGGCAAGCTGGTTTTCCAGCGCGGCGATATCGGCGCTCCCGCCGCTCGCCGCGGCCAGTTCGCGCGCGTCGCGCGGCCCGGCGCGTACCGACGACCCCTCGCGCGCACCCCGCTTTTCACCACTCGCGAGCTTCTCGGTTTGCCGGACCGACAATCCCTGCGCCGCGACCTGATCGGCAAGCGCGCGTGGATCCTCCGCGCCGATGATCGCGCGCGCATGCCCCATGGTCAGCGAGCCTTCCACGACACGCGACTGTACCTCGTCGGGGAGGTCAAGCAAGCGCAACAGGTTGGCGATGTGGCTGCGCGACTTGTGCACCGCGCGCGCGAGCGCTTCCTGCGTATGTCCAAATTCGTCGATCAAGCGCTGATAGGCGCGCGCTTCCTCGATCGCGTTGAGATCCTGACGCTGGATGTTTTCCAGCAGCGCAATCTGAAGCGTTTCGCTGTCGCTATACTCCCGAACAACCACCGGCACTTCGTGGAGCCGCGCCCGCTGCGCCGCCCGCCAGCGTCGCTCGCCAGCAACGATCTGATAGTCGTGGCCATGCGGGCGGACGATGATCGGCTGGATGACCCCGCGCGCCGCAATCGACTCCGCCAATTCGTTGAGCGCCGCCTCGTCAAAGTGACGTCGCGGCTGCTCGGGATGCGGTGCAATCGCGGAGACCGGGATCAGGCGAACCGCGCCACGCGCAGGGGCATCGCTCGCCTCGCGCTCGTCCTGAGCCACGTCCCCCAGCAAGGCATTCAGCCCGCGCCCTAGACCACCACGCGCGCGGCGCGCCCCTGCATCACTCATGCCGCTACATTCTCCTCACGGGGCAGACGCTGTATCAGCTCGCGCGCCAAGGCTATATAGGCCTCCGATCCGCTGCACCGATGGTCGTAGATCAAGGCGGGTAGACCGTGACTCGGTGCTTCCGATAGACGCACGTTGCGCGGGATCACGGTATCGAACACCACCTTGCCGAGTACCGCCCGCACATCGGCCGACACCTGTTCGGTAAGCCGGTTCCGCCGATCGTACATCGTCAGGGCGACGCCCAGAATTGAGAGCGACGGATTGAACCGCGAGCGGATGCGCTCAACGGTGTTGAGCAATTGACTCAGCCCTTCAAGCGCAAAGAATTCGCACTGAAGCGGCACCAGCAAGGCGTCTGCGGCGACCATGGCGTTGATCGTCAGCAAGCCGAGGGAAGGGGGGCAGTCGATCAAAACCACATCCCAACTGCGCTGCGCCCGATCGATCGCACGTCGTAGCCGATGCGTTCGGTCGCTCGACTCGACGAGCTCAATCTCCGCACCGGACAGGTCCACGGTCGCCGCCACGAGATCGAGCTTCGGGATCCCGGTCGCGACGGCGACGTCGCTGAGGTCGGCATCATCCAGAAGAATGTCATAGCTAGACCGCTCCCGCTTTGCCTGATTCACGCCCAGACCGGTGGACGCATTTCCCTGCGGATCAAGGTCGATGAGAAGAACACGGTGTCCGGAGGCGGCGAGGGCGGTGGCGACGTTGATCGCGCTGGTCGTCTTGCCGACGCCGCCCTTTTGATTGGCGATAGCGATGCAGAACATCAGGTATTTACTCCATCGGCGATGACGATGAGTGACTCGGCATCAGTAACGCTGTGTTCCACGTGGAACATACCCTGCCAGCGTTGGCGGACGGTGGCAATCTCACCCGCGCTGCTGCGGCCGCGTGGGAAGATAAGCCGCGTCGCAGCGGTGCGAACATGCGTGGTCATCGCCAGCAAAGTTTCGAGTGGCGCTACCGCTCGGGCGGAGATGACGTCGTACGGCGTCGTGGGCAGTGCTTCAACGCGCCCACGGACGATGGTAACGTGAGCCAAACCAAGTGACGCCACAGCATCGGTGAGGAATTCAACCCGCCGCGTGCGTGGCTCGACTAGCGTGACGGGCAGGTCCGCGATCAGCGCGACAACCATGCCCGGGAAACCGGCGCCCGTGCCGATGTCAAGCCACGACCGCGCTGCTCCTTTAAACGTGACGAGCTGGGCCGAATCGAGAAGGTGCCGCGACCAGATCGTCGCCTCCGTCGCCGGCGCGATCAGATTCTGACGTCCATTCTCTTGGACGACCATCTTACCGAACGTCTCCAGCCGGTCGCAGGCGCCCAAGGAGAAACGAGCTGCGATCCACGCCTTGGCGTCATCCTCGCTCACGCCGATTTCCGCGCGTGAAGCCACAAGGCTGCCAAGGCAGCCGGCGTGACGCCGCGGATGCGTGACGCCTCACCCAGCGTTGACGGACGCGCGGCTGTTAAGCGCTCCACCATCTCATTAGACAAGCCAGCGATCGCGCGAATCTCGCCGACCGAGGGCAAGGCGACTTCCGCATCCGCCCGCATGCGCTCGATCTCATTTGCTTGCCGTTTGAGGTAAGGGGCGTAGCGGTGATCCTCCTCCACTTCGGCAAGGACAGTCGCATCGATCCCGTCGGTGTTACCGCCGCGTGCGCGCGCTCGCATGTCCTCTCGCGCGGCGAACTGTTCCGCCCGAGTGTTCCGAACAAAACCGCCGGCAATGCCGATGCCCGTCAACCGACTTTCCGCATTGTCGGCGCGTAGGGCGAGCCGATATTCGGCACGCGCGGTGAGCATGCGGTAGGGCTCGCTGATCCCTTGAAGCACCAGGTCATCGACCATGACTCCAATATAGGCGCTTGCCCGATCCAACGTAAAAGGCTCGAGCGAAAGCGCGTGCGCCGCGGCGTTCAAACCGGCGATAAGCCCCTGCGCGGCTGCTTCTTCATAGCCGGTGCTGCCGTTGATCTGCCCGGCGCAAAACAGCCCGGGTAATGTGGCGACCGCAAGACGATGATCGAGCGCACGCGGGTCGAGGTAGTCATATTCGACGGCATAGCCATAAGCCAGGATGCGCGCTTGCTCGAGCCCGGTGACACTGCCGATCAGCGCGTCCTGGGTCTCGCGTGAGAGCGACGTCGATATACCGTTGGGGTACACAATGGGATCATCGAGGCCCTCCGGCTCAAGAAAGATCTGGTGGCCGTCGCGATCGCCAAAGCGATGCACCTTGTCTTCGATAGACGGACAATAGCGTGGGCCGTTACCATCGATCGCGCCAACGAACAGCGGCGAATCCGCCAGCCCTGCGCGAACGATGTCATGGCCCTTATCGTTCGTCCGCGTGATCGAGCAGGCGAGCTGGGGCAGGGCAGGGGAGCCACTTCGCAGGAACGACATGCTCCATGCGCCGAGATCAGATGGCTGACGTTCAAGTCGTGCCCAGTCGATCGTGCGACCGTCTAGCCGAGGTGGCGTGCCGGTCTTCAGCCGTCCTAGCGGCAGCCCCAGCGACATGAGCTGCACGCCGAGAGACTTTGCTGGACGCTCATCGATACGGCCGCCCTCGAAACGCTCGGCACCGCGAAACAAGCGGCCATTGAGGAACGTACCCGTCGCTAGAACAACGGCACCAGTAAGGTACGTTGAACCGCCTGCACCCTGAACGCCAGAGACGGTGCCATTCTCGATCGTCAGCGCGATGGCTTCATCGGAAACTACATCCACGCTCGTGTAAGCGCACAACTGTCGCTGGATCGAAGCACGATATTGCTTCCGATCTGCCTGCACCCGCGGACCGTGCACAGCTAGACCTTTCGATCGATTGAGCATGCGACGATGGATCGCTGCCTCGTCCGCAGCGATACCCATCATCCCGTCAAGCGCGTCGATCTCACGGACGAGATGCCCCTTGCCGACTCCCCCGATCGAGGGATTGCACGACATCACGCCGATCGTAGCAGCCGATTGCGTCATCAACAGCACACGCGCGCCGCGCCGTGCTGCCGCAGCTGCCGCTTCGGAGCCGGCGTGGCCACCCCCGACCACGACGACGTCGTAATGTTTCACGTGGAACAACTCACTTGCCGAGACAGAAACGGCCAAACAGCGCGTCCAGCATCGTCTCGGTTGCGTTCGCACCCACTAGCCCGGCGAGCTCCACACGCGCAACGCGCAAATGTTCCGCCACCAGGAGAATGTCGCCGCAACCACGCACGTCCTCGAGGGCCCGTAGCACCTGTGACACGGCCGTACGCTGACGAGCATGGAGCGTCACGTCAGAGGTGAGGGTCATGACGTCGGTGGCCGCCGTGTTGAGCCGATACCACAGCGCCGTGATCGTGTCGGGCCAGAGTGTCGACACGGTCAGTTCGTGCCGATCGCTTGCGACGATGAGGTCACCCTTGGAGCGGATGGTAAGAGCACGCTCCGGTGCGTCTTCAGGCTCACCCAGCCACAGGATCACATCGGCCTTCGTAATCAGGTCCTGCGCTCGCTCAATCCCCGCCTGCTCCACCGGGTCATTCGTCGCGACGGCGAGACCAGCCGTGTCGCACAAGCGGAACGGCATTCCGGCGCGAACCACCTGAGCCTCGAGCACGTCGCGCGTCGTACCTGCGATCGGGGTGACGATCGCAGCGTCGCGCTCCAGCAGCGCATTGAAGAGCGACGACTTGCCGGCATTGGGTGGACCGGCAAGGACCACCAGTAGACCGTCACGCAGCCGCTCAACACTCGGCTGCGCCAGTACGGCCTCCATCTCCTCCCGAACAACATCGACAGCGCCAGTCGCCAGGATGGCGTCGTCCACCGACACGTCCGCGTCATCGTCATAGTCAATCGCCGCTTCGACGCGGGCCGCAGCAACATCGAGCGTCGCCATCCAACGCCGGATCGTCGCGCTCAGCTTACCCTCGCTTGCTGCGAGCGCGGTGCGACGTTGCGCTTCCGTCTCAGCGGCGAGCAGATCGGCGAGCCCCTCCGCCTGAGTGAGATCCACGCGCCCATGCGTCAGCGCCCGCCGCGTGAACTCGCCCGGCATCGCCAGCCTAAGTCCGCCGAACATAGCCAGCGCGGTCTGTACCGCCGCCACGACAGCGCGCCCGCCGTGGAGGTGCAACTCGACCAGATCCTCACCGCTTGCGCTTCCCGGTCCCGGAAAGGTGAGTACCAATGCACGATCGAGCGGCCTTCCGGCACCGTCGCGCAAGGTCCGCAAGACGGCGTTGCGGGGCGGGGGAAGGGGACCGCCCAGCGCCTCCGCCGCGGCGAACGCCCGGCGCCCGCTGATCCGCATGACCGCGATCGCCGCCGGCGGGCTACCGCTCGACAAGGCAAAGATCGTATCGTCAAAGCCCGCCATTTAACCGGACGTCTTGGTCGACGGCGACGCGAACAGCTGGCGCCAGAAATCTATCCCGGCATCGTTCATCGGCGCCCAGCTTCGCATGACCGAGGCCATCGCCTCGGGCGCGACTCCCCCTTCGAACGCCCCGCGCATCTTGGCGAGATAAAGGTCATGGAGCGCGGTGAGATCGGGCAATCCCATCATGCGTCGCGCCTCCTCGGGCGTACAGTCCAGCTCGATCGTCACCTTCATCGTCAGGGCTCCTTGAGCGCGTCCATCGCGCGCATTAGCGTCGCAGGACTATGCCCGTGCTCGCCGACCTACCGCAACGTCCGTGCGGTGCGGCAGCCTCGGCCCGAAGGAAGGATCGCACCATGACCGCTCTCGTCAGCATCACTACGCTCGATGGCGCCAGCATGCCGGCCTACCGCGCCGACCCCGCGGAAACGCCCCGTGGCGCGATCATCGTGATCCAGGAAATCTTCGGCATCAACGCAGGCATCCGCCGCAAATGCGACACGTTGGCCGAAGCGGGCTATCTCGCGATCGCGCCCGACCTGTTCTGGCGTATCGCCCCAGGCATTGAACTTGATCCCGACGTGGCGCCCGAAATGGAACGAGGCCTGTCGCTGATGGGCGATTTCGACCAGGACGCCGGCATCCGCGACATCGAGGCGACGATCCGCTATGCGCGCGGCGAGGGGGCGGGCAAGGTCGGCGCGGTCGGCTACTGCCTCGGCGGACGACTGGCCTATATGACCGCAGCGCGCACCGACGTCGACGCGAGCGTCGGCTATTATGCGGTCGGCATCGACGGGCTGCTCGGCGAGAAGCACGCGATCGCGCGACCGCTGCTGCTCCATATCGCGGGCGCGGACGGCTTCGTCGACGCCGCCACGCAGCGGGCAATGCACGAGGGGCTCGACGATCACCCGCGCGTCACGCTCTGCGACTATCCCGGCGAGGACCACGGCTTCGCCACCGAGTTCGGCCGACGGCGGTCCAATGACGCTGCCGAACGCGCCGACGCACGCACCGCCGCCTTCTTCGCGGAGCATCTCGGCTGAGCGGGCATGCTCAGCCGTCGTCGGGGAAGGTCCACGCGTCGATCGCCGCAAAGCCGGCAAAGCCGAGCGCGCGCAAGCGTCGCCGATAGCGCGACTCATCGATCCCGCCGAGCGCGATCGCTCGCACGGGTAGGCCTCGTGCGATCAGCGCGGCGCGACAGGCGCCGAGCCCGCGGGCACCAAGGTGCGAGCGCGTCGCGAACACGGGGGAGACGAACACGATAGCGGCGCCGGCGCGCACCGCCGCCACCGCTTCGCGTCGCGAGTGCGCCGGCGAGGTCATCAACCCGCGACCACGCCGGCCATGAACGCCTTGCTCGCCGCGAAAGCGTGTCGCGCCCGCGCGAACCAACATGAGCCCGCGCCGCCGCGCCACCGCGGCGACCCGCGCGAACATCCGTGCCCGTTCGCGGGAAGGTGTCGCATGGTGGCGGAACACCACGCCAGCGCCGCGCGGCAGCCGCTCTAGCGCGGGCCAGAGCGCGTCACCCTGACGTTCGTCGGTCATCAGCCAGCGGTCGGGGTGGCGGGGGCGCATTGCGGCACCTATAGCCGCGCACATGACTCACGACGACCCTTCCGTCGCCGCGCGACTTGGCGCGGTGCGCGACCGCATCGCGCGCGCGGCCGCCTCGGCGCGACGCGATCCCGCCGAGGTGACGCTGATCGCAGTGTCCAAGACGCATGAAGCCGCAGCGATCCGTCCGCTGCTCGCCGCGGGCGTGCGCGACTTCGGCGAGAATCGCGTACAGGAAGCGCAGGCGAAATGGCCCGCGCTCCTGACGGACTATCCGGGCGCGCGGCTTCACCTCATCGGCCAGCTCCAGTCTAACAAGGCGGCGGACGCGGTGGCGCTGGCGGACTCGATCCATTCGGTCGATCGCGAGTCGCTGATCAACGCGCTCGCCCGCGCAATCCAAAGCGCAGGACGCGCACCGTCCTGCTTCCTCCAGGTCAATATCGGTGACGAGCCGCAGAAAGGCGGCTGTGCGATCGAGGCGCTGCCGCAGCTGCTCCGCCTTGCACGCGACGCCGGTCTGCCGATTGCGGGGCTGATGTGCATTCCTCCGGCCGGACGTGACGCCGCGCCTTATTTTGCGCTCTGTGCCAAGCTCGCCCGCGAGCACGCGCTCGCCGGGCTGAGCATGGGCATGTCCGACGACGTCGACACCGCGGTGATGCTGGGCGCGACCCACGTTCGCGTCGGCTCGGCGCTGTTTGGCGCACGCGCATGAGCGTGACGCCAACCTTTGACGCGCTGCTGTTCGATTTTGACGGCGTGCTGATCGAGAGCGAGGCGAGCGGCAATCGCCACCTCGCCGATTATCTCACCGCCGCCGGTCACCCGACCTCGCCCGAGCAAGCGATGGCGATGTTCATGGGTCTGTCCGGCAGCGATTTCACGGGTGCGGTCGAGCGCTGGATCGGCCGTGCGCTACCCGACGACTTCCGCGCCGCGCGCCATGCCGAGGACGAGCGCTGCCTCGCCGAGGGCATCGACGCGGTGGCGGGCGCGGTGGCGTTCGTCCGCTCGCTGCCGGCGACGCTGCCGCGGGCGGTGGTATCGTCGAGCCGGGTACGCTGGATCCGGACGCATCTTGCGCATCTCGGGCTGCTCGACTGTTTCGGCGAGCATCTCTACTCGGGCGCGGAGCATGTCGCGCGCGGCAAGCCCGCACCGGATCTCTACTGGCATGGTGCCGCGCAGCTCGGCGTGCCGATCGAGCGCTGCGCGGTGATCGAGGATTCGCCGGTGGGTGCGACAGGGGCGGTGGCGAGCGACGCCTATGTCATCGGGCTGGTGGCGGCGTCGCATTGCGGCCCCGACCATGCCGAACGCCTGCGCGCCATCGGTGTCGACGCAATCGCGCGCGACTTCGATGAGGTGTCTGCGCTGCTCGGGCTGCGCCGCTCAAGCGGCGAGCGGGAAGCGCAACAGCCGGTCGGGTAGCGCGACCAGCGCTTCGGCGGGACCACCCGCGGCGCGAACGATCTCCGGGTGGGTCACGTCGAGCCCGCCGGTCAGCGCGCCGAACGCCGGCAGGATCAGCTTGCGCGCGGTGGCGACGAAGCAGCGCCGCGCGACCAGCTTGCCGCGCACGCGCACGCGCAGTTTGGGATGAAAATGCCCCGACAGCTCGGGACCCGCCTCGCCGCGCTCGGCCTCATGCCGGAGCACCACGCCGTCGACGAGCGCCTCGTCGGCCACCGCGCCACCACAGCGGTCGACATAACCGCGATCGTGGTTGCCGGTGATCCAGGTCCAGCAGGTCGCGCCAGTAAGCCGGGTGAGCAGCGCCCGCGCGTCCGCGGGCAGGCGATCGCACCCCGCGACATCATGGAAGCTATCACCGAGGCACCAGAGCTCGGCGGGGGCGAGCGCGTCGACCAGCGCAGCGAGATCGCTCAGCGTCGCGATCGAGTCATAGGGCGGAAGCATCTGCCCACCGCGCGCATACCAGCTCGCTTTCTCGAGGTGCAGATCCGCAACGAGCAAGGCGCGCCGCGCAGGCCAGTAAAGCGCGCCCTGCGGCAGCGCGCACCAGTCGTGACCGGCAAAGGCAAGCGCGGCGAACGGAACGGGAACCATCATGGGCCCTTGCCCGACTGCGCCCCCGCAATCAACCATTTGCATGCCCAAACCCGACGCGGGGGGCTTTGCCAGCGTTCGCCTGATGTTCTATCGATCGGCAATGCTGAGCCAGCCCGAATCCTGCCGCGACGATCCCGGCATCCTGTGCGCTGCGGATGTCGCACGCGGCGTCACCCGGATGCTGCTGCGGCACGATCTCACCGCGATCGCCGAGGTGGCGCTCGACGGCGGACGCCGCGCCGATCTGATGGCGCTCGATCCGCGCGGACAATTGGTGATCGTCGAGATCAAGGTGTCGCGCGCCGATCTGCTCGGCGATGCCAAGTGGCAGGACTATCTCGCGCATTGCGATCGCTTCTACTGGGCGGTCCCGGCCGGGTTCGACACCACGCCGATCGATGGAGCGGCGTTCCTGCCGGAGCGCACCGGCCTGATCATCGCGGATCGCTACGACGCCGCGATCGTCCGCGAAGCACGCAACGATCCGCTGGCGGCGCATGTTCGCAAACGCTGCACGCTCGCCTTCGCACGGCGTGCCGCGCGGCGCGTGATCGCGGCGCACGATCCGGACGCCGTACGGGGGTTCTGAGAGCGGGCGGGGGCCTCGAACCCCGCCGACCTCAGCCCGCGCTCACATCTTCGGCCCGGCCACCGCACGCTGCGCCTTGACCGGCGTCTCGTCGAGCACCTTGGCAATGACGGTCGCGCGCGGGTCGCGCTTGGCATAGTCGCGCGCCGACATGCCGGCGACATTGTCGGTCTGGTCGGGGTTGCCCCCTGCCGCGAGCACCGCGCGCACGAGCGCGAGATCGCGGCGCTGCACTGCGCGGATCAGCGGAGTTTCCCCGCTGCCGTCGGCAAGATTGGGGTTGGCCTTGGCGGTGGCGAGCACCTGGACCAGGTCGGGCTGTCCGCTCTGCACCGCGAGCATCATCGGCGTCTCGCCATCGCGGTCCCGCAGGTTCGGATCGGCGCCCTTGGCGAGCAGGTAGCGCAGATAGGTCGAGTCGCCGCGCTTCACCACGATATGGAGCGCGCCCTCGCCGGTGGTGACGTCGCGCGTGTTGATGATCGTCTGCCCTGGCTGGTCGAGCGTCGCGATCACCGCATTGCCGTCGCCTTTGCGGATCGCCTCGAGGAATTTGTAGCTCTGTGACTGCTGCTGCGCGGCCGCGGGAAAGGCGAGGGTGGCGCCGAGCGGGAGCAGCAGCGCGGCGGCGGGGAGCAGGCGACGGATCATGGGTCGGCGGGTCTCGCGTGGCGGGGCGGGAAGGGGTTGCGGCGAGCGCTATAACCCATCACATCTGCCGCCACCATGAACATGCGTCGTCCCCTTGCCGCCGCGCTTGCGCTCGCGCTGGCCGGCACGGTCGCGGGCTGCTCGAGCGAGCCGGCCGCGACCCCGCCGCTCGCGGGCGCGCGGATTGGCGGCGCCTTCGCGCTGACCGACCAGGACGGGCGCGCGCGCAGCGATCGCGACTTCGTCGGCCAGTACCGCACCGTCTATTTCGGCTACACCTTCTGCCCCGACGTCTGCCCCACCGACGTGCAGAACATCGCCGCCGGGCTGCGGCTGATCGAGAAGAGCGACCCGGCGCTGGCGGCGCGGATCACGCCGATCTTCGTCACGGTCGATCCCGCGCGCGACACGCCCGCGGCGCTCAAGCGCTTCGTCTCGGCGTTCCACCCGCGGCTGGTCGGGCTGACCGGTACGGCGCAGCAGATCGCCGCCGCGGCCAAGACGTTCGGCATCTATTACGCGCGCGGCAAGGGCAATGCGGACGGCTATCTGATGGACCATAGCCGCCAGATCTACCTGTTCGATCCGCAGGGTAAGCCGCTCGCGCTGCTGCCCGAGGGGCCGCCGCAGGCGATCGCGGACGAGGTGACAAAATGGGCGCATTGACCGGCCGCTTCTGGGAGGACGTGCCGCTCGACCGGCTCGACCGCGCGCAATGGGAGGCGCTGTGCGACGGCTGCGGGAAGTGCTGCCTGCACAAATTGGAGGACGAGGAGACCGGCGAGCTGATCGCCACCAACGTCGCCTGCCGGTTGCTCGATCGCCGCAGCGGACAATGTTCCAATTATCGCCATCGCCGCGCCTATGTCAGCGAGTGCGTGCGGCTGACGACCGGCAACGTCGACTCGATCGATTGGCTGCCCTCGACCTGCGCCTATCGCCTGCGCGCCAATGGCCAGCCATTGCCCGACTGGCATTATCTGGTCAGCGGCGACCGCGAGGCGGTGCACCGCGCCGGCGAGTCGGTGCGCGGCTGGACCATCAGCGAGGACGATGCGGGCGATCTCGAGCATCATATGGTCGACCGCACGCTGTGAGCCACCTGTGACCGGCGCGACCATCCCGCCGGACGCGATCGAGCTGGTGCGCAACCCGCGCGCGCGCCGCACCCGGCTGTCGTTCGACCCGACCAGCGGACGGGTGCGGCTGACGCTGCCACCGCGTGCCTCCGCCGCCAAGGCGCTGGCCTGGGCGACCGGCCAGCATGCGTGGCTGGAGTCGCAGCGCGCGCGCCTCCCCGGGGCGCGCCCCTTCGTCCCGGGCGCGATCCTGCCGGTTGACGACGCGATGCTGACGATTGACTGGTGCGCCAGCGCGCCGCGCACACCGCAGCTGGACGGCGCGCGCCTGCGCGTCGGTGGCCCGGCCCAGATGGTCGAGCGACGCGTCGCCGCCTGGCTGAAGCGGGAGGCGCTGGCGCGGCTGGGTGAGGATACGGCTTTCTACGCGACGCGAGCGGGGGTGACCGTCACCGCGGTGAGCGTCGGCGATCCGCGCGGGCGCTGGGGCAGTTGCGCGCACCACGGCGCGATCCGCTACAGCTGGCGGCTGATCCTCGCGCCACGCGACGTCCGGCGCGCGACCGCGGCGCACGAGGTCGCGCACCGCGTCCATATGGACCATTCGGCGAACTTCCACGCTTTGGTCGCCGAGCTGTTCGGCCGTGAGCCCACGGCCGAACGCGCCTGGCTACGCGCGCACGGAGCGTCGCTTCACTGGTTCGGGCGCTCGAACGCGGGGTCGCGCGGCGGCTGAGCGCGCGCACCGCGGTCGCGCGGCGGGTCGCGCTGCGGGCGTCCGGTGACCCGGTCGAGCCAGTCCTGGTCGAGCCGCTGCGCCGGCTGGGCAGGGGCGTCGCGCGGATCGGCGTCGTCCTCGGCCGCGGGATCGTCGTCGCGCGCGCGCGGCACCGGCTGGACCACCGGGCGCTCGGGGCCGAACACCGGCGCCTGTGGATCCGCCGGCGCGCCCGGCTCGAGCCCGACGCCGTCCTCGCCGACGAACGTGGCGTTGTCGGGCGCGCCGTAATAACTCTCCGCATCGGGCTCGAGCTGCGCCTCTGGCAGCGTCACCTGCGTCTCGAACTGCTCGATCGGGCGGTTGGCCACCGCCTGGCGCATGAACTGCGCAAAGGCGCGCGCCGGCGCGGTGCCGCCGTGGAGCCCGGCGATCGGCCGCGCATCGTCGCGCCCCATCCACACGCCGGTGGTCAGCCCCGAGGAGAAGCCGAGGAACCAGCCGTCCTTGCTGCTGCTGGTCGTGCCGGTCTTGCCCGCGACCGGGCGGCCGATCTGCGCCGCGCGGCCGGTGCCGGTGTTGACCGCGGTCTGGAGCAGGTCGGTCATCCCGGCGGCAACGTTGGGCGCGACCAACACATGGCTGCGATCGACCTCGTGGCGATAGATCTCCTCGCCCTCGGCGGTGACCCGCGTGATCCCGAACGGCGTCACCGCGACGCCCTTGTTGCCGACGCTGGCGAAGGCGCGGGTCATGTCGATCACGCGCACCTCCGAGGTGCCGAGCACCATCGACGGATGGGTGTTGACCGCGGTGGTGATGCCGAAGCGCCGCGCCATGTCTGCCACCGTCTGGAAGCCGACCGCATAGCCCAGCTTCGCCGCGATCGTGTTGAGCGAGTAAGCGAAGGCGGTGCGCAGCGTGACCTCGCCGGAGTAGCGGCGCGAGTCGTTGCGCGGGCTCCAGCCGTCGATCGTGACCGGCTCGTCGACCTCGCGGTCCTCCGGCGTCCGCCCCGCCTCGAGCGCGGAGAGATAGACGAACAGCTTGAACGCCGAGCCCGGCTGGCGCTGCGCCTTGGTGGCGCGATTGTAGTTCGAGCTGACGTAATCGGTGCCGCCCACCATCGCGCGGACCGAACCGTCGCGGTCGAGCGCCACCAGCGCCCCCTGCGCGCCGCCGGGCACGTTGGCGCGCACCGCCTCGTCCGCGGCGCGCTGCATCGCCGGATCGAGCGTGGTCCAAACCTCCAGCGGCTTCTCGGTCTCGTCGATCAGCAGCTCGAGCTGGGGCAGCGCCCAGTCGGTGAAATAGCGCACGCTGTTCTGCCGCGGCGCGGGCGCGAGCCGGACGTCATTGGGGTCGGCGGCGGCCGCCTGGGCCGCGGTGATGAAGCCGTTGCGCACCATCTGCTGGATCACCACCCCGGCGCGTCCGACCGCGGCCTCGGCGTCGGCGGTGGGGGAGTAATTGGAGGGCGCCTTGACAAGGCCGGCGATCACCGCCGCCTCGGTCAGGCTCAGCTGGCTCGCGCCATGGCCGAAGAACTTGCGGCTCGCGGCGTCGATGCCATAGGCGCCGCCGCCGTAATAGACCTTGTTGAGGTACAGCTCGAGGATCTGGTCCTTGCTGAACTTGCGCTCCAGCGCGAGCGCCAGGATCGCCTCACGGAACTTGCGGCCGAACTTCTTCTGGTTGTTGAGGAAGACGTTGCGCGCGAGCTGCTGCGTGATGGTCGAGCCGCCCTGCACCCAATGGCCGCGCTCGTAGCGCACCCCGACCGAGCGCGCGATGCCGATCGGATCCACTCCGAGGTGGCTGCGGAAGCGGCGGTCCTCCACCGCGATGGTGGCGTCGCGCATCACCTCGGGAATACGGTCGTAGCTGAGCCACTGGCCGTAGCTCGGCCCGAGCGACACGAGCACGCTGCCGTCGGCGGCATGGACGCGCACCATCTGCCCGTTGGGCGAGGATTTCAGCGACTCAAAGCTCGGCAGCTGCGAGCGCGCGATATACACCGCCACCACCAGCGCGCCGAACGCGAGCACCGCGAGCGCGAGCAGCGTCTTGAGCGCGACGCCGAGCCGCCGCCGCCAGGGGGATCGCGCCGGGCGCGAACGGGAGGTGCGGGAAGGGGCGCGGGCCATGGCGTCGGCGTTGCCGGATAGTGGCTTGAGCCAAGCTTAACAAGCGCGTTGGCGCGCGAGCGGCCCGTTGCGGTGATCGCGGCAGCGGCGGAGCGGCGCCGGCGAGAAGCGTGTTGCGCGCCCGCGGCGGCTGCGGCAGCCCAGTCACCGCCGCCACTGGCGCGGGCTGGCGACGCCTTGGCCGCCGGACCCGCCGGTCACGTCACTCGTGCGCCACCCGCGTCCAGCGCGCGAGCGCCTCGATCAACCCCGCCCGCGCGAGCGGCGCGAGCAGCGGCGCGGCGAGCGACGGATGTTCGGCGAGCGCGCGCACCGTTCCCGCCACCGCGAGCGGTCGCGCTGCGCGCCGGGCGAACGCCGCTTGCCACGGCATTGCCGCCGCCGCGCCGCCGTGGCGCCACGCCTCTGCCGCACTGATCCCGCTCGCGAGCGCGATCCCCATGCCCTCGCCCGCCAGAGAGGGGATCACCGCGGCCTGATCGCCGAGCCGGAACAGCCCGGCCACGCCCCTACGCGCGCGCCAGCCATAAGGCACGTTGGCGACCGCCTCGATCGTGCCGCGCGCCTCGCCGATACGCTCGCCCAGCGCGGGCGCCTCCTCCCCGAGGGCCGTCAGCAGCCGTGCCGGCGCTCCCGCTGCGGCGAGCCGCGAACGGCGCAGCGCGAGGCAGATGTTGGTGGTGCCGTCCTCCTGCCGCACCACGCCGGCATAGCCGCCGCGGAAGAGGTGGAGCTCGATCGCGTCGCCGACCAGCCGCTCGAGCGCGGGCACAGCGCCGCGGCGAAGGCGCAGGCCGAGCCACGGGTCGCGCGCGCGCGGGGCGTCGCGCGCTGCACCGCGGACATCGTGCTTGCCGCTGGCGAGGAACAAGCCGTCACCGGTCAATAACGCGCCGTCGTCGGTGCGGAGGGCGCCGCGCTCGACCGCGCGCCCCGCAACGCCGCGTTCCACCGCCGCGCCGACCGCTTCCGCCCGCGCGAGCAATAGCGCGTCGAGCCGGTGGCGCGACACACCGCGCGCCGCCGCCGGCAGCGGCGCCTCGACCATGCGCCCGCCCGCGAACAGCCGCACACGCCGCACCACCGCGTCGCCGAGCGCGTCGGGCGCGACACCGAGGCGATCGAGCGCAGCCAGCGTGCGCCAGCTGAGGAACCCGCCGCACAGCGCGTCTTTGGTCTCGCGCGTCCGCTCGATTACCAGCGGCCGGGTGCCGGCGCGCGCCAGCGTGATCGCCGCGGCGGCGCCCGCCGGCCCGCCGCCCAGGATCAGCGGTGCGCGACGCATAGCCGGAACGGGAAGGCGCGGTAGACGCGCGCGTCGGCCACCCCTGCGGCGGCGAGCAGCGGCGCCCATTCCGCCGGGCGATAGCTCCGCGCGATCGAGACATGACCGTCGTGGCGAACGATCGGGTGCCAGCCGAACGCGCGCGCGAGCACGGGCCAGACACGATAGGCGAAGGCGTGGCGGTGGAGGTCGTTGACCAGCCAGCCGACCCGCGCACTGCGCTGCATGAAGACAAGGAAGGCGACCAGCTCGTCGCACGTCATGTGATGCGCGACGAGGCTCGAGATCACCAGATCCCACGGCTCCCCCGCCAAGTCGCGATAGTCGCCGACGCGCCAATCGATCGCGCAGTCCGCCGGACTGTGTGCCGCCGCGGCGGCGCGGCTGCGCTCATTCTGGTCGATGCCGACCAGATCGAACGCGACGCCCCGTCGCTCACCCCAGCGCGCGATGCGGCGCAGCATGTCGCCGTCGCCATAACCAACGTCGAGCAGGCGGTAGCGCGCGCCGGGGCGGGCAACGCGGCGCAGGAAGGCCAGCGTCGGCCGCGCTGCAAGCGTGACGACATTGACCTTGGCGAGATCGGCGACCACCGCGGCATAGACGTCGGGGGCGAGATCGGCCGCGTCCATCAGCTCATCGGCAATCCGCCGGGTGCGCAGTGACACGGCGCTCATGGCGCGCTGCGGAAGGTGATCCCCTCCGCCGCCATGCCCGGACCAAAGGCGATCGCCACGCCCTGCGTCACCGGCGCGCCAGCAAGGATGCGCGCGAGCACGAACAGCAACGTCGCCGACGACATATTGCCGTATGCGGCGAGCACCGCGCGCGAGTCGTCGAGCGCGTCGGCGGGCAGCGCGAGCGCGCCTGCCACCGCGTCGAGGATCGAGCGGCCGCCGGCATGGACCGCCCAGCGATCGACAGTGGCGCCAGCGGTAAGCGTCGCCGCCAGGGCGGGGGAGCGTAATGCGGCGCCGAGCCGTCCCGGCACCTCGCCCGAGAGATGCATGGCGAAACCGCGATCCGTGATGTCCCAGCGGATCAGCTCGGCTGACTCCTCCAGCGCCGCAGCGAACGGGCGGTCGAGCGCCAGGCCGTGCGGCGCCGCGGTGACCAGCGCAGCGGCGGCACCGTCGCCGAACTGGAGCATCGCGAGCAATGCCTCGAGCTCGTCGCTTGCCTGGAGGTGGAGCGTCGACAGCTCGACCGTGATCACCAGCACGCGCGCGTCCGGCTCGGAGCGGACGATGTGGCGCGCGGTGCGCAGCGCCACCACCGCGGCATAGCAGCCCATGAACCCGATCAGCACGCGCTCGACCGAGGGCACCAGCCCGAGCCGGCGTGCGACGATCTGGTCGACCCCGGGCGCGACGAAGCCGGTACAGCTCGCCACCACGAGATGAGTGATACCGTCGAGCGCGACCTGCTCGGCGAGCGCCGCCACCGCGGCGAGCGCGAGCGCGGGCGCGGCCTCTGCGTAGAGCGCCATCCGCGCCGCGGTGCCGGGCAGCAGCTCGCCGGCGTAGAAACCGCCGGGCGCGACCGGGGAACCGTGCTCGCGCGGCAGCACCGACCAGCGATGCGCGATCCCCGCGCGTGCCGCCATCCGGTCGAACAGCCGCGCGGCGCGTGGTGGCAGACGCGCGCGGGCCCAGTCGACGAACGTGTCATGGATGTCGTGCGTCGGCGTCGCGGTGCCGATCGCGTGAAGATACGCGCTACTGGTCATGCGAGAGGTGCAACGCGCCAGACCGGCGCTCGGCGCCACCCGGTGGCGACGCCTCGTCGCAGGCCTGCCGGCCCGCGGGTTCCGCGCTCAGGCGGGAAAGTGGTGCGGTCGAGAAGACTCGAACTTCCACGTCCTTTCGGACACAACGACCTCAACGTTGCGCGTCTACCAATTCCGCCACGACCGCACGTGATGTCCACCGGGCAGGCCCGGCGGTTGGCAGGAGCGGGCCCCTAGCAAAGCCTCCGCGGGCTGGCAACGCTGTTTCTTTGCGGAGGTACGGAAATCGTCGCCGCCCGGCCGCGATCGCGCCGGCGACGGCGCCATCTCAGCTGTCCTCGCCGACGAAGCTGAGATCGAGCCGCTTCGACGAGGCGGGCACGTCGACCTGCGCCGAGTTGAAGTCGAGCGCGCCGTTGGGCAGCAAGGTGCGCTGCTGCGGCGTGATCGTCCAGCTGAACACGATCTTGCCCTGCGCGTCGCGCAGGTCCGCGCGGATGTCGGGAACGCGCTGGCGCGTCGGCGAGGGATTGGTGATCTGCCCGCTGACCGCGAACAGCTCGGAGCCGTTGGCCATCTTGCGACGCTCGATCGGATGGTCGACGATCCGCAGCGGCAGCTCGGCCGGCCCGATCGCGAGCCCAACCTGCTGCGCGAGCCCGGGCGCGGTGGTCCATAGGATCACCGCCACCGCCGCCAGCATCAGCAGCCCGGCGGCAAGACTGGCGAGCGTGCGAATGCGCGCGGTGTTGCGTGCCGGGCGGAACGGCGGCCGGTGCGCGAAGGCGTCATAGCCTGGCGATACGGCGGAGGGTTCGGGATCCGCCTCGAACACCACGGGTGCGACGATCGGCGGCGGCGGCGAAGGGGTAAGCGGCGCGGCGGCAACCTCGGGTTCCGGCGGCGCGTCGACCGGATCGGACGCGGCCTCCACGGGAGCGAAGGTGATCTCCGCCTCCTCCTCGTCTGGCAGCGCCTCCTGCGGTTCCTGGTACCAGCTGTGCCGGCAGTTGGCGCAGCGCACCGTGCGACCGGTGGCGCCGACCGTGCCATCCGGCACCAGATAGCGCGCGCGGCATTCGGGACATTCGATGATCATGGCGGGCCACCGGCAGGAACTAAGCGCGATTCTAAGCACGTGCGTGCCACCTGAGGCAAGCGGCCCGTCGCCTGCTTGATGCGCGGCGGCACGCGTGCGATGGCGGGCGCCAGCGATGCGAAGGCGAGAGGTGGTGAGCGGCCGGGTGGCGGGGATCGTCCAGTTCGAGAATGTCGGGCTGCGTTACGGCCAGGGCGAGGAGGTGCTGCGCGACGTCAGCTTCGCGCTCGCGCCCGGCGAATTCTATTTCCTCACCGGGGCGAGCGGCGCGGGCAAGACCTCGCTGCTGAGCCTGCTCTATCTCGCGCAACGGCCCAGCCGCGGCATCATCCGGCTGTTCGGCGAAGACGTAGTGACGCTGGCACGTGCGCGCATGCCCGCGTTCCGACGCCGCATCGGCGTGGTGTATCAGGACTTCCGGCTCGTGCCCCACCTCAGCATCGCGGACAATGTCGGGTTGCCGCTGCGGATCGCCGGTGCGGACGAGCGCGACGTCGGCGAGGCGGTGCGCGAGATGCTCGCCTGGGTCGGGCTGACCCACCGCGCCGAGGCGCGCCCGGCGACGCTGTCGGGCGGCGAGCAGCAGCGCGTCGCGATCGCGCGCGCGGTGGTCGCCCGCCCCGAGCTGCTGCTCGCCGACGAACCCACCGGCAACGTCGACGAAGCCATGGCGGACCGGCTGATGCAGCTGTTCGCCTCGCTTAACGGGCTCGGCACTACCGTGGTGGTCGCGACGCACGATCCGCAGCTGCTCCGCCGAGTCAGGGCGGCGCAGCTGATGCGGCTGGCGGACGGGCGGCTGCTCGATCCGACCGGCGCGCTGCGCGTCCCGCCCGCGCGCGTGAGCATGGCATGAGCGCGGCGACCGCCCGCGTGCTCGACCAGTCGCGCACCGGCCGCGCGATGACGGGCGTGCTGGCGATCATGCTGTTCCTCACCTTGCTCGCCGCGGCGGCGGGGCTCGGCGCGGCGCGCGGCGCCAGCGCGCTGGGCGCGCAGCTCGCCGCGCGCGCGACGGTGCAGCTGACCGACGCCGACCCGGCCGCGCGCGTCGCCGCCGCGCATCGCGCGCTCGCCGCGCTACGCGCTTCCCCGGCGGTGGCGAGCGCGCGCGCGGTGCCTCGCGCCGAACTGGCGCGGCTCGTCGCGCCGTGGCTCGGCGCCGCCGCGGACGATCCCGATCTGGCCATGCCCGAGCTGATCGACGTCGAACTCGCCTCCGGCCCCGACACGCTGGCGCGCGCCCGCGCCGCGGTGGCGGCGGTTGCGCCCGCGGCGGTGATCGACGCTCACGGCGCGACCGTGGCGCCGCTCGCCCGACTGCTGCGCACCGCGGCGACGCTCGCGGCGGCGGCGGTGCTGCTGATGGTGGGCGCGAGCGCCGCGGTGGTGGTGCTCGCCGCGCGCGCCGGGCTGGAGACCCATCGCGCCACGATCGCCGTGATGCACGCGCTCGGCGCCACCGACGCGCAGGTGGCACAGCTGTTCGAGCGTCGCGTCGCGCGCGACGCCGCGGTGGCCGCGCTGGCCGGAACGATCGGCGCGGCGCTGGTGGCGGCGCTGCTCGCGCGCGCGCTCGCCGCGGACACGGCGGCGACATCGTTCGCGCTCGCGGGCGCGATGGCGCCGGGTGCTGCCGGCTGGTGGACGCTTGCGACGCTGCCGTTCGCGTTCGTGCTGTTCGCGGCGCTGGTGGCGCGCCGGGCGGTGACGCGCGCGCTGGAGCGGACGCTATGATCAAGCGGCTGGTCGCACTGGCGCTGCTCGGCTGGGCGCTGGGATTCGCCGCCTTCATGCTGGCGCTGCCCGGCACGCCCGCGGCGACGCTGCGGACCGACGCGATCGTGGTGCCGACCGGCGCCGCCGGGCGGATCGCGCGCGGGCTCGAGCTGCTCGAGCAGAAGCGTGCGCGGCGCATGCTGGTGACCGGCACGGCCCCGGGGGTGACGCGCGCCGACCTCGCGCGGATCAGCGGGCATGCCGCCACCTTCGCCTGCTGCGTCGACCTCGGCGCCGAGGCGGTCGACACGCGCGGCAACGCCGAGGAGACCGCCGCCTGGGTCAAGACGCACGGCTATCGTTCGATCCGGCTGGTCACGTCGGACTGGCACGCGCGTCGCGCCGCGCTCGAACTCGCCGCCTCGCTCGGCGGCGAGGTCAGCGTGGCGGTGGAGGGTGTGCCGAGCGAGCCGACGCTGGCGCAGGCGATCAACGAATATAACAAGCTGCTGCTGCGGGCGGCGGTGCTGGGGTGGGAGCGGGTGAGACGGTGAACGCGCTTAGGTCGTGGCTTTTCCGGCTGGTGTTCTACGCCGGCTCGGTGCCGATCGTGGTGGTGGTGCCGATCGTGGCGCTGTTCGGACAGCGCGCGATGATCCCCTATGCGCATGTCTGGTCCTATTACCATCGCTGGGCGGCGGCGACCTTCCTCGGCGTGCGGACGCGGCTGGAGGGCGAGCTGCCGACCGGCCCGGTGCTCTATGCGGTCAAGCACGAGGCGATGTACGAGACCGTGGAGTTGCAGCCGCTGCTGCGCGGACCGGCGGTGGTGCTCAAGCGCGAGCTGTGGCGCATCCCATTCTGGGGCTATGCGACACGGGTGTACGGCGCGATCCCGGTGGATCGCGATGCCTCGGCCAGCGCGCTGCGCCAGATGGTGCGGGACGCGCAGGTGGCGCGCGCGGCGCAGCGATCGGTGATCGTCTATCCCGAGGGCACGCGTGTGCCGCACGGCGAGGCGCCGCCGCTGCGATCGGGTTTTGCTGGCCTGTACAAGGCCCTGGGCTATCCAGTGGTGCCGATCGCGCTCGACAGCGGGCGGTTGGGGCTGCGCGGCGGCACGGTGACGCCGGGCGAGGTGACGATGCGGCTCGGTGAGCCGATCCCGCCGGGGCTGCCCCGCCGCGAGATCGAGGCGCGCGTGCACGCGGCGATCAATGCGCTGAATACGGATTGAGGGTTGTCGTGCTCCTGCGCAAGCAGGAGCCCAGCGTCGCGAGCGTGCCGGCACTGGCGTCATCCTGAGCTCGTCTCGGGATCCAGTGGCGCGCACATCAGGGGTTCCCAGATGAGCCGCCCGGTGAATGCTGAACCGAGTTCAGCATGATGCCAGCGCGGTGAAGGGGGCTCCTTAGTCGTGCCGGCGCCCGAAATCGGCGGCGGCGTCATCCTGCCCCTGGTCGACGATCGAGCGTCGGATCGCGCGCGTCCGCGCGAAACGGTCGTGCAGCGCGTCGCCGTCACCCCAGCGGATCGCGCGCTGCAACTGGCTGAGATCCTCGCTGAAGCGCTGGAGCATCTCCAGCACCGCCTCCTTGTTGGCGAGAAAGACGTCGCGCCACATCACGGGGTCCGAAGCCGCGATGCGGGTGAAGTCGCGGAAGCCGCCGGCGGAGAATTTGATCACCTCCGACTCGGTAACCTGGCCGAGATCGTCCGCGGTGCCGACGATCGTATAGGCAATCAGATGCGGCAGGTGGCTCGTCACTGCCAGAACGCGGTCATGGTGGTCGGGGGCCATCCGCTCGACGTCCGCCCCGAGGCGGCGCCAGAACTCCCCGACCCGTGCCACCGCGAGCGGGTCGCTCTCGGCCAGCGGCGTGACGATGCACCAGCGCCCGCGGAACAGCGAGGCGAAGCCCGCCTCGGGGCCGCTCTGCTCGGTGCCCGCGACCGGGTGCGCGGGCACGACGCGTTCGGGCGGCAGCACCGCGGCGAGCGCCTGTGCCACCGCGGTCTTGCAGCTGCCGACGTCGCTGACGACCGCGTCGGCGGGCAGCTCCTCCGCGATCTCGGCGGCGACCGTGGCCATCGCGCCGACCGGCACGCACAGGATGACGAGATCGGCGTCCGTCACCGCCGCAGAGGCGCTGTCGGCGACGTCGTCGACCAGGTCGATCCGCCGCGCGGTGTCGCGCACCTCGGCGCTGGCGTCATGCCCGGTGAGCCGCACCGTCGGTAGATACTGGCGCACGGCGCGCGCCACCGACGAGCCGATCAGCCCGAGCCCGATGACGGCGACCCGGCTGAACGGCAGCATCAGCCGCGCTCGATCCCGGCGTCGGCCGGCTCGGCGTGCGTCGGGGCGGCGCCGCGCTCGACCAGGACGCGCAGCGCCGCCGCGACGCCGCGCGTCTCGTCCTCGGTGCCGACGGTGATGCGCAATCCCTGCGCGAGACCCTGGCCGGGCAGCCAGCGGACGATATAGCCTGCGTCCATCAGTCCCTTGTAGGCGGTCTCCGCGGTCAGCGCGCCCTCGAACACCACCAGCACGAAGTTCGCCTTGCTCGGAATCGCGCGCAGACCAGCGTTGCCGAGCTTGGCGATCTCGTCGGCGAACCAATCGCGCCACGTCGCATTGTGCGCGCGCGTATGCGCGACGAAGCCGCGGTCCTCGATCGCGGCGACCGCCGCGCGCTGCCCGCCGATCGTCATGTTGAACGGCAGCCGGATGCGGTGCAGCGCCTGGACGATGTCGGCATGCGCATAGCCCCAGCCGATCCGCTCCGCGGCGAGCCCGTGGATCTTGGAGAAGGTGCGCGTCACCAGCACGTTGGGCGCGGTCGCGGCGAGGTCGAGGCCGCCGTCGTCGTCCGCGTCGGCGAGATATTCGGCATAGGCCTGGTCGAGCACCAGCAGCACCGACGGTGGCAGAGCGGCGTGGAGCCGCGCGATCTCGGCGCGCGGCGCGAAGGTGCCGGTCGGGTTGTTGGGATTGGCGACGTAGACGACGCGCGTGCGCTCGGTAACGCAGGCGAGGATCGAGTCGACGTCAGTGGCATAGTCGCGGTCGGGCGCGATCACCGGGGTGGCGCCGACGCGCCGTGCCGCGATCTCGTACACCGCGAACCCGTAGCGGACGAAGATCACCTCGTCGCCCGGTCCGGCGAAGGCGCCCGCGGCGAGATGGAGGATCTCGTCCGAACCGTTGCCGTAGATGATCCGCGCGGGATCGAGCCCGAAGCGCGCCGCGATCGCCTCCCGCACGATCGCGCCGCTGGCGTCGGGATAGCGCTCGAGCGAGTCGGCGGCCGAGGCGAAGGCGGCGCGCGCCGCGGGCGAGGTGCCGAGCGGGTTCTCGTTCGAGCTGAGCTTGGCGACCTTGCGCCCGTCATCGGTGGTGGAGCGCCCCGGAACGTAGGGGGCGATGTCCATGATCCAGGCTTTGGGGCGGGGCGCGTCACTCATGCGCGATCGGGTAGCCGGTGTGAGGCGGCTGGGGAAGAGGGCGGGGCGTCACAGCTCCTGCCGCACCTGCGCGTGCGCGAGCAGCGCGAACAGCCCGGTGCCGCCGATCACGTTGCCGATCAGCGCGGGGAGGATCAGCCCGCCCAGCGCCTGCGCGAACGAGACCTCGCCCGCGAAGGCGAGCAGCCATGCCTCGCCCGAGCCGGCGACGACGTGCGCGAAGCCGCCGAGCGCGATGAAATAGGTGAGCAGGAACACCACCCAGAACTCCTGGCCGCGCGACGAGGGCAGCGCCCAGGGCACCGCCGCGATCAGGAAGCCGGCCGGCACGCCGAGCCGCACCGTCGCCCACCAGTCGTGCGCGAGCAGCTCGCGCGCGGTCTCCAGCATCGCCGCACCGCCCTCGGGCGAGCCGATCAGGCGATAATGGACCAGCCCCGCCACCAGTAAGGTGCCGAGCAGGTTGGTGCCAAGCACCAGCGCCCACAGCCGCAGCAGCCGCGCGAGATTGCCGAGGCTCGGGTGGGTGGCGACCGGGATCACCGCAGAGAGCGTGCTCTCGGTGAACAGCTGGAGCCGACCAAGGATCACGACGAGAAAGCCGAGCGTGTAGCCGATGCTGGTGACCAGCGGCGCCCAGCCGGCCGCGGGCAGATCACGCGCGATCAGCGACTTGCCCAGCACCGACGCGCTGATCGCGACGCCCCCCGCCAACCCCGACCACACCAGCGACCAGCTTGGCCGCTCGAGCTCCTCGTCGCCGGCGCGGCGGATCACCTCGTGGATCACGCGCGCGCTCGCCGCCTGGCGCCGCTCCACCGCCGCGCGCTCGCCCGGCGAGAGGTCGATGTCGCGCTCGCGCGCCGCGGCGTCGTCCGCCATGTCGAAACCCTCCCACGCCGAGAGCGGCGTCTGCCGCCCTCAACGCGGTGCGCCGTTGCCGGGTCCGGCTCGACTTGGGCACGGCGGCGCGGGTAAGGGCTCGGGCTCGATGCTCACCACGCCCGCCTCGCTCGACCAACGCTTTGGCCTGTCGCGTCACGTCGTGCTGCCGGGCCCGCTGCGGCTCGACGGCGGCGCGCTGCTCGCGCCGGTCGAGATCGCCTATGAGACATACGGCACGCTCGCGCCTGACGGCGGCAATGCGCTGCTGATCTGCCACGCGCTCACCGGCGACCACCACGTTGCCTCGGCGCATCCGCGCACTGGCAAGCCGGGCTGGTGGCAGCGCATGGTCGGCCCCGGTCGCCCGATCGACACCGATCGTTTTTTCGTGATCTGCGCCAACGTGCTCGGCAGCTGCATGGGCTCGTCCGGCCCGGCGAGCGCGGATCCCACCACCGGGCGGCCCTATGCCATGACCTTTCCGGTCATCACGATCCGCGACATGGTGCGCGCGCAGGCGCTGCTGCTCGACCATCTCGGCGTGGCAAGGCTCGCCGCCGTGGTCGGCGGATCGATGGGCGGGATGCAGGCGCTGAGCTGGGCGGCGACCTTTCCGGAGCGGATCGACGCCTGCCTCGTCATCGCCTCCACCGCGCGCCACACCGCGCAGAACATCGCCTTCCACGAGGTCGGGCGGCAGGCGATCATGGCCGACCCGAACTGGCAGAACGGCGATTATTACGACGGCGCCCCGCCCGCCGCGGGCCTGGCGGTGGCGCGCATGGCAGCGCACATCACCTATCTGTCCGAGGCGGGGCTGACCGAGAAGTTCGGCCGCCGGCTGCAGGCGCGCGAGCAGAAGTCGTTCGGCTTCGACGCTGACTTCCAGGTGGAGAGCTACCTGCGCCACCAGGGACTGGCCTTCACTGACCGGTTCGACGCCAACTCCTATCTCTACATCACCCGCGCGATGGACTATTTCGACCTTGCGGAGGAACATGGCGGGCTGCTCGCCCACGCCTTTCGCACCGCGCGCGCGCGCTTCTGCCTCGTCAGCTTCGACACCGACTGGCTGTATCCCACCGCCGAGTCGCGCGCGATCGTCCAGGCGCTGGTGGCGGCACGCGCGCCCGCCAGCTTTGTCGAACTGTCGAGCCCCTATGGTCATGACGCCTTCCTGCTCGACTCGCCCGAGCTCGACCGCGTGATCGGCGGCTTCCTCGGGACCGGCGCATGAGCCTTCGCCCCGATCTCGCGATCATCGCCGCGCACGTGCCACCGGGCGCGCGCGTGCTCGACGTCGGCTGCGGCGACGGCGAGCTGATGAAGGCGCTGCGTGACTCGAAGGGAGTGGACGCGCGCGGGCTCGAGCTTGACCCGCGCAATGTCGCCGCGGCGGTGTCGCGCGGACTGTCGGTGATCCAGGGCGACGCCGACACCGATCTCGCCGGCTACCCCGACCAGAGCTTCGATTACGCCATATTGAGCCAGACGCTCCAGACCGCGCGCGCGCCAGACCGCGTGCTCGACGAGCTGTTGCGGATCGGGCGCCATGCCTTCGTCAGCTTCCCCAATTTCGCCCACTGGCGGGTGCGGCTGTCGCTCCTGTGGGGCGGGCGAATGCCGGTGACGCGGCTGCTGCCCGAGCGCTGGTATGACACGCCCAACATCCACCATCTCACTATCGACGACTTTCGCGCGCATCTCGCCGAATGCGGCGTGGCCACCCAGAACGCCTGGTTCCTGTCCGGGGACAAGCGCACCGGCAGCGCGGCCGCCAATTTCCTCGCCGAACATGCCGTCTTCCTGTTGCGCCGGAACCGACCGGATTGATCGGGGTTAACCGGAACCAAGATCGCAACGGAGCCTACCCGCCCTCATCATGTGCAAAACCGCGCTCATCGTAGAGGACGAGATCTTCGTCGCGCTCGACCTCGAGCGAATCCTGGAGGACGCGGGGTTCACCGTCGCGGCGATCGCCGCAGACGCCGAGAGCGCCTATCGGCACGCGCCCGGCTGTCAGTTCGCCTTCGTCGACGTCAACCTGCGCGATGGCGCCACCGGGCCCGTGATCGCGGAGCGGATCGCGCGCGAGCACGGTGTGCGCGTCGTCTTCGTCACGGCCAACCCCGGGCAGATCACCGATCCCGGCGACGCGTTGGGCTATATTCGCAAGCCGTTCAACGACCAGGCGATCCTCAGCGCCGCGCTCACCGCGGCGGAGATGGCGCCGGGCAACGTCGAGGTGCCCGCTGATTTCGTCAGATGGTCGGGGCGCGGCTGAACGCGGACAGCGGCACGGTTACGGTGAGTTCGAGACCGTCCGGGTGCCAGTGGCGCTCGACCGCGCCGCCGAGTTGACGCACCGCACTAAGCTCGACCAATTGGCTACCGAACCCGGCACGCGGCGGCGTTCCCGTGAGCATCGGTCCGCCGCGTTCACGCCAGACCAGCGCCACCTGCGCCGGTCCGCGCTCGATCGTCAGCGCGATCGTGCCGTCCGGCGTGGCGAGCGCGCCATATTTGCTCGCATTGGTGGCGAGCTCGTGGAACAGCAGCGCCAACGGTGTGGCGGCGCGATCGTCCACCGCAACATCGTCCCCGGCGACGACGATTGGCTCGCCGCGCTGCCGCTGATAGGGCGCGAACAGCTCCTCTAGCAGCCCGTGGAGACTGTCCTGCGCGAGCCGCGGGCGCGATTCGACGCTGTGCGGGCGCACGAAATCATGCGCGCGGCCGAGCGCGATGATGCGCTCGCGCAGGTCGTTGGCGACGGTTGTCAGCTCGGGATGCGCGCGCGCGGCGAAGTGGATCAGCCCCGAGATCACCGAGAAGATGTTCTTGATGCGGTGGCTCAGCTCCTGGCTGACCACCTCGCGCTCCTCCAGCGCCAGTTTCTGCTCGTGGATGTCGGTGCAGGTGCCGAACCAGCGCGTGATCGCACCCTCGCCGTCGCGGATCGGCAGCGCCCGCCCGAGCACCCAGCGATAGGTACCGTCGGCGTGGCGCAGCCGATATTCGATCTGGTACGGCTCCCCGGTCTCCAGCGAATGGCGCCACACCGCCCAGGCGCGCGCCTGATCGTCGGGGTGGAACATGCCGTTCCATTCGGCGCCGTCGGTCGAGCCGTCGGGCATGCCGGTGAACGCGTACCAGCGCGCGTTGTAATAATCGTGATAGCCGTCGGGCAGCGTCGACCACACCATCTGCGGCATCGTGTCGGCCAGCGTGCGGAAGCGCGCCTCGCTCTCCGCCGCGGCACGGCGCGCCTCGCCCGCGGCCTCGCGCCACGCCTTGTCGTCGCGCGAGCCGCGTAGCCGCGCCATCACGTTGCTGGCCAGCACGCGCAATCCGTCGCGCTGAAGCGGCGTAAGCCCTTCGGGACGCGGTGCCATGTCGAGCACGCACAGCGCGCCGAGCGGCACGCCATCGTCCGCCACCAGCGGCGCGCCGGCGTAGAAACGGAAGCCGGGATCGTCGAGCAGGGGGTTGCCGAGGAAGCGCTCGTCCGCGGTCAGGTCGGGGAAGACGGTGACGTCGTCCTCCCACATCGCGTGCGCGCAGAAAGATTCGGAGCGGCGCGTACCCGTCAGCTCGGTGCCGGTTGCGGCGAGGAACGACTGGTCGGCTTCCTCGATCAGCGTGATCAGCGCGATCGGCGCGGCGCAGAGCTGTGCGGCAAAGTCGGTGATCTGGCGCAACGCGGCGGAGCGGCGCAGCGCGGCGAGGTTGAGCGAGTCGATCGTGGCGCGGCGCCGTGCCTCGTCGATCTGCCAGCCGCGCGCGGCCGCTTCCGCCCGCACGTGGCCGGTTGGGGAAGCGCCGGAGGGATCCGCGCCGACGCTTCGCTCGCCCATCGCGTCCGCGCCTAGAACGGCACGTCGTCGTCGAGATCGTCCGCGAAGCCGCCGCCGAAACCGCCGCCACCGGCGGCGCCGCCGCGGCTACCGCCACCGCTGCCGCCCGCGCCGCCGCCACGCGCGCCACCGCCGTGGCTCCCGCCGCCGCCGCCGAAGTCGTCGCCTCCGCCGCCCCAGTCGTCGCGACCGCCGCCGCCGCCGCCACCGCCGCCGCTACCCTGCGGGCCGTCGAGCATGGTCAGCACCGAGTTGAAGCCCTGCAGCACCACCTCGGTGGAATATTTGTCGTTGCCCTGCTGGTCCTGCCATTTGCGCGTCTGCAGCTGGCCCTCGATATAGACCTTGCTGCCCTTGCGCAGGAAACGCTCGGCGACGTTGGCGAGCCCCTCGTTGAAGATCGCGACCGAGTGCCACTCGGTCTTCTCCTTGCGCTCGCCGGTGTTGCGATCCTTCCACGATTCGGACGTGGCGATCCGCAGGTTCACCACCTTGCCGCCGTTCTGGAACGAGCGTGACTCGGGGTCGCGCCCGAGATTGCCGACGAGAATGACCTTGTTGACGCTGCCTGCCATCGATTCCTCTGCGCGCCGGACGATCCGGCGACTGTTCGTGCGTGCCGGCCTAAGCCGGCGTCGTGCGACACCGGCGTGCCGCGGCGGGGCGCCGGCGGCGGATCGCGACGGCGGCCGATGGCCTAGATAGTCACAGCCCCGCCGCCACCGCCAGCCAATATGTGATGCCGGCCATGATATAGGCGGCAGCGAAGAGATAGCCGATCATGAACAGCGGCCAGCGCCACCCGTTGGTCTCGCGCCGCGTCACCGCGATCGTCGAGATGCACTGCGGGGCGAACACGAACCACATCAGGAACGCCAGCGCGGTCGGCAGCGACCAGCGCCCGCGCAATTGCTCCACCAGCCCCTTCTCGCCGGACGCATCCTCGACGTCGTCGATCGCATAGGCCGTGCCGATCGCCGCCACCGCAACCTCGCGCGCCGCCATCGCCGGGATCAGCGCCAGCGCGATATCGTGGTTGAAGCCGATCGGGCGCACCACTTTCTCCAGCCCGTCGGCGACCCGGCCCGCGATCGAGTAATCGACCTGGCGCTGCCCCGCGGGGGCCTGGGGAAAGCTCAGCAACGCCCACAGCACCACCGTGGTGAGCGCGATCGTGGTGCCGGCGCGCTTGAGGAAGATCTCGGTGCGGCTCCACAATCCCAGCGCGACGTCACGCAGCCGCGGCATCTGGTATTTGGGCATCTCCATCATGAAGCCGGAGGATTCACCCTTGGTCACGGTACGGCGCAGCAGCAGCGCGGCGACGAACGCGCCCACGATGCCGAGCAGATAAAGCGCGAGCAGCACCAGCCCCTGCAAGCCGACGAAGGGCAGCACCTGCCGTGCCGGGATGAAGGCGCCGATGATGATCGTATAGACCGGTAGCCGCGCCGAGCAGGTCATCAGCGGCGCGATCAGGATGGTGGTGAGCCGGTCCTTCTCGTCCTCGATCGTGCGTGTCGCCATGATCCCGGGCACCGCACAAGCAAAGCTGGAGAGCAACGGGATGAAGGCGCGGCCCGAGAGCCCGACCTGCGCCATCAGCCGGTCCATGAGAAAGGCGGCGCGGACCATATAGCCGCTCGCCTCAAGCACCAGGATGAACAGGAACAGGATGAGGATCTGCGGCAGGAACACGATGACCGCGCCGACGCCCGCGATCACGCCATCGGTCAGCAGCGAGCGCAGGAAGCCGTCGGGCAGCACCCCCTTGAGCCAGGCTTCCGCCGCCGTGAACACACCCTCGATCCAGCCAATCGGCGCTTCGGACCAGCTGAACACCGCCTGGAACATGACGAACAGCAGCGCCACCAGCAGGACCGGGCCGAACACAGGGTGCAGCGCGACCGAGTCGAGCATGTGGTTCCAGCGGCGGACCGGCGTCTCGCTCACCGTCGCGGCGGCGGCAATCGCGCGCGCGCGGCGCTGGAGCGTAACGATATCGTCGTCGACGCTGCCGTCGGAGGCGCGCAGCCGGCGCAGCCCGGAAGTGGCCGGCGTGCCGCCGACCAGAGCAGTGAGCTGGGCGCGGAGCGTGTCGATGCCACGCCGGCGCACCGCAACCGTCGACACCACCGGCACGCCGAGTTCGCGCTCCAGCACTGCCGGATCGAGCACCAGCCCGTCGCGCTCGGCGAGGTCGACCATGTTGAGCGCCACCACTACCGGCAGCCCCAGCGCGATCAGCTGCATCGCGAAGCGCAGGTGGTTGTCGAGGTTGGAGGCGTCCACCACCACCAGCAGGGCGTCGGGAAGCCGCTCGCCCGCCTGCGTGCCGGTGACGACGTCGCGGGTGACGCGCTCGTCCGGCGAGGCGGGATCGAGGCTGTAGGCACCGGGCAGATCGACCAGCTCGACCGGTCGGCCGTCGTCCAGCGCGAGCCGGCCGGAGTGACGCTCGACGGTGACGCCGGGATAATTGCCGACCTTCTGCCGCGCTCCCGTCAGCGCGTTGAACAAGGCGCTTTTGCCGGCATTGGGATTGCCGACCATCGCGACCAGCGGCGGGAGTTCCATCAGAAGCGGCGCGTCATTCCGCGGGGAGCGCGTCGGGCGAGACGCTGATCGCGCGCGCCACCGCGCGACGCAGCGCCACCGTCATCCGCCCGATGCGACAGGCGATCGGACCGCCGCCGAGGCGCGCGCGGTGCAGCACCTCCACCGCGACACCCTCGTCGAAGCCGAGTTCGCGCAGCCGCCGCGCCTCCGGCGAGGCAAGTCGCGCCCACTCGATCGCGCCGACGATGGCGGCCTGTCGGCGCGGCAACGTCTCGAGCGTGAGCGGGCTAGGCGCCGCGTGGCGCGTGGGGGTGGGAGAGCGGGTCGCGGTCACCCCCTCCGTATAGGGCGCATGCAACTGATTATCAATAAGGTGCCGCACCCGATCGCCGTGCCGGGTCGCAGCAAGGCGGGTCGGGGTGGTGGCGGCGCGCGCCTCACTCCTGCCGTTCCGAGCCCTTTCTCCTCAAGGGAGAGGATGAATCAGGGGAGGTGTCTCGCAGCGCCATCGCGCTCGGCTGAAGTCCGACACTTCGCCCGGCCCCCCAAACGATCGAAGGCCAAGCAACTCCACGGACGCTCGACTTCATGGTTACGGAAACGCCGAAGCGCCACTCAAGCTGCCGGGCACGCCGCAGCGTGGATCCTGAAACAGGATCACGGATGAACAAAGGCGCGGCCTCGCTTCAAATTCGCCAACACGCCCCGTGCCGCGCGTCACACCACCGGATAGCGCAGCCGTCCGACGAACCGGCTCAGGCTGGGGCGCCGCAAGGCGCGCTGCTGGACCGCCGCCTTGCTTCGCTCGAAGCGCATGATGCCGTCGATCCGCCGCGCCAGGAAGGCGCTGGTGTCGGCGTGATCGGCGCTCTCGTCGTCGAGGAAGACGGTGGTGGTGGCGGCATAGACCGCCAGCAGCATCGCCCGCTTGGTATAATGGTTGTAATCCGTCGCGCGATCCCCGGCGAGCCGCCACATGCGATCGACGCTGCGCCAGCCGAGCCGCGCCGCGCGCGCAACGTGCTGCGGCAGCGCCAGCACCGCACGCGCGCGGCGCAGCGCCTCGCGCTCGGGGGCGAGCACCGCCAGCCGCGCCTCGACCAGCGCGGTGATGCGCTCGCGGATCTTCATCGCGGCGAGTCGCTCCGCCGGCAGCGCGCGCGCCATCGCCGCATCGACGTGATCGAACCAGGCGTCGATCATCGCCACGGCACCATCGGCGAAGGCGAGTCGCGCCACGTCCCGGTCGACGCCATGGCTCTCCGCGGCGAGGTCGCGCGCGGCGTCGCCCCAGCCGTCGAAGGCGGCATTGGCCGCGATCGCGGGGGCGAGCAGCGCGCGTACCTCGTCGAGCGTCAGGTCGTGCGGCTCGGTGGTGGTGCTGGCGTCCATGCTCATCGCGCTTCCTCCGTCACCGGATTGCCCGGCGGTATCGTCTCCGCCGGTGTAGCATCGCCGCGGTCGCGCCGCACCAGCACCAGCGCCAGCGCGATCATCGCCACGCCGACGAGATCCGGCGCGGCGAGCCGCTCGTCGAACCACAGCCAGCCCACCGCCGTCGCGACCAGCGGCTGGATCAGCAGCGCCAGCCCGATCAGCAGCGGCGCGGCACGCCCGAGCGCGTAGATCATACAGCCCTGGCCGATCACCTGGCTGACCAACGCGATGCCGAGCAGCGGGGTCCAGTTTCCCGGCACGATCCGCTCGCCGAGCGCCAGCGCGATGCCCAGCAGCGGCAGCAGCGACGCGGCCGACGACAGCGCCAGCGCCGGCAACGGCGCCATGGTGCGGCGCACGTCGGACATCAGGATGAAATACACCGCGTAGAGCACGCCCGCGCAGACGCACAGCAGATCGCCGCCGAGCTGCCGCGGGTCGAGCTGGTAGGACCGCCCCATCAGCAGCGCCGCCCCGGCTGCGGCGAGCAGCAGCGCGACGCTTTGCCATCGCGTCGGCCAGGTCCGCGCGACCAGGAAGCCCCAGAGCGGGAACAGGAAGGTGGCGGAATTGCCGAGCAGCGTAGCGTTGGCCATCGTGGTCTGCAGGATGCCGGCATGCCACGTACCGAGGTCCGCGGCGAAGGCGAGCCCGGCGAGGGCGAGCAGCCACCAGCGTCGCGCCGGGACCGGTGCCGCGGGAACGCGCGCGCGCCGGCCTGCCACCCAGGCGGCGCCGCCGAGCAGCGGCAACGCCAGCGCCATCCGCCAGAAGGCGGCTGCGACGGGCCCGACATCCGCGAGCCGGACGAACAGCGGCCCGAACGCCAGCGCGCCGTTGGCGATCACCAGCGCGGCGAACGCCGCCGCGCCCGTCTCCGGGTGCGCGCGGGTGGCGGCGAGCGTACGGGCGCTGGTCGGCTGATCCATGCCGCCCCTTAAGCCGCGAACGCCACGCGGGAAAGCGTGGCGGTAGTGGCGGCCGATCGGCCGCCACCCGCGGCTTAGCTCACTTTGCGGACGGAGACGTTGCCTGTATCGGGGCCGCCACGGGCACGGCGGCGGCGGCAGCGACGAGCGAGATCGACGGTGCCGCAGCCGCGGGTACCGCGAGCGGCGCCGGTGCAGCCGCTGCAAAGGCCAGCGGCACGTCCTCGTCGATGAAGCCCTTCACCGGCGCGCCCACCGGCAGGCGCGCGCTGGTGCCGGTCATGAAGAAGCCCGCGGGAAGGAACACGAGAGCCGATACGGCGGTGGCGCCGATCCCTCCTGCGGTGCCTTTGTCGTCGAACTGGCCGGAGAGCCGCACCTGCCGGCCATTCACCGTCACGTAGAGAAGCCGCGCGGCGAAATGGCCCGATTTGCCCCACATCCCCTTGTTGCGCACCTCGGTGATCTCTCCCACCGCCGGCATACCCGCGGGGATCACCGTGGTGCCCTGCACGAGGACGGGCTCAGCAGTCTCGAGCCGGACGCGCTGGCCGAGCTTGAGCTTCTTCCCCTTGGTGGTGAGCTCCTCGGCCAGCTTCAAAGGCACCTCAGTGCCGGAGCGAAGCACCGCCTGCCCGGTCGCCGGCGCGGCGATGGGCGAGGGCGTGACGATCGAGTCGGTCTGAGCCGCGGCCGAACCGCACACGAGCAGAAGCGCCGCAGCAGCGGCGAAAGGTAGAATCATGATGTAACCCCCCGTTTGGCCCGCCCCCCGGCAGGCCGATATCGAGCGTCGCTGAGCTAGCTGGCAGGGTCAAACGCGATCGTATCGAAAGTGGAGCGATCCTGGGGACACTCGCCGACATACTTGACGCGCACTATACGCTCTCGCCACGAGATCTCCTCACCGCGTTGGAAGGGACGAGGTCCGATGTCGCGAATGATGTGCCTGAGCGCGCCAGCATGAAGCGCTTCTACGCGCCGCAGCAGGCGCTGCATGCGCCCGCGCTGGAGCTGCACAATGGCGCCTTCACCGCTTATGCCGAGGTGCCCGCGCGCGCCGAGATGATCCTCGCCGCGATCGGCGGGGCCGCGCCGCCGCCGGATCGCGGGCGTGCGCCGATCGAGCGCGTGCATGACGCCGGCTATCTCGATTTTCTGCGCGATGCGCCCACGCTGTGGCGCGCCGCCGGGCGCCCCGGTGACGCCATTCCTTACGCCTTCCCGATCGTGGCGCGCCGCCCGCTCGCGCTGTCGCGGATCGATGCGCTGCTCGGGGCGCACGCGTTCGACGCCACCACGCCGATCACCGACCAGACCTGGACCGCGGCCTATGGGAGCGCGCAGACCGCGCTCGCGGCGACCGATGCGGTGCTCGGCGGCGATCGCGCCGCCTTTGCGCTGTGCCGCCCGCCCGGCCATCACGCCGGCCGCGATTATTGCGGCGGCTATTGCCACGTCAACGTCGCCGCGGTGGCGGCGCAGGCGGCGCGCGATGCGGGCGTGCCGCACGTCGCGGTGCTCGACATCGACTATCACCACGGCAACGGCACGCAGGACATCTTCTACGAGCGTGAGGATGTGTTCTACGCCTCGGTCCATGCCGACCCGGCGAGCGACTATCCCTTCTACTGGGGTCATGCCGACGAGCGCGGCGCCGGCGCGGGTACGGGGACGACGCTCAACCTGCCGCTGCCGCGCGGCACCGCGCTGCCCGCCTTCCGCGCGGCGATGGCGCAGGCGCTCGACGCGATCCGCGTGTTCGGCGCCGAGTTGCTGGTGCTGAGCTTCGGCGCCGATACCTGGGAGGGTGACCCGATCAGCGCCTTCCGGCTGACCACCGCGGACTATGCGACGCTGGCGCGCGACATCGCCGCGACGGGCTGGCCGTGCGTGATCGTGATGGAAGGCGGCTATGCGGTGGACGCGCTGGGTGCCAATGTCGCCAGTCTGCTGAGCGGTTTCGCGGCGTGACGAGAAGGATGATGGCATGGCGGTAACGGCGATGGGGCAGGCGGACTCCCCCGGCGGCGGCGCACCGCCGCTCAACGCGGGGCTGCTCGCCTGCATCGTCACCGTCGCGCTGGCGGGGCTGCTGTTCGGCTTCGACACCGCGGTGATCTCGGGCACGACCGTGTCGCTCACGCGCGAATACGGGCTGGACAGCTTCTGGCTCGGCATCACCGTCTCGTCGGCGCTCTGGGGCACGTTGGTCGGCGCCTTGTTCGCCGGCCTCCCCGGCGATCGCTTCGGCAGCCGCGACACGCTGCGCGTGCTCGCACTATTCTATGTCGCGGGCGGGATCGGTTGCGGACTGGCGTGGAGCTGGGAGTCGCTCGTGTTCTTTCGCGTCATCGCCGGACTGGCGGTGGGCGGCTCGTCGGTGCTGGCGCCGGTCTATATCTCCGAGATCGCCCCGCCGGCGCGTCGCGGCGGGCTGGTGGCGGCGTTCCAGTTCAACATCATCCTCGGCATCCTGCTGGCCTATGTGTCGAATGCGATCATCGCCGCGCTGGCGCTCGGGGCGGAAGACTGGCGCTGGAAGTTCGGCGTGTCGGCGGTGCCCGCAATCGTGTTCCTGCTGCTGTTGCTGCGCATTCCGCACTCGCCGCGCTGGCTGATGGCCAAGGGACGCGCCAGCGAGGCGGGCGACGCGCTCGCGCGGGTGGGGATGGGCGACGAGCAGGCCGAAACCGAGCTTGCCGCGATCCACGCCGGCTTCGCGGCGCAGCCGAGCGGCGAGAAACTGTCATGGCGACGGCATCGCAAGCCGATCCTGCTCGCGCTGCTGGTGGCGGCGTTCAACCAGCTCTCGGGCATCAACGCGCTGCTCTACTACCTCAACGACATCTTCGCCGCGGCCGGGGGCGCGCTGTCGGCCGACGTACAGGCCATCATCATCGGCATCGTCAACGGCATCTTCACCGCGGTGGGCATGCTGCTGATCGACCGGCTCGGGCGCAAGACGCTGCTGATGGTCGGCTCGGCGGGGATGGCGGCGAGCCTCACCGTTGCGGGGCTGGCGCTCGGCGGCACGCTGCCGGGCTGGATCGTGCTGCCCGCGCTGATCGGCTTCATCGCCTTCTTCGCGCCGAGCACGGGGGCGGTGATCTGGGTGTATATCAGCGAGGTCTTCCCCACCGCGGTGCGCGGGCGCGGCAGCGCGGTCGGCGCCTCGACGCACTGGGGGCTGGACGCGATCATCGCCGCCGCCTTCCCGATGGTGGCGGCGCTGTCGGTGAGCCTGCCCTTCTATGTGTTCGCGGCGATGATGCTGCTCCAGCTGGTGGTGGTGGCGCTGTACTTCCCCGAGACCAAGGGCGTGCCGCTGGAGGAGATGGAGCGGCGGCTCGGCGCGGCGTAGGGGCGGCGCCCGCTTTCGCGCCTAGGGGCGCGACAGGTCGTCATCTCGTCCTCTCGGCCGGCCTCGGTCGCCCGCGCGAGCGGACTTCGCGCGGGTCGCCTCATTTCGCTCGCCAGCAAGAGCCCGATCCACCGCATCTGAAACCGCTACCGTGCTCCGGCGAACGCCGGAGTCCAGGGCCACCAACGCCACCGCGCGGCGCTTTGGGATACCGCCTGCGGGGGAGCACGGCTCGGCTTCGGTAGATCAGCCTCCAGCCGGCTCGGCTCCTGACGTGCCGGCCGGCAGCCGCCTCGGTCATCGTCCCGGCGCGCGGGACACGCGCGAGCGCGCCGCGATCAGAACAAGCCGGGCTGATCGCGCTGCGCCGCATTGCGCCGCGCCACCGTCAGTGGTCGGGTGGCGGGGGTGAGCAGCCCCGCGCTGCGGGTCGCCGCGCTGCCCGTGATCGGGGTGCAGCTGCGCCCGGCGATGAAATCGAGCGCGGTGCGCGTCGAAGCTTCCACCGGGTCGCCCAGCGCGTGGGTGAGATCATCGGCGGCCTGGCAGCTCGCCTCCACCTTGGTGGCGAGGCCGTTGTAATAATCGCCCTGTCGCGTCGCATTCTGCAACGCAAACGCGACCGCGCGAAGCCGGTCGTCGCTGCAGGACGGATTGTCGAGCGCGATCTGCCCGACCGGCTTGCCATAGGTGTTGCTGCCGATCAGCGCGACGTCGGCGTGGAGATGCGGGATCAGCGCGTTGATGACATATTCGCTCGCCGAGGCGGTGGCGTCGGTGCCGATGAACGCCACCCTGGTCGGCGCGATCGCCTGCGCCTCCTGCTGGAAATAGCGGATGCGGTCGCGGCTCGACTTGGACGGGCGGAAGCTGGTGTAGGCCTGGACGTCGTTGGTGGAGCGCGCCGCGCCGAGCAGGTCGGCAAACACCTCCGCGGTCGAGATCAGTCCACCGCCGTTGTAGCGCAAGTCGATCACGAGATCGGTCACCCCCTGCGCGCGGAAGGTGGCAAAGGCGCTGCGCAGCTGATCGTCCGCGCTGCTGATGAAGGTGCGCAGGTTGATATAGCCGATTTTGCGCCCGCCCTGATCGATCACCTTGGCGCCGTAGCGCGTCGACAGCGGCGAGAGCGCGTAATCGGCGGTGGCGAGCGTCACCACGCGCGTGCCCGCGGCGTCATTGACGCGCAGCGCGCGGGTGGTGCCCGCGGCGGTGTCGCCGAAGGCGTCATCCAGCGCGGCATTGTCCTGGCGCGCGACGATGTCGCTGATGTCGCGCAGCGTCGCCGCCGAGCTGCCGACCGCGAGGATCTGCGTGCCACGGTCAATCCCGGCGGCGAGCGCGGGCGCGCCCTCGAACGCCTCCGTGACCATCAGGCGATTGCTTGGATCAAACGACAGGCGAAGTCCCAGCCCGGCGGTCTGACCCGAGGAATAATAAGCGTTCTCCTCCGCCGCCGAGGTCACGTAGGTGAAGTGACGATCGCGGTTCTGTGCGCGCGCCGGCGCGGTGAGCGCGTCGACGTAGCTGCTCAGATCGGTGTAGCTCGCCGGGTCCGTGCTACCCGCGAGCAGGTCGGGGAAGAGATACCATTCGGTGAGCGCGGCCCGCACCCAGTCCTGCCGCGCGCGCAAGGTACAGCCCGCAGCGACGGTGCCGCCCCCGGTGCTGCCCCCCGTGCTGGCGCCGCCGCCGGCACCGACGCCGCCGACACCGACGCTGCCGCGATCATTGTCGCCGCCGCACCCCGCCAGCACCGCCGCCAGCGCGAGCGCGCCCACCCACCGCGGTGTACGCATGTTCCACTCCTGCAATCCGGTCGAAGCGTAATGCGGCGCGCAGAGCTTGTATATGTCGCGGCGCGTCTAACCCAGGACAGCGACACCGCGGAGTGGCCATCGCTCGACCGATTCTGCTACGATGGAAACATGACCGCTCGCCTCCTCCCGCTCGCCGCCGCATCGGTGCTCCTGCTCGCGCTCGCCGGCTGCGGCAGCGGCGAGACCGCGAACCAGGTCGCCACGGCTGCGCCGCGCGGTGACTTCGTCGCCAAGATGCAGGCGCTCAACGAAAAGGAGCGCAACGTCGCGCTGTTCCGCGCGCTGCGCGACGCCGGGCGCAGCTGCCAGAAGGTGGAGCGGTCGGTGCCGACCGACCCGGTAGCGGGCCGCGCCGCCTGGGTCGCCACCTGCGACGACGCCTCGGCTTGGCTGGTGACGCTCAGCGACGACGGCACCGCCAGCGTCACCGACGCCCGCGCCATCGCCGGGCGCGGCAGCAGCGGCTGACCCGCCGCGCCGCCGCTCGGGCTAGCGCCCGACCAGCCGCGCGATCTTGGCGCGCATCGCGCGGATCGTGTCCGCCGGGAGCGTCTGCACGCTCGACAGCGACAGCGTGCGCGGATTGACCGTCCGGCCGTTCTTCCAGACTTCCCAGTGGAGGTGCGGCCCGGTCGAGATGCCGGTCGAGCCGACATAGCCGATCACCTGCCCACGCCGCACGCGCGCACCCTGGCCGACCGCGAAGCGGCTCATATGACCGTAGCCGGTGACGAGCCCGCCGCCGTGCGCCAGCTTGATGAAATTGCCGTAACCGCCCGCGCGCCCGGCGAACTGCACCACGCCGTCGACCGCGGCGTAGATCGGGCTGCCGTACGGTGCGCCGATGTCGGTGCCCTTGTGCATCCGCATGAAGCCGAGCAGCGGGTGCATCCGCATCCCGTAGGTGGAGGTGATCCGCCCCGCCACCGGCATGCCGAGCGCGCCGCGGCGCTCGATCATGCCCGAGGGATCGAGCATCTGCCCGCCCTCGCCGTCCTTGTCGCCCCAGCGCACCAGCCGCACCGTGCGGCGGCCGTGCGCCAGCCCGGCATATTGCAGCTGGCCGACCTCGACCTCGCCGGTGGCGGCGCGCGCCTGGTCGGCGACGATGTCGAAGCGGTCGTCGCTGGCCAGCTGCCCCATCGGCAGCTGCGCCGCGATCGCCTTGATGTAGGTCTCAACCACGCGCGCGGGCACGCCCGCGGCGCGCGCCGAGCGGTACAGGCTTGCGCCCACGGTGCCGGTGACGTGGAGCGGGGTGCGGTCGATCGCGATCGACTGGCGGTCGAGCACCAATCCCTCGCCGGCGCGCTGCACGACCAGGTTGAGGTCGAACGCGGCGCGAAAGGCGAGCCGCTCAAGCGGGCGCGGCTGGAACTTGGTCGGGCGGCGGCCGAGCGTCAGCGCCAGCATCGTCCCCGGCTTGAGCGAGTCGAGCGCCACCGTGTCGCCGACCAGCGCCGCGATCCGTGCCGCCTCGGTGCCGCCGACGCCCGCGCGCTGGAGCGCACCGCGCAGCGAATCCCCGTCGGCGAGCGCGGCGCTGAGCTCGATCTGCGGGCGCTCGGGCGTTTCGGCGAGTGGGCGCACCAGCGCGGTCGCCGCCATGCGCCGGCCGGTGGTGGCGCCGAGCGCCAGCGGGGCGATGCCCTGCGTCCGCGCTTCCTCCAGCCCGGCGCGATCCGCCGCGACCGGCAGGTCCCCGGTGATCGCGGGCAGGCCGGGGTTGAGCTGCCACGCCCCCCAGCACAGCGCCGCGCAGGTGGCGAGCCCGCGCCACCAGGTGCGGCTGCCGATGTCCTGGCCGAGGTCGGGCGCCCAGTCGGCCTGCGCCAGCGCGATGCGCCAGCGATCAAGCGCGCTCCGCTCCGCCAGCGGCACCAGCGCGCGCCCGAACGCGCGCCCCGCGCTGCGCCCCCCCGCGCCCGCCAGCTCCAGCCCCTGATCGTCGCGCAAGAACACGTCGGCCGCCGCCTTCCGTCGGGCGCCGGACCAATCCCTCCAGCGCGTGGGTGGCAGCGTTGTGGAGGAGAGGTGCTAAAGTCAAATTAACCGCGCCTCGCCATGGCGATCGCTGCGGCGGGCCGGTCGAGTTGAGCGGCGGACCGCCTCACCGGCTGAGCGCGATTGCATCCGGCCGACACACACCCGATGTAGTCTGGGTCATGTCGCTCACCCCTCGCCCGCACGACAGCTCGCGCGTGATCGCGGTGCTGGGTCCGACCAACACCGGCAAGACGCATCTCGCGATCGAGCGGATGTGTGCGCACGCCAGCGGCATGATCGGCTTCCCGCTGCGGCTGCTGGCGCGCGAGGTGTACGACCGGGTGGTCGCGATCAAGGGGCCGGAACGAGTTGCGCTGATTACGGGCGAGGAACGCATCGTCCCCAAGGACGCGCGCTGGTTCCTGTGCACCGCGGAAAGCCTGCCGCTGGAGCGCGACGTCGCCTTTGTCGCGCTCGACGAGGCGCAGCTCGGCGCCGACCGCGAACGCGGCCATGTCTTTACCGACCGGCTGCTGCGCGCGCGCGGGCGCGAGGAGACGATGATCCTCGGCTCGGAGGCGCTGCGCCCGGTGCTGCGCGCGCTGGTGCCCGAGGCGGAGATCGTCGAGCGGCCGCGCTTCTCCACGCTGAGCTACGCCGGCGCCAAGAAACTTTCCCGCCTGCCGCGGCGCTCCGCCATCGTCACCTTCTCGGCCGAGGAGGTCTACGCCACCGCCGAGATGCTGCGCCGGTTGCGCGGCGGCGCGGCGGTGGTGATGGGGGCGCTGTCCCCACGCACGCGCAACGCGCAGGTGGCGATGTTCCAGGCGGGCGAGGTGGACTATCTCGTCGCCACCGACGCGATCGGCATGGGGCTCAACCTCGACGTCGGCCATGTCGCTTTCGCCGGCCTGTCCAAGTTCGATGGCCAGCAGCGCCGCCGGCTCACCGTCGCCGAGATGGCGCAGATCGCGGGCCGTGCCGGGCGCCACCAGCGCGACGGCACGTTCGGCGGGCTGACCGAGGAGGGGCCGGACGCGTTCGATCCTGAGGAAGTGGCCGCGATCGAGGCGCATCGCTTTCCGCGGCTCGACTGGCTCTACTGGCGCGACGGCACACCCGATCTCTCGAGCGTGGACGCGCTGCTCGCCTCGCTCGCGCGTCGCCCCGACCACGAGCGGCTGCGCGCCGCACCCGAGGCGACCGATCTCAAGGTGCTGCGCCGTCTCGCCGAGGAGACCGGCGTGCGCGAGCGCGCGCGCGGCAATGTCGTGCGGCTGTGGTCGGCGTGCGGCATCCCCGATTTCGCCAAGCTCGGGATCGACCCGCACGCGCGCTTCGTCGGGCGGGTGTTCGGCTATCTGGCACAAGGCTATGTGCCGCACCAATGGTTCGCCGACGAGGTGGCGAGGCTCGATCGGGTCGAGGGCGACGTCGAGACGATCGCAGGGCGGATCGCGGCGATCCGCAGCTGGGCCTATATCGCGCAGCGCCCCGACTGGCTCGCCGATCCGGCGCACTGGGCCGCGCGCACGCTGGCGGTGGAGGAGCGGCTGTCCGATGCGCTCCACGAGAAGCTCACCCAACGCTTCGTCGACAAGCGCACCACCGCGCTGGCGAAGAAGATCGGCAGCGGCGTGGGCGCGCTGCCGGTCGAGATCGACGCCGCGGGCGGGGTGACGATCGACACGCATGCGATCGGGCGGCTGGAGGGCTTTCGCTTCGTCGTCGCGCCCGACGCCACCGCCGCGGACAAGCGACTGCTGCTCGCCACCGCGGAGAAGCGACTCGGCGCCGAACGCCGCCGCCGCGCCGACGCGCTGGTGGCGCGCGACGATTCGGGCTTCGCGCTCGACGCCGACGGCGTGATCCTGGCCGATGGCCTCGCGGTGGCCCGGCTCCGGCGCGGCGCATCGCTGGCGCGGCCGCAGCTCGCCCTCGACCCCGCGCTCGACTGTCTCGATCCCGCGGTACGCGATTTGGTCGCAACGCGCGTACGGGCCTGGCTGGCGGGCGCGATCGCGCGCGCGCTGCGCAGCCTGGTGGCGGTGGCGGAGGCGGCGCGCGCGCCCGCGGCGAGCCCGGCGCTGCGCAGCGTCGCCGCCGCGCTGGAGAGCGGCGCCGGCTTTGCCGAGCGGCTGCCGCTGCGCGCCGCGATCGAGGCGCTCACCGCGGGCGACCGCCACTGGCTGCGGCGACAGGGTGTGACGATCGGCGCGCTCGACCTGTTCGACCCGCGGCTGCTCAAGCCCGCGGCGCAGGCGTGGCGCCGCGCCCTGCTCGACGCCGCGGGCACGCCGCCGCCGGCGCTGCCGCCCGCGGGCGCGACCACGCTGCCGCGCGGCAGCGCCGGCGCGGTGCCGCTGATGGGCTATCGCGCGCTGGGTGCGCAGGCGGTGCGGATCGATCTGGTCGAGCGCGTCGCGCGCGCGGTGCATGACGCGCGCGCTGGCGATGGTCGCGCACCGTTCGTTCCGGATCCGGCGCTGGCGGTGTCGATCGGGCTGGAGCCAGCGACGATCGCGCGGTTGATGGCGGAGCTCGGCTTCCGCCCCGCGCCGGCGGCCGCGGGAAGCGAGGAGCTGCGCTACGTCTGGCGCGGCCGTGCGCGCGCGCGCGAGACGCGCCCGTCCGCCGACAATGCGTTCGCCGCCTTGGCCGAACTGGTGCGGCGATGAGCGACGCTCGCGACACGGCGATGCGGCTCGATCGCTATCTGTGGTTCACCCGGCTGGCCAAGACGCGCGACGTCGCGCAGGCGCTGGCGTGCGACGGGCGGCTACGCATCGACGGGCGCGCGATCGACCGCGCCCACGCGCCGGTCCGCGTCGGCAATATCCTCACCTTCTTCCACGCCGGGCGGGTGCGCGCGGTGCGGGTCGAGGCGCTGCCGGCGCGGCGCGGGCCGGCGCCCGAGGCACAGGCTTGCTACCAGGAACTGGTCGCCGGCGGCGGTGAGAACGCGTCGCAACCCGCGCTGGAGCGTTGACGCGGGCGTGATGCGGCGCAAAAGCGGCGCGCGAGAAGTGAGGAAGCCCCGATTATGACCTACGTCGTCACCGACGCGTGCATCCGCTGCAAGTACATGGACTGCGTGGAAGTCTGCCCGGTCGACTGTTTCTACGAAGGCGAGAACATGCTCGTCATCAACCCGTCCGAGTGTATCGACTGCGGCGTGTGCGAACCGGAATGCCCGGCCGAGGCGATCCTGCCCGACACCGAGAGCGGGCTGGAGCAGTGGCTCGAGCTCAACAACACCTTCTCGGCGCAATGGCCCAACGTCACGCGCAAGCTCGACCAGACCCCGCCCGACGCCGATTCGTTCAAGGGCGAGGACGGCAAGTTCGACAAGTATTTCTCGCCTGAACCCGGCAAGGGCGACTGAGCGGGACGTTAGCACTCCTCCCTTGGTGCTCCCGCGCACGCGGGAGCCCAGGAGCAGCAGCGCCGACTGTCGTTGTCCTGCTTGGCCCTGGTTTCCCGCGTTCGCGGGAAAACAGTAGATGCCGAGCGGTACGGAACCTCCCGCGAATGTGCCGCTCGCCGTGGCGGATCAAGGCGCTCGCCCGGTTGCCGGCCGCGAGGCGGGCGCGTACCGCTGCGACCATGATCCGCCGGCTCGCTCTCCCGCTCCTCGCGCTGCTTCTCCCGCCCGCCGCCGCAGCGCCGGCCGCGCCCGCACAACAGGCAGCACCCGCCGTCGCCGACGCGCGACCGCCGGTGGTGGTGCCGACCGTGGTGGCGCGCTTCCCGCACGATCGCGAAGCGTTCACCGAGGGGCTGATCTGGCACGGCGGGGCGCTATACGAGAGCGTTGGGCTCGAGGGCCGCTCCGACGTGCGCCGCGTCGATCTCGCCACCGGCAAACCAGTCAAACGCGCGACCATTCCGCCGGCGCAGTTCGGCGAGGGGCTGGCGGCATGGAAGGACCAGCTCGTCAGCCTCACCTGGCATGACGGGATCGCCCATCGCTGGGCCGCGACCACGCTGCGCCCGCTCGGCACCGCGCGCTACAACGGCGAGGGCTGGGGGCTGACGAGCGATCGCGTCGCGCTGATCCGCTCGGACGGCAGCGCGACCCTGACTTTCCACGATCCCGCGACGCTGGCGGTGCGCCGCACGCTCAAGGTGACCTTTATGGGTCAGCCGGTCGATCAGCTCAACGAGCTCGAGTGGGTGGAGGGCACGATCCTCGCCAATGTGTGGCACCAGCCGATGATCGTCGCGATCGATCCGACCAGCGGGCGCGTGACCAAGGTGATCGACCTGCGCGCGATCGTCGCCGAGGTAGGCGCGCGCGACCCCGAGGCGGTGGCGAACGGCATCGCCTGGGACGCCGCCAGGCGCCGGCTGTTCGTCACGGGCAAACGCTGGCCGACGCTATTCGAGATCCGGCTGCCCTGACGACCGACCTGCGCCCGCTTTTCGCCGGGGATCACTGCGGAATCGCGCAACTTGCCGGCTTGCTGACGGTGTTCCGGCGAACGCCGGAACCCGGGGCCAAGCAGAACAAGACCTTAGGTGTGTGCGACCCTGTGCTCGTGCTTCGGCGGGAACCTATGAGGTATTTTGCAACGCTCCCCTCCGCGGAGAAGGTGGTGGTGAGTAGCGGGAGCCCACCCCGACGAGCCTTCCTGTGGGGCAGATCCATCCGGCCCCTGCTCAGGTAGTCGCTCTTTCGCAGGATCGTTCTTGGCAACGCGCCCTAATGCCCGCTCGCCGCGCGAGTCAGGTTGAGGAACACGTCCTCCAGGTCCGCCTCCTTGGTCGAGACGTCGACGATGCCATAGCCGTCCGCCTGCACCGCGCCGAGCACCTCGCCCGCGTTGACCCGGTCCTTGGCGTAGGTGATCTCGAGCGTGCGCGTGCCCTTGAGCGCGATTTTCCCGAAGCAGGCGTTCTCGGGCACCACCGCGACGTCGCGGTCGACCGTGACCGCGACCACTTTCTCCTGCGCCTTGCCGACCAGCTCGGCGGTCGGCTCATTGGCGATCACGCGACCGCCGCTGATGATGGCGATGCGATCGCACAATTCCTCGGCTTCCTCGAGATAGTGAGTCGTCAGCACCACCGTTACGCCCGCATCGTTGAGGCTGCGGACATAGGTCCAGAGTTGCTGGCGCAGCTCGATGTCGACGCCCGCGGTCGGCTCGTCGAGCACCAACACCGGCGGCGCGTGGACCATCGCCTTGGCCACCATCAGCCGCCGCTTCATCCCGCCCGACAGCGTGCGGGCATAAGCGTTGGCCTTGTCTTCGAGATGAACCGCGCGCAGCAGCTCCATCGAGCGCCGCTCTTTCTTCCGCACGCCGTACAGCCCGGCCTGGATCTCGAGCGTCTCCACGGGCGTGAAGAAGGGATCGAACAGGATCTCCTGATTGACGATCCCGATCGAGGCCTTGGCGTTGCGCGGATGCGCGTCGATGTCGAAGCCCCAGATCTCGGCGCTGCCGCTGGTCTTGTTGACCAGCCCGGCGAGGATGTTGATCAGCGTCGACTTGCCCGCGCCGTTGGGGCCGAGCAGCCCGAAGATCGAGCCGCGCGGCACCTCGAAGCTCACCCCGTCAAGCGCGCGCTTGCCCGGCGCGCCGCCGACGCCCGCGTAGGTCTTGCACAGGTCCCGGATGGCGATGGCGGCGTCGGTCATGCGCGCGGAGGTAGGCGCGCGCGCGAAGCTTGCCAATCCTGCATGAGGCGGCACGGCAGGATTGTCTCAGGCAGCGGCGCTTGCTAATCGCCCGGACCATGCTACCGCCGCCCGAACTCGTCCGCGTCTCGCAACCCCGCGTCGCCTGCGACGGTGCGAGCGATATTCCCGGCGGCGCCGCGCTGGGCCATCCACGCGTGTGGCTCCAGATCGACGAGCACGGCTATGTCGACTGCGGCTATTGCGACCGCCGCTTCGTGCTGATCGGCGGCCCCGCGGACGGCGCCGACCACAGCCAGCTGCCCGACATCCCCGACGGCGCCAGCCCGCAGTAAGCGGGTCGCTGTACGGAAGTTCCAGTTCAGGCCGCGCTTGATCCTCGCTTGGCAGGATGTCGCTGCGACGATTCCATCGTCATCGCGGACTTGTTTCGGGATCCACCGGGCCGCGCGCACCTAAGACGTTGCTCTCGCGGAAACGTGGATCCTGGAACAAGTCCGGGATGACGGACGATGATGAGGCCCCGAGCGTTTCGCAGAGATAGGCTGTAACCGAGGAGGGCGTTCCTGAAAGCCCGAAGGTCACTGCCAACAAGCTTCTTCACGCCTGACGAGTGGCGCGCGGCCGTCCGCGCCCCTATCTTGGCGCGATGACCGACCCGCGCTCCTTCCTCTACCGCGACTCGCTCGACCCCGATGCGGCGCTGCGACTCACCGCTGCCGCGCTCGATCGCGCCGACGACGGTGAGCTCTACCTGCAATATCGCCGCGCCGAGGCGTTCGGCTTCGACGACGGCCGGCTCAAGACCGCGAGCTACGACACGCACGCCGGCTTCGGGCTGCGCGCCGTGTCGGGCGAGATGACCGCCTTCGCGCACGCCAACGAGCTCAGCGCCGCCGCGATCGAGCGCGCCGCCGCGACAATGCGGCTGATCGACCCCTCGGCGCAGCCGCGCGCCGCGGCGCCCGCGCACACCAACCAGCGCCGCTACACCGACGCCGACCCGCTCGACCTCGTCCCCTTCGCCGACAAGGTGGCGCTGTGCCAGGCGATCGACGCCGCGGCGCGCGCGCGCGACCCGCGCGTGGCGCAGGTCTCGGTCGGGCTGTCAGGGACGTGGAGCGTGGTCGAAATCGTTCGTCCCGATGGCTTCGTCGCCACCGATGTGCGCCCGCTGGTGCGGCTCAACGTCTCGATCGTCGCCGAGCAGAACGGGCGGCGCGAGACCGGCAGCTTCGGGCTGGGCGGGCGCTATCTCTACGACACGCTGTTCGAGCCCGCGACCTGGCACCGCGCGATCGACACGGCGCTGGCGCAGGCGTTGGTCAACCTCGAGTCGGTCGCTGCGCCTGCGGGCGAGATGACCGTGCTGCTCGGCGCCGGCTGGCCCGGCATCCTGCTCCACGAGGCGATCGGCCACGGGCTGGAGGGCGACTTCAACCGCAAGGGCACCAGCGCCTTCGCGGGGCGGATCGGTCAGCGTGTCGCGGCGCCCGGCGTGACGATCGTCGACGACGGCGCGATCCAGGACCGGCGCGGCAGCCTCACCATCGACGACGAGGGAACGCCGACGAGCGAGACGCTGCTGATCGAGGACGGTATCCTGCGCGGCTATATGCAGGACCGGCTCAACGCGCGGCTGATCGGCGTGGCGCCGACCGGCAACGGCCGCCGCGAGAGCTTCGCGCACGCGCCGATGCCGCGCATGACCAACACCTTCATGAAGGCGGGGCAGGACGATCCCGCCGAGCTGCTGTCGCGGGTGAAGCGCGGCATCTTCGCCAAGTCGTTCGGCGGCGGGCAGGTCGACATCGTCTCGGGCAAGTTCGTCTTCTCCTGCACCGAGGCCTATCTGGTCGAGGACGGCAAGATCGGCGCGCCGATCAAGGGCGCGACGCTGATCGGCGACGGTCCGAGCGTGCTGACCAAGGTGCAGGGCGTCGGCACCGACTTCGCGCTGGACGAGGGCATCGGCATGTGCGGCAAGGGCGGGCAGAGCGTGCCGGCCGGCGTCGGTCAGCCCTCGCTGCTGATCGGCGGGCTGACGGTCGGCGGAACGGCGTGAGCGTTTAGATACCGGTCAGCAGCATGTCGAACGCTGCGACGATGTCGAGTCGATAGACGGCGAGCGAGTCGATCGGCGTGCGCAGTTCGCTGCGCCGGATCGCGGTGGCGAATTGTGTCACCAGCATATGCTTCTCGCCGATGACGTCAAATATCGGGTTGAGCCGCGCGCGAGCTTCCGGCGCCCGGGCGATCGGAAGAAGCGGTGCGACGAAGCGAGTCGCCAAGTGACCCAGCCCTTCGGCCTGACAATCGACCAGGAGCTCACCCGAGGCGGTGCGGAACACCTCGTACTGAGGCATTAGAACAGTCGATACCGTTCCAGCGGAAGCCCGTTCTCCTCCACCCAGCGGTTGACCGACTCGGCCCACTCCCGATTCTCTTCTTTCCAGCGCCGGTTCAACTCAGCGCTGGTCGCCGCGCGGATCGCCGACTCGGCTACCTGCGACAGGTTGATCCCCGCCTCGCGCGCGGCGGCGACGACGCCGGTGTCGATCGTCATGTTGACCGATCGGCGCTTGCCCGAGGCGATGCGATCATGCTTCATGCGCGTAGATTATGCGCATGCCCCAGGCGCGTCAAACCGGAGCCAGCCCGCTATGGCCGAGTTCTTCCCCGCGCTCACCGCGGAGCATCGCGCCTTCGTCGCGCGCCAGCCGGTGTTCTTCGCCGCCACCGCCGCGGCGGGTGCGCGGATCAATCTCAGCCCCAAGGGCATGGACACGTTCCGCGTGCTCGACGACACCACCGTCGCCTATCTCGACGTCGCTGGCTCGGGGAACGAGACCAACGCGCACCTGCTCGCCGATGGCCGCATCACGATCATGTTCTGCGCCTTCGACAACCCGGCGCTGATCTTCCGCATCTATGGCCGCGGGCGCGCGGTGCTGCCGCAGGACGCCGAGTGGGGCGAACTCGCCGCCCATTTCACGCTGCTGCCCGGTACGCGGCAGATCTTCGTCGTGGCGGTGGAACAGGTGCAGACCTCGTGCGGCTGGGGCGTGCCGCACATGGCGTTCGAGCGGGAGCGCGCCACGCTCAACAAATATCACGCCGCCAACACCGACCTGGCGCGCTTCGCCAAATATGCGGTGCGCACCACGAGCATCGACGGGCTGCCGGTGCGCAACCCGACCGTGGTGCCGGCCTGATGGCGCTGGTGGAGCTCGGCCGCTACGACCGCAACCTTGCCAACATCCTGGTCGGCCGGCTCGAGTCCGAGGGGATCGACGCGCTCGCGTTCGACGGCGGCGCCTCGATCGCGGACGGCAGCTGGCTGCTGATCCCGGTGCGCGTGATGGTGGACGAGGACGATCTCGCCGCAGCGCGCCTCGTGGCGGAGGGTGCCTGATTTTTGGGCAGGTCTGCAGCGCTGCACAAAAGATTAACAGTGGTTAACGGCCGCGCGCGCGCCAGCGATGTGGTCGCTCCGCGCTCCCTGCTCTCTTCGTCATCCCCGCGCGGGCGGGGATCCAGACACGCTGATCCTCGCGGTTAGAGCCGATACGTCAGCGTTTCTGGATCACCGTCTGCGCGGGGATGACGAACAATGAGCGACGAGATCACCCTTCTGAGCCGGTCCTGTACGCTCCTCCACAGAACTGGCACGCGCCGTGCAAAGCGTCTTCCTGGGTAAACGCAAAGGGGGCGCGATGAAGCTGGTCATAGCGATCATCAAGCCGTTCAAGCTCGACGAGGTGAGGGAAGCGCTCACCGGGGTCGGCGTGGCGGGGATGACGGTGTCCGAGGTGAAGGGGTTCGGCCGGCAGAAGGGCCAGACCGAGATATACCGCGGCGCCGAGTACAGCACCAACATGGTGCCCAAGATCAAGATCGAGATCGTCTGCGGCAGCGACATCGCCGACCGCGTGGTCGAGGCGATCCAGGCCGCGGCCAACACCGGCGCGATCGGCGACGGCAAGATCTTCGTGCTCGATGTCGGTCAGGCGGTGCGGATCCGCACCGGCGAGACCGACGACAGCGCGCTGTGAGGGGGGACGGGATGACACTTTCACGCAAGATCGCCGCCGCGGGGGCGGTGGCGACGATCGCGGCACTGGCCGCCGCGCCCGCGCTGGCACAGCCCGCCGGCCCGGTGCGCGCGCCGACCGCGGAGCAGATGGCCGCGATGGTCAACAAGGGTGACACCACCTGGATGATGATCTCGGCCGTGCTGGTGCTGATGATGTCGGTGCCGGGGCTCGCGCTGTTCTACGGCGGTCTGGTGCGCACCAAGAACATGCTCAGCGTGCTGATGCAGGTGCTGATGATCGTCTGCGTCGCCAGCCTCGTCTGGGTGAGCTGGGGCTACAGCCTTGCCTTCACCAGCGGCAACGCCTTCATCGGCGGGCTCTCCAAGGCGTTCCTCGCTGGCGTCGGCCCCGGCTCGCTCGCCGCGACCTTCAGCAACAACGTCTACATTCCCGAATATGCCTTCATCTGCTTCCAGATGACCTTCGCCTGCATCACGCCGGCGTTGATCGTCGGCGCCTTCGCCGAGCGGGTGAAGTTCACCCCGCTGCTGATCTTCGTCGTGCTGTGGCTGACGATCGTCTATTTCCCGATGGCGCATATGGTGTGGTACTGGGCCGGCCCGGATTTCCTCGCCGACGCGCCGACCGACGCCGGCCTGCTGTACGGCTGGGGCGCGCTCGACTTCGCGGGCGGCACGGTGGTCCACATCAACGCGGGCATCGCCGGCCTGGTCGGCTGCCTCATCATCGGCAAGCGTCACGGCTACAAGAGCGAGCCGATGCCGCCGCACTCGCTGACGATGACGATGATCGGCGCCTCGCTGCTGTGGGTCGGCTGGTTCGGCTTCAATGCGGGCTCGAACCTCGAGGCCAACGGCGCTGCCGCGCTCGCCTTCATCAACACCTTCGTCGCCACCGCGGGAGCCGCGGTCGCCTGGGCGGTGATCGAGCAGGTGGTGCACAAGAAGCCGTCGCTGCTCGGCGGCGTGTCGGGCGCGGTCGCGGGGCTGGTCGCGATCACCCCGGCGGCGGGCTTCGCCGCACCCATGACCTCGATCATCCTCGGCATGGTGGCGAGCGCCGTATGCTTCTTCTTCGTCACCACGGTGAAGAACAAGCTCGGCTATGACGACACGCTCGACGTGTTCGGCATCCACTGCGTCGGCGGCATCGTCGGCGCGATCGGGACCGGCATCGTCGCGGCGCCGTCGCTCGGCGGCCAGGGCTGGATCGACTACACGCAATTCCCTTCGGTCGCGGGCAGCTACGACATCGCCGGGCAGGTCTGGACCCAGATCAAGGCGGTGATGCTGACGCTGGTGCTGTCGGGCGGCGTCTCGGCGGTGCTGTTCCTCGGGCTCAAGGCGACGATGGGACTGCGTCCGTCGCTCGAGGTCGAGAGCGAGGGCCTCGACATCAACGAGCACGGCGAGCGCGCCTACAATTACTGACGAGTTCGCGGGCGGCGCCTGACGCCGCCGCCCGCTCCTGACGTTCCTCCTGCGGACGCTCCTCGGCCCGGTACGGCGACGTATCGGGCCCTTTTTTTGTCTCTGACCGACCGTGGACCTGCACATGCAGGACGCCAGTTACACGCAGGATGATGCCCGTGGGCCAGAGCTGCTTAGGTGGCACGCGCACGGACGCCACTCTTTCTATGCTGCAGCCATGCTGCGCCGCACGATGGCCAAGCCGGTGGCGACCGGCTATATAAATCTCTGAGCCGGGCGACCCCGGGAAACGTGGCCCCGGCTCCGGATGGGAGAGGATGAGCCATGACGACGATCAAACATGTCGGCGAGCAGGGCGTGGTAGTGGTGGGTGCCGCTGCTGCCTTCACCGCCGCGGTCTTTTTCGCGCAACTCGCGGCCGACGCGGTGGTGTTCCTGGGCGAGTGGATATTGCGCTGACGCCATCGCACGACGCGATCGTACGCCGGCAGATGGCGCACGTTCAGCGGGGCGCTCGCTACCGCCCCGCACGGGACGACACGCCATCGACGGCGCCACATGAGGCGGCCGGATCGGGAACGTTCCCACGGACCATTGTTAATGCTGTCATCGCCTGCGATACCGCGCGGCAGACCAGCGCGGAGGGGCAATCGGGTGAGACATATCGGCTTTTGGCTCGTCGTCACGGCGGGCGCGACGCCCGTCGTCGCGCAGGCTCCCGCTACTCCGGCGCAACTCGCCGAGGCCCGCACGCTCGTCGGCGCGACCGTCGCGACGAAGCAGACACTGGTCCTTGCCGACGTGCCGCGCCCGGTGGGCCCGTCGCGCGCGCTCTTCAACGGGCGCGATCTGGGCGGCTGGCACGCGTGGCTCGGCTATCCCGATCCCGCGGTCACCTATCGTGACCAACCCGGCGTCCCCCCGATTGGCACATCGCGCGCCACCACCGGCGATTTCGCGGTCAAGGCGATCGATGGTCGCCCCGCGCTCTGGGTCAAGGGCGAAACCTGGGGGGCGCTCGTCCATGACGCCGACCTGCGCGACTATCACCTGCGGCTGCACTATCGCTGGGGCGAGAAGCGCTGGGCGCCGCGTGTCGGTCAGCCTCCCAACAACGGCCTGCTCTACCATACGCACGGCGCGCCGGGCGCGGTGTTCGGCACATGGCAGCCCTCGGTGGAGTTCGAGATCATGAAAGGCTCGACCGGCATGGCGGTGGCGGTCGGGCGCGATGTCCGCATCCGCACCACCGCCGCGCTCGATCCCGCACTGGTCTCGCCGCCGGTGCGCTTCCGTCTCGGCGGGGCGCCGGTCGAGATCGTCAACGGCTCGCTGATCTGGAACGTCGAGAATGCACGCGACGCCGAGAAGGCGGAGGGCGAGTGGAACACGCTGGACCTCTACGTGCTCGGCGACCGCGCCGTGCACGTGGTCAACGGCGTGCCGGTGATGATGGTCGACGGCCTCGCCACCGTGGACGCCGCGGGCCAGCGCACGCCGCTGACGCACGGCCATGTCCAGCTCCAGTCCGAGGGCGCGGAAACCTGGTTCCGCGACATCACGGTGGAGCCGATCGATCGATTGCCGAAGGTCGTCGTGAAGGAGTGAGAGGCTATGACTCCTTCCCGGCACGGGGAGGGCTCGTGCGGGCGAAATGATGTTCCCCGAATACCATCTTGGCTTGCTGCGGGGGGCGAGCCAAAGCCCGCGCGCAGCGCCAAGGTGGAGGGGGGCTTCCGCACACGCTGCGCTGTCAGGAGGAGCGACCCGAAGCGACGTTGCGCGGCGCGGATAACCCGCTTCCACCACCGGTCGATGGCCGGTGGTTCCCCTACCCCGCCGCGCGGGGAGAAGTGGAGCAGCAACTCGCGCTGTCCTAAACGACCGCAGCTGTGCCACATGGGGGACATGTCCGTCCCCGAGCCCGACTGCCTCGAGCGCCCCACGCGCCGGCTCCTCACCCTCCGCATCGCGCCCGACACACGCGCGCGTCTCAACATTCTCAACATTCGCGGGCTAAGCGCATGACGCAAAGTGATGTGCTCATCGTCGGCTCGGGCGCTGCCGGGCTCACCGCGGCGCTCAACCTCGCCGACCGCTTCACCGTTACCGTGCTCGCAAAGGGCGCGCTCAACGACGGCAGCACCGCCTGGGCGCAGGGCGGAATCGCCGCGGTGCTCGAGCCCGGCGACACGTTCGAACACCATGTCGAGGACACGATGGTCGCCGGCGCCGGGCTCAACGATCGCGCGATCGTCGAGTTCGTGGTCGAGCGCGCCCCCGCCGCGATCGCGCGGCTGCGCGCGCTCGGCGTTCCGTTCGCGGAGGAAGGCGGCGCGCTCCACCTCACCCGCGAGGGCGGCCACTCGCACCGCCGTATCGTCCATGTCGCCGATGCGACCGGCTGGGCGGTGCAGGAGGCACTCCAGCGCGCCGCCGAGGCGCACCCCAATATCACGCTCGTCCCCGATCAGGTCGCGATCGACCTCGCCACCAGCCGCCACGAGGAACGTTACTCCGGCGCCGGCAACGTCTGGGGCGTTTACGCGATCGACCGGCGCACCGGCGCCGTGGAGGTATACACCGCGCGCGCGACGATCCTGGCGACCGGCGGGGCAGGGCGGACCTATCTCTTCTCCACCGCGCCGCGCGGCGCCACCGGCGACGGGATCGCGATGGCGTGGCGCGCCGGCGCGCGTGTCGCCAACATGGAATTCATGCAATTCCACCCGACCTGCCTGTACCATCTCGAGGTCAAGAACTTCCTGATCACCGAGGCGGTGCGCGGCGAGGGCGGCCATTTGATCAACCCCACTACCGGGCGGCGCTTCATGCCGTGGTACGACGACCGGCTCGAGCTCGCCCCGCGCGACGTGGTGGCGCGCGCGATCGACGCCGAGATCAAGCGCTACGGGCTCGACTTCGTCCACCTCGACATCAGCCACATGCCCGCCGAGTTCGTGCGCGCGCATTTCCCGAACATCCACGAGAAGCTGCTGGGCCTCGGCATCGACATGACGACCCAGCCGATCCCGGTGGTGCCCGCGCAGCATTACACCTGCGGCGGGATCGTCGTGGATCGCGACGGCCGCACCGACCTGCCCGGCCTCTACGCCGCGGGCGAGTGCACCCAGTCGGGGCTGCACGGCGCCAACCGGCTCGCCTCCAACTCACTGCTGGAATGCTTCGTCTTCGGCGAGGCGGCGGCGCAGCATATCGCGCAGCATTGGGACGCGCTGCCGCCGCCTCCCGCGGTTCGCGCGTGGGACGAGAGCCGCGTCACCGACTCCGACGAGGAGGTGGTGATCAAGCAGAACTGGACCGAGATCCGCCGCTTCATGTGGAACTACGTCGGGATCGTGCGCACCACCAAGCGGCTCGAGCGCGCGCAGCACCGGATCGACCTGCTGCGCAGCGAGGTAGAGGATTATTACGGCCATTTCCGCGTCACCCCTGACCTCATCGAGCTGCGCAACCTGCTTCAGGTCGCCGAGCTCATCGTCCGCGCCGCGCTCCACCGCCACGAGAGCCGCGGGCTGCACTTCACGCTAGACTGGCCCGAGACGCTCGCCACGGCAGCGGACACGGTGCTGGTGCCGCGGGCCTGACGCGTGACGGACGAGCGCCCCACCGTTCGTCGCGCCGACAAGGGTGATCGTCGCAGCGATGAGTCGCAGCGCATTGTGCCCGGACAATTATTGTCCACAGGCACGGGTCAAGCGGGGTTGGTGGCGGCGAATATGGGTACTCGGACTTTCGGACGCCGCGCCGCGATCGTCGGCTGGACGCTGCTGATCGCAGGCTGCGGCGCTGGCGCGGGCTCGGCGTTGATCCCGGCCGCTCCACCCAAGCCGCTCGTCTCGATCCCGGTGCCGCTCGCTGCGGTGCCGCCGCCCCCCCCGCCGCGGCGGTCGAGCGCGCCCCGCGCGCTGCAGGCGCGGATCGAGCAGCTCATCCGCAATTTCCCGGGCAAGGCAGGCGCGGCGATCGTCGCGGTCGACGAAGACTGGGTGGTGCAGCAGGGCGGTGATCTCAGCCTGCCGCAGCAGAGCGTCAGCAAGACGTGGGTGGCGATGACGGTGCTGTCGCAGCGCGACGGGGGCCGGCTCACGCTCGACGATCCGGTGCTGGTCACGCGCGACGACCTCACGCTGTTCCATCAGCCGATCGCTGGGCTGGTCACCGGCGGCGGCTATCGCACCACCGTCGGCGGGCTGTTGACGCGCGCGCTGACGCAGAGCGACAACACCGCCAACGACCGGCTGCTGACGGTGGTCGGCGGCCCGGCGGCGGTGCGGCGTTTCATCGCCAAGCACCAGCTCGGCGCGATCAAGTTCGGCCCGGGCGAGCGGCTGCTCCAGAGCGGTACCGCGGGGCTGACCTGGAACCAGTCGATGGCGATGGGGCGCGGCTTCGAGGCGGCGCGCGCCCGGCTCGACCCCGCGGTGCGCCGGGCCGCGCTCCAGCGCTACATCGACAACCCGCCCGATGGCGCCGCGCCGGTGGCGATTGCGGGCGCGCTGGCGCGGCTGGCGCGTGGCGAGCTGCTGAGCGAGACCTCGACGCGGATCCTGCTCGACACGATGGCGGCGTCGCGCACCGGCCACGCGCGGCTGCGCGCGGCCACGCCGCCCGGCTGGAAGGTGGCGCACAAGACCGGCACCGGGCAGGATTATGGCGCGCGCAACGCCGGCTTCAACGACGTCGGCCTGCTCACCGCGCCGGACGGGCGGCGCTATGCCATCGCGGTGATGATCGGCGACACCACGGCACCGATGCGGATGCGCCAGCAGCTGATCCAGAACGTCTGCGCCGCGCTGACCGGCGCGCAGCCGCGCGCGGCGGGTGGAGACGAGGCCGGCACGTGAAGACGCCGCGGCGCCGCACTCCGACGGACCTGCGCTGACAACCTCAGCGCAGCGGCTTGACCTTCACCGTCCCACCGCGCCCGAGCTTCAGTCGAAAGCTGCCCAGCACGCCTCGCCTGACCTCGACCGCGTCCCCGGCGACGGGTCTGCGACCGATCGGCGCATCATCGGCCTGCGTCCATCGGCTGCCGTCCGCCAGGACGAAGGTCCAGCCGCCGGCGCCACCGAGCGAGGCGGCGCGCAGCGTCGACGTCAGCGGGCCGTCGTCCAGCTTGGCAGGGACCCTTACCGTGCTGGCGGTGCGTGGCGGAGGTGCGGTGATCGCGTCATAGCAGGCGAGCCGTTCGAAGTCGGTCACGATGGTGTGACAGCCGGCCCATTGGCGCTCGATCGTCAAGGGCTTCTGCGCTGACGCTGAGGCGGCGACAGCACTCGCCGCCAGCACCGGCCAGATGCGTCGGATGCTCATGGTCATACAGGCACTATTACGCTCCCTTCGCGCTTGCTGACAAGAGATGCGCCGGCACATCATGCCAGGGTACATGGCGGGGCGGAGCGGAACGGCATGGTGCGAACGGTCCCCCACAACCCCGGTTTCCCACACGGCCAATCCGGTTTAGGGCAGCGCGATGCCGCACCTCTATCTCGTCGACGGATCGGGCTACATCTTCCGTGCCTATCACCGGCTGCCACCGCTGACCAACAAGCACGGCGAGCCCGTCGGCGCGGTCTATGGCTATACCACGATGCTGTGGAAGCTCGCCGACGAGCTGCACAAGGCCGACGGGCCGACGCACATGGCGGTGATCCTCGACAAAAGCTCGTCCACCTTCCGCAACGAGCTGTACGACCAGTATAAGGCGCATCGCCCGGCGCCGCCCGAGGACCTGGTCCCGCAATTCCCGATGATCCGCGACGCCACCCGCGCCTTCTCGCTGCCGTGCATCGAGGAACAGGGCTGGGAGGCGGACGATCTGATCGCCAGCTACACCAAGGCCGCGCTGGCACAGGGCTGGCAGGTGACCATCGTCAGTTCCGACAAGGATTTGATGCAGCTGATGACCGATCCTTCGGTCGACATGCTCGACACGATGAACAACCGCCGGCTCGGCCCCGAGGCGGTGGTGGAGAAGTTCGGCGTCGGTCCCGACAAGCTGGGCGACGTGCTCGCGCTGATGGGCGACAGCGTCGACAATGTTCCCGGCGTTCCCGGGGTCGGTCCCAAGACCGCGGCCAAGCTGATCGTCGAGCATGGTGACGTCGAGGCGGTGCTCGCCGCCGCGCCCGAGATGAAGAAGGGCAAGCTGCGCGACAACCTCATCGAGCATGCCGAGGCGGCGCGGATGAGCCGCAAACTGGTCGAGCTGGCGTGCGACGTGCCGCTGCCCGACACGCTCGACTCGCTCGCGCTGCCCGCCGAGGGCATTCCGCAGGCGCCGCTGCGCGCCTTTCTCGAGCATCACGGCTTCCGCTCGCTGCTCACCCGGCTGGGCGAGGTCGCCGAGGCGACCCAGCCCGAGACCGTCGGCGCCCCCGCCGAGGACGACGAGCCCGCCTGCGACCACGACGGTTACGAGACCGTGGTCGACGAGGCCGCGCTGGATCGCTGGATTCATGTGTCACGTCACCAGGGCTGGGTCGCGATCGACACCGAGACCACTGCGAAGGACCCGATGCTGGCCGAGCTGGTCGGGGTCAGCCTCGCGCTCGCACCCAATCTCGCTTGCTATGTCCCGCTCGGCCATGGCGGCAGCGACATGTTCGCAGAACGGCCGGTGCAGCTCGACCGCGACGCGGCGCTGGCCAAGCTCAAGCCGCTGCTCGAGGATGAGAGCGTGCTCAAGATCGGGCACAATCTGAAATACGACCTGATCGTGCTCGAGCGCGCCTATGCGGCGCAGGGCGGTGTCACGCTCGCGCCTTATGACGACACGATCGTGATGAGCTTCGATCTCGACGCCGGGCGCCACGGCCATGGCATGGATGAGCTCGCCGCGACGCATCTCTCGCACAGCTGCATTGCCTACAAGGACGTGGTCGGCTCGGGCAAGAAGGCGCTCGGCTTCCACGAGGTCGATCTCAAGGCGGCGACGCGCTACGCCGCCGAGGACGCCGACGTCACGCTGCGGCTGTGGCGGCGATTCAAGCCGCGGCTGCCGATCGAGGGCTCGACGCGCGTCTACGAGATGGTCGACCGTCCCTTAGTGGCGGTGATCGCGCGGATGGAGCGCCACGGCATCAAGGTCGATCGCGAGCGGCTGGCGCAACTGTCCGACGAGTTCTCGCAGCAGATCGCCGCGCTGGAGACGCAGGTCCATAGGCTCGCCGGCGGTCCCTTCACGATCGGCAGCCCCAAGCAGCTCGGCGACGTGCTGTTCGAGCGGATGGGGCTCAAGGGCGGGCGCAAGGGCAAGAGCGGGGTCTATTCCACCGACGTCAACGAGCTGGAGCGGCTGGCCGCCGACAAGGACTCGCCGGGTGCCGAGATCGCCGCGCGCGTGCTCGACTGGCGCCAGCTCACCAAGCTCAAGAACACCTATACCGACTCGCTGCAGGAGCAGATTCACCCCGCCACCGGCCGCGTCCACACCAGCTACTCGCTGACGGGCGCGCAGACCGGTCGGCTGTCGTCGACCGATCCCAATCTCCAGAACATCCCGATCCGCACCGAGACCGGGCGCCAGATCCGCGACGCCTTCGTCGCCGACGCGGGCAACGTCATCCTCGCCGCCGATTACTCGCAGATCGAGCTGCGCCTCGCCGCGCACATGGCCGATGTGCCGCAGCTCAAGGAAGCGTTCGCGCGCGGCGACGACATCCACAGCCTCACCGCGCAGGAGCTGTTCGGCGAGGTGACGCGCGACACGCGCGCCTCCGCCAAGACGATCAATTTCGCGATTCTCTATGGCATCTCGCGCTGGGGTCTGGCGGGCCGGCTCGACATCTCCGCCGACGAGGCGCAGGCGATGATCGACCGCTATTTCGAGCGCTTCCCCGGCATCAATCGCTACATCGCCGAGACGCTGACGCAGGTGCGCGAGCGAGGCTACACCACGACCTTGTTCGGGCGGAAGACGCATTTCCCGCGCATCCGCAGCAAGGTGCAGCACGAGCGCCAGGGCGCCGAGCGTGCCGCGATCAACGCGCCGATCCAGGGCACCAGCGCCGACATCATCAAACGGGCGATGGCGCGGATGGAACCGGCGCTGGCCGAGGCCGGGCTCGGCCACGTCCGCATGCTGCTTCAGGTGCACGACGAGCTGGTGTTCGAACTGCCCGAGGGCGACGTCGCGGCGGCGCGCCCGGTGATCGAGCACGTGATGGCGTCCGCGGCCGAACCGGCGGTGACGCTCGACGTGCCGCTCGGCGTGGAGATCGGCGTCGGCCCGAGCTGGGGGGCGGCGCATTGAGCGTCGGACGACCGGTGGCCAGCGTCGCGTCCTTGTCCGTGTTCCTGCGGACGCAGGAACCCAGAGCCGCACACGACGGCGTTCGTGGCCCTGGGCTCCCGCGTACGCGGGAGCACGATAGCGCCCAAGGTTGCCACCTCCTGTCGGCCCCGCACACCTGGCGCCACGCGGTATGACCGCCACCGACCAGCGCGACGACATCGCCGCGCTCGCCAAGGGCGGGCGCACCAACGTCGCGGGCTTCATCCTCAAGCTCGGCGCGCGCATCCCCTTCCTGTTCATCGCGGGCCATCTCTATGGCGCGGCGCTGGTGGGGCGGTTCGCCATCGCGGTCGTCGTCGTCGAGCTCGCCGCGCTGGTGGCGACGCTCGGGCTCAAGCGCGGGCTGGCGCAGGCGCTGTCCTCGGCGGAGCGGCCGCACAACCATGTCGTGTTCGACGCGCTTGCGCTTGCGCTGGTCGCGAGCCTGATCGCCAGCGCGGTGCTGTTCACCTTCCCCCAGGCGATGTACCCCAATTCGGCGATCGGCGGCCTCGACCGCTTCTTCCCGCTGATCATCCTCGCCCCCGCGCTGAGCGACGTCAGCCTCGCCGCTTTGGCCTATCGCCACGACGTCAAGGCGAGCGTGACCGCGCGCGCAATCGTCGAGCCGTGGACGCTGTCGATCTTCGCCTTCCTGTTCTCCTTCTTCACGCTCAAGGACGGGCTGGTGCTCGCCTATGTCGCGTCGATGGTGGCGGCGCTGACCGCCAGCATCGTGCCGCTGCTGCGCAGCTATGGCGTGCCGAGCGGCTGGTCGCCGCACCTCAGCGTGCTGTGGCAGATGGCGCGCGCCAACACGCCGCTGGCGGGTGCCGACGCGCTCGAATGGGGCAGTCGCAACGTCGACCGGCTCATCCTGGGCACGCTGTTCGCGCCCAACGTCGTCGGCATTTATTACATGGCGCAGCAGGTTGCCTCGCTGCCGCAGCGGCTCAAGACCAGCTTCGACCCGATCCTCGGCCCGGTGGTGACGCGGAGCATCGCCCGCGGTGATCTCGGCGCGATCGCGCGCCAGGTACGCCAAGTGGCGTTCTGGATCATCGCCGCGCAGCTCGCGCTGGCGCTCACCGCCTCGATCCCGCGCAAGGCGGTGATGGCGACGATCGGGCCGCAGTTCACCAGCGGCGCCGCGGCGATGGTGTTTCTGCTGTTCGCCGAGGTGTGCGCCTCCACCGGCGCGGTCGCGGAATCGGCGCTGGTGTATCTGGCGCGACACCGCAATTTGCTGATCTCGGCGACGATGCTGGTTCTCCAGATCGCGTTGTCCTTCGCCTTCATCCTGCTGATCCGTGACGCCGGCTATGGCATCACCGAACAGGCGGCGGGCGCGCCGGTGGCACTGCTGCTGGTGCTGCTGCTCACCTCGTTCGTGAAGGCGCGCCTGCTCGGGCGGCTGGTCGGCGCGCCGGTGTCGCCGATGCGCTGGCCACTGTTGTGGGCGGCGCTCGCGGGCGGCGCGGTGGGCGGTGCGTTCACGCTCCTGCCGCCGGGCTGGCGCTGGATGCAGGTGTCGGTCGGCGTAGTGGCGACGATGGCGGCCTATCTCTTCGTGATCTGGCGCTATGCCTTCGGGCCGGAGGATCGCGCATTGTTCAGCAAGATGCCGAGTGCGGACGAGGCGACGCTGCCCAACGAGGGCAGCTTCATCCGCTAGCTTGGAGTGCGAGCGCTCTTCCGTCAGGCCGGGCTTGATCCGGCATCATGACGCCGCTGCCGCCAAGGGCGTGGCGCGGGCGCATGGAACCCGGATCAGGCCCGGCACGACGTTAGCGGAGGGCTAGCCGGCCGTCACTGACCGTCGCTCTCTCCCCGCCCGGCGCCGATCGCGCTGTCTTCGCCGGTAGCGCGACCGCCGTCCTTCTTGGGATAGGCCTCGGGCGTGGTGCCGCCCTGGTTCTTGACCGCCTGCTCGTCCCCCGCGTCGCGGATCTTGCCATCCTGGCGGAAGTCGCCGCCGGGTTTGTTGGGCTGTTCGCTCATCTCACTCTCCTTCGCTCGTCCTAACGAGCGGGGAGCCGCACGAGTTCAGCCGTCGCGACGCCGTTCGATCAGCCACGGGCGCGGGCGCCCGGTCGGCCGCGGCGTGCCGTCGAGCCGTACTGCCTTGTTCACCCGCACCGGGACGAGCATCAGCGTGCCTTTCATCCCGCCCCCGGTGGGCTCGGCGAGGATGCGCTTCACCGTCGCCTGCCCCGCGACGACGCGGCCGAAGGCGGCATAGCCCGGATTGGTCGGGCTCCAGTCCATCGACGGTATCGCACCGACGGTGATGAACCAATTGCCGTTGGCGGCGCCGGGCGGACCCAGCCGCGCCATCGAGATCGTCATGTCGAGGTGCTTGATCCCGGTCTGCTTGGTCGATTCGTGCGGGATCGTATCGAGGAAGCGCCGCGCGTCGGTGCGAATGCCGGACTGGATGAAGCCGTAGCGCGGATCACGCTTGTTGCGCGCAGTGCGATAGAAGCTGATGCCGTCGAACCGGCCGTCATCGACGTAGCGCATGAAGTTGGCGGTGGTGACCGGCGCGTGACGCGCGCTGAGCGCCAGCACGATCGGACCGTCGGCAGTCTCGAGCCGAACGCGGACCCAGCCCGGCGTGGCGCGGTCGGCGCGCTGCGCGACGGCGGGCGGGGAGAGCAGCGCGGCGAGCGCGACGAGCGGGAGAAAGGCACGCATGACCAGCGCGCTAAGTGGCCGCGCCGGCGCGCGCAAGCGGTGCGGCCGGGCGCAGCGGCTCAGCGCGGGGCCGAGCGCGCCAGCAGCGCGACGAGATCGTCCTTCCACAGTCGCGCCCAGGTGTGGCTGCCGTGCCCGCGCGTCGCGACGCTCTCGGGGATCAGCCGGAAGCGCGCGGCGCGCATCCGCTTCACCGCACGCGCGGGATAGTCGAGTGCGCGCGGGTTGATGAAATCGTCCGCCGAGTTGATCCAGGCGACGGGCGCGATGATCGCCTCGAGCCGCGGCCAGGGATCATAGCTCCGTGACGAGTCGACCGCCCAGATCAGGTCGTTGGCGTCGAGGCTCGCGAGCGACGCGGCGACACGCTGGCGCGCATAGGCCGCGGCCTGATCGCGCCCCGGATAGGCGTCCTGCAGGTAGATCGGCGCGCCGCCCGCGACGAACAGCAGCGACGCCGCGCCGCGCAGTCCGGCGAGCGGCTGTGCGGTGTAGCGACCGCCGGCATAGGCTGGGTCGGCGGTGATCGAGTCGATCGCGAGCTGGCGCCACATCCGGTTGAGCCCGGCGATCGCGACCGCCTCGCAGCCGAGCGGCATCAACGCGCGCGCCGCGTCGGGCCAGCGCTCGCCCCACAACAGCGCATGCATGCACCCCATCGACGTGCCCATGAGCAGCCGCAACCGCTTGATCCCTAGCGTCTCGGTCACCAACCGGTGCTGGAGCTGCACCATGTCGTCATAGTCGTAGTGCGGGAAGTCCGGACCTTGCCCGTCGGACGGCTTGGCGGAGCCGCCATGCCCAATATTGTCCAACAGGATGATGTAATAGCGCGTGATGTCGAGCGGCTGGCCGGGGCCGTACAGTTCGTCGGCAAACTGCGGCTGGAGGAACTGCTTGCCGGTGCCGCCGGTACCGTGGAGCACCATCACCGCATTGTCGATCGCGCCGGCGGCGTCGCGGTGCGGCGTTCCCAGCGTGGTGTAATGCAGCCGCACCTCGCGCAGCCGTGCGCCGCTCGCGAAACGCACATCCTGCAGCAGCGCCTCGGCCTCGCGCGTCGGCCAGGTCCGCTGCGGCGCCACCTGCGGCGCGGCCGCGGTGACGGGTGTGCGTTCGCCTGCGCCCTGCGCGTTGGTCGGCATGGCGGCGAAGGCGGCGAGGGCGAACCCGAGCAGGGCCAGGAGGGGGCGGATCATCCGCCACTTTGTCGAACAGCCGCGGGCGTGGCGCAAGCGCGCTGGTCAGGTCGCGGTGCGCATCCGCAGCAAATGCAGGAAGCCAGCGAGCGGGCAGCTGCGCCCGGGTCCGTCGTGGCAGCCGGGAATCGCCAGCGGCGTCACCGAACCGCTCCGCGCCAGCCGCCGCAGCTGCGTGGGCGACTGGGTGCGATAGGTGGCGCGGACGAAGCGCGCCCCGCCGCGGGCGCGCAGGAGTTCAAGCACCAGCGCTCCGCCGGGCGCGACGTCGCCCGTGGCATAGCCCGGCGCTTCGAGCGCGACGCCGAGTACCGCGCCGAGCGCGGTGACGTTGGTGTCATGCCCGACGAGCAGCTCGACCGCGGGTGCATCGCGCGCCGTGAAGCGCTGCGCGATGCGCTGCGCCAGCGGGCCCGCCTGGCGCGCTGCCATATAGGGCGGTCGCGAGAAGACGTCGAACAGCGCGGCGTGCAGCGCGCCCAGCCGGCGCAGCGTCGCCGCGTCGATCCGCGACCAGGCGCGGTCCATCGGCAACCCCTCGGCATATTGCAGCAGCAGCACCTGCGCGGTGCCCGAGACGTTGCGGATCGGTCCGATCAGGTCGATCGCGCGTCCATCGGCGCTGGGCCGCAGCGCGGAGGGGGGCAGCGGGCTGCACCCGCCCGCCTCGCCGCAGCCGAGGACGCGGTCGAGCGCGGCGACGAGGTCGCGGTGACGCGCCGCGAGCTGTTCCACGCCACCGGTATAGGCGTCGATCGAGGCGATCGCGACGCGCGCATCGAACGGCGCGGCGCCGGCGCGCAGCGGCTCGAACAGCGGGTCGATCTCGCCCGCGGCGCGATGCCCGACCGTCACCGCGCAACCCGGCGCGATCCCTTCGGCGAGCGCCGCGCCGCTCGCGATCGTGCGCGCGGAGGTGTTGGTCCAGATCGCGAGCTGGTCACCACGCGGGCAACGCGCGTGCGCGAGCAGCCCCACCGAGTCGAGCCAGCGCCGCGCCAGCCTGCCCTCGATCCGCAGCGCCTGCGCGCCGTGAGGGGTGAGCTGCTCGGGCGCAACGGGCCAGCGCGGCCAGGGCGCCGCCGTGCGCGTGCCGTCGGGGACCTCGCCCGGGATCGGCGCGCGCACGCCGTGGCGCACCAGTGCGATCACGCGCTCGACCTGCGGCGGGTGCGGGTGCACCGCCGCGCGCGGCGTGGCGGACAGCGTGGTGGACAGCGACGCGGACAGCGCCGCGGCTACCGCCAGCCGACCCCACGGGCGCTTCCATCCAGCCGTCATGTCCCGCCTCCGCCGTCGCTCGCGCTCTTCATTATAGCGGCACGGCGGGGATGTCAGCGCGCCGCAGGGCTAGACCATGAGGTCGAGCAGCAACACGAAGATCAGTCCGAACGTGCCCACCAGCGTCTCCATCAGTGACCAGGAGCGGAACGTGTTGCGCAGGCTGAGTCCGAAATATTCCTTGAACATCCAGAAGCCCGAGTCATTCACGTGGCTGCACATCAAGCTGCCTGCGCCGATCGCGAGCACCATCAGGTTCGGGTTCGCCCCGCTGGTGGCAAGCAGCGGCGCGATCAGGCCGCCTGCGGTGAGCCCCGCCACCGTGGCCGAGCCGAGCGCGACGCGGATCACGCTCGCGAGCAGCCAGCCGAGCACCAGCGGCGGCACCGGCAGCGTCGCCAGCTCGGCGGCGAGCACGCGGTCCGCGCCGCTCTCCACCAGTACCTGCTTGAGCGCGCCCGCGCCCGCGATGATCAGCAGGATCGGCGCGATATCGCGCGTCGCGGTGGCGAAGCTCGCCATCATCCGCGGCAGCGCGACCCCGCCAGCGCGCAGCGCCACCATCGCGATGGCAATGGCGACGAGCAGCACCACCGTCGGGTTGCCGACGAAGCGGACCACCGCGCCGACGCCGGGCGAGAGCCCGGCATAGCCGAGCGCGGTGGTGCCCGCGATCAGCCCGACCGGCAGCAGCGCACACAGGAAGCTTACGGCTATGCCCGGCGGTGTCGACGCCGCCGTGTCGTCGACCACAAACAGCGCCGATGGTGGAGACTCGATGCGCTTGAGCGTCAGCGCGAACAACGGTCCCGCGATCAGCAGCGTGGGCACGCCGACGATCAGGCCGAAGATCAGCGTCTGGCCGAGATCGGCATGGAGTTGCGTCACCAAGGCGGTGGGTGAGGGGTGCGGCGGCAGGAAGCCGTGCGCGATCGACAGGCCGGCGAGCAGCGGCATGCCGACATGCACCGGCGGCAGCTTGGCCCGCGCGGTGATCGAGAAGATCAGCGGCACCATCAGCACGAAACCGACATTGTAGAACAGCGGGATGCCGACGAGAAACCCGGTCGCCGCCATCGCCAGCGGCAGTCGTCGCGGTCCGAACAGCGCGATCAGCGCGTCTGCGATCTGCCGGGCGGCGCCGCTGTCCGCGATCAGCTTGCCGGCCATCGCGCCGAGCACGACGATCACGACGAGCGGGCCGATCGTGTCGCCGATACCCTTCTCGATCGCCTTGGGGATCGTCTCGAGCGGCACGCCGAGCAGCACGCCGGCGAGCAGTGCGGCGATCACGAAGGCGACCAGCGGCGGCGCCTTGGCGAGCGCCACCAGCACCACCAGCAGAACGATAACGGCGGCGATCGCGAGCAGCGTCATACCGGCGCAGTGACCATAAAAACCTCTCCCCTTCGGCCTTCTTCACGAAACCCTGCCGTCGTCCCGGACTTGGTCTGCGATCCACCGAGCCGCGCCGCCGCACGCAGCGCTTTGCGGAGGACTGGATCCCGGAACAAGTCCGGGATGACGGTAAGGTGCGGAGCGTTCCGGAGACTTTTGCGGCGCTATTTTCTAGGGGAGCACCATGGCGGTCCAAGCTGCTCGCTGCAACCGCGGCTTGCCCGGCATGCGGCCGATCGCCACCGCCGCTGACCCGCCCATCGTCGCTCACCTTGCCCCACCCCGTCGCGTTGCTACATCTCACTCATCTTGGCCGCGCTTCCCCCGCTCCTCTCCGACTGGTTCGCGCGCCGCGGATGGCGGCCGCGCCGGCATCAGCTCGACATGCTCGAGGAGGCGCGCGCGGGCCGCCACGCGCTGCTGATCGCCGCGACCGGCGCGGGCAAGACGCTGGCCGGCTTCCTGCCGACGCTCGCCGAGCTGATCGAGACGCCGACCGAGGGCCTGCACACGCTCTACGTCTCGCCGCTCAAGGCGCTGGCGGTCGACATCCAGCGCAACTTGGTCTCTCCGATCGACGAAATGGGCGCGGACATCCGCGTCGAGACCCGCACCGGCGACACGCCGTCCGACCGCAAGGCGCGGCAGCGCGTGCGCCCGCCGCAGATCCTGCTGACCACGCCCGAGTCGCTGTCGCTGCTGCTGAGCTATCCCGACAGCTTCACCATGTTCGCCGGGCTGCGCACGATCGTGGTCGACGAGGTCCATGCCTTCGCCACCGGCAAGCGCGGCGACCTGCTCGCGCTGTGCATGGCGCGATTGCAGACGATCGCGCCGGCGTGCCGTCGCGTCGCGCTCTCCGCCACCGTCGCCGACCCCGACGGCTATCGCGCCTGGCTCGCCCCTGACGGCGATATCGACCAGGTCGCGCTGGTCGAGGGCGAGCCCGGCCCCGACCCCGACATCGCCATCCTCCTGCCCGAGGACCGCGTTCCCTGGGCGGGCCATTCCGGCCGCTACGCCGCCGAGCAGGTGATGGCCGAGATCGAGACGCACCGCACCTCGATCGTCTTCTGCAACACCCGGAGCCTCGCCGAGCTGATCTTCCAGGACCTGTGGAAGGCCAATGCGATGCAGCTGCCGATCGGGATCCACCACGGCAGCCTAGAGAAAGAGGCGCGCCGCAAGGTGGAGGGCGCGATGGCGGCGGGGCGGCTGCGCGCCCTGGTGGCGACCGCCAGCCTCGACCTCGGCGTCGACTGGGGGGACGTCGACTGCGTGATCCAGATGGGCGCGCCCAAGGGCTCGTCGCGGCTGCTGCAGCGGATCGGGCGCAGCAACCACCGCCTCGACGTGCCGAGCGAGGCGATTGTCGTCCCCGGCAACCGCTTCGAATATCTCGAGGCGCGCGCCGCGCTCGACGCGGTGGAGGCGGGCGAGCTCGACGCCGACGTGTTCCGCATGGGCGCGCTCGACGTGCTGGCGCAGCACCTGATGGCGTGCGCCTGCGCCGCGCCGTTCCACCAGCAGGCGATGCTCGCCGAGGTGCGCTCGGCGCTGCCGTACTCGGCGCTGACCGACGAACTGTTCGAGCGCGTGCTCGGCTTCATCCGCGACGGTGGCTACTCGCTCAAGGCGTACGATCGGTTCAAGCGGCTGACGCAGGACGCCGACGGCAGCTGGCGCGTCAGCCACCCGCGCTTCGTCGCGCAGCACCGGCTCAACGCCGGCATCATCGTCGAGGCGACGATGCTCAAGGTGCGCTTCCGCAACGGCCGCGCGCTCGGCAAGGTGGAGGAAGGGTTCGCCGCGACGCTGAGCCACGGCGACACCTTCTTCTTCGCCGGGCTGAGTCTCGAGGTCGAGAAGATCGACACCGAGGACCTGATCGTCCGTGCTACCAGCCGCCCGGCGCGGATCCCGACCTATGGCGGCAGCCGCATGCCGCTCTCGACCAATCTCGCCTCGCGCGTGCGCCGCTTCCTCGCCGAGCCGGGCGAGTGGCACCGCTTCCCCGCCGACGTGCGCGACTGGCTCGAGATCCAGTCGCGCCGGTCGACGCTGCCCGCGCCCGAGCAATTGCTGGTCGAAACCTTTCCGCGTGAGGGACGCCACTACATGGTCGCCTACAGCTTCGAGGGCTGGAATGCGCACCAGTCGCTCGGCATGCTGGTGACCAGGAGGATGGAGACGCTGGGGCTCAAGCCGCTCGGCTTCGTCGCCAACGATTATGCGATCGCCTGCTACGGGCTGGAGCGCGTGACCGATCCCGCGGCTTTGTTCTCGGCCGACATCCTCGAGCATGAGTTCGTCGAATGGGTCGAGCGCTCGCACCTGCTCAAGCGCGCCTTCCGCGAGGTGGCGGTGATCGGCGGGCTGGTCGAGCGCCAGCACCCCGGCAAGCGCAAGACCGGGCGGCAGGTCACTTTCTCGACCGACCTAATCTATGACGTGCTGCGCCAGTACGAGCCTGGCCACGTGCTGCTCCAGGCCGCCTGGGCCGACGCGCGCGCGCGCATGACCGACGTCGGCCGACTGGCCGACCTGCTCGACCGCGCCGCCGACACGATGGTCCACGTCGACCTGCCGCGCGTCACGCCGCTGGCGGTGCCGGTGCTGACGCTGATCGGGCGCGAGAAGGTGGCGACGGGCAGCGCCGACGATTCGCTGCTGATCGAGGCCGAGGCGCTGGCGGCGGAGGCGATGCGGGTGGATTGAGGGGGTGGGGCCTCCCTGTCAGTCCTCCCCGGCACGGGGAGGGGGTCCGCCGCGCGTAGCGCGGGGGTGGAGGGGGCTCTCCACGAAACGCAGCGGCTGCGGCGGCCCCCTCCACCACCGCGTCGCGGCGGTCCCCCTCCCCGCGAGCGGGGAGGATCTCGCTCACACCTGGTTCCCGTCGGTGTCGCGCAGCACCTCGCGCCGGCCGACATGGTCTGGCCGGCTCACGACGCCTTCTTTCTCCATCCGCTCGATCAGCCGCGCCGCCGAGTTATAGCCGATGCGCAGCTGGCGCTGGAGCCACGAGGTCGACGCCTTCTGGCTGCCGCAGACGATCGCCACCGCGGCGCGATATTGCTGGTCCTCGGCCGAATCCTCGCCGGTCGGCGCGCCCTCCAGCGCGAAGCTCTCGGCCGGCTCCTCGGTGACCGACTCGATGTAATCGGGCTGACCCTGCGCGCGCCAGTGATCGGTCACCGCGCGTACCTCGTCGTCGCTGACGAACGGGCCGTGGACGCGGACGATGCCCTTGCCCCCGGGCATGTAGAGCATGTCGCCGCGCCCCAGCAGCTGCTCCGCGCCCTGCTCGCCGAGGATCGTGCGCGAGTCGATCTTGCTGGTGACGTGGAAGGAGATGCGCGTCGGCAGGTTGGCCTTGATCACGCCGGTGATGACGTCGACCGAGGGGCGCTGCGTCGCCATGATCAGGTGGATGCCCGCGGCGCGCGCCTTCTGCGCCAGCCGCTGGATCAGGAACTCGACCTCCTTGCCCGCGGTCATCATCAGATCGGCGAGCTCGTCGACGATGACGACGATCTGCGGCAGCACGTCATAGTCGAGCTGCTCCTCCTCGTAGACCGGCTGGCCGTTCTCGCCGTAGCCGGTCTGCACGCGGCGACCGAGCGGCGCGCCCTTGGCCCGCGCCGCGCGCACCTTCTCGTTGAACGAGGCGAGGCTGCGCACGCCGACCGACGACATCTGGCGGTAGCGGTCTTCCATCGTCTCGACCGCCCATTTGAGCGCGCGCACCGCCTTGGCCGGGTCGGTAACGACGGGCGAGAGCAGGTGCGGGATGTCGTCGTACATGCTCAGTTCGAGCATTTTCGGGTCGATCATGATCATGCGGCACTGGTCCGGCGTCAGCCGGTACAGCAGCGACAGGATCATGCCGTTGAGCCCGACCGACTTGCCCGACCCGGTCGTACCCGCGACGAGCAGGTGCGGCATTGGCGCGAGATCGGCGATGACGGGATCGCCGGCGATGTTCTTGCCGAGGATGACCGGGAGCTGCGCCGACTGATCCTCGAACGCTTGGCTCGCCACCAGCTCGTGGAGCGACACCATCTCGCGCCTGGCATTGGGCAGCTCAATGCCGATCACGGTGCGCCCTGGGATGGTCGCGACGCGCGCCGAAATCGCCGACATGTTGCGCGCGATGTCGTCGGCGAGCGAGATCACCCGCGTCGCCTTGATCCCCGGCGCGGGCTCGAGCTCGTACATCGTCACCACCGGGCCGGGGCGGACCTCGGTGATGTTACCCTTGACGTTGAAGTCGTCGAGCACGGTCTCGAGCAGCCGAGCATTGCGTTCCAGCGCGGCCTTGTCGACCGGGTTGCTCTGGTTCGCGGGCGCGGGGGTGAGCAGGTCGAGCCCCGGCAGCGTGTAGCTGTCGCGCAAGTCGAGCCGCTGCTGCGGCTTGGGCGCGGCCGCCGAGGGTGCTAGCGTGCGCTCGCTGATGACCGGGGCAGGGCGGTCGTTGGGCTCCGCCACCGCGCGGGGGGCCGGGCGGCGCGCCAGCGCGGGCGCGTCGTCGCGCTCAAACGGAGCGTCCGCGTCGTCGAATGGCTCGTCGGCGTCGCCGCGCGGGCGCCGTAGCCCGCCGCGCGGGGCAAGCCGGGCGAAGTCGATCTCAAGGCTGCGCCCCCACAGGAAGGCGCCGCCGATGCCGCTCACCACGCCGAGCGCGACGACGCCCCACCAGCGTACCGGCGCATCGCCGACCAGCCCGAGCGCCCAGCGAGTCGCCGCGACGACGCCGAGCCCGACCGCACCGCCCCAGCCGAACGGCAGCGCGGGCACCGCGCCGGGAGCGGCACAGCCGAGCGCCACCGCCATCAGCGCCACCGCCAGCACGGTGCCGCGCAGCATCCGCGGCCACTCGCCCGCCGGCTGCTCGCGCCACAGCCGCACCGCCACCAGCGGCGCCACCGGCAGAAGCAGCGCCACCGCGGGTCCGAACAGGGTCAGCGCCAGGTCGGCGAACCAGGCGCCGGGCGCCCCCAGCAGGTTGCCGCCCACGCCGCCCGCCGCGGTGTTGAACGCCGCGTCGCTCGGATGATAGCTCGCCAGCGCCACCGCCATCGCCAGCGTCAGCGCGAACAGCGCCACCGCGACGATCAGCGCGCCGCTGCGCAGCGCCCCCGCCTTCACCGTCTCGCGCCACAGCGGCGCGTCGGCCCTGCTCGCCATCTGTTCCCGTCCTCAGCGATGTCTGAAATGCCCGGCGTACATTGTCCGCCCAGCGCGAGTCCGCGTCAAGAGACCCGCCCTTTCCCGCCCGGGCGCGACCCTGTAGGGCAGATGCCATGGACCATGCAGACGTGCTTATCCTCGGCGGCGGGCTGGTCGGCAGCGCGCTCGCGGTCGCGCTCGACCGCCACGGCCTCTCCGCCATCGTGGTCGATCCGGCCGATCCCGCGGTAATGCTCGCGCCCGCGTTCGACGGGCGCGCCTCGGCGGTGGCAAGCGCAAGCCATCGCATGCTCGATGCCATCGGCGTGGGGGAGGCGCTGCGCGGCCAGGGCTGCCCGATCCGCCACATCCGCGTGAGCGACGGTCTGGCGCCGGGCAAGCTCGATTTCGTCCCCGCCGCGGACGACGCCGCGCTTGGCACGATGTACGAGAACCGGCTGTTGCGCCGCGCTTTGTACGACGCGGTCAGCGCCGCGCCGCTGGTCGACCTGCGCATGGGCACACGCGCGATCAAAGTGGAGCGCGACCAGGACGGCGTGCGCGCGACCTTGACCGACGGCCGCATCGTCACCGCCGACCTGCTCGTCGCCGCCGAGGGGCGCCAGTCGCCGACGCGCGAAGCGGCGGGGATCGCGGTGGCGCGCTGGCAGTATGACCATGCCGCGATCGTTGGCGCGTTCCACCACGAGCGCAGCCACGAGAACGTCGCCTACGAGATCTTCTATCCCGCCGGCCCGTTCGCGCTGCTGCCGCTGCCCGACGACGAGGTCGGGCACCGTTCGGCGATCGTGTGGACGGTCGCGGCGGACCAGGCCGCGGGCATGCTCAAGCTCGGCGACAGCGGCTTCCTCGCCGAGGCGGAAAAAAGCATGGGCGGGTTCCTCGGCGCGCTGTCGCACGCCAGCCCGCGCGCGAGCTACCCGCTCGGCTTCCATCATGCCGCGCGCGTGACCGGGACCCGACTCGTGCTTGTCGGCGACGCCGCGCATGGCATCCACCCGATCGCGGGGCAGGGGGTGAACCTTGGATACCGCGACGTCGCGGCGCTGGTCGAGGTGCTGGTCGAGGGACGGCGGCTCGGCCTTGACGCGGGCGACGCACAGCTGCTGCGCCGCTACGAGGCGTGGCGCGGGCTCGACACCTTCATGGTGGCGGCCGCGACCGACACGCTGACGCGGCTGTTCGGCATCCCCGGCAAGGCGGCGAGTGCGGTGCGGCGCTTCGGCATCAGCGCGGTGGACCGGATCCCGGCGCTCAAGGACCGCTTCATGAGCGAGGCGCGCGGCGAGAGCGGCGACCTGCCCAAGCTGCTGATGGGCGCGACAGTGTGAGCGGCTCGGGCTGAGTGAGTTCAGGCGAAGACGTGAAGAAGGCTTGTTCACGCGGGGGCGCGGAGGCGCGGACGGTTCGTGTCCGCCCGCAGAACGGCCAGAGTAGTTGCAAGCGAGAGCGTTAGAGACTGGTCCACGTCGTTTGAACCGTCGACGTGCTCCGGCGAACGCCGGAGCCCAGGGCCCACCGACGTCACGGCCCGCCGCTCTGGGCTCCCGCGTGCGGGAGCACGGCTCGGCAAATGTGGATCGGCGACTAATATGCGCTGATGCGCACGCGACCGCTCCGCGCCTCACGCGAACACACCCCCTCCTTCTTCGCGTCCTCGCGTCTTCGCGTGAACCAATCCTCCTCGCCAGTCTTGCTCAGAACTGGTGCCCGGTCCGGTCACGCTTGGTCGCGAGATAGCGCGCATTGTGCGGGTTCGCCGGCAGCGCGTGCGGCACGCGCTCCACCACGGTCACCCCCGCCGCCTCCAGCCCGGCGACCTTGGCGGGGTTGTTGGTCAGCAGTCGCACGCGCTCCTGGCCGAGCAGCACCAGCATCCGCGCCGCCACGCCGAAGTCGCGCGCGTCCACCGCGAAGCCGAGCCGCGTGTTGGCGTCGACCGTGTCATAGCCCTGGTCCTGCAGCGCATAGGCGCGCAGCTTGTTGACCAGCCCGATGCCGCGCCCCTCCTGCCGCAGGTAGAGCAGGATGCCCCAGCCGCTGTCGCGGATGCGGCGGATCGCGGCGTCGAGCTGCGGGCCGCAGTCGCATTTGAGGCTGCCGAGCACGTCGCCGGTCAGGCACTCGCTGTGCAGCCGCACCAGCGGCGGTGCGCCGGTCGGCTGACCGATCAGCAGCGCGACATGCTCGTCGGCGCTCTCGGGCGAGCGGAAGGCGACGATCTCACTATCCTCCGCCTGCGCCACCGGCAGCCGCGCGCGCACCGCGATCGCTAGCCGGGTCGCGTCTTCGTGCGCGTCGATCGCAGCAACGTCGATCGCCACCGCGGGTTCGGCCGCACCGGTGAAGAAAGCGGGTAGCAACCCGGCCACCCGCGCCAGCCGCAGCGCGGCGGCGCCCGCGACCGGGCTCGCCAGCGCGGCGGTACGGAACGGGCCCTTGAGCGGGGTGGCGAGATCGAGCTGCGGGTCGGCCAGCGCGGTGGCGAGGGCCATGTCGAACCACGGCGCGCGCTCGATCAGCACCGGCTGATCCGGCGCCGCGGCGGCACGCTGGTTGGTCAGCGTCAGCGTCTCCGCACGGCCGGCCGAGATCAGCACCGCATAAGCGTCGTCGGGCGCGAAGGCGGCCAGCCGCGCGGCGTCGGCGGTCTCCACCGCGAGCAGCACCAGCGGCGGCTCCCCCGGCGCGTGGAGCGCGATCGGCCAGCCGCGCCGCATCGCATCGATCGCGCGCGCGGCGTCGCGCGGATCCGCGCCGGCCTGGCTCACCAGGCGAACTCGGTCATGATCGGGACGTGGTCGCTCGGCTTGAGCCAGCTGCGGCACGGCTCGAACACGGTGTGGGACGTCGCGGTGCGCGCGACGTCGGCGGTGGCCCACATATGGTCGAGCCGGCGGCCCCGGTCGTTCTTGGTCCAGTCGGGCGAGCGATAGCTCCACCAGGTGTGGAGCCGTGCCGGCGCGGGATGGAAATGGCGTCCGAGATCAACCCAGTCGTTCGAGGCGCGCAGCCGCTCCAGCGCCTCGACCTCGATCGGGGTATGGCTTACCACCTTGAGCAGCGCCTTGTGGCTCCACACGTCGCTCGGCAGCGGCGCGATGTTGAAGTCGCCGGTGAGGATGGTGGGCACGTCGAGCGTCTCGGACCAGCGCGTCATCCGCTCAACGAAATCGAGCTTCTGGCCGAACTTCGGATTCACCTCGCGATCGGGCACGTCACCGCCCGCGGGGACATAGACATTCTCGAGCCGCACGCCGCCGGGCAGCCGGACACCGAGATGGCGTGCCTCGCGATTGGCCTGCCAGTCGAGCCGCTCGTCCGCCTCGATCGGCACGCGGCTGATGATCGCGACGCCATGATGCATCCGCTGCCCGTTGAGCAGAACATGGTCGTAGCCGAGCGCGCGGAACCCGGCGACCGGGAAGTCGGCGTCGATCACCTTGGTTTCCTGCAGACACAGGATGTCGGGCGCGGCCTCGCGCAGGAAACGCTCGACGATGTCGAGGCGGAAGCGAACGGAGTTGATGTTCCAGGAGACGATCTTCACGCCGCGCGACATAGAACGTCACCGCCGCGGCGCAAAGCGTCGACGCTCGGCCGCCGCCGAACGTGAAAGGCCCCCGCTCCGGGGGCATGGAGCGAGGGCCGACACAGCGTTCATCACGCACATGGGGGAGAAGGGCTCAGGGCAACAGGGGGAAAATCCCCGAGGCGTCCGCCCCCATGACCCTCTTGTAGGACAGAGAAGCTGTCACTCAGATGAACGGATTGTAGAAAATGTCAGCCGCTGCGCCCCTGCCGCCGCGGATCGGTCCAGCGGAAGCTGTTGTCGCTCACCGGCACGTTGAATTTCTGCGCGCTGAGCCGGACGGTGGTGCGGTTGCCCTGGCTGTCGAGCGCGACCCAGCCCTGCAGCATCAGCCCCGCCGGCGCCGCTGAGTCGCGCGCGAACACCATGGTGATTCGTCCGAACTCGGGGTGCTTGGGATCGTTCGCCTCAACCGACAGCACGTCCGGATTGGGCGAGGGAACGACCTTGGCGTAGCGCGAGATGTCCCGGCTGGGATCGATCAGCACGCCCAGGGGCGAGTTGCCGATCGGCCAGCGCTGCACCTGCTTCACCGAATAATCGATGAAGGTGAACGCCTTGCCATCGCTCACGATGAGCAGCGGCACGCCCTTCTCATATTGGAAGCGGATCTTGCCCGGCTTCTTGAGCGTCAGCACGCCGGTCAGCACGCGACCGTTGCGGTCGGTCTGGCTGAAATTGGCGGTCATCGTCTCGGCCGCGGTCAGAAACCGCTGCACCGTGGCAAGGTCGTTGCGCTGCGCGCTCGCCGGCGCGGCTACCACCGCAATCGCCGCCAACGGCAGGAGGAAAGTTCGCATCGTCACTCCGTGATCATCGCGGCCGTGCTGCCGTGGCGGCGTTGAACGCGCCGTGAACCCGGCGCGATCCGCTCAGCCGAGCAGCGAGGCGATTCCCGGCGTGTTCTCGGCACCGACCCAGCCCTCGTAGATCATCTTGCCCGCCACGAAGAGGATCACCGCCAGACCGACATAGGCGATCCAGCGGTAACGATCGATGATCCGCGCGATGACGTTGGCCGCCAGCCCCATCAGCGCAACCGACAGCAGCAGGCCGACGACGAGGATGCCGGGATGCTCGCGCGCGGCCCCTGCCACGGCCAGGACGTTGTCGAGGCTCATCGACACGTCCGCCACCGCGACCGCCCAGGCGGCGCCGACGAAGCTGCGTGCGGGCGCCACCGCGGCGTCGCCGTTGCCCTCCGCGTCGGGCTGGTGACCGCCGGCGCGGATCTCGCGCCAGAACTTCCAGCTGACCCACAGCAGCAGCAGCCCGCCCGCGAAGATCAGCCCGACGATCCCCATCAGCCAGGTGACGATCAGCGCGAAGAAGATGCGCAGCACCAGCGCGGCGCCGATGCCGATCAGGATCACCTTCTTGCGCTGGTCCGACGGCAGCCCCGCGGCGAGCGCGCCGACCACGATCGCGTTGTCGCCGGCGAGCACGAGGTCGATCATCAGCACCGAGCCGAACGCGGCGAGTGCGGCGGGATCGCCCAGATTGGAGAAGTCGGCGACGATATGCTGCCAGATATCGCCCAGCGAGCCTGGTCCCTGGGGCGTTGCGGCCGCCCCCGCGGCGGCCAGCATGGCGATCAGGCTCACAACGTCACTCCCCAAAAAAACGAACGGGCGGCACGCCATGACAACGCGCCGCCCGGAAAAAGTTACCGTCCTCGGCCCGCGGGCGCCGCGACCCGGCCGGCGCGCGTCACTGGTTCATCGAGTCGAAGAAATCGTCGTTGGTCTTGGAGTCCTTCATCTTGCCGAGCAGGAACTCCATCGCGTCAACCGTGCCCATCTGCATCAGGATGCGGCGCAGCACCCACATCTTGCTGAGCTTGTCCTTCTCGACCAGCAGCTCCTCCTTGCGCGTGCCGGACTTGCCGACGTCAATCGCGGGGAAGATGCGCTTGTCGGCGACCTTGCGGTCCAGCACGATCTCGGCGTTGCCGGTGCCCTTGAACTCCTCGAAGATCACCTCGTCCATGCGGCTGCCGGTATCGATCAGCGAGGTCGAAATGATGGTGAGGCTGCCGCCCTCCTCGATGTTGCGGGCGGCGCCGAAGAAGCGCTTGGGCCGTTGCAGCGCGTTGGCATCGACGCCGCCGGTGAGCACCTTGCCCGACGAGGGCACCACGGTGTTGTAGGCGCGGCCGAGGCGGGTGATGTTGTCGAGCAGGATCACCACGTCCTTCTTGTGCTCGACCAGGCGCTTGGCCTTCTCGATCACCATCTCGGCGACCTGCACGTGGCGCGTCGCCGGCTCGTCGAAGGTGGAGGAGACCACCTCGCCGATCACCGTGCGCGACATGTCGGTGACTTCCTCCGGGCGCTCGTCGATGAGCAGCACCAGCAGGAACACCTCGGGATGGTTGTGGCTAATCGCGCGCGCGATGTTCTGCATCATGATCGTCTTGCCGACGCGCGGCGGGGCGACGATCAGGCAGCGCTGCCCCTTGCCGATCGGGACGACGACGTCGAGCACACGGCCCGACTTGTCTTTGATCGTCGGGTCCTCGATCTCCATCTTGAGCCGCTCGTCCGGATAGAGCGGGGTCAGATTGTCGAAGTTGACGCGGTGGCGAACGCGATCCGGGTCTTCGAAATTGACCTGCATGATCTTCACCAGCGCGAAATAGCGCTCGCCGTCCTTGGGGCCACGGATCTCGCCCTCGACCGTGTCGCCCGTACGCAGGCCGTGCTTCCGCACCTGGTTGGGGCTGACGTAAATGTCGTCCGGGCCGGCGAGATAATTGGCCTGCGCCGAGCGGAGGAAGCCGAAGCCGTCGGGCAGCACCTCGATCGTGCCCTCGCCCATGATCTGCTCGCCGTTCTCGGCCTGGACCTTGAGAATGGCGAACATCAGATCCTGCTTGCGCAGCGTCGACGCGCCCTCGACCCCGAGCTCCTCGGCGAGCTGCACGAGGTCGGCCGGGGCCTTCTTCTTCAAATCCTTGAGATGCATGTAGACGTGTCCGATGTGCTCGGGAGTGGGGGGAAGCTCGGCCGGCAAATACGCTCGAGATACGAAGCTGTAGAGGAGGCAGGAGACCGGGACCGGTCACGCCGTGACCGCGAGGTAAGAGTCGGCCGCGGCTTAGTCAAGCCGGTGCACGATCTCAGAACGGCTTCACGATCACCAGGATGACGATCAGCACCGCGGCGACCGCGGGCACCTCGTTGACCAGCCGCAGCGCGCGATTGGAGAGGGTGGCGCGGCCGGCGGCGAGCTTGCGCGCATAGCCGATCGCCCAGCCGTGATAGCCCGAGAGCAGCACGACCAGCGCGATCTTGGCGTGAAGCCAGCCGAGACCGGGCGTGCCATCGGCGATGCCGGCATTGAGCGCGAGCGCGATGCCGAGGATCCACACCAGGATCATCGCGGGCGTGAGGATGATCGCGCGCAGCTTGCCCTCGCGCTCGACCCAGCGCGCCGCCTCGGCCGGGTCCGCTAGCCCCTCCTGGTGATAGACGAGGTAGCGCGGCAGCATGAACATGCCCGCCATCCAGAAGATCACGAAGATGAGATGCGCCGCCTTCACCCAGTCATAGGTCGCGCCGAGGAATCCCGCCATGTTCATGTCCTGCCCTTAGGCGTCGCGGAGGCGCGCGACCAGATGCTCGACGTGCGCCACCGGGGTGTGCTGGCCGATGCCGTGGCCCAGGTTGAAGACATGCGGCCGCTCGGGAAAGGCGGCGAGGACGCGGTCGATGCCGCGGTCGAGCGCGGCGCCGCCGACGCGCAGCGCGAGCGGATCGAGGTTGCCCTGCACCGGCAGCCCGGGCGGCAGCACGCGGTCGGCCCAGACAGGATCGACCGTCTCGTCCAATCCGATCGCATCGACGGCGGTGCCCGCGGCATAGACGAGGAGCTTGCCGCCCGCCCCCTTGGGAAAGCCGATGATCGTCGCGCCCGGGCGCCGCGCCCGCAAGCCGTCGACGATGGCGCGGTTGGGCGCAATCACCCAGCGCTCGAACTGCTCTGGGGAGAGGCTGCCCGCCCAGCTGTCGAACAGCTGCACCGCCTCGACCCCGGCGTCGAGCTGGGCGGCGAGATAGTCGATCGTCAGCGCGACCACCGCGTCAATGATCGCCGCGAACGCCGCGGGATCGCGATAGGCGAAGAGCCGGGTCTCTTCCTGATCGCGGCTGCCCTGGCCCGCGACCATATAGGTCGCCACGGTCCAGGGTGAGCCAGCGAAGCCGAGGAAGGTGGTAGCAGGGGGCAATGCGGCGGCGACCCGGCGTACCGTGGCATAGACCGGATCGAGCCGGGTGGGCACTGCCTCCAGCGACGCCAGCGCGGCGGCGACCAGCGGAGGCGCGAGCCGCGGCCCCTCGCCGGCGCCGAAGCTGAGCTCCTGGCCGAGCGCCCAGGGCACCATCAGGATGTCGGAGAAGAGGATCGCGCCGTCGAAGCCGAAGCGGCGGATCGGCTGGAGCGTCACCTCCGCGGCGGCCTCGGGATCGGTCGCGAGCGCGAGGAAGCCGCCCTTCTCGGCGCGAAGGTCGCGATACTCAGGCAGGTACCGCCCGGCCTGGCGCATGAGCCACAGGGGCGGGCGCTCCTGCCGCTCGCCCCGGAGCGTACGCAACAGCGGTTTGGCGGACTCGGTCGGAGGAGTGGGCACGTGTGAGATCGTCCTCGCCCCCTTCAGATAATAGAATCTCGAAGAAGGTTGTTGATGCGGATGGCGCGTGGGTTGCGGTGGCTTAATCCGCCGTCACCGGAAATGCCAACAGCTTGACGGCAGGAGTCTGACGCGGAGTCAGGGATTCGCAGCTGTTTGTCCCCGCTATCCACAGGCTGTGGAGGAACATCGCGGCTGCGGACGATATTGTGGATGGAATCGGATTCATCCACGGCCGCGGCGCTCGCTTGGCGGCGCGGGCGAGTTGCGCTAGCGCGCGTCCCCATGTTGTCCACAGTTCGATCCCCAGGCGGCTGAGGATGGTGCGCCTTCACCTCCATCTTCTCTCCGACTCTACCGGCGAGACGCTGGAGAACATCGCCAAGGCGGCGCTGGCACAATATGACGACGTCGAGACGGTGCGGCATTTCTGGCCGATGGTACGGACCGAGATGCACCTCGATCGCATCCTCCAGGAGATCGCGCAGAACCCCGGTCTGGTCGTGTTCACGCTGGTCAACCCGGTGACCCGCACCGCGCTGGAGAACCGCTGCCGCGCGCTCGGCCTGCCGACGGTGGCGCCGCTCGATCCGGTCAACGACGCGTTGTCGATGCTGCTCGGCCAGCAGGCCAAGGCGCGCCCGGGGCGCCAGCACGTGCTCGACGCGGCCTATTTCGCCCGCGTCGACGCAATCCAGTTTACCATCGCGCACGACGACGGGATTGCGCACGAGGAGTGGGAAGAGGCCGACATCCTGCTCGCCGGGGTGAGCCGCTCATCCAAGACGCCGACCTCGATCTATCTCGCCAACCGCGGCTACAAGACCGCCAACATCCCGATCGTGGTGGAGAGCCCGCCGCCCGCCTCGCTGTTCGCGCTCGAGCATCCGCTGATCGTCGGGCTGACCACCAGTGCCGACCGGCTGATCCAGGTGCGGCGCAACCGGCTGCTCTCGCTCAACCAGGCACCCGAGACCGATTATGTCGACCAGGACGCGGTGGCGCGCGAGATCGCCTTCGCGCGCCGCATCTTCGCCGACAATGGCTGGCCCGTCATCGACGTAACGCGGCGCTCGATCGAGGAGACCGCGGCGGCGATCATCGCGCTGGTCAACGACCGGCGCGGCACCGCCGCGCGGCCGGTCGACTGAGCCGACAAATTCTCCCATGTTGATCTTCTCATGCTGATCCTCGCCTCGCAGAGCGCCTCGCGCACCGCCATGCTGTCCGCCGCGGGCGTGCCGTTCACCGCCGAGCCGGCGCACGCCGACGAGGCCGCGCTCAAGGCCGCGATGCCGCGCGCGCGCCCGCGTGACCTCGCCGACGCGCTCGCCGAGCTCAAGGCGCTCAAGGTGTCCGCGCGGCACCCCGGCGCGCTGGTGCTCGGGTCTGACAGCCTCGCGGTGCTCGACGACGGCAGCGTGCTCGACAAGCCGACGACGCGCGAGGAGGCGCGCGACCATCTCCGTCGCATGTCGGGGCGGCACCATGATCTGGTCAGCGCCGCGGTGATCGCGGAGAATGGCGGGGCGGTGTGGCGTGTCGTCGATGCGGCGCGGATCGTCGTGCGGCGGCTGTCCGACTCGTTCATCGAGACCTATCTCGACGCCGAATGGCCGACGATCGCGGGCTGCGTCGGCTGTTATCGGATCGAGGGGCCGGGGGTGCAGCTCTTCGCCAAGGTGTCGGGCAGCCAGTTCACCGTGCTCGGCATGCCGCTGCTCCCGGTGCTCGATTATCTCCGCACGCGCGAGGTGCTGCCGACATGACGACCCCCTATGCCGAGGTGATCGGCGACCCGATCGCGCATTCCAAGTCGCCGCTGATCCATCGCTTCTGGCTCGAGCGACTGAAGCTGGAGGGCGATTACCGGGCCACCCGCGTCGACCCCGCCGGGCTCGCGGGCTATTTCGCGTCGCGCGCGGACGATCCCGCCTGGCGCGGCTGCAACGTCACCGTGCCGCACAAGGTGGCGGCGCTCGATCATGTCCCCGATCCCGGTGGCGTGCGCGATACGATCGGCGCGATCAATACCGTGTTCCGCGACGACGCAGGCCAGCTCGCCGCGACCAATACCGACGCCGCCGGCTTCCTCTCGCCGATCGCGGACCTCGACCTCGCCGGCGCGTCGGTGACGGTGGTGGGGGCGGGCGGCGCGGCGCGCGCGGTGCTGTTCGCGCTGTCGAAGGTGGGGGTGGGGCGGGTGACCCTGCTCAACCGCACCCCGCTGAAGGGCGCCGCGCTGCTCGCGCGCTTCGGGCTCAAGGGCGATGCGCTGCCGCTCGACGCGCGGCTGCGGCCCGATACCGCGCTGCTGGTCAACACCAGCGCGCTTGGGATGACGGGGCAGCCGCCGCTCGCGCTCGACCTAGACCCGCTGCCCGAGGACGCGATCGTCTATGACATCGTCTACGCCCCGCTCGAGACGCCGCTGCTCGCCGCCGCACGGGCACGCGGGCTCGACATGGTCGACGGGCTGGAGATGCTGATCGGCCAGGCCGCGCTCGCCTTCGAGCTGTTCTTCGGCGCCGCGCCGCCGCGCGATCAGGACGACGTTCTGCGCGACCTGCTGCTGGCGTGAGCGCGCGATGATCGTGCTCGGGCTCACCGGCTCGATCGGGATGGGCAAGTCGACGGTTGCGCGCATGTTTGCCGAGGCCGGCGTCCCGGTGTTCGACGCTGACGCCGTGGTGCACCGCCTGCAGGGACCGGGCGGGGCGCTGGTCGCGGCGATCGCAGCGCGCTTTCCCGGCACCACCGGCCGCGACGGAGTCGATCGTGCCGCGCTCGGTGCCGCCGTGCTGGGCGATGCGGCGGGGCTGCGCGATCTGGAAGCGATCGTTCACCCCGCGGTCGCGGCCGAACGCGCCGCCTTTCTCGCACGGCACGCCGACGCAGCGCTGGTGGTGCTCGATGTGCCGCTGCTGTTCGAGACCGGTGGCGATGCCGCGGTGGATCAGGTCGCGGTGGTGTCCGCCGCACCGGCGGTGCAGCGCGCGCGCACGCTCGCACGCCCCGGCATGACCGTGGCGAAATATGAGTCGATCCTCGCGCGCCAGTTGCCCGACGCCGAGAAGCGTGCGCGCGCCGACATGGTGATCGCGACCGACGTGCCGCTGGCCGAGACGCGCGCCGCGGTGCTGCGCCTGATCGCTTGCGCGCGCGCCGCGGCGGGCCGATAACGCTACCCATGCGTGAGATCGTCTTCGATACCGAGACCACGGGGCTGAGCTTCGCCGGCGGCGACCGAATGGTGGAAATCGGCTGCGTCGAGCTGTTCAACCGCTGTGAGACCGGGCGCACCTTCCACGCCTATTTCCACCCCGAGCGCGACATGCCCGAGGAAGCCGCGCGGGTGCACGGCCTGCGGATCGACTTCCTGTGCCAGCATCCGGTGTTCGCCGCCGGGGTCGAGCCGCTGCTCGAGTTCCTCGGCGACGCGCCGCTGATCGCGCACAATGCCGGGTTCGACTTCTCCTTCCTTAACGGCGAGCTCGAGCGTTGCGGCCGCAGCGCGGTGTGCCGCTCGCGCATGGTCGACACGCTCCAGCTGGCGCGCACCCGCCATCCCGGCGCCAAGCACACGCTCGACGCGCTGTGCAGCCGCTATGGCATCGATCGCTCGCATCGCGTGCTTCACGGCGCGCTGCTCGACGCGCAGCTGCTGGCGCAGGTCTATGTCGAGCTGCAGGGCGGGCGCCAGATCGGGCTGGGGCTGGTCAGCGAGCCGATCGTCGTCGCCGCGCCGACGACGGAGACGGCCACCACAGCGGTGCGCGCGCGCCCGCCGCGGCTCTTTTCGGCGAGTCCGGCGGAACTGGCAGCCCACGCCGCGTTTCTGAAAGGGGTCAACGAACCCCTGTGGGGGGCCGCGGCGTCCGGATGACGCACAGTGAACCGCCGGTGCCGGGGGCTTGCCGGCGCAACGAAGGAGACGATTGATGGATATCCGGGTATCAGGTCACCAGGTGGCGATCGGCGACGCGCTGAAGGCCCATGTGCAGGACCGGCTCCAGGGTATCGCTGATAAATATTTTGCGCGCGCGATCTCGGCCGAGACCACCTTCGGCAAGGGGCCGCACGACAATGGCTTCACCTGCGACATCGTCGCGCACGTGACGCGCGGGCTGGTGCTCAAGGGGCGTCACGACGCGCATGACGCGCATCTTTCGTTCGATGGCGCGGCGGAGAAGATCGAGAAGCAGCTGCGCCGCTATGTCCGCCGGCTCAAGGACCGTACCCCGGCGCATGCCGCGGTCGAGGCTGAGCAGGACCGCACCGGCTATGACAATGCCGGTTACACCCTGTTCGCCGAAACGGCCGACGAGGAGGAGGCGGGCGACGCGCCGCTGGTGATCGCGGAGACCCGCGTCGACGTGCCCGAGGCGAGCGTCTCCGATGCGGTGATGATGCTCGACCTGCGCAACACCCAGGCGCTGCTGTTCCGCAATGCGGGCACGGGATCGTACAACATGGTGTACCGCCGCGGTGACGGCACGATCGGCTGGGTCGAGCCGCAGCGCGCCGGCTGAGGCGCGCAGCGGATCGACCGAACGAGACGATGGCCAGCGATCTGAGCGACCTGCTCGCGCCCGAGCTCGTCGCTGTGGGAATGCCCGCGGCGTCGAAGAAGGCGTTGTTCACCCAGATCGGCGCGCTTGCCGCGCCGATGCTGGGGCTGGAGCCGCGCGCGATCGCGGAGGCGCTCGCGGCGCGCGAGAAGGAAGGATCGACCGGCTTCGGCGGCGGGGTGGCGATCCCGCACGCGCGGCTTCCCGGCATGCGGCGGGTCGCGCTGGTGGTGGCGCGGCTGGCGCACCCGATCGCGTTCGCCGCGGTCGACGATGTCGCAGTGGATGTGGTGGCGGCAATGCTGTCGCCGCCGCACGCCGGGGGCGAGCATCTCAAGGCGCTGGCGCGCGTCGCGCGGCGCTTCCGTGACCGCACGCTGGTCGCGAAGTTGCGCGGCGCCGCCTCGCCCGACGCAATCTACGCCTTGCTCACCGCGGACGAAACGCGTGACGCCGCCTGAGGGAGCTGCCGCGCATCATCGTGCGCTCGAATCGCTCTATGCCGCGGCGCCGATCAACCGGCTGTTCGAGTCGCGGCTCGAGATCGCCGCACCGGGGGTGGCGCGGATCCACTTCCGGGTCGACCGGCGCCACTTCCATGCCGCGGGGGCGGCGCATGGAACGAGCTACTTCAAGATGCTCGACGACGCCGCTTTCTACGCTTGCAACAGTCTGGTGACCGACCGCTTCCTGCTGACCACCCAGTTCAGCCTGCTGCTCACCCGTCCACTGGGCGAGGGGCCGGTGGTGGCGGAGGGGCGCTGGGTCAGCGGGCAGCGCCGCGTGTTCGTCGCCGAGGCGCGGCTGGTGGCGGAGGACGGCGAGGAGGTCGCGCGCGGCACCGGCACCTTCATGCGCTCGCGCATCGCGCTGGCGACGCTGCCCGGCTATGCGGCGAGCGCGGCGTGAGCGCGCGGCTGCCGACGCATATCGCGGTGACCGCGCTGCTCCGCCGCGTCAACGATGCCGGCGGGCTGGGCGTGGTGCGCGCCACCGGCGAAGCACAGGCCGGCGCGGTGCTGCTGCTGCTCTGCGAGGGCCGCGGCATGCGGGCGCTGGAGCGGATGCGCGGGCTCGACGACCGCGACGTGCTGGTGCCCGCAGGACCGGGCGAGTCCGATTCGGCCACGATCGAGGATTATTGGCAATTGCGGCGGCGCCGTGACCCCGATCTGTGGGTGATTGAACTGGACATCCCGGCGGCCGAACGGTTCGTCGCTGAAACGATGCTGGTTGATTGACGCTGTTAACCTCCCGACCGTAGCCCGTCCTGATCGACAACAGGCGTTGTGCCGATGCGGGGTGCGATCCCGAACGGTGACGCAGTCGGGGGGGCACCCGGACGGTCCATGAGCAGCTAACGCTGATTCAGCGATCGTTTCCGCGTACCCACCGCATAGACAAGACGTGGAATGCCCTTAGGTTCCCGCGCTGCCGCTTTCGCAGCGTTCACTGCCTCGATCATCTCGCTGGCCCTCCAGAGCGCGCCCGGCCTCGCCGCCGAAGTGCCGACGCTTCCGGGCATCACCGCGGGCCAGATCGCCGATACGGCCGCGACCCTCGTGGCGCCGGCGCAGAGCGCCGACCCGTTCCTCGATCCGAGCGCTGCCGATCAGGCGGACGATCAGATCGCTTACCCCACCCTCGCCGCGGCAGTCGCGGATCAGTCGATCCCGTCGAGCACCGACGAGGACATGCGCTGCCTCGCCGGCGCGATCTATTTCGAGTCACGCGGCGAGCCGCTGAGCGGTCAGCTCGCGGTCGCCGAGGTGATCCTCAACCGCACCAAGTCGCGCCGCTTCGGCGGCAGCGTGTGCGACGTCATCACCCAGAAGGGCCAGTTCTCCTTCGTGCGCGGTGGTCGCATGCCCGCGGCGCCGTCGAACGACGACTGGCGCACCGCGATGGCGGTCGCCAAGGTGGCGATGAAGGACGCCTGGGAGACCGACGCGTCGGACGCGCTCTATTTCCACCATCGCAGCGCTGCCCGCGCCGCCGGCGTGCGCGTCGCGTCGATCGGCAATCACGTTTTCTTCCGCTGAGCGCTGCGGCGCCCGCCCGTGATCGGGTAAGTGTTCTTCGCACCTGGCTGATCGGGCCACGTCAGCCCCGATAGCATCGTCTCCCCGGCGCAGGCCGGGGTCCGGCTACGGAACGGTTGCGGGTCTCACCGCGGCCTCCGAGTCGGACCCCGACCTGCGCCGGAATGACGTGTCGGTGTCGTGGAGGTTCTGCCCGGCGACGCTCAGTCCGCATAAGCCTTCGCGAGGTCGAACAGATAGTCGCGCGCGGCGTAGAGCGACGCCACCCGGATGCGCTCGTTGAGACCATGAACGCCGTTGAAGTCGGGATCGAGGAACGTGCCGGGCACGCCATAGACCGGGATGCCGATCGCCTCGAGGAACACGCCGTCGGTCGCGCCGGTCGACATCGTCGGCAGCAGCGGCACCCCGGGGAAGTGCTGCCGCGCCAGCGCTTCCATCGGGGCGATGATCTTGGGGTCGAGCGTCGGGGGCACCGCGGTGGGGCGGATCGGCTGGTTGGCCGTGACCGCCACCTTTGCACCCGCCAGTTCGCGCAGCTTGGCCAGCGTGCCGTCGACCGTCTCTCCCGGGAAGATGCGGCAGTTGACGTTGGCGGTGGCGCGCTGCGGCAGCGCGTTCTCGGCATGGCCGGCGTTGAGCAAGGTGGCGACGCAGGTGGTCCGCAGCGTCGAATGCATCACCTGGTCGCGGCTGACGATCACGTCGGCCGCGCGATCCTGCGGATCGGCCAGCAGCCGGGTGATCGCGCCGGCCTGTTCGCCGCCCACGCGCTGGGCGGTGGCGGTGAAATAAGCGCGCGTCGTATCCGTGAAGCGCACCGGGAATTCGTAGTTCTGCACCGCCTTGATCGCATCGACGAGCTCGTAGATCGCATTGTCGGGCACCGGCGTGGAGCTGTGTCCGCCCGGGTTGGTCGCGAGCAGCGTGAAGTTCTGCGCTGCCTTCTCGCCGACCTGCACCGCGAGCAGCTGGCGCTTGCCCTGCGCGTCAAGCCGTCCGCCACCACCCTCGTTGAGCGCGAACTCGGCCGCGATCAGTTCGGGGCGATGCTGCGCCAGCCATTGCGCGCCGTTGAACGCGTAGGTGGTCTCCTCGCCGCAGGTCAGCGCCAGCTTGATGGTGCGTTTGGGGCGATAGCCCTGCTGACGGAAGCGGACCATCGCATCCGCCCAGATCGCCGCCATCGCCTTGTCGTCGACCGCGCCGCGCGCATAATAATAGCCGCCTTCCTCGACCAGCTTGAACGGATCGCGCTGCCAGTCCTCGCGCTTGGCCGCGACCACGTCGAGATGGCCGAGCAGCAGCATCGGCTTGAGCGTCGCGTCGCTGCCGTGCAGCACCGCGACGACGCCGCCGTCGTTCGGATGCTCGGGGGTAGAGAAGAGCGTCACGTCGCCCTCGGCATAACCTGCGCGCTTGAGCCGCGTGGCGACCTGCTCCGCCGCCCGGGTGCAACTGCCGACGTTCACCACCGTGTTGGTCTCGACCATCTCGCGATACAGATCGAAGAAAGCCTTCTCGTCCGGTCGCGCCTGCGCCCCCGCGCTTGTCCCCGCCAGCAGCGCGGCGAGCGCCGCCGTGATCCCGATCTCGCGCATCGATCCTCCCTCGTCCCGTCCGGCACCAGCCTCGCAGCGAAGCCGATGCGGCGCAACGGGGCTCAGCCGCGGTTTCGCACGTCGCGCGGCAGCAGCAGGCGCAGCTCGCGATTGGCGAAATCGATATGCACCCGGCGGAAGAGGCGCAGCGCATCCATGCCCAGCATCAGCGCGGGCTTGTCGTCGATGCCGAAGACACGAAACGGCGCGGCATCGGCGAAGGCGATCGGCAGCGAGCGGATCTTGGCCGGGCCGAGCGTCATTTCGGGAAGCAGCGCGTAATCGGCGGTGATCTCCACGCCGAGTACGCTGGTCAGCACCGTGCTGTCGCTCCGCCGCCCGGCAAGCAGGCGGCGCAGCGCCAGATTGCCGAGGCTGACGCTGGTGCCGGTGTCGAGCACGACGCGGACGCGCCGCCCGGCGATGGTGGCGCTGGTAACGACGAGCTGGCCGAACAGGCTGCGCGCCTGGATCACGATCTCGCCGGGTTCACGTTTGAGTCGCTCGCGCCGGCTCGACGGCCTGACCTGCATCCGCTGCGCGTCGAAATCGATCGTGACCGCCTGGCCCTGCAGCGTATCGATCCCGAGCATGCCCGGCGCGCCGAGGTGACGCGCTTCGAGCGCGGGCGCCTCGATCCGCTCGCCGCCGACGCGACCCACCGGCCGGGGACTGACCGAGATGGCGGGGATGATGACGGTGTCGACGTCGCTCGCCCCGGCCATCGCGACGACGCGGACGCGGCGCCCTGCGGGAAGGCCGAGGCGCGATGCGAGCTGGCGCGAGATCACGCTGCGTTGCGCGCCGGTGTCGATGATGAAGGGGAAGGGTCCCGCGCCTGCGATCTCGACGGGAACGGTCATGCGGTCTTCGGCGGTGAGAAAGGCGAGCTCGTCGCCGGGGTCGGCGGGGAGGTCGTCGGGAAGCGTGACCGGGGCGACGGCGGGCGTGGCGGGAGGCACCCCGACCTGCGCCGCCGCGGGCAGGGCCGCGCCTCCCAGCAAGAGCGCGAGCAACCTCTCCATATCCGGAGGTTACGCCCGTTTGGGGGAGGGCGCCAGAGCGATGGGAAGCGTTTCGTCAGCCGATCCCACGCACGGGCTACATCGACGAAGCGCCCGAGATTATGGCGTCAATATCAGGCGGTACGCTACGTGGAGCCCTAGGCCGCAACCCAGCGGCCCCCGAGCGCGCGGAACAGATCGACTTGCGCGTCCGCGACCAGCTGGTCCTGCAGCGCCAGCGCGGCCTGGGCGTCGGCGAGCGTGCGCTCGGCATCGAGCTGCGACAGGCTGTCGATCTGCCCCTCGCGGCGCTGCGCGCGCGTGATCCGCGCGGCGCGATCGGCCTGGCTCAGCGCCTGCTGGAGCGCGGCGCGGCGCTCGAGCGCGCGCGCGTAATTGGAGAGCGCCGTCTCGGTCTCGCCCAGCGCGGTCAGCACCGTCCCGTCGAAGCTCGCGAGCGCGGCGCGCGTGTCCGCCTCGGCCCCGGCGACCCGCGCGCGCGCCTTGCCCGGGTTTACCGCCCAGTTGAGCAGCGGCCCGATGAGGAAGTTGAGCGGCCCCGCGCCGAACAGATTGCCGAAGCCGGTGCTGGTCTGCCCGACCGAACCGCCCAGGGTGATACGCGGGTAGAGGTCGGCGGTGGCGACCCCGATCCGCGCGGTGGCGGCGGCGAGGCGGCGCTCGGCGGCGCGCACGTCGGGACGGCGCGCGAGCAGGGCCGCGCCGTCGCCGACCGGGATGGCCTGCTCGATCCGCAGCGCGGTGGCGCGCTCGCCCGCGACGGGGGGCAGCTCCTGGGGGGGGCGCCCGGTCAGCGTCGCGAGCCGGAACAGCGCCGCCTGGCGCTCGGCGACGAGCGAGGGGATGTCGGCGCGGCGCTGGTCGCGCAGCGCGGCGATCCGCGCGGTGTCGAGCGGCGTGGTCAGCCCGGCCTCGGCGCGGCGCTCGGTGGTGCCGACCTGGCGGTCGAGCAGCGCGACGATCCGCTCCGCCACCGCGATCCGCGCCGCCGCTGCGGCGGCGTCGGCATAGGCCCGCGTGGTGTCCGCCACGACGGCGACCCGCACCGCGTCGGCGTCGGCCGCCGCCGCCGCGACGTCGCCGCGCGCCGCCTCGACCCCGCGCGAGACGCGGCCGAACAGGTCGACCTCGTAGGAGACGTCGAGCCCGCCGTCGATCAGCCAGGTCTCGCCGCTCACCCCCGGCGGGCGCTGCGCCTGCGAGAAGCGGTTATAGGTGCCGCTGGCGCCGAGCGTCGCCTGCGGGGTGCGGTCGTTGCGGACCTCGCGGAGCGACGCGCGCGCGCGCTCGAGCCGCGCGGTGGCGACTCGCACGTCGGTGTTGGCGGCGAGCGCCGACTGGACCAGCCCGTTGAGCACGGGGTCGTCGTACAGCCGCCACCAGTGATCGTCGGGCGCGGCGGCGAGCGTCGGGCCGCCGGTGCCGAGGAAGGGGGCGGCCGCGCTCGCCGCGGTGGCGGGGGCGCGATAGTCGGGGCCGGCGGCGCAGGCGGCGAGCGCGAGCGTGGCGGTGGCGGCGAGCCAATGCTTGATCATCGTCTCTCTCGTTTCCGTAGCAGGAGTCACTCGGCGGGCTGGAGCGCGGCGCCGTCGTCCGGACGCGCCGCCCGGCGGCGGGCGAGCCGCGCGCCGAGCGCGCGGCACACCACGTAGAAGGTGGGTGTGAAGATCAGCCCGAAGCCGGTCACCCCGATCATCCCGAAGAACACCGCGGTGCCCAGCGCCTGGCGCAGCTCGGCGCCGGCGCCGGTCGCGATCAGCAGCGGCACGGTGCCGAGGATGAAGGCGAAGCTGGTCATCAGGATCGGCCGCAGCCGCACCTGCGCGGCCTGCACCGCGGCCTCGACCGGGGTGAGGCCGTCGCGCTCCTCCGCCTGCTTGGCGAACTCGACCACCAGGATCGCGTTCTTGGCGGCGAGCGCGATCAGCACGACCAGCCCGATCTGCGTCAGCACATTATTGTCCATGCCGCGCAGGTTCACCCCCGCCATCGCGGCGAGCAGGCACATCGGCACGATCAGCACGATCGAGAGCGGCAGCAGCAGGCTCTCGTACTGCGCGGCCAGCACCAGGAAGACGAACACCACCGCCAGCGCGAAGACGATCCCGGCGGTGTTGCCCGCCGCCTTCTGCTGAAAGGCGATCCCGGTCCACTCGGCGCCATAGCCCGAGGGCAGCGTGTCGTGCGCCAGGTTCTCCATCGTCACCAGCGAGCGGCCCGAGGAGTAACCGGGCGCGGTGTCGCCGTCGACCTCGACCGCGGGGTAGAGGTTGTAGCGCGTCACGCGATACGGGCCGGTCCGATCCTGGAAGGTCGCGACCGAGCCGATCGGCACCATCGCGCCCGAGGCCGAGCGGGTCTTGAGGTTGGCGATGTCTGCCGGGGTCGAGCGGAACGGCGCGTCGGCCTGGGCGGTGACGCGGTAGGTCCGGCCGATCAGGTTGAAGTCGTTCACGAAGGCGCTGCCGAGATAGACCTGGAGCGCCTCGAACACGCGCGCCGGGGGCACGCCGAGCAGGTCCGACTTGGCGCGGTCGACGTCGGCGAAGATGCGCGGCGTGGCGGTGTTGAAGAAGGTGTAGACCTGCGCCAGCCCCTCGGTCTGGTTGGCGGCGCCGATCAGTTTGCCCGCCTCCGCGCCGAGCGCCTGATAGCCCGCGCCCTGGCGGTCCTGTACCATCAGGCGATAGCCACCGGCCGAGCCGATACCCTGGATCAACGGCGGGGGCACGACGAGGATGCGCGCCTCGTCGATGTCGCCGGTGACCTCGCGCGTCTTCTGCATGATGCCGGCAAAGGTGACACCCAGCTTCTCGCGCTCGGCGAAGGACTGGAGCGGGACATAGGCCGCGGCGGTGTTGGGCGCGAGCGTCTGCGACGGGCCGTCGAAGCCCGCGAGCATGACGACTCCCTTCACCCCCGCGAGCGGCAGGATGCGCTTGGCGACCTTCTGCACCACCGCATCGGTACGCTCGACCGAGGCGCCCGCGGGCAGCTGCACCACGGTGAGAAAATAGCCCTGGTCCTGCGCCGGGATGAAGCCGGTCGGCGTCGCCCAGAACAGCGCCACGGTCGCGGCGATCAGCCCGGCATAGACCGCCATCATCCGCTTGGGCGCGCGCACCAGCCTGGCGGTGAGGTTGGCATAGCGCAGGCTCAGCCGCTCGAACCACCGGTTGAACGAATCGCCGGCGGCGCCCAGCGCGCGGGTGACGCGATTGCCCGGCTCATGCGACTCGTGCGGGCGCAGCAGCAGCGCGGCGAGCGCGGGCGAGAGCGTCAGCGACACCACTAGCGAGATCACCGTGGCGGTGGCGATCGTCACCGCGAACTGCTGGTAGAAGGCGCCCGACAGGCCGGTGAGGAAGAGCGTCGGCACGAACACCGCGCACAGCACCAGCACGATCGCGACCAGCGCGCCCGACACCTCGTCCATCGATACCTTGGCCGCCTCGAGCGGGGAGAGCCCCTGCTCGAGGTTGCGCTCGACATTCTCGACCACGACGATCGCGTCGTCGACGACGATACCGATCGCCAGCACCAGCCCGAACAGCGAGAGCGTGTTGAGCGAATAGCCCACCGCCGCGAGCATGGCGAAGGTGCCGACCAGCGAGACCGGGATGGCGACGATCGGGATGATCGCGGCGCGCCACTTCTGGAGAAACACCAGGATGACGAGCACGACGAGTACCATCGCCTCGAACAGGGTGTGGATCACCGCATCGACCGACTGGGCGATGAACTCGGTGGGGTTGTAGATGACGCGATATTCCAGGCCCTTGGGGAAGGACTTGGACATCGCCTCCATCTCGGCGGTCACCTTCTCGGCGGCGGCGAGCGCGTTCGAGCCGGGGCGCTGGAACACCGCCGCGATCACGGTCGGCTGCCCGGAAAGATAAGTGTTAGAGTTATAGTCCTGCGCGCCGAGCTCGACGCGAGCGACGTCGCGCACGCGCACCTGGCGGCCGCTGTCGTCGGTGCGGATCACCACGTCGGCGAACTGGTTGGGGTCGACCAGCCGGCCCTGGGTCTCGACGTTGAGCTGGAAGGCGTTGCCGTTGCCATAGGGCGGCTGGCCGAGCGAGCCCGCCGCGACCTGGACATTCTGCGCGCGCAGCGCCGCGACGATGTCGCCCGCGGTCAGGTCGAGCGCGGCGGCGCGGCCGGGATCGATCCACACCCGCATCGCATAGTCGCGGCTGCCGAACAGGCGGACGTCGCCGACGCCGTCGATACGCGCGAGGCGGTCGCGCACCTGGGTCAGCGCGTAGTTAGAAATATAGCCGCGATCGAGCGACTTGTCGGGCGAGATCAGGTTGACGACCATGAGGAAGTCGGGGCTGGTCTTGCGCGTCACCACGCCGAGCCGCTGCACCTCCTCGGGTAGCCGCGGCACCGCCACGGCGACGCGGTTCTGGACCAGCACCTGCGCGGCGTCGAGGTCGGTGCCGATCTTGAAGGTGACGGTGATCGTCAGGTTGCCGTCGCCGGTCGACTGGCTCGACTGGTACAGCATGTTGTCGACGCCGTTGATCTCCTGCTCGATCGGCGCGGCGACCGTCTCCGCCACGGTCTCGGCCGAGGCGCCGGGATAGTTGGCGGTGACCGTCACCGTGGGCGGCACGATGTCGGGATATTGCGCGACGGGGAGGCCCCAGTAGGCGATCGCGCCGACGATGGTGATGATCACCGCGATGACGCCGGCGAAGATCGGGCGGCTGATGAAGAAGCGCGAGAGGCGCATGGCAGGCTCCCCGAGTGCGAGGATGAATGGGGGCCGCTGGGGAGCGGCGGATCGGAGGCGGCGCCGACGCCGCCGGGATCAGGAGGTGAAGGTGGCCTCGCCGGTTATCGGCGCCGCGCCCGGCGGGGCGTCGCCGCCGCGCGCCGGCGCGATCGTGCCCGCGCGGACCTGCACCTTGGTGCCCGGCATCGCCATCTGCGTGCCGCTGATCACTACGCGATCGTTTGCCGCGAGCCCGCTGCGCACGATGCGCAGCCCGGCGACCACCGGGCCGAGCGTCACCGGCTTGGCGGTCACCGTACCGTCGGGGCCGATGGTCAGCAGCGTCTTGCGCGCCTGGTCGGTCTGCACCGCGGCGTCGGGCACGAGCAGCGCGCGCGTCGTTGCGCCCGAGGCGAGTCGCATGTTGCCGAACATGCCCGGCGTCAGGAACTGGTCCGGGTTGCGCAGCACCGCGCGGCTGCGAATCGTGCCCGAGCGCGAGTCGAGCCCGTTGTCGGTGAAGTCGAGCCGGCCGTGCCAGCGATAGTCGGCCTCGTCCTGGAGCCGCACGTCAACCTCGGGCGCCGAGACCCCCGCGGCGCGCGCGCGCTTGTTCTTGAGGAAGAGCGCCTCCGAGCCGTCGAAGGCGAAATAGATCGGGTCGAGCGCGTTGATCGTGGTCAGCAAGGTGCCGCTGGTGTCACCGCCGGCGACGAGGTTGCCCGGATCGATGCGCCGGTCGGAGACGCGGCCCGCGATCGGCGCGCGCACCTGGGTGAACTCCATGTCGAGCGCGCGCGCACGAACCCGCGCCTCGGCGGCGGCGAGCTGCGCGCTGGCGGCGCGGACGCGCGCGGTGAGCTGGTCGAGCTCGCCCTTGGAGACCGCGTCCTCGGCGACGAGCCGACCGGCGCGATCGAGGTTGGCGCGCGCGAGCAGCAAATCGCTACGCGCAGTGGCGACGCCCGCCTGCGCTTCGGCGAGCGCGGCGGCGAAGGGGCGCTGGTCGATGGTGAAGAGCAGCTGCCCGGCGCGGACGGTGGCGCCATCGGTGAAATGCACCGCGCTGATCGCACCCGAGACGCGCGGGCGCACCTCGACCGAGCGGCTCGGCTCGAAGCGGCCGACATAGCCGTCCCACTCGGCGACGGTGCGCTGCAGCGGCGGGGCGACGGTGACGGTGGGCGCCGGCGGCGCGGCGACCGCGGGCTGCTCGCGGTGGAGCAACGTGGCGGCGCCGATCACGGCGACGAGCGGGATGCCGATCCAGGCGGCGCGCCGGGCGGTTCTGGGGCGCGACGCGGGGGCGGCCTCGACCGCATTGGCGGGGTCGATGATGGTGTGCATGTTCACGGGCGGATCTCCGTCGTGGAACGGGGACGGGCGGTCGGGCAGGCGCGATCGGCCATGGCGAGAGGTCCTGTGCGATGGACGGCCGGCCGCGATCCGACGACGCGGGTGAGGCGCGCGTCGGACGAGGACGGACGTGTCCGCGCGCGCGGGCGCGGCGCCCGGCGAGCAGGGAAAGAGGTTGAGCGACGACGCTTCCGGTCAGGACGCGGCGGCACATCCGTTGAAGAAAAGAGGATCCATGGCGGCTCCGTCGATCGCACGACGGCACGCAGCCGTCGTCGTTTCGATACCGACTGGTATAGAAATCCACCTGACCTGGGTCAACCGGCTTTTTTGTACCGCTCGGTAGTTTTCTTTGCCTCGACCGGCAGCGGTGCTTGTCCGGGGATGGATCGCACGTGGGTAAGCCGGCCGACCGCGGGTCGAGCGCCGCAGCTGCGTCACGCCGATGATGGTTGCGACCCACGACCGAGGAGCGGTCGAGCCGTCTTCCCGCTCACCGCGCACACAGCCGCTTAGTTCGCCTCGTCGCTTCCCTTCGCCAGTCTGGCCTTCAGCCCGGCGAGCGCGCCGAACGGTCCGGCCTCTTCCTCGCTCAGCACGCCGGCGGCGCGCAGCACCGCCTCGGCCCGCGGGCTGCGCGGGAAAGGATCGAGCGCAAGCGCCATCGTTTCCGCCGCGGTCTCGCCGAGATCGACCCCGCCGCCCTCGAGCTCCACCGTGTCAATCGAGTCGCTGCCGAGCTCGATCTCGTCGTCGGCGCCCTCGCCGGGCGCGATGAAGCGCAGCGCGACCGGCTCCTCGATGGTGGCGGGAAGCGGGTCACCCGTTACCGAACAGGCCTGCACCACCGCCGCCCGTACCGTACCGCGCACCAGCACGCCGGCGGCGTCGCGGCGCACCAGAAGATCAGCGTCGAGCCGCTCGACCGCGACGAGATCAAAGCGGCGTGCGAGCGCCGCGCGCTCGTCGGGCTCGGCCGCGATCGTCACGCGGCGGTCCTCGCCGCCGATCACGTCGAGTCGCTCGATACGCGAGAATTCCGTGGTCACGGCAGTCGTCCTTCCATCAGGTCGTGCAAGGCGATCGGGTCGAGCCCGCGGCGCAGCGCGGTGAGCGCGTTACGAACGTGCGCGAGCGCAGCCGGTGCGGGCGCCGCGCCGCGGTACAGATTGCGCACCAGGGCGGCGTCGAAGACGTCCTGCCCGGGCGCGGCCAGTCCGTCGCGATAGGCGCCGAGCCGGCCGCCCAGCATGCCCATCATGTTCCCGACATGCTTGCCGACGACCATGTCACCGAAGCCGATCTGGCGCACCTGCGCGTCCATGTCGTCGACGAAACGCTCGGTCAGCCGCACCGAGGCGTCGGTGCCGTCCGGCGCCTGCTCGAGCCGCAGCAGCACCATCGCCAGCACCGCGGCGACCATGTCGAAGCGCCCGTCCAGCGTGTCGGGCACCGCGCCGTCAAGATACCAGTGCGGCTGGCGCGCGCGCGCCACCACCGCGTCGTACAACGGCAGCGCCTCGTCGCGCATCCCGCCTCGTCGCCACCACCCGCTCAGCCAACCCACCTGTCGCGCTTCCTCTCAGCCATCCGGCGCAGCGCTTGTCTCGCCCCGCGCGGCGGCATATTGAGGCGCGAGGCCGCAATGTCCACGCGCGCGTGCCGCGTGCGGGGCGGCTGGGTTTCCGCGGAGTATCGATGCGCCCCCTTCTTCCTCTCGCTCTGGCTGCCGGCGTACTCGCCGCGGGCTGCACGCCGCTGCGCTCGCACCAGGGTTATATCGTCGATGCCGATCTGGTGAATTCGATCCAGCCCGGGATCGATAACCGCCAGTCGGTGCTGGCGACGCTCGGTACGCCCAGCTTCGCAAGCCAGTTCAACCAGGGCGACTGGTATTATATCTCGCGCGACAGTCGCAATCTGGCCTTCACGCCGCCGCACCCGCGCGATCAGCTGACGATGCAGGTCAGCTTCGACCAGGCGGGCAATGTCACAGCGGTGCGCAAGTCGGGGATGGATCAGGTCGCCTCGATCAAACCCGATGCGAAGACCACACCGACGCTCGGCCGCAAACGCGGCTTTTTCCAGGATCTGTTCGGCAATATCGGCACGGTCGGCGCCGCCGGTGCGGGCGGGGCGGGCGGCGGCCCGGGCGGCGGCGGTTCCGGACCGTAAGGTCGGCGGCGCGTCCGGTCTCGCCGCAGCGAGGCAGCGGACGCTGATCCCCGACTGAGCCACGTCGCGCGCCTCCTATAACGAAGGGGTGTGCAGCCGATTTAGCCTATGCGCGCGCCAGTCCGGCGGTTCGGCCGCGTCGCCACGAACGCCGCGACGCGGCCAGTACCGGCTTGGGGTCGGCACCGGTCCCGAAAGGGGGAAAGGGACCGCGGCGGCAAACGCGCCGCGTCGCGCTTTGTTCTCCTGCCGTGCGGCTTCTTCGCGAGCGTTGCCGTTCGGCCACAGGTTAGGCGAAAAACTCCGCTTTGATCAATCAGTTCGCGAGCGCAGACGAGCGTGAGCGGAGCCTGGCTGATCGATCGCGCGCTCGCCGAGGTCGCGCTCTTCGCCGCGGCCACGCTGCTGCTCCTGGCGCTCGACGACCTCCTGCTCGATGCGGTCGCGCTGCTCGTCGCGCGCCGCGATCGTCGGCTGTCCGATCTGCCCCCGTCGCCGCCGTTGCGGTTCGCGCTGTTCGTCCCGGCATGGCGCGAGGAACGCGTGATCGGGGCGATGCTGCGCGCGACACTCGCCCGCTGTCACCACGCCGACTATCGTCTCTACGTCGGCTGCTACCCCAACGATCCCGCCACCCGCGCGGCGGTTGCGGCGCAGGCCGACCCGCGCGTCCATCTGGTGACCGGCACCGTTCCCGGTCCGACCAGCAAGGCGGATTGCCTCAACAGCTTATGGCGCGCGATGCAGGCGGATCCAGACTGGCGCGCGGACGCGGTGGTGCTTCACGATGCCGAAGACGTCGTCCACCCCGAGGCCTTGCGCGTCTTCGCCGCGCTGCTTCGGGACGCCGCGCTCGTGCAGCTGCCGGTGGTGCCGCTGATCGACCCCGCGCGGCGGCTGGTCTCGGGTCATTATGCCGACGAGTTCGCCGAGGCGCATACGCGCGATCTTACCGCACGCGCGGCGCTCGGCGCCGCGCTGCCGCTCGCGGGGGTGGGATGCGCGATCCGGGTGGCCGCGCTTGAACGGCTCGCCGCGGACAGCGGCGAACCCTTTGCGGCGGACAGCCTGACCGAGGATTATGAGCTCGGGCTGCGCGCCGCCGCGCTGGGCCTCGTCACCCGCTTCGCCCGCGTACGCGAGGCGTCGGGTGCGCTGGTCGCGACGCGCGGCTATTTCCCAGATTGCCTCACCGCCGCGGTGCGGCAGAAGGCGCGCTGGGTCGGCGGCATCGCGTTTGCCGGCTGGGACCGCACCGGGTGGGGACGCGCGCACGCGGGCGAGCGCTGGATGCGGTGGCGGGATCGCCGCTCGCCGTTGGCGGCGCTCGCCATCGTGGCGGGCTATGCGGCGATGGGAGGAACGTTGCTCTCCCGCGCGCTGCACGGCTGGTGCGGCAGCATGCCCATGCCCGCGAGCGCGCTGCTGCGCCACCTGCTGTTCACCAACGCCGTGCTGCTGGCGTGGCGCATCGGCGCCCGCGCGCGGCTCACCGCGGCGCTGCATGGCTGGCGGGAGGGGCTGTGGGCGATCGTGCGCCTTCCCGTGAGCAATCTCGTCGCCGTGCTCGCCGCGTGGCGGGCGCTGCGGTGTCACATTGCGGCGCTGCGTGGCGCGCCGACCCGATGGGACAAGATCGCGCATCGCTATCCGGTGCTGCCGTGACGCGCGGGCGCGCCCTGCGCTGCTGGGCGCTGCTGCTGACCTTCTGGGTCGCCGCCCGCGCGGCCTGGCTCTGGCCGCGAGCCGAGCGTTCGCTCGCCGCGACGGCGCCGCCGGCCGTGGCAGCATCGCCCGCGTCACCAGATCGCGCGCCGTCGCTGGCACGTCCGCCTGGAGCGGAGCGCGTGACGGCGCCGCGGGACGCGCGTGGGGGGCTTACGCTGCCGTCCGCCGCAGCGCTGTCTCGTCGCCGCGACACGGAGGCGGCCGCCGCCGCGCCCGCCGGCGGGCGGCGTCGCATTGACCGTGATCGCCGCAGCGGGGCGGCCTCCGCACCGTTGGTGGCATCGGTGGTTGACCTGGCCGCATCGGCGTACCCCGGCGGTGCACCCGGCGCACCATGGCCGTCGCCCCCCGCTGCGTCGTCCGCGACGTCATCGTCCGCGGCCGCTGCGCCCGAGCCGAGTTGGCACGTAGGCGCCGGCGCTTCGCCTTGGTCGGAGACCGGCTGGTTGCTGCTTCGCGGCGACGCGACGGCGAGTACCGCAGCGCCGCAACTCGGCGGATCGCAGCTGGGTGTCCGCGTCGCGCGTCGACTCGACGAGAGTGGGCGGGTGAGCGCCTCATTCCGGCTGGTCGGGGCGATCGGCGTCGCGCAGCGGGAGGCGATCGGCGCGATCGAGTGGCGCCCTCGCGCGCTGCCTTTCCACCTGCTCGTGGAGCGACGCGTCGGCCTCGCGGGGCTGCGCGGCGGCTGGGGCCTCGGCGCGGCTGGCGGCGTCAGCGCGCTCACCCCGGCGCGCGGCATCAGCCTCGACGGCTATGCGCAGGCGGGCGCGATCGTGGGGCGCGGCGGCTATGCCGACGGCGCGGTGAGCTTGGAGCGGCGCATCGCCGCACGCGGGCCGGCGACACTCCAGCTCGGGGTGGGTGCCTGGGGCGCGGCGCAGCGCGGTGCCGAGCGGCTCGATCTCGGCCCGACCGTGACGCTGCGACTCGGCCCCGCGCGCGCCACGCTCGCCTGGCGCGGACGGGTGGCGGGTGACGCCCGCCCGGGTTCCGGCGCAGCCTTGACGATCGGACTCGATCACTGAGGCTCTGAGCGAGCGGGAACGGGGAGCGTCGGCGTCGCCCGCCGCTCCGCCGTGTGACGGGCGCGACGGCATGGCCGGCGGTGGCGTCGGCGCGCCGAACCGGCTAGCGGCTGATCGCGCCATGGACATCTACCTGCCGATCGCGAATCTGTCGGTGAACGCGCTCGTGATGATCGCGCTCGGCGCGGGCGTCGGGCTGCTCTCGGGCATGTTCGGCGTCGGCGGAGGTTTCCTCACCACGCCTTTGCTGATCGTCTACGGCATCCCGCCGACCGTGGCCGCCGCCTCTGCCGCGACGCAGGTGACCGGCGCGAGCGTCTCCGGCGTTTTCGCGCACTTCCGCCGCAACGGCGTCGACACGCGGATGGGCACGGTGCTGGTGATCGGCGGCGTGCTCGGCTCGGTGTTCGGGGCGTGGCTGTTCCGGCTGCTCCAGCGCTGGGGGCAGATCGATACCACGATCGCGATCACCTATGTGCTCCTGCTCGGCTCGATCGGGCTGATGATGCTGCGCGAGGCGGTGAGCGCGATCCTGGTGGCGCGCGGGCGCCGCGCCGCGCCGCCGCGCCGCCGCCGCCACCACCCTCTCGTCGCATCGCTGCCGTTCCGCATGCGCTTTTACGCCTCGGGGCTATACATTTCGCCGCTGGCGCCGCTGCTGCTCGGCTTCTTCACCGGCATCCTGACGATCCTGCTCGGGGTCGGCGGCGGGTTCGTGCTGGTGCCCGCGATGATCTACCTGCTCGGCATGGCGACCTCGGTGGTGGTCGGCACCAGCCTGTTCCAGATCCTCTTCGTCACCGCCGCGGCGACGATGGTCCACGCCACGACGACGCGCGCCGTCGATATCGTGCTCGCCGCGCTGTTGCTGATCGGCTCGGTCGTCGGCGCGCAGGTCGGCGCGCGGTTCGCGGCGCGCGCCAGGCCCGAATATCTGCGGCTGGCACTGGCGGTGATGGTGCTGCTGGTGGCGGGGCGGATCGCGCTCGGGCTCGGCTGGCGGCCCGACGAGATCTATGCGGTGGAGCTCTCGTGACTTCCCGCCGCGTCGCGCTGACGCTGGCATTGGCCGCGCCGCTGCTCACCGCGCAGAGCAAGCCGGTGCTGGTGCCCGACGTGTCGCAGCGCGACATCGAGATCGCGTACAGCTTCACCGGCGCCGAGCTGCTGCTGTTCGGCGCGATCCTCTATCCCGGCGGGCGCGTGCCGACCGGCGAGCGCCCCGCCGACATCGTCATCGTGGTGAAGGGGCCGACCCAGTCGATCACGATCCGCGAGAAGGAGAAGGTGGCCGGCATCTGGGTCAATGCAGGAAGGCTGCGCTATCGTTCGGCGCCGTCCTTCTACGCGCTGGCCTCGTCGCGCCCGCTTGGCCAGCTGGTCGACGCGCGCACCCGCGCGATCTACGAACTCGGGCTCGACAGCCTCCAGCTTTCGCCCGCCTCCTCCGCGCCGACCGAGGTGCAGGACCGCTTCACCCGCGGGCTGGTGGAGCAGCGCCGCCGCGCCGGGCTGTTCTACGAGGCGCCGGGCGCGGTGGAGATCACCGATGGCGTGCTCTATCGCGCGCGCGTCGCCATTCCCGCGCGCGTGCCGGTGGGGCGCTTCACCGCCGAGACCTTCCTGATCCGCGACGGCCGCGTGCTCGCCGCCGCGGTACGCGACATCGACATCCGCAAATCGGGGTTCGAGCGCTTCGTCGCCGCCGCGGCGCAGCGTCACGAGATCATGTACGGGCTGGCGGCCGTGGCGCTGTCGGTGGTGCTCGGCTGGGCCGCGGGGCGGTTCGCGCAGCGCAGCTGAGCGCCGCGCGTCTCCACCCAATCTTCACGAAGCCGGTTTACCGCTGATCCTCGCTGAGACGCAGGGAAAAGCATCTTCTTATGAACGACATCGTCGGCCAGGGCGACTTCCGTGCGGCGCTCGCCGCGGCGTTCCCGGGCGCACCGCCAGCGACCGTGCCGCAGCCGCTCGGTTATCTCCTGGAGATTGCCGGCGGGCAGGGCGAGCTGGTGCTCGACGCGCCGTCGCTCGCCGCGCTGGCGAACCATGCCGACCCGCTCGTCGCCACCGCGGGGCAGGTTGGCGGACAGCTCAAGGTCCGCGCCGGCGCGATGTGGCTGATCGCGACGGTTCGTTCGGTGCGACTCGCGCGCGGCCAGGCCGATCAGGTGATCGCCGCGGTCGACTTCATCGGCGAGGGCGAGGTGGAGCGGCTGACCGGCCACCTCCACCACTTCCGCCGCGGCGTCACCGCCTTTCCGCTGCCCGGGGCGGAAGTGGTCGCGGTCACCGGCGCCGACCTTCAGCAGGTCCATGCCGCCACCGGGCGCGCCGCGATCGCGATCGGCACCGTCCACCCCACCCGCGACGTGCGCGCCTCGCTCTACGTCGACGCGCTGCTGGGCAAGCACTTCGCGCTGCTCGGCTCGACCGGCACCGGCAAATCGACCGCGGCGGCGCTGATCCTCCACCGGCTCTGCCGTCTCGCGCCGCAGGCGCATGTGGTGATGATCGACCCGCACGGCGAATATGGCGCCGCCTTCGCCGAGGAGGGCGCGCTGTTCGACGTCTCGAACCTGCAGATGCCCTATTGGCTGATGAACTTCGAGGAGCATTGCGAGGTGCTGCTCACCAGCGCGGGGCCGGAGCGGCAAGTCGACGCCGACATACTCGCCAAGTGCCTGCTCGCCGCGCGCGGCAAGAGCCGGCTGGGGCAGGAGATCGCCCGCCTCACCGTCGACGCGCCGATCCCCTATCTGCTCAGCGACCTCACCCAGATCCTGCAGCAGGAGATGGGCAAGATGGACCGCGCCGGGGATACCTCGCCTTATCTGCGGCTCAAGAACAAGCTCGACGAGCTCAAGGCCGACCCGCGCTACGGCTTCATGTTCTCCGGCATGCTGGTGGCGGACACGATGGCGGCGTTCGTCCAGCGCATCTTCCGACTGTGCGGCGACGGCAAGCCGATCTCGATCATCGACGTCTCGGGCGTGCCGAGCGAGATCACCGCGGTGGTGGTGGCGGTGCTGAGCCGCATGGTGTTCGATTTCGCGATCTGGTCGAGGGCCGAGCCACAGCGCCCGATCCTGCTCGTCTGCGAGGAGGCGCACCGCTATGTGCCCGCCGGACGCGAGGAGCGCACCGCGGTGGGCCGCATCCTCGGCCGCATCGCCAAGGAGGGGCGCAAATACGGCGTGTCGCTGGGGCTGGTGACGCAGCGCCCGTCCGACCTCGCCGAGGGCGTGCTCTCGCAATGCGGCACCATCATCTCGATGCGGCTCAACAACGAGCGCGACCAGGCCTTCGTCCGCGCCGCCATGCCCGAGGGCGCACGCGGCTTCCTCGACGCGCTGCCGGCGCTGCGCAACCGCGAGGCGATCGTATGCGGCGAGGGCGTCGCGATCCCGATCCGCGTGGCGTTCGATGCACTCGAGGACGGCAAGCGCCCGGCGTCGGACGACCCCGTCTTCTCCGATCTGTGGCGCGAGAGCGGCGGCGAGGAGCAGATCGTCGCGCGCACGATCCAGCGCTGGCGCGGCCAGGGGCGGTGACGCTCGCGCGCGGCGCGGCGGGAATGGGGAGCCACCGAGGGCCCGGCGCCTGAGGGGGTGGGTTCCACCGCCGCACGCGGTCGAGCAGGGTTAGACCAAGGGAGGGACGGCCGCGTCGGTGGCCTCCCGACTTCCCGTTGCCGGGGAGCATGCGCGCCGTGCCGGGTGAGGACCGCGCCGTGCGCTACAGCAGCCGCAGCGTCGCCGCGTCGGGCGAGTCGAAGAAGGCGTCCAGCGTCGCGCGCACCGGCGCCGGCGCACCCGCGCGATCGAAGAGCGTCAGCGACGAGCGCAGCTTCATCGCATCGACCTCGCCCATGATCGCCGCGGCGTCGCTGCCGCGATGCGCCAGCAGCGCTGCAGCGCACTCGACGTAGCGCGCGCCGAGCAGCGGGTGCGCGAGATAGGCGCGCGCCTCGGCCAGGTCGCGGATGGCGTAGCGTCGTGCCATGTCGCTATGGCCGAGGCCGGCGAGCTGGGGAAAGATGTACCACATCCAGTGGCTGCGCTTGGCGCCGGCGCGGAGCTCGGCGAGCGCGTTGACGTAGCTGGCGGCCTGCGCGGCGACGAAGCGGTCGAGGTCCGCGGCTGTGTCCTGGTGGTCCATGCCGCGGGCAACGCGTGCCGCGCGGCGCGGTGCCGTGATCAGGCGATCACGGCACTCGCGACGTCGACGTAGATCAGCAGCGCGGTGGTGGCGAAACTGGCCGCGGTGAGCAGCAGCGCGTGCGAGAGCGAGGGTAGGCGGGTCATCGTCACGGCTCCGTTCAGGCGATCGGCAGGACCGGGACGGCGGCGGCGACCATCATGGCGGCAACGGTGAAGGCGGCGACGACGGAGAAGAGCGGGCGGGCGAAGTCGGTGAAACGAGCGGTCATGGTCGGTCTCCCTGGTGGGTGTCGGCCGGATCGTCCGGCCGATGCCAACCCCTTTGCAGGGCTCGTGCCAATTTGAGGTTAAGACGGAGAGACCGAGGGATCTCTACGAAGCGCCGGCTCCGCTGGCGGATTTCACCAGGGCGATCCGGCGGGAAAGACCAAAGGTTGGCACCGCGACACCGACTCGATGGAACGACGCGCGACATGCCGCCACGCCGCCGCCATCGGTCAGCGCGACCAGCGCGCCCAGATCGCCGTTGGCAACGCCAGGCCGCGCGCTTCCTCGCGCACCGCCAGCTCGCCCGCCTCGACCGTTCCGGGCAGATCGGCAAAGGCTTGCCGCAGCATCTCGCCGATCGCCAGCGCCGACATGCGCACCGCGTAGACGGTCAGGAACAGGTAGCGCGACTCGGCGTCGAGCAGCCGCCGGCAGTCCGCGATCAGCCCGGGCAGGTCCTCATCCAGCCGCCACACCTCGCCGGTCGGCCCGCGACCGTATTTGGGCGGATCGAGCAGGATACCGTCGTAGCGCCGCTCGCGCCGCACCTCGCGCGCGACAAATTTGGCGGCGTCGTCGATGATCCAGCGCACCGGCGCGTCGCTCAGCCCCGACAGGGCGGCATTGCCGCGCGCCGCCTCGACCGACTTCTTCGAGGCGTCAACGTGCACCATCCGCGCGCCCTCGCTCGCCAGCGCCAGCGTGCCCACCCCGGTATAGCCGAACAGGTTGAGGCACTCGGGCGAGTCCAGACCCGCGAGCCGCTCGCGCATCCACGCCCACACCGGCGCCATGTCGGGGAAGAAGCCGAGGTGCCGGAACGGCGTGGTCTGCGCGGTGAAGCGCACCTTGTCCCACGCCAGCGACCAGCCCTCGCGGGGCACCGGCTCGCTGAAATCCCAGCGGCCGCCGCCCTCCTCGTCGCTGCCCGGCACGAAGGCGCCGTGCGCGCGCCAATCGTCGCGCGCGGGCGCCCAGAGCGCCTGCGGTTCGGGGCGGATGAAGCGAAAGCGGCCGTAGCGCTCCAGCTTGCGCCCGTTGCCCGAATCGACCAGCCCGTAATCGGCCCAGGGCTCGCCGGTGAGCGTGACCAGGTCCACGCGCGTCTCAGCCGCGCGGAACGGCGTGCGCGGCGACGTGCGCGCTCACCGCGGCAAAAGTGGCGTCGAGCGTGACGCAGCGCTCCTCGCGCTCGAACAGGTCGCCGACGCGCGCCGGTAGCGCGGGGCGCACCCCGGTCGCGCGCTCCACCGCGTCGCCGAACTTGGCGGGGTGTGCGGTGGCGAGCGTCACCATCGGCACGTCGGGGGTGAGGTGACGCCGCGCCGCCGCCAGCGCGATCGCGGTGTGCGGGTCGATCACCTGCCCGGCGCGCTCGCAGGCGTGGCGCATCGCCAGCGCCATGCCGTCGGGGTCGACGCGCTCGCCGACGAACAGCCCCGCTGCCCCCTCGCGCTGCGCGTTGCTCAGCCGCATCGCGCGCTCCGCCTCGAAGCCGCGCATCTGCGTCGCCAGCGCGGCGCCGTCACGCCCGCCGAGATCGTACAGCAGCCGCTCGAAGTTGCTCGAGACCTGGATGTCCATCGAGGGCGTTGCGGTGGGCACCACCTCGCGGCTGGAATAGTCTCCCGTGGTGAGCGCGCGCGCCAGGATATCGTTGACGTTGGTGGCGACCACCAGCTTCGCGACCGGCAGCCCCATCCGCGACGCGACATAGCCGGCGAAGACGTCGCCGAAATTGCCCGTCGGCACGCTGAACGCCACCGCGCGCGCGGGCGCGCCCAGCCGCACTGCGGCGTAGAAATAATAGACCACCTGCGCCATCAGCCGCGCCCAGTTGATCGAGTTCACCGCGGAGAGGCGGAAGCGCCCGGCGAAGGCGGCGTCGTTGAACATCGCCTTCACCAGCGCCTGCGCGGTGTCAAAGTCACCGCGGATCGCGATATTGTGGACGTTGGGCGCGCCCACCGTGGTCATCTGGCGGCGCTGCACCTCGCTCACCCGGCCCTCGGGGTGGAGCATGAAGATGTCGATGCCCGCGCGCCCCGCCACCGCGTCGATCGCGGCCGAGCCGGTGTCGCCGCTGGTCGCGCCGACGATCGTGAGATGCTCGGTCGTGCCCGTCAGAAACCGCTCAAACAGCAGCCCGAGCAGCTGGAGCGCAACGTCCTTGAAGGCCAGCGTCGGCCCGTGGAACAGCTCGAGCAGCCATTGATCATGGTCGAGCTGGACGAGCGGGGTCACCGCGTCGTGCGCGAAGCCGCCATAAGCGGTGTCGCACAGCGCGCGCAGCTCGTCGTCGGTCAACGAGCCTGCGACGAAGGGCGCCATCACCGCCGCCGCGGTCTCGGCATAGCTCTTGCCCGCCAGCGCGGCGATCTGTTCCTCTGACAGCGTCGGCCAGGTCTCGGGGACGTAGAGCCCGCCGTCGACGGCGAGGCCGGCGAGCGTCGCGCCCGCGAAGTCGAGCGTGGGGGCGGTGCCGCGGGTGCTGACGTAGCGCATGGGGCAGATCGCCTAGAGCGCGGCGCGCGCGCGCGCAACGCTCGCGGGCTCATCGAGGCTATGGATTGCGCGCTGCAACCTTATTAGCAGAGGTGGGATGGCACTCATCGACGTCTTTCTCAGCCGCGCGATCAAGCGCGGACGCCTCACCCTCACCAAGCCCGACGGCAGCACCGCCACCTTCGGCGGCGACGATCCCGCGCTCAAGCCCGTGGCGATCCGCATCACCGATCGCTCGGTGTACCGCGCGCTCGCCGCCGACCCGGCGCTGGGGGCGGGTGAGTCGTTCATGGACGGCAAGCTGATCGTCGAGCAGGGCGACATCCTCGACCTGCTGCTGCTCGCCACGTCGAACAGCCGCTGGGAGAATGGCGTCAACCGGCTCGCCGCCAATCGCTGGCGCACGCTCAAGGGCCAGATTCGCCATCGCCTCACCGGCAATCAGGCCAAGGCGTCGAAGCGCAACGTCGCGCACCATTACGACCTGTCCGACCGGTTGTACGATCTCTTCCTCGACGCCGACAAACAGTACAGCTGCGCCTATTACACCGATCCGACCAACTCGCTGGAGCAGGCGCAGGCCGACAAAAAGGCGCATATCGTCGGCAAGCTGGCGATCAAGCCGGGCATGCGCGTGCTCGACATCGGCTGCGGCTGGGGCGGCATGGCGCTGTACATCCACGCCAAGACCGGCGCCGAGGTGCTGGGCATCACGCTCTCCGAGGAACAGCTCAAGGTCGCGCGGCGTCGCGCCGAGGAGGCGGGCGTCGCCGACAAGGTCAGGTTCGAGCTGATCGACTATCGCGCGCTCGAGGGGCCGTTCGACCGCATCGTCTCGGTCGGCATGTTCGAGCATGTCGGGGTGCGCAACTTCCGCACCTATCTCAGCAAGTGCCGTGACCTGCTGACCCCCGACGGGGTCATGCTGCTGCATACGATAGGGCGTGCCGACGGGCCCAATTTCACCGACAAGTTCACCGACAAGTACATCTTCCCCGGCGGCTACATCCCCGCGCTGTCGGAGGTGCTGCAGGCCAACGAGTTCATCCGCTGGTTCGTCACCGACGTCGAGGTGCTGCGGATGCATTATGCCATGACGCTGCGCGCCTGGTATGAGCGCACTGTCGCCGAGCGGGACGCGATCGTCGCGCTTTACGACGAGCGCTTCTTCCGCATGTGGACCTTCTATCTGGCGGGCGCGATCGTCTCCTTCACCAACGGGCCGCTGGTGAATTATCAGATCCAGTTCAGCCGCGACCGGTTCGCGCTGCCGCTGACGCGCGACTACATGATCGAAGAGGAGCGGCGGCTGCGGGGGGAGTAAGAGCGGTCGCCTGCCATATCGGCGTGCTCCTGCGCAAGCAGGAGCCCAGGACCGCGGGCGCGCCGTGCGTGACTCTAGGCTCCTGCGTCGGCAGGAGCACCGGACAGCGTCACTTCTTCGGCGCCGCGCCGCCCTTCGCCACCCCGTCCGCCATGGCGCGCGCGCGCGCGGCCTCGGCGCCGTCGACCTTGCCGTCGCGGTTGAGATCGTAGGCGGAGAACACCGCGCCCATCAGCTGGTCCGACTCGGCGCGGCTGAGCTTGCCATCCTTGTTGAGGTCGCCGCGCGCCATCACCAGCGCGGCGACCCGCTTGGCATGAACCGGGTCGAGCGGCCTGCCGCGCACGTTCATCTTCGTCATCCGCGTCTCCAGCTCGGCGAGCGAGAGGAACCCGTCCTTGTTCGCATCGGTGGCGGCGAACTCGGAGTCGAGCTTGGCGGAGGCGGTGGCACGGGTCTCCTGCGCCGCTGCGGCGGCGGTGAGCGCGGGTGTGGCGAGCAGCGCGGCGAGCGCGGCGGCGAGCGTGATGGGCATCCTCGGCATGTGCGCCCGCTTGGCGGCACGCGCTTGTACCCGGCGTGAACGGTGGCGCGCGCCAAAGCGGTTGCCCCGCGCGGCCCGCTCGCGTAGCGCCCGCGCGCGAAAGGAGCCTGCCCCATGACCGACCAGATCAAGCGTGTCGTCCTCGCTTATTCCGGAGGGCTCGACACCAGCGTGATCCTGAAGTGGCTCCAGACCGAATATCAGTGCGAGGTCGTCACCTTCACCGCCGATCTCGGCCAGGGCGAGGAGCTGGAGCCGGCGCGCGCCAAGGCCGAGCTGATGGGGATCAAGCGCGAGCATATCTTCATCGACGACCTGCGCGAGGAGTTCGTGCGCGACTACGTCTTTCCGATGATGCGCGCCAACGCGCTGTACGAGGGGCTGTACCTGCTCGGCACCTCGATCGCGCGACCGCTGATCGCCAAGCGCCAGATCGAGATCGCGGCGCAGGTCGGCGCCGATGCGGTGAGCCATGGCGCCACCGGCAAGGGCAACGACCAGGTCCGCTTCGAACTCGGCTATTATGCGCTCAACCCCGACATCAAGGTCATCGCGCCGTGGCGCGAATGGGACCTCACCAGCCGCTCCAAGCTGATCGAGTTCGCCGAGGCGCACCAGATCCCCGTGAGTAAGGACAAGCGCGGCGAAGCGCCCTTCTCGACCGACGCGAACCTGCTTCACACCTCGTCCGAGGGGAAGGTGCTGGAGGACCCGTGGGACGAGGTGCCCGACTATGTCTACTCGCGCACCGTCAACCCCGAGGACGCGCCCGACCAGCCGGAGACGATCACGATCGACTTCGAGCGCGGTGACGGCGTGGCGGTGAACGGCGAGGCATGCTCCCCCGCGACGCTGCTGGCCAAGCTCAACGAGGTCGGGCGCAAGCACGGCATCGGCCGGCTCGACCTGGTCGAGAACCGCTTCGTCGGCATGAAGAGCCGCGGCATGTACGAGACGCCGGGCGGCACGATCTACGCGCTGGCGCATCGCGGGATCGAGCAGATCACGCTGGACCGTGGCGCGGCGCACCTCAAGGACGAGCTGGCGCCGCGCTATGCCGAGCTGGTCTACAACGGTTTCTGGTTCTCGCCCGAGCGCGAGATGCTCCAGGCCGCGGTCGATCACTCGCAGACCAAGGTGACCGGCACGGTGCGGCTCAAGCTGTACAAGGGACAGGCGGTGGTGACCGGCCGCAAGTCGCCGCACTCGCTCTACTCGGAGAAGGTCGTCACCTTCGAGGACGACCAGGGCGCCTATGACCAGCGCGACGCGGCGGGCTTCATCAAGCTCAACGCGCTGCGGCTGCGCCTGCTGGGTCGGCGCGACCGCTGAGCCGACACGGGGCGTCCGCCGCGCCGATCGGCCGGCCGACGCTCCGCCGCGCGGACAGGCGAGGGCGCGCTATGCCCAGCGGCGCTCGAGCCGGGCGCCGAGCCCGGTGAGCAGCTCATACTGGCTGATCCCGGTCGCCGCCGCCATCGCGGCGAGGTCGGGATCGAAGCGCAGCCAGTCGCCCTCGCCGACGTCCGCCGCGCTCGCGTCGAGCGCCACCAGGTCCATCGACACGCGTCCGATCACCGGCAGCATCGTATCGCCCGCAAAGGCGCGTCCGCGATCGGAGAAGGCGCGGCGGTAGCCGTCGGCATAGCCGAGGTTGGCGATCACCACCGCGGTATCACGCGGCGCGCGCCAGGTGGCGTTATACCCCACCGTCTCGCCTGCGCGTACGGTGCGGCGCTGCAACACCTCCGCCTCGACCGTCACCACCGGACGCAGCGCGCCCGCGAGCCCCGGCGCCGCGACACCGCCGTAGAGCGCCAGCCCTGGCCGGGTGAGATCGAAATGATAGTCGGCGCCGAGCGCGATCCCGGCAGAATTGGCGAGACTGAGCCGCCGCGCGCCGGTGCGCCCCGCCAGCGCTGCGAAGCGTGCACGCTGCACCGGGTTGAGCGGGTGATCCGGTTCGTCGGCGCAGGCGAGATGGCTCATGAGCGTATCGATCGCGAGACCGTCGAGCAGCCCCGATGCGATGGACTCGGGCGATACGCCGAGCCGGTTGATCCCGGTATCGACCATCACGTCGCAGGCGCGCCCCGCGCCCACGGCGCGCCACCGCGCCACCTGCGCCGCGGTGTTGAGCACAGGGCGCGCCTGCGGCAACGCAGTGAGCGCCAGATCACCGTCACGTACGCCGTGAAGCACCGCGACCCGCGCGGGGGTCTCCGCCAGCACCGGCGCCAGCGCGGCCGCCTCGGACCAACTGGCGACGAAGAAGTCACGACAGCCCGCGGCGGCGAGCCGCGTCACCACCTCGCCTGCGCCCAGCCCATAGCCGTCCGCCTTCACCGCCGCACCACACGCCGCGGTGCCGCCGCGCGCGGCGAGCGTCCGCCAGTTGGCGGTGAGCGCGGCGGCGGAGAGATGGAGGCGGTGCGGCAGATCGGTCATTCCGCGCCGGTTAGCGCGTGCGCGCGCGCCGCGCCACCGCGGGACCTTTACCGGTGGCGAACACGCCGGCAGGACGGGTGCATGAACGTCCTCCTCCTGTACGGCTCGTATCGCGCCGACCGCGCCGGCATCCGGCTCGCCCGCTTCCTCGTCGAGCGCTTCGCCGCCCGCGGCGACGCCCCCACGTTGGTCGACGCGCGCGCCGTCGGGCTGCCGCTGCTCGATCGCATGTACAAGGAATATCCCGCCGGGGAGGCGCCCGCGGCGATGGAGCGGCTCGCCGGGCAGATCCGTACCGCCGATGCGTTCGTCTTCGTGGCGGGGGAGTATAATTGGGGGCCGCAGCCCGGGCTGAAGAACCTCACCGACCACTTCCTCGAGGAATGGTTCTGGCGCCCTGCCGCGATCGCGAGCTACTCGGCGGGCCGACTGGGCGGCGCGCGCAGCAACAGCGCGTGGCACGCGATCCTGCCCGAGATGGGCATGCCGGTGATCTCGAGCACGCTGGTGGTCGGCCCCGTGACACAGACGCTCGACGCCGAGGGCCAGCCGACCGGTAGCGCGGGCGAGTCGCTCCTGCGCCAGTTCGGACGGTTCGCCGACGACCTCGCCTGGTGGGCAGAGGCGGCCAAGGCGCAGCACGAGCGCCGCGCGCCACCCTATTGACGGGCAGGGCGGCGCCGTCTGCCGCCGCCCGTCCGGTGCAGAGCGGTCGGGCGCTCAGCTCAGCAGCTGATCCAGTTCGCGCGAGAGCACCTCGAAGCGATAGGGCTTGGCGAGGAAGCGGCCGTCGTCGGGGATGTCGTCGCGCGTTGGGCGTGTGTCGCCAGAGGTCAGCAGGATGCGGATCGAGGGCCAGCGGCGATGCACCTCGCCGGCGAGCTGCAACCCGTCCATGGTCCCGGGCATGCGGATGTCGGTGAACAGTACCTGCACGTCGGCGCTGCGCTCGAGCCGGGCGAGCGCCTCGTCGGCATCGCCGGCCTCGATCACGCGATAGCCCGCCTCGGCCAGGGCGTCGGCACCAATCATGCGGACGAACAGCTCATCCTCGACAAGGAGGACGGTGGTACCGCATGCCTGACCCATTTTGCGACCTACCATGTTGATACAGTTAGAATAACCCAGACCAGGGGCGGGCCGTTCCACGCTATATGGCTAACCTAAGTAGAAGGGGGCCCCGTCAGCTACGCCCGCGCAGCCGCGCCAGCACCGCGAGGCCGAGCCCCGCGCCCACCGCGGTCGCGGCGGCGAATTTGTGTCGCCCGGCCGCGTCGTACAGGCTGATCGAGCGACCGTGCTGGTCGTGCGAGCGCTCGCGCCCGTCGTCGAACGGTGCCACGAGATTGTCGCGCCCTGTCGGTGCGCGGGTGCGATCCTGGATCATCGGCAGCAGCTTGTGGCCGAGCTTGTCGAGCAGCGGCGGGAAATGCTCCGCCACCAGCACCTGGAGCCGGCCGACGCCACCGACGGTGATGTCGCGCTTGGGATGCTGCGCCGCCTCGAGGATCGCCTCGGCGACCAGTTCGGGAGCGTAGACCGGCGGTGGCAGCAGCGCGGCGCCGTCGAGATGGTTGGCGGCATGTTCGGCGATCGGCGTGTCGATCCCCGCGGGCTTCACCAGCGTCACCGAGATCGGCAGGCGGTCGCCCTCGATCTCGATCCGCAGCGAGTCGACATAGCCCTTCACCGCATGCTTGCTCGCGGCATAGGCGCCCATCCCCGCGGTGGGGATGTCCGACACGATCGAACCGACCGTGATCAGCGCGCCGCCCTCGCGCTGGAGTTGCTCGACCGCGGTGAGGCAGCCGTGCACCGCGCCGAGATAGTTGGTGCGCAGAAGTCTCTCGTGCTCGTCCATCGGCGTGTCGACCAGCTTGGCGTAGATCGCGACACCGGCGGCATTGACCCAGCTATCGATGCGACCGAACCGCTCCACCGCCTTGGTGGCGGCGCGCTGGACGTCGCGCAGGTCGCCGACGTCGGCGGTGGCGAACTCGGCCTGGCCGCCGGCTTCCTCGATCTCGCGTGCGATCGTGGCGAGCGCGTCGCTGTCGCGCGCGACCAGCACCACCTTGGCACCGCGCTTCGCCGCGGTACGCGCGGTGACGAGGCCGATGCCCGAGCTCGCGCCGGTGATCAGGATCACCTGCTGGTCGATCGGCTTGAGCTTGGGGGTCATCATCGCATCCTCTCGTCCTTGCGCGGTGAGGTAACCCGCGCGGACCGGGTTGGGTTCATGGCGAGGCTCTCGCGACGGGGAAGCCGCCGTCGCGTCGGGCGGTGCGCCGCAGCGGTGACTCGATCCCTTCCCCACTCCGTTAACCGAACGAAAACACACACAGATCAGGTAGATGGACGGTGTCATTGATTGACACAGCTGATCCGGAGCGAGACATCACCGCATGAGCCAACGCCAGTCGCGCAACGTGTCCCTTACCCCCGAGCTCGAGAGCTTCATCAACGACGCGCTCGGATCGGGCGATTATGGCAACGCCAGCGAGGTGGTGCGCACCGCGCTCAAGCTGCTGCGCGATCGCGGCGCACCGGGACCGGCGGCGTGCTGGCCGATCGGCGGCGGGGAGACCGGCGCGATGATCCGCGCGCGCGACTGGGCACGCAGTGCGCTCGGTGCGATCGCGGACTGGTCGCCGCAGCTGCGCACCACAGTCGCCAATGTCGTCAACTCGCCGGTGCCCAAGGTGCTGATGTGGGGCCGCGAGGGCGTGATGCTCTACAACGACGCCTATCGCGCGATCGCGGGTGCGCATCATCCGGCCGCACTGGGGCAGACCACCGCCGCGGTGTTCCCCGAGATCCGGGACTGGAACCGCGCCATCCTTGAGCGCGGCTTCGCGGGCGAGATCGTCTCCTTCCGCGACCAGCCGCTCACCCTGCTGCGCGACGGCGCCCCCGCCGCGCTCGTCTTCGACCTGTTCTACACGCCCGTCTACGAGGCGGACGGCAGCGTCGGCGGGGTGCTGTGCACCGTGATCGACAACACGACCCGGGCCGAGCTCGAGCACCAGCTCGCCGAGAGCGAGGCGGAGCTGCGCACCGTCACCGACGCGCTGCCGCTGCTCGTGTCGTTCATCGACCGCGACCACGTCTTCCGCTTTGCCAACCGCTACTATTACGATTGGTTCGGGCTCACCCCCGATCAGGTGGTCGGGCGCCACGCGCGCGACGTGATCGGCGAGGCCAATTATGCGCAGCGCCGCGCGCTGATGGACCGCGCGCTGGCGGGGGAGACGATCGAGTCGGACTCGGCGATCCAGCACGGCGACGGCAGCTGGCGCCGCGCCGACGTGCGGTACCTGCCGCGCCGCGCGGCGGATGGCAGCGTCGCGGGCTTCCAGGTGATCGTGTTCGACGTCGAGGACCGCGTCCGCCGCGAGGAGGCGCTGCACGCCAGCAACGCACGCTTCCGCGCCGCGATGGAGGCGATGCACGGCGTGCTGTGGACCAACGACGCGCAAGGCCGGATGATCGGCGAGCAGCCCGGCTGGGCGCTGCTGACGGGCCAGGCCTTCGAGGATTATCAGGGTCATGGCTGGTCGGCGGCGATCCACCCCGACGATGTCGCGCCGACGCTGGCCGCATGGGAACAGGCCGTCGCCGCCAAGACCACTTTCGTGTTCGAGCATCGCGTGCGGCGCCATTGCGGCACGTGGCGCACCTTTGCGATCCGCGCGGTGCCGCGGCTCGACGACAAGGGCGCGATCGCGGAATGGGTCGGCGTCCACACCGACATCACGCACCAGCGCGCCGCCGAGGCGGCGCTGCGCGACCATGCCGAGCAGCTCGAGCGCCAGGTGCGTCACCGCGAGCGTGCCGAGGACCAGCTGCGCCAGCTTAACGAGACGCTCGAGACGCGGGTAATCGACGAGATCGCCACCCGCCGCGCTGCCGAGGCCAAGCTGGTGCAGGCGCAGAAGATGGAGACGGTGGGCAAGCTCACCGGAGGCGTGGCGCACGACTTCAACAACCTGCTTCAGGTCGTCTCGGGCAATCTCCAGCTGTTGCAGAAGGACATCGCCGGCAACGAGCGCGCCGAGACGCGCGTCGCCAATGCGCTGGCGGGCGTGTCGCGCGGGTCGCGGCTGGCGTCGCAGCTGCTCGCCTTCGGCCGGCGCCAGGCACTCGAGCCCAAGACGGTCAACGTCAGCCGCTTCGTGCGCGGCATGGACGACATGCTTCGCCGTGCGATCGGCGAAGGGATCGAGATCGAGACGATCTTCGGCGGCGGGCTGTGGAACACCTTCATCGATCCCGGCCAGATCGAGAATGCGCTGCTCAACCTCGCGATTAACGCGCGTGACGCGATGGAAGGGCAGGGCAAGCTCACGATCGAGCTGGCCAACGCGCACCTCGACGATGAATATGCGCGCCGCCACGACGAGGTGACCGCGGGGCAATATGTCATGCTGGCGGTGAGCGACACCGGCTCGGGCATGACCCCCGAGGTGCTCGAAAAGGTGTTCGAGCCGTTCTTCTCGACCAAGGCCGAGGGCAAGGGCTCGGGGCTTGGCCTCTCGATGGTCTATGGCTTCGTCAAACAGTCGGGCGGGCACGTTAACATCTACTCCGAGCCCGGCCATGGCACGACGATCAAGCTGTACCTGCCGCGCGCGCTGGAGAGCGAAGACGTCGAGGTGCTGGTCGATACCGGCCCGGTGACCGGCGGCACCGAGACGGTGCTGGTGGTGGAGGACGACGACGAGGTGCGCGCGACGGTGGTCGAGATGCTCGGCGATCTCGGCTATCGCGTACTCAAGGCGGTGGACGCGCAGAGCGCGCTCCATGTCGTGGAGAGCGGAATCGCGATTGACCTGTTGTTCACCGATGTGGTGATGCCGGGCACGCTCAAGAGCCCCGAGCTGGCGCGCAAGGCGCGCGAGCGGCTGCCCGATGTCGCGGTGCTGTTCACCTCGGGCTATACCGAGAATTCGATCGTTCATGGCGGGCGGCTCGACGCCGGCGTCGAACTGCTGTCCAAGCCCTATACGCGCGAGGCGCTGGCGCGGAAGATCCGGCACGTGCTCGCCAATCAGCGCCAGCGCGTCGCGCTGCCGTCGACCGCCGCGACGCCGCTCGTGCGCGCGCCCGCACCCGCCCCCGCGGCGGGCGCGACCGTGCTGCTGGTCGAGGACGACGTGATGATCCGCTCCGCCACCGCCGAGGTGCTGCAGGAGGCCGGGCAGGTGGTGATCGAGGCCGGCAGCGCGGAGGAGGCGATGGCAGCGCTGCAGACCGCGCCCATCAACGTGCTGATCACCGACATCCACCTTCCCGGCAGCTCGGGCCTGGCGCTGGCGGAGCGCGCGCGCGCGCTTCGTCCGGAGATCCGCATCGTCGTCGCCAGCGGTGACATCGCCGGGGCGGGGGCCGCGGCCGAGGGCGTTCTGCTGCTGTCCAAGCCTTATGGCGCCGGAGACCTGCTGCGCGCGGTCGGCGCACCCGACGTGACCCGCGCGCTGGAGCGCGAGCGCTAGCGCCTGATCTCCATGAGCGGGGACGTGCTCCGGCGGACGCCGAGCCCAGCGCCGAAGGGATGACGCTCGCGGCTCTGGGCTGCTGCGTCCGCAGGAGCACGCCGGTGGTTCGACTTGGATACCGAGCGCCTTCTTGCGCGCGACGCCCTCCCGGAGAAATGGCGATCCCTTGGTCCGCGCGGCAGGGAACGTGCCGACGCGCTTACCTGACCCATCGTGTATCGCCGCAGGCAGGGACTGCAGCGGAAAGGCGCAGCCGCGCTGCCCCACGCACCATCGTCAGCAGAGCTGGCGGATCGGCCTCAGCACGCGGTGATCGTCCGGGCGCGGCCCTGTTCCTTGGCGCGATACAGCGCGGCGTCGGCGCGCGCCACCAGCGCGGTGCGGCCCTCGCGCGCCAGGCCATCGGTCACGCCGGCGGAGAACGAGACCGTGCCGATCGGCTCGCCCGTCTCGCGCACGCGGAGCCGGCGCTCGCCGATATGCTGGCGCACGCGGTCGATCCGCACCGCCGCCTGCTCCGGCGTGACGTTCTCGAACAGCATTGCGAATTCCTCGCCGCCGTAGCGCGCCACCAGGCAGCCGCCTTCGTCCGCGAGCGTGCGTGCCACGGTGCGGATCACGCGATCGCCGACCGGATGGCCGAAGCTGTCGTTGATCCGCTTGAAATGGTCGATGTCGCACATCGCCAGCGTGACCCGCGCGTCCGGCGCGAGCGCGGCGAACGCCTCGTCGAAGGCACGGCGGTTGGGCAATTCGGTGAGCGGATCGGTGCGCGCCGAGCCGCGCGCCTCGTCAAGCGCGGCGCGCAGTTCCTCGGTCTCGCGTCGCGTGCTCTCCAGCTTCGCCTCGGCGCGCTGGACGCGCTCGATCATCGCCGCGGTCAGCCGGCTGATCTCCTCCACTCCCGCGTCCGCGCCGACGTCGCGCATCTGCGCCGCCGACCGCGCCAGGTCGCGGCCGAAGTCATTGGCCTCTGCGTGCGCGGTGCGCATCGTGTCGCCGAAGCCGTCGAGCTGATGGAGCACGCGCTCGATCATCGCTTCCTGCGTGGCGGCATCGGCGGTCACCTCGGCGTCGCCGGCGAGCGCCGCCGGCGCTCCGCCGAGGGGGGTGCCGCCGAGCTGCTCGATGTCGCGCACGGTGAGCCGCACACCGCCGTCGGTCAGTTCGGCGACGCGCTTGGCGATGAGCCCTTGGGGATGCGCGATCACCTCATAGGCGAAGGCGTAATGGTGCGGGTCGGGGCTGAGCCGGTGCGCCGCCAGGAACGCGCCGACACGGGTGAACAAGCGGTCACCCGCCGTCGCCTGCCGCACGTCGACTGCCTTGCTCGCCACCCGTGTGTCCCCAACCGGCTCCCGGACCGCCCGTCCGCCACGGCTGCGCCCGCCGGCGCAGCGCCGCGGCGCGCGCGGCCCGCCGGAAGGGAACGCTAGCGCGCGACTCGCTAAGATATCGTGACTCGGCGTTCACCGCGCCGGGCCACGGGCCGGTCAGCCCCGCTTGAGCTTCTGCACCGCGGCGAGCGTCAGCGCGACATGCTCGGCCGGGTTCATGTCGTCGTGGACGAACAGCACCTTGCCGTCGCGTCCGATGACATAGCTGGTGCGGCTGGTGACGCTCTTGCCCTTCACCGCGCGGCCCAGCGCGACGTCATAGCCGGCGACGACCTTGGGGCCCGCGCTCGCCACCGCGAACTTGCCGGCGCACTCGCTCGAGGAGAAGCGCTGCAGGTCCGCGACATTGTCCGCCGACATGCCGATCACGGTCGCGCCCGCGGCGCGGAACGCATCGACCTTCTCGGCGAAGGCGCGCGCCTCGGCGTTGCAGCCCGAGGTGAAGGCGGCGGGGAAGAAGTACAGCACCACGGGGCCGCGGCGCAGCTGCTCGCGAAGGCTGATCGGCACCACCTTGCCCGCGATCGCGCCGCGCGTGGTGAAATCGGGCGCCTTTGCGCCGGGCGCGAGCGTCGCCGCCGCGGGGGCGGCCAGCGCGAGCGTGGCGGAGACGGCGGCGAGGACGGCGATGCGCATGAGGAGCGGCTCCAGTGGCTTGATAACGCAGGTTGTAGCGCGGCCAAGCGCGCGAGCCCAGAGCATGCGGGGCAAGAAACGCTGGTCCGACCCGATGTTGCCGGATCGCGCCGCGACTAGCGCGGGCGGGTCCACAGCCGCGGGTCGCGCGCGGTGTCCGCAATCGCGCCGCGGCGCGCCGCCTGCCAGCCCGCGCGCGCGATCCATGTGAGCTTCTCGCGCTTGCTCGTCGTGACGCGATGGTCCCAGGCGTGCGCGCCCCGCGATGCCACCCGGCGCGCGATGTCGCCATAGATCCCCGCCGCCGCCAGCACCGCCCAGGCCGAGCGGTACGACAGCGCCTTGGTGCCCACCCGCGCGCTCGCCTCGTGCAGCTCGGCGCGCGTCGCCAGCCGCCGTGCCAGCACCACCAGCCGATCGCGGAACGGCGGCTTCATATGCTGGCCCGGCGGCACGTCCATTTCGGCGAGCCACTCGTCGGGCAGGTAGCAGCGCGCCACCCGGTCATCCTCCTCGATGTCACGCGCGATATTGGCGAGCTGGAAGGCGAGGCCGAGGTCGCAGGCGCGGTCGAGCGTCGCCTCGTGCTCGGGTGGCACCCCCATCACCACCGCCATCATGCAGCCGACCGCGCCGGCGACATGGTAGCAATAACGGTACAGGTCGGCCTCGGAGCGCGGACGCCAGTCGTCGGCATCGAGCTGGAACCCGTCGATCAGGTCGGTGACGAAGCGGTGCGGCAGCCGCGTCTCGCGCGCGACCACGCCAAGCGCGTCGAAGGCGGGATCGCCGGTCGCCTCGCCCGCGAGCGCGGCGGCGCTGAGCCGGCGCACCTCCGCCACCCGCGCCGGGGCGTCGGCGACGGCGTGGCGGTCATGGCCGTGATCCTGGCCGTCGACGAGATCGTCGCAGCGGCGGCACCAGGCGTAGAGCAGCCACGCGCGCTCGCGCACCTGAGGCGCGAACAGCTGCGACGCGGCGGCGAAGCTCTTCGAGCCACGCGCGATCGAGTCGCGCGCCGTCGCCACCAGCGCAGCGCGCGGGTCGGTCACGCGCGGCCGCTCACAGGTCGCTGGCGGCCATGCGGACGATCGGCTGGGTCGGCGCGTGCGCCGCCATGGCATCGAGGAGCGAGTCGAGCGTGTCCGCGACGATCAGCAGGTCGCGATGCTGCGCGCGCAGGAAGCCGACCTCGCCCATCTTCGCCCAGAAGGCGACGAGTTCGTCGTAATAGCCCCGCGCGTTGAGCAGCCCGACCGGGTCGGCGTGATAGCCGAGCTGCGCCCAGCTCAGCGCCTCCCACAATTCATCCATCGTGCCGGTGCCGCCGGGCAGCGTGACGAAGCCGTCGGCCAGATCGGTGAACAGTTGCTTGCGCTGGTGCATGCCCGGCACGACGTGGAGCTCGGTCAGGCCGCGGTGCGCCACCTCGGCATCGACCAGCGCCTGCGGGATCACGCCGATCACCTCGCCGCCCGCGGCCAGCGCCGAATCGGCGATCGCACCCATCAGCCCGAGCCGCCCGCCGCCGTAGACCACCCCGATACCGCGCTCGGCGAGGCCGCGGCCGACCTCGCGCGCGAGCTCGAGGTAGAAGGGATCGGCGGGGGTGGCGGAGCCGCAGTAGATGGCGAGGCGCTTCATGCCGCGATCGCTAGGGGAAGCGCGCGGGCGGAGCAATGGCGCGCTTGGCCGGCCGGCGGTCAGCGGTGCGGTGCGGCAGCGGGGACAGTGCAGTCGTCACCCGAGCGCGCCACGTAGCGCGGCGGACGACCGTCCCCGCCGCCGACCGGTACCAGCGTGACCGAGTCCCAGCGCGCGGCGATGCCGCCCGACTCGTAACGGACGACCCACTCGCCAACCCGCCGGTCGGCACGGACGAAGCGGTGGCGCGGTACGCCGGGGTGGCGGACGTCGATCGCGTCGTGGCGCTCTCCCGCGTCGCCGGCCTGTTCCGGGAGCGTCACAGCCGCGAGAGCAAAGCACCTGTGGCAGCCGTCATCGCCGCGGCTCGTTCCTTCAAGCCTGAGGACGACGCACTCTTCCGGCGTTTGATCGCCTTGCGCGACATCACGCGGATCGTTCGGTTCCGGTCGGGGCGGACATCACAACGGCTGGAGTCACGCTTCGACATCGAAAGTTTTACACTGATTGAGGAAGTGCCCGACGAGATCGTCTATGGGCTCGCCGGTCGGCTATGGCGCCCGTCGATCGAGTTGGTGCCGTTGGCCGATGCGTCGGCTTTCTTGGCGCAGCGCGACCCGGGAACAGTCAAGTTGGCGCTGAGCCTGGCGGTCAGACCGATCAGTGAACAACGGGTCGAGTTGATAACCGAGACACGCGTCGCCTACGCCGACCGCGCTGCGCTCCTTCGCTTCGCGCCTTATTGGTGCGTCATACGTCCGATCAGCGGACTGCTGCGCCGTCGCATGCTGAGTGCCATCTGTCGCGCGGCTGAGGCGATCTGGGCCTAGCCCCCCAGCATCAGCGCCGCAGTCGCCTTGGCGCTCCCGACCACGCCCGGGATCCCGGCACCCGGATGCGTGCCCGCGCCGACGAAATACAGGTTGGGGATGGCGTCGTCGCGGTTGTGGACGCGGAAATAGGCGCTTTGCGTCAGCACCGGCTCGAGCGAGAAGGCGCTGCCGAGATGCGCGTTCAGGTCCGCCGCAAAGTCGGTCGGGGCATAGCTGAACTTGGTCACGATGCGGTCGTGGATGTCGGGGATCAGCCGGCGCCCGACCTCGTCGAGAATGCGCTTCTCCAGGATCGGGCGCACCGTCTCCCAGTCGCCCGTGTACTTGCCCATGTGCGGCACCGGCGCGAGCGCGTAGAAGGTCGAGCAGCCCTCGGGCGCCAGGCTCGGGTCGGTCACGGTCGGGTGGTGGAGGTAGAGCGAGAAGTCCTCGCTCAGCACGCCATGGTCGTAGATGTCGTCGAGCAGCCCCTTATAGCGCGGGCCGAACAGGATCATGTGGTGCGGGATGCCGGGCCACGTGCCCTTGATCCCGAAATGCACCACGAACAGCGAGGGCGAGTAGCGTTTGCGCTCGAGCCGCGCCGCGGTGCGCTTGGCCGCACCCGAGCCGGGCAACAGGTCGCGGTAGACGTGGAGGATGTCGGCGTTGGCGGCGAGCATGTCGGTGGGCGTGCTCCACCCGCTGGCGGTCTCCACCGCGGTGACGCGGTCGCCCAGCGTCTCGATCCGAGTCACGGCGTCGTTGAGCCGCAGCGTACCGCCCAGTCGCTCGAACAGCGCCACCATGCCCGCGATCAGCCGGTTGGTGCCGCCGCGCGCGAACCACACGCCGCCGTCGCGCTCCAGCTTGTGGATCAGCGCGTAGATCGCGCTGGTCGTCATCGGATTGCCGCCGACGAGCAAGGTGTGGAACGACAACGCCTGGCGCAGCCGCTCGTCGGCCACGTACTTCGAGACGATCGAGTAGACCGATCGCCACGCCTGGTATTTGGCCAGCGCGGGCGCCGCTTTGATCATCGACGCGAAGTCGAGGAAGGCGACGTGGCCGAGCTTCTCATAGCCCTCGCGGTACACGCCGGCGGAATAGTCGAGGAAGCGCGCATAGCCCGCGACGTCGGCGGGGTTGAGCTTGGCGATTTCGGCGCGCAGCACCTGATCGTCGTTGGTATAGTCGAAGTTCGTCCCGTCAGGCCAGTTGAGCCGGTAGAAGGGCTGCACCGCCTCCAGCGTGACGTCGCTCGCCATGGTCTGGCCGGAGAGCGCCCACAATTCCTCGAGACAGGCCGGGTCGGTGATCACGGTCGGCCCGGCATCGAAGGTGAAGCCGTCGCGCTGCCACACATAGGCGCGCCCGCCGGGCTTGTCGCGTGACTCGAGCACGACCGTCTCGACCCCGGCCGACTGCAACCGGATCGCCAGCGCGAGTCCGCCGAAACCGGCGCCGACCACCACCGCGCGGGTCATGCCGCCCCCCGCAGCGCGGTGATCGCGCGGCCGAGTGGCACCGGCGGTCGCCCGCTCAGCACGCGCATCTTGTCGAGCGCGGTCGATTGCGCCGCGTAGAAACGCGCCACCAGCGGCGCGGGCAGGCGATAGAAGCGTTCCAGCACGCGATAGCGCTGGTCGGGGTCGGCGGCCTTGAAGAGCATGAGGTCGAGCATCCGATAGAAGCGCCGCGCCGCCCACAGCCGCGCCGCATAAGCATAGGTTAGATCGTGGAGCGCCGCACCCGAGAAGTCATGCTGCGCCGCGATCAGCTGCGCCAGCCGCACCGCGTCCGGCAGCGAATAGCCGGTGGTGGGATGGAACAGTCCCGCCCGAACGCCCGCCTTGGCCAGCTTGCTCCCGCCGCTGCGCCAATAAGCGTCGAAGTCGCCGCCATAGACCACCGGCAGCACGCCGTGTTCACGGTGGAGCGTCTCCGCGATCGTCCAGCCCTGGTCTGCGGCATAGGATTCCACCCGCGCCGCGAGCGTCGGGGCGTCGAGCGCGGGCGTGTCGCTGTAATAGGTGTCCTCCACCAGCAGACGGTCGGAGGCGAAGGGCAGCAGGTAGACGAAGCGATAGCCGTCGAGCTGCGGCACCGTCGAGTCCATCACCACCGGACGGGAGATGCCGTGCGGGGCGGCGGTGCGCAGCTCGTGGCCGACGAACTTCTGCCAGCCGCAGGCCAGCGTCGCGAGGTCGCCCGCGCCGCGCGCGTCGATCACCCCGCTCGCGGTCAGCCGCTCGCCGTCGGCGAACACCACCGCGCTGGGGCTGCACGCCAGCACGCGCCGCCCGGTCATCAGCGTGCGGGCGGGCAGCGCGGCGCGCGCATGCGCGTCGAGCCCGCCGGAGCGGACGGTGTAATAGGCCTGGGCGAGGTGGCGCGCGTGCGTTGGGAAGCGCACGTCATAGCTGGACCAGCCATGCGCCACGAGCGGGGCGACGAGGTGACGGTCGCCGCGCGCGACGTCGCCGCCGAAGAACGACCACAGATGGTTGCCACCGATGCGCTCGCCGGCCTCGATCAGCCGCACGTCGAGCAGGGGATGGCGCGCGTGGACCGCGAGCGCGATCAGCGCGCCGGCCAATCCGCCGCCGACGATCGCCAGGTCGCACTTGTGGGTCGCGGGCATGGCGTCGGCGCTAACCTATCGCAGCCTCGCGGGGAAGCCCGCGCGCGGGGCGCCACCGTCAGCGGACCCGCCGCCATGGGGGCTGGCGATGCGCCGCGCGGGGCGATACGGCACGCCTCCCGCGCGACCTGGAGGATGGCATGACCGCGCTTGGCCTCGATTTCGGTACCACCAACACCGTCGCCGCGGTCGCGCGCGGCGATGCCGACCCCGTGCTGCTGCCACTCGGCGGCGATGCCGCGGTGTTCCGCACCGCCCTGTGCTTCTGGCACGACGAGGCGGTGCGCGGTGGGCTCGCGATCGCGGGCGGACCCGCCGCTATCCGCGAATATCTCGAATTTCCGGCGGACAGCCGCTTCCTGCAGTCGTTCAAGTCGGTCGCCGCCAGCGCCTCGTTCGACACCGCGCCGGTGTTCGAGAAGCGCTTCACCTTCGAGGAACTCGGGCGGATGTTCCTGGCCGAGCTGGCGCGCGCGGGTGGCGGCGCGTTCGAGCGCGTCGACCGGCTCGTGGTCGGCCGGCCGGTCACCTTCGCGGGCGGGCGCCCGGACGTCGCGCTGGCGCGGCAGCGCTACGATGCGATGTTCGCCGGTGCCGCGCGCGAGATCCATTACGTCTACGAGCCGCTGGCTGCGGCCTATGCCGACGCCAGTGCGCTTTCCCGCGCCGCGACGCTGCTGGTGGCGGACTTCGGCGGCGGCACGAGCGACTTCTCGGTGGTGCATGTCGCCGCGCCCGGCGTCGCGCGGCGCTGCACCCCGCTCGCGCATGCCGGCATCGGCTTGGCGGGCGACCGGTTCGACGCGCGCATCGTCGACAAGCTGGTGCTGCCGCTGCTCGGCAAGGGCGGACGCTACCGCTCGTTCGACAAGCTGCTGGAGATCCCGGGCGGCTGGTTCACCGATTTTGCCGACTGGTCGCGGCTGGCGCTGATGCGCAATCGCCGGACGCTCGCCGAACTCGACAAGCTGCGCCGCAGCGCGGTCGACCCGGAGGCGATCGCGCGGATGATCGCGCTGATCGAGCACGAGCAGGGCTATGCGCTGTACGACGCGGTCGGCCAGCTCAAGCGCGCGCTGGGCCAGGCCGAGCGCGCGCGCTTCACCTTCGCGGGCGAGGGCGTGGTGATCGACGAGGACGTGACCCGCGCCGAGTTCGAGACATGGATCGCTGACGACGTGGCGCGGATCGCAGCGACGCTCGATCGCGCGCTGGCGCTCGCGGGAGTCGGCGAGGCGGCGATCGACCGCGTGTTCCTGACCGGAGGCACCTCGCTAGTCCCGGCGGTGCGCGCGTTGTTCGAAGCGCGGTTCGGCGTGGACCGGATCGCCACAGGGGGCGAGCTCACCTCGATCGCGCATGGGCTCGCGCTGATCGCGGCGCAGGACGATGCTGCGGCCTGGAGCGAAGCAGTGTGGCAGTAACCACGCGCGCTGCACCGCGTTACTTTGATGAATTCTTGAGAACATTCACTTTCGTCAATTGGTCGCGCTAACAATTCATTCCGTCGCGCCACAGCTTTGATCTACCGCATCGGCGTTGCTGCTGGCGGGGTCCGCGGCATGGGTCGGCCCGCCGGGAGGACGGGCGCATGTGCATGTCGCGATGCGCAGAGCGCGCGTCGCCCGGCGGCAACGAGACGAAGAAAAGATCGGGAGAGATAACATGAGGTCGTGGTGGATTCTGGCCGTCCTGGGCGGCGGATGCTCGCTGCCGTCACTGGCCTGTGCGCAGGCTGCCGCGGCGCCGCCCGCCGCGAGCGCGGCGCCGGCCGATGCCGCCGCCGACGCACCGCAGGACGCCGCGGGTGCGCCAACCGCCGAGACGCCGACCGCCGACATCGTCGTCACCGGCATCCGCGCGAGCCTCAGCTCCTCGGCGCAGGTGAAGCGCGAGGCCAATCAGATCGTCGACTCGATCAGCGCGGTCGACGTCGGCAAATTCCCAGACGCCAACATCGCCGAGTCGCTCCAGCGCATCACCGGCGTCGCGATCGACCGCTCGGGCGGCGAGGGTCAGTTCATCACGGTGCGCGGGCTCGGGCCGGAGTTCAACACCGTGCTGGTCAACGGTCGCGTGATGGCCACCGACAATGCCGGCCGTGAGTTCTCGTTCGACGTGCTGTCGTCGAACATGATCCAGCGTACCGACGTCTTCAAGTCGAGCGTGCCCGAGCTCCAGGAAGGCGGCATCGGCGCGACGGTCAACATCATCACCGCGCGCCCGCTAGAGGGTCGCAGCGGCTTCCACGCCGCGGCGCAGATCGGCGGCATCTACGATCGCTCGCGCGAGCAGGTCACGCCCGACCTCGCCGCGACCGCCTCCTACACCAATCCCGACAAGACCTTCGGCGTGCTGCTCGCGGGCTCGTACACCAAGCGCAAGAGCCAGACCGACACCATCGCGATCGACGGCTGGATCAACGGCCGCCCCGACATCGTCCAGACAATCGGCGGCGCGCCGACGCTGATCAGGGGATCGGATTCGCGTTACCCAATCACCGGCAACGCCAACCTGCCGCAAAGCGTCTATTACCAGCGCGCGCAGGAAGAGCGCGAGCGGATCAACGTCTCGGGCGCGGTGCAGTTCAGGCCGACGGACAATCTCGAGATCAGCGTCGACGGCATCTACTCGCGCTTCAACATCTCGGGCGTGACGCGCCGGCTCGATAACTTCATGGCCGCGCCTTATTACCAGCCGACCTTCGACGGCACCAACACCGCCACCGGCCTCACCATGCTGGGCCGCGACTTCATCGCGCAGAATCCACAGTTCCTCGCCGCCAACCCGACGCTGACCAACAACGGCGTCAACGCGAAGATCGACCACGTCTTCAACACGACCAACCGCAAGTCGGACAGCTATCAGATCGGTGCCAACGTCAAGTGGAACCCGGCGGAGAATGTCGAGCTGCGTTTCGACGCCTCCACTACCGGCGCCAACCGTCGATCGCCCAACGCTTATTACGTCTATGGGGCGCTGCTGCCCTACAGCTACCAGTTCTCGCTCGACGGCGGCAAAGGCATCCCGTCGATCTCCTATGACAACAACATCATCAACAATCCCGACCTAATGCGTCTGCATTACATGGGAATCGACGCCAACCGCTCGCGCGACCGCGGTTCCGAATATCATCTCGACACCAAATGGGACGTCGACGGCTCGATCCTGCGCAACGTCACGATCGGCGGATCCTATACCGAGCGGCGCAAGATCAACCGCTCGTTCAACAACAGCGACTCGAACTGCACCTATTGCGGCTATCAGGTGCCGATCGCGGCGGGGTTGCTCCAGCCGTACGAGTGGGGCGACCTGCTCGGCGGCGGGCAAAACATCCCGCCGTCGCTGTTCCAGGTCGATCCCCAGGCGTTCCTTGCCTATCTCAATGATCCCGCGACGCTCAACATTCCGTCCAACGGCCGTACGCCGCAGGAGCAGGCAGCGTTCGCGGCACAGGCACTGGCGCTCGACGGCGGGCCGTTCGGCGTGCGCGAGCAGCTGCGCGGCACGGTCAACGTGCAGGAGCGGTTGACCGCCGGCTATATCGCCATGAACTTCGGCAACGAGCGCTGGACCGGCAATGCCGGCGTGCGCGTGATCCGCACCCAGGTGCTCTCCTCGGGCTTCGACACGCCCGTCACCGGCATCCGGAACACGCCCGGCGACGATACGCTGCAATATACCTACGGTCCGGCCACCGCGATCGCGGTGCGCAGCAGCTACGTCAACGCGTTGCCCTCGGCCAACATCAAGTACAACCTGACCGAGAAGCTGATCGCGCGAGCCGCCTTCTCGCAGACGATCACGCGCCCGACGCTGACCGACCTGGGCGTCAACAACGATTACGGCGGCCGCATCGCGGTGCCGCTGTCGTCGGGCGGCAACCCCAACCTGCTGCCGTTCCGCTCGACCAACTACGACCTGTCGCTGGAATGGTATCTGTCGCGGGTCAGCTACATCAGCGTCGGCGGCTTCTATAAGGACCTGTCGGACTTCCTCGAGCTGCAGACGCTGCCGGTCGAACGATTCGACCGCGTCTATCAGGATACGCGCACGCGCAACGGCCAGAGCGGAACGATCAAGGGTATCGAGGTCGGTGCGCAATATTCGTTCGACGCACTGGGCGGCTTCGTCGGCGGTTTCGGCGTCACCGGCAATTACACCTATGTCGCCAGCAGCGCCGAGCGCGACCAGGTGCTGGCGGACTTCCAGTGCGGCTACAACGGCCTGTCGCCGCACTCCGCCAACGGCAGCGTCTTCTACGAGAAGTACGGCATCTCGGCACGCGCGTCGTACAACTGGCGCTCGGACTATCTGCGCAATTGCCGCGACAGCCAGTCGCGGCCGCGCAACCGCTCCTCCTACGGCCAGCTCGATTTCAACGTGTCATACGACCTTACGCCCAACTTCCAGGTCTATCTGCAGGGTGTGAACGTGACGAACGAGTTCATCGACGAATGGTCGGCGATCAAGGAGCGTTACCTGCTCCAGCAGGAGACCGGCGCGCGCTACAATTTCGGCGTCCGCGCCAAGTTCTGAGGCGCGCCGCGCTGCACCGTGTTCCGGCAACCGCCGGGGCGCGGTGCGGCCGCTTCCCCGTCGTCGCCCGAGCGATCACTCCTCGTCGATCCCCCAGTTGAGCCCGCGCGAGATCGCGGGGTCGGCCACCGCGGTGAGCAGATAGGCGACGAACTGCTTGGCGCGCTGCCACCAGCCGGTCGCGGCGCGATAGGCCTCGGGCGTGATCGCGGCGGACTGCGCGATCTCGCCGTCGACATAGGCGCGCGCGTGCGCGGCGAAGGCGGCGTCGTCGATCCGCAGCATCAGCTCGAGATTGATGAACAGGCTGCGCATGTCGAGGTTGGCGCTGCCGATCCAGGTGGCGTCGTCGACCACGTACAGCTTGGTGTGCAGCTTGGTGGCGGCATATTCAAACACGCGCACGCCCCGCCGCAGCAGGCCGGCGTAGGTAAATCGCGCCGCCGCGATGGTGACGTTGTTGTCCGACTGGGATGCCGTGACGACGCGCACCTCGGCCGCGCGGCGACCGGCGCGATCGAGCGCGCGCAGCAAGGTCGGGCTCGGCGTGAAATAGCCCGCGATCACGTCGATCCGGGTCGCCCGCCGCATGTCGTCGCGGATCGCGCGCGCCCAGGGCGACAGCTCGCGCGTCGGCCCGCCGATCAGCCAGCGCAGCTTGCCCTCATCCTCGCTCCACCGCGCCAGCGCGCGATTGAGCCGGCGCACCCGGCTGCCGCCGTGGATGCCCTGCTCCAGCGCGTCGAAATAGCCGGCCATCCGCGCCGCGGCGGAGCCCTCGACCAACAGACCGAGGTCGCGCCACGCCTGTTCGCGCGGGGTGCCGAAATAATCGTCCTCGATATTGAACCCGCCGATGATGATCCGGGCCTCGTCGGTCTCGGCGTCGGCGAGCGCGAGCTTCTGGTGGTTGCGCAGCAGGTAGCGCCGCCCCAGCCGCGGCGAGAAACGGCACACCGACACGCCCGCCGCTTCGAGCGGCGCGAAGAACTCGGGGTCGGCGGCGTCACTGCCGAACCCGTCGACGACCAGGGCGACACGGACGCCGCGCCCCGCCGCGGCGGCGAGCGCGGCGTTGACGCGGCGGCCCGAGTCGTCGTCAGCGTAGATGTAGTAGAGGACGCGCAGCGAGTGGCGCGCGCGGTCGATCAGCGCGATCAGGCCTTCCAGCCGGCGCGGCCCGGTGTCGAGCAGCGTCAGCCGATTGCCGTCGACGGTGAAGGTCGGCTGCGCCGGCGCGTCGTCCATGCGTCCCAGATGCCGGCTTGGGGCGCAGCGGGCAAGCGCGCGGCGGCCAGCTACCGCGAAGCGGAAGGGCGCCGCTGCCGGCTTCCTTGACGGCTCGCCGGTGCTCGACTAGATGCGCACCCTTCCCTGAGTTTCCGACAAGAGGATACGCGAGATGGCGCGCGTCACCGTCGAGGATTGCGTCGACAAGATCCCGAACCGCTTCGATCTCGTCCTGCTCGCCGCCCAGCGCGCGCGGCAGGTGTCGGGCGGCGCCGAGCTGACGATCGACCGCGATCGCGACAAGAACCCGGTGGTCGCGCTGCGCGAGATCGCCGAGGAAACGGTCAAGCCGGACGAGCTCCACGAGTCGGTCGTGCAGAGCCTGCAACGCGTCCAGATCGACGACGAGGAAGAGGCCGATGCGATCGGCAGCCTCGCCGCCTCGGCCGAGGCGCTGCGCCTCACCGCGGTCGCCCCGCCGCGCAACCAGAATCTCGGCGCCGACTATGACGGCTGAGGCTGTCCATCGTCCTGGTGCTCCTGCGCGGGCAGGAGCCCAGGTCGACGAGCGCTGCGTTGCGTGGCTCTGGGCTCCGGCGTGCGCCGGAGCACGAACCAAATAGGGTCAGAGACGCGGCTGCCTGGCGCTGACGGCAGGAGGTCACTGCCCTTTCCCACTAGCGTCATCCTGAACTCGTTTCAGGATTCACTTCACCGTGCGAACCGCCGCCGCTGATCACGCGGCACGGTAGATCCTGAAACAAGTTCAGGAAGACGCTAGTAGAGGGGGAGAGCGCCCCCGCTCACCCCACCAGCGTTACGCTCATCGTGATGCGCTTCTCGCCCCCGGGCGCCACCTCGAACACGCCCGGCTTGTCGCGATACTCGCCGCTATAGCCCTCGGGATCGGCGATGCCGTGCCACGGCTCGACGCACACGAACGCCGCGCCCGGCTTGGTCCAGATCCCCAGCTTGGGCGTGTCCGGGAAAGCGATCTCCAGCTGCGGACCTTCGGCCGCGCCGTAGCGCACCGACTGCGACACCAGCTCGTCCCACACCAACGCGTCATGTGCGAACAGCGCGTCGTCGAGCCGCAGCACGCGCCCGTCGAGCGAAGAGGCGACCGTCGCCGCCGCGATCGTGCCGTCCGCGGCAATGCTGCGCAGCCGCGCCGGCTCGTCCACGGCGAAGACGATGCGGTGGTCGCCGCGCTTTTGGCCATAGGGGAGCGGCCAGGCGAAGGCGGGGTGGAAGCCGAAGCTCGCCGGCAGCGGCACGTTCGCGGGATTGGCGACCGTCGCCTCGATCGCCAGCGTCGCGCCGTCGAGCGTGTAGGCTAGCTCGAGCCGGAAGGCGAAGGGGTATTGCGCGCGGGTCGCGGCGTCGTCGGTCAGCGCGAACACCGCGCGCGTCGGCGTCGCCTCGATCACCGCGAAGTCGCTGCGCCGCGCGAAGCCGTGCTTGCGCATCGGATAGTCGACGCCGTCGACGCGGATCGTCTCGCCGAAAGGCGCGCCCACCACCGGGAAGAGGATCGGCGCGCGCCCGGTCCAGAAGCGCGGGTCGGCGTCGGTCATCAGCTCGCGCCCCTCGGCGTCGGTGAGCGACGAGAGCTGCGCGCCATGCGGGTCGATCGCCGCGCCCAGCATTCCGTTCGACAGTCGGATCCACTCAGCCACGCAGGGTTGCTCCCAATTTGCCCGCCGCGGCGACCACCTTGTCGGCGATCGCCTTGAGCTCGGCATCGGTGAAACTTTTGTCGGCGGGCTGGAGCACCACCTCCAGCGCGACCGACTTCTGCCCCTCGGGCACGCCGGTGCCGGTGAACACGTCGAACACGCGCGCGCGCACCACCGCGGCCTTGTCGGCCCCCTTCGCCGCGCGCGTCAGCGCCTCGGCGGCGAGCGTGGCGGGAGCGAGAAAGGCGAAGTCGCGCCGCACCGGCTGAAGCGCGGGGGGCGCATAGGCCGGGCGCATGAAGCCCGCGCCGCGCTTCGCCGGCAGCGAGTCGAGGTACAGCTCGACCGCGGCGACCGGGCCGGAGAGATCAAAGGCGCGCAGCACCGCGGGATGGACTGCGCCGAACGCCGCCAGCACCGTCTTGGGGCCGAGCCGCAGCGTCCCCGAGCGGCCGGGGTGGAAGGCGTCGCCCGCCTCGCCCATCACCTGGAGATTGTCGACCGGTGCTCCCGCCGCGGCGAGCAGCGCGAGCGCCTCCGCCTTGGCGTCATAGGCGTCGAACCCGGCGGCCTTCCCCTCGCGCCAGCCGCGCGCGCGGCGGTCTCCGGCCAGCACGATGCCGAGCGTGGCGCGCTCGTGCGGCACGCCGTCCTTGGCGAGGTAGCGCCGGCCCAGCTCGAACAAGCGCACGCTGTCGCTGCCCTGGCGCAGGTTGCGCTCGGCCGCGGCGAGCAGCCCGGGCAGCAGCGACGGCCGCATCACCTTGAGCTCCTCGCTGATCGGGTTGGCGAGCGTCCAGGCGCCACCGCCGAACACCGCGGCGTGGCGCTCCGCGACGAAGCTCCATGTCACCGCTTCGTCGAGCCCGCGCGCCGCAGCGGCGCGGCGGACGCGGCGCTCGATCTTCTGCTCGGCGGTAGCGGTCGGACGCGCGACCCCGGCGAGGCGCGGCAGCGCGACCGACTCGACGCGGTCGAGCCCCTCGACGCGGATCACCTCCTCGACCAGGTCGGCGGTGCCGTCGACGTCGGGGCGCCAGGTCGGCGGGGTGACCTGCCACTCGGGCGAGACGGTGAAGCCGAGCGACTTGAGGATCGCACGCTGGCGCTCGGCGGGCACGTCGAGGCCGCCGAGCGTCGCGGCGCGCGCCGGGTCGTACGCATAACGGGGCATCGCCACCGGCGGCTCGCCCGCGCGCGTGACCGTGCTCGCGGTGCCGCCGCAATATTTCTGAACGAGGAAGGTGGCGATGGCGAGACCATCGTCGAGGAACGCCGGGTCGACGCCACGCTCGAACCGCTGGCGCGCGTCGCTGGTCAGCGCGAGCGCCTGACCGGTGCGCGCGATCGCGTCCGGCGCGAAATAGGCGCACTCGATAATGACGTCGGTGGTTGCCGCCGACACGCCCGAGTGCGCGCCGCCCATGATGCCGCCAATGTCGTGTACCGCGACATCGTCGGCGATCACGGTCATGCCCGCGGCGAGCGTGTAGGTTCTGCCGTTCAGTGCCGTGACGCTCTCGCCCTCGCGTGCCTGGCGCGCCACGAGACCGCCCGACAAAGTAGCGCGATCATAGACGTGCAGCGGGCGGCCGAGATCGACCGTCAGGTAGTTGGTGATGTCGACCAAGGTCGAGATCGGCTTCTGCCCGATCGCACGGAGGCGACGCCGCATCCACTCGGGCGACTCGCTGTTGGCGAGACCAGAGACCGCTTGTGCGTAGAAGGCGGGGCAGCCCGCGGGATCCTCGATCCGCACGTCCGGGCCGGCGCCCTCGCCGGGCAGCTGTGGCACGGCCAGCGGCACGAGCGTGCCGAGCCCTGCCGCGGCGAGGTCGCGCGCGATGCCGCGCACGCCCATGCAGTCGGGGCGGTTGGGCGTGACGGAGACGTCGATCACCGCGTCGTCCAACCCGGCATAATCCGCGAAGGTGGCGCCGACCGGCGCGTCGGCGGGCAGCTCGATGATGCCGTTATGGTCGTCGCCGAGCTCGAGCTCGCGCGACGAGCACATCATGCCGTTCGACTCGACCCCGCGGATCGCGGCGACGCGCAGCACCATGCCGTTGGCGGGGACGGTCGCGCCCGCGGTGCCGAACACGCCGACCAGTCCGGCGCGCGCGTTGGGCGCGCCGCACACCACCTGGAGCGGCGCGCCGCCGTTGACCTCGGGACCGGCCTCGACCGTGAGCACCTGGAGCTTGTCCGCCTGCGGGTGCGGCGCGGCGGTGAGGACGCGCGCGACGCGGAAGCCGCGCAGCCGCGCGGCCGGGTTCTCGACCCCTTCCACCTCGAGCCCGACGCGGGTGAGCGCGGCGACGATCGCATCGAGCTCCGCGCTCGTGTCGAGATGATCCTTGAGCCAGGAGAGCGTGAATTTCATCGGTGTGTCTCGAAAGCTGAAGGAAAATCAGGCGGGGGTGCCGACGCCGCCCGACAGGGTGGGCACGTCGAGCGCGGCGAAGCCGTAATGGTGCAGCCAGCGCGTGTCGGCCTCGAACATCGGGCGCAGGTCGTCGATGCCGTATTTCAGCATCGCCAGCCGATCGATCCCGCAGCCGAAGGCGAAACCTTGCCATTCGTTCGGGTCGAGCCCGCAATTGGCGATCACGCGCGGGTGGACCATGCCGCTGCCGAGCACCTCCATCCAGCCCTCGTCGCCGCCGATCGCGCGCTTGCCCTTCTCGACCGAGAAGCCGACGTCGACCTCGGCGGAGGGTTCGGTGAAGGGAAAATAGCTCGGCCGCAGTCGCAGCACGACGTCGTCGCGCTCGAAGAAGGCCCTGAGGAAGGTCTCGAGCGTCCATTTGAGATGGCCGAGCGTGATGCCCTTGTCGATCACCAGCCCCTCGACCTGGTGAAACATCGGCGTGTGCGTCGCGTCCCAGTCGGAGCGATACACCCGGCCGGGCGCGATGATGCGGATCGGCGCGCCCGCACCGTTCTGGCGGCGCGCGACGTCGACCATGGTGCGGATCTGCACCGGCGAAGTATGCGTGCGCAGTACCAGCGGCGCGGCCTCGGCGCCCTCAGCTTGCGCGACGTAAAAGGTGTCCTGCATCGCGCGCGCGGGGTGGGTATCGGGGATGTTGAGCGCGCCGAAATTGTGCCAGTCGTCCTCGATCTCGGGCCCGGTGGCGACCGCGAAGCCGAGGTCGGCGAAGATCTCGGCCAACTCGTCCATCACCTGGCTGACCGGGTGGACCGTGCCGCCCGCCGGCAGGTCGACCGGCAGCGTCATGTCGAGCGCCTCGCTGGCGAGCTGCTCGTCGAGCGCGACCTGCTCCAGCACCGCCTTGCGTGCGGCGATCGCGGCGGTGACCGACTCGCGCAGCTGGTGGATCGCGGGGCCGCGCGCCTGGCGCTCCTCGGGCGACATCGCGCCCAGCGTCTTGAGCAAAGCGGTGACGCGGCCCTGCTTGCCGAGCGCGTCCACGCGCACCGCCTCGAGCGCGTCGAGCCCCGCGGCCGCGTCGATGGCGGCGAGCAGGTGGGTCTGGAGCGCGTCGGTGTCGGTCATGCGTAGGTTCCGTTCGTCGTCGTGTCCGCAGGCGCGGCCGATCGCCGCTCGGTCGTTCGCGCGCCGGATCGCCGCCCCGGCCGCGTCCAGCGCCCCGACCAGCCGAGCCGCACCCCGCGATAGCGGGAGGGGAAACCTCGGATCAATCCTCCACGACGCCAATTGCTGCGGGATGGCGGCCGAAGCGCCGGGGATGCGGCGCGCCGCCCCTCCCGCGCATCGATCCGCCTATAAGGCAATTGGGTCGGCGGACGAGGACAAGGATGCGGGTCGGGATCATCGGGGCGGGTGCGCTGGGGCAAGCGCTGGCGCGGCGCGCGGTGCTGGCCGGGCATGACGTGACGCTCGCGAATTCGCGCGCGCCCGAGACGCTGCGCGACCTCGCCGATGCGATCGGCTGCGCCACCGGCTGGGCCGCGGACGTGCCCGCCCTCGGGGAGATGGTGGTGCTTGCGGTGCCGTTCACCGCGGTGTTCGCGCTCGCGCCCACGCTGCCTGGGCGCGGACTGCTGATCGACGCCAACAATTACTATCCCGACCGTGACGGGCGCATCGCCGCGCTCGATCGCCGCGAGACGACGACCAGCGAGATGGTCGCGCGCCATTTCGCGGGCGCGACGGTGGTGAAGGGATTCAACGCGATCCTCGCACGCGACCTGCGCGCCGCCCCCGTGGTGGTTGGTGGCGCGCGGCGTGCGCTGCCGATCGCGGGGGACGATCCCGGCGCCTGCGCGCAGGTGGCAGCGCTGCATACCTCGCTCGGCTATGCCGCGGTGGATGCCGGTCCGCTCGCCGAAAGCTGGCGGTTCGAGCGGCTTAAGCCGGCTTATTGCATCCCGCTCGACCGCGCCGGCTTGGTGGCGGCCCTCGATGCGGCCGAGCGCGAGGTGGACCTGCCCGAGGAGCACGTACGAAAACTCGTGCTCGGAGATTAGGTCGGCGTCACGGTGCCGCCGCACCGGTCCGGCGACGTCTTCTCCGGCACGTCAGAAGATCCCCAGGAACTTCTTCCGCTTCGGTGCCTCGGCCTTGTTCGGCGTGCCGTCGCCGACATCGGTGCGCGGGCGGCCCTTCTCGTCACGCTGCGCCGCCGCGGTCTTGCCGGCAAGCACCGGGCCGCACTGTGCCGCCTTGGCGTCGCCGGGATCGACGAAGGCGAGCAGCGCCGCCACCGGCGTCGCCACCACCGCCAGCCCGAGACCGGCGCCCGCGCGCGCCACCAGCTGCGGCGAGATCACGTTGAGCTGCGGCTGAGCGAAATAGCCGCCGAGTCCGACCGGGGACTGCCCCGAGAACAGGCTGAACTTCTTCGAATCGGCACGGATCGCAAGGTCGATCGCCTCGGTCTTGAAGCTGAACCCGCCGCGCCCGAGGATCACGTTGTGCTTGGTATCGATCAGCACCGGGTCCGTCGCCGCCACGCCGTCGCGCACGGTGAAGGCGATCAGTCCGCAGTTGATCGCGACGGGCTCCTTGAGTTCCTGCTGGAACATCTTCTGGGTGAACGTGCCCAGATCGATCTCGGCGAGCTCGACGTTGCGCGTCCACAAGGTACCCGCGGGCATCACAAAGGCGATGCGGCCGCGCGCGCTGGCCAGTGAATCGTGGATCGTGTCGCCGCGACCGGCGAGCTGGATGCGACCGCGGATCGTTCCCGACGTCCCCGATTCGGCGACGCCATAGCCCGCGAGCAGCCGTCCCATCGGTGTCGGCGCGAGCCGGATGTCGTAGCTGACCGCGCTGGGCCGCTGCCGCGTGTCGAAGATCGCGTCGGCGGCGACATTGCCGCGTGCCATCGCGAAGGTGAGCGGCGACAGCGCGAGCCGGCCGCGCTCGAGATCGAGCACCATGTCGATGTCGGAGATCGGCACCCGGCGCGAGCGCACCACGCCGATATGCCATCGCAGATCGGCGTCGAAGCGCTGCATCGTCGCCACCGGCAGCGCGGCATCGGGCAGGATCCGCGCGGGCGCCGCACCGGTCGCCGCTGCGGCGGCCACGGTGCCCTGCTTGGCGACGATGTCGGGGTTGTAGCCGATAAAGGGAGCGGCATCGACGATATCGAGCCGGCGCGTGGTCAGCTCCGAGTCGAGGTGGAGCCGCGCCGCGTTGGTGATCGTCAGCCGCCCGGCCACGTCGCTGTCGCCGAAGGTGCCGCTCATCCGGGTGAAACGATAGCGGTTCCCGCTCTGCACCAGCTGCGCGCGCAACCGATAGGTGCGCGTGTTCGGGATCACCACGCCGATGATGTCGAGCAGCGTCGCGAGGTTGCGCCCGGTGGCGCGGACCGCGAGCGGCACGTTCTCGAACTCGGCGAGGCTCGGCAGCGTGCCCGCGACATCCACCGTGTTGCCCGCGGCGCGCGCGCGCGCCACCAGCGCGTTGCGCCCGCGCGCCACGGTGGCGTCGGGCGAGAGCAGCCGCGCGGCGAGCGTGAACGGAGTCTCGCGCAGCTGGCCCTTGCCGGTGAGCCCCACCGCCTGGCCGATGCGCGCCTCGGTCGAGCGGATCGTGCCGACGTCGAGATCGGCGAGCAGCCGCATGCGCGGGTCGAGGTAGCGCACCCGCGTGCCCACCACGGTGGCGCGATCGATCCGCGGCAGCTCGAGCGGCTTGCCCGAGCCCTTGTCCTCGCTGAACGTCCAGGTGTTGCGCGTGTGCGCCGCGTCCCATTCCAGATCCACCGCGCCGTTGGTCAGGTCGAGCCAGTAGAGCCGGCGCCGGCCGAACAGCAGCGAGAGCGGCGCGATGCGCGCATCGATCCGCTCGGCGGCGAAGAGGTCGGGGCGGGTCGCCCAGCCGGGATTGGCGATGGCGAGTCGCTCGGCATAGAATTTGATCCTGAAGGGCGCGAAGTAGAGCTGGAAGTCGCCGCCGACGGTCACCGCGCGGTGCGTGAGCTTGCCCACGACCTGCTCGAACGGACGCTTGAGGAAGCGGCCTTTGGTGATGAACAGCACCAGCCAGATCGCGAGCAGGAGCGCAACGAGGGCGAGCGCGACGTTGCGCGCGATCCGCCAGCCGCGCCGCGCGGATCCTGCAGGCGGCGGAGACGGTGGGAAGGGGGGCAGGGGCGGCGCAGCCGAGCCGGTCGACGCCGCGGCGGAGGCGGGCGTGGCGACCGTATCGGGCGGGATCGTTGCCATGGCGGTCCAATCGCGCGACAGGCGGCGCGGTTCCGCGGGGCCGGCGCCCGACCGTCCCAGATGCGGGCGGTTGCTTTTCACGGGATGCGCGGCTAAGGCGCGCGCTTCTCCGAGCGATCGGCGGTGACGAACGGCCCGGCCATCCAGGGCTGCCGCGGCCGTTTCAGCCGAACGCTCCAGCAGAAAGGATGAAAATGCCCAAGCTCAAGACCAAGAGCGGCGTCAAGAAGCGCTTCAAGCTCACCGCCACCGGCAAGATCAAGCACGGCGTCGCCGGCAAGCGCCACCGCCTCATCAGCCACAACGCCAAGTACATCCGCCAGAACCGCGGCACCACGGTGCTGTCGAAGGCCGACACCGCGACGGTGAAGGCTTGGGCGCCGTACGGCCTGAACTGAGCGACGAGGAGGAATAGCATATGGCACGCGTCAAGCGGGGCGTAACCACTCGCGCCAAGCACAAGAACATCCTGGAACAGGCGAAGGGCTATCGCGGCCGTCGCAAGAACACCATCCGCGTCGCGCGGCAGGCGGTCGAGAAGGCTGGCCAGTACGCCTATCGCGACCGCAAGGTGAAGAAGCGGACCTTCCGCGGCCTGTGGATCCAGCGCATCAACGCCGGCGTCCGCGCCGAGGGCCTGACCTACAGCCAGTTCATGCACGGGCTGAAGCTCGCCGGCGTCGAGCTGGACCGCAAGGTGCTGGCCGATATTGCGATGAACGAGGGCGCCGCCTTCACCGCGATCATCGCCCAGGCGAAGGCCGCGCTGCCGCAGGCGGCGTAAGCCTCGCTATCCAGCGCAGCGCATGAGGGGCGCCGGTGGTGACACCGGCGCCCTTCTTGAATCTGGAGGAGGTGACGGTCCGGCGATCAGCCCCGCGTCATGCGGGAGGTGCGTGCCCGTGATCATGGCCATGGCCATGGTCGTGCCCCTCGTCATGATCGAGCGCGTCGTGGAGCGCCTCGAGCACGTCGTCGGTGCGCGCGGGATCGCCGATCGCGAGCACGTGACCCGCGCTGGCGCTGGTCAGCGGGTCGCCGTTCCAGTCGCACATCCGCCCGCCCGCACCCTCCACCACCGGCACCAGCGCGGCGAAATCGTAGAGCTGCAGCCCCGATTCGCACACGATGTCGAGGTGCCCGCTCGCGAGCAGCCCGTAATTGTAGCAATCCCCGCCGTAGACCGGCCCCTGCCGCGGTGCGCCGCCGCTCGCCGCCGCGACCAGCGCCATATAGTGCGGCACGTCGCCCTCGGCGAAGAGGTGCGGGCTGGTGGTGGCGACGATCGCGCCCTCCAGCGCGGGGCAGGCGCGGGTGCGCGCGGGCGCGCCGTTGAGCAACGTCGGATGGCCGGTGACACCGAGCCAGCGCTCGCGCTGCACCGGCTGGTCGATGATGCCGAGCACCGGCCAGCCGTCTTCCACCAGCGCGATCAGCGTGCCGAAGATCGCGCGCCCGGCGGTGAAGCTACGCGTGCCGTCGATCGGATCGAGCACCCATTGCCGACCGGTGACACCCTCCTTCACGCCATGTTCCTCGCCGACGATGCCGTCGCCCGAGCGCTCGGCGTCGAGCAGACGGCGCATCGCCTCCTCCGCCTCGCGATCGGCGCGGGTGACGGGCGAGCGGTCGGCCTTGAGCTCGACGCCGGCGGGCTGGCGGAAGTAGGGCCGGATCACCGCGCCGGCGGCGTCGGCGAGGCGGTGGGCGAGCGCGATGTCATCGGGGCGGACGGGCATGCGCCCTGCCTATCGCGCGCGACGACGCTAGGCTAGAAGCCGCGGTCATGGACGCGCTCGTGGCTATCTCCTTGTCCGCCCTGACGATGACGTTGATCGTCGGGGTGCGCTACCTGCTCGCCAGCGGCGGCTTCGCGCTGGCGACGCGGTGGCGCCATCGCGACCTCTATGCCGGGCTCGACCCGCAGATTCGCCGCGAGATCGGGTGGAGCCTCGCCTCCGCCGCGATCTACGGCGTGCCCGCCGGGGTGGTGACATGGGGCTGGCAGGCGCACGGCTGGACGCGAGTCTACCAGGATGTCCACGCCTATCCACTCTGGTACCTGCCCGTCTCGGTGCTGCTGTACCTCGTCGCGCACGACACCTGGTTCTACTGGACGCATCGCTGGATGCACCGGCCGCGCGTGTTCACGCTGGCGCATGCGGTGCATCACGCCAGCCGTCCGCCGACCGCCTGGGCGGCGATGGCCTTTCACCCGATCGAGGCGGTGACCGGGGCTGTTGCCATTCCGCTACTGGTCTTCGTGATTCCGATTCACGTCGGCGCGCTCGGTCTGGTGTTGACGATCATGACCGTTATGGGGGTGACCAACCACATGGGCTGGGAAATGTTCCCCAAGTTTCTGTGGGGTGGGCGCCTCGGCGGCTGGCTCATCACCGCCAGCCATCACCAGCGGCATCACGAACGATACGGGTGCAATTATGGGCTATACTTCCGCTTCTGGGACCGTCTCTGCGGGACGGACGACGGGCTCGGTGATTTCACGCGTTCGCACCAGCAGGCGCGCGCGCGCGCTGCTCGCGGCCTTGGTGGCGACACCGCTGGTGAGCGCGGCGCCGGTGGGCTCGCTCGACGTGTCGATCGCGCAGCTGCGCTCGGCCAAGGGCATGATCCGGGTGTGCCTCACCGCTGATCCCGCCAATTTCCCCAAGTGCGTCGGCGATCGCGACGCGGTGATGCGCTCGATCCCCGCCGACCAGCACAGCCTGCGCTTCGCCGCGCTGCCGCACGGCGATTATGCGGTGGCGGTGATCCACGACGAGAACAACAACGCCAAGCTCGATACCTTCGCGGGCATCCCCAAGGAGGGCTTTGGCTTCTCGAACAATCCCGCAATCCGCTTCGGCCCGCCGCGCTTTGCGGCGGCGCGCTTCACGGTGGCGAGTGATGCAGAAGCGCAACAGGTACGGATGCGTTACATTCTGTGACGATCCGCGCGGAGCTATTTTGATCCCGGTCAGTTACGCGCGCAGCACCAGCATATCAGGGGTCTTACTTTGCGCGTCCTATCTCACGCGGTCCTCGCCGGCGCGCTCGCCGGCGGTGGGCTGATCGTCGCACCGCCGGTCGCGGCACAGACGCAGAGCGTACCGGCCGAGCCCAGCCCGACGCCCGACCCGGGGCTGGTGGGCGACACGGTCACCGTCGCAGTGGCGGGCGCGTATCTGCCCGATTACGAAGGCTCGAACGACTATCGCCTGGTGCCCGGGCCGGCGGCGATCGGATCGTTCCACAACTTCTCGTTCACCGTGCTGGGCAACCGCGCTTCGGTCGACCTGATCCCCAACCCGAGCGGGCCGAGCTGGGACGTCCAGGCCGGCCCGATCGGCGTGGTCAACTTCAACCGCAGCAACAACAGCTCGATCGACGACGCGCGGGTTCGTGCGCTGGGCGAGCGCGATACCGCGGTGGAACTCGGCGGCTATGTCGGGCTCGGCAAGACCGGCGTGCTGACCAGCCCCTATGACAAGCTCTCCGCGTCGCTGAGCTATCGCTACGATGTCAGCGGCGTGCACAAGAGCGGCATCCTGAGCCCGTCGGTCAACTACTTCACGCCGCTCAGCCTCAAGGCGGGAGTGGGGCTGTTCGCCTCGGCCGAGCGCGCCGAGCGCGGCTTCGCCCGGACCTACTTCGACGTCGACGCGACGCAGTCGGTCGCGAGCGGCTTGCCGCAGTTCCGCACCCGCGGCGGGTGGAAGCATTATACCGTCGGCATTGCCGGCACCTATTCGCTGACCGGCAACCTGCTGCGCGGCTGGAAGGCCATCGGCGGCGTTACCTACAAGCGCATGCTCAACGACTTCGGCGACTCGCCGGTGGTCTCGGTGGCGGGTTCGCGCAACCAGTGGCTCGCGGCGCTCGGGATCGGCTACACCTTCTGAGGGGCGGGTAGCGCGCTGCCGAGGTAGAGGCTGGCGTCCCGCCGCCCGCACGAGGGAGCCCGCGCTCACCTGCGCGCGCTCACACAACGTCACCCCAGTCTTGAGCCGGGATTCATGGGTCCGGACGCCAAAGCCTTCACGTTGCCAAGGCGCCTGGCCGTGACGGCTCCCCCTCCGTCATTCCGGGCTCGACCCGGGATCCATCGTGCCGCGCACACCGCTATCGTTGTGCTCGCGGCAACATGGATCCGCTCAAGGCCGGGATGACGGAGAGATGACCTCATGAGCCACACGGCTCATCACCGCACGGGCTTTTGAGTCCGGATCGAGCGGGCCGCACGAGCAACGGCCTGGTCGTACGCGGCGCCATGGAATTCGGGTCAGGGCCGGGGTGACGGCAGACGGGCGGGACGCTCCCGGGCTCAAGCAATATGCACCGCCTTCGTGACGAGATGCGCCGCGATCCCCTCCGGCCCGTCCTCCGAGCCGAATCCGCTGTCCTTGACGCCGCCGAACGGCGCGTCGCCCCAGCTCAACCGAACCTGGTTGATCGCGACCATGCCTGCTTCGATCTCGTCACCGAGGCGGTTCTGCAGCCGGCCATTCTCCGTGAAGCAATAGGCGCCGAGGCCGTAGGGGAGGCGGTTTGCCTCGGCGATCGCCTCGTCGGGTGTGGCGAACTGGCCGATCAGCGCGACCGGACCGAACGGCTCCTCGTTCATCGCACTGCTCGACAGCGGCACGTCGGCGAGCACGGTAGGCGTGAAGAAGAAGCCGTCGCCCGAGCGGCGCGCGCCGCCGGTGAGCAGCCGCGCGCCTGCGCCTACCGCCTGTTCGACCAGCCCGGCGATCGCTTCCGGCCGGCGCGGATTGGCCATCGGCCCCATCTGCGTGCCCGCATCGAGTCCATTGCCGAGCTTGAGCGCGCTGGTGCGCGCGGCGAACCCCTGCGCGAATCGCTCGTAAATGCCCTGCTGGACGTGGAAGCGCGTCGGCGCCACGCAGACCTGGCCGGCGTTGCGGAACTTGTGCTGCACCAGCGTGTCGAGCGTGCGCTCCAGGTCGCAATCGTCGAACACCAGCACCGGGCCGTGCCCGCCCAGCTCCATCGTGCTCTTCATTACCGTGTCCGCGGCGAGCTTGAGCAGGTGCTTGCCGACCGGCACCGAGCCGGTGAAGCTCAGCTTGCGCGTCACCGGCGAGGCGAGCAGGTGGCGCGACACCGCATCGGGCACGCCGAAGACGAGCTGCGCGACATCGCCCGGCAGCCCCGCGTCCTGGAAGCAGCGCAGGATCGCTACAGCCGCGCCGGGCGTCTCCTCGCTCGGCTTGAGGATGACCGAGCAGCCTGCCGCGATCGCCGGCGACAGCTTGCGCACCGGATTCATCACCGGGAAGTTCCACGCGCAGAAGGCCGCGACCGGGCCGACCGGCTGGTGCAGCACCAGCGAGCGCGTGCCGCTCGGGCGCGGCAGCACGCGGCCGTAGATCCGCACCGCCTCGCCGGCATGGAAGTCGAGCAGAGCCGCGGTGGCCAGCACCTCGCCTTTGGCCTCGGCAAAGGGCTTGCCCTCCTCCAGCGTGGCGAGCCGCGCGAGCGTGTCGGCGCGCTCGCGCACCAGCGCGGCGGTGCGTGACAGCACCGCGGCGCGCTCCTGCGGCGCGGTGTTGCGCCACGCGCGGAAGCCGCGCTCCGCCGCCTCCAGCGCGCGGTCGAGATCGGCCGCGGTCGCGAGCGGAACATGGCCAATGACCTGGCCGTCGGCGGGGTTGAGCACCGCCTGCGTGTCGCGCCCGGCGGTGATCCACTCGCCCGCGAGATAGAGGCCGAGCGGGATATCGTAGCGGGTATCGGTCATAGGGCGTCCGTCCGGGTCAGCGTTGCCCGCTCTATAGCGCCGCGCCGCCGCCGGGTCAGGTCGTCGCGCCCGTCCGAAGCCGCAACCGATCCGGCCGCCGGCTCACCCCGCCGCCAGCGCGCCAGCCGCCACCACCGGCCCGGTCGGCGCGCCGGTGGGCGATCCGCCCCCCGGTTCGATCGACACCGCCAGCGTCGTGCCCGGCACCAGCAGCGGCCGCGCCCGCGCCGGCGCGGTGACCCGACTCGCGCTTCCCGCGGCGAGCAACCCGAGCGGCACCGGCGCCGCGCCCCCGGCGGGGATCGCCCACAATTGCGCGCTCCGGGACGGCGGCACCGCCACCGCCGAGACGCTGATCACCGCTCTGACGGGGTCGACCGCGGCGGCGAGCGCGCCGCGCCCGGGCGCCTCCGCACCCGCGGGCACCGCCAATGCGGCGAGCAGCGGCGGCGCAATCGCCGGTGCGGCCCGCGGCGGCAAGGCCGTGGGGGGCGGCACGCGCGTCGGGGCGAGCACCAGCGCCAGGATCGCGGCGGCCATCCCGGCGAGCGCAAGCGCGCCCCAGTGACGCCATTGCGGCGACTGCGTCCTGTGGTGTGGCTCGATCGCGTCGAGCACGCGCCGCTCCAGCTCGGCGCGCGGCGCCACGTCGGCATAATGGTGCGCGAGCGGGGCCAGCCACGCGTCCCAGCGCGCCACTTCCCCGGCGAAGTCGCGGTCGCTCGCCAGCCGGGCCCGCGCCGCGGTCAGCTCCGCGCCGTCGAGTACGCCGAGCGCCAGCTCGGCGGCGAGGGCGCGATCGTCAGGCGTCATCGGACAGGCATGCGCGCAGCCGCAGCAGGGCGCGGCGGATCAGGCTCTTCATCGTCGCGAGCGGGACGCCCTCGCGCGTCGCCAGCTCGGCATAAGTGACGCCGTCGAAGAAGGCGGTACGCACCGCCGCGCGCGGCCGCTGTTCAAGCGCATCGAGGCAGTCCACCAGGCGAGCGCGTTCCTCGTCCGCGAGCAACGCGACGTCCGCGTGCGGGCTGGTGTCGACGGGCTCGGCGGCGCCGGTCGCGTCGGCGAGCGGGGCGTGCGGGCGCTGGCGGCGGCGCCAGTCGATGGCGCGATGGCGCGCGATCGTCGCCAGCCAGGTGATCGGGCTCGCCCGCCCGGGTTCATAGCCGCCGGCGCGACGCCACACCTGGACGTAGACGTCCTGCAACACGTCCTCCGCTGCCTGTCGCTCCCCGCAGATACGCAGGCAGATGCCGAACAGCTTCGCCGACGTGAGGCGATACAGCCGCTGGAAGGCGACGCGATCCTCCACCGCCACCGCCAACAGCACGCGCACCAGCTCGGCGCGCCGGGCATCCGCCTCGGTCGCCGCCGCGCTCACGGCTTGGCAGCACTGAAATAATCCGCCACTCGCAGCATCCTTCGCACCGCTTCGCCGTATCTGCCGAGACCTGATGTCGGTTAGTAAGTGTGGCAAGCAAAGGGCGTCGGGACAACTAGGAAAGGGCCTGTCATGCCGGATCATGAGCCGTTGATGGAGACGCTCGAGGGGCGCGTGCGCCGCCGCGAATCACGCCGTGAGTTGTTCGCCCAGTTCGCTGGTGCCGCGGCACTGGGGGCGACCGCCCTCGCTGCTTCGGCGCAGGCGCAGACCACCCCCAGCCCGACGCCTACGCCGGTCTTCACCGAGGCCGATGTCCTCAACTTCGCGCTCAACCTCGAATATCTCGAGGCCAATTTCTACTCGTTCGCCGCCACCGGGGCGGCCCTGGCGGCGGCGGATACCAGCGGCAACGTCGGCACCGCCGGCGCCGCGACCGGCGGCCGCGCGGTGTCGTTCAAGGATCCGCTCGTCGCGCAATATGCGCGCCAGATCGCAGCCGACGAACTCGCGCATGTCCGCTTTCTGCGCAGCCAGTTCAGCGACGTGACCCGCATCGCGCAGCCCGCGATCGATCTCGGCACGTCGCCCACCGGCGCGTTCAGCACCGCCGCGCGCGCGGCCGGGCTGGTCGGCGCCGGGGTGAGCTTCGACCCCTATGCGTCGGACGAGAACTTCCTGCTCGCCGCCTATATTTTCGAGGACGTCGGGGTCACCGCCTACAAGGGTGCGGCGCCGCTGATCAGCAACAAGGTCTTCGTCGAGGCGGCGGCCGGCATCCTTGCGGTGGAGGCCTATCACGCCGCGATCATCCGCTCGGTGCTGTATCGCAAAGGATTGCAGACGCCCTCGCTCCAGCTGATCGAGGCGACCACCGCCATCTCGAAGGTGCGCGACACGGTCGATGGTAACCCCACCGCGGATGCGGTGCGCGGCATCGCCCCCGTGGACGACCAAGGCATCGCCTCGACGACTACGGCCGACGGCACCGTGTCGAACATCGCGCCGCTGAACGAGAACGGCATCGCCTTCAGCCGCTCCGCCGGGCAGACGCTCAACATCGTCTATCTCAACGGCGCGGCGGTGAGCAGCGGCGGCTTCTTCCCCGCGGGGGTCAACGGCAACATCAAGACGAGCGCGGCGTCGGCCTGAGGCATCCCGCCCCCGTTCGCTTTCACGTCATCGCCCCGACAAAGGGATCGACACCATGATCAAGGACTCCGTTTTCGCCGCGCTCGAGCTCGCCAATGCGCGACGCGCCGAGCGCCGCCGCTTCCTCAAGCTCGCCGGCGCCGGCACGGCCGCGGTCGGCGGGCTCGCGCTGTTGTCCGCCTGCGGCAACGACGACGACGACGACACGCCGACTCCGACGCCGTCGCCCACGCCCTCGCCGACCGCGAGCGGCGTGTCGACCGACGTTGGCATCCTCCAGCTCGCACTCAATCTCGAGTATCTCGAGGCGCAATTCTACTCGATCGCGGTGTTCGGCCGGCGCCTGCCGGAGACGAGCGTGACGGGGTCGGTCGGCAAGCGCGGCGACGTCACCGGCGGCCGGCAGAAGACCTTCGCGGATCCGGTACTCGCCTCCTACGCGCGCGAGATCGCGGGCGACGAGATCGCGCATGTCAACGCACTGCGCGCGGTGCTCACCGCGGCGGGCTCGACGTTGGTGATCAACCAGCCGGCGATCAACATCGATGGCGGGGCGACGGGCGCGTTCACCGCGGCGGCGCGCGCCGCCGGGGTGATCGGGCAGAACGACACCTTCGACCCCTACGGCACGGACGAGGACTTCCTCCTCGGCGCCTTCCTGTTCGAGGATCTCGGGGTGACCGCCTACAAGGGCGCGTCGCCGCTGATCACCAGCGCGACCTATCTCGAGGCGGCGGCGGGTATCCTCGCGGCCGAGGCCTATCACGCCGGCCTGATCCGCACCGAATTGTTCAACCTCGGGCTGGACGCGCGCGCCAAGGCCAACAAGCTGTCCGCCGCGCGCGACCTGCTCGACGGCAGCGGCACGCGCGACGGGCCGCTCGCGACCGCCGATTCGAACGGCGCGCTCACCGTCACGGACCTGGTGCCCGCCGACTCCAACGCGATCGCGTACAGTCGTTCGTCGGCACAGGTGCACAACATCGCCTATCTGCGCACCACCGCAGGGGTCGGCGGCGGGTTCTTCCCGGCGGGCACCAACAATTCGATCGAGGCGCTGCGCACCTCGGCTGCCACCGCCTGACCCGACCGGCTCCGCTCGTCGCGGAGCAGGAGCGAGCGAACGAGGGCCGCGTCCGCCAGCCGGACGCGGCCCTTTGCTTGTCCGCGCGATCCGGCTATGATGGTGGCTTCCCCGGGGGACCGCCGATGCTGCGGTTGAGAGGAGGGTTGCAGCCCTCGACCCGCCGAACCTGATCCGGTTGACACCGGCGTAGGGAGTGGAGCGGCGTCCCCGGACCACCGTCTTCCCCCGCGAGCATGAGGAGAAGACGCATGGCCGACGTCCCCGCCCGCACCGAGATCGGTGTCACCACCGGCCCGATCCGCGGCTCGCGCAAGATCCATGTCGGCCCGCTCGGCGTGGCGATGCGGCAGATCCAGCTCGAGCCCGGCTGCGGTGAGCCGCCGCTCAACGTCTATGACACGTCCGGCCCCTATACCGATCCGGCCGCGACGATCGACATCATGGCGGGCCTGCCCGCGCGCCGCACCGCCTGGATCGAGGCGCGCGGCGACGTCGAGCGCTATGACGCGCGCGAAATCCGCCCCGAGGACAATGGCCAGCTCGGGCCGGACCGCTCCGGCGGGGTGCAGCCCTTCCCCAACGTCAACAAGCGCCCGCTGCGCGCCAAGGCCGGCGCCAACGTCAGCCAGATGCACTATGCGCGCCGCGGCATCATCACGCCCGAGATGGAATATGTCGCCACGCGCGAGAATCTCGGGCGCGAGATGCTCGCCGAGTACGTCCGCGACGGCGAGAGCTTCGGCGCCGCCATCCCCGATTACGTCACCCCCGAGTTCGTCCGCGACGAGGTGGCGCGCGGGCGCGCGATCATCCCCTCGAACATCAACCACCCCGAGAGCGAGCCGATGGCGATCGGACGCAACTTCCTGGTCAAGATCAACGCCAATATCGGCAACAGCGCGGTGGCCTCGAACGTCGCCAGCGAGGTCGACAAGCTCGTCTGGTCGATCCGCTGGGGCGCCGACACGGTGATGGACCTCTCCACCGGGCGCAACATCCACGACACGCGCGAGTGGATCATCCGCAACTCGCCGGTGCCGATCGGCACCGTGCCGATCTATCAGGCGCTGGAGAAGGTCGGCGGCGTGGCCGAGGAGCTGACCTGGGAGATCTTCCGCGACACGCTGATCGAGCAGGCCGAGCAGGGCGTCGACTATTTCACCATCCATGCCGGGGTGCGGCTGCCGTACATCCCGATGACGGCCAAGCGCGTCACCGGCATCGTCTCGCGCGGCGGCTCGATCATGGCGAAATGGTGCCTCGCGCATCACAAGGAATCGTTCCTGTACGAGCGGTTCGACGAGATCACCGAGATCATGAAGGCGTATGACATCGCCTATTCGCTCGGCGACGGCCTGCGCCCCGGCGCGATCGCCGACGCCAACGACGAGGCGCAGTTCGCCGAGCTCTACACGCTCGGCGAGCTGACCAAGCGCGCCTGGGCACAGGACGTGCAGGTGATGATCGAGGGCCCCGGCCATGTGCCGATGCACAAGATCAAGCAGAACATGGACAAGCAGCTCGAGGCCTGCGGCGAGGCGCCGTTCTACACGCTCGGGCCGCTCACCACCGACATCGCGCCCGGCTATGATCACATCACCTCGGGAATCGGCGCGGCGATGATCGGCTGGTACGGCACCGCGATGCTCTGCTACGTGACGCCCAAGGAGCATCTCGGCCTGCCCGATCGCGACGACGTCAAGGTCGGCGTGGTGACCTACAAGCTGGCGGCGCATGCGGCGGACCTCGCCAAGGGCCATCCGGCAGCCAAGCTGCGCGACGACGCACTCTCTCGCGCGCGCTTCGAGTTCCGCTGGCGCGACCAGTTCAACCTGTCGCTCGATCCCGACACAGCTGAGTCGTACCACGACCAGACGCTCCCCGCGGAGGGCGCGAAGACCGCGCATTTCTGCTCGATGTGCGGGCCGAAGTTCTGCTCGATGAAGATCACCCAGGAGGTTCGGGACTTCGCCGCCAAGCAGAACGCGCCGGTAGCGAGCTTCGTCGCGGCGGAGGACGCCGAGGCGGGGATGGCGGCGATGAGCGAGCGGTTCAAGGAGACGGGTGGCGAGGTGTATATCGGCGCGGGCGGGCGCGAGCACGACTGATGCTATCTGCGGCCGGACCTCCTCCGGCCACGGCAAGGTCTCAACGGTAGTGGTAGCGACAGCTCAGAATCTCGAGCGCCTGTGTCGCACCGCTACCGCTCACCCCGTAGACCAGTCGGTGCTCGCCGCTGATCCGTCGTGACCACCAGCCCCTGAGGCTCTGCTTCAGCGGCTCCGGCTTGCCGACCCCTGTGAAGGGATGGCGCCTCGCGTCCTCGACCAGCGCGTTGATCCGCTGCGCCGTCGCGGTGTCCTCGTTCTGCCAAGCGATATAATCGACCCACGCGTCGCGATCGAACACGATCTTCAAGGATGAATCAACTCATGCTCCTCGCCCGCGCCTGCGGCGAAGCGAGCGACTCCATCCAGCAGCCGCCTCGCATTTTCGGGAGAGGAGAGCAGGTGCATCGTCTCCTGCATGCCTTCCCACTCGCTCTGCGCCACCAGCACCACGCCTTCCCCGGCCGGGCGAACGATCTGCAGTGGCGCCTTGTCGGCAACGACCCGGTCGAGCACGGCCTTCAGGTTCGCGCGGGTCTCGGACACGGTTAGTGTTTCCATGCCCGCAGCGTACAACATTCTGTACAAAGCTGCAACGCGCGCTCAAGCGGACCAGGCGATGCGCCCCCGCCCATTCGCCTCCAGGAACGCGTTCGCCTGGCTGAACGGTCGCGCGCCGAACCAGCCCTTGTACGCCGACAGCGGCGAGGGGTGCGGCGCGCACAGCACCAGGTGGCGCCCCGCCGCGTCGCCCTCCCGCACCAGCCCCACCTTGGCTCGGGCGTGCGCACCCCACAGCAGGAACACCACCGGCTCCTCCTTCGCCGCGACCACGCGGATCACCGCGTCGGTGAACGCCTCCCAGCCGCGCGCGCGGTGCGAGGCGGCCCGGCCATTCTCCACCGACAGCACCGTATTGAGCAGCAGCACGCCCTGCTGCGCCCAATGCTCCAGCGAGCCGTCGCGCGGCGGCGCGGCGCCGAGGTCGCTCGCCAGCTCCTTGTAGATGTTGACGAGGCTCGGCGGCGGCTTCACCCCCGGCGGCACCGAGAAGGCGAGGCCATGCGCTTGGCCCGGCCCGTGATACGGGTCCTGCCCCAGGATCACCACGCGCACCGCGGACAGCGGCGTCAGCTCCAGCGCGCGGAAGCGGGCCGCCGCGGGCGGGAAGATCGCCTTGCCCGCCGCGGCCTCGTCGCGGAGGAAGGCCTGCAGCGCTGCCATCGTCGGGCAGGCCAGCGCCGCGGCGAGCGGCGCCGCCCAGCTCGGGTCGAGGCGCGGCGGCCAGCTCATCTCAGCGCTTGCGGACGAACTCGGCGCGCAGCACCAGTCCCTTGATGCCGTCGAACTTGCAGTCGATCTCCTGCGCGTCGCCGGTCAGCCGGATCGACTTGATCAACGTGCCGCGCTTGAGCGTCTGGCCGGCGCCCTTGACGTCGAGGTCCTTGATCAGCGTCACCTGATCGCCGTCCGCCAGCACATTGCCGACTGAGTCGCGCACCTCCACCGTCGCCGCGGCGGCCTGCTTCTCCGCCAGCGCGGCGGCGCTGACCCACTCGCCGCTCTCCTCGTCGTACACGTACTCGTCGTCGCTCATTGCTCGGTTCCTCTGCCCCTCGGTGCTCCTGCGCAGGCAGGACCCCAGAGCCACAAGCGGCACGCCCCGTGACACTGGGTTCCTGCATCCGCAGGAACACGGGCGCGCTAGCACGCGCGCGGCGCGCCTCAGTGGCGGAAGTGGCGCATCCCGGTGAACACCATCGCCAGCCCGGCGGCGTCGGCGGCGGCGATCACCTCCTCGTCGCGGATCGAGCCGCCCGGCTGGATCACCGCGGTGGCGCCCGCCTCGACCGCCGCCAGCAGCCCGTCGGCGAAGGGGAAGAAGGCGTCCGACGCGACCGCCGAGCCGATCGTGCGCGGCTCGGCCCAGCCCGCCTTGTCGGCGGCGTCCTTCGCCTTCCACGCCGCGATCCGCGCCGACTCGAGCCGGTTCATCTGCCCCGCGCCGACGCCCGCGGTGGCACCATCCTTCGCGTACACGATCGCGTTGGACTTGACGTGCTTGGCCACCGTCCAGGCGAACAGGCAGTCGGCGAGCTCCTGCTCGCTCGGCTGGCGCTTGGTCACGACCTTCAGGTCGGCGCGTGCCACCGCGCCGCCGTCGCGCGACTGGACCAGCCACCCCCCTGCGATCGACTTGGCGGTCAGCCCGTCGCGGCGCGGGTCGGGCAAAGCGCCGGTGAGCAGCAGCCGCAGGCTCTTCTTCGCCGCGAACAGCGCCAGTGCGTCCTCGTCGGCGTCGGGCGCGACCACCACCTCGGTGAAGATGCCGGTGATCGCCTCGGCGGTGGCGCGGTCGAGCGCGCAATTGACCGCGATGATGCCGCCAAACGCGCTCACCGTGTCGCACGCGAAGGCGGCCTGATAGGCCTCGGCCAGCGTCGCGGCGGTGGCGACGCCGCACGGATTGGCGTGCTTGACGATGACGCAGGTCGGCGCCGCCTCGCGGAACTCGGCGACCAGCTCCAGTGCCGCGTCGGCGTCGTTGTAATTGTTGTAGCTCAGCGCCTTGCCCTGCACCTGCCGGGCCTGGCCGATGCCCGCGACGCCGTCGGGCGACGCGTAGAAGGCGGCCTGCTGGTGCGGGTTCTCGCCGTAGCGCAGCGGCTCGCCGGCGCGGCGCAGCGTCAGCGGCAGCGTGGCGGGGAAGGTCTCGCCCTGGTCGGTCCCGGCGAACCAGCGCGCGATCGCGCCGTCATAGCCCGCGGTGAGCGCATAGGCCTTGGCGGCGAGCATCTTCCGCTCGGCCAGGTCGGTCTCGCCGCGCGCTACCAGCGCGTAATCGGCGGGATCGGTGACGATCGCGACATAAGCGTGGTTCTTTGCCGCCGAGCGCACCATCGAGGGGCCGCCGATGTCGATATTCTCCACCACCTCGTCGCGCCCCGCGCCCTTGGCGACGGTCTGCTCGAACGGGTAGAGGTTGACGACGACGAGATCGATCGCGCCGATGTCATGCTCCCGCATCGACTGGGCGTGCGCTTCATCGTCGCGAACCGCGAGCAGCCCGCCGTGCACCTTGGGGTGGAGCGTCTTGACACGCCCGTCCATCATCTCGGGGAAGCCGGTGAGGTCGCTGATGTCGCGCACCTCGAGCCCGGCGTCGCGCAGCGCCTTGGCGGTGCCTCCGGTCGAGACCAGCTCGACGCCCTTGGCGGCAAGCGCGGTGGCGAGGTCGACGATGCCGCTCTTGTCGGAGACGGACAGGAGCGCGCGGCGGATCGGGATGATGCTCATGCGCGCGCGCTTACGCGGACGGTCGCGGTGGCTCAAGCGGTTGCTGGCGGTGTGCGGTCACCCAACCGTTCCCTCCCTCCGACCGCTTTGCGGCGCTGGGCCTCGGTTCAAGGCGAGGTTACACGGTCGAGAGAGATGGCAATCCGGCGAGCAGCTCGCCCGGCAGCGGGCGAGGGGAGGCAGCAGATTTGCTGCCGCGCCACCGCCAACGTCATCTCGCCCCAGCACGCCCCGTCACCGCGCGCGGCGCAGCACCCAGGCGATGGTGGCGCCGCCCGCGGGCGCGAGCGAGTCGATGACGATCTGCTTGGTCGGCACCAGCCGGCCGTGCGGGTCGGTCCACACGCTGTCCTCCACCGACAGCCGGTCGGCGCGCGCGCGCAGCTGCCAGAAGGCGCCGCTGGGGGTGCGCAGCATCGCCGCCTGCGCGTCCGCGGTGGCAACCGCGTCGACGCCCGGGCCGAGATGGAAGCGCAGCGCCAGCGGCGTCATCGCACCCGCGACGCGACGACCCCAACGCTGCGGCTGCGGTGCGGGCAGCGCCGCATCCTCGCCGCGCAGCTCGCGCCCGTCGCTGGTCAGCAGCAGGGTTCGCTGGTGGACGAAGCCGAAGCGGCGCGCATAGCCGTCGTGGCGCGCCTCGATCCGGCTGCCCGCATCCGATTCCTGCCGCGCCAGCTCCACCGCGGTGACGCCGCGTCCCAGCGTGCCGTCGAGGTTGAGCGCGGTGGAATTGGTGTCGGCCACCACCAAGGTGGAGTGCGCCGCGGTGGTGCGCAGCGCCTGCGACAGCGCGTCGTTGCCGCGCGCGCGCTGCAGCCCGGCGCCGCCGCAGCCGACGATCAGCCGCTCCGTACCATCCGAGAATTCGATTGCCAGCGTCGAGGCGCAGCCGCCGTCCGCCACCACCGTGGCGGACGGCGGGGCGGCGTCGACCAGCAGCACCGCGCCGCCCGCGCTCAGCCGCTGATAGCCCCAGTCGCGCGACTGGCGCAGCGGGCGGCCGAACGCGCCACTCGCCTCGAGCACGTCGTTGATCCGCGCCGCGTCGAGCGGCAGCCCGCCCTGCCAGCTCGCCAGCCCACCGTCCCCCATCGCGCTGCCGAGCAGCGCCGGTGTGGCGCGCGCCAGCGCCGCGGCGGGCGTATCGGGCAAGGCTTCGCCCCGCGCGCCATAAGCGGCGCGCAGCAGCGCGAGCGTCTCCATCACCGCGAGCAGCTGCGTCGGCGAGCGGCTGACCACGCCGCCGTCATCGGTCAGCGCCTGACTGAGCGCGCGCGCCAGCCCGTCCTCCCCGACGGCGCGCCGTGTCTCGCCGCCCGGCAGCATCAGCCCGGCCGCCACCACCGCGCTCCAGGCGAGCACCCGCGGCGCGCCCGCGGGCGCCTTGTCCGCGGTGCGATCGAGGTAGCGCGCGCCGCGCGCCATCGCGGTGAGCGCGCGCGAGCGGGCCACCAGGTTGCTCGACGAGAGCAACAGCGGCGCGTGGAACAGCAGCATCAGCAGGCGCCGCGCCGCCAGCTCCGGTTGCCACGCCGGCCCGCTCGGTCGCTCGCCGAGCGCCATCAGCCAGCGCTGCGCCAGCGTCTCTGCCACGACCGCGGCGCGCTCGCGTTCGCCGGTGGCGGCGAGGTCGCGCAGCCAGGCAAAGCCGTGGAGATAGTCGCGGAAGCCGGGGCGCGCCGGGGCGAGCGGATCGAGCTCGGCGATCGCGCGCTGTTCGCCGGCAGCGAACAGCCAGCCTTCGAGCAGCGCCTCCCCCGCCAGCTCGTCGCCGGGGAAAGGGTCGGCGGGCACCGCGAGCAGCTTGGGCGGATGCTGGCCGTCGAGCCGGCGGTCATGGAGCGGAGTGCGCCACGTCAGCCGTTCGAACCAGCGCGCCACCTGATGCGCGAGCGGCGCGCCGCCGCCCGCGGCCGCGCGCACCATCCGCTTGCCTTCGTCGATCTCGTCGCGCGGCTCCGCCTCAGCCGGCGCGCGTCCTTCCCTGGCCATTGCGTCAGCCACCCCGCAGCGCGCGGATGTTCGCCGCATAGCAGTCCGGGCCGCCGCGGAACGTCGCGGTGCCCGCGACCAGCGCGTCGGCGCCCGCGTCGATCGCCTGGCGCGCGGTGTCCGGGTCGATCCCGCCATCCACCTCAAGGTCGATCGCGCGCCCGGTGGAGTCGATCAGCTTGCGGATCGCGGCGATCTTGCGCAGCTGGCTGGCGATGAAATGCTGACCGCCAAAGCCGGGGTTGACGCTCATCACCAGCACCAGGTCGACCATTTCGATGAGATAGTCGAGCAGCTTGGCCGGAGTGCCGGGATTGAGCACCACGCCGGCGCGTTTGCCGAGCGACTTGACGTGCTGGATCGTGCGATGGACATGCGGCCCCGCCTCGGGATGGACCGTGATCGTGTCCGCGCCAGCCTCGGCGAAGGCGTCGAGATAGGCGCCTACCGGCGAGATCATCAGATGGACGTCGAACGGCTTGGTGGTGTGCGGCCGCAGCGCCTTCACCACCGCCGGGCCCATCGAGATGTTGGGGACGAAATGCCCGTCCATCACGTCGATATGGATCCAGTCGGCGCCGGCGGCGTCGATCGCGCGCACCTCCTCGCCCAGCCGCGCGAAATCGGCGGAGAGGATCGAGGGGGCGATGCGCACGGGTCTGGTCATGCGCGTCGAGGTAGCGCGATGCGGCGTCAGGTTAAAGCCGCGTCAGCCGTGCGACGAAGAAGCCGTCGCACCCGCCCACCGCCTCGGCGGTTCCGGGCAGGGTCCGGACCCAGCCGTCCGCTGTCGCGGCGACGCCCTCGGGCAGCTCGCCGTCGCGTGGCGGGACGAGCGCAAAGTCGCCGCGCGCCGCGAGGAAGCGCTCGAGCTGCGCCTCGCCCTCGGCCGGCTCGAGCGAGCAGGTGGCGTAAACCAGCGTCCCGCCGGGCGCGACCCAGTCGGCGGCGCGCTCGAGGATGCGCGTCTGCAACAGCGCCATCTCCGCGACAGTAACCTCACCTGCGCGGTACAGCACGTCGGGGTGGCGGCGGTAGATGCCGGTGGCGCTGCACGGCGCATCGACCAGCACCGCGGGCGCCGCGGCCGCGGGGGTCCAGTCGAGCACGTCCGCGATCACCGTTTCGAAGCCGAGCCCGGTTCGCGCGCCGTTCTCGCGAAGTCGCGCGGCGCGACTTTCGGAGAGCTCCACCGCGGTGACGGCATAGCCCTGCGCGGCGAGCTGAAGCGTTTTGCCGCCCGGCGCCGCGCACAGGTCGAGCGCGCGACTGCCCGGGGGCGCGGCGTGCGCGAGCAGCCGGGCGGGGATCGAGGCGGCGAGATCCTGTACCCACCAGTCGCCGTCGGCATAGCCGGGCAGCGCGCTCACCGCACCGGCGTCGGCGGGCAGGCGGACATGGCCGGGCGCGAGGCTGGTGCCGCCCAGCCGCTCGACCCAGTCGGCGGTGGCGGCGGGATCGCGCAACGTGAGATCGAGCGGCGGCGGCGCGGCGATCGCGCGCGCGGCGGCCGCGGTCGCGGCGTCGCCCCATGTCGCATGCCAGCGCGCGGCGACCGCCGCGGGAAGCGTCGGCACCTCGGGCAGCGTCGCGCCGCCGCGCATCAGCGTGCCGAACACGCCGTGGACCAGCCGCTTCGGCCCGCCGTCGACGAGCGGCAGCACGGTCGCGATCGCGGCATGCGGCGGGGTGCCCAGTGCCAGCGCCTGCACCAGCGCGACCCGCAGCACGAAACGCGCCTTGGCGTCGTCCGGCAGGCGCTGGCGCGTCGCCGAGTCGATCAGCGCGTCGAGGTCGGGCAGGCGGCGCAGCGTCTCGGCGGCGATCGCGTGCGCGAGCCCGCGGTCGGGGCCGCCGGGCAGCGCGCGCGTGGCGAGCGCGAGCGCGGCTTCGAGCGGCTCGCCGCGGCGGAGCACGGCGTCGAGCAGGCGAAGCGCGGCGCGGCGCGCGGCGGTGCCGAGCGGATCGGGGCCGCGCGGCGCGGGACGGGCGGCGGCGCGGGGGGCGGGGCGTGCCACGTCAGCCGGCCGCGCGCGGGTTGAAGGAGATCATGCGCGCGCATATGTGCCTGTCGACGCGAGCGATCAATCGGAAGGACGTCCGCATGGGCCAGCGCCCCGACCACGTGAAGCCGCCGGCGCACCTCAGCCCCAACCCGCCGGTGCCCGCGCCCGAGCCGCTCCGGCGCCCGGACAAGGACCCGCTCGGCCGCGACCCGGTCCGCTTCGGCGACTGGGAGCGCGACGGCATCGCGATCGACTTTTGAGGCGTCCTGTCCGCTAGCGGCGGATCGCTGCCGCACTCGCATCGGATTGACGCCCGCGCGATCCGTCGCGGGCGACCGGGACGTCACCCCTCGTCACGCAGCGGGCGCGCGAGCAGCGCGTCGATCACGTCGCGGACCGGCGCGCCGTCGAGCAGCGCGCAGACCGCAGCGGTGATCGGCATTTCCACTCCCGCAGCCGTCGCGGCTTCGCGCAGCACCGGCGCGGTGAAGGCGCCCTCCGCCACCGTCCGCCGCTCGGCGAGCAGCGCGTGCGCCGGCTCGCCGCGACCGATCCCGGCGCCCAGCGAGAAGTTGCGCGAGGCGCTCGACGAGCAGGTCAGCACCAGGTCGCCCAGCCCGGACAAGCCGGCGAGCGTCTCGGCGCGCGCGCCCTTGGCGAGCCCGAAGCGCGTCATCTCGGCGAAGCCGCGCGCGATCAGCGCCGCGCGCGCGTTCTGCCCGAGCCCCGCGCCCTCGACGACGCCGCAGGCGATCGCGAGCACATTCTTCACCGCGCCGCCGATCTCGGCGCCGATCACGTCGGCGCTGGCGTAGGGGCGGAACTGTGGCGCGGCGAGGAGATCGGCAACCAGTGTGCGTGCCGCGGCGTCACCGCCCGCCAGCGTCACCGCGGTGGGCAGCCCGCGCGCGACCTCGTGCGCGAAGGTCGGGCCGGAGAGCACCAGCACCGGCGAGCGCGGATGTTCGGCGGCGGCCACCTCGCTCATCAGCAAGTGGCTGTTCGCCTCGATCCCCTTGGAGCAGACCACCAGCGGCTGCGCGCGGGCGGGCAGCGCCGCCAGCACCGCGCGCATCGCCTGCGCCGGCGTCACCATCAGGTTGACTGCCGCCGCTGCGACCCATTCCAGATCGGTAGTAGCGTGGATCTGCGGCGACAGCGTCGCGCCGGGCAGGTAGGCGGCGTTCTCGTGGTCGGCGTTGATCGCCGCGACCAACGCCGGATCGCGCGCCCATAGCCGCACCGCATGACCGTTGCTCGCCGCCACCTGCGCCAGCGCGGTGCCCCAGGCGCCCGCGCCGATCACGCCGACGCTGTGCGCCGCGGCCGCGCTCACGCCTTCACCCCCGCGCCGCGCACCTTCTCGGCGTCCGGGTCGAGCGGCCAGCGTGCGCGCGCGGCAACGTCGAGCGGGTCGGTCAGCCCGGCGGCGAAGCGCTCGGCGCCGGCCCAGGCGATCATCGCGGCATTGTCGGTGCACAGCCATGCCGGCGGCGCGACGAAGCGCAGGCCTCGCTCCACCGCGAATTCCTCCAGCGCGGCGCGCACCGCGCTATTGGCCGCGACCCCGCCCGCCACGACCAGCGCGGTGGCGTCCGCGGCGCGATCCATCGCGCGGCGCGTGCGGTCGAGCAGGCAGTCGACCACCGCCGCCTGGAAGCTCGCCGCCACGTCAGCCGCAGGGTAGAGCGGCGCCATCCGCGCCGCGGCGGCCTTCAGCCCGGCAAAGGAGAAATGCGGCTCGGGCGAGCCCTTGAGCGGGCGCGGCAGCGGCACCGCGCGCGGGTCGCCGGCGCGCGCCGCCGCCTCCACCGCCGGGCCACCGGGAAAGCCCAGGCCGAGGATCTTGGCGGTTTTGTCAAACGCCTCGCCCGCGGCGTCGTCGATCGTGGTGGCGAGCCGGCGATAACGCGCCACGCCCTCGACCAGCAGCAGCTGGCAGTGCCCGCCCGAGACGAGCAGCAGCAGATAGGGGAAGGCGAGATCAGCGTCGGCGAGCCGCGGGCTGAGCGCGTGGCCTTCGAGGTGGTTGACCGCGACCAGCGGCTTGCCCGCGGCATGCGCCAGCGCCTTGCCGGTGACGAGGCCGACCATCACGCCGCCGATCAGCCCCGGCCCCGCCGTGGCGGCGATCGCGTCGACGTCGGCGAGCGTCACGCCCGCGTCGGCGAGCGCGGCGGCGACCAGCGGCTCGAGCGCCTCGACGTGCGCGCGCGCCGCGATCTCGGGTACCACCCCGCCGAACGGCCGATGCGCCGCCTCCTGGCCGGCGAGGCGATGCGCCAGCACCTTGCGGTCGCCGGTGACGAGCGCGGCGGCGGTCTCGTCGCACGAGGATTCGAGCCCGAGGATCAGCATGGCCGCGGCTCTAGCGCCTGCGCGCCGGCTTGTCGAAGGCGGCATGACGGCGCGGCTCGTCGCGATGCGCTTGTGGAGCCGGGTCGGCTTCCTCTAACTCACCGCTTCTTCGTCGCTCCCGGCCGGATCATCGCACCTTGTCCACCGTTTTCAAGCTCGGCACGCGCGGCTCGCCGCTGGCGCTCACCCAGGCGGGGATGGTGCGCGACGCGCTGCGGGCGGCGCATGGCTGGGACGCGGTGGAGATCGTCGTGATCCGCACCACCGGCGACCGCGTGCAGGATCGCGCGCTCGCCGACATCGGCGGCAAGGCGTTGTGGACGCGCGAGCTCGATCGCGCGCTGCTGGCGGGCGAGGTCGACGCCTGCATCCATTCGATGAAGGACGTCGAGACGTTGCGCCCCGCCGCGATCGCGGTTGCGGCGATGCTGCCGCGCGTCGACGTGCGCGATCGGCTGATCGGCGCGGACAGCGTCGCCGCGCTGCGCGAGGGTGCGACCGTCGGCACCAGCAGCCCGCGCCGCGCCGCGCAGCTGCGCCGGCTCCGGCCCGACCTGCGCCCGGTGCTGTTCCGCGGCAATGTCGATACGCGGCTGGGCAAGCTCGCCGCGGGCGAGGTGGACGCGACCTTGCTCGCGGCCGCCGGACTGGAGCGGCTCGGGCGCCACGACACCGGGACCGCGATCCCGCTCGACCAGATGCTGCCCGCGCCGTCGCAGGGCGCGATCGGGATCGAGACCCGGGCGGAGGGCGAGACGCGCGCGCTGGTCGCCGCAATCGACCACGCCCCGACGCATCGCGCGGTCGCGGCCGAGCGCGCGTTGCTGGCCGCGCTCGCCGCCGACTGCCACTCGCCGGTGGCGGCGCTCGCGGTGCTCGACGGTGACGCGTTGCGGCTGCGGGCCGAGCTGCTCAGCCCCGATGGCGCCGAGCATGTCGCGGGCGAGGCGCGCGGCGATGATCCGGTCGCGCTCGGCGCGCGGCTCGCCGCCGAGCTGCTCGACCGCGCGCCCGCGGCGATCCGCACCCTGTTCGGCTGAGCGACGGTGGCGCGTGCCGCGCTGGTGCTCCGCCCCGAGCCGGGCAATGCGCACACCCGCGCCGCGCTCGCCGCCGCCGGCATCGTGGCGCACGCCTTGCCGCTGTTTCGCGTCGAGCCGCGCACTTGGGCAGTGCCGGATTCGAGCGACTATGATGCGCTGCTCATCACCAGCGCCAATGCGGTACGCCACGCCGGGGCGGGGCTGGCGCAACTGGCAGGCCTGCCGGTCGTCGCGGTCGGCGCCGCGACCGCGCGGGCGGCACGCGCCGCGGGGCTTACGGTCGCCGTGATCGGGAGCGGCGACGCGGCTGCGGCGGTAGCGCAGGCGCGCGCCTATCCCCGCCTCCTCCATCTCGGCGGGCGCGACCGTGCCGGACGGCTCGCACTGCCCACCGCGGTGGTCTACGCCAGCGTCGCGGTGACGCCGCCGCCGGACGCGCTCGCCGCCGCGGTCGACGCGGTCGTGCTGCTTCACTCGCCGCGTGCCGCCAGCCGCTTCGCCGCGCTCGCGGCGGCGCTGCCGCACGATCGCGTCCGCGTTGCCGCGCTCAGCGCCGCGGTGCTCGCCGCCGCTGGCCCAGGATGGCAGACCAGCGCGGTGGCGCGCACGCCGACCGACCTGGCGCTGGTGGAGAGCGCCGCCCGGCTCGCGATTGACCCGTGACGCGCACGCGGGGATAAGGACGCTCGGCGGCGAGGAAGCGCGATGGGCGACGGGATGGACACGGCGCAGGACGCGCAGCGATCACGCATGGGGCCAGTGGTGGTGATCGCGCTGCTCGCCTTTGCGATCGGGCTGGGCCTGATGGCCTATGCGATGCGCAACGCGCCCAGCATGTTCGGCCGCTCGACCGCGCCCGCCGCCGCGACCGCACCCGCGCCCGTGGCTGCGGCGATGACGCCCGACGCCGCCACGCTGGCGCTGCGCGAGGCGGCGCTTGCCGCGCAGCTCGCGAACCTGGAGGCGCGCGCGGCGCGGATCGACGGCGATAGCGCGCAGGCGGAAAGCCATGCCGGACGCGCCGAGGCGATCCTGATCACCTTCGCGGCGCGGCGCGCGCTCGATCGCGGGGTGGGGCTCGGCTATCTCGAGGGCGAGCTGCGGCGCCGCTTCGGTGCGGCCTATCCGAACGAGGTCAACGGCGTGATCCGCAACGCGCGTGCGCCCGTGACGCTGGAGGACCTGCGCGAGGGGCTCAATGCCGCAGCCCCGGTGCTGCTGGCGCAGCAGAGCGACTGGTGGGCGGGGATCGGCAGCGAGCTGCGCAGCCTGATCGTGATCCACCGCGCCGGCACGCCCTCGCCGCTGCCCTCCGACCGGCTGGCGCGCGCGCGGCGGCAGCTCGGCACCGGCAACGTCGAGACCGCGCTGGCGGAGGTGCAGCGGCTGCCGGGCGCGGCGGAAGCGGGCAATTGGACCGCGGCGGCACGCCGCTATGTCGAGGCGCGCACCGCGCTGGACACGCTCGAGGCGGCGGCGATCACCGGCGCGGCGACGGCGGCGTCGGGCGGTGCGCCCGCCGCCGGGGTGGCGCCGGCGGAATAGCTCAGATCATAGCGCCGCTGCGGCGAGGGCAGGGTTGCTTGTGCGCGCCGCTGGCAAAGCCGTCCGCTGACCATCACTGATCGTCATTCCGGCCTCAAGCCGGAGGGCTCAGGGCCGGGATGACGGAAGGGTTTGGCAGAGTGATCGCGTCCTTCGTTACGCCCGCCCGAGCGCCTCGGCGATCAGCTTGCGGCTGTTCGCCACGCCGTACAAAGCGATGAAACTGCCCATCCGCGGCCCCTGGCTGGTGCCGAGCAACGTCTCATACAGCGCCTTGAACCAGTCGCGCAGCTCGGCGAACCCGCCCGCCTCGCCGAACGAGGCCTTGCCGATCTCGTAGACGATGTTCTGCACGTCCTCCGCGCTCGCGCCCGGCGGCAGCGCGGCGAGCTCGGCGTCGAGCCGCTCGAGCGCTGGCACCTCGATCCCCACCGGCGCGCGGCGGTGAAGCGTCGGCGCCACGAAATCGCGCGCATAGGCCAAGGCATGGCCGATCAGCCGGTCGAGCGCGGGGTAGGTCTCGGGCGAGGCGTCGGGCACGTAATTGCCGAGATAGCCCCACACCTGCTCGCGCGTCGCGTCGCCGCCCATCACACCGACCAGGTTGAGCAGCAGCCCGAAGGTGACCGGCAGCGTCTCCTCGGGCACCTTGCCGTCGTGGATGTGGTGCACCGGGTTGCCGAGCCGCTGCGCGATCGGCTGCGTCGGGTAGTTGCCGCGGAACTGCCAATAATCGTCGACCGCGCGCGGGATCACGCCAAAGTGGAGCGCCTTGGCCTTCTTGGGCTCGCGATAGGCGAAGAAGGCGAGGCTCTCCTCCGGGCCATAGGTGAGCCACTGGTCGAGGCTGAGCCCGTTGCCCTTCGACTTGGAGATCTTCTCGCCCTTTTCGTCGAGGAACATCTCATAGTTGAAGCCCTCGGGCGGACGCCCGCCGAGCACGCGCGCGATCTTGGAGGATTGCACCACCGAGTCGATCAGGTCCTTGCCCGCCATCTCATAGTCGACGCCGAGCGCGACCCAGCGCATCGCCCAATCGACCTTCCATTGCAGCTTGGCCCTGCCGCCCAGCACCGACTGGACGATCCGCTCGCCCCTCTCGTCGGCAAAAGCGATCGTCCCCGCCTCCGCGTCGATCACCTCGACCGGCACCTGCAGCACCACCCCCGTGGTGGGGCTGACCGGCAGCACCGGCGAGTAGGTGGCGCGGCGCTCGGCGCGGAGCGTCGGCAGCATCACGTCCATGATGCCCCGATAGTGGCGCAGCACGCCCTTAAGCGCATCGTCGAAGCGCCCGCCGGTATAATAATCGGTCGACGAGACGAACTCATATTCGAACCCGAAGCGGTCGAGGAACTGCCGCAGCATGGCGTTGTTATGCGCGGCGAAACTGTCGAACTTGCCGAACGGGTCGGGAATGCGCGTCAGCGGCTTGCCGAGATGCTCGGCCAGCATCGCGCCGTTGGGCACGTTGTCGGGCACCTTGCGCAGCCCGTCCATGTCGTCGCTGAACGCGATCAGCCGCGTCTTCTGGTCGGACAGCGCGTGAAAGGCGTTGCGCACCATCGTCGTGCGCAGCACCTCGTTGAACGTGCCGATGTGCGGCAGGCCCGACGGGCCATAGCCGGTCTCGAACAGGATCGGGTCGGGCTCTCCGTTCTTGGCGGGCTTGCCGTCGGGCCAGCGCTTGAGCAGCTTGCGCGCCTCCTCATACGGCCAGGCCTTGGACTCGAGAGCGGCGGAGCGAAGATCGTCGGTCATGATTCGGTGCGACGTAGCGAGGCACGCGCGCGATGGCTATATGCGCGGCGGCACCGGAGTAAGTGGCACGGCGGGTCCTGCGACAGGTCCAGGGCGCCCGCGCGCGCTCAGTCGAACAGGCTGCTCACGCTTGACTCGTCCGCGATGCGGCGGATCGCCTCGGCGAGCAGCGGTGCGATGGTGAGGTGACGGATCCGGCCGGTGGTGCCGATCGCCTCGTGGTTGCCGATCGAATCGGTCACCACCAGCTCGTGCAGCGCCGATCCCTCGACCCGCGCCACCGCACCGCCCGACAGCACGCCGTGGGTGACATAGGCGACCACGTCCTCCGCGCCGGCCTCCTTCAGCGCGGCGGCGGCGTTGCACAGCGTTCCCGCCGAATCGACGATGTCGTCGATCAGCACGCAGAATCGCCCCTCCACGTCGCCGATGATGTTCATCACCTCGGATTCGCCGGCGCGCTCGCGGCGCTTGTCGACGATCGCGAGCGGCGCGTTGTCGAGCCGCTTTGACAGCGCGCGCGCGCGCACCACCCCGCCCACGTCGGGCGAGACGACCATCAGGTTCTTCTCGCCGAAGCGCGAGCGGATGTCGGCCGACATCACCGGCGCGGCGAAGAGATTGTCGGTCGGAATGTCGAAGAAGCCCTGGATCTGCCCGGCGTGCAGGTCGACCGACAGCACGCGGTCGGCCCCCGCCGTGGTGATCAGATTGGCGACCAGCTTGGCCGAGATCGGCGTGCGCGGGCCGGGCTTCCGGTCCTGGCGCGCATAGCCGAAATAGGGGAGCACCGCGGTGATCCGCTTGGCCGAGGCGCGCTTCAGCGCGTCGACCATGATCAGCAGCTCCATCAGATTGTCGTTGACCGGATAGCTGGTCGACTGGACCACGAACACGTCCTCGCCGCGGACGTTCTCCATGATCTCGACGAAGATTTCCTCGTCGGCGAAGCGGCGCACCAGCGCCTCGGTGAGCGGCACCTCGAGATAGTCCGAGATCGCGCGCGCCAGCGGCAGGTTGGAATTGCCGGTCATCAATTTCATCGAGAACACCCTTTCGCGCCCGCCGCTCTAGGCTGGGGGGCTGGCGAGGGAAAGAGGCGGCGCGTAAGCGCGGGGACGATGACCCAGCCTGCCGCTTCCACCGTCACCCGCTTCGCGCCATCGCCCACCGGGCGGCTCCACGTCGGCAACATCCGCACCGCGCTGCACAGCTGGATGCTCGCGCGGCGCGACGGTGGCCGCTTCGTGCTGCGGATCGACGACACCGATGCGGAGCGCAGCGAGGAACGCTATGTCGACGCGATCCGCGCCGATCTCGCCTGGCTTGGGCTGCTGCCCGATCAGGAGGTGCGCCAGTCGGAGCGGTTCGCGCTCTATCAGGCGCGCTTCGACGCGCTCGTCGCGGCCGGGCGGATCTATCCGGCCTATGAGACCGCGCAGGAGCTGGACCTCAGGCGCAAGGTGCTGCTCGGCCGCGGGCTGCCGCCGGTCTACGATCGCGCCGCGCTGCGCCTCACCGACGCCGAGCGCGCGACGCTGGAACAGGATGGCGTGCGCCCGCACTGGCGCTTCAAGCTCGACCATGATGCGCCGATCGAATGGGCCGATCTCGTCCGTGGCGCGCAGCGCTTCGACCCGGCGACGATGAGCGATCCGGTCGTGCGCCGCGCCGACGGCTCGTGGCTCTACATGCTGCCGTCCGCGATCGACGACGCCGATCTCGGCATCACGCATGTGGTGCGCGGCGAGGACCATGTCTCGAACACCGCGCTCCAGCTGCAGATGTTCGCCGCCATGGGGGTGCCCGCGCCCGCCTTCGCGCACGCCGCGCTGCTGACCGGGAGCGAGGGCAAATTGTCGAAGCGGCTCGGCTCGCTCGGAGTCGACCATTTCCGCGCGAGCGGTATCGAGCCGGCGGCGGTGCTGTCGCTGCTGGCGCGGATCGGCACCAGCCAGCCGGTCGAGCCGCTGGTCGATCCCGCGCCGCTGATCGAGGCGCTCGACTTCGCCCAGTTCGGCCGCGCCCCGGCGCGCTTCGACGAGGCCGAGCTGGCGCAGGTGAGCGCGCGGATCGTCCACCAGCTGCCGTTCGAGGCAGTCGCCGACCGCCTGCCCGAAGGGATGGACGCGGCGGCGTGGACGGCGGTGCGCGCCAATCTCGCCACCGTGGCCGAGGCGGCGGACTGGTGGGGCGTGATCGAGGGCCCGATCGACGCGACCGCCGCCGGCGAGGACGGCGCCTATCTCGCGCAGGCCGCCACGGCGGCGCGCGCGATCGACTGGGCCGGCGACCCGTGGCACGCGCTCACCGCGCGGCTCAAGGAGGAGAGCGGGCGCAAGGGCAAGCCGCTGTTCCTGCCGCTGCGCCGCGCGCTGACCGGGCGCGACCATGGCCCCGACATGGCGGCGCTGCTGCCGCTGATCGGACGCGACCGCGCGCTCGCCCGGCTCGACGCCGCGGCGGACTCGAACCGCGACAGCTGACGTCCTATATCCGCGCGATGCAGTTCTTCGCCCGACTGTCGCCGCTGCGCGCCGCGCGCGACCTTCGCTTCTTCTTCCATACGCGTGAGCGCTATGAATGGGGGTTCCTGGCCCTGTCCGTGGCGATCACCGGCTTCCTGGTGTGGGCGTTCTTCCACGACTCGCATTTCGAGAAGGAATACAAGCCGAACATCGTCTATTTCGAACAGTGGAAGCTGGATCGCACCGACGCACAGATCATCGCGCAGCAGCAGATCGACCAGGCCAAGCGCGAGATCGCCGAGCGCGAGCAGCGCGCGCGCGAGGAGAAGTTGCGCCAAGGCTTCAAGCGGCTCGACGACAAGCTCAACGCGATGGGGATCTGAGCTGAGCGGGGCAGGGGGTGATGCCGTGCTCTCTCCGTCGCCCCGGCGGAGGCCCAGGCCCAGATGGGAAGATCGTATTGAGTCCCGCTAACGTCCCGCAACTGGGCTCCGGCCTACGCCGGGGTGACGATGAAGGACGGAATGAGCGCATCCTGTCGAGGGCCGACCGCTGGTGGCGTGCCGATGTGCGCTGAGTCTGCCTCCGACGCCCGCTGGATGGCCGCCGCGCTCGCGCTGTCCGAGCGGACGCGCGCGCGCACCTACCCGAACCCGAACGTCGGCTGCGTCCTCGTCCGCGACGGCGCGGTGGTCGGCCGCGGCTGGACCCAGCTTGGCGGCCGCCCGCATGCCGAGGCGATGGCGCTCGACCAGGCGGGTGAGCGCGCGCGCGGCGCCACCGCTTATGTCACGCTCGAGCCCTGCGCGCACGCCAGCCCGCGCGGGCCCGCCTGCGCCGATCTGCTCGTCGCTGCGGGGATCGCGCGCGCGGTGGTGGCGCTCGGCGACCCCGACCCGCGTACCGACGGCAGCGGCATCGCGCAGCTGCGCGCCGCCGGGATTGCGGTGGACGTGGGCGTCGGCGCCGCGGCGGCGCGGCGCGCGATGGCGGGCTTCCTCACGCGACGCGCCCTGGAGCGGCCGTACGTGACGCTCAAGCTGGCGCTGTCGCTCGACGGCGCCGCGGCGATGGCGGACGGAAGCAGCCAGTGGATCACCGGACCGGAGGCGCGCGCGCACGCGCATCTCGAGCGCGCGCGCCACGAGGCGATCCTGGTCGGCCGCGGCACTTGGGAGACGGACCGGCCAAGGCTCGACGTGCGGCTCGCCGGGCTGGAAGGCAGGGCGCCGCGGCGGGTGGTGCTGTCGTCGGGGGCGGCTGCTGCGGGCGAGGGTGACCCACTCTGGATCGCCTCCCCCGCCGCGATCGCCTCCCTTCCCGCCGACCACCTGCTGATCGAGGGCGGTGCGCGCACCGCCGCCGCCTTCCTGCGCGAGGATCTGGTCGACCGCCTGCTGCTTTACCGCGCGCCGATCCTGATCGGCGGCGGGCGCACGCTGCCCGACATCGGCCTCGCCGCGCTCGGCGACGCGCACGCGCGCTGGCGGCTCGTCGATGCGCGCCAGCTTGGCAGCGATCGGCTCGAAGTCTACGAGCGCGGCTGAGAGGTCATCATGTTCACCGGCATCGTCTCCGACATCGGCACCATCCGCCAGATCGCGCAGCGCGGCGACACCCGCGCGGTGATCGACACCGCCTATGACGTCGCCACGATCGAGCTGGGCGCTTCGATCGCCTGCTCGGGCGTGTGCCTCACCGTCGTCGACAAGGCGCCGCACGAGAGCGGCGCGGGCGGCTGGTTCGCGGTCGACATCTCGCACGAGACGCGCAGCCGTACTGCCCCCGCGCAATGGGCCGAGGGGCGCAGCCTCAACCTCGAGCGCGCGATGAAGCTGGGCGACGAGCTCGGCGGTCATATCGTCACCGGCCACGTCGACGGCGTGGCGACGGTGGAGGCGATCACCGCCGATGGCGACTCGCGCCGCATCGCCCTCCGCGTGCCGGGCGAGCTGGCGCCGTTCCTCGCGCCCAAGGGCTCGGTCACGGTCGACGGCGTCTCGCTCACCGTCAACGCGGTGGAGGACCTCGCCGACGGCACGCGCTTCACGGTCAACCTGATCCCGCACACCCAGGCGGTCACCACGCTCGGCGCGCTGGAGCAGGGCGAGGCGGTCAACATCGAGATCGACGTGCTCGCGCGTTATCTCCAGCGGATGGAGCATTATCGTGGTCGCTGAGCCCGCGGCGCTGGCGCGGCTGCGCCACGGCTATCTCGCCTCGCCCGAGGAACTGATCGACGAGGCGCGCAACGGCCGGATGTTCATCCTGGTCGACGACGAGGACCGCGAGAACGAGGGCGATCTCGTCATCCCCGCGCAGATGGCCACGCCCGAGAAGATCAACTTCATGGCCAAATACGGCCGCGGCCTGATCTGCCTCGCGCTGACGAAGAGCCGGGTCGAGCAGCTCGGGCTCGACCTGATGAGCCGCAACAACGGCACCCGCCACGAGACCGCCTTCACCGTCTCGATCGAGGCGAAAGACGGGGTCACCACCGGCATCTCCGCCGCCGACCGCGCGCGCACCATCGCGGTGGCGATCGACTCCACCAAGGCGCGCGACGACATCGTCACGCCGGGCCACGTCTTCCCTCTGGTGGCGCGCGACGGCGGCGTGCTGGTGCGCGCCGGCCACACCGAGGCGGCGGTCGATGTCGCGCGGCTCGCCGGGCTCAACCCCTCGGGCGTGATCTGCGAGATCATGAACGAGGACGGCACGATGGCGCGGCTCGACGATCTCGTCACCTTCGCGCAGTTCCACCACCTCAAGATCGGCACGATCCGCGACCTGATCGCCTACCGCCGCCGCCACGACCATCTCGTCGAGCTGGTCAGCGAAGCGCCTTTCACCAGCCGCTGGGGCGGCGACTGGACGGTGCGCGCCTATCGCAACAAGGCGACCGGCACCGAGCAGATCGCGCTGGTCAAGGGCCGCGTCGATCCGAGCAAACCGACGCTGGTGCGGATGCACGCGCTGTCCCCCTTCGCCGACATGTTCGGCGAGGACAGCCAGCGCAGCCACCTGCTGTCGCGCTCGATGGAGCTCATCGGCGCGGCCGGCGCGGGCGTGATCGTGGTGATCAACCGCCAGCGCGCCGACGCCTTCACCACCGCGGTGCGGATGAAGGCGGGCGAGGCGGTGACGGTCGATATGGAGGAATTGCGCGACTATGGCGTCGGCGCGATGATCCTGGCCGAGCTCGGCGTGCACGACATGGTGCTGCTGACCAACACGCACCACACGCTGGTCGGGCTCGACGGCTATGGCCTGTCGATCGTCGGCGAGCGCGAGATTGATTGATCCTTACTTTCTACTGCTGACGGAGGCCCGGCGTGGCGCATATCCTAATCGTCGAGGCACGCTTCTACGACCATCTCAACGACCTGCTGGTGGCGGGCGCACGCGGCGCGATCGAGGCGGCGGGGCATAGCTGCGAGGTGCTCACCGTGCCCGGCGCGCTGGAGTTGCCGGGCGCGATCGCCATGGCGTCCGAGCGCGGCCGCTGGGACGCCTTCGTCGCGCTGGGCGTAGTGATCCGCGGCGAGACCTATCATTTCGAGATCGTCGCCAATGAGAGCGCGCGCGGGATCATGGCGCTGACGATGGACGGCGTGGCGATCGGCAATGGCGTGCTCACCACCGAGAACGAGGCGCAGGCGATCGCGCGGGCCGATCCCGCGCAACTCGACAAGGGCGGTGCCGCGGCCAAGGCGGCGCTGGCGCTGCTCGACCTACGCGACCGGCTCGGCTGAGCGGGCTTCGCCGCATCACGTACCGCCGCTCAGCAGGCGCAACCACCCGCACACGACCTCGACCTCGGGACGCGCGGCAGCGGCTGCCGTGGCGACGAGATGATAGCCACTTTGTTCGATCACCGGCCCGAACGGATGGACCAGCAGGCCGGCGGCGAGGTCGGGCTGGGCGAGCGTCAGGCTGCTGATAACGGCCCCGTGTCCGGCGATCGCGGCCTGCACCGCATGCGCATCGTCGCTGAAGCGCGCGCCCGTCTCGATCGGCAGGTCGGTCATCCCGGCACGATGCGCCCATGACGCCCAATCGGGCGCAGTACTCGGTCCGGTCCATTCGCAATGGAGCAGCGGGACACGCCGGAGATCGTCCGGCACGGTGACGCCAAGCGCGGGGCTGCACAGCACGCCGATCCGCTCGTCCAGCAGCGGCTCCACCACGAGATCGCCGAACGGGCCATTGCCGTAGCGGATCGCGAGATCGGCCTCGCCCGACGCAAGGTCGACGATGAGGTCGCTGGCGTGGAGGTGCAGGTCGACCCTGGGATGCTGGCGCGCGAACTCACCGAGCGCGGGCACGAGGCGGCGGGCGGTGAAGAGTCGCGTTGCGGACAGCACCACTTTGGCGCGCGACCGCGATGCCGCCACCCGCGACCAAGCCTCGTCGAACGAGTCGAGCCCGGTGCGCAGGACCGGATAGAGCAGCGCGCCGGCAGGTGTCAGCGACACGCGACGAACGTGGCGGGTGAACAGCGGCTGCCCGAGGATCGCTTCGGCGTGACGGATATGATGGCTGATCGCGGTGGCGGTCACTCCCAGCTCGGCGGCCGCCTTCTGAAAGCTGAGGTGATGCGCCGCGGCCTCCACAGCGCGCAGAGCGGCGAGCGGCGGCAGCTGCCGCCGCGGGCGCACGGATGAGGTCAACTCAGCCATCCTCCTAGCTATTCGCGTTCGTCAGAGACCCAACGCAGCCGTAATGCGGGCATCACGGATGAAGGGAATGATGCTCATGCCAAAGCAAGGTGAGCCCGTGAAGCGGCTTCTTCATATCGACTCGAGCGCGCGGCGGGGATATTCGGACACGGACCGGCACGGCTCGCATACGCGGCGCCTGTCGCGTCGCTTCGTGGCGCGGTGGTGCGCGGCACGGCCCGATGACCTCGTCATCCGGCGCGACGTGGCGGCGACGCCGCCGACGGCTGTCGACCTCGACTGGATCGACGCCAGTTTCACCCCGGCCGATCGCCGCACACCCGAACAGGCCGCGCGACTGCGCGAGAGCGACGAATTGGTCGCGGAACTCGTGGCCGCGGACGTGCTGGTCATCGGCGCGCCGATGTACAATTTCGGGCTGCCCTCGCCGCTCAAGGCCTGGATCGACAATGTCGTGCGCGTCGGGGTGACGTTCGGCTTTGACCGTGCCCGCGCGCCCGAGCCCTACTGGCCGATGCTGACGTCCGCCAAGCCGGTCGTGATCCTCTCGGCGCGTGGAGACTATGGGTATGAGGCCGGCGGCCGGCTCGCGGCTAGGAACCTCGTCGAGTCAGGACTGACCGTTCCGCTGGGTTATCTCGGGCTGACGGAGGCGCATGGCATCGCGGTGGAATATGATGAGTTCGGCGACGAGCGGCTCGCTGCCTCGCTCGCCGCGGCCGAGATGGCGGTGGATCAGCTCGCCGACGCGCTCATCTCGGCGCCGCCCGCCGCTGCGTGACCGTGATCATCCCAGCCGCTCCAGCAGCGCCATCGCCGCCTGCGGTGCGCGCACCTTGGCGCCGTTGATCATGAACACGAACGTGTCGCGCGGCCGCACCGGCGCCGGCTCCGCGACATAGGGCAGACCCTTGGGGCTCTTCCCCGTCGTCCAGTCGCGCGCCACTTGCGTCCAGCGGTCGAGCGCGGCCGGCGCATAACCTGCGGGCTCCTCTTCGCGCGCGTCCTCCAGCCGGGCATAGACGAAGTCACCCGAGAGGTCGGCGAGCGCGGGATAGTCTGCGGAGTCGCCGTAGACGATCGCCGCCCCGGCCGCGCGGCACAGCGCGACAAACTCGGGGATCGCGAACGATTCGTGCCGCACCTGGAGCGCGTGGCGCAGTGCGACGCCGTCCTGCTTGGCGGGCAGCAGCGCCAGGAAGCCACGAAGGTCGTCCGCATCGAACTTCCGCGTCGCCGCCATCTGCCACAGGATCGGGCCGAGCTTGTCGCCCAGCTCGGTAATCCCCTGCGCGACGAAACGCTGCACCGACTCGCCCGCCTCGGCCAGCACCTTGCGCGTGACGCAATAGCGCGACGCCTTGAGCGCGAAGACGAAGCCGTCGGGAGTGCTGTCGCGCCACGTCGCGAAGGTGGCGGGTTTGAACGAGGAGTAGAAGGTGCCGTTCACCTCGATCGCGGTGACGTGGCGGCTGGCATAGTCCAGCTCGCGCTTGTGCGGCCATTTCTCCGGATAGAAGGTGCCGCGCCACGGCTCGTAGGTCCAGCCGCCGATGCCGACTCGGATGGGTGCCGTGCTTGTCATGCCACTGGCGTGCCGCGTCCGGCGCGTGCTGTCGAGCCGGCCGGCGGCACCGCGGCGCGGCGCTGCGCCGCATGCCATTCGGCGCGCGTGAGCAGCGCGTCTAGGTCCTCGGGCGCGATGTCGAACGTCTCGTGCAGGTCGGCGAGCGCGGCGTCGATGTCGGCGGCATGGAGCTCGGCCGCCACCGGCGCCGCGGCGCGATGCGGATAGGAGCGGGCGGTGAGGCGGTGGAACAGCAGCCCGGCGCCGACCAGCGTCAGCGAGTTGAGCGCGACCGGCAGCAGCGCGAAGCCGAAGCCTGCGGCATGCACCGCCGGGCCGCCGATCACCGCGGTGAGCGCGGCGGCGCCGCCGGGCGGGTGGAGGCAGCGCAGCAGCGACATGACCAGGATGGCGCTGCCCGCCGCCACGCCGGCGGCGAGCGCGGCGCCGGGGACGAGCTGATACACCGCCACGCCGACCAGCGCGGAAAGCGTGTTGCCGCCGATCACCGGCCAGGGCTGCGCCAGCGGGCTCGCCGGCACCGCGAACACGAGCACCGCGGAGGCGCCGAGCGGCGCGACGATCAGCGGCAGATCGGCGCGCGCGAGCGGCAGCGCGGCGCAGACCAGCGCGGTGAGCGCAATGCCGATCGCGGCGCCCAAACAGGCGATCAGCCGCTCGCGAAAGTGCGCGCCGGAAAGCAGGGGTGTAAACAGGCGGAACGGCATGGCGCGGCTGTGCCGCGGCGCCGAGACGGCGTCAACGCGATGCTGGCGGCGATGAATTGGTCGAACAATCGACTGGAGCGGGCGAAGGGATTCGAACCCTCGACCCCAACCTTGGCAAGGTTGTGCTCTACCCCTGAGCTACGCCCGCTCTGGCGCCTGAGCCGCCCCTCGTCGCGAGGACCGGCTGGGTGAGGCGCGGCCACTAGCAGCGGCCCCGACCGCCGGCAACAGCTTTTTACGCATTGCCGCATTTTTCTCCCGCACGCGCGAATTGACCCCGATCAGCCCGGACCTTACGTCCCGCGGGCATGACCGCTCCAACGATCCTGCTCGTCGAGGACGATCCCTCGCTCCGCATGCTCACCGCGCGCGCGCTGCAGGAGAACGGCTTTACGGTCCGCCCGGCCTCCGCCGCGCCCGAGATGTGGCTCGCGCTCGACTCGGGGCCGGTTGACCTCGTGCTGCTCGACATCATGCTGCCCGGCACCAGCGGGATCGACCTGTGCCGCTCGCTGCGCCAGAAGAGCGACGTGCCGATCATCTTCATGTCGGCACGCGCGAGCGAGACCGATCGCGTCGTCGGGCTCGAGCTGGGGGCGGACGATTATATCGCCAAGCCGTTCGGTACGCGCGAGCTGGTGGCGCGGGTGCGTGCGGTGCTGCGTCGCCCTGCGCTCGATCGTCGCGCCGGCGCGGGCGATCAGGGCATGCTGACCTTCGACAATTGGACGATCAACCTGCCGCGGCGCGAGCTGAGTTCGCCCAGCGGCGCGATCGTCGATCTCACCGGCGCCGAGTTCGACCTGCTCGTCGTGCTCGCCGATCATGCCCAGCGCGTGATCGCGCGCGAGCGGCTGATCGAGCTCAGCCGCACCCGACTGGGCGACAGTTCGGACCGCTCGATCGACGTGCTGATCAGCCGCCTGCGCCGCAAGCTCGGCAGCGCGGGGGCGCCCGCCCCGATCGTGACGGTGCGCGGTGTCGGCTATATGCTCAACGCGCCGGTCGAGCGCGGCTGACGCGCGCGCATGATGCGCTCGCTGCGTCGCCCCGCGCTCGGCCTGCTCGGGCAGGTGGTGGCGATCCTGCTGCTGACGCTGGTGATCGAGTTCGGCGCCAGTACGCTGCTCTATGAGCGCGCGAGCCGGTTCGCGGTGCGCGACGACGAGGCCAACCGGCTGGCCGAGCATCTCGTCATCAGCCGCCGCCTGCTCGCCGAGCGTCCTGCGGCGCAGCGCGAGCGAATGGCGGCCGAGCTCACCACCGACCGCTATGCGCTGCGCTGGAGCGAGGCGTTGCCGGCGCCGCCGCCGATCGCGCCCGCGCTCGACGAGATGCAGCGGCAGGTGATCGAATGGGAGCCGTCGCTCGCCGCGACCGACCTGCGGCTGCGCATCCAGACGCCGGGGCGTCACTCGGTGGTGACCGGCGGGTTGCGGCTGCCCGACGGCAGCTGGCTCTATTTCCGCACCCTCGAACCGGTCGCCACGATCAATCTCGCGTTCGAGCGCATCGCGCTGGCGATGGTCCCCGCGATCGCGCTGATGGTGCTCGGCGGCATCCTGCTGCGGCGGGTTCTGCTGCCGCTGCGCCGGCTCGCCGCCGCGGCCGAGCGCGTCGGCCACGGCGACGTCGTTCCGGTCGAGGAGGACGGGCCGGGCGAGGTGCGGCGCGTGATCGGCGCGTTCAACCGGATGCAGGACCGCATCCAGGCGCTGATCGCGGGGCGGACGCAGGCGCTCGCCGCGGTCGGACACGATCTGCGGACGCCGCTGGCACGCCTGCATCTGCGCACCGAGTCGCTGCCGCGCTCCGAGGTGCGCGAGGCGATCGCGCACGACGTCACCGAGATGGAGGCGATGATCACGTCGTTGCTCGCGTTCCTCGGGGGCGAGGCCGAGCCCGAGCCGCCGACGGTGGTGGATCTCGCGGTGATGTGCGCCACCGTGATCGACGATGCGCAGGACCGCGGTGCGGACGCGACCTATGTCGGGCCGGATCATTGCGAGTGGAGCGTGCGGCGGCTCGGGCTCAAGCGCGCGCTGGTCAATCTCGTCGAGAATGCGCTTCATTACGGCGAGCGCGTCACGCTGACGCTGCTCCCACCCGACGGCGCGCTGACGATCCGCGTCGAGGACGACGGACCGGGTATCCCCGACGATCAGCTCGACCGCGTGATCGAGCCGTTCGTGCGGCTCGACCCGGCGCGGGGGCGCGACACGGTGGGGTTCGGGCTGGGGCTGCCGATCGTCCAGCTCGCGGTCGCGGCCGAGGGCGGCACGTTGTCGCTGACGAACCGTGCCGCCGGCGGGCTGCGCGCCGAGATCGTGCTGCCGTCGCGCTGAGAGGCGGAACGCCGGCGGCGCGAGGTCGCAGCCCCTGCGCCGGCCGCGACGCCTGAAGGCGCCCACGTCGATTGCCGGGTGCCCTCCCGCAACGGGTTGAGGATGTGCACCATCCGGTCAGCAACGAAACGTCACGCGACGGCCGGATGCGAGACATCGCGCAGCGCTAATCACTGGACGGTTACTCACTAGGAGAGTGTCGCCGTGAACGACGTCCCCGGCTCGCTGCCCATCTGTTCTCCGCGGCGCCCCTGCCGCGCTGTCATCCTCTTCGTCACGGCGGCGGCGTGACGGCCAGCCTCGCTCCCGAAGCCGCGGCGGTCGCTCGCCCCGGCGTCTCGGTGCCCTCGCTGCGCTTCCTCGGGCGCGATCTCACCGCCTCGATCGTGGTGTTCCTCGTGGCGATGCCGTTGTGCATGGGCATCGCAATCGCCTCGGGCGTGCCCGCGGAGAAAGGGCTGATCACCGGCATCATCGGCGGCATCGTCGTCGGCGCGATCGCCGGCTCGCCGCTGCAGGTGAGCGGGCCCGCCGCGGGTCTGGCGGTGATCGTCTACGAGCTGGTGCGCGATCAGGGGATCGGCGCGCTGGGTCCGATCCTGATCCTCGCCGGCCTCGTCCAGTTCGTCGCGGGCGTGTTCCGGCTCGGCGGCTGGTTCAAGGCGATCTCCCCCGCGGTGGTGCACGGCATGCTCGCCGGGATCGGCGTGTTGATCGTCGTCGGCCAGTTCCACGTCCTGTTCGACCACCGCCCGCTGCCGAGCGGGCTGCAGAATCTCGCCGCCGTGCCGGGCCGGCTGCTTGGCCTGTCGAGCACGCTCCGGGCGACGGAATTTGCCTTTGCGATCGGCGTCGCGACGATCCTGGCGATGCTCGGCTGGGAGAAGTTTCGCCCCAAGGCCCTGCGGCTGCTGCCGGGCGCGCTGGTCGGCGTCGTCACGGGGACGGTGCTGGCGCTCGCGCTCGGCGTCGATGTCGCGCGCGTTCAGGTGCCGGCTTCGATCCTGGGCGCGATCGCGCCACCGAGCACCGCCGCGCTGGCGAGCTGGCTCAACCCGTCTTTCCTGGCCGCGGGGCTGGCGATCGCGTTCATCGCCTCGGCAGAGACGCTGCTCTCGGCCGCCGCAGTCGACAAGATGCACGACGGCGTGCGCACCGACTACAACAAGGAGCTGCGCGCGCAGGGCGTCGGCAACCTGCTGTGTGGTCTTGCCGGCGCGCTGCCGATGACCGGCGTGATCGTGCGCAGCTCGGCGAACGTGCAGGCGCATGCGGCGACGCGGCTGTCGTCGATGCTCCACGGCGTGTGGATCCTCGCCTTCGTCGCGGCGCTGCCGTTCGTGCTGACCGCGATCCCGATGGCCGCGCTCGGCGCGGTCCTGGTGGTGACCGGGGTGCGGCTGGTAAGCGTCAAGCACGCCACGCATCTGTTCCGCGACTATGGCGCGCTGCCGGTGCTGATCTGGGCGGCGACGCTGATAACGGTGGTGACGACCGACCTGCTCACCGGCGTGCTCGTCGGCATCGGGCTGACGATGCTCGAGCTGGTGCCGCATCTGCGCCGCTTGCGGCTCAAGGTGTTCGAGGCGAGTGAGGGCGACGCGCACGCGATCACGCTCGATGGCACCGCCACCTTCGTGACGCTGCCCAAATTGTCCGAGACGCTCGATCGCGTGCCGGCGGGCACGCACGTCCGGATCGATGCCTCACGGCTTGATGCGGTCGATCACACCAGTGCAGAGATGCTGCGGGACTGGTTCCAGCGGCGCCGCGCGACGGGTGCCAAGGTCGAGATCACGGGTGCGCGTGGCAGGATCGCCACACTTGGGGACCAACACGACTGAGCTGGTACGGCCAACATGTTTTGACACCAACGAGACATAATCTGGCAATATCGTCCAAATACGTCGGGAGGGTGGCTTAGCGGCTGCCCTCCCGACGCCTTTGTGGGCGCGGGGGAGAGCGAGCCCGGGTCACGAGCAGGAGGAGCCTCTGCCATCAGGGAGGTTCCATGAACTACACGCTTCGTCTCGCCACGGCGCTGCTCGCCGCCGGCCTCGCCATTCCCGCCGCCGCGCAGGATACTGCGCCGCCCAAGCCGGTCACTGTCTCGGGCTCGGTCGGGCTCGTCAGCGACTATCGTTTTCGCGGCGTGTCACAGTCCGACCGCAACCTGGCGGTGCAGGGCGGCCTCACGATCGCGCACGAGAGCGGGCTGTATATCGGCACCTGGGGCTCGAATCTCGCCGGCTGGGGCACGTTCGGCGGCGCCAACATGGAGCTCGATCTGATCGCGGGCTACAAGTTCCCGATCGGCGGCGGCACGCTCGACGTCGGCGCGACGTGGTACATGTACCCCAGCGGGTTCGACAACACCGACTTCATCGAGCCCTATGCCAAGCTGTCGGGCACGCTCGGGCCCGCATCGCTCACCGCCGGCGTCGCCTATGCGCCCAAGCAGGAGGCGCTGGGGTCGTGGTATCTCAACGGCACCTCGGCGGCGAACGGCGTCTATGACCGGCCCGGCGACAAGAATGATAATCTCTACGTCTGGGGCGACGCCGCCGCCGCCATCCCCAACACCGGGCTGACCGCAAAGGCACATATCGGCTACTCGAAGGGCAATGACGGGCTCGGCCCGTTCGCCACCAGCGTGGCGCCGACGGGTGAATATGCCGACTGGATGCTCGGGGTGGACTATGCAGTGCCCACCACGCCGCTGACGCTCGGAGTGGCCTATGTCGACACCAACATCTCCAAGCGCGAGTCGGCTTACCTCCAGCCGAGCTTCAGCCGCGGCCAGGACGGCACCGGCACGATCGCGGGCAGCACGGTGGTGGTGTCGCTCACCGCGGCGTTCTGACCGGTTCCGGCTTCGGCCCGGGCAGGCATAAAGGCTTCAGGGGGCAGCAGCGGCGGCGACGGATTCCTGCGTGCGCTGAAGCACGGATCCCGTCATCGCTTGAGCGCGCGGCGGGGCTCGCCCGGGCACCCACGACGCCGCGGGGGGTTTGTATCCCCCGCGGCCTTCCCACATAAGGGCGCATCAACCGCAGGAGTGCGCCTTGGCCACGCTAGGAATGTCACCGGCAGAGAAGGAAGCCGTCCAGCGCTTCCGGTCGGAGGTCGTCGAGCCGTCGATGACCAGCCTCGTCATCATCGATTTCTGGGCCGAATGGTGCGGCCCGTGCAAGGCGCTCGGTCCCGTGATCGAGAAGGTGGCGGCCGACTATGCCGACAAGGGCGTGGTGCTGGTCAAGGTCGATACCGACAAGGACCAGTTCATCGCGGCGCAGTTCCAGATCCGCTCGATCCCGACCGTCTACGCGATGTTTCAGGGTCAGCTGGTCGCCGACCTGACCAGCGCGCGTACCGAGTCGCAGCTGCGCACGATCATCGACCAGCTGCTCCGCCAGCTGCCGATCGCGGGCGAGGCGCAAGAGCAGGAGGCGGAACTCGAGCCGCTGATCGCGATGGGCGAGCAGGTGCTGGCGGAGGGCGACGCCGCGCGCGCCCTGTCGATCTTCGATCAGCTCGCCGACATGGCGCCCGACCATCCCGCGGTGCTGTCGGGCCGCATCCGCGCGCTGGTCGCGGCGGGCAAGCTGGACGAGGCCGAGGCGACGATCGCCGCACTGCCCGCGGAGGTCGCGGCGCAGCCCGACGTCGCGCGCGCGCACGCGGCGCTGGCGCTGGCGCGCTCGGCTCCCGCGGTGGATGATCTCGCTCCGCTTGAGGCCGCGGTGGCGGCGAACCCGGACGACCTCCAGGCGCGCTACGATCTCGCCAATGCGCGGATGGCCGTGGGCGACCGCGACGCCGCGGCGGCCGGCTTCCTCGCGATCATCGCGCAGGAGCGCGACTGGAACGAGGGCGCCGCGCGCCAGCAGCTGCTCAAGCTGTTCGAGGTCGTCGGGCTGGAGGATCCGTGGGTCTCGGCGCAGCGGCGCAAGCTCTCGGCGACGTTGTTCGGATGAGCGCAACGACGCGGCTCTCGATCTTCCCGCTGCCAGGCGCGCTGCTGTTCCCGCAGCTGCACCTGCCGCTGCATATCTTTGAGCCGCGTTACCGTGCGATGGTGTCGGACGCGATGGCGCGTGACCGTCGCATCGCGATGATCCAGCCGCGCCCCGACAGCGACGACCGCGCGCACCCCGCGCTGTTCGACATCGGCTGCGTCGGCCGGATCGCGGAGGTGGAGGCGCTCGACGATGGGCGGTACAACCTCATCCTGCAGGGCCTGTCGCTCTTCCGCGTGGTGCGCGAGATCACCGTCACCACCCCGTTCCGCCAGGTCGAAGCCGAGTTGCTGCCCAGCCCTTCGGACGAGACGCTGTCGCTGGGGGCGCGCTCGTCGCTCGAGCTGGAGGCGCGCCGCTTCGCCGAGGCGCACGGCTATGCGGTCGACTGGAAGGCGGTGGGGCGGCTCGACGACACCAGCCTGGTCAACGGCATCGCGCAGATCGCGCCGTTCGACGTGGCGGCCAAACAGGCGCTGCTGGAGGTCGAAGGGATCGCCGAACGCGCCGAGCTGCTCGTCCAGCTGATGCACTTCTTCGGGCGGCATGACGGCGAGGACCGGGTGACGCTCCAGTGAGCGACGGTGCGCGGCCCGAGTTGCTCGACGATTGGCTGCTCGCGCGGCTGGTCTGCCCCGCGACGCGCACCCCGCTGCGCTACGATGCCGCGCGCGGGCTGCTGATCTCCGACGCAGCGGGGCGCGGCTATCCGGTCCGCGACGGCGTTCCGATCCTGCTCGTCGAAGCCGCAGTGCTGCTTGACGATGAGACTGCCTCGCCAAAATGAGTTGGCCCATTGTGGCGAGATAGTGCAAGTTCTTTTTATCGACTTTGTGAGTTGTTGCCCGGTCGGAGTGCAATGTCACGCTGACCTAGAATGGCGATTGTAGATCGTCCAACCTCACCAATTCTTCCTAAGATGTCGTCAAGGGCGTTCGCTCAGGACGTCTGTCACGAATTACTTCACCGATGCCGCTCGATAGCTTTGTCTATTGGGGCAAAAGTGGAGCGATCCGACGTGGTTATTACCCGCAGCGATGCGCCCAAGGACAGGTCGCACGCCAGGCTGTCGCGCGGACGTCGTTCTTGGTGAGGGTGTTATCGGCATGACCACGGTGATCGTGGCGGACAGCGACCTGTCCCTTTCTACCATCCAGCCGCTCCGCGACGCACTGAGCGACGCGCTGGCAGCCGGCGCACCGGTGCAGCTCGACCTCGGCGCGGTGGCCGCGCCCGGCGTGGCGCTGCTCCAGCTCGTCGAGTCGGCGCGGCGGCAGGCGACGCGCGACGGGGTGGCCTTCGCGCTGACCGCGCCCGCCGCCGCGACTCTGCGCGACGTGCTCGAGCGCGCCGGCTTCGTCGCCGCTTTTGACCAGGCCGATCATGCCTTCTGGTTTCACGGAGATTCATCGCAATGACCGCTTCGATCCTCACCGTCGACGATAGCGCCAGCCTGCGCATGGCATTGCGCATCGCGCTCACCGGCGCGGGCTACACCGTCACCGAGGCGAGCGACGGGGCGGACGGGCTGGCCAAGGCGACCGCAACTCGCTTCGATCTGATCGTCACCGATCTCAACATGCCCAATATGGACGGACTGGCGATGATCCGCGCGCTGCGCGAGCTACCCGCGCAGGCGGGCGTGCCGATCATCTTCCTCAGCACCGAGTCGGACGGTGAGGTGAAGGCGGAGGCCAAGGCCGCAGGCGCGACCGGCTGGCTGGTGAAGCCGTTCGAGCCCGAGCAGCTGCTGCGCGTCGTCCAGAAAGTGTTGGCGCGGTGAGCGGGGAGGACCCCACCGCGGTCTTCCGGGTCGAGGCGGCCGAGCTGCTCGACCAGGTGGAGCAGGCGCTGCTCGATCTCGCGCACCGGCTCGACGATGCGCCGCTGATCGATGCGGTGTTTCGCGGGCTCCACACGCTCAAGGGCTCGGGCGCGATGTTCGGCTTCGACGCTTTGGCCGCGTTCACGCATCATTGCGAAAGCGCGTTCGATCGCGTTCGCAAGGGACGGGTGCGGGCGACCCCCGCGCTGGTCGCCGCCATTCTCACGGCATGCGACCACATGCGCGGCCTGGTCGAGGGAAACGCGGCGGTGGCGGAGGGCGCGTCGATCCTGGCGCGGCTCGCCGACGCGGTCGACGCAGATGCGAACGCCCCCGCGCCGACGCCCGGCGACACGGCCGTCGCGCCAGCAGCGGCGGCAGGGGGCTGGCAGCTGGCCTTCCGGCTGCCCCGCGAGGCGCTGATCCACGGGACCAACCCGCTCGCGCTGCTCGACGAGCTGCGCACGCTCGGTGCCTGCGACGTGGTGGCGCGGCGCGACTGGGTTCCGCCGCTCGATGCGCTGGCGGCGCGCGAGTGCCACCTCGGCTGGGACGTAACCTTGCGCGGCGCCGTGCCGCGCTCCGCGATCGACGACGTGTTCCTGTTCGTGCTCGACGACATGGAGCTGGTGGTGACCCCGCTCGACGATCCGGGCGATCCGCTCGAGCTTGATGGCGCGTCGCTCGGCGGGGACGGTGCGGCCGCGCGCGCCTCGGCGGGGACGCGCGAGGGCGGCGAGCTGGTCCGCGTGCCCGCAACCCGGCTCGACACGTTGATGGACCGCGTGGGCGAGCTGGTGATTGCGCAGAGCCGGCTGACCCAGGTCGCCGGCGATCGCCACGATCTCGCCCTGCGCTCGGTGGCGGAGGAGATCGAGCGGCTCGCCGCCGAGTTGCGCGAGACGATGATGGTGCTGCGGATGGTGCCGGTGTCGAGCCTGTTCGGGCGCTTCCGCCGCCTCGTCCACGATCTCGCTGCGCAGACCGGCAAGCCGATCGCGCTCACCACGACGGGCGAGGCGACCGAGGTGGACAAGACGGTGATCGAGCGGCTGTTCGACCCGCTCGTTCATATCGTGCGCAACGCCTGCGATCACGGGCTCGAGCCTGAGGCGGAGCGGGTGGCGCTGGGAAAGCCTGCCGCCGGCACGGTCCGGCTTGCGGCACAGCAGGCCGGGGGTGCCGCGGTGATCACGGTCAGCGATGACGGGCGCGGGATCAGCCGCGCGCGCGTTCGCGCCAAGGCCGAGGCCGGCGGGCTGCTCGCACCCGACCAGGCGATCGCGGACGCCGATCTGCTCGCGCTGGTCTTCCACCCCGGCTTCTCCACCGCGGCGACGGTGACCAGCCTCTCCGGGCGCGGCGTCGGGATGGACGTGGTGAAGCGCGAGATCGAGCGGTTGCGGGGCACGATCGAGATGACCAGCGTGGAAGGCAGCGGCACCACCATCATGCTGCGCATTCCGCTGACGCTCGCGATCGTCGAGGGGCTGCTCGTGCGCGTCGGCACCGCGCGCTACGTGATCCCGCTGGCGGCGGTGGAGGAATGTCTCGAACTGTCGCCGGAGGAGGATCTGCGCTCGCGCGGGCGCAGCCTGATCACGCTGCGCGACCGGCTGGTGCCGTTCCTGCGGCTGCGCGAGCTGTTTGCGACGCGCACGCAGCCGGACCCTTATCAGAAGATCGTGGTGGTCACGGCCGGGCGCGAGCGCGTCGGGCTGGTGGTGGATCAGATCGTCGGCAGTCACCAGACCGTGACCAAGCCGCTCTCCGCCTTCCACCGCGGCCTCAGCTCGTTCGGAGGCGCGACGATCCTCGGCGATGGCGGCGTGGCGCTGATCCTCGACGTCGCCCAGCTGGTCGCGCTGGGCCAGTCGCGTGACGACCAACGACTGGCAGGGTGATGCCGATGACTTCCCTTACCTCCACCGCCGTGATCGATTCCACCGCCGCCACGGGTGAGGTCGCGTGGGATACGCACGGCGGGCTCGAAGTGCTGACGTTCGACATCGGCGGGGAAAGCTTCGCGATTGAGGCCGCGCTCGTCCGCGAGATCGTCGACCCGCTGCCGGAGACGATCGTTCCCGGCGCCCCCGCGCTGGTGGACACGGTGGTCAATTATCGCGGGCGAATCGTGCCGGTGGCGGATCTGCGCGTGGCGTTCGAGATGGAGCCGGCACCGGATACCGCGGATAGCCGGATCGTGATCGTCGACCTGCCGCTCGGTGACGAGGCGGTGCTGCTCGGGCTGCGCAGCGACCACGTCCATGAGGTGGTGACGCTGGCACAGGCGAGCAGCGAGGCGGCGCCGAGTGTCGGGGTGCGCTGGCCGCGCGCCTATGTGCGGCGGCTGGTGCGCTGGCGCGACGATCTGATCGTGTTGCCCGATCTGCCCGCGATCCTCGCTCCGGCGCTGGGTGCCGACTCTGCCGCCCCCGAGAGCAACGCGCGCTGACGCCGCGTCGACCTATTCCCTGGAGTCCGAATGATGCGAGCCACGATCAAGCTCAAACTCATCGTGTGTTTCAGCGTGCTGATCGCGATGCTGCTGGCGACGGTGGCGCTCGGCCTGTCGCGCGTCAGCACGCTCGACGCGACGCTCGGCTGGGCGATCGACGGCCCGGTCAAGCGCGGGCTGCTCGGCGAGTCGATGCGCACGCTGCGCAGCCAGATGGTGGCGGACCAGCAGGCGCTCGCGCTCAATACCGACGCTGCGGTCATGGCGACGTATGATCGCGCCATCTCCGCGGAAATGGGCGAGCTAGAGCAGAAGCTGGAGGACGGCGAGCGCACGGCGCTCCACCGCCCGCTCTGGACCGCGGCGCGCGCCGATTATGCGCGGCTCAAACCAGTCTTCCAACGCATTCGTCAGCTCGGACTTAGCAATCACAACGACGAGGCGGCGCACCTCGCCGAGACCGAGCAGAAGCCGTTGCTCGAGGCGTTCACCGCTGCGCTCGATCGTATCGCCGAGCAGCAGCGCATCAACCTGGCCCAGGCGCGACAGCAATCGGACGCGCTGTACGCGCAGTCACGCTGGCTGCTGCTGGTGGCGGCGGCGGTGGCGCTGGCGGTGGCGGTGAGCGGTGCCTCGTGGATCGCGCTGCTGGTGGCGCGCGGGCTGCGCGCGGCGTCCAATGCGATCGAGGCGGTGGCGATCGGCGACCTCGACCAGGAGGTGCGCGTGACGGGCGATGACGAGATCCGCGACCTGGTCGAGGCGGTCAACCGGATGACCGCGAACCTGCGCGGCACCGCGGCGCTGGCGGACGCGATCGCGCGCGGCGACCTGACGGTGGCGCATCAGCCGCTCTCCGACCGCGACCGGCTCGGCCATGCGATGGTGGCGATGGTGACGCGGCTGCGCGGCGTGGTCGGCGACGTGAGCACCGCGGCGGGGCAGGTCGCGACCGGCAGCCAGCAACTGTCGTCCTCGTCGGAACAGGTGTCGCAGGGCGCGACCGAACAGGCCGCGGCGGCGGAGCAAGCGTCGGCGTCGATGGAGCAGATGGCCGCCAACATCAAACAGAATGCCGACAACGCGACGCAGACCGAGAAGATGGCGCGGCAGTCGTCGCAGGACGCGGAGGCGAGCGGCGCGGCGGTGCAGAAGGCGGTGGGGGCGATGCGCACGATCGCGGAGAAGATCGGCATCGTGCAGGAGATTGCGCGGCAGACCGATCTGCTCGCGCTCAACGCCGCAGTGGAGGCGGCGCGCGCGGGCGAGCACGGCCGCGGCTTCGCGGTGGTGGCGGCCGAGGTGCGCAAGCTGGCCGAGCGGAGCCAGGCCGCGGCGGCGGAGATCGGCGCGATGTCGAGCGACACGGTCGCGGCGGCGGGCGAGGCGGGCGAGCGGCTGACGCGGCTGGTGCCCGATATCCGCCGCACCGCCGAGCTGGTGGCGGAGATCAGCGCGGCCTGCCGCGAGCAGGATCTCGGTGCGACCCAGGTGAATTTGGCGATCCAGCAGCTCGACCAGGTGACGCAGCAGAATGCGAGCGCATCCGAGCAGATCTCGTCCACCGCGGACGCGCTGTCCGGTCAGGCCGAGGAGCTCCAGCAGAGCGTCGCCTTCTTCCGCCTCGACGAGGCCAACGCCCGCGCCGCCGCGCCACGCCGCGCACCGCGCGCGAGCGCCAAGCCCGCAACGCCGCGCGGTTTCGCGCTCGAACTCAGCCACGGCGGCCATGACGCCGAGGATCAGCACTTCGGCCGCTCTGCCTGAGCCGCCGTACCCGCCCTCCAAGCAAGGAACGCCCGCGATGCGCGCGACGATCAAGCTCAAACTCATTACGACCTTCGCCGCCATGACGCTTCTGCTCGTCGCGATCGTGACCCTCGCGCTCGTCCGGATCGCGTCGCTCGACGACGCGATCACCGACGTGATCGCCGGCCCGACCGCGCGCGCGATCCGCTCGCTCACGATCAATGACGCGCTGGGCGACGTGATGCGCATGGAGAAGAACATGTCGCTCACCACCGACGATGCGACGACGCGCTCGTTCGACGCGCGGATGACGGAGGGCCGCGCGCGCGTGGAGCAATTGTTCGCGGAAGGGCTGTCCAACGCCTCCGCGGACAATCGCCCGCGCTGGATCGCGCTGCAGCAGAGCTGGACCGCGTACAAGCAGGTCAACGATCGGATCCGCACGCTCGCGCTCGCCAACCAGAACGAGGAGGCGGCGCGGCTGTCGCTCGGGCCGGCGCTCCGGCTGGGTGATCAGATCAGTGCGGTCAACGATGCGATGGTAGCCGCCAACCGCGCCTCGCTGGCGAAGGCCGAGGCGGACACCGACGCGCTGTACGCGCAGTCACGCTGGCTGCTGCTGGTGGCGGCGGCGGTGGCGCTGGCGGTGGCGGTGAGCGGTGCCTCGTGGATCGCGCTGCTGGTGGCGCGCGGGCTGCGCGCGGCGTCCAATGCGATCGAGGCGGTGGCGATCGGCGACCTCGACCAGGAGGTGCGCGTGACGGGCGATGACGAGATCCGCGACCTGGTCGAGGCGGTCAACCGGATGACCGCGAACCTGCGCGGCACCGCGGCGCTGGCGGACGCGATCGCGCGCGGCGACCTGACGGTGGCGCATCAGCCGCTCTCCGACCGCGACCGGCTCGGCCATGCGATGGTGGCGATGGTGACGCGGCTGCGCGGCGTGGTCGGCGACGTGAGCACCGCGGCGGGGCAGGTCGCGACCGGCAGCCAGCAACTGTCGTCCTCGTCGGAACAGGTGTCGCAGGGCGCGACCGAACAGGCCGCGGCGGCGGAGCAAGCGTCGGCGTCGATGGAGCAGATGGCCGCCAACATCAAACAGAATGCCGACAACGCGACGCAGACCGAGAAGATGGCGCGGCAGTCGTCGCAGGACGCGGAGGCGAGCGGCGCGGCGGTGCAGAAGGCGGTGGGGGCGATGCGCACGATCGCGGAGAAGATCGGCATCGTGCAGGAGATTGCGCGGCAGACCGATCTGCTCGCGCTCAACGCCGCAGTGGAGGCGGCGCGCGCGGGCGAGCACGGCCGCGGCTTCGCGGTGGTGGCGGCCGAGGTGCGCAAGCTGGCCGAGCGGAGCCAGGCCGCGGCGGCGGAGATCGGCGCGATGTCGAGCGACACGGTCGCGGCGGCGGGCGAGGCGGGCGAGCGGCTGACGCGGCTGGTGCCCGATATCCGCCGCACCGCCGAGCTGGTGGCGGAGATCAGCGCGGCCTGCCGCGAGCAGGATCTCGGTGCGACCCAGGTGAATTTGGCGATCCAGCAGCTCGACCAGGTGACGCAGCAGAATGCGAGCGCATCCGAGCAGATCTCGTCCACCGCGGACGCGCTGTCCGGTCAGGCCGAGGAGCTCCAGCAGAGCGTCGCCTTCTTCCGCCTCGACGAGGCCAACGCCCGCGCCGCCGCGCCACGCCGCGCACCGCGCGCGAGCGCCAAGCCCGCGCCGCGCGTCGCGCATGCCGCGCATGCCGCGCGCCGGACAAGCGAGCCGCCGCGCCCGCGCGGGTTTGCGCTCGATCTCGGCGGGGTCGCGCCCGATCGTGAGGACGCCGATTTCGGACGCGCGGCATGAGCGACACGGGCGAGCTCCAGGTGGTCGTCTTCGCGCTGGGCGACGAGCAGTTCGCGCTGCCCGTCGCCGAGGTACGCGAGATCCTCGACCATCGCGCGCCGTATCGCGTCCCCAACGCGCCGGGCTGGCTGGTCGGCCTGACCGACGTGCGCGGCGCCTCGGTGCCGGTGATCGATCTGCGCGCGCGGCTGGGACTGTCGCCGGCAGCGATCACGCCGATGACGCGCGTGCTCGTGGTGGAGGTGTCACTGTCCGGCGCCGATGCGCCGCTGACGCTGGGGATGATCGTCGACCGCGTGCTCGACGTGCGCGGCTACGCACTCGCCGCGATCGAGCCCGCGCCCGAGCTCGGGGTGCGGTGGCACGCCGATCATATCCGCGGCGTGCTGCGGCGCGAGGGCAATTTCGCGATCCTGCTCGATCTCGCGCACCTTTTCTCGGGCGATGCCGATGCCGAGCTGTTGCTCGCGCCCGCGCCGGCCGAGCCGGGTGAATGAAGGAGGAGGCGTCGCCCCGCCGACTTCCTGCGCGCGCCGCCCAACACGGACGGATGGCCATTCTATCATGGAAGAACGCCGGCTCCCTTCCGCCGGTCCTCCCCGCGGAGCCATTCGATGAAGCAACTACTCGATGATCTTCCTATCGCACGCAAGCTGCTGTTCGGCGCGGCGGCGATACTGCTGCTGACGCTGGCCGGTGACGCAGCCGTGCTGGTCCAGACCGTCAGGGCGCGTGCGATCGGCGAGCAGAACCGCAGCTATTCGATGCTCTTGTCGGACGCCGCGCAGCTGATGCAGGCGGCAACGAACCAGGAAACCGGCTACCGCGGCTATCTTCTCGCGGCCGATCCGACGTTCCTCGACACCTATCGCAAGGGCGGCGACGACCTCGATCACGCCTGGTTCGCCGCGATGAGCGATGCGGCGAATGATCCGGCGGCGCGCGCGCAGGTCGACTCGCTCCACGCTGCCGCCTTGCGCTGGCGGACGAATGTGGCGGAACCCGCCATCCGCCTGATGGCGGATCCGCGGAGGCGGGAGCGGGCACGCGAGCTCGAGCGCGAGGGCGCGGGCAAGCGCCTGTTCGACGAATTGCGCGCCCGGCACAGCGCCTTCATGAACGCGACCACGGCGATGCGTGTGCAGCGACGCCAGGAGCAGGATGCGATCTTCGGTCTGATCCCGCTCGAAATCATCGGTGCCGCGCTGGCCAGCAGCCTGATGGCGCTGGTGGTGGTGGCGCTGCTATCGCGCACGCTGGCCCGTCCGGTGACCGAGGTGGCGAACAATCTCGCCATGATCGCGATCCCGCTCGAGACCGAGCGGCGCGACGAGATTGGCCAGATGCAGGGCAGCGTGCGCGCGGTGAAGGAGGCGATCGGCGCGGTCTCCACCGTGCTGCGCGCCGTCTCGATCGGCGATTCGGCGGCGGGCGTGGCGCGGCGCTATGGCGGGCTCAGCGATCAGCTCGCCGACGACATTGATCTGATGCGCGGCAACATGCAGGCGATCACGCGCATCGCCGACCAGGTCGCCGCGGGTGATCTCTCCGCGCAGCCGGTGCCGCAGTCCGACAAGGACATGCTCAGCCGCGCGCTGCTGACCATGCTGGGCAATCTGCGCGCCACCGCCGCGCTGGCGGAGGCGGTGGCGCGCGGCGACCTCACCGTGGAGCATCGCGCGCGGTCGGAGCAGGATCAGCTCGGCATCGCGCTGGCGACGATGATCGAGCGACTGCGCGCCACCGTCGGGCAGGTCGCGAGTGCGGCCGAGGAGGTGGCGAGCGGCAGCCAGCAGCTCTCCGCCGCATCGGGGCAGGTGTCGCAGGGCGCGACCGAACAGGCCGCCGCAGCCGAGCAGGCGTCCGCCGCGATGGAGCAAATGGCGAGCAACACGCGCCAGAATGCGGACAATGCGGCGCAGACCGAGAAGATCGCGCGCCAGTCGTCGCGCCACGCCGAGGAGAGCGGCATCGCGGTGGAGAAAGCGGTGGGCGCGATGCGTGCGATCGCGGAGAAGGTGAGCATCGTGCAGGAGATCGCGCGACAGACCGATCTGCTGGCGCTCAACGCCGCGGTGGAGGCGGCGCGCGCGGGTGAGCACGGTCGCGGCTTCGCGGTCGTGGCGGCCGAGGTGCGCAAGCTGGCCGAGCGGAGCCAGGCCGCGGCGACGGAGATCGGCGCCATGTCGCTGGAGACCAGCGATGCCGCGCGGCTGGCGGGGGAGATGCTGACCCGGCTGGTGCCCGACATTCGTCGCACCGCCGAACTGGTGGCGGAGATCAGCGCCGCCTGTTGTGAACAGAATATCGGCGCGGCGCAGGTCAATCTGGCGATCCAGCAGCTCGATCAGGTCACGCAGCAGAGCGCCGAGACGGCCGAGCAGATCGCCGTCACCGCGGATGCGCTCGCGCAGGAGGCGGCGACTCTGCGCTACAATGTCGATTATTTCCGGCTCGCCGCGACGCCGGAACGGGCGCTGCCCGAGGCGCGCCAGCTCGCGCCGCCCGCGCGGGCGCTGCCCGGCCCGGGCGCGGAGGGCGCCATGCCGCGGCCGAAGCGCTCGCTCGGCGCCGCGCCGGTACGTGATCGGCTGCGCCAGCCGCGCGGCGTCGCGATCGACCTCGCGGACGCCGGCGCGACGATCCCGCTCGCTCAGGAGGCGGACGCTTGACGCCGACCCGCCGCCCGCCGGGCACGGTCGCCGACATGCCGCGATGATCCACTGGCCCTCCGATCCGCCCACCACACCGTTCGACACCGATGATCGGCTGTCGCGGCGCGATTTCGCACGGCTGAGTGCGTATATCCTGGAGCAGTCCGGGATCCGGCTCGCCGACAGCAAGACGCTGATGCTGGAGGGGCGGCTGCGGCGGCGGGTCCGCGCCACCGGACACGCCTCGCTGGCGGCCTATTGCGCTTCGCTGTTCGAACATGGCGGGCTCGCCGCCGAACGCGAGCATCTGCTCAATGCGGTGACCACCAACAAGACCGACTTCTTCCGCGAACCGCGCCACTTCGACTATCTGGTCGCGGAAGCGCTGCCGCGGCTGCGCGACACCGGGGTGTCGCGGATCCGCGCCTGGAGTGCGGGCTGCTCAACCGGCGCCGAACCCTACACGCTGGCGATGCTGCTCGATTCGTTCGCGCTCGATCACAACGGCCCCGATTACGGCATCCTCGCCACCGACATCGACACCGAGGTGCTGGCGACCGCCCGGCGCGGCGTGTTCCCCGGCGCGCAGCTCGATCCGGTGCCGCCGCTGCTGCGCCAGCGCTACCTGCGTCGTGCGCTCGACGGCCAGCGTGACGAGTGGCGCATCGTCCCCGAGCTGCGCGCCGCGATCGGCTTCGCGCCGCTCAACCTGATCGATCCGCATTATCCCGTGGGCGCGCCGATGCACCTGATCTTCTGTCGTAACGTGCTGATCTACTTCGAACGCGACACCCAAGCCGCGGTGGTCCAGCGGCTCGCCGACTGCCTCGCGCCGGGCGGGCTGCTGTTCCTCGGCCACAGCGAGTCGATCGCCGGACTGACGCTGCCGCTGGTGCCCGTTTCGGGCACCGTGTTCGCGCGGGCGTGACGCGATGCGCAAGACCCATGTTCTCGTCATCGACGACAGCGCCAGCGTGCGCCAGGCGATGACCGCGATCCTGTCCGCCGATCCCGACCTGACGGTCACCACCGCGAGCGACCCGTTCGTCGCCGCACGGCACATCCAGCAGGCGGTGCCCGACGTGATCACGCTCGATGTCGAGATGCCGCGAATGGACGGGCTGACCTTCCTGCGCAAGCTGATGGCGCAGCGGCCGGTACCGGTGGTGATGTGCTCCTCGCTGGTGGAGGACGGGTCCGAGACGTTGCTCCAGGCGCTCGAGGCGGGGGCGGTGGACGTCATCCTCAAGCCGCGGCTCGGCGTGGTCGAACATCTCACCGACGTGCACGTGCAGATCCGCGACACCGTGAAGGCGGCGGCGCGCGCGCGGCTCAGCGCCCGGCCCGCGCGCGACGCGCCGCCGCGCCGGTTGTCCGCCGACGCGGTGCTGCCCCCGCCCAGCGGCCAGGCGATGTGCCGCACCACCGAGATGGTGGTGTGCGTCGGGGCGTCGACGGGTGGTACCGAGGCGTTGCGCGAAGTGCTCGAGGCGCTGCCCGCCAATGCGCCCGGCATGGTGGTGGTGCAGCACATGCCCGAGCGCTTCACCCGCGCCTTCGCGCAGCGGCTCGACACGCTGTGCGCGGTTGACGTGCGCGAGGCGGCGGACGGCGACACGGTGATGCGCGGTCGCGTGCTGATCGCACCCGGCGGGCTGCACCACACCATGCTCGAGCGCCATGGCGCGCGCTACGTCGTCGCGGTGCGCCAAGGGCCGCTGGTGGCGCGGCACCGCCCCTCGGTGGACGTGCTGTTCCGCTCGGCGGCGCGCAACGCCGGCGCCAATGCGGTGGGCGTGATCATGACCGGCATGGGCGACGATGGCGCGCGCGGGCTGCTCGAGATGAAGCAGGCGGGGGCGCGTACGATCGCGCAGGACGAGGCGACCTCGGTGGTGTTCGGCATGCCCAAGGAAGCGATCGCGCGCGGCGCGGCGGACCGGGTGGTGCCGCTGGGACGGATCGCGCGCGAGCTGCTCCAGGCGAGCGCGCGGTGAGGGGGGACGAGGGATGATGGAGGCTCCGATCGGGACGGCGCGCGAACTCACGCCGATCGAGCAGCTGGTGCACGGGCTCAACACGCTCGCGGCCGGGCTGGAGCAGCGCTTCCGCCGCGTCGGCGAGACGCTGGCGGCGGCGATCGACACGATCGACGCGATGGTGGCCGGGCTCGACGAGGTGCAGCGCGCGCTGGCGCCCGAACGCGCGGGCGCGGCCGTGGCCGAGCTGCGCGCCGCCGCGGGACGGCTGCACGAGCTTCCGCAGGCGCGCGAGCGCCGCGCCGCGGACATTGCGTTGCTGACGCAGCGCACGCGGACGCTGCAGGCGCTGATGGCGGACATGGGCGACGTGATGCGGCTGCTCGGCTGCTACGGCATGAGCATCAAGATCGCGTCCGCCGGTGAACCCGCCTTCTTCCAGTTCGTCGCGGTGATGCAGAGCAAGCTCGACGGCAGCGCGCAGCAGCTGCGCGGCTTCGCGCAGGAGCTCGAACGCTTCGGACGAATCGTCGCCGACGTCGAGGCCACCGATGCGCGGCTCGCGGGTGAAAGTGCGAAGGTGGGCGCACAGGCACCGGCGGAGCTGATCGCCAGCGCCGATGCGCTCGAGGCGCAGCTCGCCGCCACCGCGCAGACCGCGCAGGAGGCCGGCGCGATCACGCGCACGGTGCAGCGCGAGGTGGCGCGCGTGCTGAGCGCGATCCAGGTCGGCGACAGCGTGCGCCAACGGGTCGAGCATTGCGTCGTGGTGTTGCGCGCGATCGATCCCGCGCCGGGTGCGGAAGGCGAGCGCGCGGCACCGCCGCCGCGCGGCGCGGTGGCGCATCTCGCGCGTTTGGTGGCGGCGCAGATGCGCGCGATCGCGGACGATTTTCGCAACGAAAGCATCGCGCTGCTCGATGCGCTGGCGCATCTGGCGCCGCTCGCGACCAAGTTGCTGGGTCTGGTCGAGGCGCAGGCGTGGCGCGGCTCGCACGTCGCCGCAACCGCCGAGGAAGGCCCGCTGCTGCGGCTTGAGCACGGCATTGCCGCGCTGGGCGACGTCACCGCGCAGCTGTTCGACGCCGACCAGCAATTGGCGATGCTTGCCGCCTTCGTGGAAGAGACGGTGTTCGATCTCGGCCGCGGGTTGGCCCAGCTCCGTACGATCACGCTCGACGTGCAGGACATTGCCACCAACATGCGGCTGCTGTGCCGCCGCCACGGCGAGACCGGTCGCGCGGTGGCGGTGATCGCGGCCGAGGTCGATCCGTGCGCGCGCAAGCTCGAGCGGCTGCGCGGGGAAGTGGCGACGCAGATGGCGGCGCTCGGCGAACTGGCGTTGGCCGGCGACACCGCGGCGGGCGCGAGCGATACACGCGCGGTGCTGCGCGAGGCGCTGGCGGTGGTCCGCGCCGCGTGCGAGCGCTCGGACGCGGCGGTGGCGACGAACGGCGACGACGCGCACCAGATCGTCTCCGCGCTGGAGCGCAGTATCGAAGAGCTGCACGAACAGCAGATGTTCATCAGCGCGCTGGAGGCCGCATCCGGCTCGCTGCACGACTGCACCGAGGGCCATGCCGACCTGAGCCGGACCGACATCGCCAGCTTGCACGAGCTGCTGCCGTGGGTCGCCGGGCTCTACACGATGGCGCGCGAGCGCGAGATCCACCGTGACTTCCTGCTTCCCGGCATGGCAGCGGCGGGCTCGACCGTGGTGGTGGAGGAGGACGAGGACGGGCTGTTCTGAGCAGGCCGCGGGAACAAGCCGCGCGCGCAGGAGCTTGGACGCGCGACACCGGCGGTGAGAAGGATGAGACGATGGCCGAGCGCGCGACCTTGTACCGGATGGTTCTGCCCGATCACGTCTGCCCCTTCGGCGTGCGCGCCAAGGCGTTGCTCGAGGGCGCGGGCTTTGAGGTCAAGGATCGCGTGCTGACCACGCGCGAGGCGGTCGATGCGTTCAAGCAGGAGCAGGGCGTCGCGACGACGCCGCAGGTGTTCATCGATGGCGACCGCGTCGGCGGCAGCGATGCGCTCGAGGCGTACCTGCGCGAGCGGTGAGCGAATCCGCCGCGCCGCGCTGACCCGGCGTATCGAGACACGCCGGGGTCACGCCGGGGAGGAGGATCGTCACCCGCGGTGACGATCCCCGACCCGCGCGATCAGTGGCCGACCGCCTCGCGCAGCTTCTCCGCCGCCTTGGCGAGCAGCCCCTTCTCGGCCTCTTCCGCTTCTTCCTTGGTGCGGAACGCCGCACCCTCGGGCTCGGCCGGCGGGGCATAGACCGAGAAGAGCTTCAGTTCGCCGGTGCCCTTGTTGACGATATTGTGCTGCGCGCCCTTGGGCACGACCACGAGATGGTTCGGCCCGGCCTTGGTCGAGTGGCCGTCGATCACCACCTGCGCGTCACCCGCGACGATGAAGGTGGTCTGGTCGGCGGGGTGGGTCTCCATCCCGATCTCCTCGCCCGCCGGGATGCTCATCAGCACGATCTGCACCTTGGCGTCGCGGTAGACTTCCTTTTGCCACAGCTCGTTCTTCTGCGCGAGCTCGACCATGTCCTTGTTGAAGATCGCCATCCGGTTCCTCCTGGGTTGCGTCGCAGGGTCGGACGATCGAGCGGCGGGAGCGTTCCCCGCCGGCGTCAGCCGCGACGCCGCGCGCGCGTCGGCAGCACCAGATGGTCGATGAAGTTGCGCAGCTCGATCGTGCGCGCCTCCGGATCGGTCACCTGCGCGTCGAGCCCGAGCCGCCAGGCGAGGTCGCGCCGATCGGGGGCATCGTGGAGCGCGTCGACCAGCGCCGCCTGCGCGGCGACCTCGTCGCCGTCGTGCGCGAGCCGATGGTCGACCAGATCGTCGGCCTGGCGCCGCAATGCCGCGGCGACCTCGCGCAGGCTGATTTCGGGATGATATTGAACGCCCCAGAAGACGCCCTCGCCGCAGCGGATCTCGGCGGCCTGGACGGCGGTTACCGCATTGCTGGCCAGCAGGGTCGCTCCGTCGGGCAGCGCCGCGACCTCGTCGGTGTGGATCGCGGGGGCGTCATAGGCGAGTGGACGTCCGCGCAGCAGCGGATGGTCGCGCCCCGCGGCGGTCGGTGCGATACGACGCGCGAACCCGGCCTCGCGCCGCTCCCCCATGGCGCGCACCGAGCCGCCCGCGGCCACCGCGGCGACCTGCAACCCCGCGCACGAGCCGAAAGCGGGCACCCCCGCCTCGAACACCGCGCGCATGAACGCAACGATGCGGCGACACTCCGGCGCGTCGTCGTACAAATGGAGCGGCGAGCCGGTGAGGAATACCGCGTCATAGCGGGCGAGCTCGGCTGCACTGAAGGCGTGCTCGTCGTCCGCGGGGGTGATGCGCTCAATGTGCGCGTCGGGCGCGAGCCGCCCGAGCAGCGCGGCATAGGTCTCGCCCGAGCTGCGCCCGACGCTCTCGCGTCGCTTCGCGCGGGCGGTGGGAGGCTCGCTCTCGGCGACGAGCAGCGACAGCGGCGGGGTGAGCGGTTCGGACACGTCGCGGCTTAACGGGGGCCAGCGACAAAGGCTCCGTTCGTTCAGTAACTTAGCGCTTCTGCCCGCGCGCGGTCAGCGCCGTCACGATCTCGTTCTCGGTGGCGACATGATCCTCGATGACGCAACGCAGGCTGAGCCCCGGCATGCCGAAATCGCTCGGCACCGCCGCCTGCGCCACGGTGAGACCGTCGAGCGAGCGGGTGAGCCGCTCCTTGCCCGCGACCACGTGCGGGTGCGCCTCGAGATAGCGGTAGCGCCCGGTCGTCGCGACGACGCGACCTTCGGGATCGACGATCGAGATCGTCGCGCGCGCCGAGGCCCGATTCATCACCCCGATCATCTCCGCCACCTGCCCCTCGAAGTCGAATTCGAGATAGCAGATCCCCGTGATTACCCCGTCGCAACTCACCGGCGCGACATAGATCAGCACCTTGCGGCCATTCGACCAGGGGTTTTCCCAGACCTCGTCGGTGAGCCAGCCGGCGCTGGCGCCGCCGCCGATCACCCGCCGGAACTGCGCGAACTCGGCGAAGTGAAGGTTGCGTACGGCCATGTTCTCGTGCGCGCAGACCCGCACCTCGCCCTCGGCGTCAACGAGAAAGGCGTTGAGGAAATAAGGAGAATAGCTGAGCAGCGCGCGCAGCCGCTCGAGCGCCCGGGCCTCTGCGCGCGCGTCGGTATCCAGCAGCAGGCTCTCGCGGATCGCGTGATCGGACGATAGGAAGCGGACGTCGACCGAGCGGTCGTGGAGCATGCGCGCCAGCGCGTCCGCGATCGACTGCGCGAGTTCGCCGAGCCGTCCGCCCTCGAGTTCGCTGACCAGTTCCGCGGCGATCTCGCTGCCCTGGCTGAGCCGGCCGAGCAGCTCCTCCCGGAACGCATGCGACGAGCTGCTCGCCTGCGCCGCGAGCGACTTCACCTCCTGTGCGACGATGCCGAAGCCGCGCCCCGCTTCGCCGGCGCGCGCCGCCTCGATCGCGGCGTTGATCGCGAGCAGCTTGGTCTGCGACGCGATCGCCTCCGACCGATCGGCATGGGCGCGAACCTCGGTGCTGAGCGATCCCAACAGGGAGCGGATGCGACGCGGCATAGATCTTCCTAGAGCGAGCCGTAGGTATACGGAAAGAAGGTGAATCTAAAGTAACTTAGCCGGTGACCGTTAGGGAGCGGGGGAACGGCGGACGAGACGCGGCGCGCCGGAGCACCGCCTCGAACCGATTCGTACAATTTAATTGCCAGAATGTGATGGAACGTTCACAACATAGCGCTTCCAGCACTGCTTCGCCGCTTGACAGCGCCAGCAACCGCATGAATTAAATCAATTTGGTTGACGGATCGCCAGAGAGCGGTGCCGTCCAGGGAGGGAATATGAAGAGCCTGAACGGATTGAGCGCGAACCGGGCGAAGCTGCTCGCCGCGGTGTCGCTGGCGGGGCTGCTCGGCCTGCCGCTCACCGCCGCCGCGCAGACCGGTGCCGGTACCGCCACCGGAGACGCCGCCGCTACCGATCCGGACCGCGTCGCCGCGCCGGACCAGGCGGGCGAGGAGCCGGCCGAGATCGTCGTCACCGGCATCCGCGCGTCGCAGGCGCGCGCGATCGAGGTGAAGCGCAACGCCGACAGCGTGGTGGAGGCGATCAGCGCGCAGGACATCGGCAAGCTGCCCGACGTCACCATCTCCGACTCGCTGCAGCGTATCCCGGGCGTGCAGATCCGCCGCGACGCGGGCGAGGGCGCCGCGGTCAACATCCGCGGCCTGCCGCAGGTGACCACCCTGCTCAACGGCGAGCAGTTCCTCGGCGCCAATTCGGTGACGACGGTGCAGCCGAACTTCACCGACATCCCGTCGCAGCTCTTCTCGGGCGCGACCGTGTTCAAGTCGCCGACCGCGTCGCTCCAGCAGGCCGGCCTCACCGGCACGATCGACCTGCTGACGCGGCGTCCGTTCGACCTCAAGCAGGGCCTGACCTTCTCCGCGGCGGCCGAGGGCCAGTATGGCGACAAGACGGAGAAGTGGAACCCGTCGTTCAACGGGCTGGTCGCCTATCACGGGGACCGCGTCGGGCTGCTGGTGTCGGCGTCGTACAGCGACCTGACGCTGGCGAACAGCTTCCGCGGTGTGCAGGACTATGGCGCCGCGCTGCGGACCGAGGCGGGCAGTGCCACCAACCAGGGTGACTTCGCGATCGGCAACAACGGCGTCAACCGCGGCGCGCCGGTCCGCAATGCCGCCGGCGCGATCGTCGGCTATGACGTCAACGGCGACGGTGACGCGAACGACTCCTTCATCACGCCGCAGTCGCACACCGCCTGGAACCGCATCACGGATCGCCAGCGCTTCGGCGCCAATGCGTCGTTCCAGTTCGAGATCAACGACGCCCTGCGCCTGACGGCGGACGGCTTCTACACGCGCCAGACGCAGTATGACCGCACCGCCGGTTTCCAGTTCCAGAACGTCGACTGGCTGTCGTCGCCCTTCTCGCCGACCCAGTCGCGCGACACCGGGGCGGTGGTGAACGGCTTCAACGTCAACACAGTCCAGCAATATACCTATAGCCTGCCGAGCTTCGACAGCTATTCGGAGACGTTCCGCACCAAGAGCGAGTCGCAGAACTACAATCTGCAGCTCGACTGGAAGCCGAGCGATACGTTCAAGGCGACGGTGCGTGGCATCTACGGCAAGGCCTCGCGCGAGCGCGATCAGTCGTACACCCAGTTCAGCCTGACCAACGGTCGCCAGTGGGGTTATCAGCCCGACGGCAGCGCCAACCCGCCCGGCGCGGCGATCGGCGGCCTTGGCAACTATCCGGCCTCGGCCGGGGGCGACCGCACGTTCAACCCGACCGGCTATCAGGTGTACAGCCAGGCCGCGACGGTCGACTATTCGAGCGGCGCGCCGGTGTTCGGCTTCTCGCCGGCCTTCCTGGCGCAGGCCAGCGATGCGTCGCGCTACGGCCTGAAGACGGTCTCGTCCGAGGGTAACCAGTATCAGAACGGCGACATCTGGGCGTTGCGCGCGGACGGCGAGTGGCAGGCCAATGACCAGCTGAAGATCGCCTTCGGTGCCCGCTACGGCGAGCGCAGCGTCGAGCAGTTCACCTTCGACCGCGTCTCGCCGCTATACGCCGGCAACACCGACAACCCGCAGAACCCGGCGGCGGGCTGCCTCGTCAAGTGGAAGGCGTTCGACGTCAACCTCAACGACAAGTCGTGCTCGGTGCTCGATCCCGCCGGGCGCGCCTACACCGCGGGGCTCACCCGCCAGGCGACCGACCCGATCTTCGCCGGGCTGATCAAGCAGTATCAGCTGCCCGCCGCCGGTGCCCCGACCTTGTGGGCGCTCGATCCGAAGGCGATGGACGACAGCGAGGCGTGGCAGAACAAATTCTACCCCGGCAGCCAGAACGTCGTGAACCCGGCGTCGTCGTTCAACGTCAACACGCGCCAGATCTCGGGCTATGCCCAGGTCTCGGGCGAGGGTGAACTGCTCGGCATGCCGTTCCGCGCCAACGGCGGCCTGCAGGTGGTCAACACCCGCCTCAACGTGCGTCAGAACATCGTCGGCGTGCCGCAGCCGTACGGCGTCGCGGGCGTCGATGCGGGTGACCTGGTGACCGAGCGCGAGTTCACCGACTTCCTGCCGTCGATCAACATCGCCTTCGACGTCACCGACAAGCTGCGCGCCCGCGCCGCTTTCTCGAAGACGATGACGCTGCTCGACTTCCAGCAGTGGGGCGGCGGGCTCAACATCAACTATGCGATCAACACCGGCGTGTCGCCGTCGCGGTTCGAGGCCCAGAGCGCCGACTCGCTCGGCAACCCGAACCTCAATCCGTGGCGCGCGACCAACGTCGAGGGCAGTCTCGAATATTACACCGGCCGGTCGAGCCTGGTGGCGGCGGGCGCCTTCTACATCGCGGTCGACAGCTTCATCGATCGCACCACCGAGTTCCGCAGCGACATCCCGGACAATGACGGCGTGATCCGCCGCGACGTGGTGACCAACACCTTCCGCCAGGGCGAGGGCGGCACGCTCAAGGGCATCGAGCTCTCGGCGCGTCAGTCGCTCGCCGACTACGGCGTGAACGGGCTGTTCGGTGGCTTCGGCGTCGACGCCAACTACACGCTGTCGCTGGGTGACGCCGGCCTGGTCGATCTGGCCGGCAGCAACCAGCCGTTCCAGGACAATTCGAAGCACCAGGTCAACGCGGCGCTCTGGTTCGAGAAGTACGGGCTGCAGGCGCGCGTCGCCTACAATTATCGCTCGAAGCGGCTGGTGTCGTCCAATTACGGCGGCATCAACGGTCTCGCGCAATATCAGCAGCCGACCAACTATCTCGACGCCTCGATCTCGTATGACGTGACGCCGTTCCTCACCCTATACGGCCAGGCCTCCAACCTGACCGCGGAGACCGAGCGTTACTATCTCACCTGGCCCGACCAGGTGCTGTACGAGAACATCTACGAGCGGCGCTTCATCGCCGGCGCGCGCGTCCGCTTCTGATCACCATGGCCATCGCTTCTGCCCTCCGGCAGGAGCGATGGCGGGTGAGGGACGCATCATGACGCACGCACCGATCCGCTCGATCACGATCGTCGGCGGGGGTACCGCCGGCTGGATGGCGGCGACCTGGCTGGCGCGTCGCTTCGCGCATCTGCGGCTCGCCATCACCGTCGTCGAAAGTGCCGCGATCGGCACCGTCGGCGTCGGCGAGGCGACCGTACCGGCGATCCGCGACTTCCTCGCCGCGGTCGAGCTCGGCGAGGCCGACGTGCTGCGCGAGACCGAGGGGACGATCAAATACGGCATCCGCTTCCGTGACTGGCAGCGCGATGGCCACGACTTCTTCCACCCGTTCGGTCTATACGGCGTCGCCGCGCGTGGCGTGGCCTTCCACCATTACTGGCTCAAGCTCCGCCAGGCGGGCGACCCGATCCCGCTCGGTGCTTATTGCCTCGCCACCCAGCTGGCCGAGCGTGACCTGTTCCTGCCGCCCGCCGAGCGGCCCGCCAACGATCTCGGCGTGTTCAACTTCGCGCTCCATTTCGACGCGTCCAAATTCGCTGCGATGCTCAAGCGGCTCGCGCTCGCCAACCGCGTCCGCCACGTCGAGGGTCGGATCATCGAGGTGCTGCGCGACGGCGAGCGCGGCACCGTCGACGCGGTGCGGCTCGAGGACAGCACGCGCGTCGAGGGCGAGCTGTGGATCGACTGTTCGGGCTTCCGCAGCCTGTTGCTCGGCGAGGCGCTGGAGGTGCCGTACGTCGACTGGCGCCGCTGGCTGCCGTGCGACCGCGCGGTGGCGCTCCCGTGCCGCGCGTCGGGGCCGCACCGCCCGTTCACCACCGCGACGGCGCGACCGGCGGGGTGGCAGTGGCATATCCCGCTGCGCCACCGCACCGGCAACGGCTATGTCTATTGCTCCGACTTCACCAGCGACGACGCGGCCGAGGCGCTGCTGCGCGACAGCCTGGAGGGCGACGCGCTCGCCCCCGCCAACCGGCTGCGCTTCACCGCGGGGCATCGCGCGCGTTTGTGGGAGAAGAACGTCGTCGGGCTGGGGCTCGCCTCGGGCTTCCTCGAGCCGCTCGAATCGACCAGCATCTCGCTGATCCAGTCGGGGCTCGACCGGCTCGCGCCGCTGTTCCCCGACCAAGGCTTCGACCCGCGGCTGGCGGCGACCTACAACTGCCAGTCGGTGCTGGAGTTCGAGCGGATCCGCGACTTCCTGCTGCTGCACTATCTGCCGAACCGGCGTGAGGGCGAGCCTTTCTGGGACGCGATCCGCGCGGTGCCGCCGACCGACGGGCTCCAGGCCAAGCTCGACGCGTGGCGCGCCGCGGGCGAGTTCGTGCGGCGCGAGTGGGACACGTTCCAGGACGCGAGCTGGCTGAGCCTCTACGCCGGCTTCGACGACCTGCCTGCGCGCGCGTCGCCGATGGCGGACCAATATGACGTTGCGACGCTCACCGACAGCCTGACGCGGATGCGCGAGGCGATCGACGGCACGCTGCGGCGGGCCGAGCCGCACCAGGATTTCCTCCGCCGCGTCGCCGGCGGGGGGCAGTGACAGAGCGCCGCGGCGCGAACCGGAAAGAGAGACGATGGGGTCGAGCATGAGGCGGGCGGCATGGCTGCTGGCGGGGACCGGACTGGCGCTGGGCGGGGGCATTGCGGCGCGCGCCGACGTGCCGGGCAATGGCGGTCCGTACAACGTGCGCAGTCTCGCCGGCGGGATCGGGATCGCGCGCCCGCTCGCGCGCGCCGACGCGCTGGTCGCGGCGGGCGCGCCCTATACGCTGAGCGCCTGGGTCCGTCCCGACGCGGTGCAGGACGGCGCCGTCGCACTGATCGCGCTCGGCGCCGCGCCGGCGCAGCGCGCGCTGCTGCTCGACGGTGGCCGGCTGGTGCTGCGCGACGGGGAGGCGCTGGTCCGTGGGCCGGCGCTCGCCGCGGGCAAATGGGTCCATGTCGCGGCGGTCTCGGACGGCGCGCGCGCGACGCTCTATGTCGACGGGCGACGGGTCGGCGGAGGTGCGGCCCGCGCCACCGCGGTGACGCCCGTGATCGCGATCGCACCGCCGGCGGCGACGCATTTCGGCGGCCAGCTCGTCGGCGCGACGGCAGAGAGCGGCGCGACCGACGCGCGCGCGATCGCTGCCGCGGCGCGCGCACGTCCCGACTTCGACACGGTGCAGATGACCGAGATCGGCGTCGGCTGGCCGTTCCAGAAGAGCGCCAACATCGGCCTGACTGTCCAGCAGGACGCCTGGACGCTCCCCAAGTCGCGCGCCGACGCGACGACCCGGCCGGTCGCCAAGCCCGTGCCGCAGCGGCCGGTGGTGCAGCCGGTCGCCCCCGGCCATTGGCAGCTCAACGGCTGGCAGCTCGCTGCCGTGCCCGAGGTGACTGGCGACGGCGCGGCGCTGTCGCGGCCCGGCGCCGCCAAGGGTGACGCGTGGCGCCTCGCCACCGTGCCCGGCACCGTGCTCCAGACGCTGGTCGATCGCGGCGTCTATCCCGACCCTTATTACGGGCTGAACAACCTCCAGATTCCCGAGCGGCTTGCCAGACAGGATTATTGGTACCGCACGCGCTTCACCGTCCCGGCCGAGGCCGCGGGCAAAAGGCTGACGCTCGTCTTCGGCGGCATCAACTACGCCTCGGAGGTCTGGGCCAATGGCGAGCGGCTCGGCGCCACGCGCGGCGCCTTCATCCGCGGCCAGTTCGCCTACACGCCGGTGGCGGGCGAGAATGTCGTGGCCGTGCGCGTCTCCCCGCCGCCGCACCCTGGCATCCCGCACGAACAGTCGGTCACCGGCGGCGTCGGCGAGAACGGCGGCCAGCTCGCGATCGACGGACCCACCTTCGTCGCGACCGAGGGCTGGGACTGGATCCCCGGCGTCCGCGACCGCAACACCGGCATCTGGCGCCCGGTCGAGCTGGTCGCGACCGGTGCGGTGAAGATCGGCGACCCGCATGTCGTCACCGATCTGCCGCTGCCGCGCATCGACAGCGCGGACGTCTATGTCACCGTGCCGCTCGACAATGCCGGCGCCGCCGCGCCGGTGACCGTGCGCGTCGCCTTCGGCGGCGTCACGGTCGAGCGGCAGGTCACCGCCGCGCCGGGGCACAGCGAGGTCGCCTTCACCCCGCGCGACTTCCCGCAGCTGCGCGTCGCCAACCCGCAGCTGTGGTGGCCCAACGGCTATGGCGCGCCGCACCTCTACGACGTCACTTATCAGGTGAGCGACGCCGCGGGCGTGTCCGACCTGCGCAAGGGTCGCTTCGGCATCCGCGAGGTGAGCTACGACCTGTCGCTGTTCGATCCCGCCGGGGCGCTCCGCCGCGTCAACGTCCAGACCACTGACGGCGCGCTCGCGGGCACCAAGCTGATCGACGTGCGCCACGCCGCGATCAAGGAATCGCCGCGCGGCTGGGCCGAGTCGCTCACCGCCGCGGGCGCGACCTCCAAGGCGGTGACGCCGATCGCCGAAACCCTGCCCGAGCCGCACCTCACGCTGCGCGTCAACGGCGTGCGCATCGCCGCGCGCGGCGGCAACTGGGGGATGGACGATGCGATGAAGCGGGTGAGCTACGACTGGCTCAAGCCGTTCTTCCGGCTCCAGCGCGAGGCGCACATGAACGTCATCCGCAACTGGATGGGCAACAACGACGAGGAGGAGTTCTTCGATCTCGCCGACGAGAACGGCATGATGGTGCTCAACGATTTCTGGCAGTCGACGCAAAACTTCCAGGTCGAGCCCGACGATCCCTCGCTGTTCCTCGCCAATGCGCGCGACACGATCGCGCGCTACCGCAACCATCCCTCGATCGTGCTGTGGTTCGGCCGCAACGAGGGCGTGCCCTATCCGACGCTCAACGAGGGGCTCGATCAGGCGGTGTTCGAGCTGGACGGGACGCGCTGGTTCACCGGCAGCTCGAACGTGGTCAACCTGCAGGGCTCGGGACCGTATAACTACCGCCCGCCGGTCGGCTATTTCACTGATCTCGCCACCGGCTTCTCGGTCGAGACCGGGACGCCCTCGCTGTCGACCGCGGAGTCGATCGCCAGCTACGTGCCCGCCGCGGATCGCTGGCCGCTCGGCGACGTGCTCGCCTATCACGACTGGCATTTCAGCGGGAACGGCGACACCAAGACGTTCATGGCGACGCTCGACCGGATGTTCGGCGCGGGCACCAGCTTCGCCGACTTCGAGCGCAAGGCGCAAATGATGAACCTCGAGACGCACAAAGCGATGTACGAGGGGTTCCTCGGCCATCTCTGGAGCAAGAACTCGGGCCGGCTGCTGTGGATGACGCATCCCGCCTGGCCGTCGAACGCGTGGCAGATCTACTCCTGGGACTATGACACGCACGCGGCTTACTATGGCGCGAAGAAGGCGACCGAGCCGCTCCACGTCCAGCTCAATCTGCCGGGCAACGAGCTGGTGGTGCTCAACACCACCCAGGCGGCCGCGCCCGGGCTGACCGCGCGCGTGCGGGTCGTCGGGCTCGATAACCGGGAGCTGTTCGCGCGCGAGGACCGCGTCGACGCCGCGGCCAATGCGGCGACCACGCTGGCGGCGGTGCCGCTCGACCGGCTCTTCGCCGAGCATCCGATGGTGCTGGTCAAGCTGGTGCTTGCGGACGCGGCGGGGAAGACGATGTCGGAGAACTTCTACTGGCGCGGCCGCGACGAGGGTGCCTATCGCGCGCTCAACGATCTCGCGCCGGTCGCGCTGGCGACATCGGTAGAGAGTGCGGCGGAGGGCGAGGACCGCATCGTGCGCGTGACGCTGAGCAACGACGGTGCCGTGCCCGCGCTCAATGCCAAGCTGACGCTGGTCGACACCGCGGGCAAGCGCGTGCTGCCCGCCTATTACGACGACAATTATATCGCGCTGCTGCCGGGCGAGAAGAAGGTGATCGCGATCCGCTATCCCGCGAGTGGCGGCCGCGCGGCGGCGGTGACGCTGTCGGGGTGGAACGTCCGCGAGAGCAAGGTGGCGGTGAAGTGAGGCGCGCGCTGTTCGCCGCGCTGGCGCTGGCGGCGGAGCCGCTTGGAGTGACGGCAGTCGGTGCCGACCTTCGCGCGCTAAGCGATGGTCACTTCGCTGGCCTCTCCCGTCATCCCGGATTTGGTCCGGGATCCATGGTGCCGCGCACTCATCGGCCGGCGAGCGTGAGGATGGATGGATCCCGGAACAAGTCCGGGATGACGGCCGTGGGAGTGGATAGCGTCTCCTCCGTTCACGCCGACAATGTGTTCCTGCGGACGCAGGAACCCAGGGCCACAAACGCCGGCGCACGTGACCCGGGGCTCCTGCGTCCGCAGGAGCACGGCGCTGCCCCGGTCGCGCGCACCAGCCTCGGCAGCGTGCGCGGCACCAGCGCGGGCGGACACCTTGTCTTCCGCGGTCTCCCCTATGCCGCGCCGCCGCTCGGCCCGGGCCGCTTCGCCCCGCCGGCACCGCCCGCGCGCTGGCCGGGCGTCCGCGACGCCGCGGCGCCGGCCGCGGCCTGCACCCAGCAGGATTACGCCTGGAACCGCGCCGATTACCTCCACCAGTCGGAGGACTGCCTGACGCTCGACATCGGCACCGAGGCGCTCACCGGCCGTCGCCCCGTCCTCGTCTGGATCCACGGCGGCGCCAATTACGCCGGCTCGCCCGGCGACATGGCCGAGTCGCCGATTGTCGCGCGCGGCATCGTCATGGTCGGCGTACGCTACCGGCTCGGCGCACTCGGCTTCCTTCACCACCGTAGCGCCGGCGGCGGCAATCTGGCGACGCAGGATCAGATCGCGGCGTTGCGCTGGGTCCGCGAGAATATCGCGCGCTTCGGCGGCGATCCCGACCGGGTGACGATCGCGGGCGAGAGCGCGGGCGCGCAGGACGTCGGGCTGCTCGTCGCTGCCCCGGCCGCGCGGGGGCTGTTCCGCCGCGCCATTATGGAGAGCGGTACGCCCGGATTCGGCCTGCCGTGGCGCTCGCGCGAGGAGGCGCTGCGGCTCGGCGATCAGGTCGACGACGCGCTCGGCGCGCGTGGTGACGCCGCCGCGGTGCGGTCGGTCGCGGCCTGGCCGCTGCTTGTCGCGGGCGAGACGACGCACGACCAGCTGCTTACCGATGACACCTACCGCTGGCTGCGCACCACCGTCGACGGCACCGTCTTCCCCGCGGCGCCCGACCGGCTGCTCGCCGCGGCGCCGGGGGTCGACGTGCTGATCGGCACCAACCGGATCGAGCTCGACCTGCCCGGCGGGCACACCCGCCGCGACGCTTTCGTCGCGCTGAGCTATCCCGGCCACGAGGCGGAGGCGCGGCGCTTCTACCGGCTCGACCAGCCCGAGCCGCGCGCCGACCCGGCCGACCGCGCCGGCACGCGCGACCAGCGCATCGCCACCGACGCGACCTTCCGCTGTCCGGCGCAGCGCTTCGCCACGACGATGCGGCAGCGCGGCGGCAAGGTGTGGCGGTACCTCTTCGACGGCAGCGCCACCGGCGCGCCGACGCGGCACGCGCTCGAGATCCCGTTCATCTACGCCGACCAGCCGCTCGGCCAGCTCCACCTGATCGACTATTGGGCCAATTTCGTGAAGACGGGCGACCCCAACGGCGCCGGCCTGCCGAGCTGGCCTGCGGCGGACGCGGCGCAGACCTATTTGACGCTCGACGCCGCCGGCGTGCGCGCCGCCGTGCCACCCGCCGAGGACGTGTGCCGCTTGGGAGGCTCGCTGTGATCGATCGACGCGCCGCACTGCTGGGAGTCGCCGGCGGGATCGCCGCCGGGGCACTCGCCACCCCCGCCGCCGCGGCGGACGAGGCGGCCGAGCGCCGGCTCCACGAGGACTGGCCATGGCTCGGCCGCTACGCCGCGGACAACCGCCGGCTGATCGAGGCGCGCGCCAAGGTCGGCATCGTCTTCCTCGGCGATTCGATCACCGAGGGCTGGGGCAGCAAGCGGCCGGGCTTCTTCACGCCGGGGCGCGTGAACCGCGGCATCGGCGGGCAGACCACGCCGCAGATGGTGCTGCGCATGATGGCCGACGTGGTGGCGCTGCGCCCACGCGCGCTCCACCTGATGGCGGGTACCAACGACATCGCCGGCAACACCGGCGCGATGACGCCGCAGCAGACGCGCGACAACGTCACCGCGATGATCCAGCTCGCGCGCGCCAACCGGATCGAGGTGCTGCTCGGCTCGATCCCGCCCGCGGCCAATTTCCCGTGGCGCCCGGGGCTGGAGACGGTGGCGCCGATTCGCGCCTTTAACGCCTGGGCGCGCGAGGCCGCGCCGCGGCTCGGCGCACGCTTCGTCGATTACACGCCCGTGCTGGCGGATGCGGCGGGCGGGATGAGGGCGGGGCTGGCCTATGATGGCGTTCACCCGACCGAGCGCGGCTATGACGCGATGGCGACGGTGATCGAGTCGGTGTTGCGCGGGATGAAGCTGTAGCAAGGTGTCGAGCCCAGCGTGCTCCCGCGAACGCGGGAGCTCAGGGTCACTAGCGCTACGCTTGGCCGCTCTGTGCTCCTGCAGGCGCAGGAACACGAGACAGCGGAGCCCCTCTTACTTCTCGTCGCGGCGCGAGTTGGCGAACAGCACCGCCGCCGCCACCGCAGCCGAGCCGATCCCCGCCGCCAGCCAGGTCTTGCCGCCCTGCCAGCGGCGGTCGCGGCTTTTCTGCGCCGCCTTGCCGGCGCCGGCTTCCTCGTGCGCCTTGGCGGCGGCCACTTCGGCGAGGATCTCGTTGGGTTGGTCGCTCATCGGGTCTCTCCTTTGCCCGCGCCATAACGCGCGCGGAACGCATTGGCGAACGTCGCCAGCACGCCCTGCGCGATCGCCGCGCGCAGGTCCGCCATCAACGCCTCATAGAAGGCGATGTTGTGCTCGGTCATCAACATCGCGCCGAGAATCTCGCCGCTGCGCACCAGATGGTGGAGGTAGGCGCGGGTCCAGGTGGCGCACACCGCGCAGGCGCAGTCGGGATCGAGCGGCGCCTGGTCCTCGTTGAAGCGGGCGTTGCGGATGTTGATCGGCCCGTCGCGCGTGAACGCCTGCCCGGTGCGCCCGGAGCGGGTCGGCATCACGCAGTCGAACATGTCGACTCCGCGCTCGACCGCGCCGACGATGTCGTCGGGCTTGCCCACGCCCATCAGATAGCGCGGCTTGTCGACGGGCAGCTGCGCCGGCGCATAGTCGAGGCAGCCGAACATCGCCGCCTGCCCCTCGCCCACCGCGAGCCCGCCGATCGCGTAGCCGTCGAAGCCGATGTCGACGAGCGCCTCGGCCGAGGCGCGGCGCAGCCCCTCGTCGAGCGCGCCTTGCTGGATGCCGAAGATCGCGTTGTGCTCGGCATGTGCGCCGCCCGAGTCGAAGGCGTCGCGGCTGCGCCTTGCCCAGCGCATCGAGCGCTCCATCGCTGCGGCCTGTACCTCGCGCGTCGAGGTGGTGGGGACCAGCTCGTCGAACGCCATCACGATGTTCGAGCCGAGCAGCCGCTGGATCTCGATCGAACGCTCGGCGGTGATCAGGTGGCGCGTGCCGTCGAGGTGCGAGGCGAAGGCGACGCCCTCCTCCGAGCGCTTGGTCAGATCGGCGAGGCTCATCACCTGATAGCCGCCCGAATCGGTCAGGATCGGCCGCTCCCAGCCCATGAAGGCGTGGAGCCCGCCGAGCCGCGCCACCCGCTCGGCGCCAGGCCGGAGCATGAGGTGGTAGGTGTTGCCCAAGATGATGTCGGCGCCGGCGCGTTCGACGTCGGCGGGCTTCATCGCCTTCACCGTCGCGGCGGTGCCGACCGGCATGAACGCCGGGGTGCGGATGTCGCCACGCTCCATCCGGATCGTGCCGGTGCGCGCGGCGCCGTCAGTGGCGTGGATCGCGAAGGCGAAGCGGGGGGCGGCGCTCATCGCGCGCGCTCCGCCTCGGGCGCGTCGCCGTCACCCGGCGGCGCACCACCGCGGTCCCGGTTCCTGTCGCGGTCCTTGTTCTTGCCGCGACCGTCCGTGCGCTGCTGCTCCTTGGCGTCCTCCTTCTTCGGCGGCCGGCGCCCCGCGGTGGGGCCCTGCGCATCGACCGGCATGGTGCGATAGGTCAGCAGCTCGGCGCGGCTGACGAGATGGTCGCCGTCGCGGTCGTAGCGCGCGAACAGGCGGGAGAAATGGTTCTCCAGCTCGTCGAGCGTGATCGCATCGTCATCGTCGCGGTCGACCTCATACGGGCTCGGCAGCGCGTGCTGGTCGCCGAGGAAGCGCTTGGCCCAGTCGGAGAAAGCGAGATAGCGCAGCTTGCCGGTCTTGGCGGTGTCGATCGCCTCGAACGAGCGGCGCACGCCTTCCTCCAGCTCGGTGCGGTCAACCATCGCATCGCCGTTCGAGTCGAAGGTGGCGATCATCATCGCCACCGGCTCGGCGACCAGCGTGGCGGGGGTCTGCGGCGCGGCGGGCAGCGGGGCGCGGACGGTCACCGTCTCGCCCTCCTGCTGCGGGAGCGGCGCGGGCGCGGCGGCGAGGAGCAGGGCGAACGCGAACATGCCGTCGTCCGTGGCAGAAGCAGCGCGACGGGCCAAGGGGGCGATCGTGGTGCGTTCGGGCGGCAACGCCTCGTTGCCGCGGCGACGCTCCCCGGCGTTCCCGTTCCCCAGCGCAGGCCGGAGGTCAGGTGGGGAATGGCGGTGAGACCCACCTCCCGCGTCGCATCAGCGCCCTAGCCTATGCCGGGGAATCAGGCCGGGACGGTCGCTGCATGCCCCTTGTTTGCGCCGTGCCGGCTCGGCTAAGCGCCGCGCGCGCCACGGGGGGAGCGGAGTTCGACATGGGGGCCAGACCACTCTGCCGCGCCGTGCTGCTCGGGTGGCTGGCGTTCGCCGCGTTGCCCGCGCGCGCCCAGGACGAGCGGCCGACCGGTTACCCGCGCTCCGCCAACGAGCGCCGCGACCGCGCGGTGACCTGGTCCGCGGTCTATACTGCGGAGATCGCAGCCGATGTCGCGGGCGGACGGGCGCGCGGCGCGCGCTATCTCGACAATCTCGACCTTCAGGCCGCGCTCGATCTGCACCGGTTGATCGGCTGGCGGGGTGCGCGCGCCTTCGGCTATGTCATCCGCGACAACGGCACCAGCCTCTCGGCGCTGAGCGGCGACTCGCAGGGCGTGTCGAACATCGAGACACCGGTGGCCACCACGCGGCTGTTCGAGGCTTGGGTCGAGCAGGACATCGGCGCTCATGCCTCGGTGAAGGCGGGGCTGTACAATCTGAACGCCGAGTTCGACACGACGGTCAGCGGCGGTCTGTTCCGGCTCTCGTCACACGGCATCGGCCCCGAGCTGGCGCAATCGGGGCGACGCGGGCCGTCGATCTTCCCGGTGACGTCGCTCGCGCTGCGCGGCGAGGTCGGGCTGGGGCCGCACTGGCTGGTTCATGCCGCGGTGCTCGACGGGGTGCCCGGCGATCCCGACCGCCCCGCCGCCACCGCAATCAAGCTGCGTCGCAGCGATGGCGTGCTGCTGGCGGGTGAAGTGGCGTGGCTCGACGCCGCCACCAAGGTGGCGCTCGGCAGCTGGCGCTATACCGCCCGCTTCCCGCGGATCGGCGCGCCGGACGGGCCGGACGCGCGCGGCAGGGGCAATGGCGGCGTCTATGTCTTCGCCGAGCGCCAGCTGATCGGCGAGTCGCGCGGCGGGGCCGGCGTCAGCGGGTGGCTGCGCTACGGCATCGCGGACGCGCGGTACAATGCGGTCGCCGGCTATCTCGGCGGCGGCGTGGTGCGCACGGGAACGTTCCAAGGGCACGACGACGATCAGTTCGGCCTGTCGTTCGCCTGTGCCTGGTTCGGCGAGCGCCACCGCCTCGCGGAGGCGACCGGCGCGCGCGAGCTGGTGGTGGAGGGCGCGTATCGCTGGACCGCGGCGTCCTGGCTCAGCGTCCAGCCTGATGCGCAATGGGTGATCAATCCCGCCGGGCGCCGCGACGTGCCCGATGCGCTGGTGCTCGCGCTGCGGGTGAAGGTCGGGCAGTGAGGCGTGCCGGCGCCGGCAGCAAAAGCGTTGCGTTCGGCCGGTGTGCTTCATAATGTCTGAGTAATCGGGAGAGGGTGCGTGCCATTACGAGCGCCGCGCCGATAACGGGAGGATAGGATGAAGGCACGTTTGTACGCGCTCACCAGCGCGCTGGTGCTGGCTGTTGCCGCACCGCTGCCCAGCAGCGCGCAGGATGCGGCGTCGTCGCCCGCCGCCTCGGCCAAGCCGGCCACCGCGACGATCCACGGCGACCAGCCCGGGCCGACGTACGATCGCCGCATCTTCACCCAGTTCGCCGAGCATCTCGGCAACGGCATCTACGGCGGCCTGTGGGTCGGCAACGACCGCAAGATCCCCAACACGCGCGGCTTCCGCAACGACGTGGTCGGCGCGCTCAAGGACCTGGGCGTGCCCGTGATCCGCTGGCCGGGCGGCTGTTTCGCTGACGAATATCATTGGCGGGAGGGGATCGGCGCGAAGAACAAGCGTCCGATCAAGATCAACACGCACTGGGGCGGTGTCACCGAGCCCAACAGCGTCGGCACGCACGAGTTCATGGACCTGACCGAGCAGGTCGGCGCCGAGATCTACATCTCGGGCAACGTCGGCAACGGCAGCCCGCAGGAAATGGCGGAGTGGGTGGAATATATCACCTCGCCGGCCGGCTCGCTCGCCGACGAGCGCGCCAAGAACGGCCACAAGGCGGCGTGGAAGCTGCCCTATTTCGGCATCGGCAACGAGCTGTGGGGCTGCGGCGGCAACATGAAGGCGGAATATGCCGCCGACGTCACGCGGCGCTACGCCACCTTTGTCAAGGCGCCCGCGGGCACCAAGATCGTCAAGATCGCCTCGGGCGCGAACGGCGACGATTATAACTGGACCGAGGTGATGATGCGCGAGGCGGGCGAGCAGCTCGACGGCCTCTCGCTCCATTATTACACCGTGCCGGGCGGCGGCGGGTGGCCGCCGCGCGCGTCCGCGACCGAGTTCGACGAGGCGGGCTGGGCCGACACGCTCGCCAAGACGTGGAAGATGGAGGAACTGGTCACGCGTCACAGCGCGATCATGGACAAATACGACCCGAAGAAGCGCGTTTTCCTGGCGGTCGATGAATGGGGTACCTGGTACGCGCAGGATCCCGGCACGCACCCCGGCTTCCTGCGCCAGCAGAACAGCCTGCGCGACGCGCTGGTCGCCGCGATCAACCTCAACATCTTCGCCAAGCATGCCGATCGCGTGAAGATGAGCGCGATCGCGCAGATGGTGAACGTGCTCCAGGCGATGATCCTCACCGACGGCAACAAGATGGTGCTGACGCCGACCTACCATGTGTTCAAGATGTACAAGCCGTACATGGACGGCACGGTGCTGCCGATCGAGCTCACCTCGCCGTGGTACAACAAGGACCAATATGTCGTCCCGGCGGTGAGTGCCTCGGCGGTGCGCGACAAGGCCGGGGTGGTGCACGTCGCGCTCGCCAACGCCGATCCGAACCGTGTGATCACGGTGCAGGCCGCGCTCTCCGGGCTCACTGCCAGCGGCGTGACCGGGCAGGTGCTCACCGCCTCGGCGATCAACGCGGTCAACACCTTCGACCAGCCCAACGCGGTCGCCCCCGCCGCTTTCACCGGGGCGCAGCTGGCGAACGGGCAGCTGAACGTGACGCTGCCGGCCAAGTCGGTCGTGATGCTGACGCTGCAATGAGCGCGAGCGGCGCGGACCTGGTCTCGCGCCGCCGCCTGCTGGCGGCGGGCGCCCTGCTCGCCGCTGGCCCCGCGGTGGCGCGGGCGCGGCGCGACGGCGGCGACGCGCCGGCGCGCGTGATCGTCAACCCGCTGGTGCGCCAGCGTGCCGACGCGCAGGTGTTCCGTCACACCGACGGCTGGTATTACATGACCGGCTCGGTGCCCGAATATGACCGGCTGGTGCTGCGCCGCGCGCGCACGCTCGCCGGGCTGTCGGGCGCGGCGGAACGTGTGCTGTGGCGCCACCAGAAGAGCGGCGCGATGTCGGGCTTCCTCTGGGCGCCCGAGCTGCACCTGATCGACGGCCGATGGATCATGTATTTCGCCGCGGGCCCAAGCGGCGGCGGCGAGGACGTGTTCCGCATCCGCACCTATGCGATCGTGTGCGACGGTGCGGATCCGATGACCGGCGGCTGGACCGTGCTCGGCCAGCTCGAGACGCCATGGGACACGTTCAACCTCGACTCGACCAGCTTCGTCCATCGCGGCCGGCGCTATCTCGCCTGGGCGCAGCGCGAGCCCGGCATCGAGACCAACTCGAATCTCTATCTCGCCCCGCTCAAGACGCCGCTGACGCTCGCCGCCGCGCCGGCGCGGCTGTCGGTGCCGGAGCTCGACTGGGAGGTGCAGGGCTTCAAGGTCAATGAGGCACCCGCACTGCTGGCGCGCCATGGCCGCCTGTTCCTGACCTATTCGGCGAGCGCGACCGACGCGCGCTATTGCCTGGGCATGCTCACCGCGCGCGCCGATGCCAACCTGATGGACCCGCGCAGCTGGTCCAAGTCGCCGCGGCCGGTGCTCAAGAGCTCGCCGGCGCATCATATCTACGGGCCGGGGCACAACAGCTTTACCGTCGACGAGCGCGGCCGCGACATGCTGGTGTTCCACGCGCGCGACTATGCCACGATCACGGGCGACCCGCTGTTCGACCCCAACCGCCACACCCGCGTCCAGCCGATCCGCTATGCCGCGGACGGCACGCCGCTGTTCGATCCGCCGGTCGCCAACGGGCCGCTGGCGCGGGGGTGAGCGCCGCGGGAGCTTGAGCCGACGGGCGGCCGGCCATGTCCAAGGGCTTCATCTGTCGGAGTAAAAGCGATGGCGCATTAGTTCTAGCAAAGCTCCTCTGTAAGGCAGTGCTATCGCCTCTGTTTGGTCGTCGGGCGGTGGCGTTGCGAACGTGTTCCGTCATCCCGGGCGTGTCCCGGGATCCATCGTGCCGCGTACGCCCACGTCCCGGCGTTGGCGGCGCCATCGATCCCGGCGCGGGGCCGGGAGGACGGCGGCGGGTAGGGCAGGTGTTGGTCGAAGCGCCAGCGGCGAGGGCCGTTCCATTGCCGCCGTGAATCTAGCCGACGACTGTTGTCGTCAGCGCAGAAACGTCAGCTTCGCGACCACGGGAAAATGGTCCGATGGCCACACGCCGCCCGGACGCTCCGTCACCACCGTCGTCCCGCGCGCGCGGGCGCCATCAAGGAAGATATAGTCGATCCGCTTCTCCGCCACGCCGGTGAAGTCGTGGAAGGTCTCGCCTCCCGGGCGATCACTCCAGGCGTCGTGCATCGACGCGGCCAACCGGCGATAGGCGTCGCTGTCGGGCGTGGTGTTGAAATCACCCGTCAACACTACCGGCAGACCGGGCGCGATCGTCGGGATGCGCGCGAGCAGCACCGCCGCGGCGCGGTCGCGCGCGACGGCGTCGACGTCGCGGTGCGGCAGGTGCGTGTTGACCAGCAGAAAGCGCCGCGACGGATCGCGCTTGAGTTCGAACTCGCCCCAGGTCGCCATGCGCGGCAGGTCGGTGCCCCAGCTCTGGCTGCCGACCACCTCGGGCGTGTCGGATAGCCAGAAGTCGCCCTGGCGGCGCAGCGTCAGCCGGTCGGCACGGTACAGGATGCCCATATGCTCATTGGCGTGCCCGCCCATCCGGTCGCGCCCGAACCAGCGATAGGCGGGCAGCGCGGTGACGATGTCGTCACCCTGGCGCTGGAGCAGCTCCTGTGTGCCGATCACGTCGGGGTGCACGTGACGCAGCATCGCGACCGCGGCGGGGCGACGCGACGGCCATGGCTGCGGCCCGTCATCCGCGGCGTAGCGGACGTTGTAGGTCATCACCTTGAGCGATGGCGCGCAGGCGGAAGCCAACGCGGCGAGCGCGAGCAGTGCGGCGCGTCGGGCGATGATGCGATGGCGTGCGGTCATGGTGGAGCTCCCTCGCCCGGGGGATGCGCGAGCGCGGCGCGGCGGGCAAGCCCGGCGCGAGAGGGCGCGGCGGCGCTCGGAGGCTGAAAGAAGAACGGCCCGCCCGGCGAGGCCGGGCGGGCCGTCTACATCATCGTGATCGACGAACGATCAGCTCGACGAGGAGAGATTCACCGCGGCGTACTTGCCGCGCCGATCGACCTCGATCTCGAACTGCAGCCGGTCGCCCTCGTTGAGCGTCGGCATGCCCGCACGCTCGACCGCCGAGATATGGACAAAGGCGTCGGGCTGGCCATCGTCGCGCTGGATGAAGCCGAAGCCCTTCATCGCGTTGAAGAACTTCACCGTGCCCGTGGCCTTCTCGCCGGTCAGCTGGCGCTGCGGAGCGCCGCCGCCGCTGCGTGCGCCGCCCGGCGCACCACCGAAGCCACCCTCGCGCGGGGGCGCGCGATCGGTCACCGGCATCGGCTCGCCCTCGATCTTGAGGTCGGTCGCCGAGATGCGGCCGCCACGATCCACCAGCGTGAAGCCGAGCGGCTGACCCTCGGCCAGACCGGTCAGGCCGGCCTGCTCCACCGCGGAGATGTGAACAAACACGTCCTCGCCGCCGTCATCGCGCACCACGAAGCCGAAGCCCTTCTGCGCGTTGAAGAACTTGACGACGCCCGTGCCCTCGCCGACGACCTGGGGGGGCATGCCGCGGCCGCCGCCGAAGCCGCCACCACCGCCGCCGCCGAACCCACCGCCGCCGCCGCCGAAGCCGCGACCACCGCCGCCGCCGCCGCCGAACCCGCCGCCGCCGCCGCCAAAGCCGCGGTTGCCACCGCCGCCGCCGAAGCCGCCGCGATCCTCGTAACCGAAGCCGCCGCCACCGAAGCCGCCGCCACCGCCGCCGAAATCGTCACCGCCGCCGAAACCGTCGCGCTTGTCGCGCCCACGCCCGCCGCGATTGCCGCGGCCGCCCTTGTCGTAACCCATAACCCTGTTCGTCTTCCCGGTCCGCCCGAACATTCTCAACGAGACCACGCGCAGGACGGCGAACGCGGTTCCCCAGGCGCAGGTCCTACTGCGCCGCATCACCTGTCATAGCCTATCAAACAAGCCCCGTCGAATCGTTGTGCACGTCTTTTCTTTGCCGAAGTGCCAGCAACTTGCTGCTCACCGCACGATAGCCACTGTCCGTCGCAGCGCTTGATCAAGGTTCGCGTTGAGCCGGCGCCGCCGGGTCGCTAGAGCCGGCCGCATGACTGTTCATTTCCACGAGGAAGACCTGCCCGGCGACGTGTTCGCCCCGGGCGCCGCGATCGCGGTCGACACCGAGACGATGGGGCTGATCACCCCGCGCGACCGGCTGTGCCTGGTGCAATTGTCCGACGGCGAGGGCGACGAGCATCTCGTCCGCTTCAATCCCGGCAGCGATTATGCCGCACCGGTGCTGCGCGCGGTGCTGGCCGATCTCGCGCGCGTGAAGCTCTACCATTTCGCGCGCTTCGACCTCGCCGCGATCCGCCACTATCTCGGCGTGGTGGCGGCGCCGGTCTATTGCACCAAGACCGCGTCGCGGCTGGTGCGGACCTATACCGACCGGCACGGGCTGAAGGAGCTGGTGCGCGAACTGCTCGGCCAGGACATCTCCAAGCAGCAGCAATCGTCCGACTGGGGCGGCCCCGAACTGAGCGATGCGCAGCGCGACTATGCCGCCTCGGACGTGCGCTTCCTCCACCGGCTGCGCGCCGAGCTCGACCGCCGGCTCGCGCGCGAGGGCCGCACCGCGCTGGCGCAGGCGTGTTTCGACTTCCTCCCTGCGCGCGCCGAGCTCGATCTCGCCGGCTGGCCCGAGGTGGATATCTTCGCGCATGTCTGAGGTGGCGCTGCGCACGCGCTCGGAGCGGCAGCGCTGGGCACAGCCCGGCGGGCGGCACGATCGCCTGATCGCCACCGCCAACCGCGTGCTGCCGCTGTCGATCGGTGTGCTGTTCGCCTTCCTCGTGATGGCGCCGCTGACGATGGGCGGCGACGCCTCGTTCGTGCTCGACAAGAACCGCGTCGAGGTGGCGCACGAGCGACTCAAGATCCAGCAGGCGCGCTATCGCGGCACCGACACCAAGGGCCAGCCGTTCGCGCTCACCGCCGGCTCGGCACTCCAGAAGAGCTCGGCCGAGCCGATCGTCGGGATTCGCGATCTTGCCGCTGCGATCCGGCTGTCGGACGGGCCCGCGGAGATGACCGCGCCGACCGGACGCTACGACATGGACAGCGAGCAGGTCCAGGTCGACGGCCCCATCAAGGTGCGCGGCCCGAACAATTACGCGCTGGACACCAACGACGCGGTGGTGGATCTCAAGTCGCGCAAGCTGCGCTCCACCGCGGCGGTGACCGGCACGGTGCGGCAGGGTACGTTCAGCGGCGATACGATGCGCGCCGACCTGGAGGCGCGCACCGTCACGCTTGACGGCAATGCGCGCTTGCGGATCGACCCGAGAAAATAGAAAGAGCGCTTGATGTTGCGCCCTCTCGCCCCGGTCGCCCCCCGAGCCCCGCTGCTCGCCACGGGGCTCGTTCCGCTGCTCGCGCTGCTGCTCGCGGGCGGTGCGGCCGCGCAGACGCGCCACAACAGCGCCGCGCCGATCGACTTCGGCGCCGATCACATCGAGCTGCAGGACCGTGCCAATCGCGCGGTGCTCGCCGGGCACGTCAACGTGCGTCAGGCCGAGATGACGCTTACCGCGGCGCGGATGACCGTGGCATACACCGGACAGGTCGAGAACGGGAACCCGCAGGTGTCGCGGCTCGACGCCTCGGGCGGGGTGACGGTGACGCGCCCCGACCAGACCGCGCGGAGCAACTTCGCGGTCTATGACCTCAACCGTCGCGTCATCACGATGCTGGGCGCGGTGCGGCTGACGCAGGCGGGCAATACCGTCAACGGCGGCCGGCTGACGATCAACCTCGACACCGGGCGCGCGGTGATCGACGGCTCGTCCGTGGCGGGCGGCGGCAGCGGCGGCGCGGGCAACGTCACCCAGGCGCCGAGCGGGCGCGTCACGGGGACCTTCTCGGTACCGAAGCGGAACTGAGCGGGGCGAGCGCGTCCTTCGGAGACGCTGCGAGACTGCCGTCATCCCGGACATGATCCGGGAGCGCCGCTCGGCAGGAGCAGCGCTGGCGAGACTCGTGGCACCATCGATCCCGGACGAAGTCCGGGATGCCGCGAGGGGCGTGCCGCATCCGGCCGCCCGGCATCGTTCACGGGTGAGGCCCGTGGGCCCTGCGCCTCGTACCGCGAGCACCCCAGCGCTCCCCCTCTACTTCACCCCCGCCCACGCACCGCTCGCCACGTGCCCCCTTCAAACACGCGCGCCGATCGGGCATGCACGTTCCCTGCCAACCGGCGCGCCGTTAGCGATCCGGTAACCCTGTTATGCGAGGCCTGACGGCGATGGACAGCGTCACCACCCAGCTCGACCGCGACGCGCTCGATCATGTCGCGCCGATCCACGAGGCGCCGGTGCAGAGTGGGCTCCAAGTGGTGTCGATCGCCAAGAGCTATGACAAACGCGTCGTGCTCACCGACGTGTCGGTGTCGGTCGGCCATGGCGAGGTGATCGGGCTGCTCGGGCCGAACGGCGCGGGCAAGACGACGTGCTTCTACTCGGTGATGGGGCTGGTGAAGCCCGACTCGGGCCGGATCATGCTCGACGGCGACGATATCACCGGCCTGCCGATGTACCGCCGCGCCATCCTCGGCCTTGGCTATCTGCCGCAGGAGACCTCGATCTTTCGCGGGCTGACGATCGAGAAGAACATCCTTACCGTGCTCGAGCTGGCCGAGCCCGACGCCGCCGCGCGCGCCGAGAAGCTGGAGACGCTGCTCGCCGACTTCGGCCTCACCCGGCTGCGCGACGCGCCCGCCATGGCGCTGTCGGGCGGCGAGCGGCGCCGCGCCGAGATCGCCCGCGCGCTCGCGGCCGACCCCTCGATCATGCTGCTCGACGAGCCGTTCGCCGGCATCGATCCGATCTCGATCGCGGACATTCGCGACCTGGTGTGCCAGCTCAAGGAGCGCGGCATCGGCGTGCTGATCACCGACCACAACGTGCGCGAGACGCTGGATATCGTTGATCGCGGCTACATCATCTACGACGGCAAGGTGCTGTTCACCGGCAGCCCCGAGGAGCTGGTGCGCGACGAGAACGTCCGCCGCCTCTATCTGGGCGAGAGCTTCACACTGTAATGCCGATGCGCCGCGGACCCGTGATCCCGTGAGCCTCGCCCCGCGCCTCGACCTGCGCCAGTCGCAGTCGCTGGTGATGACGCCGCAGCTCCAGCAGGCGATCAAGCTGCTGGCGCTGAGCAACCTCGAGATCGAGGGCGTCATCGCCGAGGAACTCGAGCGCAACCCGCTGCTCGACGCGACGTCCCCGGCCGAGGACGCCCCCACCGCCGCCGCCCCGGCCGCCGACGCGCCGCGCGACGAGCCCGCCGGCGCCGACGAGCTGGTGATGGCGGGTGCGGCCGCGGGCGAATCGCTCGACGTCGACATCGCCGCCGAGCGGTTCGACGACGGGCCGAGCGAATCGGCGGCGGAGCGCGTCGGCGACATCGGCAGCGGCAGCGCCGCGAGCGGCAGCGGCGAGGCGATCGACTTCGACTCGTTCGCCGACACCAGCGAGAGCCTCGCCGACGTGCTGCTGGCGCAGGCCGGCGCCACCTTCGACGACGCCGATTTGTTCATCGCGCGCGCGCTGATCGACCAGATCGACGAGGCCGGCTATCTCAGCGCCGACCTGAACGACGTCGCGCAGCGGCTCGGCGTTCCGCTCGCGCGCGTCGAGGCGGTGCTCGTCGCAATACAGCGGTTCGATCCCACCGGCGTGGGCGCGCGCGACCTCGCCGAATGTCTCGCCATCCAGGCGCGCGACGCCGACCGCTACGACCCGATGATGGCGCGGTTGCTCGACCATCTCGACCTGCTCGCGCGCGGCGAACTGGCGCGGCTCAAGAAGATCTGCCGCGCCGACGACGAGGATATGGCGGACATGATCCGCGAGCTGCGCGGCTATGATCCCAAGCCCGGCTTCCGCTACGGCGGCGACGCGCCCGCGCCGGTGATCCCCGATCTCACCGTCACGCGCGCGCGCGGCGGCTGGGCGATCGAGCTCAACGCCGCGACGCTGCCGCGCGTGCTGGTCAACAAGAGCTATTACAGCGAACTGGCGGGCGGCGCGCAGGATCGCGCGGGCAAGACCTGGCTCGCCGAGAAGCTCGCCAGCGCCAACTGGCTGGTCAAGGCGCTCGACCAGCGCCAGCGCACCATCATCCGGGTCGCCACCGAGATCGTGCGCCAGCAGGAAGCCTTCTTCCTCCACGGCGTCGCGCACCTGCGCCCGCTGACGCTGCGCCAGGTGGCGGACGCGATCGAGCTGCACGAATCGACCGTCAGCCGCGTCACCAGCAACAAATATCTCAGCTGCGCGCGCGGTCTGTTCGAGCTGAAGTATTTCTTCACCTCGGCGATCGCGGCGGCGGACGGTGGTGACGCGGTCTCGGCCGAGGCGGTGAAGAGCGCCATCCGCGCACTGATCGCGGGCGAGGGCGACACGATCCTGTCCGACGACACGCTGGTGGAGCTGCTCAACGCCAAGGGCTTCGGGATCGCGCGACGGACGGTCGCGAAATATCGCGAGGCGATGGGGATCGGCAGCTCGGTGCAGCGCCGCCGCGCCCGCGCGTTGCAGCGCGCCTGACCGATGCGACGCGCGCGAACCTCCTCGCCGCGCAAGAAAAGCTTGGATCACCTACTCGTTCGGTGGGGTATCATTGTTGCCTCGGCACAGGCGGAGGGAGGCGAGCGATGAGCGGAGCGACGGCTGGTAGCGTCACGGACCGGGTGGGGCAGGGCTCCGCGATCACCGACGCGGTCACCGCACTGCGCGGCGCGCGCGACACCTGGCGTGCGGACCATCCGTCCGCGGAAGCGCGCACCTTCCCCTCGCGCGCGGCGCTGGAGCGCGTGGTGGAGACGCTCGCCGCCGCGCTCTTCCCGCGCCGGCTCGGCCAGTATCGCGGCGGCGCGGTCGAGGAGGACGGCTTCGTCGCCGCCAAACTGCTCGCCGCCGCGACCGAGCTGGAGCGCGAGATCGGCGCCGAGCTGGCCTATTGGCAGGCGGAGGCGCGCAGCGGCGCGTTCGATCCCGAGCAGCCCGCGACGATCGTGCGGCTGTTCCTCGCCACGCTCGGCGAGGTGCGGCGGCTGATCGACAGCGACGTCGCCGCCGCCTTCCTCGGTGACCCCGCGGCGCGCAGCGCGGACGAGATCCTGGTCTGCTATCCCGGCGCGATCGCCAGTCTCCACCACCGTATCGCGCACCCGCTCTACCAGCTCGGCGCGCCGATCACCGCGCGGCTGATCTCGGAGATCGCCAACGAGCGTACCGGCGTCGACATCCATCCCGGCGCGACGATCGGCGCGCATTTCTTCATCGATCATGGCACCGGCGTGGTCATCGGCGAGACCGCGATCATCGGCGAGCGCGTGCGGCTGTACCAGCACGTCACGCTCGGCGCGCGCACCCCGCTGGCGGACGCGTCGGACCACCCGCGCGAGCGCTATGCGCGCCATCCGATCGTCGAGGACGATGTGGTGATCTATGCCGGCGCGACGATCCTCGGCCGCGTCACGATCGGGCGCGGCGCGATGATCGGCGGCAACGTCTGGCTGCTCGAGGACGTGCCGGCGGGGCGCACCGTGGCGCAGCCGGTCGCGCGCGTGCTGGCGCCCGCCGATGGCGAGCGCTGGCGCGACGGATTGGCGGGAGACTGAACATGGCGTCGCGGCGGCCGCTGATCGGGGTGTTGTGCTGCAACGAGGTGGCGCATCGCCCCGTACAGGCGGTGGCGAGCCGCTTCGTCCAGCCGCTGGCGGCGGTGTCGGGCGCGACCGTGCTGCTGGTCCCCGCGCTGACCGGCGCCAACGACGCTGCCGCGCTCGCCGCACCGCTCGACGGGCTGCTGTTGACGGGCTCGCGCTCGCACGTCGCGCCCGAGCGCTACGGCGGCACGCTTACATTGCCGCCCGAGGCGCTCGACCGCGCGCGTGACGAGGTGGCGCTGTCGTTGGCGGACGCGATGATCGCGGCGGGCAAGCCGGTGTTCGGCATCTGTCGCGGCTTGCAGGAGATCAACGTGCTGTTCGGCGGCTCGCTCTCGGCCGACCCGTGCTGTGGCCGCCATCTGCGCGGTGGCAGCTGGGCGCAACGCGACTATGCCGAGCTGTTCACGCTGCGTCACGACGTCAGCCTCGCGCCCGAGGGCCGGCTGGCGCGCGCGACGGGCGAGCGGCAGCTGACCGTCCACTCGGTCCACGAGCAGGCGATCGACCGGCTCGGCGGGGGCTTGCGCGTCGAGGCGCGGTCGAGCGACGATGGGGTGATCGAGGCGGTCGCGGCGCCCGGCTGCGGCGCCGAGGTGCTGGCGGTGCAATGGCATCCGGAGTGGGACGTCGAGTCGAGCGCGGGCAGCCGCGCCTTCTTCGCGCTGATCGGCGCGGCGCTGCGCGGCGAAGGCGAGCGGGTGCATTGAGGCCGGGCGCGGCGGCGCGGGCAAGGGCGCGGCGGCCGCTCCCGCGCGAGAGGCGATGGGCGCCGCCACCGCCACTGCCGTCACGCTGAACTCGTTTCAGGATCCATGGTCCCGCGGGCGAACTGGCTGGTTGAACAAGCGGTGCGGTGGATCCTGAACCAAGTTCAGGATGACTAAGGAGGGCGGGGCAGCGCCGGAGCTACGCTTGCGCCCCGCGCGCGGAGCGAGAAAGCGCGTGTGGGAACGCCCGCCGCGCTCTACGCCGACATCATGGCGATCGGGGAGGTTGAGTGAGGAATTCAATGGCAGCGCTGCTCGGCGCGACGATGATGGTGGCGGTGCCGGCGAGCGCCGCCCCGACGCAGGGCAGTGCCGACGCGACGCTGCGCGCGCTCTACACCGACGAATATGCGTGGCGGCAGCAGCAGCTCGCCGCGGACGAGGACAGTCGCCGCGAGGCGCGCGCGCATCTGCCCGACGTCGGCCCGGCGGCGCAGGCGGTGCGGCTGAGGCGATGGGAGGACACCGCGGCGCGGCTGCGCCGGATTCGCCTTGCCGATCTCTCGCCGGCCGAGCAGGTGAACTACGCGGTCTATCGTCAGCAGGTCGAGGCGCTCCTCAACGAGCAACGCTTCCGCGACTATGAAAAGCCGCTCACCGCCGACACCAGCTTCTGGGGCGATGTCGCCGCCGCCGCGCGCGACCCGCTCGCGACCGAGCAGGACTATCGCGCCTATCTCTCGATGCTGCGCGAGCTGCCGCGCTACTTCGACCAGCAGATCGCCAATATGCGCGCCGGGCTCAAGCGCGGCTTCACCCCGCCCAAGGTGACGCTGACGGGGCGCGACATCGGCGTGGCGCAGGTGGCCGAGGCCACGTCGACCGCGGACAATCCTTTCTACGCGCCCTTCGTGACCATGCCGAAGCAGATCCCGGCGGCGACCCAGGCGGCGCTGCGCCGTGAGGGCGAGGCGGCGATCCGCGATGCGGTGGTGCCGGCGCACCGCCGCTTGCTCGCCTTTCTGCGCACGGACTATTTTCCCGGCGCGCGCACCACGCTTGCGGCCGCGGACCTTCCCGACGGCAAGGCCTATTATCAGTCCAAGGTGGGGGAATATACGACGCTGCCGCAGACGCCCGAGCAGATCCACGCGATCGGGCTCGCCGAGATCGCCCAGATCCGCGCGCGCATGCTCGAGGTGATGGCGCAGGTGAAGTTCCAGGGCGATCTGCCCGCGTTCCTCACCTTCCTGCGCACCGATCCGCGCTTCTACGCCAAGACGCCGCAGCAACTGCTCGATCGCGCGGCGTGGATCGCCAAGACGTTCGACGGCAAGGCCGAGCGCTATTTCGGCCGGCTGCCGCGCAGCCGCTTCGCGATCCGCCCGGTGCCCGCCGATGTCGCGCCCTTCTACACCGCTGGTCGCGGTGGCCCCGGCGTGTATCTGGTCAACACCTACGATCTGCCCGCGCGCGCGCTCTACGCACTGCCCGCGCTGACGCTGCACGAGAGCGCGCCCGGGCATGCCTTCCAGATGCCGCTCGCGGCGGAGAACAAGGATCTGCCGCGGTTCCGTCGCGACACCTATCTGTCGGTCTATGGCGAGGGCTGGGCGCTCTATTGCGAGACGCTGGGCGAGGAGATGGGGATGTATGAGACTTCCTACGATCTGTTCGGCATGCTCAGCTATCAGGCATGGCGCGCATCGCGACTGGTGGTCGACACCGGCATCCATGCGATGGGCTGGAGCCGCGAGCGCGCGCAGACCTATCTGCGCGATAACACCGCCTTGTCCGATCATGAGGTGACGACCGAGGTGGATCGCTACATCTCCTGGCCCGGGCAGGCGCTGAGCTACTACACCGGCCAGCTCGCGATCCGCCGCGCGCGTGCGCGCGCGGAAGCGGCACTCGGGCCGAGGTTCAACATCAAGGCCTTCCACGACGCGGTGCTCGCGCTCGGTTCGGTGCCCGTGGCGGAGATCGACCGGCGCGTCGATCGCCTCATCAAGGACGGCGGGCGCGGCCCCTATCCCGACGAGGAATGACGCGGTTGCTTATGCCTGACCCACTTGTATACGATCTCGGGCGTAAAAGACATAAAGTGGGATCGATGATGGCGATAGGCTGGAAGGGTGTGTTCCCGGCGGTAACGACGCAGGTGCGCGAGGATCTCACGCTCGACCTGCCCGATACGCAGCGGGTCGTCGACGAGCTGATCCGCGACGGCGTCACCGGAATTATCGCGCTGGGTACGGTGGGCGAGAACAACTCGCTCGACTATGACGAGAAGGTCGCCGTGCTGCGCGCGATCGTCGAGGTGGTGAAGGGGCGCGTGCCAGTCATCACCGGCGTCTCCGAATATGACACGCGCCGCGCCGCGCGCTACGCTCAGGCGGCGGAGAAGGCCGGCGCCGACGGACTGATGCTGCTGCCGCCGATGGTCTATGTCCCCAAGCCCGACGAGCTGGTGGCGCATTTCCGCGGCGTGGCGGAGCGGACCGCGCTGCCGATCATGTTGTACAACAACCCGCCGGCCTATCGCACCGTGATCGACCGCTATGTGCTCGAACAGCTCGTGCCGGTGGAGAATATCGTGGCGGTGAAGGAATCGGCGCCCGACACGCGGCGCTTCACCGACTTTCGCGCGGCGTTCGGCGACCGCTATGTGCTGTTCGCCGGGCTCGACGATGTCGCGCTGGAGGGCCTGTACCTCGGCGCGAAGGGCTGGGTGTCCGGCCTCACCAACGCCTTTCCGAGGGAATCGGTCGAGCTCGTCGCGGCGTTCGAGCGCGGCGATCATGCCAAGGCGCTCGAGATCTATCGCTGGTTCATGCCCCTGCTCCACCTCGACGCGGAGCATGACCTGGTCCAGTCGATCAAGCTCGCGGAGCAGGTAATGGGGCGCGGCTCCGAGCGCGTGCTGCCGCCGCGCTACGTGCTCACCGGCGCGCGCCGCGCCGAGGTGATCGCGATGGTCGAACAGGCGGCCGCCACGCGTCCGAGCTTGTCGCTGCCCGCCGCGGCCTGATAGTTTGCGCTCCATGCGCCACACCTTCTTCTGCATCGACGGTCACACCGCGGGCAACCCGGTGCGGCTCGTCGCCGGGGGGGCGCCGCTGCTGCGCGGCGCCTCCATGTCCGAGCGCCGCCAGGACTTCCTCGCGCGTTACGACTGGGTCCGCACCGGGCTGTGCTTCGAGCCGCGCGGCCATGACATGATGTCGGGCGGCTTCCTCTACCCGCCCACCACCGCCGACGCCGATGTCGGCATCCTGTTCATCGAGACGAGCGGCTGCCTGCCGATGTGCGGGCACGGTACGATCGGGATGATCACCTTCGGGCTGGAGCACGGGCTGATCCAGCCCGCCACACCGGGGCGGCTGCGCGTCGAGGTGCCCGCGGGCGTGATCGACATCGCCTATGAGGTCGCGGGCGAGACGGTGACTGCGGTGCGGATCACCAACGTGCCGAGCTATGTCGCGGCGCGCGGAGTGGAGATCGAGGTCGCCGAGCTCGGCCGGCTCACCGTCGACGTCGCCTATGGCGGCAATTATTACGCGATCGTCGAGCCGCAGGGCGCGTATGTCGCGCTCGACGCGATGGGGGCGGACCGGCTGGTCGCGGCGTCGCGGCTGGTGCGCGCGGCGGTGCGCGCCAAGGTCGAGCCGGTCCACCCGCTCGACCCGACGATCCGCGGCGTCAGCCACGTGCTCTGGGTCGACCGCCCCCGCGCGAACGACGCGGACGGGCGCAATGCGGTATTCTACGGCGACAAGGCAATCGACCGCTCGCCCTGCGGCACCGGCACCTCGGCGCGGCTCGCGCATCTCGCCGACCGCGGCACGCTGACGGTGGGCGATCGCTTCGTCCACGAGAGCTATATCGGCAGCCGCTTCATCGGCCGCGTCGAGGCGGCGACCACGCTCGGCGGCGTGCCCGCGATCGTTCCCTCGATCGAGGGCTCGGCGGTGGCGACCGGCTTCAACACGATCTGGATCGATCGCGCCGATGCCTTCTGGGCGGGGTTCCAGGTGACGTGAGGGAAGGGCGCCGCGGGCGGGGATCGCGGCCTCGCGGCGGACCAGCGCCAGCTTGCCGCCGGGATCGAGGCGGGCGCGGCGCGCACCGCCACAGGCGCCGAGCTGATCGAGCGCCGCATCGACGAGGTCGCCGCGGCGGTGCGCACCACCGCCACGCTGTCGCAGACGGTGCTCGATCGCGCGGTCGAGCACCGTCTGCGCGCACGCTCGACGGCGCGACCGAGCGTTTCATCGTCTTCCTCAAGGCGGAGGCGCCACGCCGCGCCGCCTGAATGCGGGCAACCATCCGCCCGCCTTGGTCATTGATCGAGGTGAGAGGAGCCTGCCCGATGAAACGTATCGCCTTGGTCGCCCCGGTTGCCGCATTCGCGCTCGCCGCCTGCGGCGACCGGGTCGAGCGCCAGTCCGAACGCACCGGCGACGCGATCGCGGGGGAGATCGGCGACGCCGCGGACAATGTCGCCGCGAGCGTCGACTCGCTCACCGACACGATGGCAAACCAGGCGGACGACGTCGCCGTGCGGTCGCTCGACCGCGCCGCGGACCGGATCGACGACGCCTCGCGCCAGCTCGAGCGCGACGTTCGTCGCCACGCCGACCGCGCGCGCGATCGCGCCGGCGACGCGCTCACCGCAGCGGGCGACCGGCTGCGCGACGGCGACGCGCCGCGCGAGCGCCCGAGCAACGAGCAGCGTCAGCGGCCCTGATTCGTTCCTCTCGACGCTCCGGCGTGCTCCGGTGTCCGCCGGAGCACGGTTCGACTCGGATCAGACCGCGGACGGCCGGCCGCCGCCTGCCGTCAGAAGTTCAGCCCGAAGAACTCCTCGAGCTTCTCGCCGACGTAATCGAAATGCTCCTGTCCGAGCGCCGGATAGAGACCGAGCCAGAAGCTGTTGTTCATCACGCGGTCGGTGTTGGTCAGCTCGCCCACCACGCGATAGTCGACGTGCTGGAAATAGGGCTGGCGCGTCAGGTTGCCGGCGAACACCAGCCGCGTCCCGATCTTGTTCTGATCGAGGAAGCGGGTGAGGTCGACGCGCTTGGCGTCGACGCCCTCGCGCAGCATCAGCGGGAAGCCGAACCACGACGGGTCCGAGTTGGGCGTCGCCTCGGGCAGGATGAAGATTTCCTCCAGCGAGCGCAGCCGCTCGGTCAACAGCGCGAAGTTGCGCCGCCGCGCCGCGACGAAGCCCTCGGCGCGGTCGAGCTGCGCCAGCCCGCATGCTGCCTGCATGTCGGTGATCTTCAGATTATAGCCGAGGTGCGAGTAGACGTATTTGTGGTCGTAGCCGAATGGCAGCGTGCCGTGCTGCTGGCCGAAGCGGACGCCGCAGGTATTGTCGCAGCCCGGCGCGCAATAGCAGTCGCGGCCCCAGTCACGGATGCTCTCGATGATCGGGCGCAGCTCGGCCGACTGGGTGAACACCGCGCCGCCCTCGCCCATGGTGATATGATGCGCGGGATAGAAGCTGACGGTGGCGACGTCGCCCCACAGGCCGACCTTCTTGCCATCATAGGTGGCGCCCAGCGCGTCACAGCAATCCTCGACCAGCCACAGGTCGTGCGCGTCGCAGATGCGGCGCACCTCGGCGAGGTTGAACGGATTGCCGAGCGTATGCGCGATCATGATCGCACCGGTCTTGTCGGTGATCGCCGCCTCGATCAGGCTGGCGTCGATATTGTAGGTGGGCACGTCGACATCGACGAACACCGGGATCAGCCCGTGCTGGATCGACGGATTGACCGTGGTGGGGAAGCCGGCCGCCACCGTGATCACCTCGTCCCCGGGCTTGAGCCGGCGCTCGCCGAGCTTGTGGCTGGTGAGGCACGACAGCGCCAGCAGGTTGGCCGACGAGCCCGAGGTGGTGGTGAGCACGTGCGGCGCGCCGAGCAGCGCCGCCAGCCCGGCCTCGAACTGCGTGTTGAAGCGCCCGGTGGTGAGCCAGCCGTCGAGCGACGCCTCCACCATCAGCTCCAGTTCGGGCGCACCGATCACCTTGCCCGCGGGCGGGATCACGGTCTCGCCCGGTACGAACGCGCGCGGCGCGAACTGGGTCTCGGCATATTGGCCGACAAGCTTGCGGATTTCCTTGCGGAGGTCGTCAGCGGTCATGAAAGTTCCGGATCCTAAGCAGCTACAGGGGCGGCGGCGAACTGCGCCACCTCGTCGAGACAATAAGCGCGCATGTCGGCGCCGGCGTGCCAGGCGCGTTGCCACGCGACGATGCGCGCGAGCGCCTCGTCGAGCGACCAGCGCGGCTGCCAGCCGAGCGCCGCGCGCGCCTTGGAGATATCGAGCTTGAGGTAATGCGCCTCGTGCGGCTGCTCGCGCGCGTCGCGTTGCCACGCCGCGCCGTCGCCCCACAGCGCGCACAGCCGCTCGACGATCCACTGCACCGGGCGCGCATCATCGTCGCGCGGGCCGAAGTTCCACGCCGCGGCGGCGCGCGCGGGATCGTGCCACAGCGCCTGGCAGAGCACGAGATAGCCCGACAGCGGCTCGAGCACGTGCTGCCACGGGCGGATCGCGTGCGGGTTGCGGATCGGCACCGGCTGGCCCGCGGTGATCGCGCGCAGGATGTCGGGGATCAGCCGGTCGGTCGCCCAGTCGCCGCCGCCGATCACGTTGCCCGCGCGCCCCGAGGCGAGCGCGGCCGCGTCCGCGGCGCCGAAGAAGGAGCGGCGGTAGGCCGAGGTGACGAGCTCGGCGCAGCCCTTGGAGTTGCTGTACGGGTCGTACCCGCCCATCGCCTCGTCCTCGCGATAGCCCCACGGCCACTCGCGATTCTCGTAGCATTTGTCGGTGGTGACGATGCAGGTGGCGCGCACCGACGGCGAACGGCGCACCGCTTCGAGCAGGTGCACCGTGCCCATCACGTTGGTGGCATAGGTGCCGACCGGATCGTCGTAGGAGGCGCGCACCAGCGGCTGTGCCGCCATGTGGATCACCACCTCGGGCGCGGCCGAGGCGAGCGCGGCGGCGAGTGCGTCACGGTCGCGGATGTCGCCGATCAGCGAGGTCATCCCCTCGGCCACGCGCGCTGCCTCGAACAGCGCGGGCTCGGTCGGCGGCGCGAGCGCGAAGCCGGTGACCTCCGCGCCCATCTGCTGCAGCCACAGCGACAGCCAGCTGCCCTTGAACCCGGTATGCCCGGTGAGGAACACCTTCTTGCCCGCCCAGAAGGCAGGGTCGACGCGCCCGTTCACCACACGCACCACGGCGCCTTACCGCTGTCCCACAGGCTGTTGAGATGCTGCTTCTCGCGCAGCGTGTCCATCGGCTGCCAGAAACCGTGGTGCTCATAGGCCATCAGTTCGCCGTCCGCGGCGAGCCCGCGCAACGGCTCCTGCTCCCACAAGGTGTCGTCGCCCGCGATATAATCCAGCACGCGCGGCGACAGCACGAAGAAGCCGCCGTTGATCATGCCGCCGTCGCCCTGCGGCTTCTCGAGGAAGTGGGTGATCTGGCCCTCCTCAATCTCCAGCGCGCCGAAGCGACCCGGCGGATAGGTCGCGGTCATCGTCGCGGCCTTGCCGTGCGCGCGGTGGAACGCGATCGACGCGGTGATGTCGATGTCCCCCACGCCGTCGCCATAGGTGAAGAGGAACAGCTCCTCGTCCTTGACGTGATCGGCGATGCGCTTGAGCCGGCCGCCGGTCTGCGACGTGTCGCCGGTGTCGACCAAGGTAACCGTCCAGGGCTCCGCGCGGCGCTCGTGGACGATCATCTGGTTCGCCTTCATGTCGAACGTCACATCCGACATGTGCAGGAAATAATTGGCGAAATATTCCTTGATGATATAGCCCTTGTAACCGCAGCAGATCACGAAGTCGGTGACGCCGTGTGCGGCGTAGATCTTCATGATGTGCCACAGGATCGGACGTCCGCCGACCTCGATCATCGGCTTGGGGCGAAGGCTGGTCTCCTCCGCGAAACGGGTGCCGAGACCGCCGGCCAGAATTACTGCCTTCATGGGTGCCAACCTAGTTCGAACTGACGAATGCGTCGGAGAAGAAGCGGGTCGGCGGAAGGCCGAGCGCCAAGAGAGTGTCGCGTGCCGCGGCGATCATCGCGGTCGACCCGCATGCGTAGACCACCGTGTCAGCGGGGTCGAGCCCGGCACGCACCGCGGCATCCTGGACATAGCCGCGCCCCCCCGCCCAGTCCGCCTCCCCGCCCGACAGGAGGTGATGGACGCCGACGTCGAGCCCGAGCGCGACCGGGTCCCAGCAGAAGCTCTCGCTTGCGCGATTGCCCCAGAAGACGCTGAGGCGGTGCCGCGCCGCGCGCGCCGGGTCGGCGGCGAGCTCCTCCAGCAGCGCCTTGACCGGGGCGATGCCGGTGCCGGTGGCGAGGAACAGCAGGTGGGTGGGCGCGGCGTCGCGCAGGAAGAAGGTGCCGAACGGTCCCTCGATGCGCAGCAGATCGTTGACCTTGGCGTGCTCGAACCAGAATTCGCTGAGCGCGCCGCCGGGATAGCGCTTGACGATGAGCTCGAGCAGCGCGTCCGCGCGCGGCGCATTGGCGAGCGAGTAGCTGCGCCGCACGTCGCGCGCGATCACGTCGATATACTGGCCCGGCAGGAAGCGCAGCGGCGAGGCCGGCGGGGTCTTGAGTACCACCCTCACGATGTCGCCGGCGAGCCGGTCGAGCGACACGATCCGCGCCGGGATGGTCTTGGTCTCGAGCCCGGCGAGCCGGTCGAGCGGCTCGACGTCGAGCGCCACCTCGCCTTTGGCGGCGCGGCAGCAGGTGAGGATCATGCCGGCCGCGGCCTCGTCGCGGGTCAGGCCCTCGTCCTCGGCGCGCAGCACGATGGTCGTGCCCGCGGTCACCGCCGCCTTGCAGACGCCGCAGCGGCCGGTCCGGCAGCTATATTCGAGCGCGATCCCGTGCGACCGCGCCGCGTCGAGGATCGACACGCCGGGATCGGCGGCGAAACGGCGCTGATTGCGGAGCACGACATGGGACATGCCGCGCGCTACTAAAGCCTTGAGCGCGACAGTCCAGCACGTGCCGCAGCAGAAGTGTCGATCCGGCTGAACTAACGTGGTTCCATGCCCAGGCCGTCGACGTCTGGTGCGCGGCAGGTGAGCATGACGATCAGCGCGCCGCCGAAGTCGCGGCACCGCCAGCCGAGGCGCCGCAGCACTGCCGCACGCGGTCGCTCGCGCGTGCCGGGTACGGTGGCGTCGGCGAGCCAGACAAGTGAGTCGATCTGTCGCATCGCCGCCGCTCGCGCGATCACCCGCGACGGCAGCACGCCGGCGGGTTGCGGCAATATCGAGACTGTGACGGGATGCCCGGCCTGGCGCGGCCCGAAGCCGATCACCTCGGCGATCCGGTCCGGCTGGCTGAGCCGCCCGGTCGGGCTGTCCCAGACGAAGCCGAGCCGGCGCGCGTCGCGCGCCACCAGCCAGTCGCTCGGACGGCCCAGATTGAGATTGTAGCGCACTTCATCGCTCGGCGTCCGCCACTGCCCGACGATCTGTCCCGCGGTGGAGGCGGCGAACAGCGCCAGCATCGCGCCCGGCAACAGCGGGGTGCGCGAGGCGAGCCCGCGCGCCCAGACGGTGACGCCGAGCAGCACCGCGGGCGCACACATCAGCGCATAGCGCCATACGAAGCTCGGCCGGATCATCCCGATCGCCAGCATCAGCGCCACGCTCGCTACGCCGGACAGCGCCACTGCGGCGTCGATCCGGTCACTGCCGCGCGGACGCCACGAGGGGAGGGCGAGCGCAAGCAGCACCAGCGCGGTCATCGCGCCGCCGAGCACGATCGTGCCGAAGAAGATCGTCGGCAGCCGTCCTAGATCGGCAATGCCTACCAGTGGATACCAGGCGCCCTCGCTGGCGAAGCTGGCGAGCAAGGTAAGGTGGAACGCCATCCACGCCGCCACCGGAACGAGCGCCAGCAGCGCCGGCCAGCAGCGCAGCGCGGCGCGTCGGCGCAGCCCCAGCAACGTCAATCCCTGGACCAGCGCGAGCAACGCCGCGTGATAGTGCGTGAGCACCGCCAGCCCCGACAGCGCGACCCAGGTGGTCGCCTCGCGCCGCTCCGTGACGACGAGCAGCCGGCGGAAGGCGATCGCCTGCGCGGTCGTCTCGAGCAGCAGCAGCGCGTAGCAGCGCGCCGTGGTGGCGGTGGAGAGCCCGGGCAGCCAAAGCGCGACCAGGCACGCCCAGTAGAGCCGGGTCGCGCGATCGGGATGGCCCCAGCGCAGGATCACGAAAGGCGCGGCGAGCGAGGCCATCAGGCTGAACGCGCGCAGCGCCGCGAGCCCGGTGCCGAACAACTGCGCCCAGCCCCATAGCGCGACATAATAGACTGGTCCGCCGATCTCGTGCAGGCACCAGTCGATCAGCGCGGCAGGGTCGGCTTGCGCCGCGATCACCCCGGAGAAGGTCTCATCGAAGCCGAACGGCGCGGTCCAGCCCGAGAACAGCCGACCGAGCAGCGCCAGCGAGACGACGCCCAGCGCGAGCCAGCGCGCGCGCGGCACCGCGAGCAGCACGGATCGCGGCGGGGCGAGGGTGACGACCGACATGGCCGCACCCTTGCAGAACTTGCCTAGCATTCGGTTAAGCTTAGGCGGAGCGATGCGTGTGAGCCCGCGGTGCTCGCATCTAGAGTTTTCTCAACCAGGCTCCACCGTGCTGCCGCGCAAGCTGGAGCCCAGAGCGGCGGACGGGGGCAAATGGCACTGAGTTCCGGCGCCTGTCGGAGGACGCTGACGATCCAGACAAGATAGACAGCTTGTAGGCGGTGCCTGTTGCCTCGTCAGGGCACCGCTGAGTCGCCAGGCGAGCTGCGCGCCTGCGCACCTGCCCGACAAAGGGCTGGCGGCGGCGCTGTGCCCTGGTCCGCCGGCCCTCGGTTCAGCCGCCGCCACTGATCGCCGCGACGGGGCGCGCGAGCGCCACCGCACCGCCGAGCAGCGCGCCGCCGCGCAGGCATTCGGCCGGATCACGCCGCGGCGTGCGCGCACAGTCCCATTGCGCGCGCGCTTCGCCGTCGCCGTCGCCGTCGCGTTGGTAGCGGAAGCTGAGCGAGTCGAGCTCGGTGAGGCTGAGCGGCAGCGTGCGCGCGACGCGGCGCGGGTCGCGCCACGCCATCACGGTGCAGGGCGACCGCGTGCCGCAGAGCGCGCGCGCGCGCGCCAGGTCCGCGGCGGCGTCGCCCGCGGCGCGGATCAGGAACGTGTCGGGGTCGCTCGCGGTGGAGAGGACCGGGCGTGGGCGGCCGCGCGGCGCGGCGAGCACTGCGCCGATCGGCGCGGGCTCGTCGCCATGGACGCGCGCGCGGAACGCCGCGGGCTCGCCCCAGAAGCCGGACCAGCGATAGAAGATGTGCGGTCCCACCTGCGCGACTCGTGCGAGGCTGCTGCTCCAATAGGGCAGCATCCAGTCGGCGTGATAATGGGTGGCGAGACCTACCGGGGCATAGACCGCGCCGGCGAGCGCTTCCGCCGCGGTGGCGCGGGCGCGCGCCCAGGCGGCGGACGTGGGCGTACGTCGCTGCATCGCGCCGTCGCACGTGAACGTGAACTGGCAGCCGGTGCGGCGCTCGGCACCCTGGAACACCACGCCGCAGACTGTCTTGGGAAAGGCGGGATGGCGCACGCGGTTGAGCACCACCTGCATGACGGCGCGCTGGTCGTCGCGGCGATCGCCTGCCTCGTAGAAGCCTGCGGCGGCGAGGCAGTCGAGCGCACGGCGCGCGCTGTCGTCGGCGGCGCCGGTGACGGCAGCGGCGAAGGGCGCGGCGGCGGGGCCGACCGTGCGGCTCGGCGCCACCTGCGCGTTGATCGCGCGCGCAGTGGAGGTCGCGACCGGCCGGAAGCGGAGCGGCTCGACCGGCGGGGGAGCGGGCGCGGTGGCGCGCGGCGCCGGAACGGGCGCCGCTGGCGTAGCGCCGGGCAGGGGCACGCCGCTCGCACCTCCCAGCATCGCCAGCGCCGCGCAGGCGAGCGCGCGACGCGCGCCGGCGCGAGAGAATCGGAATGAAACGAGGCGGCTGGGCAAATGAACGCTCACTGCGAGGCGGCAGCGCGCCGCGGCGGATGGCGCCGTGCCTTAGCCCAAAATGGCGGCGTTGCCATCCGTCCGATGCGATAACGGCCCCCGGCATCGCTGCCGAGGGCCGTCCGTCAGGCGTGCGACCGGAGCTTAGAAGCGGACGCCGAAGCCCGCCAGCACCTGGTTCTTGCTCTGGCGATAGTCGGTGTCAGCGAAGCCATAGGGCTCGAGGCTGAAGCGACCGGTGCGGGTGTAGTTATACTCGACCTTGACGTAGGCATTGTCGGTCACCGCATATTCGGCGCCCGCGCCAGCGCGCCAGCCGCCGATCAGACGGTGGGTGTTGTACACGCCGCCGCCGTTGAGGCCCGACTGCACCTTCACCGAGGTGTTCACGTACCCGCCCTTGGCATACAGCATTACGCGGTTGCCGAAGAAGCTGTCACCGCCCTTGAAGCCGACGCGGCCGCCGGCCTCGATCTCGCGCTCCGGACGGACGCAGCGGCCGATCGCCGCCGCCGAGGTGTCGCACGAATTGGAGGTCGGGAGCGCGTAGCTGCCGTACACGCCGAGCACGAGGTTGCGGAAGCCGATGTCGAAGCCGCCCAGCGCGCCGGCGACGCCGCCGGTGTGCTTGCGGTTGGCGCCGGCCGGGCTCGGGTTGAAGTCGTACTTCTGGAAGTCGACACCGCCGAAACCCTCGACGCGCGGACCGGTGAAGGTGGGATCGATCTCGGCCGAGCCACTGCCCTGCGCCGGCGGCACGTCCTGCGCCATGGCAGGCACGGCGCCGAGAACACCGGCAGTGATCAGGAACATTTGGATGGACTTCACTTCATATACTCCCTGCGTCGACCATAAGTGGCGGCCATTAAGCGCACCATCGCGAGGCGCAAAGGAATGTTCCACGAAGCGAACCAAAAAAAGTTATCTTTATGGCGAAATGACGAAAATGTCACACCTCTGAGGAGGCAGCATGCGGGCTGTTGCTAGCTGTCGCGCGGTGACGATGGTGGCTTGCGATTCCAATGTGGAAGCCGGTATCGGGCGATGGATCGGGCTGACGCCCCGCTCGGGTTCTCTCGGAGTTGGAATGACCATCACTTCTCAGCGCGCATCGCGGGCGGTCTCGTCCTGCACCGTCGCGCTCATGCTCCTGGCGACTGGCGAGGCCGCAGTGGCGCAGCTTCCGGGTACGGTCGTGCCGACGCAGGTCCAGACGCAGAACCAGACGCCTACTTACGGCCAGTCGAACAGCGCAGACGCGCAGGGTCAGCAACCATCGACGACGCAGCAGCAGTCGGCGGTGACCACGTCCGTCCCGCTGACCGGCTCCAGCGCGGTGCCGGCGCAGGCCGCGCAGCTGGACCAGCAGAACCGCACGGATAGTGCCGGTCGTTCCGGCCGTTACGGCACGAACCCGGACCAGGCACCCCTGCTCACGCCTCTCGGTGAGCGGCTGCCGCCCGCCCCGCCGGGCGAATATGAGACCTATGTCGCGCAGGTGCTGGGGCGTAAGGTGCCGCGCTACGGCGCGTCGCTGCTGCTGCCGACCGCGCGCGACTTCACCCCGCCGCCGACCGCTTCGGTGCCCGCCGACTATCGACTCAACCCCGGCGACGAGATCCTCGTCGGGCTGACCGGCTCGGTCCAGTCCGAACTGCGCCTGACGCTCGACAACGACGGCGCGGTGTTCATCCCGCGCGTCGGGCGGGTGAGCCTCGCCGGCGTGCGCTACGGCGATGTCGCGAGCACGCTGTCACGCCGGATCAGCGACGAATATCGCGACTATCGCATCACCGTGAGCGTGGCGCGGCTGCGCGGCATTCGCGTCTATGTCACCGGCTATGCCGCCAATCCTGGCGCTTATACGCTCAACAGCCTGTCGACGCTGGTGAACGCGGTGCTCGCCGGCGGCGGACCCGCGGCCGGGGGCAGCTTCCGTTCGATTCAGGTGCGCCGCAATGGTGCGGTGGTCGCCGACTTCGACAGCTACGACCTGCTGCTGCGCGGCGACAAGTCGAAGGACGTGGTCCTCCAGAACGAGGACGTGATCTACATCGCCCCGGTTGGTCCGCAGGTGGCGCTGACCGGCAGCGTCAACGCCGAGGCGATCTACGAGGCGCGTCCGGGTGAGAGCGTGGCGGACGTGATCCGTTACGCCGGCGGCATCTCGACGCTGGGCGATCCCGCCCGCACCGTGGTGTCGCGCCTTTCCGAACTCGACGGGCGCGGCTGGGTGGAACTGAGCCTCGCACAGGCGAATGCGCAGCCGGTGGTGGGGGGCGACATCCTGCGCTTCCTGTCGGTGGCGGATTATGCGCGCCCGCTCGAGCGCCAGAACATTCTGGTGACGATCGAGGGGCAGGTGGGCAAGCCGGGGCATTATTACATGCCCGCGAACTCGACGATGGGGGACGCGCTGGCGATGGCGGGCGGGCTCACCGGCCGCGCCTTCGTCTATGGCACTGAATTCGATCGCAGTCGCGTCCAGCAGCAGCAGCGCCGCAGCTTCAACGAGGCGCTGCGCCAGCTCGAACTGTCGCTGGCAGCCGCGCCGCTGACCGACAGCGGCGCCGACGTCACCGAGGGCGGGCTGCGCCAGCAGCGGCTCACCGCGGCGCGCGCGGTGGTCGACCGGCTGCGCGAGGCGCAGCCTGATGGCCGGGTGGTGCTGGCGGTCCGCCCGGACTCGAACGATTTGCCGCTGCAGACCGTGCTCGAGAACAACGACCGGCTGTATATCCCGCCGGTGCCGACGACCGTGGGCGTGTTCGGTGCCGTGTACCAGCCCGGCTCGTTCGAGATACAGGGTGCCCGCAAGGTGAAGGATTATCTCGAGCTCGCCGGCGGCCCGCAGCGGCTTGCCGACAAGGGCGAGATCTTCGTGGTGCGCGCCAACGGCTCGGTGATCACCAAGCGGCGCGGCGGGCTCAACGCGCCGGCGCTGCCGGGCGACGTCGTGTTCGTGCCCGTCAAGACGCATGGCTCGGCTTTCTGGGCGCGGCTGCGCGATATCACCGGCGTGTTGTTCAGCGCGGGTGTCAGCGCCGCCGCCGTTGCGGCGTTGACCAATTGACCCGGCCCCCGTTCGTGCTCGACCAGGTGATGGGTCTCGGCTGGATGCGTCGCCCATGGCTGCGCCGGGCGATTCTTGGCGTGGCGCTGCTGTTGCTCGGCATATTAGCGCTGTTTCCGCGGCACTACCTCGCCGTGGTCAAGCTCGCGCCACCCGAGTCGAGCGCACAGGGGCTCAGCGCGGTGCTGGGCGGGTTGGGCGGCACTTACAGCTCACTGCTCACAAGCCAGCCGGCGGAGATCGATCTCGCGGTGGCGCGCAGCTATGACGTGATGCGCGACGTCGCGCGTCAGCTCGGCGCGGTCAGGCGCGATACCCCGCCCGACGAGGCGGCGCGGGCGGTGCGTCGGCTCGATCGTGACCTTGACGTGCGCGCGCTGCGCGGCGGCATGCTGCAGATCGAGATGCGCGACACCGATCCGCAGCGCGCGATGTCCGCGGTGGACGCGTTCGCCGCCTCGCTGCGGCGTCGGCTGTCGACGCTGAGCCGCCAGCAGATCACGTTCAAGCGCGGTATCCTTACCCAGCGGCTCACCGAGGCCTCCGAGGGCATCCAGCGCGCACAGCAGGAACTGACCGACTTCCGCCGCACCAATCGCCTGCCCGCGCCGCAGGAGCAGTTGTCGCAATCGGTTCTCACGCTCAACACGCTCGAAGGCACGGTGCAGGCGAAGCGTGCGGCGCTGGCGACCGAGCGGCGCTTCTCTGGCCCGGAGAACTACGCGGTCAAGCGACTGGAGGCGGAGATCTCGGTGGCACAGCGCCAGCTCGACGCCGAGCGGTCACGCCAGCAGAGCGAGGCGACCGGCTCGACCGCCAGCTTGGTAGAGATCAACACGCGGTACGCCGACCTGCTGCGCAACCTGACGTTCGCGCAGTCGCTCTATCAGTCGTACATCCGTTATCTGGAGGGCTCCGCGGTCGAGGAGTTGACCGCGCAGTACAATCTCGAGAAGCTCGAATCGACGCATCTCGACCCGTACCGCCAGTACAACCTGATCCCGCTCGGCCTGTTCATCCTGGTACTGGCTTTCGCGATCGCGGCCGAACTCTACATCGTCGCCCCGCCGGCGGGCGCGTCGGTGGCGAGCGGCGTCGGGTCCGACCCGCGCCGGATCTGACGTGATTGACGCCATCTCCGCCCGGACGACGCGCCGGAAGCGCCTGCGCCTCGGGCTGGAGTGGGTCATGGGCGCGCTGGTGCTCGCCTGCATCGCCAACACATATCTCTTCTTTCGCACCAACGGCTTCCTGCCGCCGCCGTTCTTCTTCAATTATCTCGACAGCCTCATGGACGGCTACAACACGGCGGCTTGGGCGTTCCGTCCGGGCGCCTACGATATCTGGCGCTCGATCTACCCGCCAATCTCCTTCGCCTGGTTCCACGTCTTTGCGACACCGAGTTGCTACGTCGGCACCGAGGTCTATGCGCGCGACTGCGATTGGTGGCTGCGTACCGCAATGGTGCTCTTCTTCTTCGGCAACACCGTGCTGGTGTGGGTGATGTACCGCCGGCATCATCGGCCCACCGCGCTGCCGCGCGCGATTGCGGTCGGCTTTGGTATGCCCATGCTCTACGCGCTCGAGCGGGCCAACCTGATCATCCCCGCCTTCACTTTCTTCGCGCTCGCCTATGGCCCGCTGCTCAGGAACACCCGGCTGCGCTGGGTGGCAGCGGCGTGCGCGGCGAATTTCAAACCCTATCTGGTCGTCGGAATTGTCGCCACGCTGCTGCGGCGACAGTGGCGCTGGTTTGAGGGGGCGGTGGTCGCCTGCGCGCTGGTGTATCTGGTCAGCTGGATCATCGTGCGCGACGGCACCCCGCTGCAGGTGCTGCGCAATACAATCATCTTCGCCGACGCGAGCCGCGCGGCGGAATGGCCGGTCTCCTATTACGCCTCGTCGTACATCCCGCTTCACACCTTTCTTAACGAGAGCCGTGCGCCGCTGATCCGACTGATCGGTACCGATCCGATCGACTTCGCCGACTGGTTCTTGCCGCTGTTCATGCGCGCCACCCAAGTGCTCACGCTGGTGGCGGCGGCGGCAATATGGCTGCGACCCGGGCTGTTCCCGAAGACGCGCGGCATCGCGCTAGCGGTCATGTTCGCGCTTAGCGCGCAGGAGACGGGCGCCTATGCGATGTGCTTCGTGCTCTTCCTGCTTTTCTTCGAGCGGATGGAAGGCTTTTGCCTCACCGCTGCGCTGATCATCGGCTATCTGCTGAGCCTCTGCCTCGACTATTTTCTCGTCCAGCTTGACCTGCAGGTCATGATGGAAAGCTTCCTGGCGGGACGGCGCGTCACCGCCTCTTACGGACTGACGGTGGGCACGATCATCCGGCCCGCGGGGCTGTTGCTGATCATGGACCTGCTCTCGATCGCGACACTGACCAAGCTGGTGACGACCCTCGCTACGGAGCGCCGGCTGCGCTTCCCTTGGCGCAGCACCACGGGTACGGCGATGCCGCAACCGGTCCCCTCTGCCGCAGGAAGCAACTGAGCCTCATGGTCCCCGACATCTCGATCGTCTGCCCCTGCTACAACGAGGAGGCGAACGTCGAGGCGATCGCCGCGGCGGTGATTGCCCAGCTCGAGCGCTGCGACGTCACGTTCGAATATCTCTTCATCGACAACGCCTCCACCGATCGCACGGTGGAGATCGTGCGCGCGATGTGCGCGCGCGACCCGCGCATCAAGCTGATCGCCAACACCCGCAACTTCGGCCAGATGCGCTCGCCGACCCATTGCATCTACGCCACCTCGGGACGCGCGGTGATCGGCATCGCCTCCGACTTCCAGGACCCGCCCGAGCTGATCCCCGAGTTCATCAGTCGCTGGCGCGCGGGCGCGCCGATCGTGCTGGGCACGCGGATCGTCGAGAAGAGCAGCTGGTGGCTCGGCGTCGGGCGCAAACTGGCGTACGGGTTCCTCGCGCGCTTCGGCGACTATTCGATCGTGCCGCACGCTACCGGTTTCGGGCTGTACGACCGTCGCGTGGTGGACCTGCTCGCCGGGCTGCACGAGCCCGAGCCGTTCTTCCGGGGCATGCTGGTGGAGAGCGGCTACAGGATCGAGACGGTGCCGCACGCGCGCGCGCCGCGGCAACGCGGTGTCTCGTCGAACACCTTCTTCCGGCTCGCCGATTTCGCATTGTCCGGCCTCGCCGGCTCGGCCAAGCGGCTGCTGCGCGTGCCGTTCGTGCTTGCTATCGCCTCGGGCGTGCTCGCGCTGCTCGGGCTGGTCGCCTCGCTGCTCGCCTGGGCGCTGGGCGGGCCGTCGGGCTGGTTCGCGATTGCCGCGCTGATCGAGGCCAATGTCGCGCTGGTGTTCCTGTTCATGGGGTTCATGGGCGATCAGGTGCGGCTGATATCGGAGCGGACGCGCGGCACCCCGCTCGTCATCGAGCGCGAGAGGATCAACTTTGCGCAGGATTGAGGAACGGCTTCACGCGATCGACCCGCGGCTGAGCCATATCACCCGCCTGGCGCGCTATTATGGTGTCGCTGCGATCAACACCTTGTGGGGCTATGGCGTCTATGCCGGGCTGGTGGCGCTGGGGCTCAACCTCTTCGTCGCGCAGATCGTCGCGCACGTGATCGGCGTGACGTTCAACTATTTCTCGTACAGTCGCGGTGTGTTCCAGCGGCCGCCGCAGTCCAAGGCGGCCTATATCATGGCCTATGCCGTCAATTATGGCGTGAGCGCGAGCTTCCTCGCGCTGTTCCATCTCACCGGCCTGTCGCCGTATCTGTCGGGGCTGGCGGCGCTGGTCTGCTCGTCGCTGTTGAACTTCCTAGTGCTCAGCCGCTTCGTCTTCCGCGCCCCTCAGGGCACCGCATAGAGCACCGTATCGAAGCCGTTGTGGCCGTGCTGGCGAATGTACAGCTTGGCCTCCGGCAACAGCGCGTGCGCGAGCAGCGGCAGCTCCCACAGATCCTCGGGGCGGTGATAGATGCTCATCGCGATCGCGGGGCGCGCGCGCTCGATCGTGGCGCGCATGCCCGCGATCGCGGCGCGCTCGGCGCCCTCGATGTCGAGCTTGACATAGTTCGGGTTCACCCGCGGCAGCACCTCGTCGAGCGCGACCACCTGCACGACGATGTCGCCGCTCTCCGCGGCGTGCGAGCCCGCTGCCTCGCCCGCGGCGAAGCGGATCTGCTCGGCGCGCTCGCCCAGCCCGCACGGAAACAGCGCGGCCTGCGCCACGTCGGCGTCACGCGCGGTCGCGGCGAGCGCGGCGAAATTGGCCGGATCGGGCTCGAACGCATACCATTCGGCGAGCGAGCGTCCCGAACCGCGGAGCGCGGGCCAGGCGTCACCGGTGAAGGCGCCGCCGTCGATCAGCCGCAGCGGCTCGCGCGTCAGCGGCACGTCCGGCGGAAAATATTGCGAGGGCAGGTGCGACGCCGGGTGCGCGCCATGGTCGGCGGTGAGGCGGAACGTAGCCACGCCCTCCAGCACCGCGCGCGAGGCGTCGTCGGCGAGCAGCCCGGCAACGCGCTCGATCGGGTCGAGATGCGCGCGCGTATGGTCGCGCCCGGTGAGCCAGTAGCTCGCCATCGCGGCGCCGATCGCATCGGGCAACTCGGCGGGAACGATCATGTCGGCGAACCCGCGTGTCGCCGCCCAGGTGTGGATCGGCGCCGGATCGGCGGCGAAATTGTGCACGCCGACGACCAGCACCGTGCCCGCGCTCATCGTCGCGTCGAGCGCGTCGGGCGCGACCGCGGGCACCGGCTGCGCCGCCGCGAAGGCGGGGTCGGCGGCGCGCCGGTCGACCAATCCGCGCACCGGGAACCCCGCCGCCAGTAGAGTGCGTACCGCCAGCAGGCCGTAGCCGCCCGCGCCATAGACCCAGCAGCCCTGCGCCAGTCGCTCGCGCAACAGTGCGGCGGGGCGCTCCGCCTCAACGTGGCGCGCGCGTCGCTCGAGACGGTCGGAGAGGGACGGCGAGGGCGCCTCGGTCAGCATGTCGGTCCTTTCGAATGGCGCGTCCTTAAGCACTCGTTCGGGTCGTGCCAAGCTTGCGCCGCGGGCGCGGCTCGGCCACACAGCGGCGTGGCCGTTTCCTCCTCGCTCGATCGCCGCGCCGTGTTGCGCAGCGTGCCGCTCGCCGCGCTGCTGACCGCCGCCGACGCCGCTCCCGCCACGATCGCGGCGACCCGGCCGCTGCGCGTGCCGGCCGCGGGGATGACGCTTGAGCCCGGCATCTATGGCGTCGATCAGGACCTCACCGTGGCGGCCGATCTGCTGCTGCTGCCGGGTGCGCGGATCGAGGTGGCGGCGGGGCGGACGCTGACGCTCACGGGCGATGTCCAGGCGCCGGCGGCGCACGTCTTCCTCGGCGCCGGACGGGTCGACCTGAACGGTTCGCGCACGCTCGTCGCGCGTGCCGAATGGTGGGGCGCGGTCGCGAACGATCCCGCGGTTGACTGCCTCGCGCCGCTCGCTGCGGCAATCGCGGCGCACGGCTGCGTCGTCCTCGCCCCGGGCGACTATCACCTTTCGCGCACGCTGAAGATCGCAATGCCCCATCGCCGGCTCGAGGGCGGCAGCGGGCAGCGCGGCGGCGCGCCGGCGCTCAGCCGGTTGGTGCTGACGCGCGCCGACGGCGACGTGGTCCAGGTCGGCGCCGATCGCAATCCGGGGGCGATCAGCGGCTTCGTTACCGGCGTGACGTTGCGCTCGCTCGAACTGGCGCGAACGGTCGCGCCGCGCGGCGGCGGCTCGGTCGAGCTGGGCGGCCCGGCGGGGCTGCGCGTCCAATATGCGGTGGCGTGCCAGTTCGAGGAACTGACCGCGCCCGAACATGCCACCGGCTACGTCCTGCGCGGGGTGGTCCGCAGCTTCCTGCGCAACTGCAGCGCGTACCGCTCCCGCCCGGGCAAGGGCGACACCTTCGTCGGCTTTCTCTTCGATGGCTCGGCCGACTTCGGCCTCGCTGGCGGCAACGCCTCGCTCTACGTCGACGCCTGCGTCGCCAGTGCGGGGGGCGACCACGGGTTGGCGCGCTCGATCGGCGCCTATCTGCCCGGCGCCTTCTCCGACACTTACCTTACTCGCTTCGAGATGGCGACGATGAGCGACGGGATCGTCGTCGATGGGCTCGCCGGCGGCGCGGAGACGCAGCGGCTGCGCACCGGCAACGTCAACCTGCACATCATCATGCCGATTCTCGACGCGGTGTCGCACGTCGGGCTCACGCTGGCGCGGCTCTCGCCCTATTCCGCGGTAGAGGTGATTGACCCCTATGTCGCGCCGGTACCTGGCGCGCTCGCATCGGTCCATGTCCATGACGGCGGCGGGATGGTGACGATCACCGGCGGGCAGCTGCTCGGCTGGTACGACGCCGATCACGGCGGCAATGCGGTCGGCGTCCACGGCGTGAACGCCAGCGGCGTGACGATCCGCGGGCTGAAGCTGCTCGGTCACCGCCGCCCGGTCGGGCTCACCAACTGCCGCGGCATGGATGTCGACGTGATCATCAACAACCCGGCGCAGCCAGCCTCGCAGGCCGCGGTGCAGCTGGCGGCGTGCGACCGCATCGCAGTACGCGCGCGCGTCAGCGGCGGCGCGAACTGCTTTCCGCAGGGCGTGCGGCTTGACGGCACCGCCAACCAGCATGTCGCGGTGGACGTCACCGCGATCGATCCCGCCGCGATCGCCGGCGGCGCGCTCAACCAGCTGGTGTGGGGGACCACGCCGGTGCGCGCGCCCGGCGCGTTCGGCAGCAACCTCGCCACGGGGATCATGGCATGAGCGTCCGTCGTCCGCTCGTGATCACCGGCCCGACCGGATGGATCGGCCAGGCGCTGCTGATGCGGCTGGCGGCGCAGCGCGGCGCGGGCTGGAGCGCGGGCGTGCGGCTGTTCGGCTCGCGCGCGGGGACGCTGACCGCGGCAGACGGCACCGCGCTGCCGGTGCGCCCGCTTGACACGCTCGGCGGCGACGACGTGGCCGGCGCGGACGTGGTCCATCTCGCCTACCTGACCAAGGAGAAAGCGGAGCTGCTCGGCGAGCGCGGGTTCACCGATACCAATCTCGCGATCGACGACCATCTGCTCGCGGCGATCACCGCGGCGCCGCCGGCGGCGCTCTTCGTCGCCTCCTCGGGCGCGGCGGCACTGGCCGCACGCGGCAGCGACCGTCATCCCTATGGCCTGTGCAAGCTGCGCCAGGAGGATCGCCTGCTCGCCTGGGGCGCGCGCGCGGGCGTGCCGGTGCTGGCGGGACGGATCTGGAACATCGCCGGCCCCTATATGAACAAGACCGGCTCCTATGCGCTGGGCGACATGCTGACCCAGGCGCGACGCGATGGCACGATCCGCATCGCGGCGACGGTGCCGGTGTTCCGCTCCTATCTTCACGTCGGCGACCTCGCCGATCTCGTGCTGGCGGCGCTGCCGGCGGGGGCGGGGGCACCTGCACCGCGCGACCTGTGCGGCGCCGAGGTGCTCGAGATGGGCGACCTGGCCGAGCGTGTCGCCCGCTACGTCGGGCTCGGCGGCGACGCGATCATCCGCGCGCCGGTGGATACCGCCAGAAGCAGCGTGTATCTCGGCCAGTTCGCGGACACCAAGGCGTTGGCGATGCGGCTCGGCATGCCGCTCGTCGATTTCGCGCGGCAACTCGCCGATACCGCGCTGTGGCTCGAAAAGCATGACTAAGCCAAAAGGAGTGGGCTGGCTTGCGGCAAAGCAGCGCTTCTAGTACCCGCACGGTATGAGCGGTGCCGTCTGCCGGAACGATGTCGTCAGATGAGAAGTGCTCCAGCGCGTTGTGCGCGTAACGCTGGCCCTGGAATGCCGGAATCAAGGGGAAGTCCTTTGCCAACCTCGATCTTCGACGATCTGTTCGTGCTTGAACTCGCTAACAATCATTGGGGGAAACTCGACCGCGGCATGAAGATCATTCGCGATTTCGCGAAGGTCGTTCGGGTCAACGGGGTCAAGGCCTCGATCAAGTTGCAGTTCCGTGACGTCGACTCGTTCATCCACGCCGACTTCCGTGACCGTTCGGACGTGCGTTATATCAAAAAGACGATTGATACGCATTTACCGTGGGACAGCCTGCGTCAGATGGTCGAGGCGATCCGCGCCGAAGGCATGTTGACGATGGTCACGCCGTTCGACGAGGTCAGCGTCGACAAGTGCGTCGAGTTCGGCGTCGACATCCTCAAGATCGCCAGCTCGGACATTCGCGACAAAACGTTGCTGCGGAAACTTGCTGCCAGCGGCAAGCCGGTGATCGCGTCTTCGGGCGGGGCAAACGAAGCCCATATTGACCAACTCGTCGATTATTTTGTGTCGCGCGACATCCCGTTCGCGCTCAATCATTGCGTGTCGCTCTATCCCTCCGAGGATAGCGAGCTCGAGCTCAACCAGATCGACTATCTCCGCGCGCGCTATCCCGGCATCACGATCGGGCTGTCGACTCACGAGCATCGCGACTGGCATGATTCGATCATGATCGCCTATGGCAAGGGCGCGCGCACGTTCGAGCGGCACATCGACATCGATCACGAGGGCGTGCCGGTCAGCGCCTATTGCACCAAGCCGGAGCAGGCCGACGTGTGGTTCAAGGCCTTCAACAAGGCCAAGGAAATGTGCGGCGGCGCGGCGCACGCGCGGCGTGCGGTGCCGGAGAAGGAGCGCCGCTACCTCGATGCGCTGGTCCGCGGCGCCTACCTCCGCCACGACCTGCCCGCCGGCCATGTGCTGACCGATGATGACGTGTATCTCGCCGTGCCGCTGCTCAAGGGGCAGATCTCGTCGCGCGAGTTCACCACGGGCGAGGTGCTGCGCGAGCCGGTGAAGGCGAACGCGCCGCTCAATCTCGAGGCGATCGACGCCGACTATGCCGCCGATCCCGAGCTGGTCGCGCTGATCGCGGATCGTGGCATGGAGTTCGTCGACGCGCGCGAGATCATGCCGCGCGCCGTCGCCTGACGCCGCGACGTCACCTACCCGTCTGACCTGACCCGCCCCGTCGCTGCCCGCAGCGGCGGGGCCGCCCTGCACCAGAGAGAATTCATGCCTGACGTCCGGCTCTCCGACTATGTCGCCTCCGTCATCGCCGCGCATGGCGTTCGCCACGTCTTCATGCTCACCGGCGGCGGCGCGATGCACCTCAACGACGCGATGGGGCGGGCGGAGGGGCTGCGCTACGTCTGCTGCCATCACGAGCAGGCGCTGGCGATGGCGGCGGAGAGCTACACCCGGCTGTCCGGGCGGCTCGCCGCGGTGAACGTCACCACCGGGCCGGGCGGGATCAACGCGCTCAACGGCGTCCACGGCGCCTATACCGACTCGATCGCGATGATCGTGGTGTCGGGCCAGGTGAAGCGCGAGACCTTGCGCCAGAACGCCCCGGTGCGGCTGCGCCAGCTCGGCGACCAGGAGGCCGACATCGTCGCGATGGTGGCGCCGATCACCAAATTCGCCGTGATGATCGAGGACCCGCAGGACGTTCGGTACCTGCTCGAGAAGGCGCTGTGGCTGGCGACCACCGGGCGCCCCGGCCCGGTCTGGGTCGATATCCCGATCGACGTTCAGGCCGCCCGGATCGATCCCGACGCGCTGCGCGGCTTCGATCCGCGCGTCGAGGGCTATGGCCGCGACTTCGCACTCCCGGCGGAATATGGTTGGCTCACCGGCGAGCCGCTGCGCGACGCCGCGCGGCGGGTGATCGCGGCATTCGGCCAGGCCGAGCGGCCGGTGCTGCTGCCGGGCACCGGCGTGCGCATCGCGGGCGCGCACGACCTGTTCCTCCAGGTCGCGGAGCGGCTCGGCGCCGCGATCGCACCCGGCTGGAACGCGCAGGATGTGGTCGACGACGACCATCCGCTGTACGTCGGTCGCCCCGGTACGGTCGGCGATCGGCCGGGCAATTTCGCGGTGCAGAACGCCGACCTCGTGATGGTGCTCGGCTGCCGCCTCAACATCCGCCAGATCAGCTATAATTACGCCTCGTTCGCGCGCGCCGCGACCAAGATCATGGTCGATGTCGACGCCGCCGAGCTGCACAAGCCGACGCTCTCGATCGACCTGCCGATCCACGCCGAGCTCAAGCAGTTCCTCACCGTGCTGCTCGAGGAGCTCGATGGCTATGAGGCGCCCGCGGCGCATCGCGCCTATGTCGAGTGGGCGCTGGAGCGTCGCCGTCGGTATAGCACGGTGCTGCCGGAATATTGGGACACCGAGGGCGTGGTGAACCCCTATTGCTTCACCGAGGTGTTGTTCGAGCAGCTCGCGCCCGACGAGGTGATCGTGATGGCGGACGCGACCGCCGCGGTGGTCACCGTTCAGGCGGCCAAGCTGAAGCGCGGCCAGCGCATCTTCTCCAACTCGGGCGCGGCCTCGATGGGCTATGACCTGCCCGCGACGATCGGCGCCTGGCACGCCATGCCGGAGGGGTCGCAGCGGCTGATCTGCATGGCGGGTGACGGCAGCATCATGCAGAACCTGCAGGAGCTGCAGACCATCGTCGGGCAGAAGATTCCGGCGAAGATCTTCCTCTACAATAATTCGGGCTATCACTCGATCCGCCAGTCGCAGCAGGCGCATTTCAACGGCTTCTCGGTCGGCTGCGGCCCCGATTCGGGCGTCACCTTCCCCGATTTCGGGAAGATCGCGGCAGCGTTCGGGCTCGCCTATGTCAGCACCAGCGATCATACCACGATGGCCGAGGCGATTCGCGCCACGCTCGCCGCGGAGGGGCCCGCGATCTGCGAAGTGTTCATCGACAAGGCGCAGAATTTCGCGCCCAAGCTGTCGTCGCGCGTGCGCGAGGACGGCACGATGGTGACCGCCCCGCTCGAGGATCTGGCGCCCTTCCTGCCGCGCGACGAGCTCGCGGAGAACATGCTGATCCCGCTAATGAACTAGGGCGCGCGCGGTGGCACCCGGCGCGCTCCTGTTCGATCTCGACGGCACGCTGGTCGACAGCGCGCGCGACATCGCTGCGGTGCTGAGCGCGATCCGCGCCGAGCGCGGCACCGCGCCGGTGCCGGTCGCCACCGTGCGCACGCTCGTCAGCCTTGGCGCGGAGACGCTGGTGTGCCGCGCGCTCGGGAAGGTGGCGGGCGACCCGCAGGCGGATCTGGCGACCTTCCGCACGCGGCTGCGCGCCGCGCCGTCCGATCCCGCCATCGTGTATCCCGGCGTACCCGCGGCGCTCGCGGCGCTTGACGCAGCGGGGTGGCGGATGGCGGTGGTAACCAACAAGCCCGAGGCGCTCGCGGTCGCGCTGCTCGCGACGCACGGGCTCGACCGCCATTTCGCCGCGGTCGTCGGCGGCGACACCGCGGCGCGCGCCAAGCCCGATCCCGCGCCGCTCCACCACGCGCTGGCGCGGCTCGGTGCCGGCGCGGAGACCGCATTGTTCGTCGGCGACAGCGACGTCGACGCCGCCGCGGCGCGCGCGCTGGCAATCCCGCTGCTGGTGTATCGCGGCGGCTATGGGGTGGAGGCGATCGCGCAGGAGGAGGCTGCGGGCTGGTTCGACGACTTCAGCGCGCTACCCGCGCTGGTGGCGGCGGTGCGGCGGACGACGACCTGAGGTAAGCCGCTCTACCAACGCGCGTCCGAGGAGGAGCGGCGCGCAGATCGATGCGTTTGGATTCTCCCGCTCAGCTTAGGCTTGCCGCCACATAGGGCCGCTGCGCACGCGCAACGCATGCGTCGCGGCTGAGATACTGGTGCATGGTGAGGAAGATGCTGGTCATGAAGATCGCCGACACGGAGGGCCGGCTGAAGTAATGCGAGCTGGTCAACCCAAAGATGATGAAGGCGGCATGGCAGCCGACGAGCGTTTTCCAGAACGAGGTCGGGATCGCTTTCTCCCAATACCGTCGCGAGGTCAGGAATGGGATCAGCCATAGCGCGATCATGACGGTCGTCCCCAGCAATCCGACGCCGTAGAGTGCCTGTAGGATGCTGCTGTGCGTGTCGATCGCCCAGGAGAGATACTGCCGCGAGAGGAAATCTCGCTCGCTCATGAAGCCGTGCCCGAAAACATAGGAAGCTAGATCCGAGGCGGCGATCTCGTTGTAAAGATAATCCCAAGCGCGAAAGCGCCCCGAACCGGAAAGAATATACTCCCACGATTTGCCGTACATCGAGAGCTGTCCTGCTTGTACGAGACGAAGTGCGTCGTAGACGATCCATGCGAGCCCGACCGCGAACACCAACCCGATAATCTTGCCGACGCGCCCGGCGATATAGTTGGAAAAGATAATGGTCGAGGCAACAATGGCGGAGAAGCTCTGACCCGCGGCGAACATCCAGAACAGCGCCGCGCCACGCCAGGTTATGACACGCCCGTCGGTGACGAGCGTGAGCACCAGCGTGGCGAGCGCGACGAGTGCCTTCTCGTCGATGGGTGGCGGCTTCAGCGTGCCGGCGCTGACAAAGAAGACGATGTCGACCGCATAATCTATCAGGAGCAAGGCTGACCATAGGTGGAGAAGCTTCCGCAAGGCACCTACAGGGTCTTCATCCCGCGCGGCAAATTGCGTCAGAGAAAGGCTGAAGATGATGCCGTAGAATGAATAGACAGCCTGGCCGAGTGAGACCAGCAACTCCGGTGACCAGATCGAGGTGACAAGCGCGTAGCCATACAGGACAAGCTGAATCCTGGTAAACAGATTGATCCTGATCGGCTGTCGGGCCGTCTGATACACGTAGAAGAGAAAGATAGTCGCGGCCGTATACGTCACCGCATAATTGTAGTGCGCAGAAGAAACCGCGAAGGAGCTGTTCACGTCGGCGTCGTTCGTGAACAACCGCTCGGACATGCGAACGATCAGCCAGTACAGCAGCAGCTTGGCATACGTCATGACATCGTCCTTCCCGCGCAGTACGCAACACTGACCGGGTTTGCTTTGTAGGAGCGGGCGAGAGCGCCCTGGCCGACCTGTCGAACGTGGGTCACGCCGCCTGCCCGCCGTTCAGGACGTGGACATAGGCGGAGACGATCCGATGCCAGCGATAGCGCTCCTTCAGCGTGGCGAGGTCCGCCGCCCTGACCATGCCGGACGTGGGGTCGCTGAGCAGCACTCGCAAGGCGGACACGTCCTTGAAGTAGGAACCAGCCTGCCCCAGCGTGGACCGGTTGAAGGCGCAGTCATAGGCGAGCAGGCGGTTGTGATGGTAGATGGCCTCGACCAGCGACGGATTTGTGCCCCCGACGCTATGCCCGTGGACATAGACTGCGGCGCCCGCCCGCAGCCCAGCTAGGTCCGCGACGTCGTATACCGGGTCGAGCAGAAGTAGTTGGGGATGATCGGCGTAGCGTTGCTTGAGCTCGCGCCCGTAGTCGCTCTTGTCCCAATTGCCCACCGCGACCAGGGTGAAGGCTGCCTGGGCGCAGGCCTCGAGGATCAGGTGAGAGTTGTTCTCCGGCTCGATCCGCGCCACCGACAGGGCGTAGCCGGGGGCGAGTGCGAAGCGCGAACTCGCGGGAACGATCGTGTGGTCGCCGCCGTAGGCGATCATCGTCGCCTCTGCGCCGTACATGTCGCGCACGAGCGCCACCAAAGCGTCGTTGTCGGCGATCACGCGATGCGAGAAGCGGATTGCGAGTCGCTCCAGCACCTTGAGCACCCGCTTGGCGAAGCCGCCGAATTTGGCGCGGCGCCATTCCATGCCGTCGACATTGGTGACGACCCGCATGCTCGGCCGCAGCAGCCGAAGCACGGGGAGGAACCAGGCGCCCGAGTAGCCTAGGATCAGCGCGGCATCGACGCGGGCGATCAGCGCTGCGTGCAGCATCGCCAGCACGTCGTGGACCAAGCTGGCGGCCCCGTTGGCGCTCAGCGGCACCAGCACGCGCTGGTGACCACAAAAGGGTGTCGCGACGATCAGCTCGGGATAGGCGGACCGCTGGCAATACATCACGAGTTGCGCCTCATCGGCCGCGATCCCCGTGGCGAGTTGCTCAGCCAGTGTCTCAAAGCCACCATAGCGGGCGGGGACGCCGACGGTACCGATCACCGCGACCTTCAAAGCACCACACCATTCTCGTGCGAGTGGATCATCTCTGGGCGAACCGCTCGTGTCATCATACCGGCTCCGCGATCCGGCTGGCTGTGACAAAGGCGCGCTCGTCGGCGATCGCGTGGCGAAACCGCTCTGGTGTGAAGCGCTGCGCCGTGGCGGCCGCCGCTTGGCCAAGGCGGGCGCACAGCGCCCGGTCATCCGCCAGCCGCGCGACCAAGGCAGCGACAGCGTCGAGATCGCGCTCATCAACGAGATAGCCGTTGCGGCCGTCCTCGACAAACTCCAGCGGCGCGCCGACCGCCGGGGCGATCACCGGCACGCCGAACGCCATCGCCTCGATCAGCGTCAGGCCGAACGTCTCGACCCAGCCTTCGCGATTGGTCAGCGACAGAAGCAGGTCGAGCTTGCGCAGGACCGGCGTGACCGGCGAAAGGTTGAAGTGGACGGTGAGATTGGGCGGGCGTCGGTCGCGCGGCACCATTGTCTCGAACACGTCGGCATCGCCGTTGAGCACGAGCACGAACGCCAGCCCGGGGAACCGGCGCGCGAGCGCGACGAACTCGGCGAAGCCCTTGTACCATACGAGGCTACAGATCAGACCGACATGGAAGGCGTCTTCCCGGCGAGGCGGCGCCACTTCGGCGGCGGCGACGAGGGCGGGGTCCACGCAAGGGTAGGTGATCTGCGCCGGAACTCTGCCAAGCCGCGGTGCGAGAACTTGTTCAACGTACCGCGACAGATAGACGATCCGATCGGCCGCAGCCGCGATCAGCCTCGTCATAAGCCACCGGTGCAGCCGGGGGCTCACTCGTGTCTCCATGATATGCGCGACCGTTCGCGCGCCCTTCAGACGCGCCGCCACCAGATGCGGGGCGGTCAGCATCGTGCTCGCGTGCAGCACGTCGCCGCGGCGTACTCGTCGGAGCAAAAGCAGGAAAACCTTGACATGCCACAGCAGCAGCCGCGCGAGCCACACCACACGATGAGTCGACTTCTCGTACGATATGAGATGATGGCGATGGTCGGCGGTCTTGATGAAGCCGCGATCGGCGTTGGTAATGACGAGGCACTCCTCGCCGAGCGCCGCGTAGCACGAAATCTTCTCGTTCATAATTCGCGGCGAGCCGCTGTAGTCGTTCAGCAGATGGACAAAGATATGCATCAGCGACTCGCTAGAGGCTTGGCTGGAACGCCACCAATCACCGACCCGGGCGGGAACGAGCGGTTGACCACGGCCCCCGCCGCCACGACGCAGCCGTCGCCGAGGGTGACACCGTCGAGGATCGTTACCTTGGCGCCGATCCAGCAATCGCGGCCGATGACGATCCCGCGCGATCGCGTGCCCTGCAGGCGGATCGGACGATCCCGATCTGCAAAGAGGTGATCCTGCGGATGGATGGAGAGATATTGGCCCGTGATCGTGTCGCAGCCGATCGTCACCGCGGCGGGGCTGCAGATATAGCTATAGCCGCCGATCCCCACGTTGTTGCCGATCGTGATCGTGCCGATCTGCGCAAAGGGGTTGAAGCCATTAGAGATTTGGCAGAACTCACCGAACGAGACGTCGTCGCCCAGGATGATGCCGGCGGGGCTCCAGCAGGTGACGTGGCTGCCGCGTCCGAGACGCAGTCGCCGCCCGAAGCGCAGCAGCCGCACGCCGTGGATGCGCGCGCCAACGGCGAGGAACAGGAGGCGCGGGAGTCGGGCCGCGACGAGGAGACGTAGCACGCCGCGGCCGGCATCGAGGCCCATGCGGGTCAAGTAAAGCACCAACATGCCCGTCGAAACTGAATCGCCGACCGCCACGGTCCGCCCGGTCAACCGCCGCACCAGCGGGAGAAGAATCTTGCTCACGTGGCGCCTCTCTGCCGAGCGGCGGTCGCGGCGCGATCGATCAGTTCCTCCAGGATAGCGCGATGTTGGTCCGCTAGCGTCCGCCACGTGTAGCGGTCGCCGCTCGCGGCGATCGCCTGGCGCAGCCGCGCACGCAGGCTGGGGTCGCCGCTCAGTTGGCGCAGCCGCGCGGCGAAATCGTCGACAATCGCGTTCCAGCGCTGCCGCGGATTGATCCGGAAGCCAATTTCGTCGGTGACGTTGGTGGAGAAGCCGTCCAGGTCGAGCGCCACCGGAATGCAGCGCGCTTCGAGCGCCTCGAACAGGGTTGACGTGTTCGCCTCGGAGAGGCTGGTGAAGCAGAGCACGTCGGCGTCGATCATACGGCGCTGCACTTCCTCACGCGCGACACGACCGAGGAAGGTAAGATTGGTCAACGCCAATTTGGTCGCCCGCGCCCGCGCCGACGCGAGTAGCGGGCCCTCGCCGATGACCGTAAATCGCAGCCCAACATCGTCGCGCACTGCGGCGGCGATGTCGATGAGCAGGGTTATGTTCTTGCGCGCGTCGACGCTGCCGCACCAGATCACATCCAGCAACTCGCTCTGTGCCGCTGCGTCGTCGCTCGCGGGCATGATCGGGTGTCGCGTCGCCTGATCGCTCAGCACCGGTCCGTCGCTACGGTACAGGCAGGCGAAATTGTCGCGATTGGTTTTGGTAGCGAACGACAGACAATCGAAGCCGCGCACAGCGCGCGCGACATAGCCGCCGCGCGCGGCGAGGAACGTGGTGGCGTTGCGCACCATCGCCAGCAGGCCGTACCGGCGGTCGCTGCGTCGCGCTAACGCGGAGTCAACATATTGGAAACCGCCGATCGGTCCCCAGTAGGAGGGGATCGGCAGGCGGTACATATAGCCTGGATTGCGGAAGCCGACGGGGCCGAGCTGATGCACCGCTACGAACGGCATCGCGCGATGCAGCTGCCGTGCGCGGCGGAGCGCCAGCCAGTGCCATCGCCGCAGCGCAAGGACGAACAACCAGGACAGGCCGAGGCGAACGTCGAGAACTTTGATCAGCCCGCAAAAGCGATCCATCGGCACGACGACGATCGCGACATCCTCGCCCAGCGCGCGGACGGCCGGATGATCGAGCAGGGTGACGTCACCCATGCGCCCGTCCGCGCTGCCGACCAGGACGGTCAGGCGGAAGTGATGCTTCATCTGCTGCACGTAGTTCCAGCCCTGGGCGAACTCGGAGCCGAGCTCGGGCGAGAAGGCGTAGGCGCTGACCAGCAGGCGCGGCTTGGTCACGCGTGCGTCCGGCATGTTGGCCATCCTATCGGCCCCCTGAAGCCAAAGAGGCGAGCGCGATGGAGATCGCGAACAGCGCGAAGGCAGTCATATACCCGCAGAGTCGTGACCGGCTGTAGCTTGAGTAAAGAGCGTTGACGTCGTCAGGATCACCTTTGTCGATCGTCACCGCGATCACCCGCTCCACGTGCAGCACGCTGCCGACGGATGCGAGTGAGTTGATGATGAAGCCGGTCTGCATCAACGTCGCACGATATGCTGGGTACGTTGAGGCGAGCAGCGATGGCACGAGCAGGCCGAGGAAGCCGATCGACGTGACCGCCACGACCGCCGCCGAGATTGACGACTGGGGCGTGCGCGTGAGCGTCGCGACCGCGGCATCGATCAGCGCCGGCGCCGGGGTCTTGCCGTAGATCCGCCTGAAGAAGAACAGCATCAGCCGCAGCAGCGCCACTCGCCGGGACAGCGTGAGATGGCAGAGGGCGATCAGCAGCGCGGCTGCGGCGTAGATCACCATCAAATCGAGTTTAGCCACGTAGCTGTCGACCAAGTAGCCGATCAGCAGAAGGGACAACGCGGTGGCGGCGCGGTTGACGAGCATGAACACCGAGCCCAGATGCGCACCGAGTACCGGCGCTCCCACGATCGCTGCCGTCGCGCGCAGCAGCACCTGAACCGTGTCGATCAGGAACATGCAGAGCAGGAAGCCAATCAACGTGATGGCAAGCAACCAGAACAGCATGTCGAAGACGAGAAACCTCTGATGCGGGTGGATCGTCGACCAACGTCGCGCCAGCCCGCTAGCACGGCATGCCCGTACTGGATAGCCGCCGCAGCGCTAAAGCGGGTCACCGTGCCGGCGCCGGCGCGATCGACCGTGACTCATCCCGTGCCGTGAGCGGCGGCGTACAGGAATTGATGAAGCTGCGCCAGGCGATTGTTGGCGAACTCGGTCCGCGCGCCGCTCAGCAGCGAGGCCCAAAGTGCCAGGGTGCTGTCGTTGGTGACGATCGTCCCGTACGTCGACATCAGCCGGATGACGTCTTCCGCGCTGTGCTCGGCGGTTGATTGAAGGCGGCAGCCCTTACCCGCCATCCGATTTCGAACCTCTTCGAGTTCGAACAGATCCTCCTGGTTGGTGATCACCGTGACGCCCGTATCGAGGCCGTCGAGGCGGTCGAGCAGGTGAGCGAGGGCAGCGCGGCGGTCGTTGAAGAAATCGCCGAGCCGCAGGTGGTAGATCGTGCTCGCGGGCAGCACCGTGTGGCGCTCCACCTCGAGCTCGCGACCGAGCCGCCCGATCTGCTCCGCGATGGCGGCCACGGTGAAGCGCCGATAGCCGGCAATATCCTGGAAATAGCCGTCTAGGTAGGTCGAGCCGAATAGCGATAGCGACTCGCCCGATCGCAGGCGCAGCCGCCTCAGCACCTTGGGTAGGCGCGCCCGCGATATGGCCCGCTGCCAGGGAGAACAACGGTAATCCGGTAGCGGGATCGCCGCCGATCGCTCGAAGCGATGCGCATAGTTGCGGTCGTGGATCTCGCCGTAGCGCGTATCGATCTGCGTCGCCGTGAGCCGCCCGTAGAGGATCTGGAAAAGCTGGTTGCCCAGGCCACCGTGGGTGCGCACGATCACCGTCATCGGTTCAGAACGCCAGGCGGTGTAGCGCGTCGATCGCGTCATCGATCGGGTAATGATGATTGCCGATGAACAGGCCGTGCGAGTCGACGCGTTCGGCGTTGCTCAGCTCCCCGAATACCTCGCTGTCAAAGTAGCGGACAACCTCGTTCTTGGCGAAATTCCCTGCCACGATCGGGCGGCACTCGAAGCCCAGCGTCTTTAAGCGGTCGATCACGGTGGCGCGATCGAGTGAACTGCCGGGGCGAACGACGAGGCTGAAGCCGAACCAGCTACTCTCGCCGATCTCCTGCTGAATGAGAAGGTGCGGATGGTCGCGCAACGCCGCCTGAAACAGCGCGCCGTTGCGCCGCCGCTCCGCGATCAGGTCGGGCAGCCGGCGGATCTGCTCCTGGCCGAGCGCGCCCTCAATTTCCAGCGGACGGACGTTGTAGCCCGGCAGGACGAAGCGAAACGATTCCTGGAACGGGTCACTGCTCTTCTCGCCGGTGACGCGGTTGGGAGAGGGCAAGTTACGCGTCCACCCATGTGCCCGCAGCGATAGCAGGATATGGTAGAGTTCCTCGTCGTCGGTGGTGATCAGGCCGCCTTCCATCGTCGAGATGTGGTGGCTGAAGAAGGTGCTGTAGCTGCCCATGACGCCGAACGTGCCCGTCATCCGGCCATCGAAGCGCGCGCCGAGCGATTCACAATTGTCCTCGATCAGCACAATGCCGCGACCGCTGGCGATCGCACGGATGCGGTCGAAGTCATTCGGATTGCCGAGTAGGTTGACGACCATGATCGCGCGCGTCCGATCACTCACCGCCGCCTCAAGCAAAGCTAGGTCATAGTTGAGCGTAGCGAGGTCGACGTCGACAAATTTGAGGTGCAGGCCGTACTGGTAGAGCGGGTAATAAGTGGTGCTCCACGATACTGCGGGTACGATAACCTCGTCGCCCGGCTCAAGTCGAAGGCCATCGTTTTTGGTGTAACGAAGCGCCGCGACCATCAAGAGGTTGGCGGATGATCCCGAGTTGACCATGACGGCATGCCTGGCGCCCAGCGCGGCGGCGAACTGTTGTTCAAAGGCGGCGACCTCTTTCCCCATCGTAAATTGCCCCGAGGCGATCACGCGCTGCATCGCCTGCGCTTCTTCGTCGCCCCAGGATGTTGTCGCCAGAGGAAATCGGTAATCCATCACGTTCGCTGCCCGCCTTCCGATTCTGTGGCGCCTCTGCTGCCCGCCACGTGCTTTGTCCAGACCTTACCGAAGGCGACCCGGCCCGACCTGGGGACCGCAGCGATCGCGAGCAAGGCCGCCGTTCCGCGACCGCGCTGATGCCTCTGTGGCGCTTAGCCGCGGCGGTCGAGGTAATGGCGATAGGTGTCCGCCAGGCCATCGACGAGGCTCCAGCGCGGTGCCCAGCCGAGCCGCTGCTGGTTCGTCACGTCCACGAGCTTGCGCCGCATCCCGACAGGTTTAGTCAGATCGTGAGTGAAGCTGCCGCGGTAGTTGAGTACCTTGGCAATGGTGGAATAATAATCATCGATACTATGGTCGACCCCGGCGCCGATATTCATCATGTCCGGCACCGCCACGATCTGATCAAGCGCCGTGAAGATCGCGTCCGCCAAGTCGCCGGCATAGAGGAACTCGCGCCGCGCCGCGCCGTCACCCCAGATCGTCACGGTTGGTTCCTGCGCTACGTTGGCCTCGTGGATCTTGTGTATGACCGCAGGAACCATGTGCGCGTGCGCCGGGTCGAACTTGTCGTACCGGCCGTAGATGTTGCACGGTATTAGCGTTTTGTAGAGGAAGCGCGGATCCTCGCGCCGGATGTATGAGCAGAGCCGGGCGACCACTGTCTTAGCCAGCGCATAGCCCTCATTGGTCTCTTCCAACGGACCGCCGAGCACCAGGTTCTCGCGCAGCGGGCTCTCCGCGTCGCGCGGATACATGCAGGAGCTGGCAAGATTGATAAGCCGGGTGATGCCCACGCGGCGCGCCTCGACCACGACATTGCGTCCGATGTCGAGGTTATCGACCAGGAAGTTGACGGGTTCGCGGATGTTTGCGGTGATGCCACCGACCTTGCCCGCGGCGTGGATCACCGCGTCCGGACGCATCACGGCAAGCCACCGTGCCACGGCCCCCGCGTCGCTGAGGTCGAGCTCGTCTCGGCGCGGTGCGACCATTTCATGGCCCCAGGTTGGCGCCGCCTCCAGGAGATTGCGGCCCACCATCCCGCCGCCGCCTGTCAACCAGATACGCATCGTCGCTATTCCCGGAGCGTCAGTTCGTGGCAGCGTGCGTGGCGAGCAGCTGCTCGTTCCGCGCCGCCGCGAGATCAGTTGCGGCCATCTCAGCGACGAGGTCGGCAAAGCTGATGCGGGGCGTCCAGCCGAGCTGCTCGCGCGCCTTGGTCGCATCCCCCAACAGCGTCTCGACCTCGGTAGGACGAAAATAGCGAGGATCGACGCGGACGATGCAGCGGCCGTCCTGATCGTAGCCGCGTTCCTCGACGCCGCTTCCCTCCCAGCGCACGGAGAGGCCGATCTCGTTCGCCGCGGCGACGACAAAGTCGCGGACGCTATGTTGGACGCCGGACGCAATGACGAAATCCTCCGCTTTCTCCTGCTGCAGCATGAGCCATTGCATTTCCACATAGTCCTTGGCGTGGCCCCAGTCGCGACACGCATCCAGATTGCCAAGGTAGAGGCAATCTTCCACGCCCAGCTTGATGCGAGCCAGCGCGCGCGTGATCTTGCGGGTCACGAAGGTTTCGCCGCGCAGCGGGCTTTCATGGTTGAAGAGGATGCCGTTGCACGCGAAAATGCCGTACGCCTCGCGATAGTTGACCGTGATCCAATAGGCGTAGAGCTTCGCCACTGCATAAGGGCTTCGCGGATAGAAGGGGGTGGTCTCCGACTGCGGTACCTGCTGAACTAGGCCGTACAATTCGCTGGTGCTCGCTTGGTAAAATCTCGTCTTGTCAACAAGGCCGAGGATACGGATCGCCTCAAGCAGGCGCAGCGCGCCGAGTGCATCAGAATTAGCGGTATATTCCGGCTCTTCGAATGATACGGCGACGTGGCTCTGCGCGGCGAGATTGTAGATCTCGTCGGGCTGCACCTTCTGTATGATATGGGTCAGGCTCGACGAGTCCGTCATGTCGCCGTGATGGAGCACAAAAGCGCCGTCGGAGCTGTGCGGGTCGCGGAACATATGATCGATTCGCTGCGTGTTGAACAGCGAGCTGCGCCGCTTGATGCCATGGACTTCATAGCCCTTCGCGAGCAGCAGCTCGGCCAGATAGGCACCGTCCTGCCCGGTCACGCCGGTGATCAGAGCTTTTTTCATAAACGCAACGTCCTTGAACCAGGGGTCCCGCGCGGCGGGGGAAGCGGGAACGGCGCCTTGCCGCAATCAGTGTAACGCGAGCCGAGCTCTCGGGCTGAGCCGGCGCGTGTAGAGGATAATACCGACGTAGAGCGCCACCGCCGCGACGTCGCCGGGGATGCCCCATCCGTCGTTCAGCTCGGAGATGATGATCGGCGTCGCAACAAGAGAGAGGTAGATGGGCAGACCGACGTTCCAGCCAAACTCACGATCGATGTAATGGTGCAGATGCTGGTGATCCGCGGTGAAAGGAGAGCGGCCGTGCATCAGCCGCAGCATGAACAGCCGCACCATGTCGATGATCGGGATGAGGAACATCGAAATCACCTGCGACGATGTCAGACCGATACCGCTGCGATGCACCCAGATCGTCACCAGACCGAGCAGCGCGCCGATGCCGTAGGTGCCGGCGTCGCCCAAGAACAGCTTGCCTCGCACGTTGAAGATCATGGTCACCAGCAGTCCGCTCAGCAGCATCGCCACGGCGAGATTGGTGGGGTGGCGGCCCTGGAACAGCAGCGTCGCGCACCAAATGATCGACAGCCCCATCACCAGGCCGTTGCGTCCATCGGCCATGTTGACCGAGTTCTGGAATGCGAGAAGGCACAACATCGACAGCAAGATTGCAAGGCGGCGCTCGATCAGCAGCTGCATATGAAAGGACTCGAAGCTCACCGCGTCGATGACGAAATCGCCGTGCAGCGCCAGCGTCGCCGCAAAGACCGAGCCGCAGATCAGCAGCCGCAGCGGGGCCGGTATATGTCGGCGATCATCGAGGAAACCGACGAGCGTGGATAGCGCGACCGCCACCGACATCCAGATCAGAGAGCTGCGATCGTGCGCGCCCATCCCACCGGCATAGGCCATCGACAACGCGCCGAGTAACGCCGGCGGCATGCACGCTAAGCCGCCGACCAGCGGGGTCGGGAGGTGATGCGCCTTGTGTCCTTGCGAGCCCGGGCGATCCATGACGCCGGCACGGACGGCGACCGACAGCGCGCAGGCTGCGATTGACAAAGTATAAGCCCAGCCGATCGCCAGGAGAATGAGGAAGTGGATCGTGGTCATGGAGCTGGTCGCGAGCCTAATCGCCTAAATTCTTAAGCGGGACGAAGGTACAGCGAAGTGAGCGAGACCTCCTCCACCGTCTGCCCGTCGGATCCGTTGGCGGAAAGAACAAACTCCACCGCTGGGCACGCGGCGGGAACGGCGAAGCTGATCTGGTCGCGCTTCGGCTCGGACTCGGCCCGGGCGGCATGCTCAAAGATCGCGACCCGCTCACCGGCGCTGCTGCGACAGTAACCGCGCCATGTCAGCGTGGGCGCGGAACCGTTGTTCGATCGTCCGATCACTTGCTCGAACATATAGCGCGTTCCCGGGCGAACGAGAAGTGTTCGGCTCGCCGCAGTCCCGCTGGTCAACGGATCGGCCTCGACGTCGAAGCCCCCCTTGTCGTTCGCCACGGCCGTGACGCCGTTGACGCTGTTGAGCGACCAGCCGAACGAAGCGAGCCGGCGATCGGTGGTCGCCGAGGAGACCGCGAACTGAGCGAAGGTCTCGGGTGCGATATCTGGCCAGAGCGCGCGGACGAAGGAGCGCGCGATCAGCGCGGCACCGCTGTCGGTAAGCCGGCTGATCAGCAGCGCGTTGGTGACCGCGAACGAGCTTCTCCGCAGCGCCGGCGCAATCGGGAACAGCAGCGCGGCCACGTCGCGGGGCTCGCCGCTGTTGATGGCGAAGCCGATGAGGTCGACCGCCCAGTTGGTCTGACGCGCGATATAGGGCGCGAGCGCGCGGCGGATGTCCGCGCTGGCCAGCGCGCCAGTGAGAACCGGGTACAGCTCGGTGCGCGTGCGCGGCTGTACCGACATCACCGCATGGTAGTGAGCGAGCGCCGCAGCCACGTCGCCGCGCTGCACCGCCTGCTCGATCATCCAGAACTGGGTGGGCGCGTCGCGGCGTGAAACGCGGTCGGACAGCATCATCGCCCGACCGGCGAGGGCAGGGTCGTGCCGCTGCGCCGCCCATAAGCCGATGATGCGCAGCGACGTCCGGCTGAGCGGACGGACCGCCAGCGATGCGCGCGCGCGTGCCGCCTCGTTGTCGCTGATCAACGCGTCAGGCGTACGCTGCAGCCGTCGATCGACCAGCCGACCGAGAGCGACCGCGTCGTCCGGCCGCTGCCGCAACACTGCGGCGGGATCGCTGGTGCGTGCGTTGGCCACCCACGAGTCGACCGCTGCGTGCCACGCGAGCGGCACCGCCACCAGTGCCGCCGCGGCATAGCGCACGGCCATGCCGCGGCGGGGAAGACGCGGCGCTGTCACGACGTCCTCGCACCGTCCTTCTCGCGGCCATAGCCGTAGCCATAGCCGTAGCCGTAGCCGTAGCCGCTCTGGCCGCCGACCTTCGTCAGCACGACGCCGGAGATGTGCGCGTTCACCATCATCAGCCGATGGACCGAGGCGCGAACTCCTCTCGTCGCCGGCCCCGCTGCCTGGACGACATAGACCACGCCGCTCACCGCTTTACCGATCAGCGGCGCGTCGGTCAGGCCAAGCACCGGCGGGCTGTCGACGATCACATGGTCATATTGCGTCAGCACCGATTCGAGGAACTCACCGAGGCGCTCGCCACTAAGCAGTTCGGCTGCGCTGGGCGGCACCGGACCGGCGGTGAGCGCCGACACGTTGCGGAACTGGGTTTCATGGATCATCGCCGACCAGTCGTCCTCGCCGGCGAGCACGTTGCTCAAACCCGCGTCATTGGCGATGCCCACCATGGCATGCACTGACGGGGAGCGGAGATCCGCATCGACCAGCAGGACGCGCTTGTTGGTGCGACCGAGGATGATCGCCAGCGCCAGGGAGGTGAGGCTCTTGCCCTCGTTCGGACGGGTGCTGATCACCGCGAGCGAGCGCGGGAAACCCTGATTAGTGGTGAAGGCGAGGCTCGATCTGATGCTGAAATAGGCGTCGAACAGCGGCGACTTCGCATCCATCAGGGCCTCGATGCCCTTCTCCTCGGCAAGCGGCGTGATCCCGAGCAACGGCAGGTGTAACTGCGCCTCGACCTGACCGGGCTCACGGATCCCCTCGTCGATCTGCTCGAGTGCGAAAGCGGTCGCGGAGGCGAGGGCGATGCCCAGCAGCAGCGCAATCGCAATGTTGATCACCAGCTTCGGCGACGATGGCTTGGTCGGCTGGATCGCCGGCTCGACGATCAGGATGTTGTTGACGCCGATCGTGCCGGCGACGCCGATCTCCTTGTAGCGCTGCAGCAACGCGTCGTACAACTGGCGGTTGGTATCGGCCTCGCGCTGGTAGATCGCATATTGGATACCCGCTCGATTTTGGGTGTCGAGCTGCTGCTTCAGCGCGTTGACCCGCGCGCGCAGTTCGTTCTCGCGTGTCAGCAACTCGCGATATTCTTGCCGGCGCGAACCGTTGATGCGGCCTACTTCTCGACCAATCGCTTGATCCAGCGCCTGTATTTGGCGCTGCACCTCTTGCACCGCAGGGTAGCCCTCCTCGAACTGAACGAGCAGCTTTTCCTTCTGCGCGGCAAGCACGGCGCGTTGTTGACGCAGCGTGCTCATCGACAGGCTCGACACCGCCTGAGTGGAGTTTTCGCCGCTCTGCTGCGCGCGTGCTTCCGCCTCGATGCGAGCCGCGATGGCTTGGTTGAGCGCCGTATTGAGTTGCTCCAGGTCGGCGCTGGCCATGGTGCGGTTGGAGACCGTCCGTCCGGCTTCGTCGCGGACTTGGTCGAGCGACACGATCCGCTGCTGCGCCCCGTAGAGCACCACCTGCCGCTCCGATTCCTCAAGCTTCTGACGCAATGACGCGAGCCGCGTCTCTAGGAAGCGCCGCGCGTCGGCGGTGGAAGCGAACTGACGATCCATGCTGATCGCTATGAAGGCGGCTGCCCAGCGGTTGGCGATCTTCGTCGACAGCTCGGCCGAACGGCTGGTGTAGCCGATATTCACCAGTCGGGACGCGCGAATCGGCGCGATTTGAATGTTGTCCAGCAGCAGATCCACGGCCAGCTCGCGTCGCCGCGCCCGCTCGTCGCGCGCAGCGCCGTCTGCAGCGCGCTCGTCGGCCGACGCCTCGTCCAGCCCATGCGCCTCGAAGAAGGCCGGATCGTCGGCCAGTCGCAACTCGGAAACGACGCGCTCCGCCAAGGGGCGCGTACGCAGCAGGGCGTATTGCGTCGCGTAGAACTCGACATTGTCTCCCGAGCGCTCGTCCTCAACGCTTTCGATATTGGTGATCTGCTTCTGCTGCCGGCTGATCTCGACGGTTGCCTCGGCCGTGTATTTAGGGGCGGTCAGCAGCGTGAGGATCGCCCCCACTGCGACGCACGCGACGACGATGCCCAGCATGAGCCACCGCCGCCGGAGCGCTATATTCCAATATTGGATGAGGATCGGCGGCAGGTTGATTCCGCGATCGATCGGCTGCGCTGCCACGGCCGGGCTCGGCGGCATTCTGCTATGTTCCATGCTTCTTTCCATCGACCCGAGTGTATCAGTTCAGACCGTAGATGATGAGCGGCGCAATGAGCGGCGATGCGTTCAAGAAATCCTTGAAGATACGGCGCGCCGGCGAGTCTCCCACGATGATGACATCGTTCGCGTAGATCTCGGGGTCGGGGTAGTTCCCACGTTCCACTGCGCGCAGATCGTAGAGCGCAGCATATTTCTGGCCGCCCGTGACGCGGAATACGACGACCTCCTTCTTACGCGCGAACTCGGTCGTTCCTTCCGCGGTGGCGATCGCGCGCATCAGCGTCATGCGACCGATCACCGGGAACAAGCCGGGCTTCTTCACCTCGCCGCCGATCGTCACGACCTGGCTGACCGTCTCCTTCAGGTTGACTGTCACCTGCGGGTTGCGAATGAAGTTGGTGCGGAGCCGCCCCTCGATCGCATCCTCGATCTCGCCGGGGGTCCTACCCGACACCTCGACGGTTCCGACCAGCGGAAAGGAGATGCGGCCGCTGGCATCGACCTGGATCTCCCGGTCACGCAGCTCGTTGATCCCGTACACGTCAATCGACAATTTGTCGAACGGACCGACTCGGTAGGGCCTGTCGAGCGCCGCCAGGTCCGCCGTTTGCGGCGGCGGAAGCGTCTGCGATTGGACGACATGGAGATCCTGCACGCCGCCGAACTGGGTCGGGCCGGCGCAGCCGGACACCATCAGCAGCGCAGGCGCGAGCGCGACAAGCGCCGAGCGCCCCGCGAGGTACCTATCAAACGACGTCATTCTCGAACCTTATGGAGGAAGTCGCCCAGATGGCGGCGAGCGCGAGGAGCGCCGCAACGATCGGAGTCCTGGCCGGATAATCTGTGATGCTGCTGAGCGTGACCAGTCCAATGACAGTCAACCCGAGCCGCTGAAACAGGGCGGCGCGTCCAGTCGCCGACCTGCTCTTCCAGGCGGCCACGACGAACGCAACAACGGCCGCGAGCAGGAGGGCAAGTCCCGGTACACCCGCAGTCAACGCGATCTCTAGCCACTCGTTATGAGCATGATTGGAATAGGTTGGCCGTAGTGAGGCGAGCGGCTCAAAGGTCTGATAAGCATCGGCATAGGTGCCGATGCCGGTACCCCAGGGCATGAAACGTCCGATCTCGCGGATGACGGTGCTCCACACGCCGTATCGCGGATCATTGGCGGTCTGCGCGATGCGGTTGATCGCCTGATCGCGCCCCGCAAAAATGGCGATGAGAAGGATCGCGGCGAGGAAGGCGACGACGAAGGCGATCATGCCGTAGCGTTGCAGGAACGTGGCGCGCGACGAGCGTCGCTGCCGCCGTGGAATCGTCCCAAGCATAATCACCGGGGTCATCAACCCGCTCACGAGCGCGACCAGCAAGCCGGTACGCGATCCGGTCACGACGATCAGGATGAGGGTGACGCCCGCCAGCGATGCGGCGGCGAATAGGGGCCATGACTCGCGCGGACGCCGGCGCAGCCGAAATGCGGCGACCACTCCCAGCATCGGCAGCAGCAGCGCCAACGCGGTGGCCTGATGGTTCCTGTTGGCGAACAGGCCGCCGATTTCCGACTGCGCGGTATTGGCGCGAACGCCGACACCGGAGGCTTGAAGTAGCCCGACCAACCCGCTCGTGCCGATCAGAGCCATGACGAGCACGAGCAGGCGCGTGTGCGCCCTGCCATCCAGCGGCGCAGCGAGCGCCAGCACGGCGAGCGGGACGGCGAGCGCATAGAGTGCGTTCCGCGTCGCTTCCGGCACCATCGAGAGCGGTCGCCAGGGTGAGCCACCCGGCGCAAGCGTCGTAATCGCGCTGATCAGCTCGCGGCCGGGCAGCCCGCTCCACCACGACGCTGGCAAAGGGATAAGGTGCGCGAGCGTGAGAATGAGCGTCGCACCGGCCAGCGCGAAGACGACAAGGAACCGACGGAGGTCGTCGACGCTTAAAGTAACGATCGCGTAAGCGGCGGTGACGATGGCGAGAGGACGCAGCAGCACCATGCCCAGAACGTTAGGTTTGGAGCTGCCTCCCAGGAGGAAGATGAGGCAGAGGAAGACGGCAAGGGTGCCGAATCGCGCTCCCAATCCTGACACCAAACCACGCGCGCGTTGCACATCCGACCCTTCGCTATCCGCTGTGACGCCTCGATACGCGGCATCATCGATCTTGGACAAAGCTGGATCGTGAGCCGCTCCTCAGCTGTCCCTACAGGCTCGACATGTCGTCTGTCGTTCGCCGCGGAAAGCTGAGCTTTCCAGCTTCAAAGCGTCACCAGCGGCCCAAGACTACAGTTTCCAACCACAGCATTTTACGACAAGAAGAAACCGGCACTCACCTCAAGCACCGGCGATGCAGAATACTCCCCGTGGCTGCGGCCATCTCGCGCGTTCATGCTGTGGACCGCCTAATTCCGTCACCGCGCATAGATGAGCGGCAAATGCATGGTCAAGCGCGAATCGGCCCGATCGTAGGTGCGGTACTCACCTTGAACACTGGGCCGGTCCGCCGCCAGGGGCGTACCTTGTCGCCGTGTCGATCAGGCGCGTGACGGTCGCGCATCGACGCTGCGGGCAAAGCTTTGGTCAGAAAGCGTGGCGGCCGGCATCGCTTGATCGCCGCCATCCATCGGGCGCGGCAAGGCAACTCGCGTCAGCACGCCAGCGACAACGTCGTGTCCCGCGACGCTAAGATGGACCGTGTCAAGGAGAGTGTCGCGTCGCGGCAGAAGGAAGGCGCCGCGGCCGCGCGCCAACTGATGCCATACATCGACGAAGACGAAGGTGCCCGCGGCGGCGTGATGCCGCATGATGTCCCTGACCAGCGCACGCTGCTGGTTGAGGCGCGGGCTGATGGTCGGGAAAGTGGACATCACCACGATTTCCTCCGCGCCGGCCTCGCGGAGCTGGGTGATGATCGCGGTGAAGAGGTGGTCGAGCCTGGCGCGTCCGCGTCGCTGCTTGGTCGGGCTGACGAGCAGGCGATCGAGCGCCCACATCAGCGTGCCGCGCACGAAGGTCTTCAGCAGCGCGGCCGTGCCCACGTGCCGCGACGCGATCGTCTCGGTTGAGGAGAGGCTGGCGCGCTGCCCTCCTTTCCGCCGCACATAACGCGCGGTGAGCGGGTTCAGCAGCGCCAGCTCCTTCCATACGTCGTGGTGGCCGAGCTGGAGCACCACCAGCGTGCCGGGCGCCAGCGGGGCTGCCGATTGAACGACCTCAAGCGCTCGCTTCATCGACGCGTGGCCGATGACCTCGACCTGCGCCGCGCCGCGCCGCGTGACGAAGCCCGACCAAAACGGCGGGGACGCACCGATCCCGAAGCTGGTCACGTGGCAGCCGCCGATGACGATGGCCCTTGCGACGCACGGTTCCTCGGAACTCACGCCGCTGCCTCCCGCACGCGGCGACTCACGCGGTCGTATCGCGTCGTCGCATGCTGCGCCGCCGAGCTCGCGAACCACAGACATTCACTGGCCAAGCCCTTTACTCTCGAAAGTGGTCGACGAATACCCGTTTTGGCACGGAAAACGCGAGAGAAGATTAGGTTGATGTGCCTCATCCCGCAGCGCCCTCATGTCGTTCAACCGGTAATGGGGAAGTCACCGTCGACCAACGCGAAGTCGAGCCGGTCGATGCAGAGTCGTGCGCGAGCGCGGGTGCCGCGATCGAGCGTGAACACAATCTCCGGCGGCCGGCGGCGACCCTGCGCCCAGGTGACGTCCTCATCGGTCTTGAAGAGGATGTCGGTCCAGCGGCCCGCGATCAGCGTCAAGCGCGGCGCCGCGGCGAAGTCTGCCGCGCCCCCGTTGAGCTCGACGACGAGATCGAGACCGGTCGGTGCCATCACCCGTGCGAACACGACGTAGCTCTGCGTTGCCGACACGACGGCCGGCAGGTCCGCGCTCGGCCGGTAGCGAATCTGCTTCGGCCCACGCGGACCGCCGTCCTCGATAACAGTGGCAGTGGCGCCGCTCGTCCGATCGCTTGCGGCGAGCGAGCGGGTCACCGTCACGCCCGGGGCGCTCGTCTCGAAGCGGTTAGCGCTGAAATCCGGGTCGGTATTGCGGCTCGCTGGCATCCAGCTGTTTGTGCCGCAATCGATCCGCGCCATCGCGCGCGAGGAGAGATAGTGGCGTCGCGGGCCGCTGAGCGTAAGCGAGCGCAGCTCGATCTCCACGCCGGGGCCGGCGAGCAGCGGACCGCCGCCGAAGGTGACGTCCTCTACGATGAGCCGCACGGGCACGTCGTCGGCCGCGGTGACGAGCAGGCCGGCGTCGCCGAAGGGGATGCTCGTCATAGTCAGCGATCCGCCGCGGATTCTCAGCTCGGTTCCGGAACGCCGCTTGCCGGGCGCCGCGGCGACGTGGATGAAGCTACCAGGGAAGGGTATCGAGAAGTCCAGCCTGGAGTCGATGAAGTCGACCCGCCGCGTGTCCTCCACGAGCATCACGTGACCGGGCGAGATCAGCCCCTCGAACCAGCAAGACGAGAAGATCGTGTCGGGCGAGCGGCGGAGCCGCAGCACGGGCGTTTTCCACCCCTCGATAACGGTGGAGACGAAGCTTGTCTTGGCGCAATCCTCGAGATCGAGGGGATAGGCGCCGGCGCGCGCGAACAGGTCCTCGCCGCGGGACGAATCATGAAATTCGTCGGGGCGCACGTCAGAGCGGCTTAGCGACAGGTTGTTGACGTCCTTCAGCGATAAGCCGCTGTTCGCCAGCGAAACGCGCTCAATCGCGCCGTAATAACAGCTGGTCAGTTGGATTGCTCCCGGCCCCAAGCCGATCGCGACGATGTCTCGGATCAGGTAGGGGTGAGTTGCCCGCAGGTCGAGCGCGGTGTAGCGGGCCGGCGCTGCCGCACCAGGCTTGAAGGTCAGCAGTTCGAAGATGGTCTGGGCGCGAACGTCGCCGAACTCGCCGCCCACCGCGCCAACGCTGAAGGCGGCCCGATCCGTATCGGTGAGCAGCAGGACGGTGGGCGCCCCTGCGCCGCTGACGTGCAGCGCTCTCTGATACTGCGTCCCGCCGATCACGCCGACGCGGAAGGATCCGGGCGACAACGTGACCGCCGACGTATCCCGCAACAGTCGCGCGAACGCCTCTGTGTGGTCCTCCCCCGATGCGGGCACGGTCGCCGACGCGGCGGCCGCGGCATGGGGCGTTGCCTCGCCAGACGGCGCCGAGGCGGTCGCCGGTGTGGTCCGCCAGGCAGCGGCCCAACCCAGGAAGGCCATCAGTCCGGTTCGCCGAGTCAGGCCCCGTCGCATCATGCCCGCCTCTTCGCCACCTGGCCGACGCGGCGCAACATGGAAAAGTTGGCGAGTGCCGTTGCGGCGACCCGATCTAGCGGATAGTCGGCGGCCGGATGGCCGCCGACGCTCCCGTTTTTCTCATTCACCCGGCCCGGCACGGAGACGCCCGCGGGTGGTTCACCGAGACCTACAATCGCGAGACCTTCGCCCGCCTCGGCATTACGTCGAACTTCGTGCAGGACAACCACTCGCTCTCGGCCTTCGCCTTCACCCTCCGCGGCCTGCACTTCCAGACACCACCGCGCGGGCAGGACAAGGTGGTGCGCTGCGTTCGGGGCCGTATCTTCGATGTCGCCGTTGACCTGCGACGCGGCTCCCCGACGTACGGTCGATGGGTCGGCGCCGAGCTGTCGGCGGACAACGGTGTGCAGTTGTTCATTCCGATCGGCTTCGCGCATGGCTTCGTCACGCTAGAGCCGGGCTGCGAGGTCATCTATAAATGTTCCGACACCTATGCGCCAGCTCATGATGGCGGGGTCGCCTGGAACGACCCGACGATCGCGATCGATTGGCCCATCCCGGCGGGAAATGAGCCGACACTGTCGGCCAAGGACACGAACCAGCCGAGATTGGCCGCGTTCGACAGCCCATTCGCTTATGATGGTAGACCGCTGGCTCCGCTCGCCTGAGGATTAGGGATGCGTATCTTCGTCACCGGCGGTGCCGGGTTCATCGGCTCGGCACTCGTCCGACACCTGATCACGCACAGCCAGCATGAGGTGCTCAACTTCGACAAACTGACATACGCGGGTTTGCTTTCGACCGTCGACGCGGTCGCGCGATCGGATCGCTATCGCTTCGTCCGCGGCGACGTGTGCGATGGGCCCGCGGTCGGGGCAGCGCTGGCCGAGTTCCGGCCGGACGTGATCACGCATCTCGCCGCCGAGAGCCATGTCGATCGCTCGATCGACGGACCGAGCGCCTTCGTGCAGACCAATGTCATCGGGACGTTCACGATGCTTTCCGAGGCACGAGCCTATTGGCAGACGTTGGATGAGCCGGCGCGGCGGCGCTTCCGTTTCCATCATATCTCGACCGACGAGGTCTATGGTACGCTCGGCGACGAGGGGCTGTTCACCGAGGACACGCCGTACGACCCGCGCTCGCCTTACTCCGCCACCAAGGCAGCCAGCGACCATCTCGTCAGCGCCTGGGGGCATACGTACGGTCTGCCGGTGCTGATCACCAACTGTTCGAACAATTACGGCCCCTATCATTTCCCCGAGAAATTGATCCCGTTGATCATCGTCAGAGCGCTCGCCGGCGAGCCGCTGCCCGTCTACGGCGCCGGCGACCAGGTGCGGGACTGGCTCTATGTCGAGGATCATGTCCGGGCGCTGCAGACCGTGTTCGAGCGCGGGGCGGTGGGGCGGACCTACAACATCGGCGGGTTTAACGAGCGGCGCAACATCGAGGTGGTGCGGGCGATCTGCTCGATCCTCGATCGTGTCCGTCCACGCGACGATGGCCGCGGGTACGCGGCACAGATCATCTCGGTCGCCGACCGTCCGGGCCACGACAGACGCTATGCGATCGATGCGCGTCGGATCCGCGACGAGCTAGGCTGGGCGCCGCGCGAGACATTCGAAAGCGGGATCGAGAGGACGGTGCGCTGGTACCTCGACAACGAGGCCTGGTGGAGCCCGCTCGTGGCCGCGCAGGCGACCCAAAGACGCGGCGTCGCGGCCTGATGCGGGAGGTGCTCGTCACGGGTGCGAACGGTCAGGTCGCTACCGCACTCGTGCGCGCCGCGTGGCCGGCGGGTTGGTGCGCGGTGGCGCTCGACCGCGGCGCGCTTGACCTGCGGTCACCCGAGGCGATCGCACGGTGCGTGGCCGAGCGCGACTGGTCGGCGGTGATCAACGCCGCTGCCTATACCGCCGTTGATGCCGCCGAGAGCGATCAGGTGACGGCGTGGCAGGTGAATGCGCTAGCCCCCGCGGCCATCAGTGCCGCCTGTGCGGCGGCAGGCATCCCGCTGCTGCAGCTTTCGACCGATTACGTCTTTCCCGGCGATCGCGCGGGCGCCTGGCAGGTCGACGACCGGACGGCGCCGCTCGGTGTGTACGGCGCCTCCAAGTTGGGCGGCGAGCTCGCGGTGCGAAGCAGCGGCGCGCGCCATGTCATCGTCCGCACCTCCTGGGTTGTGTCGCCCCATGGCCGGAATTTCGTGCGAACCATGCTTCGGCTAGGCGCCGAGCGCGACCAGGTTCAGGTCGTCGCCGACCAGCGCGGCAGCCCGACCAGCGCGGCCGACTTGGCGGCGGCACTGGTCGCGATCGTGGTGCGGCTCGTGAACGACGACGATGAACCGTCGCGGCTCGTCCATTTCAGCAACGCGGGCGCGACCGACTGGGCAACGTTCGCCACGGAAATCTTCCGCCAGTCGGCTGCGCGCGGCGGTCCGTACGCCGAGGTCGTTCCCATCACCAGCGCCGATTATCCCACGGCCGTGCGCCGACCCGCCAACTCGCTCCTCTCGCACGAGGCCATCGGTGCGGCGTACGGGATCGTGCCGCGTCATTGGCAGGCCGCGCTCGGAGACATACTCGATGACGTGATCGGAGCAGCGACGTGAAAGGCATCATCCTGGCCGGGGGCACCGGAAGCCGGCTTCATCCAGCGACCCTCGCGGTGAACAAGCAGCTCCTGCCTGTCTACGACAAGCCGATGATCTACTATCCGCTGTCCGTGCTGATGCTGGCCGGGATCCGTGAGGTGCTGATCATCTCCAGCCCCGAGTATCTGGATAACTACCGGCGGTTGTTCGAGGACGGCAGCAGCTTCGGCCTCACCATCCACTATGCCGAGCAGCCGCGACCCGAGGGCCTGGCCCAGGCGTTCACAATCGGGGCCGATTTCATCGGCGGCGACCCGGTCGCCCTGGTACTCGGCGATAACATCTTCTTCGGCGCGCATCTGACGGAGCTGCTGGCGCGCGCGGTCGCGCGCACGCGCGGCGCGACCGTTTTCAGCTACCAGGTGGAGGATCCTCAACGCTACGGCGTCGTTGAGCTGGGCGACGACGGGCGCGCCCTCAGCCTTGAAGAAAAGCCTGTTGTGCCAAAGTCGAATTGTGCGGTGACCGGGCTATACTTCTACGATAATCGTGTGGTCGCGTTGGCGCAGAGCCTCACGCCTTCTGCGCGAGGCGAGTTGGAGATCACCGATCTCAATCGTCGCTACCTCGACGCCGGCGACCTTTACGTCGAGCAGATGGGGCGCGGCTACGCGTGGCTGGACACCGGCACGCACGACAGCCTGCTCGAGGCGAGCGAGTTCGTCCGGACGTTGCAGCATCGGCAGGGCATCCAAATCGCCTGTCTGGAGGAGATCGCCTACGATCGCGGCTTCATCACTGCGGACCAGGCTCGTGCGCGGGGTGAGCTGTTCAAGAAGACGGCTTATGGCAAAGCCATCCTGCGCGCCGTTGCGGCGAGCTGACCCGGAGAGCGTAGCCGCCCCGACTCAGCCCGCCTCGGCGAGCAGCGCGCCGGCCTGCGCCCCGGTCCAGTCGAGATCGCCCGTCACGCGCCAGACCTCCTTGCCGGCGGCGTCGTAGAGGATCGTCGTCGGCAGGTTGGCGCCATAAGCGGTGCTCAGCGCCAGTTTCTCGTCAAGGAACGGCTCCAGCCTGGCGAAGCCGCGGGCCTTGAGGAAGTCCCTGGCCTTGGCAGGCTCCATGTCCTGGCTCACCGCGACGACGCGCACCCTGCCCGCGAGCGTCCCGGCGGCGGCGTCGAGCGTCGGCATCTCCTTGACGCAGGGCGCGCACCAGGTCGCCCACAGGTTCACCAGCAGCGGCTTGCCGCCGCCCAGCGCTGCCAAGGTCGTGGGTGCCCCGGCCAGCGTGGTGAAGCCGGCGTCGGGCGCGCGCTCGCCCTTGTGGCTGCGATCGACCTTGTCAGGCCGCGCCGCGCCGGCGGCGGGCACCTCGTCCGCGCTCGCCGCCGTGGCCGCATTGCCCGTCGGCGCGGCTTGCCCGCCGCCCCCCGAACCCTTATCGCACGCGCTGACCGCCAGCGCGGCGCCGAGGAGACAGACGATCGCGACACGCGAGACCATGAGCGGTTCCAACCAGATGTGGGGCGGGCGGTTCGCCGAGGGTCCGGCCGCCGTCATGCGCGAGATAAACGCCTCCATTCCCTTCGACAAGCGGATGTGGCGGCAGGACGTCGCGGGCAGTCGCGCGCATGCCGCGATGCTGGGCGCGCAGGGGATCGTCTCCTCCGCGGACGCCGCCGCGATCGATTCGGGGCTGGCGCAGGTGGCGGAGCGCTACGCCGCCGAGGGCGTGCCCGACGATCTCGCGATGGAGGACATCCATATGCTGAGCGAGGCGCGGCTCGGCGAGGTGATCGGCGGCGCGGCCGGGCGGCTCCACACCGCGCGCAGCCGCAACGACCAGGTCGCCACCGACTTCCGCTTGTGGGTGCGCGACGCCACCGACCAGGTCGTGGCGGCGCTGGACCGGCTCGACGACGCCTTGCTCGCGCGCGCCGAGGAACATGCCGCCAGCGTGATGCCCGGCTTCACCCATCTCCAGTCGGCGCAGCCGGTGACGCTCGGCCATCATCTGATGGCCTATCACGAGATGGTACGGCGCGATCGCTCGCGCTTCACCGACAATCGGGCGCGCGCCAATCTCTGCCCGCTCGGCGCGGCGGCGCTGGCGGGCACCGGCTTCGCGATCGACCGTGCGGCGACCGCGCGCGCACTCGGCTTCGATGCGCCGACGCGCAACAGCCTCGACTCGGTCAGCGACCGCGACTTCGCGCTCGATTACCTGATGGCGGCGAGCCAGAGCGCGCTCCACCTCTCGCGGCTGGCGGAGGAGTTTGTGCTGTGGGCGTCGCAGCCCTTCGCCTTCGTCGCGCTGTCGGACCAATGGTCGACCGGCAGCTCGATCATGCCGCAGAAGCGCAACCCCGACGCCGCCGAGCTGGTGCGCGGCCACAGCGGGCGGATCACCGGTTGCCTGGTCAGCCTGATGGTCACGATGAAGGGGCTGCCGCTCGCTTATTCCAAGGACATGCAGGACGATAAGCCGCCGGTGTTCGAGGCGCACGACCTGCTCGCGCTGTCGCTCGCGGCGATGACCGGGATGGTGGAGAGCGCCACGTTCCGCACCGAGCGGATGCGCCAGGTGGCGGAGAGCGGCTTCGCGACCGCGACCGACCTCGCCGACTGGCTGGTGCGCGAGGCCGACGTGCCGTTCCGCGAGGCGCACCATATCACCGGCCGCGCGGTGGCGCGCGCCGAGGCGCTGGGCTGCACGCTCGACCGCGTGCCGCTCGCCGAGCTGCAGGCGATCGACCCGCGGATCACCGCCGCGGTGTATGACGTGCTGTCGGTCGACGCCTCGGTGGCGAGCCGACGCAGCTTCGGCGGCACCGCGCCCGACAATGTTCGCGCCGCCATCGCCGCCGCGCGCGAGGAGCGCGCGCGTGGGTCGTCGGACGACGCGCCCGCGGGAGCGGCGGCGTGAGCGGGTGGCGCGTCCCGGTCGCGCTGGCGCTCGCGGTCGGGCTGGCGGGGTGCGGATCGACCGAGGCGCTCAAACCGGCGCCGGGCACGCCGCTGCCGGTCGCGCCCTATGGCGCCACCGCGACGCCCGCGATCAACGATCTACTCACCCCCAGCGTCCAGACGCGGCCGCGCCGCACCGGCGAGGTGCTCACGCGCTCGCAGCCGCGCCAGAGCGACGAGTTCGACCTGCCGCCGAAATGAGAAGGGACGGTACAGCTTGCGACGCGCTGCCTTCCCTCTACCGTCATCCCGAACTTGTCTCGGGACTGACTGGTCCGCATCCGCCGCGCTGCGGGACTCGCGGCGCCGTGGATCCCGATACGAGTTCGGGATGACGGCAGCGGCGCGGCGAACGGGCTGACACCCCCATCCCGCGCCGCCTTCTCCCGTCGACCGCCTGTTATCCGCTAGAAGAGACCCGATGGACCATTTTCCCTATCGCGACGGACAGCTGTGGTGCGAAGGCGTGCCGCTGGCGCGCATCGCCGAGGCGGTCGGCACCCCCGTCTATGTCTATTCCGCGGGCGCCTTCCGCGATCATGCGCGCGCCTTCCGCGCCGGGCTCGCCGGCGTGCCTGGCGCGCATCTCGCTTACGCCATCAAGGCCAACCCCAATCTCGCGGTGCTGCGGCTGCTCGCGGCCGAGGGCTATGGCGCCGACGTTGTCTCGGGTGGCGAGCTGGCGCGTGCGCTTGCGGCGGGGATGCCGGCCGAGTCGGTCGTCTTCTCCGGCGTCGGCAAGACCGAGGCCGAGCTGGTGCGCGGCCTCGACGCCGGGATCGGCCAGTTCAATCTCGAGCTGGAGGAAGAGGGCGTGGCGCTCGCCCGGCTGGCCGCGGCGCGAGGGCTGACCGCGCGCGCGGTGCTGCGCGTCAACCCCGACGTCGACGCCGGCACTCATGCGAAGATCTCCACCGGGCGCAAGGAGAACAAGTTCGGCGTGCCGATCGACCAGGCGCCGGCGATGTTCGCGCGGCTGGCGGGGCTGCCCGGGCTGTCGCTCGAGGGCGTCGCGATCCATATCGGCAGCCAGCTGTTCGACCTGGCTCCGCTCGAGGCGGCCTATCGCCGCGTTGGCGAGCTGGTCGCGGCCCTCCGCGCCGCCGGCCATCGCATCACCCGGGTCGACCTCGGCGGCGGGCTCGGCGTCCGCTACAAGGAAGGCGACACGCCGCGCACCCCGGCGGAATATGGCGCGATGGTCGAGCGCGTCACGCGCGACTGGGACGTCACGCTGATGTTCGAGCCCGGGCGCGTGATCGCCGCCAACGCGGGGGTGCTGCTCACCCGCGTGATCTGGGTGAAGCCCGGCGTGGTGAACCCCTATGTCATCGTCGACGCGGCGATGAACGATCTGGCGCGGCCGGCGCTCTACGACGCCTGGCATGATTTCGACTCGGTGGTGCCGAGCGGCGAGCGCGTCGTCGCGAACATCGCGGGCCCGGTGTGCGAGACCGGCGACACGTTCGCGATGGCGCGCGAGATCGATGGCGTCGCCAAGGGCGATCTCGCGGTGTTCCGCAGCGCCGGCGCCTATGGCGCGACCATGGCCTCGACCTACAACAGCCGCGCCTTGGTGCCCGAGGTGCTGGTCGACGGCGACCGCTTCGCGGTGGTGGCGGACCGGATCGCGGCGGAGACGATCCTCGCCGCCGAGCGCGTGCCGGACTGGCTGTGAGCGGGGCGGTGACCGGAGCAGCGCCGCGATGACCGACGCGCGCACCGTCGCCGCGCTGCCGAGCCTGCCGGTGTTCCTGCGACTTGCCGGGCGGCCCGTGATCCTGGTGGGGGAGGGGGAGCCCGCCGCGGCGAAGCGACGGCTGCTCGAGCGCGCGGGTGCGGTGATCGTCGGCGAGGACGACCCGGCCGCGCGGATCGCGGTGGTGGCGGACGACGAGGCCGCGGTGGCGCGGCTGCGCGCGCGCGGCGTGCTGGTCAACGCGGTCGACCGCCCCGATCTGTGCGACTTCACTCTGCCCGCGATCGTCGACCGCGCGCCGGTGCTGGTGGCGATCGGCAGCGCGGGCGTGTCGGCGGGGCTCGCCGCGGCGCTGCGCCAGCGGCTCGAGGCGCTGCTCCCCGCGACGCTCGGGCGGCTCGCCGAGGCGCTTCACGCCGCGCGCCCGCAGCTTCGCGCCGCGCTGCCTGACGGGGGCGAGCGGCGCCGCGCGATCGGCGCCGCGCTCGCCCCCGGCGGCGCGCTCGATGCGCTCGGCACCCCCGCGCTCGACGACGTCGCCGCGGCGGTGATCGCGGCGCAGCCCGCCACCGGGCTAGCACGGCTGCGGCTGCGCTCGCACGATCCGGACGAGCTCACGCTGCGGCAGGCGCGGCTGCTCGCGGCAGCGGACGTGGTGACGCACCGCGCCGACGTGCCGGCCGCGATCCTCGATCGCGCGCGCGCCGATGCCGAGCGCGTCGAGTGCGCGGCGCCTCCGCTCGCCCCCGCGGCCGGGCTGGTGGTCGATCTCGCGATGGAGGAAGAGCGATGAGCGGCACCGCCTGGCGCGTCAGCGCGGAGGGCCATGCCGAGGAGGTCGCGGTGAAAGGCGCGCTCGACTGCGGCGCGCCGTTCGTCTGGGTCCATCTCGCCAGCAACGCGGAGCAGGCGCAGGCGTGGCTGCGGGACGAGGCCGGGCTGCCGCCGTTCATCGTCGACGCGCTGACCGCGGCCGAGACGCGCCCGCGCGCGGACAAATTGACCGACAGCGCGTTCGTCAACCTGCGCGGGCGCACCGACGAGCAGATCGACGGCTCGGACATGCTCGCCTCGATCCGGATCTGGGCGGCCAAGGGGCGTGTCGTCACCGTCTCGCGCAAGCATCTCGTGGTGCTGGAGGAGGTGGTGGCGCAGATGCGTGCGGGTACGCTCCGCGACCCCGGCGACCTGATCAGTGCCTTCGCCACCGAGATCACCGAAGACCTCGATCCCGTGGTCGGCGACCTCGGCGACTGGCTCGACGATTGCGAGCAGACGATGGCGGCGGAGCATATCTTCGAGCTGCGCCGCGGCGTCACCAAGGTGCGTTCCGAGGCGATCAATTACCGCCGCTTCCTCGCGCCGCAGCGCGCTGCGCTGGAGAAACTGGCGACGCTGCCGGGCGACTGGCTGGCGGAGGACGACCGCGCGCACCTCGCCGCGGCGGCCGACCGCGCCGCGCGCATGGCGGAGGAGGTGGAGGCGATCCGCGAGCGCGCCGCTTTGATGCACGAGGCGCTGACCGATCTGCGCGCCGAGCAGCTCGACCAGCGCGGGCTGGTGATCGCGGTGGTGGCGATGATCTTCCTGCCGCTCACCTTCATTACCGGGCTGTACGGCATGAACGTCGAGGGGCTGCCCTATGCCAAGGAGCCCTGGGTGTTCGACGCGATCATGGGCGTCTGCACGCTGATCGCGGCGGGAACGGTGATCTACTTCCTGCGCCGGCACTGGTTCCGCTGAGCGGGTCTCCGCACGCGTCTCACCCGGTATGGCGCGCGCCGACGCCCTGGCCGGCGGCGACGCCTTCGTCGGCGCGGGCCGCCGGGGCGGTCGCCTGGAAGCCCAACGTCGCGTGGCTCCGCGCGGTGCCCGCGACATCCGCGATCAGGTACAAAGGCCGCCGCTTCGCCTCGATGTAGAGCCGCCCGAGATACTCGCCGATCATGCCCAGCACGAACATCTGGATCGCCGACAGCACCACCACCACCAGCATCGTCGAGGTCCAGCCCTGCACCCGTTCGCCGCTGGAATAGCCGTAGCCGATATAGATCAGCAGCAGCAGCGAGCAGCCGGCCAGCATCACCGACAAATGGCTGGCCCAGCGCAGCGGCGCGGTGGAGAAGCCGGTCACTGCGTCGAGCGCAAGCCGCATCATCTTGGCGAGCGGATAATTGGTCTCGCCGGCGTGGCGCTCGGCGCGATCATAGGCGAACGGCACCTGGCGGAAGCCGACCCAGGCGACCATGCCGCGGATGAAGCGCGCCTGCTCGGGCAGCGAGAGCAAGGCATCGAGCGCGCGCCGCGTCATCAGCCGGAAGTCGCCGGTGTCGAGCGGGATCGGGGTGTCGGTGACGCGGTCGAGCACGCGGTAGAAGGCGGCCGCGGTGGCCTTTTTGAAGAAGGTCTCACCCTCGCGCTTGCGCCGCACCGCGTAGACAACGTCGGCGCCCTCGCGCGCCATCACGGTGCGCATGTCGGCGAGCAGCTCGGGCGGGTCCTGCAGGTCGGCGTCGATGATCAGGATCTGCTCGCCCGCGCACAGGTCGAGCCCGGCGGTCAGCGCGAGCTGGTGGCCGTGGTTGCGCGACAGGTTGATCGCCACCACGCGCGGGTCGGCCGCGGCGAGCCGCTGCATCGCCGCCCAGCTGGCGTCGCGCGAGCCGTCATTGACCAGCACGATCTCGTGATCGTCGCCCACCGCCGCGCGCGCCGCCGCGGCGATCCGCGCATGGAGCAGCGGCAGCGTCGCCTCCTCATTGTAGCACGGCACCACCACCGAGAGCGCGGGTCGGGCGGCCGGCGCAGGGGAAGCGAAGCGGTCGAGCGGGGCGGCCGGCGGAATCGTCGCGGGCGGGGGCGCTGGCGGGAACATGGGGCCCCGCCATAAAGTGTCCTCAATCCTTCGTCACGATCTTTACCAGCCGGCCGGGAGCGAGGCGCGCGTCGTCATCGAGCCCGTTGAGCGTCAGGAAGCGCTCGCGCTGGAGCGAGTCATAGGCCATCTGCCGCACGAACGTGTCGATCGTGTCGCCCGCCTTGACGGTGCGGACGCGGACGCGCTTGCCCGAGCCCTTTGCGTCATAGGCGAGCCCGTCGAGCGCGCGCAGGAAGCCGGTGTCCTCGGGCGGCGGGTCGAGCATCGGCTTGCCGGTCTGTCGCGCGAGCTGCGCGGCGCGGCGTACGCGCTCCTCGCCATTGGGATGGGTCGAGGCCCAGCTCGGCAGCTGCTGCCCGCTGCGGCCGGCCGCAGCGGCCTGCAGCCCGGTCTCGGCGTCGAGCGCGGCGAGCATGTCGGCCGCGGCGTAAGGATCGTAGCCCGCCGCGGTGATGTAGCGGACGCCCAGCGCATCCGCGGCATATTCCTGCTCGCGACCGTAGCGCAACGTGTAGAGCTGCGCGCCGCCGCGCGCGACCGTGCCGGCGAGCTGCCCCGCCGCACCATTGCCCGCCACCGCGCCGACCACGCCGGCGAGCACGCTGCCGATCGTCGCGGTGCGGTTGCGCGAGGCGCTGTGGCGCGCCGCGACATGCCCCACCTCGTGCCCGAGCACCGAGGCGAGCTCCGCCTCCGAGTTCATCAGCGCGAGCAGCTGGCGCGTGACATAGACGTAGCCGCCCGGGATGGCGAAGGCATTCTCCACCGGCGAGTCGAGCAGCGTGATGGTGAAATCGCCCTGCGCGTTGGACAGGCCGGATTGCACTGCGACGCGCTTGCCGACGCGCTCGACCAGCGCGACCTGCGGGCCGCTGTACCGTCCGCCGAACTCCCTGACGAGCTGCGGGTCGGCCTGTGCGCCGGCGGCGCGGTCCTGCGCCGAGATCGACTGCGCGGCGGCGGGCAGCGCGGTGGCCAGCGCGGCGGCGGCGATGAGCTCTCGGTACATGGCTGATCCTCCCGCCGCATCAATGCCACAGCGCGCGCGCGGTTGCAGCCGGCGGCGCGGGGTGGCGTGAACCGATCTGGGGAGATGGCGGGTGCGTTACGCGCGCCGAGTGACCATCGGTCCCGCGGAGTTTGCGACGTCTTCGTGGGCTGGACGCGGCGTCCACCCTTCGGGCGTCATCATGACATTGTTTCAGTATCCACCCGTCCGCGAACGCCTCGGCTTCCGAACAGGCGGCGCGGTGGGTCCTAAAACGAGTTCAGAATGACGGCACCCGGGGGGGCGCCTGGACCGTCTAGTCGAGACGATCTCACACCCGCTCCGCCGCATTGACCGCCTCGGCGGCGCGCAGCGCGGCGAGCAGCCGCATCAGCTGGTGCGCGTCGTGCACCTCGACGTCGATCGTGTTGGTGTGGAAGCGCATGTCGCGGTTGTCGAGCCGCAGGTTGATGATGTTGGCCTTGTGCTGCCCGATGATCGTGGCGAGCATGCCGAGCGCGCCGGGCTCGTTGCGCACCTCCACCGAGATGCGCGCGGTGGCGCCCTCTGTAGCGTCGCCCCATTGCACGTCGATCCAGTCGGTCTCGTCGTCCGACCGTTCGGCGAGATCGGCGAGCACGCTGCAGTCGATCGCATGCACCTCGATCGAGGCGTCGGGGCGGCGCAGCCCGATGATGCGGTCGCCCGGCACCGGGTGGCAGCATTCCGCCAGCTCATAGGCGACGCCGGGCGCGAGCCCCTCGATCGAGATCGCGCTCGACTGCGGCGGCGCCTGGGCGACGTCGGCGCCGGCCGAGCCCGGCATCAGCGCCTCCATCACCTGCGCGTCCGACACATGGCGGCGCGCGATCTGCTGGAGCAGCGCGGCCTCGTCGGGCAGCTTGAGCCGCTTGAGTGCCTCGTCGAGCGCGCTGTCGGCGAGCGCCGCGGGCAGGCGCTGGACGATATCGTCGTACAGCTTGCGGCCCAGCGCGATCGTCTGCTCGCGCTCGGTGTTGCGCAGGTGGCGGCGGATCGCGGCGAGCGCCTTGGCGGTGATCGCCACCTTGAGCCAGGCGGGCTGCGGCGTCTGCGCCTTGGAGCGCAGCACCTGCACCTGGTCGCCGTTCTCGATCACGGTGGAGAGCGGCACAACGCGGCCGTTGATCTTGGCGCCCACCGCCTGGTCGCCGAGATCGGTGTGCACCGCGTAGGCGAAGTCGATCGGCGTCGCGCCCTTGGGCAGCTGGATCAGCTCGCCCTTGGGCGTGAAGGCGAAGATGCGATCCTGATACATCGCGATACGGGTATGCTCGAGCAGCTCCTCGGGCGTTGCCGCGGTGTCGAGGATCTCGACCAGGTCCTTGATCCAGTCCTGCTGCGAATCGGGACGCAGCGCCGCGGCGCTGTCGACCGACTGTTTGTACGCCCAGTGCGCCGCCAGCCCGAACTCGGCCTCGGCGTGCATCGCCGGGGTGCGCAGCTGGATCTCGATGCGGCGGTTTTCGGCATGGATCACGCTGGTGTGGAGCGAGCGATAGCCGTTGCGCTTCGGCGTCGAGATATAGTCCTTGAACCGGCCGGGCACCATCGGCCAGCGACGATGGATGATGCCGAGCGCGCGGTAGCAATCCTCCTCGGTCGGCACGATCGCGCGGAACGCCATGATGTCGGAGAGCTGCTCGAAGCTGATGTGGCGCTCCTGCATCTTGCGCCAGATCGAATAAGGATGCTTCTCGCGCCCCGACACCTGCGCGTCGACGCCGGCGCGGCCGAGCAGCAGCTTCAGCCCCGAGCCGATCTTGGCGATGCGGTCGCCGCCCGAGCCCTCTTTCAGCTGCTCGAGCCGCTTGGTGATCGACTGATACGCCTCGGGCTCGAGCTGTTCGAAGGCGAGCGTCTGCATCTCCTTCATGAACTCGTACATGCCGATCCGCTCCGCGAGCGGGGCGTAGATGTCCATCGTCTCCTTGGCGATGCGGCGGCGCTTCTCCGGCTTGGGGATGAAGTGCAGCGTGCGCATGTTGTGCAGGCGATCCGCCAGCTTCACCAGCAGCACGCGGATGTCGCCCGACATGGCGAGAAGGAACTTGCGCAGATTCTCCGCGGCGCGTTCGTTCTCGGTCTGCGCCTCGATCTTGCTGAGCTTGGTGACGCCGTCGACCAGCCGCGCGACATTGCCGCCGAAGATCCGCTCGATCTCCTCCGGCGTGGCGACCGTGTCCTCGACCGTATCGTGCAGGATCGCGGTAGCGATCGTCTCGTCGTCGAGCCTGAGCTCGGTGAGGATGCCCGCGACCTCGATCGGATGACTGAAATAGGGATCGCCGCTGGCGCGCTTCTGGGTACCGTGCGCGTTGACCGAAAAGACATAGGCGCGGTTGAGCATCGCCTCGTCCGCTTCCGGATCATAAGCGAGAACGCGATCGATCAGTTCATATTGCCTCAGCACCTGCCCAATGTGCTTCCATCTACTGTCGCAATGCAACAACGATGCCGGAAAAAACGTGAGGCGGGGGCAAGCACGGCCGGCGTGGCTGGGTGCGCCTCGCGCTAGTCAAGAGAGTCCTCTCTCCCACGGCGAGAGGGCTCTCCGCGAGTCACCCCCGCGGCATCGCGGCGATGAACGCGCGCACCGCATCGCCGATCGGCACCGGGCGGCCGCTGGGAAGGTGGACGTTGACGCTCACCATCGTGATCGCGCAGCATAAGACGCGGGTCGCCGGGTTGGTCAGCTCGAAGCGCAGCGTCAGGCTGGTGGTGCCGAGCTTTTCGACGCGGACGAACGCCTCCACCTCGTCCCCCCAGGTGAACGGCGCAAGATAGTCGAGCTCGGCGTGACGGATGTGGAACTCGCTCTCCTCCCATACGGCGCCGAGCGCCTCCGCGATCCCGCTCGCCCGCCAGAAGTCGGTCGCGGCGACATCGGCATATTCGAGGTAGCGCGAGTTGAAGACGACGCGCTGCCCGTCGATCTCGGAATAGCGCACGCGGAAGCGGGTGGAGAAAGCGAAGCCGGGGCGGGTCATGCGCGCGCGCTGTGGCGAGCGCGCGGCGCCGGGTCAATCGCGCGGCGCCGGCGCGCGGCGCACTCAAGACGGTGGCGGCGCGTCAGAGCTCGATGACGCGATCGGGCAGCTCGTCGCGGTCGCCGGCGCTCTTGGGCAGCTGAGCGGCGAGGATCTCACCGATCGCGCCCACCGCCGCGACCATGCCCGCCGCTGCCTCGCCGGCGCGTACCGAGTCGACCAGCGCCGCCATCGCCGCGCCCCAGCGCTCGGGCGGCACCGCGCGGTGCACCGCTTGATCGGCGACGATCTCGGCGCCATGTTCGTCCGCGGAGAGGTATAGCAGCACCGCTTCACGCCCGGCGGTGCGCCGTTCGGCGGCGAGGCGGAAGTAGAGCAGCGCACGGCGCCGCACGCGGCGTCGCTTGGTCCCGCGCGGGGTCAGCGCCAGCCGCAGCGGCATCCAGGCGAGCGCGAGGCGTGCCACCAGGAAGGTCGCCGCCTGCGCCACCACCAGCAGCGCGAGCGCGGTCCCGTGCGCTTCGCCCCAGCCGCGGCCGGGCGTCAGCGCTGCGGGCCAGAGCGCTGCGGCCGCGGGCACCGCCAGGGCCGCGAGCAGCGCATAATGGAGCGCGACGTCGTGATAGGCGTCTGACCGTTCGCTCACCACGGTGACGATCTCGCCATCGGTGGCGCGCTCGGCCGCGGTCACCGCCGCGGTCACCGTGGCGCGCTCCTCGGGACTGAGCACCAGCCGCGCCATCACCAGCTCCCGCTCGCGCCACCGCCCCCGAAGGAGCCGCCGCCGCCCGAGAAGCCGCCACCCGAGGAGCCGCCGCCCCAGCCCGATCCGCCGCCGCCCCACGACGATCCGCTGCCCCACATCACCACCGGCGCGAAACCGCCGCGATAGCGTTTCCCGCCGCCAGAGCGACGCAGCAGCGGCAGCAGCACGAACACGAGCACGACCGCGATCCAGAAAGCGGCGACCATCCAGTCACCGCCGTCCTGCGCCGGGGCCTTGCGCGCGCTGGCCTGCGCGGCGCGGCGCTCGGCGGCCTCGAGCGGCAGCTTGAGCTGGTCGGCGAGCCGCTGCGCCCCGGCGACGATCCCGCCGGCCATGTCGCCGTCGCGGAAATGCGGCAGGATCGTCTGGTTGACGATCACGCTGGCATAAGCGTCGGTGACGATCGGTTCGAGCCCGTAGCCGACCTCGATGCGCACCTTGCGCTCGTCCGGCGCGACCAGCAGGATGACGCCATTGTTGGCGCCCTTCTGCCCGATCCCCCACGCGCGGCCGAGCCGGTAGCCGTAATCCTCGATCGGATAACCCTCGAGGCTCGGCACGGTGGCGACGACGAGCTGGCGCGACGACGCCTGCTCCACCGCGGCGGAGAGCGAGTCGAGCTGGCGCACCTGGTCCGCATCGAGCAGCTTGGCGGCGTCGACCACGCGGCCGGTGAGCGGCGGGAAGTGCTGCGCGGCGGCGTGCGTCGCCACCAGCAGCGCGACGAGGGCGAGCAGCAGCGCCAGCCAGCGCGACGCCCCCGATGCGCGGAGCGAGTTGAAGCGCGCGGTCACCGCCGCGGCTCAGCTGCCGAAATTGACCGTGGGCGCCTGCTCCGCGCCCGCGCTGGTCGCCTGGAACGGCACCAGCGGCTTGGCCCCATAGAAGATCTTGGCGCCGACCGCGTCGGGGAAGGTGCGGATGCGGGTGTTATAGTCCTGTACCGCCTGGTTGTAGTCGCGCCGCGCGATGGTGATGCGATTCTCCGTCCCTTCCAGCTGCGCCTGGAGCGACAGAAAGTTCTGGTTCGACTTGAGGTCGGGATAGGCTTCCTGCAGCCGCTGGAGCGACAGCGTCACCGCATTCTGCGCGGCGGCGAAGCGCTGCACCGCGGCGGGATCGCTGAGCTGGTCGCCGGTCACCTGCACGCGGTTGGCCGAGGCGCGCGCCTCGGTGACGCGGGTGAGCACGTCCGACTCCTGCTTGGCATAGCCCTTCACCGTCGCGACCAGATTGGGGATCAGGTCGGCGCGGCGCTGATATTCGTTCTGCACGTCGGCCCAGCGCGCCTTGGCATTCTCCTCGGCGGTGGGCACGCTGTTCACGCCGCAGGCGGCGAGCGGCAGCGCCATCACGAGCGCGGCGGCGCGTCGGTGCATCATCTCGAAAACCCCTTTTTTTCCGCGAACTGTACGTCGGCGCCAACGCGGACCCAGGGGTAAAAGTTACCGGGCTAGTAACGATCTTCTCGCGGCGGTCAGCCGTCGGCAGCGGGCGCAGGCGCAGGCGCAGGCGCAGGCGCGGTCGGGGGCGCCTGCCAGCGCGCGCGTTCCTCGAGCAGGCGCGCCACCGCCGCCATGTTCGCGCTGCCCCACTCGCACAGCGGCGTCAGCGCGGCCGCCAAGCCATGGCCGAGCGGCGTCAGCGTATAGTCCACGCGGGGCGGCACTTCCTGATAGTCGCGGCGCGTGACGATGCCGTCGGCCTCCAGCTCCTTGAGCTGCTGGATCAGCACCTTGTCGCTCACGCCGCGGACCGCGCGCTTGAGCGCGCCGTAGCGGGTCGGTCCCTGGATCAGGAAATAGACGATCAGCGGCTTCCACTTGCCTGCGATGACGCGAAGCGTGGCGTCGAGCCCGCAGCTGAAGCCGGTGACCGGCGCGATCGTCGTGTCCGTCATTTTCGGCACTTACCAGAAGGTGCATACTTGCGGGAAGGTAGGCACGCGATCAGCTCTGGCCCGTCACAGGATAGGAGCAGACCATCATGAAAAGACTTCAGGGCAAGACCGCCGTGGTGACCGGCGGCGGGACCGGTATTGGCTTCGCCACCGCGCAGCGGTTCGTCGACGAGGGTGCGTTCGTCTACGTCACCGGGCGGCGGCAGGCGCCGCTCGACCGCGCGGTGGCGGCGCTCGGCGCCACTGCGCGCGCGGTGCCGGGATCGGTGGCCGGCCTCGGCGACCTCGCGCGGCTGTTCGAACAGGTGAAGGCCGAGCGCGGCACGCTCGACGTGCTGTTCGCCAACGCCGGTCACGGCGATCTCGTCCCGCTCGGCCAGATCACCGAGGAGCAATATCGGCGCACCTTCGAGATCAACGTAAAGGGCGTGCTGTTCACGGTACAAGCGGCGCTGCCGCTGATGCGCGCGGGCGGCTCGATCGTCCTCACCGGCTCGACCACGGGCTCGATGGGCACGCCCGCGTTCAGCGTCTATAGCGCCAGCAAGGCGGCGGTGCGCAACTTCGCGCGCAGCTGGGCGCAGGACCTGCGCGGCAGCGGCATCCGGGTCAACGTGCTCTCGCCCGGGCCGACGCTGACCGAGCTGGCGCAGGAGGTGGTCGGCCGCGACGCGATGGTCGAGCTGGGCGCCGGCACGCCGATCGGCCGCGTCGGCCAGCCGGACGAGATCGCCGCGGTGGCGGCGTTCCTGGCGTCGTCGGACAGCAGCTTCATGACCGGCAGCGAGGTGTTTGCCGACGGCGGCCTCGCGCAGATCTGAGCGCGGACAGCAGGGCAGCGCGGCAGCCGGTCCGCCGCGCCCCCCGCAACTCAGCCCGCCGCCTTGCCGGGCACGTTGACCCCCATGCTCTGCAGGTAACGCTTCACGTTGCGCGCCGCCTGGCGCAGCCGCTGCTCATTCTCGACCATCGCGATGCGGACGAAGCCCTCGCCGTTCTCGCCGTAGCCCACACCCGGCGCCACCGCGACCTTGGCGTGGCTGAGCAGCTGCTTGGAGAATTCCAGGCTGCCGAGATGCGCCAGCGCGGGGGGCAGCGGCGCCCAGGCGAACATCGAGGCGGGCGGCGCGGGCACGTCCCAGCCCGCGCGCGCGAAGCTCTCCACCAGCACGTCGCGGCGCTTGTGATAGAGCTGCCGGTTCTTCTCGACGATGTCCTGCGGGCCGTTGAGCGCGGCGCACGCCGCCGCCTGGACGGGCGTGAACGCGCCATAATCGAGGTAGGACTTCACCCGCGTCATCGCCGCGATCAGCTTGCGGTTGCCGACCGCGAAGCCGATCCGCCAGCCCGCCATCGAATAGGTCTTGCTGAGGCTGGTGAACTCCACCGCGACGTCGCGCGCGCCCGGCACCTGAAGGATCGATACGGTCGGCTTGCCGTCGTAATAGAGTTCGGAATAGGCCAGGTCGGAGATCACCCACACCTGGTTCTCGCGCGCCCAGGCGACCAGCCGCTCGTAGAAGGCGAGGTCGACCGTCTCCGCCGTCGGGTTGGACGGGTAGTTCACCACCAGCACGCTCGGGCGCGGCACGGTGAAGGCCACCGCGCGGTCGAGGCTCGCGAAATAATGTTCGTCGGGCGTGGTCGGCACCGCGCGGATCGTCGCGCCCGCGATGATGAAACCGAAGGTGTGGATCGGGTAACTCGGGTTGGGCGCGAGCACCACGTCGCCCGGCGCGGTGATCGCGGTGGCGAGGCTGGCGAGCCCCTCCTTCGATCCCATCGTCACCACCACCTCGGTTTCGGGATCGACCTCCACCCCGAAGCGCCGGCCGTAATAATTGGCCTGCGCGCGGCGCAGCCCGGGGATGCCGCGCGACTGCGAGTAACCGTGCGCGCCCGGCTTCTGCGCCACCTCCACCAGCTTGGCGATCACGTGCTCGGGCGGCGGCAGGTCGGGGTTGCCCATGCCGAGATCGATGATGTCCTCCCCGCCCGCGCGCGCCTGTGCCCGCATCGCGTTGACCTCGGCGATGACATAGGGCGGCAGGCGCTTCATGCGGTAGAATTCGTCGGACACGGGCGGGCACTCCTTTCCGCTCACCTATATCGTCATTCGCCCCGTGCGGCACCCGTCCGACGGAAAAAGCGCGGGCATGCGCTTCGCCGCGCAACTAGCTTGCGCTATGCCCCCACCGCAACGAGGAGCCAGCCGTGAGTGCGACGCGAGCCAAGCCGCCGATCCCCGAGCTTGCCGAGCTCCAGCACTGGACCTGGGTGGCGGGGCGCGCGCAGCAGCTGCTGATGGAGGCGGGGATCCCGCTCGCCGCGCCGGAGAAGGCCGCCGCGCAGGTGCAGGACTTCTGGCGCGACTATCTCGCGCTGTGGCAGCGCTTCACCACGCCCGGCGCCGCCGCCGCGCCTTCGCCGGAGAAGGACCGCCGCTTCGCCGCCGCGGCGTGGCGCGAGCATCCGCTGTTCGACTGGATTCGCCAGAGCTACGCGCTGGTCGCGGACCATCTGCTGCGCGGCGTCGACCAGATCGAGGGGGTGGACGAGCGCACCCGCGCACAGTGGCGCTTTGCCACGCGCGGCTTCGTCGACGCGATGAGCCCGTCCAATTTCGCGCTGACCAACCCCGAGGTGATCGAGCGCACGATCGAGACGCGCGGCGAGAACCTGCTCGCCGGGCTCCACCATCTGCTCGCCGATCTCCAGCGCGGACAGGTGACGCACAGCAAGGAGGGGGCGTTCACGCTGGGCGAGGACCTCGCCACCACGCCTGGGCAGGTGGTGAAGCGCACGCCCCTCTACGAGCTGATCCAGTACAGCCCCGCCACCGCCGCCGTGCTGGCCACGCCGCTGGTGATCTTCCCCCCGTGGATCAACCGCTTCTACATCCTCGACCTGACGCGCGAGAAGAGCTTCATCCGCTGGGCGGTGGAGCAGGGCGTCACCGTCTTCGTGGTGTCGTGGCGCTCGGCCGACGCGACGATGGCGGAGGTGACGTGGGACGATTACGTCGCCGCGCAGCTGGACGCGATCGACACCGTGCGCGCGCTGCTCGACGTGCCCGCGGTGCATACCGTCGGCTATTGCGTCGCGGGCACGACGCTCGCGGCGACGCTCGCGCTGCTCGCCGCCAGGGGCGAAGAGGGGCGGGTCGTCAGCGCCACCTTCCTCACCACGCAGGTCGATTTCAGCCGCGCGGGCGAGCTGCGCAATTTCGTCGACGACGAGCAGCTCCGCCTGATGGCGACGCTGAGCCCGCAGGGCTTCCTTGACGGCCGCTATCTCGCGGCGACCTTCAACCTGCTGCGCGGGCGCGACCTGATCTGGAACTACGTCACGCAGAACTATCTGCTCGGCAAGGAACACGTGCCGTTCGACCTGCTCCACTGGAACGGCGACGTCACCAACCTGCCCGCGGCCTGGCACCTCGCCTATCTCACTGACCTGTACCGCGACAACCGGCTCGCCCAGGGGGAGATGGTGATTGCGGGGGTGCCGATCGACCTCGGGCGGGTGACTACCCCGAGCTACGTCCAGGCCGGGCGCGAGGACCATATCGCGCCGGCCGAGAGCGTGTGGAAGCTCACCGAGCATTTCCGCGGCCCGCTACGCTTCGTGCTGGCCGGGTCGGGCCATATCGCGGGCGTGGTGAACCCGCCCGCGGCGGGCAAATACCAGCACTGGATCAACGAGACGTGGCGCGAGGCCGGGGCCGATTCGCTCGAGTCGTTCGTGGCGGGCGCGCGTGAGGTGAAGGGCAGCTGGTGGCCCGACTGGGCGGCGTGGCTGCGCGCGCGCGCGCCCGAGGAGGTGCCCGCGACCGGCGCGCGGTTGCCGGGGGCGGGCACGCTGGCGGCGATCGAGCCTGCGCCCGGGAGCTATGTGAGGATGCGCTGAGCTTACTCCCCGCCCCCTGCGCGGGCAGGGCGGCGCGGGGCATTCCCGCCTTCCCGCCGTCGCGGGGAAGCGGAGCCCCCCGGCGGAGACGGGAGCCCGCGCAAGCCCCTTGATTGTCGTGACGAACGCTACTATTGTGCAGTGCAACAAGAGGAGCGGCTGCCATGGTGGATCAGACCTCGACCGTCGCGGACACCGCGCCGAACCGGCGCGCCTCGAAACGCTCCCAGCCAGCCGCCGCGGCGGCCCCCTCGATCGCCGCGCCGCCACTGGCCGATGCGGAACCGCTGCCGGCGGAAGAGACCGCCGGCCAGCCGCAGCCCCAGCTCGACCCACCGACTCCGCCGCCGGCAGAAGCCGCGGCTCCCCTCGCAACGAAGGAACGCGAGATGACCGACACGATGACGTCGTTCGCCGGCAAGGCGCAGGAAGAGGCCCGTTCGGCGTTCGCCAAGGCGGGTGAGCAGACCCGCTCGACCTTTGAAAAGGGCCGCAAGGTCGCCGAGGACATGGCCGAGTTCGGCAAGGGCAATGTCGAGGCGCTGCTCGAGTCGTCGCGGATCGCGGCGCAGGGCATGGAGGCGATCGGCCACGAGACCGCCGCCTTTGTGCGCGAGCGCTTCGACAGCACCGCCGTCACGGTCCAGTCGTTCGCGGCGGTGAAGTCCCCCACCGAGCTGCTCCAGCTCCAGGCGGATTACTGGCGCGGCGCGTTTGACGCGATGGTCAAGGAGGCCGCGCGCTCGACCGAGGCGACGCTGAAGCTGGCCGGCGATGTCGCCAAGCCGCTGCAGAACCGCTGGGCGATCGCGGCCGAGAAGATCAAGACCGCGGCCTGATCGCGGCATCGCACCGGCGACACTGAGGGGCGGCCGCGGCGACGCGGTCGCCCCTTCGCGTGCGGGGCGGCGGTGTGACCTCGGCCGTCTGTGCGTTCGTGTCGGCTACCGGCGTGGCCGCAACCGTCGCATCATTCCCGATCGTCACCCCGGACGTGATGCGGGGATGCACGTGCCGCCTATGCGACGGGCGCGAGGAGCAAGGCCTCCGCGACCCGGAACCGGGCGTGGTGAAGGTAAGAGCGAGGCAAGCGCATCGCACTCCCGCCGAGAACTAGCAGTTCCGGTCGGTGTGAGGCCTCGGCCGTCCTCTAGCTGGGCGCCGGCCTCCGCCGGGGCGACGAGGGGAAGCGCGCCCCGCCCACGCTGTCCGGTGCAGTCCCGCCAGCCATCACCGGTCTTGCCGGATTTCGCGGCGCTTCACCCTTGCCCTCCCCCGAGTCGATGCCATATCCGGCGACGTGGCGATGCAGAATGGTTTCACTCTGACGGTCGACCCGGCGATGGCGGGCGACGACGGCGATTCGGAGAACGGCGGGACCGGGCTCGGCGTCGCGACGCGCACGCGCGCGCGCACCAAGAAGCCGACGCCCTATCGCGTGCTGATGCTCAACGACGATTACACCCCGATGGAATTCGTCGTGCTGTGCCTCCAGCGCTTCTTCCGCATGTCGACCGAGCAGGCCACCCAGGTGATGCTCCACGTCCACCAGAAGGGCGTCGGCGTATGTGGCGTGTTCAGCTATGAGGTCGCCGAGACCAAGGTCAGCCAGGTGACCGACTTCGCCCGGCAGAACCAGCATCCCTTGCAATGCACGCTGGAGAAGGCCTGACCCAATAGGGTCGGCCCCATGTTATTCGAATTGTCGGCGTGCTCCGGCTAACGCCGGAGCCCAGGGGCATCAATGCCGTCGCCCGCCGCTCTCGGGCTCCCGCGTGCGCGGGAGCACGGTTTGGCTTAAGGGATCAGCGTCTAGCACGTGGACAGACCGATCCTATCCGGAACGCGGCGGAGCGCCGGTCGCGCGTCATCCGCTGCGGACCCCCTGATGCGGCGCCACCCGCATCTCCTTTTTCCGCGCCCCACACCCGCATAGCCGTCGCCGACAGGCCCCGCTACGCTCGCCGCCAGCGACGCGCGAATCGGGGGAGCAGGCAATGGAGCGTGACGGGCAGGAACTGCGCGACGCCGCGGTGCGGCTGTACGACGACTTCACGCACGAGCATCGCAATCGCCGCACGCTGCTGCGGCAGATGACCGCGCTGGCCGGTTCGGCGGCCGCGGCGGAGGCGCTGATCGTCGGTATCGGCGCGAGTCCGGCCGCGGCGGCGCTGACCGACCCCGCCGACAAGCGGCTGATCGCCGGGCGGCGCGGCTATACGCTTGCGGACGGCACTCGGATGACGGGCTATGTCGCGGCGCCGCGCGCGCCCCGGCGCAAGCTCGGCGCGGTGATGGTGATCCACGAGAATCGCGGGCTCCAGCCGCATATCGAAGACGTCGCGCGGCGGATCGCGCTCGCCGGCTTCTACGCGCTGGCGCCCGACTTCCTCTCGAGCGCGGGCGGCACCCCCGCCGACGAGGGCAAGGCGCGCGAGCTGATCGGCCGGCTCGACTATCCCGCCACCGTCGCCGCCGCGGTGGCGACCGTGGCGCGGCTGCGCCGGCGCGCCAACGGCACCGGGCGCGTCGGCACGATCGGCTTCTGCTGGGGCGGCGCGCTGGTCGATCGTGTCGCGCTCGCCGCGGGGCCGGCGCTGGCGGCGGGGGTGAGCTACTACGGCCCCGCGCCCGATCCGGCGGAGGCGGCGACGCTGCAGGTGCCCTTGCTGCTCCATTATGCCGGCAAGGACACGCGCGTGGCGCAGACCGCCGAGCCCTGGGTCGCCGCGCTGCGCGCCGCGCACAAGCCGTTCGAGGCGTTCACCTATCCCGGCGTCGATCATGCCTTCAACAACGACACGTCGGCGGAGCGCTACAATAAGGAGGCGGCCGATCTCGCATGGCAGCGCACCGTCACCTTCCTCCACCAGCATCTGGATGCCTGACCCATGACGCTCACCTTCTTCACCCACCCGCGGTCGCGCAGCCGCAGCGCGCGCTGGATGCTCGAGGAGATCGGCGAGCCCTATGAGTCGGTGGTGATCGATTTCGCGCGCAAGCCGGCGGCGCTGCTCGACGTCAATCCGCTCGGCAAGGTGCCGGTGATCGTCCACGACGGCGCGGTGGTGAGCGAGGCGGCGGCGATCTGCGCCTATCTCGCCGAGGCGTTCCCCGCCGCCGGGCTGGCGCCGCGCGACAGCGAGCGCGCCGCCTATCTCCGCTGGCTGTTCTTCACCGCCGGGCCGCTCGAGGCGGCGATGGTGGACAAGGCCCTGGGCGTTCAGGTGCCGCCCGAGCGCGAGGGGATGGTGGGCTATGCCAGCTTCGCGCGCGCGGTGGACGCGTTCGAGCTGGCGCTGGCCGAGCGCGCCTATGTCGCGGGCGATCGCTTCACCGCGGCGGACGTGTTCGTCGGCAGCGCGGTGGGTTTCTTCACGCAGTTCGGCCTGCTCGAGCCGCGCGAGACGTTCATCGGCTATCTCGATCGCGTGCGCGCGCGCCCGGCGTGGCAGCGCGCCAACGACATCGACGACGCGCTGCTCGCGGGCAACTAGCCGCGCCTCGGCCCGCCCCCTTGTCAGGGGCGGGCACTTGCGGCGTCAGCGGCGGTGCCGGCGGTCGTGCTTGTCGAAGCGGACGCGCGTGCTCAGCGCGTCGTAGCGGCGATCGAGATCGCGGCGCTCCCATTGCGTGAGCCCGTCGCGGCGGTAGCGGCCCTCCAGCGCGGCGAGCTGGCGCGACTCCGCGCGGAGGCGGCGCGCCTCGCCGCGGTTGAGCGCGCCCGAGCGGATGCCCTGGTCGATGCGCTGGTCGAGCCGCGCCTGGCGCTGGCCGATCGATTGCCACGGGGCGGCGCTGGCCATCGCCGGCACGACGACGGCGGCGAGCCCCAGCCCGGCGATCATGGTCTTGAGACGGTTCATGTCACGCTCCTCTTACTCGGCCGCGTGGCGGCCCGGTACGAAGGAGATAGGCGCGGAGCGTCGCGCAAATGTCCCGGCGCGCGCGGCAAAGTGTAACCGACTGTCGCGCCCGCGCGCGCCCCGTTCAGCTTGGACGGATCGCCGCCGGCAGCAGCGTGCGCCGCGCCGCCGCCTGCGCGTCCACCGCGGCGCGCCCGAACAGCAGGGGCAGCATGCGCCCGGCGATCCACGGCGCATATTGGTCGCGATAATGCGGCGAGCGCGGGTCGTTCGACTGGCCGGGCAGGTTGAGCATCAGCGAGCGGTCCCATGCGCCGACGTCGATCACCTGGAGGTAGCTCGCGCCGCCCTGCGTGCCCCAGTCCGCACCCTCGCCGAGCCAGCGCGCCATCACGGTGGATTCGTCGCCGCCGGCGCCCGCGCCGGCGATCGCGGGGAAGGTCGCGGCGATCGCGGGCAGCCGCGCCAGCGGGTGGCGGATCGCGACCTGGTGGAGCCGGTCCCACCGCCATGTCGCCGCGTCCGGCCCCATCAGCAGCGTGGCACGGTCCCAGGCGGCGGCGAGCGCGGCGGCGAGCAACGCGTCGCGTGCGGCGCGCGGGTCGGCGCCGAGCCGGCGGTCGGGCTGCGTGAGCAGCGCCAGCAGTACCGCCGGCGCGACCTCGGTGACCAGCCCGCGCGCGCGCGCCGGGACGATCGCCGCGAGGACGCGCTGGCCGAGTTCGCGCCACAAAATCTCGAACAACGCCGCCGCCGCGCTGTCCGCGTCGACGCGCGCATTCCATCCGCGCAGCAGCGCCGCGGCGGGCGTTCCGTTCGCCGGCAGCAGCGCGCACACAGCGCGCGCGGGCGCGGACAGTGTGTCGTGCTGGAGCGCAACGCTGTCCGCTAGCGTGTGGCGCGGCTGTGCCGCCAGCACCGCGGCGATCCGCTCGTAGCGCACAGGATCGCGGAACGATCGCGCCGGGACCTGGTCGCGCGGCCAATCGGGCGGGAGATTGTTCTGGTTGGCCGAGGCGAACCAGCCCGCCGGCGGATCGAAGACGCCGGGCAGTGCGCGATGGTCGCGATAGCCGGTCCAGTCGTAGCGGCCGTCGCCCGGCACCGGCAGCAGGCCGTCGCCGCGCCGGCGCTGCGGCACGAAGCCGATCGCCTGCCACGCGTGATGGCCGTCCACGTCGGCGTAATGGAAGTTGGTCGGCGCGGGGTGGAGCGCGAACGCCGCCTGCACGCTCGCCCAGTCGCGCGCCAGATTGAGTGCGATCATCGCGAACGCGCCGCTGCCGCCCGGCTGGAGCGCGATCGAGCCGATCGCGGTGGCGCGGCGGCGCGGCGGATCGTGGCTCACCACCGCGCCCTGGACCGAGTGGCGCAGCGTCACCCGGCGCGGCGCGGCGTCCTTGACCGGAATGGCGACGGTGCGGGTGTCGAAGCGCTTCCACGCCCCGGCGTGGCGATAGCGCTCGGGGTCGCTCGGGTGGAGCTCGAGGACGAACAGGTCTTCCTGATCGATGTGGAAGTTGGTGCGGCCGAACGCGTAGCGATCGGTGTGGCCTTGCATGATACCGGGCAGGCCGGGCGCGGCGGCGCCGATCACGTCCAGCCCCGGGGCGCTGAGATGCGCGACGTGGCGTGGCCCGAACCCGCCGAGCGCGAGATGCGGGTCGTTGGCGAGGATCGCGCGCCCCGTGGCGCTACGCGACGGCGCGATGGTCCAGGCATTGCTGCCCGCGTTGGCCGCGTCCGTGCGCGGCGCGCGCGCGGGCGGGGCAAGCCCGAACGGCAGCGCACCGAGGTTGAGCGCGGCGAGATCGGCGTCGCTCACCGCGGCGACGTCGAGCCCCTCGGGCACGCGCAGCGTGCCGGCGGGACGAAGCGGCGCCATCACCTCATCGAGCGCGAGCAGTCCCAGCGCGGCGAGCTGGGCGCGGCGCACCGCGTCGTCGACATTGCCCGCCGCGGCGCCGCGTGCGAGCACCAGGTCGCGCACGTCCCATCGCAGCGGGGTGACGCCGAGCAGGCCATATTCGAGCGGCAGCAGCGTCGCATCGGCGGTGACCTCGGCGATGCGCGCGTTGACTCCCGCGACATAGGCGCGCGCGCAGGCGAGCACGTCGGGGGGGATGCGCGCGAGTTCGGTGTCGAGATCGCCGCGATAGTGGAACAGCCGCGCGGCGGCGTCGTGCGGCACGAAGGCGGCGCCGAACGCCTCGGCGAGCCGCCCGACGTCGCGGCGGTGCGCGAGATCGATCTGGAACAGTCGGTCGCGCGCGACGACATAGCCGTGGCCGAAAAAGGCGTCCGCGATCGTCGCGGCGCGGACGTGCGGAACGCCGTATCGGTCGTCGACGATCTCGAGCGCGGCCGAGAGGCCGTCGACCGTGGCCGGGGGCGCCGGTCGTGCGGCCCGCGCCGGCGCGATCGCGAGCGTGGCGGCGGTGCCGAGCAGGAACGAGCGACGGTGGAGCATGCGACCGTCCTGCGCCGACGCGGCCACGACGGGAAGGGGGCATGCGGCGGACGCCGACCGCCCGAAGATGGCAGGGCGAGCCGCGCTCCGGCGATCGCCCAAGCCCAGAGCCGCGCCACGGCTTGTGTCGCGCCGCGATTCACGTGCCAAACCGCGCCATCCACATCCGTCACCCTCGCTGTCCTTTTTCGCGCGGCGGGGCTGGACGAGCGCGGCGCGCGCTCGCTACGCCGGGTGCGACCATCGTATAAGAGGGGCGCCCGCCATGATCCGTCGCTACGCCGCAGCCGCGCTGCTGGCCTCCACCGTTCTCGCGCCGCTCGGTGCCGCCGCGCAGGTGCCTGCGGGCAACAGCGCGCCCCAGCCGGTGCCGTTCGAGGACACCATCCCCGCGCCGCGCGACACGCCCTATCCCGGTACGATCCGCCTCACCGTCGACGCGACCGACACGACGCGCGGGATCCTCAGCGTCACCGAGACGATCCCGGTGGCGCAGCCGGGCCATCTCGTCCTGCTCTTCCCCAAGTGGCTGCCGGGCGCACACAGCCCGCGCGGCGAGATCGAGAAGCTCGCCGGGCTGATCGTCACCGCGAACGGCAAGCGCATCGAGTGGACGCGCGATCCCGTCGACGTCTTCGCCTTCCACCTCGACGTCCCCGCCGGGGCGCGCAGCGTCGAGGCGAAGTTCCAGTTCATCTCCGCCACCGCCGCCAACCAGGGCCGCGTCGCGGTGACGCCGACGATGATCTCGCTCCAGCCCAATTCGGTGAGCCTCTATCCGGCCGGCTGGTTCACCCGGCAGATCCCGATCCAGATGACGGTCAGATATCCGGACGGCTGGACCGCGGCGGGCGCGCTCAAGGCCAAAGTGACTGGCGCGACCTACGCCTATGAGACCACCAACTATGAGGTGCTGGTCGACAGCCCGATCCTTGCCGGCCGCTATGGCAAGACTTGGCCGCTCAGCCCGCGCGTCAACTTGAACGTCTTCGCCGACGATCCCGCCGAGCTCGCCGCCACGCCCGCGCAGATCGCGGGGCACCAGCGGCTCGTCGACCAGGCGGTGAAGACCTTCGGCGCGCAGCATTACGACCATTACGAGTTCCTGCTCTCGATCACCGACCAGCTCGGCGGCATCGGCCTGGAGCATCACCGCTCGAGCGAGAATGGCGTGACGCCGGGTTATTTCACCAAGTGGGACGAGGGGCCGGGCCGTCGCAACCTGCTGCCGCACGAGTTCACCCACAGCTGGGACGGCAAGTTCCGCCGCGGCGCGGACCTGTGGACCCCTGACTTCCGCACCCCGATGCGCAACTCGTTGCTGTGGGTTTACGAGGGGCAGACCCAATTCTGGGGCTATGTCCTCCAGGCGCGCTCGGGGCTGGTGAGCAAGCAGGACACGCTCGATCAATATGCCGCGATCATGGCGCTGTACGACAGCCAGCCGGCGCGGCAGTGGCGCGACCTGCTCGACACCACCAACGATCCGATCATCTCGGCGAGGCGGCCTAAGGGCTGGACCAGCTGGCAGCGCAGCGAGGATTATTACAACGAGGGGCTGCTCGTCTGGATGGATGTCGATTCGCTGCTGCGCGAGAAGTCGGGCGGTACCAAGTCGATCGACGATTTCGCGCGCGCCTTCTTCGGCGTGCGCGACGGTGACTGGGGCGAGCTGACCTACACGTTCGAGGACGTGGCCAAGACGCTCAACGGCCTCGTGGCATGGGATTGGGCCGGCTACCTCCAGCGCCGGCTGACCGAACATGCCAAGGGCGCGCCGATTGAGGGATTTGCGCGCAACGGCTATCAACTGACCTATAGCGAGACACCGACCGCCTCGTTCAAAGCGGCGGAGGCGAGCGCGCACAGCACCAACCTGACCTACTCGGGCGGAGTGGCGCTCGACTCCTCGGGCAATCTCACCAGCGTCACTTGGGGCAGCGCCGCCTTCGCCGCGGGGCTCACGGTCGGCGACCAGGTCGTCGCGGTGAACGGCGAGGCCTATTCGGCGGACAAGCTGAAGGCCGCGATCACCGCCGCCAAGGCGAGCAAAACGCCGATCCAGCTGATGGTTAAGGCCTCGAATAGATTCCGCAGTGCAGCGCTCGACTATCACGGCGGGCTGCGCTACCCGCGGTTGCAGAAGATCGGCACCGGCGACGGTGGCCTCGATCGTCTCCTGGCGCCTCGCTGACCGGCGGGGCGTTGCCGCTAGTAAGGGGAAGCGCATGCGTATCGATCTCATTCCCGTTGGCAAGGATCCGCCCGACGATCTCAACGTGGTGATCGAGGTGCCCACCGGCGGCGAGCCGGTGAAGTACGAGTTCGACAAGGCGTCCGGCGCGCTGTTCGTCGACCGCATCCTCCACACGCCGATGCGCTACCCGGCCAATTACGGCTTCGTGCCGCACACGCTCTCGCCCGACGGTGATCCGCTCGACGCGCTGGTCGTGGCGCGCTCGCCGTTCATCCCGGGCTGCGTCGTGCGCGCGCGCCCGATCGCGGTGCTCAACCTCGAGGACGAGGCCGGCGGCGACGAGAAGCTGGTCTGCGTGCCGGTGGACTCGACCTTTCCTTATTACGCCAATGTCGGCGAGAAGGACGACCTGCCCGAGATCGTCTTCCAGCAGATCGAGCACTTCTTCACCCACTACAAGGACCTGGAGAAGAAGAAGTGGGTGCGTATCGGCACCTGGGGCGGCCGCGAGGAAGCGCGCCGTATCACGCTCGAGGCGATCGCCCGCTACAATGAGGCGAAGGCCGAGGGTGAGGAGCCGCACGACCACGACGTGCCCGGCCGCGACTGAGCGGCGCGTCTTGCTAGGGAGCGGGCGTGTAGCTCGGTGAATATGACGCCGAGGTCGCGTCCGCGGCGCCGCCCCACCCCGGCCCTCCCCTGAAGGGGAGGGAGAGGAGATGGGGCGACTTCCCTCTCCCCTTCAGCGGAGGGGTCGGGGGTGGGGACCCTCCGCGTACGCATCGCTGCGACCCTCGCGCGCGCGCCCGCTATTTCGCCCCGCGCCGTCCCGCCGCCACCCCCAGCATCGCCCATTCGCGCATTGCGTCCGCGTCGTCGTGGACGTCCTCGGGCGCGCGGCGATAGTTGATCGAGGCGCTTCTGCCCGCGCGCGCGTATCGGAAGCGCTCGCAGCCGGCCGCGTCCCACGCCGCGTCGCTCGCCGCATCGGCCTTGAACCACAAGCCGCCGTCGCCCGTCACCAGCGCGAAGATCACGCCGTCGAGGTACAGCGCCGCGCCGCCCATCATGCGGTGATGCGTCACGACGCGCAGCGGCGCTATCGCCTCGGCGACCCAGTCGACCAGCCCCCGATCGAGCGTCACGTCCCCGGACCCAGCAGCTTGAGCCCGGCGATGCACGCCACGGCGCCGAGGATCAGCAGCAGCCGCAGCGGCGTCGCCGGCTCGTCGTACCACAGGATGCCGATCAGCACCGTGCCGAGCGCGCCCACCCCGGTCCACACCGCATAGGCGGTGCCCAGCGGGATCGTCCGCGCCGCGCGTTCGAGCAGCAGCATCGAGAGCGACACCGCGGCGACGAACCCCAGCGTCCAGCCGGGATGGCGGAAGCCGTCGGCGTGGCGCAGGCAGGTGGTGAACGCCACCTCGCACAGCCCGCCCGCGATCAGCCAGACCCACGCCATGTCAGCCGCGCCGGGCGAGCTTCACCAGCGCTTCCCCCTCGACCCGCTGCGTCGTCCAGGCGTCGAGCGGCACGGCGCCCTTGGCGCGATAGAAGTCGATCGCGGGCGTGTTCCAGTCGAGCACGGTCCATTCGAACCGTGCGCAGCCGCGATCGAGCGCGACGCCGGCGAGCGCGCGCAGCAGGGCCGCGCCCGCGCCGCTGCCGCGCGCCTCGGGAGTGACGTAGAGGTCCTCGAGCCACAGTCCGCGCTTGCCGGTCCAGGTCGAGTAGGTGAAGAAGTAGAGCGCAAAGCCGACCGGCGCGCCGTCGCGCTCGGCGATCAGCGCCTCGGCCGCGGGAGAGGCGCCGAACAGCGCCTCCGCCATCATCGGCTCGGTCGCCTCGACCGCATCGGGCTCGCGCTCATAGGCGGCGAGCTCGCGCACGAAGCGCAGCATGACGGGGACGTCGGCGGGGGCGGCGGGACGGATCGAAACGGTCATGCCGCTCCCTCTAGCGCAGCCGCCGGCGTCGCGCGACGCCGCGCCGCATAGAGGCACGCCGCGATGATGATCGCCGCGCCCGCCAGCGTGGTGGTGGCGACGCGCTCGCCGAAGAACGCCCAGCCGAGCAGCGCGGCATAGACGAAGGATGTATATTCGGTCGTCGCGAGAAAGCCGGTCTCGCCGTGCGCATAGGCCCAGCCGAGCAGGAACAGCGAGCCGGTGGCGAGCCCCGCCGCCACTGCGATCTGCCACCAATGCGCCACTGGCGGCACCGTCGCCAGCCAGGGTGCGGCGAGCGCGAGCAGCGCGGCGAGCACCGCCGACTGGACGAAGGCGATCTCGCGCGCGTCGGCGACCTGGCTCTGCAGTCGCGCGACGACGAGGTTGCTCGCATAGAGCACCGCCGAGGTCAGGATCGCGGCGGCACCGTGCAGTCCCTCAGGCCCGAGCGCGAGCCGCGCATGTCCGGCGAGGATCACGCCGACGCCCGCGAGCGCAACGAGCGAGGCCGCGACCACGCGCGTGCCGACGCGCTCGTGCAGGAACAGCGCGCCGAGCAGCAGCGCGAGCAGCGGGGCGACGTAGGTCAGCGCGATCGCCTGCGCCATCGGCACGCGCGCCAGCCCCCAGAAGAACAGCAGCGCCATTGCGGTGGTGATGGCGCCGCGCAGCACGTGCAGCCGCAGCGCGCGGGCGGTAGGCCGCCGGCCGCCGCCGAGCCGCCACACCGCGCCGCCGATCAGCGCGGCGACCAGCGCGCGCCAGAGCAGCGCGTTGTAGACGCCGAGCGCGAGCGTCAGCGCCTTCATGAACGCGTCCATGATCGAGAACAGCCCGATCCCCGCCGCCGCGACCGCGAAGGCAAGCGCGGGCGAGAGCGCGCGCGCGGCGGTCAACGGATCAGGCGCACGTCGATGCCGAGCGCGGGATCGATTGCGGCCAGGCGCCGGTCGCCGGTGAGGACGGGCAGACCATGACGCTGCCCCAGCGCAAGGCAAGCGCGATCGTCCAGCGACGCGCCGATCGCTCGCGTCGACGTCCGCAGCCGCGCCGCCGCGAGCGCGTCGTCGAGGTCGAACGGCATCCCCTCGACGTCGTAGCCGTGGATGATCTCCAGCCCCTGCTCCACCGTCGCCTGACGCTCGACGCCGCGCGCGCAGCATTCCGACACGTTCACCGCCGACATCAGGCTTCGCCGGACCACCGCGAGCCCCGGCTCCGCGCCGGAACGCCCAGCATCAAGGCCATAATGGCTGACGCGTCGACGACGCCCCTCACTCCTCACCCCAGTCGAACTCTCGACGCAGATCCGCGGGGATGACGATCTTGCCGCCCGCGATCACCTTCGCATGATAGGTCATGTCGGGCCCTTCAGGACCTGACCTATAGCATCGGGCCTATTCCGCCGCGAGCGCCGCCGCCGCGTCGCGCGCCTCGATCTCGGCTGCCTTCGCCTCGACCAGCCGGACGATATGCTCGACCATGTCGGCGTCCTGGACGTGATGGTCGGTCACGCCGGAGAGATACACCATGTGGCGCCCATTGCCGCCGCCGGTGATCCCTATATCGGTCTCGCGCGCCTCGCCCGGGCCGTTGACGACGCAGCCGAGCACGCTCAGCGACATCGGCGTGCGGATATGCTGGAGCCGCTCCTCCAGCGTCTGCACCGTGCGGATCACGTCGAAGCCCTGCCGCGCGCAACTGGGGCAGCTCACCACGCGCACCCCGCGGTTGCGGATGCCGAGCGCCTTGAGGATCTCGAAGCCGACGCGCACCTCTTCCTCGGGCTCGGCCGAGAGCGAGACGCGGATCGTGTCGCCGATACCGAACCACAGCAGCGATCCCATGCCGATCGACGACTTGACGGTGCCGCCGATCAGCCCGCCCGCCTCGGTGATGCCGAGATGGAGCGGGCAGTCGACCGCGTCCGCCAGCTGCTGATAGGCCGCCACCGCGAGGAACACGTCGGACGCCTTCACCGCCACCTTATATTCGTGGTAGTCGTGGTCCTGGAGCAGCTTGATATGGTCGAGCGCGCTCTCGACCAGCGCCTCGGGGCAGGGCTCGCCATATTTCTCGAGCAGGTCCTTCTCGAGGCTGCCCGCGTTGACGCCGATGCGGATCGCGCAGCCATTGGCCTTGGCGGCGCGCACCACCTCGGCGACGCGCTCGGACGAGCCGATATTGCCCGGGTTGATCCGCAGGCATGCCGCGCCCGCATCCGCGGCCTCCAGCGCGCGCTTGTAGTGGAAGTGGATGTCCGCGACGATCGGCACCTTGGCGGCGCGCACGATCTGGCGCAGCGCATTGGTCGAGGCGACGTCGGGGCAGCTGACGCGGACGATGTCGGCGCCGGCGTCCTCGCAGCGGCGGATCTGGTCGACCGTGGCGCGCACGTCCTCGGTCGGCGTGTTGGTCATCGTCTGCACGGTGACCGGCGCGCCGCCGCCGACGGGAACGTTGCCGACCATGATCTGGCGGCTCTCTCGGCGCGTGATGTCGCGCCACGGACGAATGGACATGGCGCCTCATATACATGCGCGACGTGACGGTTGGAAGGCGGCGGCTTGCGCGCTCGCGCGCGGAACGGCGCCACCCCGACCCCCTTCGATCGCGACTCTTCTACGAAACCCTTGGTCATCGCGGCCTTGAGCCGGGATCCACGTCGCCGCGCGCGCAACGCTTGTGGTCTGTGCGGGACGATGGCTCCCGGGTCGAGCCCGGGACGAGGGCGCCTCGCCGAGCGACCTTTCGGGTCCGGATCAGTGGCTCCCGGCTCGAGGCCGGGATGACGGCAGGTGAGGAGCGCTCCGGTAGACGTGTACAGTTGCCGGCGCATCGGGGGCGGCGATTTGCTCGCTTTCGCGGGAGGAGAGCCGGCGTGGGGCGTCGCTCGCGCCTGAACCTCGCCCCCACCTCGCGTAACCGCGGCGTTGATGCTACGCCGCGCCGCGATGCAGCGGCACTATGGCCTCGACTGGCTCCGCATCGGCGCCTTCGCGATCCTCATTCTCTATCATGTCGGCATGGTGTTCGTGCCATGGGATTTCCACGCCAAGCTGGCGGGGGCATGGTGGGTGGCGGTGCCGATGATGGCGTCCAACCCGTGGCGGCTGGCGCTGCTGTTCGTCGTCTCGGGCTATGCCAGCCGCGCGCTGATGCTTCGCAACAAGAAGCCGTGGCGCTTCGCGCGCCAGCGCTCGCTGCGGCTGCTCGTGCCGCTCGCCTTCGGCGTGGCGGTGATCGTGCCGGTCCAGCCCTGGGTCGAACTGTCCGAGAAGCTCGGCTATCCGCACGGCTTCTGGCACTTCTACTGGCACGATTACTGGCGTTTCGCGCTGCTCGGCCCGATCGCGCTGCCGACGTGGAACCACCTGTGGTTCGTCGGCTATCTCTGGGTGTACACGCTCGCGCTGGCGCTCGCGGCGGGCGTGCTGCCGGCGCGCGTCACCGCCGCCACGCAGCGCGCCTTCGCCTGGACGATGCGCGGGCCGGCCCTGCTGGCGCTGCCGATCGCCTGGATGGTGCTGGTGAACTTCGTGCTCTTCCCGGGCGCGCGCGAGACTCACGCGCTGGTCGACGATTGGGTCGCGCACGCCAGCTATTTCCCCGCCTTCCTGTTCGGCTACGCGCTCGCCTGTGCGCCCCGCACGCTGGCCGCGTTCGTGCGCCAGTGGAAGGCGTCGGCCGCGCTCGCGCTCGCCGCCTATGCGGTCGTCGCCGGGATCGAGATCCGCTGGCCGGGCAACACCATGCCCTATCCTTGGGGCGAGACCTTCGCGATCGCGCGCGCGGTGGAGGGCTGGACGGCGGTGGCGGCGTTGATCGGTTATGCCGACGGCCACTGGAATCGCGACCAGCGCTGGCGGCCGATGCTGACCGAGGCGGTGTTCCCGTTCTATCTCGTGCACCAGTCGATCATCGTGCTGGCGGCCTATGCGCTGCGACCGCTCGCGCTGCCGGGCGGGGCCGCGTTCGCGCTGCTGGTGGCGGCGACGGTGGCGGGATGCTGGAGCTTCTACCTGGCGGGGCGCGCGATCGGGCCGCTGCGCCCGTTGATCGGGCTGCGCCGGCACGTCTCGCGCCGCACCCATGTCGACCCGCGGCCGCCGCTGATGTGAGAAAGGCGCGGTAGCGGCGGGTGCGGTTCGCCACCCGCGCCGGGCGCGCATAGACGTCCTACCGCGCCTTCTCTCCTGCAGGAGGGGAGCGACTCTCCCTGGAAAGGAGGGAGGGTATCGTCCAGTCCCCGAAATTGCCCGCGCGGTAGCAGCGTGATCGCGACGCGGCGTTTGCCCGAATCCTGCGGGCTGTCAGCGATCATCGGCTCGCGGTCGGCCACCCCCTCGATCCCGTTGAAGCGCGCCTTGGGCAGGCCCGCCAGCGCGAGCCGGCGGCGCGTCGCCTCCATGCGAGGGGAGCATCTACTAGTTGACTGCCGGATAGTGAATAGAAATCTTCAGTCTCGGTATGAAGGCTGTTTATGTCCAAACTGATTACAACGCCTAAAAACAAAAAAAATGCAAATCAAGTAGTGGATATCTAATAAATAACTAATGAGATTGTTAGAACTGTATATAACCTCCATGCGTCTGACGCAATTGTAGAGGAGATTAAAAGTGAAAAGGTGCTTGGTTGCGATGAGCTCGTTGTCTTTGGCTCTTATCGCAAGTCCTTTATATGCTTCGCCGGCTCCTCCAGTAACTTCAGTTCGCGTCATTAACGTGCAATCTGAAAATGGCGGAAGTGAGAGTGAATCGTCAAATGCATCTAGCACTGCAAACGATCACGGCCGTTCGTTTATTGAAGTAACCGTTCTAGAGATTGGTCAGGCAACGTGGAGGAATGCGACATTCTCACAGGGCCTGCCGTCGTCTGCAAATGCACGTGACCAGCTTGTGTGTGGAAGTTCGGACCAGCCTACGACTTGCCTTGTAGGTGAGGATAGTATTGGATCTAAGCAACTATGGCGCTTCGATCCGGCAGTCATCACCGGGAGTGCCAATCCCTCTGGTTCGTTCAGATACGAAGCTGGGGGTAACGGCGGCAGTGCTAGCACACAATATTACATTAAGTAGCTAGATGGGCAAATGCGTGGGTGCAGTCGAAAAATATTTCACCCACGCTAACCAGTTAAATCATTCTATTGTTCTTCTTATGATATAAGCTAATAAACTTAACGGTGTCATCGATCTTCGACACTATGTCCGCCCTGGCCACCGATTTGGCAAACGCCCGGCTGTCTGCTAGGCATTTTAGGTGATCAAATGGTTGGTCCGCGCTGGTAACATAGGGAGGCAAGATATCGTCGCTGAGTTCGGGCATTTGCTCCGGATCTATACCGTGATTAACGATGAAATCGCTGCAAATTGTCGTGACTTGCTTCTGGCTAAGTCTTGTAAAATCGTATTTTCCTGGGGAAAGTCCTTGGGATCTACTGATCGCCGCTGCTTCTCGAGCAAATCGATCGGCATTGTCTAGCTGCGCGCGCGTCATCGTGCCATGCGCCCGCTTGACCTTGTCCAAGATCGCCGGGGTATCTGTCGCATACGTCCCCGACATGGTCGCGGTGTCAGAGGAGTCTGCTGTTCTCGATAGCGGCGTGGATCGTGCCAACGCTGTAATTGTTGCCAGAAAGGGCGAGGCGGGCCTTATCATAGCGGATGTTTTCCCTGCTACTGTAGGTCCGTTTATTATAGATCGCTCTTCCGGATCGGCGCTTCGACGTCATCGACGCGGTGGCACGTCTCAGCGCAACCGCGACGCGGTTAGGGGATCGCTTCCTCACTCCCCGAAAGTGCCCGCGCGGTACAGCAGGGTGATCGCAACGCGGCGGTTGCGCGGGTCCTGCGGGTTGTCCGCGATCATCGGCTCGCGGTCCGCCACGCCCTCGATCCGGTTGAAGCGCGCCTCGGGCAGCCCCGCCAGCGCGAGCCGGCGGCGCGTCGCCTCGGCGCGACCCGAGGACAGCATCCAGTTGTTCATCGCGCGCGGATCGCCGAAGGCGAGGCTGTCGGTATGCCCGCGCACCATGATCGGATTGGGCATGTCCTTGATCCCGCGCGCCACCAGCCCGATCAGCTCGGACGCTTCCGACTCCAGCGCGGTGGTGCCGAGCGCAAACATCGAATAGTCCGCGTCGTCCACCAGATCGATCCGCAGCCCCTGCGGCGTCATCGTGAAGCGGATGTGCTTGGCCAGCCGCGCCAGCGCCTTGGTCTCGGCGATGCGCTTCATCACCTCGTCGCGCAGCTTCTGGAAGTTCTTCACGTCCTCCTTGGCCGCCTGCGACGCGCTGCGGAGCGAGCCCTTCGTGCCGAAGCCTTTGACCTCGCCCTGGTTCGTCACGGTCACCACCGCGAGCGAGCGGATCGACGACATGCCCGCCTTCGGCCCCATCTTGGTCTCCGAGGTGATCGACTCGCCGCCGAACAGCCCGTTGCCGCCGATGCCGACGCGCTTCTTGTCGATCAGCGTCGGTGCGAAATAGTCGGCGATGCCCTTGCGCTGCTTCTCGGTGGTGGCGCCGAGCAGCCAGAGCAGCAGGAAGAACGCCATCATCGCGGTGACGAAGTCGGCATAGGCGACCTTCCACGCGCCACCGTGGTGGCCGCCGCCGCCTTCGATATAGATCTTCTTGTAGATGATCTTCGGCGGAACGTTCGCGCCGTGCGGGGCCTTGGCCATGGCTCAGTCGCTCCCCGCCTTACTTGCCGCGCAGGCCGTCGAACACCTCGGCGAAGCCGGGCTGGTTCTTGTGGTCGATCCCCGAGCGCGCCGCCTCGATCACCAGCGGCTGCGGGTGGCCGTGCAGCGAGGCGATGATGATCTGCTTGACGACATGGTAGATCGCGCCGTCGGCCGAGATCACCTGCTGGAGCCGGCTGGCGAGCGGATTGACGATACCATAAGCGAGCAGCACGCCCATGAAGGTGCCGACCAGCGCCGAACCGATCATCCCGCCGAGCACCGACGGCGGCTTGTCGATCGAACCCATCGTCTTCACGATGCCGAGCACCGCGGCGACGATGCCGAGCGCGGGCAGCGCGTCCGCGAGGCTCTGCAGCGTATGGTGGGGGCTCTCGACCTCATGGTGGTGGGTCTTGATCGCATTGTCCATCACGTCCTCGACCGCGTGAACGTCGAGCGTGCCCGACGACACCACGACCAGGCGCAGCGTGTCCGCGATCAGGTTCACCAGCGTGTGGTCCTTGAGCAGCTTGGGATATTCGGCGAAGACCGCGGACGACTTGGGATCCTCGACGTGCGGCTCGAGCGCGATCGGGCCCTCCATGCGCAGCATCTTCATCAGCTTCGACACCAGGAAGATGACGTCGAGATAATCCTGCTTCTTGTACTTGGGGCCTTTGAAGACCTTGGCGATGCCGCCGCCCATCGCCTTGAGTTCCTTGCCCGAGTTGCCGATGATCAGCGCGCCGGCGGCGGCGCCGCCGATGATCAGCATCTCGTGCGGGATGGCGTGGAACACCGGGCCGAGCGCACCGCCGGTGATGGCGAAGCCGCCGAACACCATCGCCAGAAGGACTACCAGGCCGATACCCGCGAACATGCGATTCCCCGAAAGACAGAAGTCTGAGCCGGGTGGTTAACCGGGGAGCGGTGGAGAAGTGGTTACCAAGACACGGGTTTGCCGCCCCGGATCGACGAGGGCGGCGGAGCGTGGCGCCGCGGCCACGGCGCCCGCGCGGGTCAGCTGGAGCCGAGCACGTTGATGCTGAACGCGATCACGCCCAGGTTGAAGACGAATCCGGCGAGACACTGGCCCAGCACCACGCGGCGCACCGCCGCCGCCGATATCGTCACGTCGGAGGTCTGGAAGGTCATGCCCAGCGTGTAGCTGAAATAGAGGAAGTCCCAATAGTCCGGCGCGGCGGTGCCGGGAAAGTCGATCCCCTTGGAGTCGCCGCCCGCTTTGGCCGGCATGTAGAACAGATGCGCGTAGTGCAGCGCATAGACCATGTTCGAGAACAGCCACGCCAGCACCAAGGTGCCGATCACCAGCAGCTTGCCTATGCCGCTCTCATTGCCCTTGAGCTCCGATTCGACCGCGACCAGGATCGCCAGCGTCACCGCGCCGGTGACCGCGAGCAGCAGCGCGCGATTGGCGTCGTTGGCGCGCGAGGCGCGGCGCATCTGCGCCGGGGTGTCGTGGCGGAACAGCGGCACCATCGAGACGAGGAAGACGACAGCGGCGCCGTCGAATGCGACCATCACGCCGCGCCCCTTGCCGAGGTGCGGGATCGCGCCGGCGAGCGCGCCGGCGAACACCAGCACGAACAGCACGAAGCGTGGCGGTGCGAGGCGGCGCCCGATGCCCCACCAGCGCGGTGGAAGCGGGTGGGCCGCGGAGTCGCGGGTTGGGTCGGTGGACATGCGCCAATTGGCTAGCGCTCGCGCGACCGCTCGCCTAGATACGCCGACCCATCATGAGCCGTATCCAGTCACCCGCCCGTGTCCGCGGCACCCAGGACATCTTCCGCGGCGAGCAGCGCCGCTTCGCGCGCGTACTCGACGGGTTCGATCGCGTGCGCCGCCTGTACTGTTTCGAGAGGGTCGAGATACCCGTGTTCGAGGACACGCAGGTGTTCGCGCGCTCGATCGGCGAGACCACCGACGTCGTCTCCAAGGAGATGTACTCCTTCCCCGACCGAAGCGGCGACATGCTGACGCTGCGCCCCGAGTTCACCGCGGGGATCGCGCGCGCCTATATCAGCAACGGCTGGCAGCAATATGCGCCGCTCAAGCTGGTCACCTCGGGCGCGGTGTTCCGCTACGAGCGGCCGCAGAAGGGGCGCTATCGCCAGTTCCACCAGATCGACGCCGAGATTCTCGGCGCGCCCGAGCCCGCCGCCGATGTCGAACTGCTGACGCTGGCCGACCAGCTGCTCCACGAGCTCGGCATCGCCGAGGGCGTCACGCTCAAGCTCAACACGCTCGGCGACGCGGAGACGCGCGAGGCGTGGCGCGCCGCGCTGGTGGCGCATTTCGCGGCGCATCGCGGCGAGCTGAGCGAGGACAGCCTGACGCGGCTCGACAAGAACCCGCTGCGCATCCTCGATTCGAAGGACCCCCGCGACCGCCCGGTCGCCGACAGCGCGCCCGACATCGACGCCTATCTCACCGCGGCGGCGCGTGCCTTCTTCGACGCGGTGACCGCCGGGCTCGATGCCGCCGGGGTGCGCTGGGAGCGCGACGCACGGCTGGTGCGCGGGCTCGATTATTATCGTCACACCGCGTTCGAGTTCGTCACCGACCGGCTCGGGGCGCAGGGTACGGTGCTGGCGGGCGGGCGCTACGACGGGCTGGTCGAGAGCCTTGGCGGCCCCGCGACCGCGGGCGTGGGCTGGGCCGCGGGGATTGAGCGGCTCGCGATGTTGCTCGAGGAACCCGCGGCGGAGCGGCCTGACGTGGTGCTGGTGGTCGAGGACGAGCGCGCCGCCGGCGCGGCGAGCGCGGCGCTGGCGCGGCTGCGGCGCGGCGGCATCGCCGCCGAGCTGGTCGCGACGGGTTCGCCGAAGAAGCGCTACGACAAGGCGCTCAAGCTGGAGCCGGCGGAGACGTTGGTGTTCGCGCACGACGGTGAGGCGGTGACGACGCGCGCGCGGCTGCTGCGCGGCGAGGTGGCGCGCGCGGCGGAGGCGTTGGCGTGAGGGCGGTCTCCATCCTCCTCGTGCCGGGAGGGATTGTTCGCCGCGTGGCGACGTGTGGCCGCTCGTCCACGTCGCGCCGGGCTGCTCCCGGCATCCGCGTCGCAATGGCCGCCGCATGACCGCGATCTCGCTCGACCGTATCCGGCAGATCGAGGCGCGGCGCGACGAGCTCGCCGCGATGATGGCGAGCGGCGCGCTGGAGGGCGAGCGCTTCGTCCAGATCTCGAAGGAATATGCCGAGCTTGAGCCGGTCGCGCTCGCCGCGGGCGAGGTGCGCCGCCTGCGCCAGGAGGCGGAGAGCCTCGCGGTGATGACCGAGGACGCCGACGCCGAGCTGCGCGCGATGGCGGAGGAGGAGTTGCGCGACAATCGCGCCGCGCTCGCCGACGCCGACCGGCGGCTCGCGCTCGCGCTGCTGCCGCGCGACGCCGCCGACCAGCGCTCGGCGATGCTGGAGTTGCGGGCCGGCACCGGCGGCGACGAGGCGGCGCTGTTCGCGGGGGACCTGTTCCGCATGTACCAGCGCTATGCCGAGCGGCAGGGCTGGCGCGTCGAACTGATCTCCGCCTCGGACAGCGACGCCGGGGGCTACAAGGAGGTGGTCGCCAGTGTCACCGGCGCGGGCGTGTTTGCGCGGCTCAAGTTCGAGAGCGGGGTGCACCGCGTCCAGCGCGTGCCCGTCACCGAGAGCGGCGGGCGCATCCACACCTCGGCGGCGACGGTCGCGGTGCTGCCCGAGGCGGAGGAGGTCGACGTCCAGATCGACGAGGCCAAGGACCTGCGCATCGACGTCTATCGTTCGTCGGGCCCGGGCGGCCAGTCGGTCAACACCACCGACAGCGCGGTACGGATCACCCACCTGCCGACCGGGCTGGTGGTGATCCAGCAGGACGAGAAGTCGCAGCACAAGAACAAGGCCAAGGCGCTCAAGGTGCTGCGCACGCGGCTGTACGAGGCGGAGCGCGAGCGGCTGGCGAGCGAGCGCTCGGGGACGCGCAAGGCGATGGTCGGCTCGGGCGATCGCTCCGAACGCATCCGCACCTACAATTTCCCGCAAGGGCGCGTGACCGACCACCGCATCAACCTCACGCTCCACCGTCTGCCCGAAATCCTTCAGGGCGAGATGGACGAGCTGATCGGCGCGCTGATCGCGGAGGACGAGGCCGAGCGGCTGGCGACGCTGGATGCGGCCTAGCGTCAGACGGCACGGCACGCGCTCGCCTCGCCTCGGCTCTAGGGCGCGCGTCGTCGGAGCGTTCCGCTCGAGGCACATCCGGTGGCAGCTCACGCGAAGACGCGACGACGCGAAGATGTTGTTATGCGGAGGCGCGGAGGCGCGGAGGCGCGGAGCAAGGGCGGGCGCGGTGGCGTACGCTCTACACAGAGGGATAAGGGTGGAAGCGCTGCCGGCGGAGGCAGACGCTCGCTCTTTGCGCCTGCGCGCCTTCACGTGAACATCTTCCTCCTGCGTCGCGTCTTCGCGTCGTCGCGTGAACCGGTCCCCGTGTTCCTGCGCGCGCAGGAGCACGGCGTGGCGAGGAAGCGCCCATGACCGCCGCCCGCCACGCGCTTCGCGACGCCGCCGCGCGTTTCGCATTCTCCGACACCGCGCGGCTCGATGCCGAGCTGCTGCTCGCGCACGCGCTCGGCATCACGCGCGAGCGGCTGCTGCTGACGCTCGACGACTGGACGGCGCCGGCAAGTTTCGCCGCGCTGGTGGAGCGCCGCGCGCAGCAGGAGCCGGTCGCCTATATCACCGGCACGCGCGCCTTCTGGACGATCGAGCTCGGGGTTGCTCCCGGCGCCCTGATCCCGCGGCCCGACAGCGAAACGCTGCTCGAGGCCGCGCTTGCGCACTTCGGCGAAGCCGCTCCGGCGCGCGTGCTCGACCTCGGCACGGGGCCGGGCACGCTGCTGCTCGCGGCGCTGGCCGAGTGGCCGCACGCCACCGGGCTTGGCGTCGACCGCTCGGAGGCGGCGCTCGCGCAGGCGCGGGCCAATGCCGTGGCGCTCGGCGTTGCGGCGCGCGCCGCTTTCGCCCCGGGCGACTGGGGCGCGGGGCTGCGCGAGCGCTTCGATCTGGTGCTGGCCAACCCGCCCTATGTCGCGCAGGACGCGGTGTTGCCCGACGAGGTGCGCCACTATGAGCCAGCAAGCGCCTTGTTCGCAGGAGCGGACGGGCTCGACGACTATCGCGGGATCGCGCCGCAGCTCGGCGCGTTGCTCGCGCCCGGCGGTGTCGCCTGCGTCGAGATCGGCGCCGACCAGGGGGAGAGCGCGGCAGCGCTGTTCCGCGTCGCCGGGCTGGCGGTACGGGTGCGGCAGGACCTCGCCGGGCGCGACCGCTGTCTCGTCGTCACGGCTTGATTCGCTGCCGGCGCGTCCCCATATTTTGCTTTGAGAACGCATGCCGAGCCGTTACAGACTGCGTCGGGGCACGCGAACTCAACGACATTTGTTGTGTTGGATGGGCGCAATGGCCCTCCCTTCGTCATCAGCCGCTGCAGTCCGGCGGCATGGCAGGCCTGCGGTGCCCGGCACGCGCGGCGCCGGGGAACGACTGCAACCCGTGTAGCGGGAGCAAGTGCCGGTTTTGGTTCCAGGACGAGGACAGTGATTTGATCAACAACCGTCAGAACGGTCGCCGTCGCGGCCGTGGTGGTGGCCAGCAGCGTCAGGGTGGCGGCGGCCAGGGGCAGCGTGACAGCGGCAATCGGATCGACAGCCGCGCGCGCGGCAACGCGGCCCAGCTGCACGAAAAATATCGCAACATGGCGCGCGACGCGCAGATGGCGGGCGATCGGGTTAATACCGAATATTACCTCCAGTTCGCGGACCATTATTTCCGGGTGCTCGCCGATCAGCGCGGCCGCTCCGACGATCAGCCGTATCAGCGCCGTCCGCGGGACGATTTCGACGCGTTCGACGACGGCGATGACTTCGGCGACGAGGGTGAGCCGATCCGCGCGGAGGAGCAGCAGCGCGTCAGCGAGGCCGAGCCGCGGCGTGAGCGCGAGGGTAACCGCCGCGATGAGGGCCGCCGTGAAGAGGGCCGACGCGATGACGGCCGTCGCGAGGAGTCGCGCCGTGACGGTGATGGCCGCCGCGATGCGCGCGAGCCGGGCGAGCCGCGCCGGGACAGTCGTCGCGAGGAGCGTCGTCCGCAGCGTGAAGCAGCCGAGGCGGTCGATGTCGCGCCGCGCGAGAGCGCCGCGCCGGCGAACGATGTCGCGGTGAGCGAGGGCGAGGAGGCCGCGCCGCGTCGCCGCCGCGGGCGCAAGCCGCGCGACGAGGCGGCGGTCGACGCCGCCGCGGTGCCCGCCGCCGCTAGCGAGGCGGAGCGCGAGCCCGAGCTCGGTATCGATCGGCTGCCGCCGGCGCTCGGCGCCGCGATCGAGTCGGTCGAGGGCGACGAGCCCGTCGCCAAGCCGCGTCGCCGCCGCGTTCGTGCCGCCGCGGAGGCCTCGCCGGCCGAGTGAGCGCCACGCAACGGTGAGACATCGGGAAGGGTCGGTATCCGTGAGGATGCCGGCCCTTCTTGCGTTACGGCGCGCGATCGAAGCGGAGCGCGGCGTGTCCGCGCCAGGTTGAAGATGACCGGGGCGGCGGCATCTCGCACGGGGGCCGCCACAGGTCATGAGGATGCGCAGGACGGCTTTTTCCGGCGCGATGCGGTGACGATCGGGAGGCGCCATCGCGCGAGCGCCCTCATCGCGCCACCGCGCCTTTCCCCAGATCCGGCGTTGCGCCGTTCCGTCTGCGTGTGAACGCCGTCCTACTCCGTCGCTTGCATTGCTCCGCGAAGAGAGGATGATGCGCCGCGGAGCCGTCACCCGCGTCGGTGCCGCCCGACGGAGGAGAGGGTCATGACCATCGCTGCCATCCTGCGCGGCAAGGGCGCCGATATCGTCGTCGCCAGCCCTGATATCACGGTCGCTGATGCGCTCACGCTGCTCGCGGAGCATCGCATCGGCGCGCTGCCGGTGGTGGCGGATGGCGCGGTACACGGCATGTTCTCCGAACGCGATGTCGTGCGGCTGCTCGCCGGCGGGGATAGCGGTGTGCTCCAGGCCCGCGTCGTCGAGGTGATGACCGCACCTGCGCTGACGGCCGCGCCGAGCGATCCCGTGCTCGCCGCGCTGTCGCTGATGACGCAGCGACGTATCCGTCACCTCCCGGTGGTCGACGCGGGGACGTTGTGCGGGATCGTGTCAATCGGCGACCTCGTCAAATATCGCATCGAGCGGATCGAGGCGGAGGCCGCAGCGATGCGCGACTATATCCAGCAGGTGTGATCGCGCGTGCGGAGGAGGCCGGGCGACTCGCCGCGTGCTGGCTGATCCGGTGATTCGCCGCGCGCGCTGGCCGGTGCGGGTCGAGAAAAGCGCGGTTTTCTGCGGGTTTGGCGCGAGACCGACATAAAATTGCAAAAAGTGTTTGACCGGTGCGAGAGTGGTCCATATATGCCGCTTCACCGGACGGAGGGTGCTGCTGAGGCGGTGCTTCTGGGTCGGTCGCCAGATAGGATGGACACTGTTCTCCCCGATTGAAGGATGGGGGAGGGTGTGGTGTCCGGTTTCTTCGTCGGCGGCTCTTTGACATTGTAGGTTAAGATGAAGGGACATGTGGACGGTGGTCTGCGGGTCTGGCGCATTCAAGGTGCG